>JBGART010000017.1:0-158888 GCA_044230055.1 Myxococcaceae bacterium | reverse complement strand
GTGTCGCCTAGATCGCATCCAACAGTCGTCGTGATAGGACTCGTCATGGTCGCCTTCTCCTTGCACCTTGAGTGCGCTCAACCGGCTTTTTAGCCGGTTGGAGGAGGCGACCTCTTCATCCCATCTCGACTATGCGCCTGGCGGCGCAACGCTCGACGCGAACGGGGGCGGTCTTCTGCCTAACGGACAAGGGGCGAACGGGGGCGGTCTTCTGCCTAACGGACAAGGGCGAACGGGGGCGGTCTTCTGCCTAACGGAAAGTCAGAGCGACAGCCCAGGGACGCGGATGCGCGCTCCGAGCTGGAGGAACACCTGGTCTCCTCGCGACCCGGTGAAGAAGTGCCGCCCTCCCACTTCCAGGAACGCGCTCACCCAGTGGATGAAGGCGTACTCCGCGCCGCCCGCGCCTCCCAGGCCGAAGGAGAACTCGCCTCCGAACAGCAGAGGTACCTCCAGCTCCGCGAAGAGCCGCCAGTGCTCATCCAGCGGGGCGCTGCCGGCGCCGCGGAGGGTAATCCCGAACTCCTGGAGCAGCTTGAAGCTGAGCGACGCCCGGACGTACTGCGCCTCCAGCCCGGCGCCGAGCTCGAAGCCGATGCGGTCAAACTCCACCGGGTTGGCGCCGGTGCGCAGCTCCGCGAACGGCCGCGCGCGGGTGATGGACGTGGCCTCCGCGCCGTCTGCCTGCGCGCGCGCCGTCCCGTCGGTGCCGCCCGTACGCCCGGCTGACGCCTCCTCGGCCAGGCGCGGCGTCAGCTCCACGGTGCGCTTGCTGTGGACCACCACCCGCTCGCGCGCCACGGCCTTCCCGTCGCGGACCTCCACCTCGTGGGCGCCGATGGTGACGCTGCCGCGGTAGGGCGTGGCTCCCACCGCCACGCCGTCCAGCAGCACCCGGGCCCCGGGCTTCTCCGTCCGGACCTTGAGCTCCCCGTCCATCCGCGCTCGCGCGCCGTCGAGCAGCTTCACCAGCTGCGGGTCCACCCTCGCCGGGTCCAGCGTCAGCGTGGGGTCCCGCTCCAGCGCCAGGGCGAACGCGGTCTGCGCCTTCTCGAACTCCTGCTGCGCGCCGAAGCACTGCCCGCGCAGGAGGTGGATTTTCGAGAGCAGCTCATCATCCGTGGACTCCGCGGCCGCCGAGTCCAGCAGCCTGAGCGCGTCGTGCAGGTCCCCGCGGTTGAACTCCGCCTGACCTGCCTGGAGCTTGGCAGCCGGCGTCCGTGCCCCCCGGGGCGCCTGAGAGCTCACCACGAGGAGGGACGTGACCAGCACCGTGAAGGTCATGGAGTGAGCTTGATTCGCAACACATCCGAGCGCCCCGGTGCAATCTTTATTTCCCGTTCCACGGTGCGGAAACCTGCGCGGACGATGCGCACGTGGTGCCGGCCGCTGGCCAGCTCCAGCTGAAGGGGCGTGTTTCCCTTGCGCGCCCCGTCCACGAACACCGCCGCCCACATGTGGTCTCCCCGGTGCGTGGTGATGACGTTCAGCCTGCCCGGCGCCCGGCTCTTCCGGAGCGTGACGTCGCGCTTCGGGTCCAGGTCCGCTCTGGGCACCGGGTCCACCGCCTCGCCGTCCTCGCCTTCCACGCCCGCATCCGTGACGACCGAGGTGGACTCCACCTGCAGGACGATGGGGTCCTGCGTGAGCGCGACGGAGACCGGGACATGCCCGGCGACGCCGGCGTCCCTCGAAGGCATGGCCGCGGCGAGCTCCAGCGGCGGGGGCGGCATGGGCAGCGGCCGGACCGGCCGGACCGCGGGCCGCACGGCGCTGGCGTAGACGGCCAGGCCGCCGCCCGCGAGGACCAGCGCGAGCATGGCGGCCATCCAGGCCACCATCCGGCGCTGCGAGGTGGGTTCGGGGAACGGGAGCTCCTCCTCCTGCCGGGGCGCCGGTGGCTCCTCGGGGGCAGCCTCGCGCGAAGCCTGCCGGCCGAGGGACTCCTTCGTGTCCGACGGGACGTTGAGCTTGTGCGCCGGGGCCGCCTGGGGCGGATGGGTGAGCGGCACCGGCTGACCGAACGCACCTGGCGCGAGCGACTTGGGCCCCGATGGCCGCCGGCGACCGCTGTCCAGCGAGCCGAACATCTGGGTGGGCACGCTCACCGCCGCGCCCAGCACCGTCTCCAACGCGTCCAGCAGCTCCGTGGCGCTCTGGTAGCGGTCGTCCGGGCTCTTGGCCAGCGCGCGGGCCAGCACATCCACCAGCCCAGGCGGCGCCCACGGGGCGCGCTCCAGCAGCGACGGCGGCGGCGAGAAGGCCTGCAGCTGGATGGTCTTGAGGTCGCTGTCCGCCTCGAACGGGAGCGTGTTGGTGACGCACTCGAAGAGCAGGATGGCCAGCGCGTAGAGGTCCGCGCGGTGGTCAATCTCCCGCGCGCCCAGCGCCTGCTCGGGCGACATGTAGAGCGGCGTGCCCATCACCACGCCGGTGCGGGTGAGGGACTCTGTCTTGCCGCTCTGCCGGAGGATGCCGAAGTCCAGAATCGTCGCGTGGCCGTCGGAGCCGACGAAGATGTTGCCGGCCTTGATGTCGCGGTGGACGAAGCCGCGGTCGTGGATGAACTGCAGGCCCGCGCACAGCTGACGGAAGAGGCTGAGCGTCTCCGCCGACGTGAGCGGCCCGCGCTGGCGCAGCGCCAGGGCGAGGGTGACGCCCTCCAGCGCCTTCATCACCATGAAGGGCCGTTCGCGCAGGCGGCCGACGGCGTAGACCGGGACGATGTTCGGGTGCTCGAGCGAAGCGGTGAAGCGGGCCTCGCGCTCGAAGCGGGTGACAATCTCCTTGTCCCCGACCAGTGCCTGCGAGAGCAGCTTCACCGCCACCTTGCGGTCCAGCTGCAGGTCATGCGCGAGGTAGACGGTGCCCATCCCGCCCTCGCCCAGCTTGCGCTCCAGGCGCCACTTCTCGTCCAGGACATCCCCGGGCCGGACGGCCACCAGGTTGGGCTCTAGCTCCTCCTGGCGGGAGTCGCTGTGAGGAATGAGCGTGCCACAGGCCAGGCACGGCCCACCGCCGTCAGCAGCCAGGACTTCTCCGCAGTTCGCGCAGTTCACCGGGCGGACACCACCTCAAACGATATCGCAACCTCGGCTAGACTCCGCCTTCGGTGCAGGCCGGGAAAGTCGTCGAGATTCCGTCGCCGCGGTTCGGCAAATACCTGGTGCGCTCGAGGCTGGGCGCCGGCGGGATGGCCGAGGTGTTTCTCGCTGAAGTCGTAGACGAAGCAGGCGACCAGGTGAACGTCGCCCTCAAGCTCATGCGACAGGGCGTCTCCCAGGAGGCGTTTGCCGACGAAGCGGACCTCATGGGGATGCTGTCCCACCCCAACCTCGTGCGGCGCCTGGAGGTGGGCCAGGCCTTCGGGCGCCCCTTCATCGCGATGGAGTTCCTCATCGGAGGTGATCTCCGGTCGGTGATGGACGCACACACGCGCCAACCGAAGGACTTCCCGCTGGACATGGGGGTGCACGTCGTCCTCGAGGTGCTCAAGGCGCTCTCCTACTTCCATCAGGCGCGGACGCGCAGCGGCACGGCGCTGCACCTGGTCCACGGGGATGTGAACCCCTCCAACGTCTTCTTCTCCGGCTCCGGTGAGGTGAAGCTGGGCGACTTCGGCGTGGCGAAGAGCCGGAGCGCCAACATCGGCCCGGGCGAGGGCGTCACCGCCGGCAAGCTTCACTACCTCTCCCCGGAGCAGACGCGCGGGGAGTCTTTGGGGCCGGCCTCGGACCTCTTCGCGGTGGGCGTCATCCTCCACGAGTTGGTGGTGGGCTTCCACCCGTTCCGCACCAAGGCGGACCGCGACGAGAAGGCGGTGATGGCCGCCATCCGCGCGGCGCGCTTGAGCCTGCCCGAGTACGTGGACAAGCCGATGGTGGCCATTCTCCGGCGCGCGCTGAGCGCAGACGTGGGGAACCGGTTCCGCACCGCCGGCGAGTTTGCGGGAGCGCTCTTCGGCTACACGCTGGACCACGGGATGACGCGCAGCCGCGAGGAAATCCAGGAGTGGCTGGAGAGCGTGCTGGGCCTGCTCGTCTAGCGCGAAGGCAGGCGGGAGAGGGCCCGGTGTAGGCCTTCGCCTGCTTGCGACGCGTGCATAGGTTCTCCCTACGGGAGACCTCTGATGAAGCGTGCGACGACCTGGATTGTCATTGCCGATGGCTGCGTAGCGAAAATCTTTTCCAGCCGGGGCGGTGCGGCCCCCTGGACCCCGGCGCTGGAGCTCAAGCACCCGGAGGCGGCGTCGCGCTCGCGCCAGTTCCAGGGCGATGACGGCGGAGTGCAGGCGGGCGAAGGGGCCTACAAGCTGAGCGCGATGCAGCCCCTGTCCTTGAAAGACGTGGAGGCCGAACGCTTCGCCGAAGTGGTACGGGACGCGCTGCTCCACGGGCGTTCGCAGAAGCGGTTCGACGCGCTTATCCTCGTCGCCGCGCCCCGGTTTCTCGGGTTCCTGCGCCAGAAGCTCACACCGGCGCTCACCCAGGTGCTCACCGGTACGCTCGCCCGGGACCTCACCCACCTGACGACCGCGCAGCTCCCAGAGCGCGTGGCCGCGGCGACGTAAGGTCGCTCGCCGGGCATCCAGTCACTTTGGGTCACCCGCGGTGCGCGATAGGGTCTGGGGGTTCGCTTCAAGCCCTCAAGGAAGACCCATGCACCTGTCGCGGGCCGTGGTCGCCGCCTTCTGTCTGCTCGCCGGTTCGCCGGCGCTCGCTCAATCCAAGGCCAAGGCCGCGGCGGACGACGACGTGCTCCTCAAGGCGCTCACCGAGGAGCTCAACCGCTCCATGACCGCGCTCAAGGGCGTGGGCGCGGAGAAGCTCTACTACCTCTCCTACCGCGTGAACGACGGGCGGTGGTTCCAGGACTCCGCCAGCTACGGCGCGCTGGAGAACAACGACAGCTGGGACGAAGGGCCGCTGGGTGGACGCGCGCGCTTCCTCGACGTGTCGGCGCGCGTCGGCTCCTACGCGCTGGACAACACCCACAAGCTGCGCGGCGACACGTCCTTCGACTTCGAGCGTTTCCGCTTCAACGCGCTGCCCATCGAGAACGACCTCGGCGCGCTCCGGCTGGCGCTCTGGAAGGCCACAGACCGCGCGTACCGCTCCGCCGCGAAGCAGCTCACGCGGGTGAAGACGAACCTGGCGGTCAAGGTGACCGAGGAGGACCGCGCGGATGACTTCTCCAAGGGCGGCGCGCCCGTCCACCTGGAGCCCGTCCCGGAGGTGCAGCTGGACCGGAAGGCGTGGAAGGACCGCCTCAAGCGGCTGTCCGCGCTGTTCAAGCAGCACCCCGCCATCTTGAGCTCGTCCGTGTCGCTGCAGGGCGGCGGCGGGACGAGCTACTTCGTGGACAGCGAGGGCGCGCGCCTGCGGGTGCCGCGCTTCTTCGTCCGGGTGATGATTACCGGCGGCGTGCGCGCGGACGACGGCATGGAGCTGTCGCTCTATGACGACCTGGCGGCGGCGTCCCTCTCCCAGCTGCCGACCGAGGCGGAGCTGGAGGCGCGCGTGAAGCGCCTCATCACGCGGCTGGAGGCGCTGCGCACCGCGCCGGTCATTGAACCCTTCACCGGTCCGGCCATCGTCGCCAATCGCGCCGCCGCGGTCTTCTTTCACGAAATTCTGGGCCACCGGGTGGAGGGCCACCGGCAGAAGGATGCAGACGAGGGCCGCACCTTCACCAAGAAGCTTGGCCAGGGCGTCATCCCGGAGTTCATCAGCGTGGTGGATGACCCGACGAAGCAGAAGTTCGGCGACACGGTGCTCAACGGTCACTATCTCTACGACGACGAGGGCGTGGCGGCGCAGCGCGCGCCGCTGGTGGAGCGCGGGGTGCTGAAGGGCTTCCTGCAGGGCCGTTCGCCCATCCCCGGCTTCCCGCGCTCCAATGGCCATGGCCGCGCGCAGCCCGGGCTCCAGCCTGTGGCCCGGCAGGGGAACCTCTTCGTGGAGTCCGCCCGCCAGGTCCCGTTCGAGAAGCTGCGCGCGCAGCTCATCGACGAGGTGAAGCGGCGGAACAAGCCCTATGGCCTCATCTTCGAGGATGTCTCCGGCGGCTTCACCTTCACGCAGACCGGCATGCTCCCGCAGGCCTTCAAGGTGATGCCGCTGTGGGTGACGCGCGTGTACCCGGATGGCCGCAAGGACGAGCTGGTCCGCGGGGTGGACATCGTCGGGACGCCGCTGGCGTCCTTCGAGAAGATTCTGGCCACCGGCGATGACTTCGCCGTGTTCAACGGGTACTGCGGCGCGGAGTCCGGCAGCGTGCCGGTCTCCGCCATCGCGCCCTCGCTGCTCATCGGCGAGATTGAAGTGGAGAAGCGCGGCAAGGGCTACGAACGGCCGCCGCTGCTCTCCCCTCCCCTCACCGTCCCCAGCGCGGTCGCGAAGGATCAACGATGAAGGCCCTCCTCGCCGGCGTCCTCCTCGCGGCCACGCCCACCGCCAAGCCGCTCCTGCCCGTAGCGCCCGTCGTCCGCGACGAGATTCTCTCCGCGCTCGACGACGAGCTGACCCGCGCCAAGGCGCTCACGATGCAGAAGCTCGACCGCCCCCACCACCTGCAGGCGTACGTCACCGAGGAGGAGAGCTTCCAGGTGGCCGCCAGCTTCGGGGCGCTGCTGTCGCAGGAGGGCGGGACGCGCAACGTCCTGCAGGCGGACGTACGGGTGGGGACGCCGGCGCTGGATGACACGATGTTCGTGGGCAGCTCGCTGGGCCGCTTCGGCGCGGCGGTGAGCACCCCCGCCGAGCCCGACTACGACGCCCTCCGCCAGTCGCTCTGGCTGCGGCTGGACTCGGCCTACAAGCGCGGGCTGGAGGCGCTCTCTGCCAAGCGCGCCTATCTGGAGACGAATCAGGTGAAGGAGCGGCCGGCGGACTTCAGCCCCGCGCCCGTCGTCTCGCTGGTGCTCCCGCGCACGCCGTTGACCGTGGACCGCGCGCGCTGGACGGCCGCGGTGCGCAAGGCCTCCGCCGTGTTCCGCGACTTCCCCGACGTGGACACCAGCCAGGTGACGATGCGCGCGTCGGTGCAGCACCTCTCGTACGTGAACAGCGAGCGCTCTCAGGTGCGCTTCAGCGACCTCTTCACCCGCCTCTCCGTCGCCGCCAGCGGGCAGGCGCCTGACGGGATGGAGCTGCGCGCGGTGCGCGACTACTTCGTCCGCAGCGAGGCGGAGCTGCCTTCGGACGAAGAGCTGCAGAAGGCCGCGCTGGCCGTGGCGCAGCGGCTGGGCGCGCTGGTGAAGGCGCCGGTGCTGACCGAGGACTACCAGGGGCCGGTGCTGTTCACCTCGAGGGCGGCGTGCACCTTCTTCCTCAAGGCGCTGGGCGACCCGTTGAGCCACCCGAGAGACCCGCTGGGCATGCCGCACCCGGGCCGCCTCACCGACCGCTTGGGCAAGCACGTGGCGTCCAAGTGGGTGTCCGCAAAGGATGACCCCACCCAGGAGCAGTGGCGCGGCCAGCCGCTGCTCGGGTACTTCCCCATCGACGACGACGGCGTGAAGCCAGAGCCCATCT
Source organism: Myxococcaceae bacterium (assembly GCA_044230055.1). Lineage (GTDB taxonomy): Bacteria > Myxococcota > Myxococcia > Myxococcales > Myxococcaceae > JBGART01. The sequence goes on along the minus strand of JBGART010000017.1, from coordinate 151,353 downwards.
CCCTGTTGGAGAGCGGCGTCCTCAAGACGTACTACATGAGCCGCGTTCCGACTGCGCGGCTGACCAAGACCAACGGCCACTCGAGGGCGGGCGAGGGCTCCGTGGGGAACCTCTTCATCGAAGCCACCGCGCCGCAGACGCGCGAGGCGATGAAGAAGCAGCTGCTGGAGCTGGTGAAGGAAGAGGACCTGGACTTTGGAATTCTGGTGGATGAGCTGGAAGACTCCGTCGCCTTCCGCGGCGGCAGCCCCAGCATCAACCTGCCTGCGCCGCTGATGGCGTACCGCGTGTTCCCCGACGGCCGCGAAGAGCTCATCCGCGGCGCGGTCTTCAAGTCGGTCCCCTTCCGCGCCCTGAAGGACATCGCCGCGCTGGGGGATTCGCCGCAGCTGCTCAACACCCACCAGGGCTCGCAGCGCGTCTCCATCGTCGCCCCCGCGGTGCTGGTGAAGAACCTGGAGCTGCAGCGGCCTCGCGAGGAGTTTGAGAAGCCGCCCGTCATCCCGAGGCCGAAGCTCGCGCGGCAGTAGCCTTCCGGGGCAAAAAGCGTGTAGACGGCGGCATGTCCATTGACCCGCCGGGCGCGGCGCAGCCGCCGCCTCCCTCCGAGCTCCAGCCCACCAACGAGCCCCTTGGCATCGCCTCGATGGTGACGGGCATCGTCGCGCTCGTCCTGTGCTGCTGCTACCCGGTGAGCGGCTTCCTCTCCGTGGTCGCCCTGAGCCTGGGTATCGGGTCGCTCATCAAGGTGGGGAAGAACCCGCTAAGCTACCGCGGCAAGGGCTTCGCCATCGCCGGCGTCGCCACCGGCAGCATCGCGCTCCTCCTCTGCCTGGGGATTGTGCTGCTCGGCGTCGGCGCCCAGAGCGGCAAGTTCGACCAGTTCTTCCCCCCGGCCATGCGCGAGCAGCTCAAGCGCCAGCGCAGCGGCCAGTCGCCGTTCCTGCCCCCGCCCCGGTTCGTGGAGAAGGACGGCGGCGAGGAGGAGACGTTGGATTTACCGGACGACTCCGCCCCGACTGAGCCCGCGGATGAGCCCACGGGCGGGGGACAGCCGGAGCCGGACAAGTCGAAGACACCCTGAGGCGGCTGCTGGGAAGAAGCACGCCCGGTCTCGACGCTTCGATCCCCTCTGGATAGGTTCGGTCACCTATGTCGCAGGGAGACGGTCCGTGACACCCGAGCAGCGCCAGGAAGAGCTGAGCCGGGCGTATTTGCACGCAGTGGCTGCCGCTTGCGGATTTGCCATTGGGAACTGGTCACAAGACCAGAGCTGTATCGATGCCACAATTGCAGCTGCCGGCATTTTGGGTGACGGCCACCTTGCCGATCCGAAAATTGATGTTCAGCTGAAGTGCACCGCGAATCACTCGCTCATTCACACAGAGCACGTAAGCATTCAGGTCTCACGGACGCAGTATCAACGCCTGACGGCCAGGTCCTTTGCTCCCAAGATTCTCGTCGTGCTGGTGCTGCCAGCGAACGAGAGTGAGTGGGTTGATCACTCCGCCGATCAGCTCGTCCTCCGGAAATGCGCTCACTACCTACTCACAACTGGTTTGGAACCGATCGGCACAGCAAGCAAGGTGCTCAATATTCCGCTTGCACAGGTTTTCTCGCCCCAGGCGCTTCGAGGCATGATGGGGCGGCTAAGCCGAGGTGAATCGCTGTGAACATTCACGAGATTGCATGCCTTGATGCCATACGCCCACTGAACGTCGTCGACTACCTGCGCAGCCACGGGTGGGTCGACACGTCTCATGGAGACAGAACGGTCGCCGTCTACCAGACGCGCACCGAGCTCGGCTCGGTTCAGGCGAAGGTTCTGCTCGACGAAGGCTTCAGCGACTTCGCTCTCCGAATGGCAGAGGTCGCCGACACGATAAGCCGGCTCGAACGGAGGTCCTTGGCTTCCGTCGTAAACGACCTCTTGTCTCAACCGGGGGACCATCTCCGCTTCCGAATCGATAGCGAGAACACCGAGGCAGGGACTCTCGGCCTGCAACAGTCGCTGCAACTCCGGAAAGGGCTGAGGAATCTCCTTCTCGCAGCTGCTCACTCGGCGCTGTCTCCTCAACCGCACTTCGCCCGCCTGACACAAACGAAGGCAGTCGAACTCGTCGCGGCATGTCGCGAACGACAAAGTGAGCGAGGCAGTTATGTCGCCTCGATTCTCGTGCCGGTCCCTCCGCCTCTAGGTCAGATCTCGATTGAGGACGAGTACGCAAGAAAGACAACGCGCACCCTCTATTCGGCGCTTCAAATCGCTGAACGATCGGCGGCAAATCCAGACCTGCTGATGACTGCGGCCGCTCAAGGCGTCAGTGCCAACCTGCTTGATGCTCTCGCGGACATTGAACCTTTCGGTCAGCGTGCCGCTGTCGAGATTGGCGTGAACTGGCTTCGCGCTGCCCCGCAACCAGAGTTCAACAGAACACTCCGGCTCCAACAGGCTTCATTCAGGAGCTTCCGGGTAGCAGCCAAGGCACTTCGAGAGGCGTCTCCCGCCCCCAATACCGAGCTGGAGGGTTACGTCATCGCCGTCAGCAAGGACGTCAATGACACAACTGGGAAAGCGACCCTGGCGACACACGCCGAACCGTTCGGCGAAACGAAAGTCCGGATCGACCTCGAAGGTGCTCAGTACACGTCGGCGGTTGAGGCTCACAGGGATGGGCGTCGCGTTCGGGTGATCGGCACCTTGCGGAGGATGGGCCAGCGTCATGTTCTTGAGCATCACTCCGGCATCGAACTGGTCGCGGAGGAGGAGTAGCCGGTGGTCGAGGCAATGGAGTGAAAGAGCTGCCTATTCCAGGCCTGACCGCGGCGCTTGAGCCAGAGTTCCGGCTCCAGTTCTACGAGCGGCTGGCGCATGAGCTCCACGAGTGGACTGAGGAAGCTACGTGGCAGGACGTCCAGCAATGCGTGGCCAGAGTCGGAAGGGTCGGGCCGATCGTGATGGGTGCTGTTCAACGCAGCTACAGCTCGGTCGCCTCGAAAATCTAGACGCCGAATCTGGCTGGCCGACGAAGCTGTGACCAAGCGTGCGGACGAGGACCTGGAGTTGCCGTGGCCGCAGGCGGTTGCGGTCAAGGCGATGGGCATCGCCATCGGCGCGGTCTGCCGGGTGGTGGACCTCGTCTTCCTGCTCGCGCGCCCCCGGCTCTTTCGCCCGTACTTCGCGCTGTGGCTCGCGGAGGTGTTGAGCACGCCTTACCGGTACCCGCGCGCGTTTGAAACGGTGCGCGCGCTGAAGGCCAGCGGGCACACGCGCCGGGAGCTGATGTACGGCGAGGCGCCGCTGTTCACCGCCGTGTTGCTGCTGCGCGCTGCCGGACTCAGGAAGGGCGGTACGCTCGTGGACCTGGGCGCGGGGCGCGGACGGGCGCTGCTCGCCGCACGCTGGTTGGGTGCCAGCGCGCGCGGCGTGGAACTGTACGAGCCGCACGTCCGGCTGGTGTCTCGCGCGCTGGCGTCGGCCGGAGTTCAGCTGAGCGTGGGAGACGCCGCCAGCGCCGACCTCTCCGGCGCCACCTGCGTGTTCCTCAACTGGTGCGCGTTCTCGGAGGCCTCCCGCCGCGAAGTCACCGAGCTGCTCGCGCAAGCGCCGCCTCCGCTGCGCGTGGTCGCGGTCACCTGCGCCGCTGCACACGAGCGTCTGCCGGTCGTGGCCAAACGGTCCGGGCTGTTCACCTGGGGCGTGGAGCGGGTGTTCATCCAGGCGCTGGAGCCTGGAGCAGCTAGCGCGCGCCGAGCTTGAAGCGGCCGATCATCGGCATGTGGTCCGAGAGGCCAAAGAACGGGCTGGTCCGCTCGCCGAAGCGGCAGGTGCCTTCGCAGTCCAGCCACTCCAGGCCGTTGCCGGAGAAGAGATGGTCCAGGTGCATGCGCAGGCGCATGAAGCCGGCGGTCGGAAACTCGCGGGGCTTCTGCGGGTCAATCAGGCCCAGGCACGCCTGGGCGCAGGAGAGCTTGGCCTCCTCCGTGAGGTAGCGGAAGACGGGCGAACCGGGCGGGGAGTTGAAGTCTCCGCAGACGACGTAGGGGTCCGCGCCGGCGTGGCGCTGGATGAAATTCGCGAGCGTCCGCGCCTCCGCCACCTGGTTGATGCCGTGGCCCATCTTGTCGCTCTGGGACCAGAAGCCCTTCGCGAAGGGCGTGGGCAGCGAGAGGTGCGTGTTGAAGACCTGCAGCCGCTGCCCCTCCGGCGTGGAGAGATGGATGTGCGCGCAGATTCGCGACTGCTTGCGGTCCCTCCAGCGCTCCACGTGGTGATGGGTGATGTGTTCAGGCTTCTCGACGTTGTGCGCATCCACCCGGAGCGTCTTCTTGTTGACGAGGATGGCCAGCCCGGTCGTGTAGAGCGGCGTCTTGCGCAGGCGATAGGTGTGCGCGCGGAAGTAGTAGGCCTCGTACGGCATGGGCCGCTTGGCGGCCGCGAAGGCCTGCTCCATCCGCCCCATGAACGCCTCCAGCTGCGTCTCTTCGGGGTGGGCGCTGCGGTCGGCGAGCCGCGAGCGCAAGGAGATGGTCTCCACTTCCTGCAGACAGACGACGTCCGGCAGCGGGTCCATCCCCATCAGCGCGGCGGAGATGCGGCGCTTGGGCCCGAGGGTGGAGGCAAGCCCCCGGAGGGCGTGACCGAAGTAGCGGACGTTGTAGCTGACGATTCGAACCGTCTGAGCCATGTGCGCGGGGAAGAGCATGCGCCGACCGGGCGCCCCTCGTCACGGGGCGTCTGGCGGAGTGACGCGCTGCTGGGACGTCCGCCCGCCGAGGGGACGGGCGCCCTTCATCGACCGTTCGCGGCGTACCAGCACTTACGCCGCGCCTTCGCTACTCGACCGTGACGCTCTTCGCGAGATTGCGCGGCTGGTCCACGTCATTCCCGCGCAAATCGGCCATGTGGTACGCCAAGAGCTGGAGCGGGACGGTCGTCACAATCGGTGCGAGCAGCGCGCACGCCGGAGGAACCGTGATGACGTGGTCCGCCATCTGCCGCACGTGGCTGTCGTCCGAGTCGATGACGGCGATGACCTTGCCGTCCCGCGCGCGGACCTCCTCGATGTTGCCCAGAATCTTCTCGTACTGAATCTTCGGCTGCTTGGGCGCAATCACCACCACCGGCATCTGTTCGTCGATGAGGGCGATGGGGCCGTGCTTCATCTCTCCGCCGGCGTAGCCCTCGGCGTGGACGTAGCTGATCTCCTTCAACTTGAGCGCGCCCTCCAGCGCCACCGGGTGCATGGGCCCGCGGCCGAGGAAGAGGAAGTCCTTCGCGTGCTGGAAGACGCGGGCAATCTTCTTCACCGCGCCCTCGCAGCCCAGCGCAGCCTCCACCAGCTTGGGAATCTCCGTCAGGTGCGTGAGGTGCTCTTGCGCTTGCGCCTGGGTGAGCCGGCCGTTCAAACGGCCCAGCTTGATGCCCAGCATGTAGAGGACCGCGAGCTGGGTGGTGAACGCCTTGGTGGAGGCGACCCCAATCTCCGGGCCCGCGTTGGTGAGGACCGAGAGGTCCGCCTCGCGGGTGAGCGCGGCGCCCATCACGTTGCAGATGGCGAGCGTGGTGGCGCCCGCCGCCTTGGCCTCGCGCAGCGCGGCCAGCGTGTCCGCGGTCTCGCCGGACTGGCTGATGGCCACGGCGAGGTGCGTCTTGTCGATGATGGGTTCGCGGTAGCGGAACTCGTGCGCCAGCTCCACCTCCACCGGGATGCGGGCCAGCTTCTCAATCATCACCTTGCCGGCCAGCCCCGAGTGCCAGCTGGTGCCGCAGGCCAGGAGCGTGACGCGGGAGATGCCCTTCACCTGCTCCGGCGTGAGGGTCCAGCCCTCGAAGTAGACGTCGCCCTCGGAGAGGAGCACCCGCCCGCGCAGCGTGTCCGCCACCGCGCGCGGCTGCTCGTGAATCTCCTTGTGCATGAAGTGCTTGTGGCCGCCCTTCTCCGCCATCATCGGCGTCCAGTCGACGTGGCGCGTGGGGCGGTTCACCTTGCTGCCCAGCCGGTTGTAGATGTCGATTTTGGCGGAGCTGAGGACGGCCAGGTCCCCCTCCTCCATGTAGACGAAGTCGCGGGTGTGCTCGAGCAGCGCCGGCACGTCCGAGGCGACGAAGTTCTGCCCCTGCGACAGGCCCAGCACCATCGGCGAGGCGTCCTTGGTGCAGACAATCTGATTCGGGTCCGCGGTGGTGACCACCGCCAGCGCGTAGGTGCCCTTGACCAGGCTGACCGCCGAGCGCACGGCGTCCTTCAGCGTGGCGCCCGCCTTCAGCTCGTCGGCAATCAGGTGGGCGAAAATCTCCGAGTCCGTCTCCGAGGAGAAGACATGCCCCTTCCGCCGCAGCTCCTCCTTCAGCTGCAGGTGGTTCTCGATGATGCCGTTGTGGACCACCGCCACGCCGTCATAGGTGTGGGGGTGCGCGTTCTCATCCGAAGGGCGGCCGTGCGTCGCCCAGCGCGTGTGGCCAATGCCCGTCGTGCCGGCCGGCGGCTCGGTGCCGACCCGTGCTTCGAGGTTGCGCAGCTTGCCCGTCGCGCGCACCACGTTGAGGACCCGCGCCTGGTTCACCACCGCCACACCCGCCGAGTCATAGCCCCGGTACTCGAGCTTCTTCAGCCCCGAGACCAGGATGGGCGCGGACTCCTTGTCACCGACGTAGCCAACGATTCCACACATCGCTTTCAACCCCTTCCTGCTTATCCCCTGCCCCACGACACACTGCTGGCGCTACCGCTTCTTCTTCTTCTCGACCCAGCCCTCCTTGTTCACCTGCGGAGTCCTCGAGAGGGCCAGACTCATGGGCGGGACGTCCTGGGTCACCGTGCTGCCCGCGCCCACGTACGCGCCCTGGCCCACCTTCACCGGGGCCACCAGCTGCGTGTCGGAGCCGATGAAGACGTTGTCGCCCAGCTCCGTGACGTGCTTGTTCACGCCGTCGTAGTTGCAGGTGATGGTGCCCGCGCCGACGTTCACGCCCGCGCCGATGATGGCGTCCCCCAGGTAGCTCAGGTGGTTCGCCTTCGACTTCTTGCCGATGCGCGCCTTCTTCGTCTCCACGAAGTTGCCCAGGTGCACGCCCTCGGCGAGCTCGCTGCCCGGGCGCACCCGCGCGAACGGGCCAATCTCGCAGCCAGGTCCCACTGTGGAGTCGTCCAAGACCGAGTACGGCTTCACCACCGTCCCATCTCCCAACGTCACGTTGGTCACCACGCAGCCCTGGCCAACCCGGACGTTCTTGCCCAAGCGCGTGGCGCCCTGGAGGCTGACCAGCGGCCCCAGCTCGCTGTCGGCGCCAATCTCCACGCCCTCTTCGACGTAGGTGTTGGACGGGTCCACGAAGGACACGCCCGCCTTCATCCAGGCGGTGTTGATGCGCTCGCGCAGCGCGCGGGCCAGCTGGGCCAGCTCCGCGCGGTCATTGGCGCCCGCGATGTCCGCGAAGTCCACCTGCACCGCCTCCACGCCGCCCTCGCGCGCCGCGTGCTCCACCAGGTCAGTCAGGTAGTACTCGCCCTGCGCGTTGGCCGGCCGCAGCTGCGCCAGCACCTTCCAGAGGAATGCGGCGTCCGCGAGGTAGATGCCAGCGTTGATTTCAGTCAGCGCCCGCTCCGCCGGCGAGCAGTCCTTGTGCTCCACCACCTTGCGCACCCGCCCCGCCTCGCGCACCACCCGGCCGTAGCTGGCGGCGTCCTGCGGCGTGGCGGTGACCATCGCCAGAGGGACCTTCGCCCGCTCGTATGCCTCCTTGAGCGCGCGCAGCGTGGAGAGCTGCAGCAGCGGCGTGTCGCCGTAGAGGATGAGCACCGGGCCCGCGTAGCCCTCCAGCGCCGCCTGCGCGCTGCGCACCGCGTGCCCCGTCCCCAGCTGCTCCGTCTGCACCGCGAAGCGCAGGGCCTTGCCCGGGAAGGCGGCCTCCAACGTCGACTGGACCTGCTGCGCCTGATGGCCGACCACCGCGACGACGGGCGAAGCGCCCAGCTCGAACGCCCGGGAGAGCGGATAGGCGCACAGCGGCCGCCCCAGCACCGGATGCAGCACCTTCGCCCGGTCAGACTTCATGCGGGTCCCCTTGCCCGCGCACAGGACGATTGCTGCGAGTGAAGTGGATGGCATGCGGTCGGAGATTTATGGAGCGGACACTGGGGCGTCAACCACGCCGGCGTGAAAGAGCAACGCTACCCGGCAGATGCGATATCGCCCGTCGCGCTGTTTCAGGAAGCCAGCTTTCGCTCTGCCGCCACCACGACGACGCACAGCCCCTTGGGACCGGCGCTCATGAGGAAGCGGGGAGGCTCAAACCGAACCTCCTGGACACACGGCACGAAACCCCCAACCCCCACCGGCTGCGGGCGGATGTCGGGGGTTGTGCTCATGCCGCCCTCAGCGTTCTGCGGGCGACATATTCGAGGACGCTCCGGCGGTCCGCGGACGCGATGTCCACGAAATGGATTCCCAGGCCAGGCGGCTTGAGCAGCCCGCCCCGCACTGTCCGGACCACCTTGCCCAGGACGGTAAACCCCTTGTGGACGCCCGGGATGGCCAGCCGCAGCGTCACCAGCGTGCCCTCGCGAACGCCCACATCCGTCCGAACGAAGATGCCGTTCCCAGAGATCTCCGCCGCGTCCGCGGACACCGGCCGGTTCCACTCGTAGAACTTTACGGTTCCCGTCAGAGGCGCCCGGGGGTATTTGCGGTGGTTGGAATCCATGGTTCGGTTGCTCCTTTGCAATCGTGACGCCACTGAAGCTTCGTTACAGCAGCTCCGGATTGCTGGGGGTTGGCCCCCCTCGCTTTGCGTCTCCCTAAGGCATCGACGTCTCACCGCGGCATTTTCGCGGCAGCGCTGACACATCTCCACCAACCTGAGGAACGGACCCTTCGCGTGAAGACACTTCGTCGACCCCTGCTGTTCCTGATGGTTGCGCTCTCAACAGCGGCCCTCGCCGGGCGTCCCTTCCGAGGGGGCACTGTGGCGACTTCGCACCTCGTCTCTTCGCAGGCCGGGCTCGCCATGCTGGAGAAGGGCGGGAACGCGGTGGACGCGGCCGTCGCGGCCGCTTTCGCGCAGGCGGTGGTCGCGCCCTACCACTCCGGGGTGGGCGGCGGCGGCTTCGCCGTCCTCTACACCGAGGGAAAGAGCCTGGCGCTGGACTTCCGCGAGGTGGCCCCCAAGGCCGCGACGGCCGCGCTGTTCCTCAAGAACGGTGAGGCGCCGCCGGAGCTCTCCAGCGAGGGCGCCCTCTCTGTGGCGGTGCCGGGCGCCGTGGCCGGATATCTGGAGCTGCTCGCGAAGTACGGCAAGCTGAAGCCCGCAGTGGTCCTCGCCCCGGCCATCAAGGCGGCGCGCGATGGCTTCTGGGTGACGCCCAAGTACGTGGCGCAGACCAATGACCGCGGCCTCTGCCTGGCCAAGGACCCTGAGGCCGCCCGCCTCTTCCTGCGCCCCGGCCCGGACGGCATGCCGCGCTCGCCGCCGGTGGGCACGGTCCTGAAGCAGCCGGAGCTGGCGCAGACGCTCACCGCCATCGCGCAGCACGGGGCGAAGGCGTTCTACGCCGGCAAGCTGGCGCAGGCCATCGAGGCCACGATGAGGCGCACCGGCGGCGTGCTCACCGCGGAGGACCTCGCCGAGTACAAGGTGCGCTGGCGCGAGCCGCTGGAGGGCAGCTACCGCGGGCACCGCTTCATCACCATGCCGCCGCCTTCGGCCGGAGGGCTGGTCCTGGCGCAGACGCTGGGCGTGCTGGAGACCGCGTTCCCCGGCGGGCTGGCGCTGGATGAGCCGGAGGCGCTGCACGTGTTTTTGGAGACGCTGCGCCGGGTGTATCTGGACCGCTCGCAGTATTTGGGTGACCCCGCCTTCACCCGCATCCCGATGGAGACGCTGCGCTCCAAGCGCTACCTGGATCAGCTGCTGGCGAGCATCGACCGCAAGCGCGCCACGCCCTCCGCGTCCCTCGTCCGCTCGACTCCGAGCTCCGCCCCGGACGCGGCGGTCGCCCCGAAGGAGCTCACCCCCGAGCGCAAGAACACCACGCACATCTCGGTCATCGACAAGGATGGCAACGCGGTCTCGCTCACCACCACGGTGAACTACTCGTTCGGCGCCTGCCTCGTCGTCCCCGGCACCGGCGTGCTGCTCAATGACGAGATGGACGACTTCGCCATGAAGCCCAACGCGCCGAACATGTACGGGCTGGTCGGCGGCGAGGCGAACGCGGTCGCGCCGGGGAAAATACCGCTCTCCTCGATGTCTCCCACGGTGGTGTTCCAGAAGGATGACCCGACGAAGGTGATGATCGCCCTCGGCGCGCCCGGCGGCTCCACCATCCCCACCACCGTCCTTCAGGTGCTGAGCAACATCATCGACCGCCGCATGGACCCGGTGCGCGCCGTGAGCGCCGGCCGCGTTCATCATCAGTATTTGCCGGACACGGTGCGGGTGGACCGGTACGGTTTGGCACCTGCTACCGAGCAGGCGCTGGCCGCGAAGGGTCACCAGTTCTCCCGGATGGACCAGTGGGGCGACGCGGAGGTCGTGCTCGTGGACCCGAAGACTCAGCTGCGCTACGGCGGCTCGGACCCTCGCAATGAGGGCGTGGTGCTCGGGCAGGATTGATGGAGGCCCCCGCTTCACCGCTCTTCGACGCGCACCTGCACCCGGAGGGGCTGCGCGACGCGGATTTGGAGACGCTTCAGTTCTTTGGCGTGCGCGCGGCGCTGGCCACCGCGCACCACGCGGCCTCTCCCGCCAGCGCGCGGTCACTGCTCGCGCACTTTGATGAGCTGGTGGGGACGCAGCTGCCTCGGCTGGAGCGCGCGGGGGTGCGCGGGTATGCCGCGCTGGGGGTGCATCCTCAGGTTCTGCCGCGGCGCGGGCTGGAGGAGGTGCTCTCGGCGCTCCCTGGGTATTTCGGCGGCGGGCGGGTGGTGGCGCTCGGTGAGATTGGGCTCCACGTGGGCGGCCAGGCGGAGGAGGAGGCGTTCCTGGAGCAGCTGGCGCTGGCGCGTCGGTTGAAGCTTCCGGTGCTGGTGCACACGCCGGACAGGGACAAGGCGCGGCTGACTCGCAGGACACTCACGCTGCTGCGGGAGAGCGGGGTGCTGCCGTCTCGTGTGTTGGTGGACCACGCCGATGGCCGGACTGTGCGCGTCATCCTGGCCTGCGGGCACTACGCGGGGCTCACCGTCCATCCGCTGGAGCTGCGCGCGGAGCGGGCGGTGGCGATCATCCGAAAGCTGGGGAGTGAGCGGCTGGTGCTCGATACCGATGCCGGCGATGGCGCGGGGGATTTGCTGGCGCTCGCGCGGACGGCGAATCTATTGGCTCGGGCCAACCTTTCGGCGCAGGTCGTTCGGAAGGTCAGCGCTCAGAACGCCCGTGAGTTCTTGCGGGTGAAGGACTTGGGCTGAACGTTCGCGCTTCGCGGAAGGCAGCCAGGACACGGGTGCACGGTTTTGGCCGGAGGCGTCCGTGCGCGTCCGCGGTGGTGAAGTGCGTATGCCGCGCGGAGGTGGATCATCCCAGAGGGTGGTCAGGGCAGGCGGGATAGGCCCAGGCGGCTGCCGGGGGCGCCCCCGGCAGCAATGACCGCTGCGGCCAGGTCGCGCGCTGCTTCACGGCTCAGCGCTGCGCTCCCCAAGGTGTTTCGCGGTCGCGCCGCCTTCTGGCTGGAGCTGTCCCCGGGCTTCGCGACCGGCGGCTCCTGGCTTCACCGACTGTGTGGCTTCGCGAGGTGCGGCGACTCAAGGCGCAAAGTGTGGAACTCTCGTTAGACCCATATAACTAGAGTTCCACACTTCCTCCCGAGCATCTGCCTTGCCCCGTGAATGCGCACTGACAGTGCGTTTTAGCACCGCTTGCTGCGATGGATTTTCGGAGGGGACAGCTCCAGCCAAGCCATCAGGACGGCCACGACGCACCTCGGGGAGTGCTGCGTGGGTTCGCGAAGGTGCGCGCGGCCAGGAGGAAGCGCGCATTGCTGCCGGGGGCGCCCCCGGCAGCCGCCTGGGACTATCCCGCCTGCCTCGACCACCCTCAGGGATTGCTGCCTATGCGCCTGCATTTCACCCCGGCTCCGCGCAGGCGCGCGGACGGCACACCTCAGAACCCTCGCCCTCCAGCTCAGATCATCCGCGAGGGCGGCTGGCAGTGCGCCGGCGCGGATTTGCCAAACCGCACCCACGCCGCTTCAATGGCGCAGATGAGCGCACCTCCCAACCCGTACTGGCCGGAAGAGGACACCAGCGGCCTGCCCAGCTGGGACGAGCGAATCCGCGCACTGCTTCCTTCCAGCGTTGACCGGACCCAAATCCAGGAGGATCTCCGGCTCACACCGACGGAGAGGATCGAAAAGCTCCAGGCCCTGGTCGCTGCCATCGAGGAGCTTCGGGGCTCACGGCGATGACCCGGTTCGGCGAGCTGCTCGCGGTGCTCGCACGTGAACAGGTGCAGTTCATCGTCATCGGAGGCGTAGCGCTGGTCAGCCGCGGTGGCAGTCGCGCCACGAACGACCTGGACGTCGTCTACGAGCGGAGCACCGCCAACCTGGACCGACTGGTCGCAGCGGTCGCGCCCATCCACCCCCGACTGCGAGGCGCGCCGGCGGAGCTCCCCTTCTTCTTCGACAGCCGCACGCTGCGGTCGGGGCTGAACTTCACGTTGGTGACCGACCTCGGTGAGCTCGACTTGCTGGGAGAGGTGGCGGGGCTCGGTCCCTACGCCAGCATCGTCGCTTCGAGCACGAAGCTCACGCTCTTCGGTCACGAGGTTCAGGTGCTTGACCTGGACGGGCTGGAGCGCAGCAAGCGCGCGGCGGGCCGCGCGAAGGACATTCTGGACCTCGAGGTCATCGCCGCGCTGAAGCAGGAGCGCTCGAGCGGCTGACCCCCTGGGACACTGGAAACGCTTCGCCGCCAACACCTGGTCGAAACGCCCCGGACGGAACGGGTAGACGGTCCGCCGCTGTGGGCTAGAAGGCGCCCCTCATCCACAAAGGGGAACTCAAGAACATGCCTGCTGCTTTCAACCGCCTCCTCCGCAGCGCGGCGCTGCTGCTCATCGCCGCGGCGCCGCTCTCCTGCGGCACGCAGTACGAGGTCTTCCTCGTGGGCAACGTGTACGACGGCGCCACCGGCGCGCGGCTGCCCAGCTACGAGATGACGCTGGAGTACCGCGACCAGACGAGCAAGGCGCAGGTCTCCGCCGACGGACGCTTCCTCATGAAGCTGCCGGTCTTCCAGGACTACACGGTGACCATCACCGCGCCAGGGTACCGGCCGTTCCGCTCGCACAACGCCGGCTTCAACATCCCCAACCCGGAGTCGAGCCTCGCCAGCGCGCAAGGCAACCAGACCCTGTACTTCGACTCGTACCTCTTCCCGACGGACCTGGTCACCCCAGCGCTGTCGTTGAGCGTGCGCAAGGGCAGCTCCACCGGCGAGCTGGCCAGCGGCAAGGTCCGCATCCGGCCCATCTCCCTCTCGTCGCTGGCGGACACCAGCCAGGAGCTCCCCTCCGGCGTCAGCGGTCAACTGTGGCTCAACGATGAGGACATGCAGGCCAAGCCCATTTCCCGCTCGTTTCAGGCGGCGCCCATCCAGGTGGAGGCCGCGGAGCTGGTCTACGGCGTGCGCTACCTCATCAACATCTACGACGTGGCGGGCTACCAGCCGTTGGAGGCCAACTTCACCGCGGGGACGGATGGGTCCCGCACGCTGACGCTGGCCGAGGAGACGGTGGATCCCCTCACGGTGGTGGGCTCCTCCCTCGCCAACTGCCGCGCGCCGATGACGCCGTCCGACACCGTGTCCGCGCAGTTCTATCTGGAGTTCAACCAGGACGTGGAGCTGGCGCCGACGACGCTGCCGGGCGGCTTCGCGGAGCAGGTGGACAACGCGTTCTTCATCAATTCGCCGGACACCGACGTGGACGGGATGCGCAATGTGCTGGCGCCCGGCGCTTCGCAGACGGTGCAGGAGCACGGCACCCGCATTGAACCCATCGTCAACAAGCGGCTCACCTTCACCTGGAACCCGAACGTCGGCCTGGCCAGCAAGGACCCGCAGGACGTCATCAGCGTGACGTGGAACGTCTCCTCGGTGCAGGTCCAGCCGGTGGGCCGCGCGCAGCCCAAGAGCCTGGGCACGCTCTTCGCGCAGTCCTTCAACATCACCTGCCAGTGAAGGACCCAATGTAGCCGCAGGACCCAGGCAGGGGCGCCAACAGGCGCGGATGTCGGCCCCGGAGGCTGCGCGTGCGATGGACCCGCTCGCGCTTTCTCCGGAAAGCTCTCGAAGGCGACGTCCTTTTCGAGAACGAGGTCCCCTTGTCTGCTTCCTCTACGCGGACTGCCCTGCTCGGGGCGGTCACGCTGGTGCTGCTGACGGTCCTGAGCTCTCAAGGCTGTGACTGCGGCGGCCGGCCGCTGCCGGAGGACCCGCAGGACTTCGAGGACGCGGGCGAAGATGGCAGCACGCCCAGCGTCGACCCGGACGCGAGCGTCAACCCGGACGACGGCTCGGTGCTCCTCGCGGACGGCGGCATGGCAGAGCCCGACGCCGGCTCCGGCCTCCTCCCGGACGGCGGCTGTCCCATCGTCACCTGTCTGGGGCTCTGCGGCCCGGTCCGCGACTTCTGCACCGGCCAGGTTCTCCAGTGCGGCGGCTGCGGCGGCGGGTTGGTCTGCGACGTGGTGAGGCACGTCTGCCTGCAGCCCGCGCTCAACTGCGCGGAGCTGGGCGCGGAGTGCGGTCAGGTCCGCAACAGCTGCGGCTCCCGCCTCAACTGCGGCGCGTGCCCTGACGCAGGCCAGGAGTGCAACCGCAACTCGCACAAGTGCGAGCCCTGCTCTGCCCCCACCTGCGCGGACCTCGGCTACCAATGCGGCGACGTCTGGCTGGGCTGCGGGCCCTTCTCCAACACCACCAACTGCGGAACGTGCGGCGTGGACACCGTCTGCAACAGCGCGCTCCACATCTGCGAGCCCAATTGCACGCCGAACACGGACGCGGTGGTGTGCGCGGCGGCGGGCGCGAACTGCGGGCTCATCACCAACGGCTGCGGCGGCCAGGCCTCCTGCGGCAGCTGCACCGGCGGCTTGGTCTGCGGCGCCCGCGGTATTGGCAACCGCTGCGAGCTCCCCGAGTACCCCAGCGAGTGTCTGGCCGCGAACCGCGTCTGCGGGCCGCTCACCAGCGCCTGCGGCGGCGCGCCGCTGGACTGCGGCAGCTGCGAGCTCCCCGAGGTCTGCGGCAGCGACGGCCGCTGCGCCCTGCCCTGCGTGCCTCAGACCTGCGGCTCCGCGTACGACGGCGGCTGTGGCCTGGCGCTGGACGCCGGCTGCGGCACGGCCATCGACTGCTCCTGCGCGGGCGCGCTGGTCTGCTCCACCAGCGCTCCCGGCAGCACCGGCGCCTGCGTGGTGCCTTCGGGCTGCACGCAGCTGGGCGCGACGGGCGCGGCCGGCGCGGCGTGCTCCAACGGCGTCAGCCCCACCTTCCCGCGCGGCGACGGGACGAACCTGGCCTGCCCCTGCACCGGCAGCGGCGTCTGCGTGGCGGGCGGCAGCGTGGTCTCCGGACCGGACGCCGGCACCTGCTGCGTCAACACCATCGCCTGCCCGGCGAACGCCTGTAACACCACCGTCACCAACGCCTGCACCGGCGCGACGATTAACTGCACCTGCACCACGCCGGGCACCAACTGCAACAACACGGCGAAGGTCTGCGAGCCCAACCGCACCTGCGGCACCTACGGCGCGGACGGCGGCGCCAATCAGCCCTGCTCCATCGGCCCCTCGTCCGGCTTCCCCAAAGGCGACGGGACGAACCTGGCCTGCCCCTGCAACGTGGGCGGCCTGTGCAACGTGCCGAACACCACCCAGCTGGCCACGCCCGGCGACGTGGGCAAGTGCTGCGTCAACACCGCCGTCTGCGGCGCGAACGAGTGCAACACCACCAAGGTGAACACCTGCACCGGCGCCACCATCACGTGCGGCTGCACCGCGGCGGGCACCCACTGCAACACCTCTACCAACACCTGCGAGGCCAACAGCGCGTGCACCGCGTTCACCAATGGCGCGGCGGGCTCGCCCTGCTCCAACGGGGCCAGCCCCTCCTTCCCGCGCGGGGACGGGACCAACCTGACCTGCAACTGCACCGCGGCCGGCGCCGGCTGCTACAGCGGCGGCGCGGTGCTGCCCAACGGAAGCCCCACCGCCGGCACCTGCTGCGTCCCCAACACCTGCCCCGCCAACTTCTGCGGCAGCATCACCAACGCCTGCACCGGCGCGACGATTAACTGCACCTGCGGCTCCGGCACCCACTGCAGCGGCAGCTCGTGCGTGGCGGACCTCACCTGCGCCAGCTACAGCGCCACCGGCGCCACCGGCGCCATCTGTTCAGCCGGCCCGGCGTTCTCCAACGGGGCCACGCCGGCAACCCTGCTCACCTGCGGCTGCTCCGGCAGCGGCGTCTGCTCCAATGGCACTACCGCGGTGACCGGCACCGGCTGCGGCACGGCAGGCAACCCCTGCCCCACCGGCACCTGCTGCACCAACACCGTGGCCTGCGGCAACCAGTGCAACGTCACGCTCACCAACAGCTGCACCGGCGCGTCCATCCCCTGCAACTGCGCGGCGAACAACTACTGCAGCTCCACCTCGGGCGCGGGCACCTGCATCCCGTACAAGACGTGCGCGACGCAGGCGCCGCCGGCGAACGGCACCGCCAACGCCCCGTGCTCCACCAGCAACAACACCACCTTCAGCCGCTTCCCCGGGGACGCCACCGGCCTCACCTGCAACTGCACCGGCGGACGCGTCTGCTCTGTGGCCAGCATGCCGCCCCACACCGCCGGCGCAGGGGAAGTGGGCGCCTGCTGCACCAACACCGCGGTCTGCGGCAGCCAGTGCAACGTCACCCTGAAGAACACCTGCACCAACGCGGACATCATCTGCAGCTGCGGCTCCGGCAACTACTGCAACGGCAGCAACACCTGCGTGCCTAACAACACCTGCTCCACCTATGGCGCCAACGGCGCGTCGGGGAACATCTGCTCCAACGCGGCCAGCCCCAGCTTCCCGCGCGGCGACGGCGTCAACCTCACCTGCGGCTGCTCCACCGGCGTCTGCTCCAGCGGCGGCGTGCTGGCCACCGGCGGCAACACGGGCAACTGCTGCGTCAACACCGCCGTCTGCGGCAACCAGTGCAACGTCACGCTCACCAACACCTGCACCGGCGCGCCCATCGTCTGCTCCTGCGGCTCCGGCAACTACTGCGGCTCCAGCAACACCTGCAAGCCGCTGGAGACCTGCGGCAGCTACGGCGCCAACGGCTCCTCCGGGCAGCCGTGCTCCAACGGCGCGAGCGCCAGCTTCCCCCGCGGCGATGGGAGCAATCTGACGTGCAGCTGCTCCGGCAGCGGCGTGTGCACCAACGGAGGGGCCGTCGTCACGGGCGGGACGGCGGGCACCTGCTGCGTGAACACCGCGGTCTGCGCGCCCAACACCTGCGCCGCGCTCACCAACACCTGCACCGGCGCGCCCATCAACTGCTCCTGCAGCGCGGGCAACCACTGCAAGGCCGGCGCGTGCGTCGCGGACCGGACGTGCACCAGCTACGGCGCCACCGGCGCCATCGGCGCGCCGTGCTCCACCGTGGCCACCAGCGCCTTCCCGGATGGCCCCGCCGGCGTGAACCTCACGTGCAACTGCACCACCACTTCGCCCACGCAGAACAACGCCTGCGTCGGCTCCAATGCCACCACCGCGGGCACCTGCTCCTGCACGCCCCAGGTCCCCGCCAACTGCTCCGAGCACGGCTTGCCGGACCGCTGCGGCGGCACGATGTCCGCCGCGTGCAACCCCACCACGCAGGTCTGCTACCAGAACGCCTGCTGCGTGAAGCCCGTCTGCCCCGCGGGTAACAGCGGAGACGCCTGCGGCACCTTGAGCGCCTGCGGGCTGTCGGTGAGCTGCGGCTGCACGCAGCAGTACATGACGTGCGGCGCGAACTCGCCCAACGTCTGCGGGTGCAAGGCCAAGACGCTCGCCGACTGCGGCGTCGTCGGCGGCCTGCCCCCCGGTCAAACCTCGCCCAATGGCTGCGGCGGCTTCGTGACCTGCCCGGGCTGAAAGAGAGGAGAACGCGATGACACGGACCTTCAAGCTCCTCTTCACTTCCCTCACGCTGGCGGGTGTCGCCTGCGCGCCCTACGTGCTGCGCGAGCGGGAGGACGCCGGCGTGGAAGAGGACGCCGGAGAGAACCCCACAGGCCTCTTGCCGGACGGCGGCCTGCTGGATGGCGGCGGCGGCGGACCTCCGCCGGACGCTGGCTTCGAGGTGTGCCTGGACCAGGGGCGCAAGGTGGAGCTCAGCCCGCTCGACCTCCTGGTGGTGCTCGATATCTCGTATTCCATGGACTACGACGAGAAGTGGACGGCCGTGAAGTCGGCGATGAAGTCCTTCGTCGCCCGGCCCGAGTTCACCGGCCTGGGCGTGGGCCTGCAGTACTTCCCGCTGCGCACGCAGTGCAGCGTGGAGGCGTACAAGGCGCCCGCGGTGGGGATTGGCGTGCTGCCCGCGGTGGGGGGCGTCATCGCCAACTCGCTGGACCTGCAGCAGATGTCGGGGGGCACGCCCACCGTTCAGGCGCTGGAGGGCGCTCTGTTCTACGCGAAGGGGTGGCTCTCAGGACACCCGACTCGGAAGACCGCCATCGTGCTCGCCACGGACGGCGTGCCGGACGGCACCTGCGCCGGCGTCGCCAGCGGCGGGCTCTCCAACAGCCTGGCCAACGTGCGGATGGTGGCCAGCTCCGGCGCCGCCAGCAGCCCGCAGGTGAAGACCTTCGTGATTGGCGTGGGCAAGGACCTCTCCGCGCTCAACGACATCGCCGTGTCGGGTGGAACGAAGGCGGCGCTCTTTGTCGACAACACGCCCAACGCGGACGTCGCCTTCCTGAACGCGCTCACCGGCATCCGGCTGGCCGCGCTGGGCTGCGACTTCTCCATCCCCGTCATCGCCGTCCAGGACCGGGCCCAGGTGAGCTTCGCGCCGGATGACGGCAGCCCCACCCTCCACTTCTCGCAGGTGACGGACAAGGCGGCCTGCAGCGGCGGGCAAGGCTGGTACCTCGACGCGACGGCCAAGCAGATTGTCCTCTGCGACGCCACCTGCGAGGCCGTCACCCAGCAGAAGACCGGCTTCCTTCACGTCGAGTTCACCTGCGGAATCAACTGAGGTCGCGCTTGGCACTCTGTTCACGATGGGGCGCTGTGCTGTCGCTGGTGCTGACGCTGCTCCCGGCGGCCGCCCGGGCGCAGGCGTTTGAAGGGCTGGACCTCACGCAGTCAGGCGACGACTTCACCAAGGGCCCGCCGGTGGTGGCCGCGCCGCCGCGCAAGGCCGACAAGAAGGCGGACGCGGAGCTCTACCGGCCGCTGCACGCCGCCCTCAAGGAGCTCCTGGGAAACCGGCTGGTGGCGGAGGACGCCACGCTCAAGGTGTTCGCCGAGCAGGCCCGGCGCGGAGTCACCGGCGCGGTGCAGATTGCCCGGGCGATGGACGCGGCGGTGGTCATCAGCGTGGAGGTCAATGGAAACCAGCTGGTCGCCAAGGTGGAGGCCACCGACGGACAGCACCCGCCTGTCGAGCGGACCTTCACGCGCTCGCGCAAGCGGGTGGATGTGGCGCAGGCGCGCGGCTGGATGGCGCCGCTGCTGGAGGCCTCGAAGGCGCTGCTCTTGCCCGCTCCGGAGGCAGAGCCAGCGGTCGTCACCAAGCCCTACGAGCCCGCGCCGGAAGACGCCATTGACGTGGCCGCAGAGGCGCAAGGGACGAAGCAGGCGTTTCGACTGCCGCGCTCTGAGTCCGGGCCCATCGCGCTGGCGCTGGCGGGTGCGGGCGCCAGCTTTCGCAGCTTCAGCGCGGAGGGCAGCAAGGGCCCGCTGATTCCACGCGCGCCCAACGGGATGGCCAGCCTGGGCGTGGACGTCGCCATCTACCCGTTCCGGCTCGTGCCGGCGCTGGAGACCTCCGTGCTGCACGACTTCTCAATCGAGGGCGCGTACCGGTTCTCCGTGGTCCGCGCGGTGTTGCAGGACACCGCCACCGGCGAGCGGCCCTGCGGCGCGACGGACGACGCCATCCTCGCCCGCGCGGTGTACCGGTTCCCGCTGGGCGGGCGGCTGCCACGCATCGGCGCCAGCGTGGGCTACGCGTCCGAGCGCACGCAGTTCCGCTGCGAGCAGCCCGCGCTGGACACGCACTACGAGGCCACCGAGGTGCACCTCCAGGTCCTGCAGCCCATTTTCGGGGAGAAGCTCGCGCTGCAGCTCTCCGGCGGGCCGCGCTTCATGTTCTCGCTCCACGCGCTCGGCTTCCCCATCAATGGGCTCTCCGCCGAGGGTTGGGTGACGTCGCGGCCGTTCCAGAGCCTCTACGTCCGCGCGGGCGCGCGCTGGACGCGGACCGTCCTCACCACCTGGCCGGACGGCCTGGGCGTGACGGACATGCGCACCTTCGCGGGGCTCGAGGCCGGCGCCGCGCTGTAGCGGCTCCACGGATGTGACGGCAACGTGCCTTGGCCGACACCATTTCGTCGGAGGAACAGCCCCGCTCGCCTCGAGGGGGGAAACCGGCCCTGGCCGGCCATTTCGTCGGAGGAACAGCTCTTCTCAGTCCGGCGCCTCCCCCGCTCGCCTCGAGGAGGAAGACCGGCCCTGGCCGGCCATTTCGTCGGAGGAACAGCTGTTCTGAGTCAGGCGTCTCCCCCGCTCGCCTCGAGGGGGGAAACCGGCACTGGCCGGCCATTTCGTCGGAGGAACAGCTGTTCTCAGTCAGGTGCCTCCCCCGCTCGCCTCGAGCGTTGCGCCGTCAGGCGCATAGTCGAGAGGTGGCGCAAACCCACGCACGGCACTTTGCCGGGTTGTTTCGAGCAGACCGAAGCGGCCCATGAGCCAAGTTTCGGGAGCACTGCCGACGTCTCGACTATGCGCCTGACGGCGCAACGCTCGACGCGAACGGGGGCAACGCCGCAATGTGGCAGACCCCAATGAGAGGTGGCGCAAACCCACGCACGGCACCTTGCCGCTTTGCTTCGAGCAAAACGAAGCGGCCCATGAGCCAAGTTTCGGAAGCACTGCCGACGGCCGACGTCTCGACTATGCGCCTGACGGCGCAACGCTCGACGCGAACGGGGGGCGGCTCAACCGCGCCGGGCCCAGAGCAGGAGGCGCTTGAAGGTGAAGAAGCAGGGCCGCTCCTCGCCCAGCACGCCCAACAGCTCCTCGCGATAGCGGGCGACGAAGGTCTCAAACAGCGCGGCCGGCATGCGTCGCTGGTACTCGGTGAGCAAGGACCCCTTCACCCACTCCACCACCTCCTCCGGCCCGGCGAGGACGTGGCCGTACACCTGAAGGCGGACGTGCTGCTCCGCAAACCCCAGCCCATGCAGCAGCCGCGCGTACGCCTCCGGCGCCAGCAGCGGGGAGCGGTAAGGCTCTCCGACGTGCGCCGCGAACGCCGGCTCCGTCGCCAGCCGCGCCGCCACGGTGTGGGAAGGGTGTTCGAAGTTGGCGGGCATCTGCACGGCGAGCTGACCGCCCGGGGCGACCGCACGGGCCAGCTGCGCGAAGAGCGCGGGGTGGTCCGGCACCCAGTGCAGCGCCGCGTTGGAGAACACGAGGTCCACCGGCTCCGCGGGCGCGAAGCCTTGAATCTCGCCGCGCTGAAACGTGAGCCCGCCGGTGAGGAACCCGCCGCTGCGCGCCAGCATCGCCTCGGAGCTGTCCAACCCCCGCGTGGCCTGCGCGCCGAGCGCGTCGTGCAGCCTCCGGGTGAGCTCCCCCGTCCCGCAGCCCAAGTCCACCACGCGCATCCGCGGCGCCGGCTTTACCAGCGCGAGCAGGTCCACGAAGGGCTGCGCGCGCTCGGCCTTGAAGCGCTCGTACTGCTCCGGGGACCACGGGCCCTGCCCCGCGCTCACGCCGTCCGCCGGGACACGTGCCCCGGCCGCTGGCCGGTGAGCGCACCGTCGCGGACGACCAGGCGCCCGCCGACGAAGACGTGCGGCAGCCCGCCGGGGTACTGCTCCGGGTTGTCGAAGGTGGCCAGGTCCTCGATGGTCTCCGGGTTGAAGAGGACCAGGTTCGCGCGCAGGCCCTCGCGGATGTAGCCGTGGTCTTTGAAGCCGAAGGTGTCCGCGGCCAGGCCGGTCAGCTTGCGGACCGCCTCCTCCAGGACCAGTGACTTCTTCTCCCGCGTGAAGCGACCCAGAATCCGCGGGTACGTGCCGTAGGCGCGCGGGTGCGGCCGGCCGCCCAGCAGCCCGTCGGTGCAGGCGTTGACGAAGGGCAGGCGCATCAGCCGGTCCACCACCTCTTCGGACTGGCTGAAGGAGACCATCGCCACGCCCAGCTTCTCCGAGAGCAGCAGGTCCAGCGCGAAGTCCAGCGCGTCCTTCCCGGCCAGCTCCGCGGCGGCCTTGAGCGACTTGCCGATGAGCTCATTGCGTTGGCCGGACGGGATGTCGGCGATGAGGATGCCGTCCGCGCCGGACCACTTCCAGAAGTTGTCCCAGTCGACCTCAGACGGGTCCAGCAACTGGGCGCGGATTTTCGCCCGGTCCTCCGCGGAGGCCAGCCGCGCGAGCGCCGCGTTCGGCCCGCCGGAGTGCACCCACGGCGGCAGGATGGCGCCCATCATGGTGCTGCCGGCGATGTACGGGTACTGGTCCGCCGTCACCTTCACGCCGCCCTTCACCGCCGCCTCCACCGCGGAGATGACCTGCGGCAGCTTCCCCCAGTTGGTGCGCCCAGCAATCTTGAAGTGGGAGACGTGGACGTGGACGCCCGACTTGCGGCCCACCTCGAACATCTCCTCCAGCGCCTCCAGCAGCCGGTCGCTCTCGCTGCGCAGGTGGACGACGATGGGCACGCGCTTGGCGGCGGCCACCTCGCAGAGCGCCACGAGCTCCCGCGTGTCGCAGTAGCAGCAGGGCGGGTAGATGAGCCCGGTGGAGAGCCCGTAGGCGCCCTCCTCCAGCCCGCGAGCCAGCAGCGCGCGCATCCGCTGCAGCTCCTCGTTGGTGGCGAGCCGGTTCTCCGTGCCCATCACCGACTCGCGGATGGCGCCGTGGGGAACCAGGTAGGCCACGTCCAGTGCGGGGCGCGCCTTCTCCACCTCTTGAAGGTAGTCGGCCACCGAGCGCCAGCCCCAGGACACGTCGGGGTCGGTCAACAGCCCGGCCAGCTGTCGGCGGCGGGTTGCCACGTCCTGCTCGCGCACCGGCGCCACGCTGATGCCGTCCTGCCCGAAGAGCTCCAGCGTGATGCCCTGCCGCAGCTTCGGCGGCAGCTGCGGCGTCTCCAGCACCTTGAGGTCAGAGTGCGAGTGCGTGTCGATGAAGCCGGGGGAAGCGGCCAGGCCGCGGGCGTCGAAGAGCGCGGTGCCGGTGAGGTGCTCGCCCAGGCCGGCAATCCGGTCGCCGCGGAGGCCGATGTCCGCCTCCCGCGCCGGGCCGCCGGTGCCGTCGTAGACAGTGGCGCCGCGAATGACGAGGTCGAAGTCAGCCATGGCCTGCCTTGGCGCCTCCTGGCGCGATTGCGGGGAGAAAGGGAGCGCTCACCGGGGAGGTGGCGCCTTCAGCGAGGGCGCCGTGCAGCAGCGCGGCCAGCGCGCGCGCCAGGTCCAGCCGGACGCGGTGGCCCTGCGGGGCGCCCGGGTGGACGGTGCGCAGCGTCCAGCGCGCGAAGTCCGGGTAGGACAGCTCCACCGACACCTGGCCATCGTCGTAGCGCGCCTGGGTGCGCGCGCGGTCCAGCGCGAGGCAGAGCGCCTGCCCCTCGTGCGCGCCCTCAATCAGGTCCCCGTCGGCGCCGCGCTCCACCACGAAGCCCTCGCGGGTGGCCTTCGCCGCGGCCTGACTCTCCCGGGAGCCGAAGAAGCGCGGCTTCACCAGGTACGGCCCGCCCTCCTCAGGGCAGAACACGTCGCAGTTTCCGCACTCGTTGCAGAAGTCGGCGTAGTTGGCCAGCTGGTGCGGCCCCTTCACCTTGAACTCCCGCACGCCGTCCGGCGCCAGCGCGCCATCGCGCAGCACCAGGTCCGGCAGCGCGAGGGGCGCGGTCAGCTCCTGCGGCAGCTCCACCGAGAAGTTGGCGTCGTTGGGGCAGACGGGCACGCACTTGTCGCAGTTGATGCAGTCGAAGAACTGGAGGTGGCTGGCAATCCGCCGGGGAACTGCGCTGTTGGCCTTCTGGCCATAGCGGGGGTCTGCCAGCACCTTGCGCGCCGCCTCCACGTGGTTCTTGAGCGACGCCTCGTGCAACAGCGCGGACAGCTGCTCGGGCGGTACCGATGACGTCCGCGCCGCGCTGCCGCTCTGGGCGAGGATGAAGTCGTTCACGCTGGACACGCCCAGCGCCTGCATGCGCGCCGCGAGGTTGTCCAGGTAGCGCGGCAGCCGCGAGTAGCCGCCGGGCTTGAGCAGGTCCGTGCAGGTGGTGATGGGGACGAAGCCGGCGGCCACGCAGTCGGCGTAGTTCCGGGCGTCCACGCCGGCAGAGAAGCTCACCGGCAGCGGCGCCGCGTAGGCCTCCCGGAACCTCCGGCACAGCTCAAAGGTGAGCACGTGCAGCGGCGCGCCGGAGAGGTACATCAGGCGTTCGCTGCTGGGGAAGAACGCCTTGTGGTTCTCCACCACCAGCGTGTTGGAGAGCTTGGCGCCGAAGGTCAGCCCGCGCTGCGCTGCATGCCCCGCCAGCCGCCGCACCATCGAGAGCGCCTCGTCCCACTTGAGGTCATGCTCGAAGGACTCACGGTGGGGCCGCACCTCGCGGTAGCCCAGCGTGTCGTGCAGCAGCGCGCAGACGCCGTCATAGGTGAGCAGCGTGGGGTTGAGCTTCACCACCACGTGCACCCCGCGCGCGAGCAGGTGCTCGCAGATGCGCTCAATCTCGTCGGCCGGGCAGCCGTGGAAGGTGGACAGGGTGATGCAGCTGGAGAGGCAGTCCGGCACCTGCTCCCGCGGCGGGCGCCAGGCCAGCAAGTCCTTCGGCCACTGCGCGTACAGCGCGTCGATGTGCGCGCGCGCGTCCCGCATCCCGTCGAGGAACGCCTGCACGGGGGCGCTCTGGATGCCCTTCAGGTCGTAGCCCACCGACATGTCGAAGAGGAACTCGCCGCCGGGGCCCCCAAGCGACAGCCCACCCGCGTCCGCGCCGCGCAGCGCGTGCAGCAGGACGAAGCCCTTCACGTATTCGTCGAGCGACTGGGTGAGGCGCAGCTCCTGCGACCACTCGACGTTGAAGCCGATGTTGGTGGCGTCGATGCACGGCCGCGGGAGCTTCAGCGTGTCCAGCACCTGGACGGTCTTGAGCTCCATGACCCGCCCACCGGCGAGGTAGGCGAGGACCAGATTCTGAGCGAGCTGGGACTGGGGCCCGGCCGCGGGGCCCAGCGCGTTGGCGGCGCGTTCGCCGTGGAAGGAGACCGAGAAGTCGAGCCCCTCCTTGGCGCGGTGGAAGCTCCGGGCGGGCAGGTCAAAGCACGCGCCGCGGGCGAGCTCGTAGGCGGTCCGGCGCAGGAGCAGCTCGAGTGGCTGGGGCACCAGCTCCAAATGAAAAGGCCTCTCTTTTCAGAGAGGCCTTCTAGCACTCCACTCTGGCGGAGGGGCCTAACTCAGCTCTGCTTGGCTCTGGAAGGTGAGTCTCACCTTGCCTTTGCCGTCCTGGCCCAGCGAGACCTGGACGGGGATGCCCTGGCGCCGGTAGCTCTCCAGCGACTCGGCCGCCGCGTGCAGGAGCTCCTGGTAGTGGTCCTCGAGCTCCACCGCGACCAGGATGGAGCTGTCGTCTTCACTCGAACGCTCGGGGCGCTCACACACGGAGCAGCGCTCGAACCGCGCCCAACGTCCGTTCGACATTTTCACCAGCTCGCCGTCATGGGCCATGGTCTTGCTCCTCGGGAGTGAGTCGGAGGTTGAGTCGACTTTCGGTCCGGGGCGAAACGTGAGCATCGACTTCGGAAGCGTCATCCCCCCTCCTTGAAAATGCGGCCAAGCCTTCGTGAATAAAGGCATTAAGGCCGATCTCCCGGGCTGGAATCGAGGGGGCCCCTCTGTAGGTGTAAAATCGGTAAATTCACCTCGTTGTAAATTTGTTTACACGCGGAACTGTAAAGCCGTGCCGCCTAGCTCAGGCGTTGGCCGGAGAGATCTTCCAGGGCGGTGATGACCGCCGTGATGTCCTGGCCGCCTTTCCCCTGGGCGCGGGCCAGCTGGTAGCTCTCCCGGACCGCGTTCACAGCAGGCGTGGGGATGCGGTGCTTGCCGGCGTTTTCGAGGAACAGGTTCAGGTCCTTGAACATGTGGTCGATGGCGAAGTGCGTCTGGAAGTCGCGCTCCAGCAGCGCCTTGCCCTTGAAGTCGTAGTACGGCGACCGGAAGCCGGAGGCCTGCACGACCTCGAGGAACCGGCGGGGATCCACCCCCGCGCGCTGGGTGAGCAGCATCCCCTCGGAGAGCCCCTCGAGCATCAGCGCGATGAGCGCGTTGCCCGCCAGCTTCACCTGGGTGCCGGCCCCCACCGGCCCGCAGAGGATGGCTTTGCTGCCCACCGCGTTGAACACCGGCTGGCAGCGGGCGAAGGCCGCCTCGGAGGCGCCCACCATGAGGACCAGCGTCCCAGTCTCCGCGCCGTTCCTGGACCCCGTCACCGGCGCGTCCACGAAGTCCAGGCCCTGCGCCCGGCAGCGCGCCTCCACCTCCCGGGCGAGCTCCACGGAGACGGTGGAGAAGTCGATGAACAGGCTGCCGGGCCGCGCGGCGGAGAGGAGCCCGTCCTTGCCGAACGCCACCTCGCGCAGCGCCGCCGGGTCCGTCACGCAGGTGCACAGCACGTCGCTGTTCGCCGCCAGCTGCGCCGGCGTGTCGGCCACCGTGGCGCCGAACGCGGTGAGCGGCTGCGCGCGCTCGCGGGTGCGGTTCCACACTGTGACGCCGAAGCCCTTCTGCGCGAGGTTGCGCGCCATCCGGCTGCCCATCAGACCCATGCCACAGAACCCGACTCTCACTGGCGTTTGCATGCGGGCGATCTAGCGCTCCCCCCTTGGCGCCGCGAACCCAAAAAACCTAGATTGCCTAGCGATGAAGCTCCCCACCCTCTTCCGCAAGAGCGCCACCCAGGTCACCGCGGCGCGCAACGCCCAGGACCGCGCAGAGAAGCTGCTCGTGGAGAGCTTCCGCCTGCTGGGCCAGGTCTGCGGGAAGATGGCGGACTTCATCGAAGCGCAGCGCCTGTCCCGCGCCGGCTTCGAGACGCAGGGCAAGTACCTCGAACGGCTGGACCCGCCCAAGAAGCCGTGAGCGAGGACGGCTCGCCGCAGGGCTGCGCCGGGTGGTTTACGCAGGCCCGCCTGCCGCTCCCCGCCGAGAACGACGCTGAGGGCGAACGGCTGCCCGCCCAGCTCCCGCCCGTCATCGACGCGCACGTCCACCTCTTCCCGGACCGCGTCTTCGAGGCCATCTGGCGCTGGTTCAACACCTACGCCTGGCCCGTCCGCTACCCGCTCACCACCCCGCGCGTGCTGGAGTTCCTCTTCTCCCGCGGCGTCACCGAGGTGGTGGCGCTGCACTACTCGCACAAGCCCGGGATGGCGCGCGCGCTCAACGCGTACCTCGCGCAGCTGTGCCGGCAGGACCCGCGCGTGCGCGGCGTGGCCACGGTCCTCCCCGGCGAGCCCGACGCGGTGGCGATTCTGGAGGAGGGCTTCGCCGCCGGGCTGCACGGCGTGAAGCTGCACTGCCACGTGCAGGCCTTCGCGCCCGACATGGAACGGATGGAGCCGCTCTACGCCCTCTGCGCGCGGCTGAACCAGCCGATGGTCATCCACGCCGGGCGGGAGCCCGCGCTGCCGCAGTACTCCGTCGACGCCCGCGCCCTCTGCGCCGCGGAGCGGGTGGAGCAGGTGCTGCGCAGCTACCCCACGCTGAAGCTCTGCGTCCCCCACCTGGGCGCCGACGAGTTCGACGCGTACGAGCGGCTGCTGACCCGCTACGACAACCTCTGGCTGGACACCACGATGGCGGTGGCGGACTTCTTCCCGGTGCAGACGCCGGTGCGGCTCCTGCGCTGCCGCCCGGAGCGCGTCCTCTATGGGACCGACTTCCCCAACCTGCCCTACGCGTGGGACCGGGAGGTGCGAAAGCTCCTCGCGCTCAACCTCCCAGAGCACGACCTGGCGGCGTTGCTGGGCCAGAACGCCCGGAGACTGTTCAGCATCCCCGACACAAGTGGCCGGAAGACCTGAGAGAACTGGCCGGCGCCCCCGACCGCATCAACAATGCGTGCTCGCCCCCTTCACGAATGGGTGGAACGGAACCATCTTTTGGCAACAAGACCGAACCCAAAGTCCAACGGAGCAAGGCATGTCGCACATCCTGGTCGTCGATGACGACGCCAGCCACCGGACGCTCATCTGCGATCTCCTCGAAGAGATGGGCTACCAGACCGCGCAGGCTGCGAATGGTCGCGAAGCGTTGGACCTGCTCGAAGCCCGCATCCCGGAGGCAGTGCTGCTGGACCTCCGCATGCCGGTGATGAGCGGCTGGGGCCTTTTGGAGGCGCTCAAGAAGATGCCGCGCGCCCGAGGCCTGCCCATCATCATCATCTCGGGCTACGGGTTCGAGTGGGAGGCGGAGCTGGTGGGCGCCGCCGGCTACATCTCCAAGCCGGTGGACCTGGACAAGGTCCGCAGCACGGTCCAGCAGATTCTCGGGCCGCCCCAGATGGAGATGGTCCACTAGCTGTCCTTGTACCCGGGCCGTAAACCGCGTCTCATCCGCCGCCGGTGATGGACGCGGCGAACGGGCCATGGGCGGTGCGGGCAACGGGCTTGGTGAAGCGCTTCGGCCGCTTCACCGCGCTCTGCGGCGTGGACCTCTCCATCCCCCGCGGCGCGTTCTACGCGTTCCTCGGGCCCAACGGCGCCGGGAAGTCCACCACCATCGGAGTGCTCACCGGCATCTACGCCGCGGACAGCGGGATGGTGGAGATTCTGGGCGTGGACGCGCAGCGCTCGCCGCTGGAAGTGAAGGCGCGGGTGGGCGTGGTGCCGGAGGAGCTGGCGCTGTTCGAGCGCCTCAGCGGACGCCAATACCTCACCTTCTGCGCGCGGATGTACGGGCTCTCCGGCGAGGAGGCCAGCGCCCGCGGCGCGGAGCTGCTCGCGCTGACGGAGCTCACCGCCAAGGCCGGCACGCTGGTGGCGGAGTACTCCAAGGGCATGCGCCGGCGGCTGGCCATCGCCGCGGCGCTCATCCACGCGCCCCAGCTGGTGCTGCTGGATGAGCCCTTCGAGGGCGTGGACGTGGTGGCGGCGCAGGTCATCCGGGAGCTGCTGGTGGAGCTCACCCGCCAGAAGGTGACGCTGCTCATCACCACGCACGTGCTGGAGATTGCGGACCGCTTCGCCACCCACGCCGGCTTCATCCGTGCGGGGAAGATGGTCGCCGAGGGTGAGGTGGGCGCGCTCACCGCGCAGCACCAGGCGCGGTCGCTGGAGCAGGTGTTCGAGCGCGTCATCGGCGCGCCGGCCGCGCGCAGCGCTTCGCTGTCCTTCTACGCATGAGCGCTGCCCGGCCTCCCTCGTTCGTGGGCCAGCTGTTGCTTCTGTGGGAGCTGCGGCTGGTCAGCGCGCTGAATCGCGGGACGCGCCGCGGTCACCTCACCGGACTGTTGGCCTTCGCCGTGACGTCGGCGCCGGCGGTGGGCGTGGCCTTCGCCTCGCACGCGGTGTTCGCCTGGCCGCCGGTGGCCAGCTCGCCGGAGTGGACGCGCTTTCTCTTGACCCTCTGCTGCTTCGTCACCAGCGCGGTGTGGACGACCTGGCCGCTGCTCTCGGCCGGAGTGGATGACGAGAGCGAGCTCTCCCGCTTCGCGGCGTTTCCGCTCTCTCCGTTCCGGCTCCTCTGCGCGTCGGTGGTGGCCAGCCTGTTCGTCCCGCGCGCGCTGGTGTTCCACGCGCCGCTCCTGGGCGCCGCGGCGGCGCTGCTGCCCGGCGCGGGCCCGCTGGCCGCGATCAGCGGTGCGGGGCTGTTCGCGCTCTACGCGCTGATGAACGCCGCCTGGTCCCGCGCGGCGCTGCATGGCGTGCTGAACGTGCTGCGGCAGGAGCGGAGCGGGCAGATTATGGGCGGCTCGCTGGCGGGGGTGGTGGTCTTCGCGGCGCTGCTGCCGCCCATCGACACGTCCTGGCTCCAGGCAGTGGGCGGAGGGATTGGCGTCCTGGACCTGCGGGTCATCCGGGACGCGGGCCTGGCGCTGGGCCGGGTCCCTTCGGGGTTCCTCGGCGAGGGTTGGCTGCGGCTGAGCGAGGGCGGCAGCGCCCTGCCCCACGCCGCCGGGCTGCTCGTCTCCGGCGCCCTCGCGCTCTTCGTAGCCCACCGGTTGTTGCTGCGCTTCCACCGCCACGCCTCGCGAGGCGTGGTGAGCCCGCGCGCGCCGAAGGACCGGGATCCGTTCGCTCGGGTGCGCTCGCCGTTCGCCACGCTGGCGCTGCGCGAGGCGATTGACCTCTGGCACAACCCGCGAGCGCGCATCCTGGCCTGCGTCCCGTTCCTGCTCACCGTGCTGCTGCGGCTGCTGGCCGGGAGGGACCTGTTCGTCTTTCTTTGGGGAGGCGCCGCCGACGCCTGGCTCCTCGGCGGGCTGTGCCTCTACGCCGCGGTGGTGATGGGGTCCACGTTCTCCCAGAACGCGTTCGGGTACGACGGGCACGGGATGGCGCTCTGGCTCGCCGCGCCGCGGCCGCTGGGGGAGGTGCTTGCGGCGAAGAACGCGGTGCACGGCGCGGCAGCGGTGGCGCTGGCAGCGGTTACCGCGGGGTTCTACTCCGCGTACCTGCATCCGGTGTCGGCGTCAGAGCTGGCCGCCGCGGTGCTGGCCGCCTCGGGCGTGGTCCCCATGCTGCTGTGCGCGGGGAATTTTCTCTCGCTGTTCTATCCAGTGAAGTTCCACGCCGCGCTGAACCGGAGGGACCGGCTGCCGTTCCGGGCGTCGCTGTTCGGGGTGGCGGCGGCCGCTGCGGCCTCGGCGCCGTCGGGGCTCTGGCTGCGACACCTGGGCACCGTTCGACCGGGATGGGTCACTGCCGCCATCCTGGGCGCGCTGGCGCTGGGGTTCGCGGGGCTCTACGCCGCTTCGTTCCCGCTCGCCGCGCGGTTGCTGGACCGAAGGAGGGAGCTGCTGCTCTCGCGCGTCACCCGATCGTGAAGATGCGGAAGCCGCCCGCTCGCCTCGAGCGTCGTGCCCTCAGGCGCAGAGTCGAGAGGCAGCGCAAGACCCGGTTCGTCTCGAGGAGGCTGGGTGTAGAGGTCATTCTTCCGACGAAAAAACACAGCGCGCCGTCCCCCCCCGCCCGGAGCGGACACGAAGGCAGTAGGGACAGGGGAACGCGGTCTCGGGCGGAGTTGTCCGTGCGCCCGCGCAGAGACAGGCGCGCTGCCGGGTTCGAAGGCAGCTATCCCAGAAGGTGGTCAAGGCAGGCGGGACAGTCCTGGGCGGCTGCCGGCGGGCGCCCGCCGGCAGCATGACCGCAGGCGCCCGCCCGAGCTCCGCTCCCTATCCTCTCCAGCGTTCCCCAAGGTGAGTCGCATGAGGCTTCGTGATTCTCCGGAGCTGTCCCCTCGGCATCCGCGACGCACGCGCGGAGCCTGGTGCGCGTGAGAAGTGCGACGGTTTGTCGTTAATAGCGTCGATAAGCGTCGATAACTCATCGCAGTTCGAGGCCGCGCCATACGGGACGTGCGCCGCACCGGTTCTCGCCTCAGCCGGGGACAGCTCGGGACTGAAACGAAGACGCGGCCCTGCACCTCGGGGAGCGCGACCTGCGCCAGGAAGCTGCGGCAGGCCTGGCCGCAGCGCTCATGCTGCCGGCGGGCGCCCGCCGGCAGCCGCCCAGGACTGTCCCGCCTGCCTTGACCACCCTCTGGGATAGCTACCCCGGCGCCGGCAGCCCACCTGTCTCAGCGCAGGCGCACGGACAACTCCGCCCGAGACCCGCGTCTCCCTGTCCAGCGGTCTGCGTGGCCGCGCCGGGCGAGACGGACGGCGCGCTGTGTTTTTTCGTCGGAAGAAACTTCGAGGCCCGAGCAAGCGTCCAGGCGCTCGTTGTCCCCGTCCGCGTCAGTGCCCACCTCTTGAACTCCAAGCCAATGGGCACCGGAGGAAACATGCGTCCCCTCATCTCTTCGCTCGCGATGGCAGTGCTTCTCCCTCTCGCCGGCTGCGCCACCACGCCACCTCCGGCACCGCCGCCAGTGGCGCTGAAACCCCCTCCCCCTCAGGTCGAAATCCACGTCCGCGAGCGAGGCTCACGCGAAGCCCGGCTCGCCCGCGAGCGCGCGGCGCAGGAGCGGGACCGCCTGGCGCGCGAGGTGGCGCTCGAGCGAAGCGAACGTGAGCGTGCCGAGGCCCAGGCGCAGCGGGACGCGGAGAGCGCCAAGCGGGAGCTCGAGCAGCGCCAGGGCGCGCTGGACGAAGCGGCGAGGGACCTCGCGCTCCGCGAGGCCGACCTCGCCCGGGAGAAGAGCGCCCGCGACGAGTCGGACCGCCGCGCTCGCGAAGCGCTGGAGCAGGTGGCGTCGGTCAAGCAGGAGGCTCGGGGCTGGGTGGTCACACTGAACGGCAGCGTGCTCTTCGGCTTTGACGACTCCTCCCTGCTGCCGGACGCGCGCCGCCGGCTCGACGTCGTCGCCAACGTCCTGAAGCAGAGCCCCGAGCAGCGCTTCCGCATTGAGGGTTACACCGACTCCGTGGGCTCTGACGCCTACAACCTGGAGCTCTCGCAGCGCCGGGCGGAGTCGGTGCGCGGTTACCTCATCGCCCAGGGCATTGACCCGCTGCAGCTCTCCGCTGCGGGCTACGGCGAGAACGGCGCCATCGCGGACAACCGCTCCGCCGAGGGCCGGGCGAACAACCGGCGGGTGGAGATTGTGCTGCCCAAGGGGCTCACCGGCACCGGCGGCAGCGGCCCGGCGAGCGACGCGCAGTAGGCGCCGCGGCGTCAGCGTGGGCCTGCGCCCTACGCGCCCGCCCTCTGGCGCGGGCGTAGGCGGAAGGCCCACGCGACATGCCGGCCCGGCGGTCTTCTTGCCCGTGGCGTGTACACTTGCGAGTCAATGGAGCGCGCGCAGAGCCGAGCGGGATCCTCCGCCGATTCGAACGCCCGGGTCGGGAAGTACCAGATTCTCACCCGGCTCGCCGTCGGCGGGATGGCGGAGATTTTCCTCGCCGTGGTCTCCGGACCCGGCGGCTTCCGCAAGTTCGTCACGCTCAAGCGGATTCTCCCGGACCTGCGCCGTGAGGAAGAGTTCGTGAAGATGTTCCTCGACGAGGCGCGCATCAGCGCGTCCCTGTCGCACTGGTCATCGCGGCAGGTTCTCGACCAACAGGCACGACCTTCACATCGCGGATGGAGTTCGTCGCCGGCCGCGACCTCGGTGAAATTGTCCGCGAGTGCAAGCGGCGCAACCGCCCGCTGCCGCTGGGCTTCGCGGCGATGGTCGCGCGCAACGTCTGCCTCGCGCTGCACTACGCGCACAACTTCAGCATCGCCGGGAGAACCTCGCCGGTCATCCACCGGGACATCTCTCCCAACAACCTGATGGTGACGTACGACGGGTCGGTGAAGGTCATCGACTTCGGCGTCGCGAAGGCCAAGGGCAGCCTCGGCAAGACCGGCGACGGGGACGGCGGCAGCGGCTACGGTCGCCGAGCAGGTGCGCGGCGACCGCGACCGTCGTAGCCGACCCTTCTCGCTCGGCGTTAGTCCTCCACGGAATGTCACCGCCGCCGCCCGCCGGCGGACGGACCTGCTCACCATCCGCGCCATTCTCCGCGAGGAGATAAAGGACCCGCGCAAGGCGAACCCCGGCGTCCCGACGTCGCTGTCGAACGTGGTGATGCGGGCGCTGGGGAGAGACCCGCTGTTGCGCTACCCCTCCGGCCGCGAGATGGCCAAGGCCATCGAAGAGGCGGTGCCGGCGCTGCTGTTCGACGAGGGCCAGACCTCCGAGTTTCTCTGCGAGCTGTTCGAGGAGCGGATGAACCAGACCCGCACGCTCTTCGAGTTCGCCTCGCCGGACGCGGATGACGCGTCCCTGCGCGAGGCCGCGGCGTTCCTCCGGGACCAGGCGGCGGCGCGGCAGCAGCAGAGCGAGGACCAACCCACCGGCGAAGTGGCCACCTACCGGACCGCCGTGCTGCACCTCGAGGGCAGCGGACCGGCGGCGCCTCTCCCGGTCCACGAAGAGGTCAAGCCGCTGGTGACGGGCGTGATGCAGCTGGGCGCGCACCAGGTGAAGGAGCCCTTCCGCGACGTGCGGCGAGGGCTGGAGGAGACAAGCTTGTTCTCCAGCGGAGCTGTGCCTGCAGAGCACGAACGGCGTGGTCGCCCTTGTTGCCCACGAACTGCGGACGCAGACCGACGCGCCGGTGCCGCTGACGCAGCGCCGGGCCGGTCCTCCCGGGACGGAGCCGAAGTCGAAGGACGCACCCGCACGCCCGACGCCCGCCGCCATCCCGCGCCCCACCCGCCCGGAGATGATTCTGGTGGTGGACGACTCGGAGATAAGCCGCCGCTTCATCGAGGCGCACGTCCAGGACGCGGGCTACGAGGTCCACTGCTGCGCCTCCGCCGAGGACGCGCTCGGCGACATGGAGCACCGCACGCCGGACCTGGTTCTGCTGGACCTCCTGATGCCCGGGACCGACGGCTTCGCCCTCTGCCAGCAAATCCGCGAACGGCCTCAGTGGCGCACGCTGCCCATCCTGTTCCTGTCCTCTGCCTGCTCCCTCGAGGAACGCCTGCGCGGCCTGACCGTCGGCGGCGACGACTTCCTGCGCAAGCCGTATGACCCTGCGGAGCTCACCGCACGGATCCACGCGCACCTCCAGCGCGTCGCCTTCCTGCGCCAGGTCGGCCAGCCGAACTGAGGTGACAACCCCGCTCACCTCGAGGGGGAAACCGGCCCTGGCCGGCCATTTCGTCGGAGGAACACCTCTTCTCAGTCGGGCGCCTCCCCCGCTCGCCTCGAGGGGGGAAACCGGCCCTGGCCGGCCATTTCGCCGGAGGAACAGCTGTTCTCAGTCAGGTGCCTCCCCCGCTCGCCTCGAGCGTTGCGCCGTCAGGCGCATAGTCGAGAGGTGGCGCAAACCCACGCACGGCACTTTGCCGGGTTGTTTCGAGCAGACCGAAGCGGCCCATGAGCCAAGCTTCGGAAAGCACTGCCGACGTCTCGACTATGCGCCTGACGGCGCAACGCTCGACGCGAACGGGGGCGGCTCCTCACCAAAAATCTTTGCGGCGCTGCGCCTTCTTCTCTCCGCGCTGCTTTTTCCCCTCCATCCGCCGCTCCTTCGACCCACGGGTGGGCCGCGTCCTCCTCCGCGGCTTGGGCACAAAGGTCAGCGCCTTGAGCCCCTGGCGCAACCGCTCCAGCGCGACGCCGCGGTTCTGCAGCTGACTCCGGCGCTCGGTGGCGGTGACGGAGAGCTCGGTGAGCGGATGGGTGAGCCGGACGCCGGACTCGGTCTTGTTCCGGTGCTGCCCGCCCGGTCCTCCGGCGACGAAGAACTCCTCCTGGCATTCGCGCAGGAGGGACTCGTCGTCCAGCGCGAGCGCGCGGCGGGCGGCTTCGCGCCGGGCGAAGGGCTGTGGGGTGACGGGAGCGTCCATGGCGAGAGCCTCTCACGGGACGGGGACCCCCCGTCCCGCCTGACGAGAGGCGCCTGTGCGCCGCCCGCCTACTTCTTCGCGGCGAGGCTGCGCAGCACGTAGTGGAGGATGCCGCCGTTCCGGTAGTAGTCGAGCTCGTTCGGCGTGTCGATTCGGCAGAGCACGGTGAACGCCTTCTCTTGCCCGTCCAGCGTGGCCTTCACGGTCAGCTTCGCGCCCGGGGTGAGCCCTTCGGCGATGCCGGCGATGGAGAACTCCTCTTTGCCGGTGAGCCCCAGCGAGGCGGCGTCCTGGCCCGGCTCGAACTGCAGCGGCAGCACGCCCATGCCCACCAGGTTCGAACGGTGGATGCGTTCGAAGCTCTTCACGATGACCGCGCGGACGCCCAGGAGCATGGTGCCCTTGGCCGCCCAGTCGCGCGAGGAGCCGGTGCCGTACTCCGCGCCGGCGATGACCACCAGCGGCGTGCCGGCCTCGGCGTACTTCACCGAGGCGTCGTAGATGGACATCTTCTCGCCGGTGGGCACGTGGGTGGTGACGCCGCCCTCTACGCCCGGCACCAGCTGGTTGCGCAGCCGGATGTTGGCGAACGTCCCGCGGACCATCACCTCATGGTTCCCGCGGCGCGCGCCGTAGGAGTTGAAGTCCTCGGGCTTCACGCCCTGCTCCACCAGGTACTTCGCCGCGGGGCTGGTCTTGGAGATGTTGCCGGCCGGGGAGATGTGGTCCGTGGTTACCGAGTCGCCCAGGAGCGCCAGCACGCGCGCGGCGGAGATGTCGCGCAGCGGGGCGGGCTGCTTGGGGATGTCCTCGAAGAAGGGCGGCTTGCGGACGTAGGTGGACTTGGGGTCCCACTTGAAGGTCTGGCCTTTGGTAGTAGGCAGCGCGCGCCAGAACTTGTCGCCCTCCAGGACGTGGGCGTAGCGGGCCTCGTACTGCTCCGCCTTCACGCAGGACTTCATCGCCGCGCGAATCTCCTCGTCGGTGGGCCAGAGGTCCTTGAGGAACACCGGCTGCCCGCTGCGGTCCGAAGCGATGGGTTCATTCACCAGGTCCACGTCCATGTCCCCGGCGATGGCGTAGGCGACGACCAGCGGCGGAGAGGCCAGGAAGTTCATCCGGCAGAGCGCGTGGACGCGGCCCTCGAAGTTGCGGTTGCCGGAGAGCACGCTGGCGACGGCGAGGTCTCCCTTGGTAATCGCCTCGCCGACGTGGTCCGGCAGCGGGCCGGAGTTGCCGATGCAGGTGGTGCAGCCGTAGCCGACCAGGTGGAAGCCCAGCGCCTCCAGGTACGGCAACAACCCCGCCTCGGTCAGGTAGTCGGTGACCACCTGCGAGCCCGGCGCGAGCGACGTCTTCACCCACGGCTTGGTGTCCAGCCCGCGCTCCACCGCCTTCTTCGCCAGAATCCCCGCGCCCAACATGACGGCGGGGTTGGAGGTGTTGGTGCAGGAGGTGATGGCCGCCACGACAACGGCGCCGTGCGACAGCTGGTAGGTGACGCTGCCCTGGGTGACGGGAACGGTGGTGGCGAGCTTGCCCAGGTCGTCGCTCGTCGGTTGAGCGGTGCGGCCCGCCTCCTGGAGCCAGCGGCTCACCCGCTCCTGGTTCAGCCCGGCGTTGTCCAGCATCTCCACCAGCGACTTGCGGAACACGCGCCGCGCGTCCTTGAGCGCCAGCCGGTCCTGCGGGCGGCGCGGGCCGGCCAGCGACGGGACGACGGTGGAGAGGTCCAGCTCCAGCGTGCTGGAGAAGGTGGGCTCCGGGGACTTGGCGGTGTGGAAGAGGCCCTGCGCCTTGCAGTACTGCTCCACCAGCTTCGCCTGGTGCTCGGAGCGGCCGGTAAAGCGCAGGTAGTCGATGGTGACTTCGTCCACCGGGAAGAAGCCGATGGTCGCCCCGTACTCCGGCGCCATGTTGGCAATGGTGGCGCGGTCCGGCAGCGAGAGGGCGGAGATGCCGGGCCCGTAGTACTCCACGAACTTGCTGACCACGCCGTGCTTGCGCAGCAGCTGGGTGACGGTGAGGACGACGTCGGTGGCGGTGGCGCCGGCGGGCAGCTTTCCGTGCAGCTTGAAGCCCACCACCTGCGGGATGAGCATGGTCACCGGCTGCCCGAGCAGCGCCGCCTCGGCCTCAATGCCGCCGACGCCCCACCCCACCACGCCCAACCCGTTCACCATCGTGGTGTGCGAGTCCGTCCCCACCAGCGTGTCCGGGTAGCACAGCCGCCCGTCGCGGAAGACGACCGGGGCGAGGTATTCCAGGTTCACCTGGTGGCAGATGCCCGTGCCCGGCGGCACCACGCGGAAGCTCTTGAACGCCTGCTGGCCCCACTTGAGGAAGGCGTAGCGCTCCTTGTTGCGCTCGTACTCGAGGTCGGTGTTCGCGTCGAACGCGCCGGAGGAGCCGAAGCGGTCCACCTGCACGGAGTGGTCAATGACCAGGTCCGCCGGCGACAGCGGGTTGATTTGCCCGGCGTCTCCGCCCATCCGGGTGATGGCCTCTCGCATGGCGGCGAGGTCCACCACCGCCGGGACGCCGGTGAAGTCCTGGAGCAGCACGCGCGCGGGGTGGAAGGAGATTTCAGTGGCGGGCTCGGCGACCGGGTCCCAGGCGAGCAGCCCCTCGACGTGCTCCTTCTTCACCACCCGGCCGTCCTCATGCCGCAGCAGGTTCTCCAGCAAGACCTTGAGCGAGAACGGCAGCTTCTTCACGGCCGGGTACTTCCGGTTCAACTTGCTCAGGTTGAAGAAGTCCGACGACTTCGCGCCAACCGTCAGCTTGTCCTTCGTGCCGAAGCTGTCCGTCAGGGCCATGGGTGTTCGCCTTTCGCGTGCGGGAGGCTGTCCTTCGCGCGCTCCCTTCTATGTGAGCGCCTCAGGCGACCGCAATTGATTCGTCAGCAGGCCCTGGGGCTGTCCGGTACCGCGCGAAGCCCTACCTTTGAAGGACTGGAGGCATCACATGACCCGCTCTTCCCTCGCCAGCCTCGCCGGGGCATTCCTTCTCGGGGCCAGCGCCCCCGCGCTCGCCCAGATGAACACCGGCTCCTCCGTGCCTTCGTCGATGGGCACCCCCGGCAACGTGCCCGGCACCACCACGCCCGGCGGCATGCCGAACACCGGCCTGCCCACCGTGCCCAACTCCAACCTCTCCACCGTGCCGAACACCGGCGTCTCCACCGCGCCCGCCACCAGCCTGTCCACCGTGCCCAGCACCGGCGTCTCCAGCGTGCCCAACACCGGCATCAACACGCTGCCGCCCACAGGCGCCGCGGCGCTGGACGGGACCGGGACGACCACGGCCACCGGGGTGCCTTCGTATGACGTGACCGGCAGGTACAACGCCACCGGGATGCCCGCCACCGCATACGGCTACGACACGGGCTACGGCACTGTACCGGGCCTGATGAGCACCGGGCCTTCCACGCTGGACAGCGACGTGGGCATCCGCAACGACGTCCAGGGCGCCGGCACAGGCTGGGACCGGAATCTCCCGGCCACCACCACCGCGCAGCCGCAGCCGCAGAGCCTCTCGCCGCAGCCGGGTCCCTCCAGCGTCCTCACCGGCCAGCCGCCGCCGGAGACGATTCCGTAGCACGGCTATACTGCGCGGCATGTCCGACTCCGCTGACGAGCTGATTCTGAAGATGCAGCACCTGGAGGCCCAGGCCAAAGCCAGTCAGCAGGCCCAGGGGCTGCGCACGGGGCTGGACCGCTTCAAGACCGCCGCGCAGAAGCTCGCCTTCGAGTCCCAGCGCGAAGTAGCCAACCTGGAGAAGGCGCAGGAGGAGTCCGAGCTGGAGCTGGAGAAGCTGAAGGAAGGTGGCGTGCAGTCGGAAGAAGCGCCGGCCTACCTCGCGGCGAAGGCGAAGGGCGATGACGCGAAGAAGCAGCTGGTCCGCGCCCGGGCCAAGCTCAACTTCGCGCTCGACAAGATGTCGGACGTGGAGAAGCGCGAGTACGAACTCACGCATGCGGAGGTCCGCGCGGAGACGCATGGCCAGCTCGCTGAGGACCCGCTGTTCAACAAGTAGCAACGTTCTCGTCGATGCGGGAACCGCCTCCCCGCTCGCCTCGAGGAGGAGACCGGCCCTGGCTGGCCATTTCGTCGGAGGAACAGTTCCTCTCCGTCGGGCCCCTGGCCGGCCATTTCGTCGGAGGAACAGTTCCTCTCAGTCGGGCGCCTCCCCCCGTTCGCCTCGAGGGGGTAACCGGCCCTGGCCGGCCATTTCGTCGGAGGAACCGCTGTTCTCAGTTAGGCGCCTCCCCCGTTCGCCTCGAGCGTTGCGCCGTCAGGCGCATAGTCGAGAGGTGGCGCAAACCCCACGCACGACACCTGGCCGATGTGTTTCGAGCAGAGCGGAGCGGCCCATGAGCCAAGCTTCGGAAGCACTGCCGACGTCTCAACTATGCGCCTGACGGCGCAACGCTCGACGCGAACGGGGAGGGACGGTGCCGAAAGGCTGCGCCATGCCTCTACAGGTCGTGCTGCGCGCGCAGCTGCTCAGCGGTCTGGTTGCACCGCTGGTCCGTCTGCGGGAAGTACTCCTTGATGAAGTCCAGCGTGCCGCGCGCCTCCACCCAGTTGTTGTGGGAGAGCTCGCGCTGGAAGTCGATCATCAACATCCGGCAGCGCTGGTCCAAATCCGTCTGCGCCACGCGCATCTGGTCCCGCGCGAGGAGGTAGAGCTCCGGCTTGGGGTCCGGGTGCGCCTCCAGCATCAGCCACGCCTCGCGGAAGTCCTTCCAGGCGCGGTAGCGGTTGCCGGCGCCCACGTCGCGCAGCTCGAAGGTGCGGGTGCCGCGGTCGAAGACCTCCTGCGCGTCCAGCACCAGCTGCTTGGGCGGCTTGATGACCAGCGGGACGGTCTCCACCCAGACGTTCCAGATTCGCCAGGGCTCCTTTCCGGGGGGGTTGCGCAGGTTGTCGAAGACCAGCGCGTTGGGCTCACCGCGCTTGAGGAACTGCGGCCGGATGACAATCTCGTTTGACCGCTCCTTCACGTTCCCCAGGTCCGCCGGGAGCCGCTCCACGTCCTTGCCGTTGGCGAAGAGGACCACCTCGCCCTCGGAGATGTCCTGCGCCTGGAAGTGGACGATGAGCAGCCCGTCCACCGGCGGCGAGTAGTCCACCTGGAAGGCCTTCTCGTTCGGGTGCTCGTAGTCCACGCCCTCGCCCAGGCCGAAGCTGTAGGAGACCGGCGCGCGGCCCAGCGCGGTCGCCTCTGGCGGGAGCTTGGGGGCGCTCTGCATGAGGAAGAGGTAGTAGCCAAGTCCGCCCAGCCCACCGAGGGCGAGCAGCACCCCGCCGAGCATCAGGAGGTTCCGGGCCGCGTCGGAGGCCTCCAGCCACCAGATTTTCAGCGAGCCGGAGAACCCCGGGGACTCGCGCCGGATGCGCGCGCGGTCCGCGGCGGAGAGCGCCGCCCGGACTGGCTGAGCAAGCGCCTCGTCCTCCACCTCGGCGAGCGCGTCGCCCGCGTCGTCCTCGGAGGTCTCCGCCAGCGCGGTGGACCCGTTGCGCCGGACCGCCGGCATGGCGCGGGTGCTGGTCCTCGCCAGGACGGAGAGCTGCTTGGCGTCCGCGTTGGCCGGCGCCAGCGCCTTCTGCTGCCGCGCCTTGCGAACGTCCTCTGAGTTGACGATGCGCGTGCTGACGTCCGCCACGCCGACGGGCATTTCCGCCCGCGGCTCCGTCACGTCGGTGAGGGGGCGGAAATTGAAGACCACCGGTCCCAGCGACACCGCGTCGCCGTGGGAGAGCTGCGCCCGCTGCACGACGGCGCCGTTCACCTTCGTCCCGTTGGAGCTGCCCATGTCCTCCACGTAGAAGGTTTCGCCCTCGGCGAAGATGCGGGCGTGCTTCCGGGAGACCCCGGGGTCATAGAGGATGACGTCGCACTCGGTGGTGCGGCCGATGGTGACCGAGGATTGCTCGAAGACGAACTCTCGTCCGGCCTCCTTGCCCTCGGCGATTGTCAAGTGGAATCCCATCTTACGCTTGCGACTCTAACGAGGCTCTCGCAGCCCGGGCAACGGCCTGCCGCGCCCAATCCGGCGAAACCACGCGAGCCTCACCTCCGAACGAAAGCACCCACCTGGTCAGCCACCGCTCCGAATCCCCCGCCACCGACACCTCCACCTCGCCGCCGTCGATGGGCCGCGCGTCGTCGCCGAAGCGCTCCTGGATGTAGCGCGCCACCTGCGGGCCGAAGCGGACCTTCACCTCGCCGCGCGCCGGGTTGGGGAGCTGACCGCGCCCGCCCTCTCCCGGCGTGAAGCGCGCGTCCGTCACCGTCAGCGCCTGCACGCGGTCCAACCGGAACAGCCGTTCGTCCTGCCGGGTGAGGCAGAACGCGGAGAGGTACCACTGGCCGTGGTGGCTGAAGAGCTCGCGCGGGCGCACCGTGCGGCGCTCCATCGCCCCGCGGCCCTGGCTGAAGTAGTCGAAGGACACCTCGCGGTGATCGAGGATGGCGGTGGTCAGCGGCGCCAGCTCTGAGGGGCCCTTGTCCGCGGCGTCAATCTTCCGCTCCATCTCGCGGAAGCGCTCGCGCGCGCCGGGCGGGAGCACCCGCTCCAGCTTCTGCAGCGCGACGGAGAGCGCCTCGCCCGCGGCGGGCCGCAACAGCTCCGCGGCGGCGGTCAGCGCGGCGGCCTCTGCCGCGGTCAAACGCGGCGGCGCGGAGAGCCGCTGGTCCAGATGGACGTGCACGCGGTCCCCGTCCACGAAGATGTCGATGTAGTCGTCCGGGTGGAATGGCGGCCGACCCACCATGGAGAGCAGGTCCAGGTCCTCGAGCAGGTCCTCCTTGCTCACGTTCAGCGCCCGGCAGAGCTCCTCGACGGTGATACCCGGCCGCTTGGAGACGTACGGCACCAGGAAGAGCAGCCGGCGCAGCCGCTCATGTCCGGCCGGCTTGCCTGCTTCGACTTTTGGAGCCTTGCCGCTCACGGAGTGCCCTCCGCGTGGGCTGCCAGCACCCGCTCCATCATGTCCTTGAACGCGCGCACGGCCTCCGGTGGAGAGCAGACGCGGCAGGTGTCTCCCAGCGAGAGGAGGTAGCGCAGCAGGCCCTCCAGGTAGGTCACCTCCACCGTCACACGGGCGCGGCCGTCCTGCTGGACCACGCTCTGCGCGGGGAACAGCCGCGGCGCCATGCCCACCAGCTCGCCGGTCAACTCCACCTCCACGGTGAGCTTGGGGTGAATCTGCGGCTGCCACGGGTGGCTGGCCACGTAGTCGTCCAGCTTGAAGTCCGCCGGCACCTCGAAGTCCGGCGTGCGCGGCCGGGCCGGGTTGGCTTTCAGCTGACGGATGCGGTGCACCTGGAAGGTCCGGATGCCCCCGCGCAGGTGGCAGTGGCCGACCAGGGACCAGACGCCCTGCCGCAGCGCCAGCCCGTAGGGGTCCACCTTGCGGTCCGTCACCTCGCCGCGCTTGGGGGACCAGTACGACATCTCCACCCACTTGCGCGCCGCCGCCGCGCCCCAGAGCAGCTCCAGCCGCGGGGCCAGCTGCCCGCCCTCGCGCGCGGACTCCAGCTCCAGGCGGACGCGGGGCGTGGGGACGTCCGCGCCTTGAAAGAAGCCCACCTTGCGCAGCGCGTGCGCCAGGTCCTGCCGCCCGGGGAACGCGCCTGAAGCCAGCGCCGCGCTGCCCGCGGTGTAGAGGACCGCCAGCTCCTCCTTCGTCAGGCCCACCTCCGGGAGGTAGTACGCGTCCCGGTCGACGAGGTAGCCGTCCTTGCGCTCGTCATCGCCCTGCACGTAGCTGATGGGGATGCCGAGCTCCAAAAGCTCCGCCTTGTCGCGCTCGAACTTGCGCTCGGCCGCCTCGTCGCTGCCGCCGTAGTCGTCGGCGAAGGCCTCGCGCAGCTCCGCCCAGGAGGTGGGCTCCCGTGAATCCAGGAGCAGGGCCACGAGGTCCAGGAGTCTTTCGGTGCGATCCATCAAAAGCCCGGCACAATGGAGAACGCGCCAGCTGGGGTCAAGGTCAAGCCGGACGAACGTTCAGGCGCTCAAGCGCCGCCAGGAGGCGCTCCACATCCTCCTCGTCGTTGAACACGTGCGTGGCCACCCGGAGCCCGCTGCCGCGCACGCTCACCACCACGCCCTCCCCTGCCAGCGCCACCGCCGCCGCTGTCGGGTCCCCGCTCACCGGGAAGGTGCAGATGCCGGAGCCCAGTCCCTCCTCGAACGGACCCACCGGCCGAAAGCCCTTCGCCCGGAGCTGCCCGCGCAGGCGCGTCTGCAGCGCGAAGATGTGCGCCTCCACCACCGGCAGCGTCAGGCGCTCCAGAAGGCTCAGTGCTTCGCCGGCGCCGAAGAGCGGCGCGAAGGCGGTCACCCCGACTTCAAGCGCCGTGACGTCCCCCCGGAAGCGCGCGCCCTCGGCGGTGAACCACTTCTGCGCCCCGTCGCGCCCGCTCACCCGCGCGCCGACGAGGTTGTCCATCGCCATCGGCGACTCCACCGACAGCCAGCCCGCCACCGGCAGCCGCGCCGCGCTGAAGAGCGCCTCGCGCGCGAAGAACAGCCCCACGCCGAAGCCGCCCATCAGCCACTTGTGGCTGGTGCCGCACAGGAAATCCACGCCGGGAGACACGTCCACCGGCACCTGCCCCAGCGCGTGCGCGGCGTTGAGCGCGAAGAACAGGTTCCGGTCCCGGCACAGCCGCGCGGTGCCGGCCACGTCCAGCCGGAAGCCCGACGCGTATTGCACGGCGCTGGCGACCACCGCCCGGGTGTCCGGCCCCACTGCGTCCGCGAGGTCCTCCAGCGTGTAGCGCCCGTCCTCGCGCGGGCGGACCACGCGCAGCCGCAGGCCCT
Source organism: Myxococcaceae bacterium (assembly GCA_044230055.1). Lineage (GTDB taxonomy): Bacteria > Myxococcota > Myxococcia > Myxococcales > Myxococcaceae > JBGART01. The sequence continues at coordinate 106,777 of JBGART010000017.1, read as the reverse complement.
GGTGGAGCAGCGGCAGCGTGGAAGAAGGGAACTCGTCCGCCAGCGTCACCACCTCCCGCACGCCGAGCTGCCACAACAGCTGCGCCACCAGGTTGAAACCGAACGACGTGGAGGGCACGAAGGCCAGCTCTCCCGGCGAGGCGCGGATGAGGCGGGCGAAGCGTTCGCGCAGGGACTCCTTGCGCGCCAGCCACTGCAGGAAGCCCAGGTCGCCTTGCTCGCGTTGCTCGCGCAGGTGGGCCTCGGCCGCCTCGTACACGGGCGCGCACAGCGGCGAGGCCGCCGCCGCGTTGAGGTAGGCCAGCCGCGGCAGCGCCGGGAACAGGCTCCGCATCTGCGCCGGCGTGAGCGACATCAACCCACCCCGCCCGACAGCGGCTGACTCAACGCAAGCGGACCGGGACTGCGGGCGTAGATGTCCAAGCTGCGGGCCGCGAGAGAATGAACGAGGAAGCCCTGCATGGGTTCTCACCTGAGGGAGGCGCTAAAAATCCGGCGCTCGGCTTGTCAAAATGTCCACGAACTCGCACGCTTCGCCCCGTTTGTCAGAGCCGGTTGCGCGCACACTCGCTGAACTCTACGTATTCCCTGACTCCACCCTTCTGGCGTAGCCGTTGCAGAAAGTCCCCCACGCCGCCTTAGCTCAAAGAGCCCGTCCGATGCGCCGCTTCCTCATCACCTCCGCGCTCCTCCTCGCCGCTGCCTGCGCCTCGTCTCAGATTCAGCGCCCAGCTGAGAAGCTCTACTTCTCCGTTGAGGTGCGGCGTGAAGGCGTCCTGGTGGGCAAGCCGAAGCTGCTGGGAGAGACGGGCAAGGCGCTGCGGGTGGAGCGACGTCAGCCTGGCGCCACGGAGGCGGACTACGCGCTGCGCCTGCGCCCAGAGCGCGAGGGAGACCGCTTCCGCATCGAGCTCGACGCCACGGTGAGCGACGCCCGCGGTCACCGCGAGCTGGCGCTGCTGCACGGCCAGGAGAAACAGCTGGAGCTGGGGCGCTACCCCGGAGAGCTGTCGGTCTCGCTGACCCTCATGCGCGTGGACTCGCCCGAGTTCCGCGCCTTGATGGGCCTCGTCGAGGGCGAAGCCGCCGCGCGGGGACCCAGCGCCATCTAGAGGCCTGGCCCACGCGGAGGTGACCCGCCGGCGGGACAGCCTGCGGGTATGGCTGAAGTCCGGCCAGCATCCCTTCTACGGTGAGGGCGTTTCCCCCGGAGACCCCACATGAACGCTGGCCTTCGACTGGCCACCCTGACGCTCTTCGCCGCGTGCGCCACGCCACCCCTTCGAGTCGCGCCGGTGGTTGTGGAGCCGGAGCCGGCCCCTGCGCTCCGGCTGGACGGGCGCGTTCTTCCCCTGCGCTACGCCGTGCGGCTGGCGGTGTCACCGGTGGCGGAGCGGTTTCAGGGCACCCTGGAGCTCGACCTTCGCGTCCTCTCGCCCGTGCGCACGGTGTGGATGCACGGCGAAGGATTGGACGTGACGTCCGCCACGTTCACGTCGAAGGGCAAGGCGGGAGTCGCGACGGTGAGCTCTGCGCCGAACGGCTTTCTCGGCTTCACGTTCCCCTCCGCGCTCGAGGCGGGGGATGGGCGCTTGGCGGTCAGCTGGTCCGCACGCGTGAGGGAGAAGGAGCTGGATGGGCTGTTCCGGCAGACGGACGGCGGCAACGCGTACCTGTACACGGACACCGAGCCCTCGGCCGCCCGGCGCATCTTCCCCTGCTTCGACGAGCCGGTCTTCAAGGTGCCGTGGCAGCTCACGCTGACGGTGCCGGAGAGCCTGGCCGCCTTCGCGAACATGCCCGTCGAGCGCGAGGAGCGGGACGTCGCGGCGAAGACGCGCACGGTCCACTTCCAGCAGAGCCCTCCCCTGCCCTCGTACCTGGTGGCGTTCGCGGTCGGCCCGTTCGACGTGGTGGACGCGGGAGTGGCCGGGCGGGGGCCGACGCCCATCCGCATCCTCACCCCGAAGGGAAAAGCCGACCGCGCGGCGTACGCGGCCCGCATCACCGGCCGCATCCTGGAGAGGCTTGAGGCGTACTTCGACTCACCCCACCCCTTCCCGAAGCTGGACCTCCTCGTGGTGCCGCAGCGCAAGGGCGGGGCGATGGAGAACCCCGGGCTCATCAGCTACGGGGAGTGGCGCCTCCTGGAGCGGCCCGGTGAGCAGAGCCTGCGCCTCCGCAGCCGGCAGGCGGTGCTCACAGCGCACGAACTGGCGCACCAGTGGTTCGGAAACTGGGTGACGCTGCGCTGGTGGGATGACGTGTGGCTCAACGAGTCCTTCGCGCAGTGGATTGAGTCCCGCATCGTCCGTGAGCTGGAGCCCACCTGGGCGACCGACGAGGACGCCGTCGAGGGGTTGCACCGCGCCTTCCAGGCGGATGAGCTCGTCACCGCGCGGAAAATCCGCCAGCCCATCGGTTCGCAGTCCGATGTGATGAACGCGTTCGACAGGATTACCTACGCCAAGGGCGCCGCGGTGCTGCGGATGCTCGAGGCCTGGTTGACGCCACAGGCGCTCCAGACGGGGATCCGGGCCTACCTCGCGCGGTACGCCTGGAGCACCGTGAGCGGCGCCGACTTTCTGAACGTCCTCTCTGAGACCTCAGGCCAGGACGTGCGCACGCTGTTCGCCTCCTTCGTGGATCAGCCTGGCTTGCCGGCGCTCACGGCGGAGCTCGCGTGTCTTCCGGGTCAGCCGCCGGCGCTCGCGCTGTCGCAGCGGCGCTTCCTGCCGCTGGGCTCCGCAGCCTCGGAAACCTCACTCTGGCAGCTGCCGGTGTGCGTCCGGTACGACGATGGAAAGCGCGGGGCCCGCGCTTGCACCCTGCTCACCGAGCCTACTGGGACGCTCGCGCTTCCGGAGGCGAAGGCCTGCCCGCGCTGGGTGGCCCCGAACGCCGGGGCGGTGGGCTACTACCGCGCGCGGGTGACACAGCCCGGCGGGGTGCCTCTCCCGCCCGCGCCTGAAGGCTTGAGCGTCCCGGAGCGGCTCGCGGCGCTGGATGATGCGCAGGCGCTCGCGCGCGCCGGCGCGCTGGAGCTCAAAGACGCGCTCTCTCTGGCGGCCCTCGAGGCCCGGGGTGGGGAGCCACACCTCGTCTCAAAGTCCATCGAGCTCACCTCGGGGCTGGCCCAGCACTTGGTGGCGGAGAACCAGCGCGCGGCGTACCGGCGCTTCGTGCAGAAGACCTTCGGCCCCGTCGCGCGGAAGCTGGGGCTCGCCCCCGTGACCGGAGAGGACCCGGCGGCGGCCGAGCTGCGCATCGAGGTCCTCACGTTCGTCGCGCACGAGGGGGACGACGCGTCGCTCAAGGCCCAGGGCAAGGTGCTGGCCCGGCGCTGGCTGAAGGACCCGGGCGCGGTGGACGCGGACCTCATCCTCCCCGTGATGGCGCTCGCGGCAGCCGACGGCGACCGGGCGCTCTACGAGCAGGTGCTTGCCCGCACGATTGCGGCGAAGGACGCGGTTGAGTGCGACGACTTCATCCAGGCGCTCGCGCAATTCCGGACGCCCGCGCTCATCCGGAAATCTCTGGAGCTCTTCCGGAACGACGCCGTCCCGCCGTGGGCGCTGAACGTCTTCGTCGTCGCCGCCCAGCGCTCCCGCGCCACGCAGCGGACGCCTTACGACTTCGTCAAGGCGAACTACCCGGAGCTCGCGGCCAAGTTGCCGCAGGCGCACCTCATGATGCTCTCCTCCGTCGGCGCTGCCCTCTGCGACCCGGCGGACCGGCAGGAGGTGGACGCGTTCTTCCGCACGCGCTCCGCGGCGCTCCCCGGTGGCCAGCGCGTCCTGGCCCAGACCCTGGAGCGCATCGACCAGTGCGCCCTCCTCAAGGCGCGCCAGCAGCCCAGCATGACCGCGTTCCTGTCCAGCTACTGAAGACTGGACCCTCAGAGTGCTCAGCCGCCGAGCGCGTAGCTCTCGAGCAGCTGGAGATTGCTACGGACGCCTGGCTCGACGTTCTCGACGTGAACTGGAATCCGCAGCGCCCACGCGATGCGGAGCGGCTCGTAGAGGAGCGCATGCAGGAAGCTCTGCGTGCAAATCGGGATGTTGCGGAAGTCCAGGGAGATGACCTTGCGCGCCATCAACCATGGGATGAGGGTGTCTTGCGCGGCGCGCAGCGCTTTGGCTGTGTCCTCGACGCCAATCTGGACGACAAATGGCTGGGCATCCAGCGGAGCGGGGTCGTACCGAAACCATTCATACACAGCTTGCGCATCCAGGCTCCTGGAGCAGCTCGAGTGAATTGGCCTGCTCCCTGCGACCCAGCGCCGCGAGGGCAGCCAAAGCCCAGACCTCAGCGACATCCACTCGCTGAAGATCGAACGTGCGCTCCCCAGCCTCAAGCCAGCGGAGGAGAGGAACCGGGTCGGAGAGTTGCAATCGGTTCGGCTGCTTCACAGCGGCGACCTTACGGCGGCGCAGCTCGACGTGCACGTCTCTGCACCACGGGTAGGGGGCAGCAGGGTTCAGGCCAGCGCGGGCTGCCGGCGCTGCCAGCGCACGGCCCCACCCGCTGCCACGCCGAGCGCGAAACCGGTGAGGTGGGCCATCCACGCGACGCCGGGAACGCCGGCCGCCGCCATCACCGCCTGCAGCAGGAGCCAGAGGGCGCAGTAGAGCGGGAGCGGCACCCGCAGCGGGAAGAGCCGCAGCAGGTAGAGCACACGGGCGCGGGGCTGGAGGACGAGGCAGGCGCCCATCACCGCCGCCACGCCGCCGCTGGCACCGGCGATGAGCGCGTGGCCCGAGGAGACCATCGCCTCCGTCCCCAGCGCGGCGGCCCCCAGCAGCGTGAAGAGCGCGAGGAGGGCCGGGCGGGGAATCCACTGCTCCACGCCGTCCCCGAAGGCAAACAGGAAGCCGACGTTCCCGAACAGGTGCCAGGCGCCGAAGTGAACGAAGCTGGCGGAGAAGGCCGTCCCCAGCGTGGGGGCCAGCGCGTCCATCCCCAGCGCCTGGACTCCGAACGTCTCCGGCAGCCCCAGCCCCAGCCCGTATACGAGCACCAGCGCGCCGCACAGCCCCCAGGTCGCGTACGGCAGGCGGTTGCCGCGGGTACGGCTCACCATCGGGATGCCGACCACGCTCAAGACCGCCTGCACCGGGCTCAGGTTCTCGTCCGGGTCTTCACCCGTCGCCACCGCAAGGTCCCGCGCCAGCTCCTTCCGCTCTGCTTCCGGGAGCGCTTGATACGAGCGCTCCAGCTTCGTCCGCACGCGCACCCGCGCGAGCACCGGCCGGTCCGAGCGCTCCACCCAGTAGCGCTCGCACTGCGGACACTTCTCCACCCACGCTTCGAGCAGGCCGATGCGCAGCGGCGCCATCGGCACCGCGCACGAAGGGCACACCCGAACGCGGGCAAAGGCCGGCGAGTCGTCGCGGCCCTCCACGGACAGCTGTCCCAGCGCTCCGGCAGAGAGCGCCTCCAGCTGCGCGCCCTCCAGCAGCGCACCCGCGCAGAACGGGCACGCGCCGTCAGCGTTCAGGTCGCGAGGGTGGTCCGGACAGCGCATGCGTTCCTTCAGACCAGGACGGCGAGGTCATCCCGGTGCACCGCTTCATCGAGGTAGCGGTAGCCCAGCACCGCTTCAATCTCGGCGCTCTTCTTCCCGGCAATCCTCCTGAGCTCCTCGGCGCCGTAGGCCACCAGCCCGCGCGCGAAGGCCTGGCCTGAGGGGTCCACCAGGTCCACCGGATCTCCCTGCTCGAACGCCCCCTCCACCTGGCGGATTCCCGAGGGGAGCAGGCTCTTCTTCGCCTCCACCACCGCCGTCCGGGCGCCTTCGTCCACGAAGACCTTCCCCTTGGGGAACAGCGCGTGCGCAATCCACGCCAGCCGCGCGCTGCGGCGGGCGCCGGTGGGCAGGAAGACCGTCCCCACCTCTTCGCCGGAGAGGACCTGCCGCAGCCGCCCGGGCACCTGACCGGAGGTGATGACGCAGTACCCGCCCACCTCGGTCACCCGCTGCGCCGCCCTCACCTTCGTGGCCATCCCGCCCACGCCCACGCCGCTCACGCTCTGCCCCGCCAGGGCCAGCACCTCGGGGGTCAGCGCGCGCACCTCCGGCACCCGCTGCGCGTCGGGGTCCGACCGGGGGTCCGCGCTGAAGAGCCCCTCCACGTCCGAGAGGATGACCAGGAGGTCCGCCTCCACCAGCGACGCCACCAGGCCGGCCAGCGTGTCGTTGTCGCCGAACTTCAGCTCGTCCACCGACACCGTGTCGTTCTCATTGATGATGGGCACCACCCCGGCCTCCAGCAGTCGGGCGAGGACGTGGCGCGCGTTCAGGTAGCGGCGCCGGTCCTGCACATCGTCGTGGGTGAGCAGCAGCTGCGCCACCCGCAGGTTGTTCGCGTCGAACGCCTCTTCGTACGCGCGCATCAGCCGGCTCTGCCCCACCGCCGCGCAGGCCTGCTTCCCGGGGATGTCCTTGGGCCGCGCGGGCAGCCCCAGCCGCTCCACGCCGAGCGCGATGGCGCCGGAGCTCACCACCACCAATTCGCGGCTGCGGGCGGCGAAGATGAGGTCTTCGGCCAGGGCGGCGAAGTGCTCTCGGTTGAAGCGGCCGGTGGCGTTGGTGAGCGCGCCGGTGCCAAGCTTCACGACGACGCGCCGGGCGGCGCTCAGGGGCTTTCGGTCAGTGGCCATCGTAGGGCGCGCAGTGTAGCTGAGGGCCCCAAGGCGCTATAACCCTCGCCCTTGCGAGAACTCTTCGGCAACACCCTAGGCCTCAAGCCCAGCGAGCTCACCACCCTGCGCAACACCTACCGCCGGCGCGTCTCCCCGCGCGAGGTGGTCAGCCCGGAGCTCGCCCGACACCTCACCGAAATCTCCGCGGAGACCGGGCGGCAGGTTGGCGTGCTGCTCAACCGCAAGGGCGACGTGGAGTGGGTCATCGTCGGCAACGCGCACCAGCTGGAGCTGCCGGACATCGGCCGCGCCCGCGCCGGCGCCTTCCGCCTGCGCGGCTTGCGCCTGGTGCATACCCACCTCAAGTCGGAGGCGCTGACCAAGGATGACCTGACGGACCTGGCGCTGCTGCGGCTGGATGTCGTCGCCGCCATCGGCGTGGGGCCGGAAGGGTTGCCCGGCGTGCTGCACGTCGCGCACCTGTTGCCCCAGAACGGGACCGGGGAGCTCTGGTCCGTGCAGACGCTGCCCTCGGTGCACGGCGAGCAGCCGGATGTGCTGGAGACGGTCGCTTCGCTGGAGGAGGAGCTCGCGCGCGCGGCCAGCGCCCGGGCGGTGGACGGACGGGACCGGGCCATCCTGGTCGCCGTCTGCCTGGACCGGAACCGCGCGCAGGCGGAGTCGTCACTTGCGGAGCTGGGCGAGCTGGCGCGGACGGCGGGCGTGGAGGTGCTGGACTCGGTGCTCCAGATGCGGCGCGACGCGGACCCGCGCTACCTCATCGGCAAGGGCAAGCTCGAGGACCTGAACCTGCGCTCCATGCAGCTGATGGCGGACCTCATCATCTTCGACAAGAACCTCTCCCCCTCGCAGGGCCGCCACATCGCCGAAGAGACCAGCCTGAAGATTCTGGACCGCACCCAGCTCATCCTGGACATCTTCGCGGTGCGAGCGCAGAGCGCCGACGGCAAGCTGCAGGTGGAGCTGGCGCAGCTCAAGTACCTGCTGCCCCGGCTCTCGCAGAGCGACGACTCGCTCTCGCGGCTGGCGGGTGGCATTGGCGGGCGCGGACCGGGTGAGACCAAGCTGGAGATTGACCGCCGCCGCGTGCGCGACCGCATCCACTATTTAGAGAAGCGGATTGACGCCATCTCGCGCGAACGCGAGGTCCGCCGCGCGCAGCGCACCCGGCGGGAGCTGCCGGTCATCTCCATCGTCGGCTACACCAACGCGGGCAAGTCCACCCTGCTCAACACCCTCACCCGCTCCAACGTGCTGGCGGAGAACAAGCTGTTCGCCACGCTGGACCCCACCAGCCGCCGCCTGCGCTTCCCGCGCGAGCGCGAGGTCATCATCACCGACACGGTGGGCTTCATCCGGGACCTGCCGAAGGACCTGGTGAACGCGTTCCGCGCCACGCTCGAGGAGCTCTCCGACGCGGACCTCCTGCTGCACGTGATTGACGCCGCGGACCCCGCGCGCGACGCGCAGGTGCAGGCGGTGGAGTCCATCCTCGCCTCGCTGGATTTGGGGGCGACGCCCAGGCTCAAGGTCTGGAACAAGGCGGACGCGTTGCCCCCGGGCGAAGCGGGCGAGCTGGCCGAGCGCGACGGCGGCGTGGCGGTGAGCGCGGTCAGCGGCGCGGGGATGGACACGCTGCTCGCCAAGGCGGACGCCATCCTCTTCGCCGAGGGCGCCACCGCGGAGCTCGGCACCCTGGGCGACACCTGACGCGAAGGGTCAGTTGCGGTAAGGTAGGTCCACTTTGTTGAGCCTGGCAGTCAGCCTCTTCGCGGCCGCAACGCGCCTTCGGTTGGAGCTCCCGGATGGGTTTCCCGGGAAGGAGCCCAGCTACCCCACCCCGGTGGGCGACACGCAGCCCGAGTACTTCGAGTTCATCGAGAAGCACAGCGGGGTGCTCTACCCGGTCATCGGCGGGCTGGTGCTGCTGCTGCTGGTCGTCGGCATCCTCAAGGCCTGGCGCGCGCAGGACCTGGATGGCCAGTCGAAGGCCGAGTTCAAGCGCGAGATTATCCACGAGCTGCGCAAGCACGTGACCGGCCTGTCCGGCGAGGCGCTGGCCAAGGCCATCGGCCTGGACAGCCTCAAGACGATGCGGCTGCTCGAGGAGCTGCAGACCGATGGGGTGCTCATCTCGCACACCAGCACGGAGCGGCTCACGACCTGGCGCCTGAAGGGCGTCGGCGCCGCGGCCTCCCAGCGGTAACGCCGGACACCCTCGCGCCGCCCCCCGTCCGCGGTCCGCCCCGGTTGTTCAGGCGCGGACGTTTTTTTGTCGCACCGGCGAAACCGGTCTACCAACCCCGGCTCGTTCACCTCCTTCGACGGACGGAGCACCGCCATGAGCAGAGGCGTCAATGCAGACGACGGCTACCTGGAAGCGCTGGTCAAGAACATGCCGTCGGAGACGGTGGCCGGCTATCTGGCCGTGATTGGCCTGCTGTCAGGGATGGAGGCGCCGCCCAGCTGGCTGGCGTGGCTCGTCTGGGGCGTGTTCCTCGTGGCCACGCCGTTCTACCTGTTCCTGGTCAAACCCAAGAGCGAGGAGGCTCCACGGCCCTGGTGGCAGGTGTGGATATTCAGCCCCATCGCCTTCTTCGTCTGGTCGATGACCACGGCCGGCCCGTGGTCCTCGGTGGAGAAGGCGGCCATGGCGGGCAGCATCCTCATCCTGTTGCTGACCGTGCTCATCTTCCCGCTGGTGAGCATGGCGGTGGCCAAGGCCACCAAGTAACTCCGTGGACGAAGCGCGCGTCGAAAGGAACAGCGCACCCCACGTTCGCCTCGAGCGTTGCGCCGTCAGGCGCATAGTCGAGAGGTGGCAGTGGGTTCGAGGCTCGAAATGGCGGATGGGGCGCGTGGCGTCCATAGGTCTGCGCCGGGCCGGAGTGTTCGAGCTGCGGGGTTCGGGGAATGGTGTCTCGGGCTGCGGGCTGCGGGCTGCGGGGTCTCGGGTAGGGTTCTCGGTTTTCGTTGCCGCGTTCGCGTTCGTTTACGCGTTCGGGCCCGGGTAGGGGAACGGGTGCGGGCCCGGGCGCGCGGGGCATGGCCTCAAGACGCTCGGCCGCGGCCTCCGCCCCGAACCCCATTCCCTTTCCCCTGCCCCTGCCCCTGCCCGTTCCCGGGCCCGAACGCGTAAACGAACGCGAACGCGGCAACGAAAACCGAGAACCCTACCCGAGACCCCGTTCCCCGAACCCCGCAGCCCGCAGCCCGAGACACCATTCCCCGAACCCCGCAGCCCGCAGCCCGAGACACCATTCCCCGAACCCCGCAGCCCGAACACTCGGCGGCGGATCCTGGTGAGGTCCTCTCCTCGAAGTGGCGCTTACAGCGCCTTGCTCGTCACATCCGCATTGATGACCGGGATGTACGGGTCATCCGTGGTGAGCCGGGCGTTCAGCTTGTACTGCTTGTTGAGCTGAAACCCCGCGTCCGGGTTCTTGTCGAACGTGAGGATGCCGAGCTTCACCTTCGCCTGCCCGCCCGCCACCGGCGGCGCGGGGACCAGCAGCGGGGCGCTGACGTTGGGGTCCACCGTCCAGGAGAAGTGCGGGCAGGCCAAACCGCCGTCGTCCTGCACCGCCGTCCCGCAGTCCACGTGGCGCACGCCGCCGTCCGCCTCCGGCACCTTCTCCTGCAGCGTCACCTGATTCACCCGGAAGGCGGCGGAGCCGACGTTCAGCACGCCGTAGAAGTCAGACGTGAGAGGCACCGTGCCCTGGAGCGTGAGGCTGGAGGGCACCGGCTTGGCCAGCTTGGACGTCCCGGTGATGGCGATGAACAGCGCCTGGGGCGGATAGCTGTCCCCCTGCCTGGTGAGCGTCACGCGCGCGAGGTCCGCCGTGTCATCCGCGGCGCCGGACGCGCAGCGGGAGCTGGCCCGGTAGGTGACGGTGATGGGGTTGCTCTCCCACGGCGGCGCGGCGCTCACGCTCAGCGGCAGCTGCGTCTTCGGCTCCGTCCACTGCAGCGGCGTGCCGCCATCCGTGGTCGGCGCGTTGGAGAAGCTGAAGTCCGGGGGCGGCGCCACCGCCAGGCCGCAGGGGTTGGCGTTGGTGGTGCTCGTGAACTGAAGCACGTAGCTCACAGGCAGATTGCCCGCGTTCTTCACCCAGACCTTCGCCTTGCGCACGCCGATGTTCGCGCCAGCCTCTCCCGTGCAGGCGCTGGGGCTGCCGGGCGGGTAGAGCCGGTTGTCGCAGGTGGGCGGGAAAACCAGGTTGATGGACGTGCCCATCCCGGCCGTCGCATCCGCGTCCGTGCAGGTGGGGAGCGCGCCATCGAGCAGGAAGCACAGCTGGGGGATGGCGCGCATGGCCGCGCCCTGGAAGGCGACCTTCTGCTCGCCGCCCTGCGTGGCGTCCAGCACCAGCGTGAGGCCGCCCTTCACCTGGTCCTCCAGGCTGCGCGGCGCGTAGGTGATGTCGGTGCTCGCCGAGGCACCGGGGACCAGGTTCACGGCGAGCGGCGAGAGGTCTCCGGTGAAAACCGGCGCCGCGGGCGTCAGGGCGTCCAGCTCCGCGCGCTGAATCTTCAGCTCGCTGGTGCCGGTGTTCTTCACCGTCACCGTGACCGTCTTGGTGGTGCCGACGTACACGTCGCCGAAGACGACCGGCGAGGGCGTGATGGTGGCCACCGCCTGCACCCCGGTGCCGAAGAGGCCGACCGTGGCGGTGGGCGAGGTGGGGTCATCCGAGGTGATTGTCAGCTGCGCCTGCTCCTTCTGGCCCGCAACGGTGGGCGAAAAGGTCAAGGTGAGCGCCACCTCTCCCGCGGAGTCCACCTCCAGCGGCGCCGCCTCCTTCACCGCGAAGGGTGCGGACACGGAGAGCGCGGAGATGTGCAGCGCGCCGGTGCCGAGGTTTCGGACCTTGAAGGTCTTGGTGTGCACCTGGTTCAGCAGGACGGAGCCGTAGTCCACCCGTTCCGCGTCCAGCTGCAGCTGGGGGAGGCGCTTGGAGACAGCCTGACCGCACTTGCAGCCGCCGGTGACGGCGAGCGCGAAGGCGAGGAGCATCAGCTGCGACGACAGGGTGCGGTGCTTCATGGCTTTCAAGGCTCTCTTTTCTGGTCTGCAAACAGGCGCGCTCAAAGCTCCGCCTTGGGCTGCCGGCCCATCAACTCCACCACCGCGGCCCGGGGGTTCTTTCCTTCGTGGGTGATGCCGTACACCTGGTGGCAGATGGGCAGCTCCACGCCCAAGCGCTCGGAGAGGTCCTTCGCGCTGCGGGCCGTCTTCACGCCCTCGGCCACCTGCTTCATCTCGCCCAGAATCTCCGGGAGCGCCCGGCCCTTGCCCAGCTCCATGCCCACCCGCCGGTTGCGGGAGAGCTCCCCGGTGCAGGTGAGGACCAGGTCCCCCATCCCCGCGAGGCCGGAGAGCGTGAGCGGGTTGGCGCCGCGCCGTACCGCGATGCGCGTCATCTCTGCCAGGCCGCGGGTGATGATGGCCGCCCGCGCGTTGTGGCCGAAGCCCAGCCCGTCGGCAATGCCAGCGGCGATGGCGATGACGTTCTTCAGCGCGCCGCCCAGCTGCACGCCTACCACGTCCTGGGACGTGTAGCTGCGGAACGTCTCCGTCTGGAACGCCTTCTGGCAGCGGGCCGCCACCTTGTCCCAGTGCGAGGCGATGGTGACCACCGTGGGCATCCGCTGCGCCATCTCCTTGGCGAAGGAGGGCCCGGAGAGGACCGCCAGATAGGGGTGGAAGCGCTCCGGCAGGCAGTCCTCCAGCACCTCGGTCATCGTGAGCAGGGTGTCGTTCTCAATCCCTTTGGCCACGGTGAGCAGCGGCACGTGCTCCGGCAGGAACGGGCTGGCGTGCTTCATCACCTCGCGGGTGGCGTGCGAAGGCGCGGCCACCACCACCAGCTCGCTGCCCGCCAGCGCCTCTTCCAGGGACGCGGTGGCCGTCAGCGACGGCGGCAGCGCAAGCCCCGGCAGGTAGGTGGGGTTTTCGTGGCGCGCGTTGATGGCGGAGACCAGCGCGGCGTCCCTGCCCCACAGCCGGACGTCCTCCCCCTTCGAGGCCAGCACCGACGCGAGCGCAGTGCCGAAGGAGCCGGAGCCGATGACCGTGGCGCGCATGACGGGGCGCTTGGATGCCACGAGCCGGGGCCGCAAGTAAAGCCGCGCTACGAGGGGAGGCTACAGGGAAGTGACGATGCCCACGGCGCAGACCGGCATGAAGTTGGAGTCTTCCACGCGCCCGTGCAGGTCAAACCCGAGCGTGAAGAGGAAGCTGGTCAGGCTGGTGAAGGGCATCTCCGCGCCGAAGCGGATGGGCACGTTGTGGCCCAGCTGCACGGACGCGGGCACGCCGCCCAGCGGGTCCCTCTGGTAGGGCTGGGTGTCGAGCGCAAGGTTGTAGCGCACGTCCAGGAAGAGCCGCGCCGAGCGAGGCGAGTCCCCTCGGTAGGAGACCAGCACCCCGGGCGCGATGTTCCAGTTGCGCCGCCCGGTGAGCCAGCGCGCGCCGTTGGACTCCGCGGAAGGCGGCTGGGCGAAGAAGGCCTTGCCCCCTTCGAGCGCCACTGCCGCGCTCCAGTTGGCGCCGGCGTAGAGCTGGTACTTGGCGTGGACGCGAATCTCGTTCATCCAGCCGAAGAAGCTGTCGAAGCCCAGGCCCACATCCAGCTGCGGCGTCAGGCCGATGGCGCCGCGCACGCCGAGCAGCGGGAAGCCGATGTACAGCCCCAGCCCGCGCTTCCACTGCCCCAGCGCAGGGGCGCCGTACATGCTCACCCGGTTGGCCTCCTCCGGCACCAGCGGCGCAGCGCGGCGCACCACCATAGGCAATGGAGGCGGCGGCGGCGGCGAGGTGGGAGGCAGCAGCGCAGGCGCGGTCTCCTTCTGGACGGGAGGCGGCGCGTCCGAGGGGTAGCGCCGCCAGGACTCATCCAGCGGTGACAGCGTGGGAGCGCCGCGGACAGTGGGCTCCGGCGCAGGCGGCGGGAGCGGCGCGGGCGGGGCCAGCCGCAGGTTGTTCGAGGGCAGGCCCCAGTCCTCATCCGGCGCGGACTGGGCAGACGCGGGGAGCGCGGCGAGGGTGCTCGCAACAGCGACCAGGATGCCAGCGCGCCCCACGGCCATTCATCACCCCCGCTCAAAACGAAGAGTGCAGCTCCCCGAGTGTCGAAGGAGCTGCACCCTTAACTCAATTGGCTGATGACACGGTTACAGCGTCTTCAGGTACTCGACCAGGTCATCCATCTCCGCGTCCGACAGGTCCGCGGTCTTGCCGTGCAGGTTGCTGGCCTTGGTCAGGTTGAGGCGGTCCTTGAGGGTGCCTGCGCTGCCGTCGTGGAGGAAGGGCGCGCTGCGGGCCAGGGTGAGCAGCGACGGGGTGTTGAGGCCCCCGGCGAGCTTGTTCAGGTCATCCTTGTTGTCACCCGAGGTCACGTAGGTGCCGACGTTCTTGAACGTGTTGTTGGTGAACGCCGCGCCCGCGTGGCAGCTGTTGCACTCCGCGCGGACGAAAACCTGCGCGCCGTGCTGCGCCTTCTGCGACAGCGTGCCGGTCTTGTACGGGTTCTCCGGGGCATCCACCCAGTCGATGTAGGAGGCGAGCTGGTTGGTCATGCTCTCGGTGATGCCGACGCCGCCCATGCGCAGGGTGGTGGTGTGGGTCATGAAGTCCTGCAGCGTCGCGAACTCGCCGCTCCAGTGGTACGGCGCGGTCTGCAGCACCATGCGGCCCGCGAGGCTGGGGGTCTGACGGGGGCCGTCCGGGAACATCCAGACGTGGCCGTCCTCGCGCCCGTTGGTGTGGCAGGTGGCGCAGGAGACGCCGGTGGTGGGGTTGCTCATCCGCTCGTTGTGGGCGTCGAAGAAGAGCTTGCGGCCCTTGAGGACGTCCGGGGAGAGGGTGGCCAGGTCCGACGCGACGACGATGTCGGTGGTCTTGCGCTCCACGCGAGCGGTGGGGCCGGTGCCGTCCGCCACGAGGGTGGAGATGGTGTGGTCAAACGCGTTGTAGACGAAGGCGCGCTTGCCATCGCGGGTCAGCGCAATGCCGTTGGCGCCGGCGCCGACGTTCACCAGGGCGCGAACCGTGCTGCCGCTGGTGTTGAAGGTCAGGTCCTCACCGTCGCGACGGCTGGTGGGGAGGATGGCGACGTTCTGGGTCTCGCGGTTGACGACGAAGAGCCAGGCGCCAGTCGGGTCCACCGCGGCCACCGTCGGGCCCTGGACGACCTCGGTGCTGCCGCGGCCGGCGAGAGTGGAGGGCGGGAAGTCCTTGGTGTCGGAGTTGGTGGCGAAGGAGCAGGAGGTCAGGTCATCCACCAGCGGCTTGCCGGTGTCGGCTTCCGCCGTGACCACGCCCGCCGTGGCAATCGCGCCCAGGTTGCAGGGGCCGCCGTTGGCGTAATACCCGCCGAAGCTGTTGGGGGCGGTGGTGATGCGGTCCTCACGGGCCCAGACCACCGGCATGAAGACGCGCTTGCCGTCCGGGGTGGAGACGATGTCCATCGCCGCGCGGCTCTTGAACTGGCTGTAGCTGGGGCCGGTGGCGCCGTCCGCGCGCAGCTGCTTGGCGGACTTGTTCACCGCGGCGTAGAGCTCGGAGCTCTCCTTGGCCTGGGCGGCCTTGGTGACCTCCGCCTTGGTCAGGTCCACCTGGACCATCTCTCCCTGCTTGGTGAGGGTGATGAGGGCCTTGTTGTTGGGGAGCAGCGCGATGGCGCGGGGCTCCTCGCCGACCTTGATCTCCCAGGTCGTCTTGAGGGTGGCGGTGTCGATAGCCTGGAGGGAGCCTTCCTCGGCGGAGTCCAGCGCGGCGCTGTTCACCACGTAGAGGGTCTTGTTGTCCGGGGAGACGGCCATGCCGATCGGCTCCACGCCGACCTTGATGCGCGCGGCCTCCGTCCACTCGCCCTTCCGGATGACCGACACGCTGCGGTCCATGCGGTTGGAGATGTAGATGGTGTCGTCCGGGGCGACGATGACGCGCTCCGGAGCGCGACCGACGCTGACGCGGGTCAGCGTCTGCTCAGTCTGGGTGTCGATGACGGCCATCAGGTCGTTATCAGCGTCCACCGCGTACAGAAGCCCGTCGTCCCGGGAGAGGGCCAACGAACCGGAAGAGTTGGTGTAGGTGTCGGTTGTGGCGGACTCGCAGCCCGCCAACACCAGCGAAGCCATCACCGCGCCGGTCACAATGAGATTGCGCATCGAACTGCCTCCTTGAACTTCAACTATGACAGCAATGCCTCGGATCGACGGCGGCCCCTGGCGGCCACGAGGATTGCAGATGTCTGAAATTTTTAGATTTTTTGAGCTGCTGGTGAAATCTGAAGGACGACGTGCTGCACGCTGCATGCCCTCCTCCCCGTACAGGCGAGGGATGGGACAAAGGGTGTGTGCCCGTCCCGAAATGAGCCTTCGCTTGTCATTTGGCGCTCCTATAAAGGGCGGCCGTTGAAGTCGACTTCTCCCCGTGAGCTCCTGAGCTTCCGGCGCACCTTCGCGCTGGTCATCCTCCTGTTGGTGCTCCCTTCCGTTGGGCTGTCGGGCTTCGGAATTCTGGCGATCGTCAATGAGCGGGCGGCGGTGGAGAAGCGGCTGGCCGCGACCTGGGAGGGGAAGCTGGACCGCGCCGGGCAGCGGCTGCGGGAGGTCCTCGTCGCCTCCACCCAGCTCACCCCGGACGGCGGCGTGGAGGTGCTCCGGCGGACGGGCTCGCCCAAGCACCTGTCGGACGTGGGGTTTGAGGTCAACGGGAGCGAGGTCCGCTGCAGCGACCCCCGCCTGCGCCAGGTCCTGGTCTCCCTGCTGCCGGATCTGGAAACCCTGGCGGAAGGCACGCGGGTCTTCTCCGCCACCGGCAGCGGCGGCACCTTTGTCCTCGCCGCGGTGCGTGACGGCGACCGGCTGCGCGGAGCGCGGGTCCCGCTTGAGGCGGTGAACGCCCTGCTGGCGGAGCTGGCGCCCCCTTCATCAGAGGCGAGCGACTCTGTCCGGTTCGTGGCGCGCCCCGTCAAGCGCGAGTCGGAAGGCGTTTTGGGCAAGCTCGCGACAGAGGTGGCGGAAGCCAAGGCGGCGCTGGGCGGCCCGCCTACGGTGGCGGAGCGCATCATGAGCCCGCCGTTGCAGGACCTCCGGGTGGTGGCGCTGGCGGTGGGCGAGGACCCGGTGGCGCAGCGCTCCGCCCGCAACCGCACCGTCTACATCGTCCTGATGGCGGTCTTCTACCTGACGCTGGCGTGGGGCTTCGTCACCATCGGCCGCACGCTCTACCGCGAGGCCAAGCTCTCCCGGATGAAGACGGACTTCGTGTCGCTCATCAGCCATGAGCTGCGCACGCCGCTCACCTCCATCCGGATGTTCATCGAAACGCTGGCGCTGGGACGGGTGAAGGACGAAGCGCAGACGCGCGAGGTGCTGCAAGTCCTGGCGCGGGAGACGGAGCGGCTTTCGGAGCTCATCGACCGGGTGCTGGACTGGTCGCGCATCGAGAGCGGGAAAAAGGAGTACCACCGGGAAGTCGCCACGGTGGAGTCGGTGGTGGATTCGGCCATCGCGGCGTTCCGGGCGCAGCGCATCAACGCCCAGGTCAACCTGCAGCGCGAGGTTGCAGCCAACCTGCCGCCGCTTCAGATAGACCGGGAGGCGATGGCGGGCGCGGTGCTGAACCTCATCCAGAACGCCTTCAAGTACAGCGGGACGGAGAAGCGGATTGCCGTCCGCGCCCGGTCCGAGGAGAAGCGCGTGGCGATTGAAGTCGAAGACAACGGCCTGGGCATCGCCCCGCGCGACCGGAAGCGGATTTTCGACCGCTTCTACCGGGTGGACAACCTGCTGACCCGGAAGACCGAAGGCTCCGGGCTGGGCCTGGCCATCGCCAAGCGGATTGTGGAGGCGCACGGCGGGCGCATCAGCGTGCGCAGCGAGGTGGGCAAGGGCAGTGTCTTCACCATCGTCCTGCCGGCGGCGCGCCCATGAGCGCCAAGCGGAAGATTCTGGTCATCGAGGATGACCTCTCCATCCTCACCGGCCTGTCCATGAACCTGCGCTTCGAGGGCTTCGACGTGCTGCAGGCGCAGGACGGGCGGCTGGGGCTGCAGCGCGCGCTCGATGAGCGCCCGGACCTCATCGTGCTGGACGTGATGCTGCCGGAGATGAACGGCTTCGAGGTGCTCAAGGAGCTGCGCCGCCGCGGGAGTGACTTGCCGGTGGTGGTCCTCTCCGCCAAGGCGCTGGAGCAGGACAAGATTCTGGGCCTGGACCTCGGCGCGGACGACTACGTGAGCAAGCCGTTCGGCCTCAACGAATTGCTTGCGCGCATCAAGGCGGTGATGCGCCGGCGCTACAAGAGCGCCGAACCCATGCTGGAGTTCAGCGACACGCAGGTGGACCTGGAGGGGAAGAAGGTCTTCCGCGCGGGCAAGCCGGTGGAGCTCACCGCGCAGGAGTTCCGCCTGCTGGCCCACTTCGTCACCAACCCGGGGCGGACGTTCAACCGCGAAGAGCTCATCTCCGGCGCCTGGGGCTTTGACTACGCGGGCACCGCGCGGACGGTGGACAACTTCATCCGGCAGCTGCGCCAGAAGTTTGAACCGGACCCGGACGCGCCCCGCCACTTCACCACGGTGCGCGGGTTGGGCTACCGCTTCGACCGCTGACTCAGGGGTTCGGCGTGTCCTCGGACATCACCTTCTCCACCAGCGCGAGGAAGGACTCCGGCAGGTAGAACACCACCTCGATGTTGCCAAAGCGCAGCCGCGCGCCGTCCTTCAGCGGGTGCGCCTGCGTCGGCGGGAGCTTCATCGGCCCAATCCACGTCCCGTACTTGCTCTCCGCGTCCACCAGCCGCCACTCGGAGGTGCGGGCGTCCAGCTGGAAGTAGGCGTGGAAGCGGGAGACGCTGTTGTCGACGATGACGATGTCGTTGGACTCGGTCCTGCCCAGCGTGACGCCCATGCCGAAGGCGTTCTGCGTCTTGGAGGCCTTCTGCACCTTCAGCACCACCGGGTCCCGCGCGGAGGGCGCCTGGCGGAACGCGCCGCCTTCGGTGGTGAGCAGCACGTCTTCCTGAGGCGCGCCCGGGGTGGCTCGCCACATGAGCAGCGGGCCGAGCAGCTCCTGCTGGAGCGCCTGGGGCTCCGTCAGCAGCCGCCGTGCGTAGTACGAGAGCCCCTGAGACATGGGATGGCGGCCATTCTACAAGAAGGCGCCGCCGCGCTTCGACGTGTGGGCCAAGGCTGACGGGCACCCACTTCGATGCCTAGTATGCGGCCGATGTACAGGCGCTACACCATCCACCGCGACGGCGACCTCCTGGTTGAAGAGTTGGACCCATCGGGCAAGCCGCTGGAGCCGGAGCCCGTCCCCGCCGAGGACCGCCAGCCTGTGGAGCTGGTGCTGATGTCGGCTGACACCGAGGACGCGCGCGCGCAGCTTTTGGACCTGCTGGAGCTGGCGTACGGGATGGAGAGCGACGGGCCGCAGGCAGTGGGGTTGGTCCCCGGCGCGAAGGGCAAGGCGCCCGACGGCGGCTGCAAGCCCTGAAGGGCTACTCCTCGCGGCGGCTGGCGACGATGACCTGCAGAGGGTCCCCCGCGTCGAAGGGCTTGCCCTGGAAGTCGCCGTAGCGCTCCAGGGCCACCAGGCCCGCCTCCAGCAGGGCGCCGTCCATCTCCTGGCTGGTGAAGTGCCGCAGGCGCAGCCGGTGGATGCCCTTCTCCACGCCCCGCTCCTGCTTGCGCGTCCGCTCTTGGAGGTGCGGGGAGAAGAGCGGCCGCCGCGTCTCCAGCAGCGAGGGAGAGGAGGGCTCGTCCGGGAGCGAGGGTTCGAACGCGGGGCGGGGCGCGCCGCACAGCGCGTCGAAGACCAGGTTTCCCTGCGCGGCAAGGTGGTGCGCCGCGGTGGCCAGGAGCGCCGCGAGGTCATCGTGCGAAGACATCAGCCCTACGGCGTTCTGCGGCGCCAGCACCCGTTCAAACCGCTGCGACAGCCGGAGCGAACGGAGGTCCGCTACCAGCAGCCGCAGGCTTGCCAGCGTGCTGGGGGTTGCCCGCTGCCGCTCTTCAGCCGCCGCCACCATCCGCGCGGACGGGTCCACCGCAAGGACTTCGCAGCCGCGCTCCGCGATGGCGGCCGCGACCCGGCCGTTCGCGCAGCCGAGGACCAGCACGGGCCCCGCGGCCCGGGCCGCGTGCTCTGCGTAGAAGGCGACGTCCGCCTCCTGCCCCACCAGGGAAAGGCCCTTGCGCCCCCGTCCGTCCGTGCCGCCGGTCATCTCCGCCCTTCCCAGAGGCGCTCCGCGCGGACGCCTGTGGAGCTGCGCTCTTCGTCTGCTCGCTGCTGCGCCCGACCGGTCATCTTGTGGGCGCTCTAGCACGTTGGTGCATCGCTGGCGGTTCGGTGCTGCCCAGCATGGGCACCACGCTTCCTCGGAATGGGAACCCGTTTTCCCACCCGCGCTCGCCTGTCCTTCTCCCGCCAAGCGGCCCACAGCTTGCGTGGGACGCAGGGCGGGGGGAAGCACATGGCAGGGATGAGAGCAGCAGCGTTCCTGATGGCAGGGCTGGGCGCGTGCGCCTCCCCCGTGTCCAAGACAACCGACCTCGAGCCCCTCCACGGCGAACCCACTCCCCTCGACGGAGGAACGACGGACGCCGGCGCCCGGCCAGATGGCGGCCCGCAGGACGCCGGCCCCGCCCCGCGCGACGCCGGCCCGCTGACGATGGCGGACGCAGGGCCCATCAGCTTCCCCTCCTCTTCCGGCTGGACCTTCTACGGGCCGCAGCACGGAGGCCCGCGCGCGGCGTTGGGCGTGTCCTCGGACGCCGCGGGCAACCTCTGGGTCGCCGGCGGCGACGAGGGCCTCTTCCTCCTCACCCCCGGCGCACAAACCTTCCGCCGGTTCACGCACGCGGACGGACTGGGCTCGTACACCGACGCGTCCGGTGTGCACGGTTACAAAGTCCTCTCCGTGGCAGGCGGCCCGGCGAACACGGTGTTCATCGGCTACGAGGGCGTGTTCGGCGGGCTGGACGACAACGACCCGCCCTACCAGCTCAAGAGCGGCGACGCGGACCAGGTGGCCTTCAACGGTGCAGGCCTGACGGTCCGGCACTTCGACCTCTCGTCACCGCCCGGCCTCTACTCGGAGTACCCGGCCGGGCGCGACAAGCTGCGCAGCGTCTTCCGGGTGGTGCACGACGCGAAGAGCGGCGACGTCTGGTTCGGCGGCAACCACGGCATCGCCGTCTACGACCGGTCGCACGACCTGGTGGTGGAGCACCAGCACGCGGCCATCAACGGCTACACCGCCAGCGGCGCCTACACGCTGCTCTCAGGCGACTGGTACGGGCTGGCGCTGGATGGACACGGCGACGTCTGGATGGGCGGCGGCCACCGGGTGGGGAAGCTGGGCTACGCGGCCGGGAGGAACTTCTGGGGGCCGGTGAGCCCGGTGCTCGACATCTGGCCGGACGCGGTGCCCATCGACGGCAAGCCCAAGGACCGCACGGATGACTATGTGCAGGACCTGGCGGTGGCCGCCGACGGCTCCGTCTGGGTGGGCTCCATCCCCAACGGCCTCGCGCACTGGAGCCCTTCGGGCGTGGCGTACTACCGGACGGGCCTGGTGGACCCGAAGGTGACCGCGCTGGAGGTGGACCCGGAGGATGGCTCGGTCTGGGTGGGCCACCTCTATGGCGGGCTCTCCCGCCTCACCGCTTCGGGCGTGCAGCACTACGACTACCGCGTCTTCGGCAGGCAGACGGTGAGCGGCCGCGTGCCGGACCTCCAGAGCGACCGGGTGGGAGGCAAGCGCAGACTGCTGGTGGCCTTCGAGAGCGGCGCGGTGGGCATCTACGTGGGCGAGTGAGCCACACGCCAAATGGGTGCGGGGCTGGCGCCACAGCGCCAAGGTCGTAGAATCGCGCACGCTCATGGCAACCGGCCCGGTCGCGCCCATCCCCACCCACACGGTCTTCGGCTCTCGCGCCCGCTCCGAACGGCTGGGCGTGCAGCAGTTCCACCTGGTGCTGGTGAACACCGACGGGGCCGGCAGCGCCTTCGCGCTCAACAAGGACGAAATCCGCATCGGCAAGGCGCCGGACAATGACGTGGTGGTGGACCACCCGACGGTGAGCCGGAACCACCTGTCCATCCGCCGCCAGGGGGACCGCTTCCTCGTCCAGGACCAGAGCTCCACCAACGGCACGTTCATCGACGGCGCGCAGGTCCGCGAGGCGTACCTCCGCCCGGGCTCGCTGCTGGAGATGGGCGACGTGCAGCTGCGCTTCACGCCCAAGGTGGCGGCCGTCGAAATCGACCCCGTGGTGGAGGACCGGCTGGGGGACCTGGTGGGGGTCAGCCTGCCCATGCGGCAGATTTTTGCGCTGCTCAAGCGCATTGCCCCCACGGACTCCACGCTGCTGCTGGTGGGGGAGACCGGCAGCGGCAAGGGCGCCGCCGCCAAGGTCATCCACAAGCTCTCCACGCGCGAGAGCGGTCCGATGGTGGTGTTCGACTGCGCCGGCGTGTCGGACTCCCTCATCGAGAGCGAGCTCTTCGGCCACGAAAAGGGCGCCTTCACCGGCGCGGTGGCCCAGCGGATTGGCTGCCTGGAGCGTGCGAACGGCGGGACGCTCTTCCTGGATGAGATTGACGACCTGGCGCTGGACCTCCAGCCCAAGCTGCTGCGGGCGATTGAGGACCGCGAATTCCGCCGACTGGGCGCCAGCGCCGGCCAGGTGACCTTCGACTGCCGCATCGTCGTCGCGTCCAAGAAAGACCTCTGGGCGGAGACCCAGGCGGGCCGCTTCCGCGAGGACCTCTACTTCCGGCTCTCCGTCTTCACCGTCGGCCTGCCGACGTTGCGGGACCGCAAAGAGGACATCCCCCTGCTGGTGGACGCCTTCGCGGGGGACGCCCTGTGGCAGCGCCTGCCGGAGGCGCTGCGCGACCAGTTCCTCGCCCACACCTGGCCGGGCAACGTGCGAGAGCTTCGCAACGCCATCGAGCGGGCCAAGCACATCGGCGACATCCCGGAGCTCTCCAGCGACTCCCTGCTGCGCGAGTTCTCCATGCCCTCGCGCAAGGGCGCCGAGGTGCTGCCGGTCAACTTCGGAGGGCCGTTCAAGGAGTGCAAGGAAGAGCTCGTCCGAAGCTTCGAGAAGGAGTACCTCACCCGTCTGTTGTCCCGTTCAAAGGGCAACGTCGCCAAGGCGGCGCGCGACGCAGGGCTGGACCGGAAACACCTCTACTCGCTACTGCACAAGTACGGCCTCGTTCAGTCTTCGGACGCGGAGCCGTAATTCCGTCCGGCGCACACCCGCGTCGCTCGCCCATTCTTGGCTGGAAGGACCCATGCGCAGGCTTGCCCACCTCGTCGGTCTCCTCGTCGCCCTGCCCGCAGCGCTCGCCGCGAAGCCGGACGCCAAGGCCATTCATCAGAGCGCCATCGTCGTCGACACGCACGCCGACACGCCGCAGCGCTTCCTCGACGAAGGCTTCGACTTCGCGTCCGACGCGCCGCTGAGCGAGGGACAGCTGGACCTCGGGAAGGCGCGCGCGGGAAATTTGGGCGCGGAGTTCTTCTCCATCTGGATTGAGCCCGTGTTCCACCCGGGCCGGCACGCGCTGGACGCGCTGCTGCTCGTCGACTCGGTGCACCTGCAGATTGAGAAGCACCCGGACCAGATGGTGCTGGCGCTCACCGCGGATGACGTCGTCAAGGCGCGCACCGGGAAGACCAAGCGCTTCGCCGCGCTGATGGGCATCGAAGGCGGGCACGTCATCGAGAATGACCTGCGCCTGTTGCGGAACTTCTACCGGCTGGGCGTGCGGTACATGACGCTGACCTGGGCCAACTCCAACGACTGGGCCGGCTCCTGCTGCTACTACAGCAACAAGCCGCCCTCGAGCGGGCTCACCGACTTCGGCCGCGACGTGGTGCGGGAGATGAACCGGCTGGGGATGATGGTGGACATCTCCCACGGCGGGGACGCGCTGGTGACGGACGCGCTCGCGACGTCGAAGGCCCCCATCATCGCCTCGCACTCGGGCGCGCGGGCGCTGACGCACAGCAAGCGCAACCTGCCCGATGAGCTGCTCAAGGCCATCGCCGAGAAGAAGGGCGTGGTGATGGTGAACTTCTTCTCCGGCTTCGTGGATGAGACCTTCCGCCAGGGGTACTCCGCCCAGACGTCCAAGCGCGGGGAGAAGATTGACCCGCTGGAGCGGGAGTGGCGCAAGGGTGACCCGAAGCTGGCCGCGCAGAAGTACCGCGCCGCCGTCGCCGAGTGGATGACCGAGCTGCCCCGGCCTCCGCTCAAGGCCCTCATCGACCACATCGACTACATCGCCAAGCTGGTGGGCGTGGACCACGTGGGCCTGGGCTCGGACTTCGACGGCGCGCCGTCGCTCCCCGTGGGCATGGACTCGGCCGCGGACCTCCCGAAGATTACGGAGGCGCTGGTGGAGCGCGGGTACAACAAGGAGCAGATTCACAAGATTCTGGGTGGCAACATCCTGCGCGTGATGCGGGACGTGGAGCGCGTGGCGAAGGAGCAGCAGCGCGCCGGGACGGAGCCGCCCGCCCCCACCCCGCCACGCCCTCCGGAGCCCGCGCCGACGACGGCCGCGGCGCCCGCGCAAGCGCCTGTCCAACCGAAGCCGCCGGTGGCCGCGCAGCCCGCAAAGCCGTAGCGCGAACCCGAACCCGCCACGGCCGGCACCCCGTGCCCGAACCCGTGAACGAACGCGAACGCGAACGCGTGGCCCGTCACCCGCCGTACCGGAAGCCGCTGCGCTCGACCGAGCGTCACCCGCGCCAACCCCTCACGGCACGCGGGACGCCACCTTGACACCCGGAGCGGGCTCCACCGCCGCAGGCGCTGACCCCTGCCCTGCGTGCGTGATGAGCCGGGCTCCTCGCCGGTACGTCAGGTACGACCACATCCACTGGATGAGGACGACGAGCCGGTTCTTGAACCCGATGAGAAACACCAGGTGCAGGAACAGCCAGGCGAGCCAGCCGAGGTACCCGGAGAGCTTCAGCCCGAACACCTCCGCAATCCCGGCCGCGCGGCCGATGGTCGCCATGCTCCCGCGGTCCTTGTAGCGGAACGGTTGCCGGGGCTGACCCTTCACCGCGCGCAGGATGTTCTGCCCCGCGTGCTTGCCCATCTGCATGGCGGCCGGCGCCACGCCGGGGACCGGGCGGGCCATGCCGTGCGCGAACGACGCCAAATCGCCAATGACGCTCACCTCGGGGTGGCCGGGGATGGTGAGGTCCGGCTCGACGACGACGCGGCCGCTGCGGTCCAGCGGAGCGCCCAGAGACTTGCCCAGCGGACTGGCCGCCACGCCGGCAGCCCAGAGCGTCGTCCGGGTGGGCACCGTCTCCGCGCCCAGCTGCACCGCGTCCTCCGTCACGCCCGTCACCGCGGTGCCGGTGCGGACCTCCACCCCCAGCCGCCCAAGGGAGTGCGCCGCGCGCTCCGACAGGCCCGGGTCGAACGTCGGAAGCACCCGCGGCCCCGCCTCCAGCAGCAGGACGCGCGCCTTCGTGGGGTCGATGTTCCGGAAGTCCTTGGCCACGGTGTGGCGGGCAATCTCCGCGATGGAGCCCGCCAGCTCCGCGCCGGTGGCGCCGCCGCCCACCACGACGAAGGTGAGCCACGCGTCGCGCCGGGCGGGGTCCTTCTCGCGCTCCGCGGCCTCGAAGGCGAAGAGGATGCGACGGCGAATCTCCAGCGCGTCATCCAGCGACTTGAGCCCGGGCGCCACGCCCTCCCACTCCGCGTGGCCGAAGTACGAGTGCCGCGCCCCGGCGGCGACGATGAGGTGGTCATACGGCAGCGCGCCGTCCTCCAGCGTCACCGTCCGCGCGGCCACGTCCACGCCCCGGACGTCGGCCATCAGCACCCGGATGCGCGGATAGCGGTGGAGGATGGACCGGATGGGCGAAGCGATGTCGCCCGGGGAGAGCCCGGCGGTGGCCACCTGGTAGAGCAGCGGCTGGAAGAGGTGGTAGTTCTCCCGGTCCACCACGGTGACGTCGACGTCCGCGCGGGCCAGCGCGCGAGCGGCGGCCAGCCCTCCAAAGCCTCCGCCAATGATGACGACGCCCGGCCTGCCCATCCCCGCTCCCTCCACTTCCTCAGTGCAGCTTGCTCCTGCGGGTCATCATCCGCACGGGTCCCTGAAAGAGTTGGTCTTCGGTGTAGACCTTGCGCACCTTGTCGCGTCCCGGGACGTAGGAGGCGGCCGGGCGCTCCAGCCACTGGAGGACCTGCACCTCGCCGTCGTGCGCGAAGGGCGCCAGGAGCTCCGGCGGGCAGCGGTTCAGGTACCGCCGGACGATGGGGCGCAGCGCCTTGGCGAAGTTGCCGCCCATCTGTTCGTGCCGGTGCGCGAGGTCCAGGGTGCCGTCGAACTCCGGGGAGACGTGAAACAGCTCATGCAGCAACGTGCCGATGCGGGCCTGGGGCGTGGAGGCGCGGAAGAACAGGGGCCGCAGCGTGATGCAGTAGAGCATCCGCTTCCCGTTGACCTTCACCACCGGCTTGCGCCGCAGCCCGGCGGAGGTTTCTCCCAGGCACAGCGGCTTCACCGTGCCGCGGGAGGCGCGGCGGGCCTCGCCGGCCACCAACAGGATGCGCGAGGGCCGGATATGGGCGAACTCCGGCATCGACCTGCGGACGTCGTGAAGCAGCGCGCGGACGGCCTTGTTGAGGTTGGGTCGGCGGCGGGGCACGGGTTTTGGGAGGGGACTCTACTTGAGAAAAGACGCTTGGGAACCGGGGCGCGCTTGCCTGAAGATGCCGCCCCCATGAAGCGCGCCGCTCTCCCTACAGCCCTCCTCCTCGCCGCCGCGCTCGCCGCGTGCGGCAAGCCCACCACCACGCCGGACGCCGGGTACGTCGCGGATGACTCCTGCGGCCTGGACTGCGCCGTCCAGAAGGCCTTCGGCCTCGTCATCAACCGCTGCTTCGAATACTCCGACAGCGCGACGGCGAAGGACCCCGCGGACCTCGGCGTGCTGGTACGCGGGGTGAAGGCGCTGGAGGGGGACGTGAAGGTGCTGGAGGTGGAGTACCGGCAGTCGGGGCAGATTCTGATGACCGACAACTTCCAGATGACGAACGGGCGGCTGCTCCTGGCGCGCCGGACGTTCCGGGTGGGGGACCGCGTGCAGTACGAGGACGCCAGCGGCAACATCTCCGGCGTTCCCTGGGCGCGGCCGGACCTGCAGGCGGGCGAGACCGCCAACACCACCACCCAGGCCGGGCTGCTCAAGAGCGGCCAGCTGACCAGCGAAGCCACCAAGTACAAGGTGACCTCCGTCGCGCCGGACCCCATCAATGAGCTCACCACCCCGCTCAAGGCCTATGAGTCCGGCGTGAAGCTCATCTTCGAGGAGTCACCGGACCACCGCTCTGACTCGCGGCGCATCTGGGTCCGCGACCTGGGCTTCGCGGCGTTCTCCTCGCCGGGGCTCGCCGGGCCCAGCGGCCAGCCCTTCTACCGTCTGCAGAAGGTCCGCGACCTGGGCCCGGGCGTGGACGGCGGCGACGTGGACTGTGGATTCGGCTCGCCTTAGAGCCCTTAGGAGAACGTGATGCGTCGTGCGAGTCTGCTGAGCTGCTGCGTGCTGCTGTGGACGGGCTGTAAGGGCGGCCCGGAGGCCGGGCCCGAGGGCTCCCCGGAGCTCGTCAAGCAGGAGATGGTCATCGCCGAGCAGGCCCTGACCGACTTCCGCGTCCGGTTCGAAGGCCAGCTGGAGAGCCCCTTCGCGGTGACCGCCAAGCGCGCGACGTATGAAGTCGTCGTCGAGGGCAAGGTCATCAAGAGCGGGGAAGCCACCGTCGCGCTGGAGCTGGCGCCGGGCGAGTCCAAGCCCTTCACGGTGGAGGGCGGCTCTCAGTACGTGCGCTCCGCCGAGGAGCTGAAGGAGGTGAGCGCCAAGGGCGGCACGCTGCTGGCCGCCATCCGCGGCACGCTCTTCGTCACCTCCGCCACCGGCAAGTCCTACGAGCTGCCCTACGCGCGCTCCCGGGAGATTCGGGTGCCGCGCATGCCCTCCGTGAAGCTGCACGAGCTGGACGGCGCGCGCTATTCGGCGGACGAGGTGAACGCCATCTTCTACCTCGGCGTGGTGAACCCCAACCCCTTCCCCATCCGCCTCTCCGGCCTCAAGTACGCGGTGACCATGGCCGGCAAGCAGCTGTCGGACGGCACGCTGGGCAAGGGCGAGAAAGTGGACGCGGCGGCCACCGGCGTCTTCGAGGTCCACGCGGACTTCAACAAGGAGTCCTTCGGCCCGGACGCGCCGAAGGTCATCAAGGGCCACAACATCCCGTACGCCATCGTCGGCGAGCTGACCGGGGACCTGGTGAACGAGCCGTACGAGCTCAAGGGCGACCTGAAGCTCAACGTCTCGAAGTAGCCCCCTTGACCGTCTTCCTGCTCAACGCCGACGTCAACGCCTTCCCCGCGCCCGAGCTGGCCGAGGAGAGCGGGCTCTTGGCGGTGGGTGGGGACCTGCGGCCAGAGCGACTGCTCGCGGGTTACGCGCGCGGCATCTTCCCCTGGTACGGCGAGGACCTGCCCATCCTCTGGCACTCGCCGGACCCGCGCTTCGTCCTCACGCCGGAGCGCCTGCACGTCCCCAAGAGCCTGCGCAAGACGCTGCGGCGCGGCGAGTTCGACGTCCGCTTCGACACCCGCTTCCCGGACGTCATCGACGGCTGCAAAGGCACGCCGCGGCCCGGCCAGAAAGGGACGTGGATTACCTCGGAGATGCGGGACGCGTACGTGACGCTGCACCGGCAGGGCTACGCGCACTCCGCGGAGGCGTTCCTGGAGGGGGAGCTGGTGGGCGGGCTGTACGGCGTGTCCCTGGGCTCCGCCTTCTTCGGGGAGAGCATGTTCGCCCACGCGCCCGAAGCGTCGAAGGTGGCGTTCGTCACGCTGGTGGAGCGGCTGCACGGCTGGGGCTGCACGATGGTGGATTGTCAGGTGGAGACCGAGCACCTGGCGCGCTTCGGCGCGGAGCACTGGCCGCGCAGCCGGTTCCTCGCCGAGCTGCAGGTGGCGCTCCGCGCGCCGACGCGGCAAGGCGCGTGGACGTGAGCGCGCAGGCGCCCCGCTCTGTCTGGCCCTGGCCCTGGTCGCGAACGCTGGCGGTGGCGCTCCTCGCGGCCGCCGGCCTCTCCCTGCCCAGCGTGTCGCTGGGGCTGATGTTGGACGACCACTTTCACGCGGCGACCGTCGAAGGCATCCCCAGCCCGGCCACCCCGGAGGACCTCTTCCGCTTCGCGAAGGATGAGGCGGTGACGCGCGAGATGGTGCGGCGCGGGCCGTTCCCCTGGTGGACGTACCCCGCGCTGAAGCTGGCCTTCTGGCGGCCGCTGTCGAGCGCGCTCGCCGTGCTGGACCACCGCCTCCTCCCCGGCGCCTACCCGCTGCACCACGTCCACTCGGTGCTCTGGTACCTGGCGCTGGTGGCGTTGGCCGGCGCCCTGCTGCGGCGGTGGGTGGGCCCCGCGCTGGCGGCGCCCGCCCTCCTGCTCTTCGCCATCGACGACGCGCACTGGATGCCGGTCAGCTGGCTGGCCAACCGCAACGCCCTGGTCGCCGCGGTGCCCGCGCTGGCCGGCGTGCTGTCCCACATCAAGTGGCGCGAGGACGGGTGGCGGGCAGGCCTCCCCCTCTCGCTCGCGCTCTACGCGCTGGGGCTCTCCGGCGGCGAAGCGGCGCTGGGCGTCTTCGCGTACCTGCTGGCCTACGAGGTCTCCCTCGGCCCGGGGGTGCGGAAGGACCAGCTGAAGGCCCTGCTTCCCGCCGTCTGTCTGTGCGCCCTCTATGTCGTCAGCCACCGGCTGCTGGGCTACGGCGCGCGCGGCTCTTCCCTCTACCTGGACCCGGTGGCGTCCCCCGCGTCCTTCCTCTGGGCGGCGCCGGGCCGGTCGCTCACGCTGCTCGGCGCAGGGCTGCTGTCCTTCCCGGCGGACCTCTGGAACATCGCCCCGGCCACCCGGCCCGGGCTGGTGCTCGCCGGGGCGCTCGGCTTCGCGGGGTTCGTCTGGCTGGCGCGGCGGGCGTCGCTGCGGATGGAGGAGCGGGAGCGGCGCGCGCTGATGGGGATGGGCATTGGGGCGCTCGGCTCGCTGGTGCCGATGCTTGCCACGTTCCCCGCCAACCGGCTCCTGCTCCTGCCTTCGCTGGGAGGGGCGGCGTGGGTGGCGGCGCTCCTGCGCGAGGCCTGGCGCTCCCGCGCCCGGCTGCAGTCCAAGGTCCTTGTGGGGGCGCTGCTCTTCCTGCACGTCGTCTGCGCTGTCGCCGGCTGGCCGGTCAACACGGCGACGGCGGGCGGCTTCATGGAGCGCAGCACCCAGGCGCTGCTCCGGGCGCCCATCCCCGACGAGGGCCTGGCCGCGCGCCGCATCCTCGCGGTGAACCTGCCGGACATGGGGATGGGCCTCACCGCCATGCTCATTCGCTGGCGTGCGGGGCACCCGCTGCCGCGGGCGTTCTGGCCGCTGAGCCTGGCGCCGCGGGCGCTCACGCTCACGCGGGTTTCGGAGCGGGCGCTGGAGCTGGCGGCGGTGGGCCGGCCGTTTGTGGATGACGCGTTCGAGCAGCTCATCCGGTCGCAGAGGCTCCCGCTGCGGGAGGGGGACGTTGTGCCGCTGGACGGGGGGCAGGTGGTGGTCGTTCAGGTGGTGGAGGGGTTTGCGACCCGCATCCGCGTGGAGCTGGATGTGCCGCTGGAGGAGCCTTCGCTGCTCTGGTTGGAGTGGAGCAAGGGTGCGCTGCGTCCGCTCGCGCTGCCGGGGGTGGGGCAGGCCGTCGCGCTGCCCGTGCCGCTGCAGCCTTGAGGGGCTCTCCCGTTCCCCGGCTTCACACTTCTTCACGCGCCGTTGACCGCGACCTCAACTCCCGTCGCCTAGGGTGCAACCCCATGACGCACTCACCGGGACGTTGGACCCTTACCTGCCTCGCCGCGGTCTGCGGCCTGGGCGCCGCGCTGAAGGGCCCGCCCGCAGCGGCGGCCCTCACCCTGGCGGCCTCCGCCACCTCCATCGCCCTGCTCTGGGGCAGCACCCGCCGCAGCCGCACCCGGCTTCGCTTCGCCACGCTCCTGGCCAGCGCCTTCCCCCTGATGGAGCTGGCCGCGGGCCTGGCCGGACGGCAGCCGGCCCAAGCGCTGGCCGGCGCAGCCCTGCTCGCGGCGCTCCGGCTCGCCTACCTGGAGGTCCGCGACGAGCAGCGGCGCAGCGTCATCGACGGCGTGCTGCGCGCGAGCGGCCAGGACGGGCCCGGCCAACGCACCGACACGCTGGCCATGACCTAGTGCTCCGCCCGCAAAATTGAGCACAGCGTCGTCTCCCCGTTCGCGTCGAGCGCAGCGCCGCGCGAACGGGGTTGCAGGTCGAATCAATTCGGTCCGATCGGCGCTCTAGTTGTCGATCGCGTGGCGCTCGAGCAGCCGGTACATATGCGTGCGCGAGAGCTGGGCTTCCCGGGCGGCCGCGGAGACGTTGCTCCGGTGCCGCACGAGCAGCGTCATCAGGTAGTCGCGCTCGAAGGCGTCCACCAGCTTGTCGCGGGCTTCCTTGAAGGTGGGGTTGCGGGCCGGCGCCTCGGGCGCGGCGGCGGTGGGCACCTTGCCCAGGGTGACCAGCTGCTCCACCGCGTTGCGCAGCTCGCGCAGGTTGCCTTCCCACGGGTCGCACCGGAGCGCGGCCAGGGTGGCTGGGCTCAGGGTGAAGTCCTCTCCGCCCTTCTGCTGCGCGAAGTGCGCCGCCAGGTGGGGGATGTCATCCGCGCGATCGCGCAGGGAGGGGACGCGGACCAGGGCCACCGCCAGCCGGTAGTAGAGGTCCGTGCGGAACGTGCCCTTCCGGGTCTGTGCCTGGAGGTCCGGACGGCTGGTGGCGATGACGCGCATCCTCCCCGTCCGGAGGACAGTCTCTCCCTGCCGGCGAAAACCCTGCGACTCCAGCACGCGCAGCAGCTTGGGCTGAACCTCCAGGGGCAGCTCGCTCACCTCATCCAGCAGCAGGGTCCCGCCGGCCGCCCGCTCCAGCGCGCCGGGCCGGGTGGCGTCTCCGAACAGCTCAAGCTCGATGGACGCGGGATCTCCCCCCGCGCAGCTGATGACCTCGAAGGGCTCGTCCGCGCGCGGAGAGAGGGCGTGCAGCGCCCGGGCGACCGCTCCCTTGCCGGAGCCGGTCTCACCCTCGATGAGGACGATGGAGGGCGAGGGGCCCAGCTGCTCCAGCAGCGCGAACACCTGGCGCATGGCGAGCGAGTGACCGACCAGGCCGTGCAGCTCCGTCCGTTCGGAGACCGGGACGCGCGAGCTGCTGTGGATGAGCCGCAGCGTGGTCTGGCCCAGCCGGATGAGGCCACCCACCGGGACGCGCGCCTCCATGATGCGCGCACCGAGATACACCGTTCCGGTAGCGCTGCCCTCGTCGCGGACCTTCACGCCGCCTGGAGCCAACTCCAGCGACGCGTGGTGCCGCGCAATCGAGGCATCGTTGATGTGCAGCTCGCAACTCTCGCTGCTGCCCACCTTCAAGAGTCCGGTGGAGAGGGTCGCTTTCGCCCCTTTTCCAGGTCCTGAGATGGCTTCCACCAGCACCGGCTCAAGCGTCTCCGCAGGAGCCCCGTCTCTACGCCAGCCATTCAATTGAGGATTGTTCAAGGTTCACCCGTTCGATGAACCTGTAGCTGCAACGGGTGAACCGTCGCACTCACGCCTCAAAAAAGTGCCAACACGCCCCCAGTTACGCCCCAAAAACGGTACAGCCGCGGCGCGAACGCTCCAATTTCAGTCGACTGGCGGTCCACGGTCGACTGGCGGTTCACAGCGCCTCGCCTTCAAGCAGGCCCATGAGCGCCACCTCGGCCGCATGCAACCCGCCCGTTCGGGGGACGGCGAGCTGCTGGAGGTCCACGACCGCCGCGTCGACGACGCGCCCCTGGTCGAACGCGCTGAGCACCGAGGGGACAATGTAGGAGGACCGGCAAACGCTGGGCGTGTTCCCCAGCTCCGCGGCGGTCTGCTGGATGGCCTTCACGCGCTTGCGGCGGCGCGCGGCCTGCGTGTCTTCCGGGTGCGCCCCCGCCTGGGCGAGCGCGCAGGCGCACAGCAGCGTCCCCGCCCAGGTGCGGAAGTCCTTGGCGCTGAACGCGTCCCCCATGACGTCCTTGATGTAGTCGTTGATGTGGCGGCGCCGGACGTCGACGAATGCGCCCTGCTCGTCCTGGTACTTGAAGACCTCCACACCGGGCGCCTTCAGCATCCGCCGGACGATGCGGCACACCCGGGCATCCACCAGCTCCCGGTGCTGCCGTTGGCCTGACTTGCCTGGGAAGTCGAGCACCAGGCGGTCACCCACCACTTTCACGTGACTCGTGCGCAGCGTGGCCAGGCCGTAGCTCTTGTTGCTGCGCGCGTAGACCGCGCTCCCGGGGCGCACGTAGCAGGTGGAGAGCACCCTCAGCGCGCAGGCCATCACCCGGCTCCGGGAGAGGCCGCGGCCGCCCAGGTCCTTCGCCACCCGCCTGCGCATCGCCGGGAGCGAGTCCGCGAACGACGCCAGGCGCTGGTACTTGGCGCGCTCCCGTTTGCGGGTGAAGCCCTCCTCGTACCGGTACTGCCAGCGCCCCGCCGCGTCCTGCCCCACCGCCTGCAGGCGGGCGCGCGGCGAGGGGCTGATGAAGACCTTTCGCCACGCAGGCGGAAGCCCCAGCCGGCGGATGCGTGCAGCGTCCGCCGGCGTCACCCTGCCTCCCGCCGCGCGGCGGTAACGAAAGCCGGACCCGGGAGAGCCGAGCCGGCGGATGCCTGAGCGCTGGAGCCGTTCAAGAGCAGTCATGGAGACGAATCAGCGCTCATGCCTTTGTTAGTTCGAGTCCAGCTTGTCCTTTGTCTCCTCCACCTTGTCCTTCGCGGCGTCCTTCACCTCGGTGACGCGGTGGCCCGCCTTGCGGCGCTCGCACTCCGCCTTGGTGCCGGTGCAGAGCGCCTCGCTGGTGCGGTGGCCGGCCTTCTTCACTTCGCGCACCGCGTCCTTCGTCGCGTCCTTCGCCTTCTCCGGCACCGTCTCCTCGGCCAGCGCGGGGACGGCCACCATCGACAGCAACGCCAGAAGCTTCAAGCCCGTGGTCTTCATGTGTGGACCTCCTGTGTGTTTGGTTTGGTTTTGAAAGCGTCAACGTCAGAAGACGCCGCCAAGGCCCAGCCGCAGCCGCGGCGCCCAGGCCACGGTGTTGCCGTAGTCGTGGAAGCCGCCGCCCGCGCCGAGCGAGAACACGAAGCTGCGGCCAATGATGAAGTTGTAGCCGACGGCCGCGCCCAGGTTGTAGCCGAAGGACCGCGCCACCGACCCGTCATCGCGGGACGCGATGTACGCGCCGCCGAGGTACGGGCCCACCCAGAGGCCGCCCGGCGCCGCCTGGATGAAGTGGAAGCGCGCGCCCAGCTCAGGCCCCAGCGCGACGTAGGAGCTCTGGTCCGCCGGCGTGAACGCTCCGCGGAAGGTGTGGACCGACAGGCCCGCGGTCAACCCGAACCAGGTCATCAGAGCGCGCTCGTACTCGACGGAGACAATCCCTCCGAGCAAGTCCCCCGGGTTGAACAGCAGCATGTTCGGCTTCTCGACCGCGTCCCGACGGACGACGACGTCCGCCGCCTGTGCCGCTCCCGAAAGCCCCAGCGTTGCCACCAGCCCCAACGACAGCAGTGTCTTCTTCAAGGTGTGCTCCTCTCGTGTGCCTCGCGTTTCTGGCGGGGTCCCCTAACAAGCGACGTGCCACACCCCCGCACAGGGGAAGTGGCGAAAATCACTCGCATCCCGCGCCCACGGCGATGTTGGCCGGTGGACAGCAAGGATGTTTTTTCAGGGAGGGAGCCCAAAGCGCCTGGCGAATTTGCCGGGCGCTCTGACCTGGACGTGAAGCCTCAGCGCTTCCCGAGCAGCGCCGGGATGCCGCTGCGGTACGCCTTGGAGAGCTGCGAAACGGGGAGCGTGAGCATCCCCTCGACGGCCAGCTCCGCGCCGCCCACCGCGCCGATGACGGCCAGCGGGACGCCCAGGTGCTGGCAGGCCTGCTCCACCGCGGCGCGCTTCTCCGGAGCGAAGGAGACCACGGCGCGCGACGGGTCCTCGCCGAAGGCGTAGGCGTGCGGAGGCACCGCGCCGGGAGAGAGCGTCACCCGCGCGCCCAGCGGGCGCTCCGGCGCCATCATGCAGGACTCGGCCAGCGCCACCAGCAGGCCGCCCTCGCTGCAGTCGTGCGCGGAGGCGAGCGCGCCGTCCCGGATGAGGGCGCGCAGGGCGTCATGCAGCGCGCGCTCCGCCTTCATGTCCAGGCGAGGCACCGCGCCGGCGGTGCGGTCATGGAAGGCGACCAGGTATTCGGAGCCGCCGAGCGCGCCGTGGGTGACGCCCAGCACGGCCACGCAGTCGCCCTCGCGGACGAAGGCAGCGCCGCAGTGGCGGGAGACGTCGGGGAGCAGCCCGACGATGGCCACCGTCGGGGTGGGCAGGATGGCCTTGCCGTCGGTCTCGTTGTAGAGGCTGACGTTTCCGGAGACGACGGGGATGTCCAGCTCGCGGCACGCCGCGGCGAGCCCGCGGGTGGCTTCGGCGAACTGCCACATAATCTCCGGCCGCTCCGGGTTGCCGAAGTTGAGGCAGTCGGTCAGGCCCAGCGGTTCGCCGCCCACGCAGGCCACGTTGCGCGCGCACTCCGCCACCGCCAGCCGCGCGCCTTCGTAGGGGTCCAGGAACACCTGGCGCGCGTTGCAGTCCACCGCCAGCGCCAGCCCCTTGGTGGTCCGCTCCACGCGCAGCACCGCCGCGTCTCCGCGGCCCGGGAGGAGCGCGCCGCCCAGGCGGACCATGTGGTCATACTGGTCGTAAATCCACTCCTTGCTGGCCACGGTGGGCCGCGCCAGGAGCGCCAGCAGCGCCTCGCCCAGCGCCTTGGGCGCCGGGAGGGAGAGCGGGTCAAACGCGGCCAGGGCGTCCAGCTCCTTGGGCCGCGCGGTGGGCCGGTCATAGACGGGGGCTCCGTCGGTGAGCGGCTTGACCGGGAGGTCCGCCACCACCTTGCCGCCGTCGAGGATTCGCACCCGCCCGGTGTCCGTCACCTTGCCAATCACCGCCGCGTCCAGGTCCCACTTGCGGAAGATGTCGAGCACCTCCTGCTCGCGGCCGCCCTTGGCGACGATGACCATCCGCTCCTGGCTCTCCGAGAGCATGACTTCGTACGGCGTCATCCCCTGTTCGCGCCGCGGGACCAGCGCCACGTCGAGGTCAATCCCGCTGCCCGCCCGGCCCGCCATCTCGATGGAGGAGGACGTCAACCCGGCGGCGCCCATGTCCTGGATGCCCACCAGCGCGTCCGTCTGGAAAATCTCCAGGCACGCCTCCAGCAGCAGCTTCTCCGTGAACGGGTCCCCCACCTGCACGGTTGGCCGCTTCTCGTCGCTCTTCTCGTCGAACTCGGCGGACGCCATGGTGGCGCCGTGGATGCCGTCCCGCCCGGTCTTGGAGCCCACATAGAGGATGGGGTTGCCCACGCCCGCCGCGGTGCCCTTGAAAATCTTGTCCTTCGGCAGCACGCCCACGGTGAACGCGTTCACCAGGCAGTTGCCGTTGTATGACGGGTCAAACGCCACTTCGCCGCCCACCGTCGGCACGCCGATGGAGTTGCCGTAGCCGGCGATGCCGGAGACCACGCCCTCCACCAGCCACTTCGTCTTCGGATGCGACGGGTCCCCGAAGCGCAGTGAGTTGAGCAGCGCGATGGGCCGCGCGCCCATGGTGAAGACGTCCCGCAGGATGCCGCCCACGCCGGTGGCCGCGCCCTGGTAGGGCTCGATGTAGCTGGGATGGTTGTGCGACTCCATCTTGAAGGCCACCGCCATCCCGTCGCCGATGTCGACGACGCCGGCGTTCTCGCCCGGGCCCACCAGCACCCGCGGGCCGGTGGTGGGGAACGCCTTGAGGTAGCGGCGCGAAGACTTGTAGGAGCAGTGCTCGCTCCAGAGAACGGAGAAGATGCCGAGCTCCAGGAGATTCGGCGCCCGCCCGAGGTGCTGCTCGATGCGCGCGTACTCGTCCGGCTTGAGGCCGTGCTGGGCAATCACTTCTGGCGTGAGCGTCGTCGCGTCCGTCATGGCCTTCCTACTCCCGCGTGCGGTCCTCGAGCGCCACGCGCCCCACCGCCTGTCGAAACAGCGTCCACAACACCTGCCGGTGCTCCTCTTCGCTCAAGCTCCCCTCGAGCACCAGCCCCGCGCCCAGGTACCGCAGCCGCACCTTCTCCCGCAGCGGCGCGGGCAGGGCCTGCGCGCTGGCGGCCAGCTGCGCCTGCAGCACCGGGATTTCGAACGTCAGCTGCAGCTGCCGGGCGGAGAAGCCGTCCTGCGCGAGGAAGCCCAGGAGCGCCCGCCGGCACCCGTCGTCCGCCACGTGCACGGACAGCTGGGGCGCGTCGTCCTCGCGGCCCACCTTCGCCTTGGGGCAGGCCTTCGCCACCGGGGAGGCGGCAAGCTCCTGCATCACCACGGGCGCCTTGCCGCCCTTGGCCGCCACGCGCACGCGCCAGACGCCGAAGCGGCCCTCCGCGTAGAGCAGGAGCAGCGTGCGCCCAGGCGTCACGCCGGAGAGCAGAAGCTCGCCCGTCTCCATCCGCTCCGCGGTGGCGACCTTGGGGTCCTCCACCTGCGCCCACTCCAGCGCGGTGAGCTTGTAGAAGCGCTCGCTGCCTGCCTCCAGGTCCGCGTACACCTCCACCGGCCAGGCGCGCGCCGCCGAAGAGAGGCACAGCGCGAGCAGGCCGAGCAGCCGCAGGCCTTTGGCCAGAGCCGTCACGCGATGAGCGACTCGAAGACGCGGCGGCCATCCGCGCTGCCGAGCAGGGCTTCAGCCGCGCGCTCCGGGTGGGGCATCATCCCCAGCACGTTGCCGCGGTCATTCAGAATCCCGGCAATCTCGTGCCGCGCGCCGTTGGGGTTCTCCACGTAGCGGAAGGCCACCCGCCCCTCGCCCTCCAGCCGCTTGAGGCCCTCGTCGTCGATGAAGTAGTTGCCCTCGCCGTGGCCGATGGCCATCCGCACCCGTTCGCCCTTGGCGTACTTGCGGGTGAAGTCGCTCTGCGCGTTGTCCACCAGCAGGTCCACCATCCGGCAGATGTACTTGCGGCTGGCGTTGAGCAGCAGCGCGCCGGGGAGCAGCCCGGCCTCGGTGAGAATCTGGAACCCGTTGCAGATGCCAATCACCTTGCCGCCGCGCTTGGCGTGCGCCACCACGGACTCCATCATCGGAGAGAAGCGGGCGATGGCGCCGCAGCGCAGGTAGTCGCCGTAGGAGAAGCCGCCGGGCAGCAGCACCACGTCCGCGCCCTTGAGGTCCCGGTCCTTGTGCCACAGCAGCTCCGCCTGCTGGCCCAGCACGTCCTGCACCACGTGCTGCGCGTCGTGCTCGCAGTTGGAGCCGGGGAAGACGACGATGCCGAACTTCATCCCAGCTCCACCCGGAAGTTCTCGATGACGGTGTTGGCGAGGAGCTTGCGGCACATCTCCTCCACCCGCGCCCGCGCCTTCACCGGGTCGGTCTCGTCGACCTGGAGCTCCACGTACTTGCCGAGCCGGACCCCGTCGACGTCGGTGTAGCCCAGGCTCTGCAGGCTCCGCTCCACCGCTTTCCCGGCCGGGTCGAGGACGCCGGGCTTCAAGGTGACAAACACGCGCGCGACCATTCGCCGCTCCTGAAAAGAGTGGCGCCCCCTATACCAGAGTCATCGCGGCCGTGTAGGTGCCGCGGTGCGTGGGCTTTGCAGGCCGCACGGCGCGCGAAGCGTTGGATCTCCCACGGAGTTCCGGTGTGCCGGTGTGCGCAAATTGGAGCGGCGGGACGCTTGGGGCTATGACGAACAGATGAGCTTCACTGTGGTCCTCTGGGTGGTGGGCCTGGGCTTCCTTATGGTCCGGACCTGGATCGCCGCCGCAGAGGCTGCCCTCTTCGGGACGTCTGACCTCCGGGCGAAGGAGCTCTCGGCCGTCCGTCCCGACGCGGGCAGACGGGTCCTCCGCCTGAAGACCGAGCGGGAGGCCACCGCCGCCGCCTTCCGCCTGGGGTTGGTGCTCTCCGGCTTCCTGGCCGCCGCCATCGGCGCGATGGCCCCCCCGCGGATGCTGGACCTCACCCAGTACGGCAGCGCGCCGTGGCGGGAGACGCTCACCCCGTTGGCGGGCGCCCTCTCCGTGGCGGTGCTGGCCAGCATGATGGATGTGCTCGCGCGCGGGATTGCGTCGCGCCAGCCGGAGACCTGGGCGCTGCGCCTGTCCTGGTTTGCCCGCAGCGTCGTCCTCGTCCTCTATCCGTTCATGCGCGTGATGGTGGGGCTGCTCAACGTCGCCCTGCGTCCGTTCGGCGGGAAGCTCAAGTTCGAGTCGCCCCCGCCGCCGCTGGAGGAATTGGAGAAGCTGCTCGCCGCGCAGGCCGAACGCCAACGGCTGGACCAGGGCGCGCCGCAGCTCATCCGCTCCATCTTTCAGCTCTCCGACAAGCGCTGCCGCGACGTGATGGTCCCGCGCATGGAGGTGGTGGGCGTGGACATCACCACGCCTCCCGCGGAGATTCTCCAGATTCTGGCGGAGGAGAGCCACTCGCGGATGCCCGTCTACAAGGACGACGCGGACCACATCATCGGCATCCTCCACGTCCGGGACTTGATTCCGTTGATGCAGCACCCGGAGCTCATCGTCCTGCCGGACCTCATCCGCCCTGCGCACTACGTGCCGTGGATGAAGTCGATTGGCGACCTGCTGCGCGAGATGCAGCGGAAGAAGATTCACATGGCCGTGGTGGTGGATGAGTACGGCGGCTTCATGGGCCTGGTCACGCTGGAGGACATCCTCCGCGAGATTGTCGGCGACATCGGGGATGAGTTTGAAGTGGAGGAAAAGCCGTTCGAGAAGCAGCCGGATGGGAGCTTCCTCGTGGAGGCCACGCTGGATGTTGCGGGCTTCGCCAAGGCGTTCGGGTTCTCGCTGCCGGAGGGCGAGTACGACACGCTCGGCGGGTTCTTGAGCTCGCTGGCGGGGAGCATCCCGGACGTGGGTGAGCGGTTCGCTTTCAATGGGTGGCAGTTCATTGTCCACGCGAAGGCCGGGCCGAAGCTGGACCGCATCCGGCTTATCCGTCCGCGGACGCCCGCCGCCGCGGCTGCGCGGGAGGGGAAGGACGGTAAGGACAAGGAGCCCAGCGGGGCGGCGAAGGACCCTCGGTTGGCGTAGCCGCGAACGGGAACGGGGTTCGGCTCACGCGTTTCGCGTTCGTTCACGGGGGCGGGCCCGTCGCCGAACCCCGAACCCCGAACCCGTGAACGACCCCGAACCCGTGAACGAACGCGAAACGCGTGAGCCGAACCCGTGAGCCGAGCGCGAGCTCCGCCCCGCTCAGTCCTCCACAACGTCCCGCGCAGGACTGCGCGAGAGCACCTGCCGCTCCTGCAACGCAAACGGCAGCTCCCTCACCTCTTCCGCAGCCATCAGCTCCACCCTCCCCCTCACCCCAACCTCTACGCTGACCGCCTGCTCCACCAGCGTGCGGCGCCGAAACACAATCGGCACCTCGAAAGAAACCGGCATCCGCGCCCCCGCGACAAGCGCCACCTCCACCCGGCGAGTGCCCGCGGCAAACTGCCGTCCAGAGAGCCAGAGCTCCCAATCCACCCGGGTGAGCGTCCCCGCCGCCTCCGTGGGGTTAACCACCGACAGCGTCAAGCCAAACCGCCCCTCCGTGTCCGAATCAAACGCCACCTCCACCCGGTCCACCACCGCCAGCGGAGGCTCCTCGGCCGGCCGAACCCCGCGAGCACAACCGGCAAGCGCACAGCACACCGCCAGCGCAAGCCCCCTCATCCCTCCACCGCCCGCTTCGCCTCGGCGCCCGCGAGGAGCGACCGGTACACCCCCACGTAGCGCGCAGCGCTGGCGGCCCAGGACACATCGCGCGCCATCCCGCGCCGGCGCACCTCCGCCAGCCGCTCTGGCTCCTTCGCCAGCGCCAGCGCCCGCCGCATGGCCAACCCCAGCTGCTCCGGGCTGACGTCCGGAAACACAAGCCCCGTCCCTTGCGGCGAAGCGAGGTCCGACACGGTGTCCGCCAGTCCGCCGGTCTCCCGGACGATGGGCACAGCGCCGTAGCGCAGCGAGTAGAGCTGGTTGAGGCCGCAGGGTTCGAACCGGGAGGGCATCAGGAAAAAGTCAGAGCCGGCCTCAATGAGGTGGGAGAGCGCGCGGTCGTAGCCAATCCGCACCGCCACCCGGTCCCGGTGGGCCGCCGCGAACGCGGTGAGCCCCTCCTCCAACCCCTTCTCCCCGTTGCCCAGCGCCACCAACTGCCACGGCTCATCCAGCAGCGTCGGCAACGCCTGGAGGATGAGGTCAATCCCCTTCTGCTCCACCAGCCGGCTGATGATGCCGAACACCGGCACCGTGCGCAGAGGCAACCCCATCCGGGCCTGCAGCGCGCGCGTGGCGGCCGCCTTCGCCTCCAACCGCTGGGCGTCGTACGGGACCGGCAGGTGGGGGTCGTGCGCAGGATCCCACTCCCGCGTGTCAATGCCATTGAGAATCCCGGTCAGCTCCGACCGGCGCGAGCGCAACAGCGCATGCAGGCCATAGCCGCCCTCGGGCGTCTGAATCTCCTCCGCATAGCGCGGCGACACCGTGGTGAGCGCGTCCGCGTACGTCAGCCCGCACTTGAGGAAGTTGAGCTGGTCATAGAACTCCAGCCCCTCCGGCGTGAAAACGTCCCACGGCAGGCCCAGCTCCTCCATCGCGTGCTTGGGGAAGAGCCCCTGATAGGCGAGGTTGTGGATGGCGAACACGGTGCGCGCGCCCGAGAGCGGCGTGCGTTGATAGCCCCGACGCAGCGCCAGCGCCGCCAGCCCGGTCTGCCAGTCGTTCAAGTGGATGATGTCCGGCGTCCACCCCAGCGCCTGCGCGGCGCTCAGCGCGCCCATCGAAAACAGCGCGAAGCGCCGGGCGTTGTCCGCGTAGCCCGCCCCCTCGCCGTAGAGGGAGGGCCGGTCGAAGGAGCCCGGGTGGTCCAGGAAGAGCACGCGCAGGCCCGGGCCCAGGCGGCACTCGAAGAGCCCCACCTGCGCGGGGCCGAACGGGAAGCGCAGCGTGAAGGTGGTGGGAAGCCGCGTAAGGCCCTTGCCCGCGACCGAGGCGTAGAGCGGGGTCACCACCGTCACCTCGTGCCCCAACCCCACCAGCGCGGGCGGGAGCGCGCCGGCGACGTCCGCCAGCCCACCCGTCTTCGAGAACGGCTGCACCTCCGATGAGAGGAACAGGATTCGAAGCGGCACAGCCGGGATGTCTGGCTTGGCGCTGTGGCTCAAGGTCCGCATGTCTGTATCTTGCCGGCCCATGACCGCCCTGCCGCCTCCGTTGCAACACTTCGAGCAGCTCTACGCGCTCGCGCAGAAGGCCCAGCCCAAGGACCCGAACGCGATGGTGTTGTCCACGGTCGCCTCCGACGGCCGCCCATCCTCGCGCGTCGTCCTGCTCAAGGGCTACGACGCGCGCGGCTTCGTCTTCTACACGAACCTCGGGTCCCGCAAGGGAAGAGAGCTGAAGGACCGTCCGGTGGCCGCGCTGTGCTTCCACTGGCACCCGCTGGAGCAGCAGGTTCGCGCCGAGGGCGCGGTGGAGCCGGTGAGCGCAGCCGAGGCGGACGCCTACTTCGCCACCCGGCCGCGCGGCAGTCAATTGGGCGCCTGGGCGTCCCACCAGAGCGAACCGCTGAAGGACCGCGAAGCGCTGCTCGCGCGGCTGGCGGAGGTGACAAAGCGCTTCGAGGGGCAGACTGTCCCGCGGCCCCCCTTCTGGTCCGGGTTCCGGGTGGTGCCGGACCGGGTGGAGTTCTGGAAGGGACACCCGGACCGCCTCCACGAACGAACCGTGTGGCGCCTGGTGAACGGCGCGTGGAGCAGCCAGCTGCTCTTTCCTTGAGCCTTTGAGCGCGAAGTTTGCGTAGGGTGCGCGGCCGCATGACGGACGACCGCGGCACCATCGCCATCGTGGGGGCGGGCATCTCGGGCCTGGCGTTGGCGGTGGAGCTCTCCCGCCGCGGCCGGCCCGTCCAGCTCTTCGAAGCGCAGCCGCGCGCCGGGGGGACCATCCGCTCCACCCTGCAGTCCGGCTTCCTCACCGAGGCCGGCCCCAACGGCTTCCTGGACCGGGAGCCCGCGACCGCGGCGCTGGTGGAGGAGCTGGGCCTGCAAGGCGCGCTCAAGAAGGCCGGGCCGTCGGTGAAGCGGCGCTTCGTCTTCTCGCGCGGCGCCCTGCGCGAATTGCCCGCCAACCCGCCCGCGCTGCTCGGCAGCGACCTGGTCCCCTTCGGCACCAAGGTGCGGATGCTCTGCGAGCTCTTCTCCGGGCGCGGCAAGGACGGCGAGGACGAGTCCCTGGCCGCCTTCGCGCGGCGCCACGTGGGCGCGCGCGCCACCGCTGTGCTGGTGGACGCCATGCAGTCCGGCATCTTCGCCGGGGACCCGGAGCACTTGAGCCTGCGCGCCGCCTTCCCGCGGCTGGCGCAGCTGGAGCGGGAGCACCGCAGCCTCCTTTTGGGGATGATGCGCGAGCGCAAGAAGGCGCAGGGCGCGCCGGAGGTCGCGGGTCCCGCGGGGACGCTCTGCACCTTCGAGGGTGGGCTGGAAACGCTGGTGAGCGCCTGCGCCAAGCGGCTGGGCCCTGCCCTGCGGCTCTCCGCCACGCTCACCGCGCTGGTCCCGGCCGCCGACGGCTGGCGCCTGCAGATTGAAGAGGGCAAGAAGCTGCGCGAGGAGCGGGCGCAGACGCTGGTGTTGGCCACGCCCGCCCACGCCTCCGCGGAGCTTCTGCGGCCCCTCGCGCCGGCGCTTGCGCTGGAGCTGGCCGCCATCCCCTACGCCAAAATCGCCGCGGTGCATGTGGGCTACGGCCCGGGCGCGCTCACGAATGCGCCGGACGGTTTCGGCTTCCTCGTCCCCCACGGCGAGGGCCGAAGGCTTCTGGGCACCCTCTACATCTCCAGCATCTTCCCCTGGCGTGCGCCGCGGCATCACCTGCTGCTCACCTGCATGGTGGGCGGCGCGCGCAACCCGGAGCGGGTGGAGCTGGACGACGAGGCGCTGCTCACGCTGGTGAAAGAGGAGCTTCACCGGACGCTGCGGCTCTCCGCGCGGCCCCTCTTCCACGCCATCGACCGCTGGCAGCGCGGGATTCCGCAGTACAACATCGGGCACCTGGAGCGCGTGGAGCGCGTCCGCGCCATGGCCGCCCAGCTGCCGGGCCTGCACCTGACGGGCAACGCCTTCGACGGGGTGGGCCTCAACGACTGCATCCGCGCCTCGGCGCAGCTGGCCGAGCGCCTGGCCTCCCCCTCCAGCGAAGCCGTCTAAGCCTCCTCCGCGCCCCCCGCTGAGGCAAGGCGCGGCAGGGAGTAGGTGGCCGTGTCGAAGGGGTAGGCCGGAAGCAGCACCCGCCGCCGGGCTTCGGTGCGGTAGAACGCGCCGACGTCGA
The DNA here is from genome assembly GCA_044230055.1 of Myxococcaceae bacterium. Classification (GTDB taxonomy): domain Bacteria; phylum Myxococcota; class Myxococcia; order Myxococcales; family Myxococcaceae; genus JBGART01. The sequence continues at coordinate 62,538 of JBGART010000017.1, read as the reverse complement.
AGCTCGCGCCCTGCTCCCAGAGCTTGCCGGCGGCATCGACCAGGCTTCGGCTGAAGTCCACGCCCGCCGCAGCTTCCGTGTCTCCCAGCTCCAGCACCGCCGCGTCCACGGGAGTCACGCCGGCCTTCACGTCGTTGAAGCCTTCGTTCATCCGCAAGGCCTGCGCGACCGCCTCCTCAGGAGGGTGCGCGCCCCTGGCGAACGCCGCGGCGAACCGCCCTGCCCCCTCGCTCGCCACGCCGGAGGGGGCAATGCCCCAGGAGCCCCACAGCTGCACCAGCGCGCACTGCGCAGCGCAGAGGAACGCGGCGGAGCTGGCGGCGGTGGACGCTGGCAAGCAGCCCCTGAGCGCGTCGAACGCGCTCCTGAAAGTCGGCTCCTGTTGGTAGAGCGACTCGAACGTGGCGGGCGCGAACCGCGCCGGAAACAAAAACACCACCGGCCGGGCGCCGCGGGCCCGCGCCTGCACCGGGAGGACTCGCGCCTCCAGGGCCGAGAGCAGCTCGTCCCGGGTCCGGAACGCGATGGCCCGTCGGTGGGGCAGCGCGGCGCGGCCCACGCTTTGGCTGAAGCTGACGTCTGCGAGGTTGAGCGAGGACGTGCGCAGCAGGTGCTCGCGCAGCCGGGACTGAACGGACGCGACGGCTTGAGGCGTGGCGCCCGAGAGCAGCAGCAGCTGGGTGGCGCGGCCAGGCTGCTCGACCATCGGTGCTGCCGGGGGCCCCTCTAGAATCAGGTAGGCATTCGCGGTGCCTCCCCCGAACAAACCCAGGCCGGCGCGAACGGGCTGGGCGCCGGTCAGCGAGGACAGCCTCCGCTCCACCCGGAAGGGCGTCCGCGAGAGTTGGAGCTCCGGATTCTCCTCGCGAAAGTGCAACAGCGGGGGCACCTGCTTGAAGTGCACCACGCCCAGCGCCTTGAAGAGCATCGCCATCCCGCTCGCGGCCGCCAGGTGCCCGAGGTTGGGCTTGGTCGCGCCGAGGGCGCAGAAGCCCTTTCTGGCGGTCTGGGCGGCGAACGCTTCGCTGAGCACCCGGAGCTCGACGGCATCATGGGAGAGGGAGGCCAGGCCCTGCGCTTCCACGTAGTGCATCCCCTCGGCGCTCACCCCCGACACCGCGAGCGCTTCCCCGATGAGCGCAACCTGGGTCGCGAGCGCGCCCTCGCCCTGCCCGTCGTGGTTGATGGCCGACCCGCGGAGGACGCCGTACACGACATCCCGGTCGCGGAGCGCCGCGCTCAGCAACTTCAAGGCAACCACGCCCACGCCGCCGCTCGGCACGGTGCCGGCCGCCTTTGCGTCAAAGGACCGGCAGTGCCCATCCGCGGAGAACAGGCTGTCGGGCGCGCGTTCGTAGCCCCGCGCCGTATTCAGCGAGAGCCACACCGCTCCCGCCAGGGCCACCTCGCACTCGCCGGACAACACCGCTTGCGCAGCCAGGTGGGTGGCGAGCAAACCCGTCGCGCAGGCGGATTCGACGGTGAGGCTGGGCCCTCTTAAGTCAAGCTGACGGGAGACCGTGGCGGCGAGGTCCGTCCCGAAGAGCACCTCCTGCTCTGCCGGGTCCGAAAGCTCCGCCAGGTGCTCCAGGAGATATTCTTTGAAGCCTGCCCCTGCGTAGAGGCCCACCGGCCCCCGGCCAGGACGCCGCTGATAGCCGGTGGCGTCCAGCACTTCGAAGGCGCACTCCAGAAACTTCCGGACCTGTGGGTCCATCAGCGCTGCGTTCCGCGCGGAGACCTGGAAGAGCTCCGCGTCGAACGCCGCGCTTCCCTCCACCACGCCTCCCGCCGGCACGAAGGACGGCGAGGCCTGGACCTGCTGGCTCACCCCGCGCTCGCTCAGCTGGGACGGCGAGAAGAAGGAGATACCCTCCTTGCCCGCGCAGAGGTTCTCCCAGAGCTCGGCGAAGCTGGCCGCTCCGGGAAAGCGGCACGCCACGCCAATCACCGCCACAAGCGAGTCGTCCGCCAGCGTCATTCCGCCTCCCCTGCGGCCGCGCCCCGCCGGCGGACCTGACGCCGGGCGGGCGGGTGGGCCGGCTCCGGCGGCGCCCGTCGCGGGCCGGCGGCGAGCAGCTCCTCCATCTGCGCCAGCTTCGGCCGCCGCATGAGCTCCAGGATGGACACCTCCCGGCCCAACACCGTGCGGATTTGATTCTGCAGCCGGACCAGCAACAGCGAGTGTCCACCCAGCTCGAAGAAGTCATCCTCCGCGCGCACCGCGGGCACGCCGAGCACCTCGCGCCACACGCTGGCGAGCGCGCTGTCTGCACCCCGGTCTCCCGGTCCGCCGCGGGCAGGCAGGGGTTCCCGCGGCGGAGGCAGCGCCCGGACATCCACCTTGCCGCTGGGAAGCAGCGGCATGGCGTCCAGCACCGAGATGCCGGCGGGAACCATGTAGGGCGGCAGCTTTGCTCGCAGCAGCTCACGCAGGCTGGAAGGAGGCACCTCGGCCGCGCCCGGCGTGCGGACGATGTAGGCCCACAGCCGTTCGCCGTCGACCTTCGTCACGCGCGCCAGGCGGACGCCCGGGTTCGCCAACAGCGCCGCCTCCACGTCACCCAGCTCCACCCGGAACCCGCGGATTTTCACCTGCGAGTCCCGGCGTCCCAGGAATTCGATGTGGCCGTCCGGCCGCCAGCGCGCGAGGTCCCCCGTCTTGTAGAGCCGCTCTCCCCGGCGCTGCGAGAAAGGGTTGGGAACAAACCGCTCCGCGGTCAGCCCTGGACGGGCCCAATAGCCCCGCGCCAGCTTCGAACCGGCGAAGTGGATTTCGCCGGTCACGCCGACGGGCGTCGGCTCCAGCGACTCGTCCAGCACGTACGCCGCCAGCCCGGGGATGGACGTCCCGATGGACACCGGCGTCCCGGCGTCCGTGCGGTCAAAGGTCGCGCAGGTGCCGTCGATGGAGATTTCCGTCGCGCCGTAGCAGTTGTGGAGCGCGGCGGCAGACGTCCGGAGGAACGCGTCCCGCGTGGCCTCAGGGAGCGCTTCGCCGCCTTGCATGACGTGGCGCAGGGAGGTGCAGCGGCCAAAGTCCGGGCTCTCCACCACGGCCTGCATCAAGGAGGCGACCAGGCCCACGATGATGCTCACCTGCTCCTCGGCGATGAAGCGGGCCAGGCCGTCCGCGTCCTGCGCCACCGCGCGGTCGGCGATGGCCAGCCGCGCGCCGACGACGAGGGGCGTGAACACCTCCATCACCGCCACATCGAAGCCAATCGAGCTGGAATGGAGCACGCAGTCCCGCCCGGTCAGCGCCATGAAGTCCGCGCCCCAGAGGAGCTGCTCGCAGATGCCCCGGTGGGTGACGGAGACGCCCTTCGGGACGCCCGTGGAGCCCGACGTGTAGAGCAGGTACGCAAGCTCGTCCGCGAACAGGGGCCGCGGCGCCGCGCCCGGCGACACGTCCGCCGTCACCTCCTCGTCGGAGAGGATGAGGAGCTGGCGGGCCAGCGCCTCCGGGAGCTCGGGCGCGAGGTCCGCGGAGGTGATGACGGCCGCCGCGCGCGAGTCCTCGATGACGAAGGACAGCCGGTCGCTCCGGTAGGCGGGGTCCAGCGCCACGAAGGCGGCCTGCGCCCTCAGGACCGCCAGGAGGGCCACCACGCGCTCCACCGACGGCTCCAGGTACACCGCGACCTTGCACTCCGGCGGAAGCCTGCGGGCGACCAGCTGGGCCGCCAGCGCGCCGGCCCGGCGCCAGAGCTGGGCGTACGTCAGGCTCACCCCGCGCGCGCTGACCGCGATGGCCTCCGGCACCCGCAGCACCTGCTGCTCCACCAGGGCCTCGAGCCGGCCCGCGCCGCGCGCCGGCAGCGGGGCCGGGAGGAAGCGCGCCCGCTGCTGCGCGTCCAGCAACGAGAGCCAGTCCGCGTTGAGCTGAGGCGCGGCCAGCGCGCTCTGAAGCAGCGTCTGGTAGTGCCCCATCAACCGGTCCACCGTCTCCGGGTCAAAGAGGTCCTGGCTGTAGAGCACCGTCGCGGTCAGCCCCCGCGCGGTCGTCCCGAACAGCAGCGAGAGGTCGAACTCGGTCGCTCCGGCGGCCTGCGCAGCGGACGTCAGCGGCGCCAGCTTCACCCCATCCCAGTCCGTCCGCTCAGACGAGGGCGGCGCCAGCGAGAGGAGCAGCTGGCACAGGGGCGCCTGACCCACCTCGCGCCGCGGCGCGAGCTCCTGGACGAGCTTCTCGAAGGGCACGTCCTGATGCGCGTACGCCCCCACCGCCGTCTCCTTCACTCGCCGGAAGACCTCCCGGAAGCTGGGGGACCCGGAGAGGTCCGTGCGCAGGACGAGGGTGTTCACCAGGCACCCCACCATCGACTCCAGCTCGCCCCGCCCCCGGTTGGCGACAGGCGAGCCGACGACGACGTCGGACTGCGCGGAGAGCCGCTTGATGAGCAGCTTGAACGCAGACAGCAACACCATGAACAGCGTGCCGCCCTCCGCCGCCGCGAACGCGCTCGCTGCCGCAGCCAACGGCGCGCCCAGGACGTATTCCCGGCAAGCGCCCTGATGGAGCTGGAGCGCAGCCCGCGGCCTGTCGGACGGCAGCTCCACCACCGGCGGCGCCCCCGCCAGCTTCCGCTTCCAGTAGGCCAGACCCTCCCCCGTGCCCGGCTCGCGCTGCCAGTGGGCGAGGTCAATGGGTTGCAAGCCTGGCGCCGGGAGCGCCGCCGCCTTGCCACCCCGTAGTCCGTTGTAGAGCGCCGCCAGCTCTTCGAGGAGGAGCGGGATGGACCCGCCATCCGCGGCGATGTGGTGCAGGCAGACGAACAGCAGGTGCTCCTGCGACGAGAGCGTCACCAGCGACGCGCGCAGCAGGCGGCCCGACGCGAGGTCAAACCCCTGCGACAGGTCCGCCTGCAACAGCTCAGCGGCGCGCGCTTCCCGCTCGGCCGGAGGCAGCGCTTGCAGGTCGTGCTCCACCAGAGGCGAATGCGACGGTTCCACCGACTGCCGCGCCTGGCCTTCCACGGTGGAGAACCGCGTCCGGAGGGACTCGTGCCGCAGGACGAGCGCCGACAGCGCGCCTTGCAGGGCGTTGACGTCGACGTGGCCGTGGAGCCGGTAGTGCAACGGGACGTTGAACCAGCTGCTGCCTGGCGCCAGCTCGTTGAGAAACCAGAGCCGCTCCTGGCTGGGGGTCAGCGGGTGCAGCCCCTCCCGCGCCACGCGGGCGATGGGCCGCTGCGCCTTACGGACGCCCGAAGCCTGGACGCCTGCGTCCAACTCCCGCGCCAAGGCTTCGACGGTCCGCGCTTCGAAGAGCAGCCGCGGGGGCAGCTCCCGCCCCAGCTGTTCCCGGACGCGCGAAGCCACCTGCACCACGGACAGCGAGTGACCGCCCAGGGCGAAGAAGTCGCTCGAGATGGATACCCGCTCCAGCGCGAGCACCTCGCACCAGATGGCGCAGAGGGCCCGCTGGGTGTCGGTCGTCGCCGGCTGATGCTCCTCCTGGGAGACGAGGCGAGCGGACGGCAACCGCTCCCGGTCCACCTTCCCGGTGGCCATCCTCGGGAAGGCGTCCAGCACGGTGATGACCTGAGGCACCATGTACGGCGGAAGCCGGGCGGAGAGCTGGCGCGAAAGGAGCGCCCCCTCCACTTCGCCCACCGCAGTCACGTAGGCCAGCAGACGCAAGGTCCCATCCGGGCCCGGGGCGGCGACGGCGACCGCCTCCTTCACCCCGTCCAACCGCCTCAGGGCGCTCTCCACTTCCCCCAGCTCCACCCGGAAGCCGCGAATCTTCACCTGCCAGTCTCCGCGGCCGACGAAGTCCAGGGAGCCGTCGGAGAGCACCCGCACCCGGTCACCCGTGCGGTAGAGGCGCTCACCCGGCGTCCGCGCGAGCGGGTTGGGCACAAAGCGCTCCGCCGTGAGCGCCGCGCTGAACAGGTAGCCTCGCGCCAGGCCCGCGCCTCCGATGAAGAGCTCGCCGACCGCGCCCTGCGGCAGCGGACGCATCTGCTCATCGAGCACGTAGAGCTGCGTGTTGTCGATGGCGTGGCCGATGGGGCTCTCGCCTCGAGGCGCCTGGCCCGGCCGGAGGTCGTAGCGGGTGCTCAGGATGGTGGTCTCTGTCGGTCCGTATCCGTTGAGCCACCGCATTCCGTGTGGGCTGGCCGCGCTCCAGGGCGCCAAGGCGCTCAGGTGCGCGCGCTCGCCGCCCACCGTCAGGTACCGCACGCGCTCGGGCACCCGGGCAGGGTTCCGGGTGAGGTCAGCGGCCAAGGCGTGCCAGTACGCCGTGCTGAGGTCGAACGCGGTCAGCCCGGTCTGCTCGGCGAAGGCGAAGAAGGCCTGCGCGGTCGCGGGCAGCGGATCCGGAGGAAGCACCACGGTGGCTCCCCCGAACCAGTTCCCCAGCGTTTCGAGGAGGGCCACATCGAAGGAGATGGAGTGCAGCTGGAGCACCCGGTCTCCCGGGCGCAGGCCATTGAAGCGCTGGCTCCACTGAAAGGCGTTCAAGAGCGCCCTTCGCGTGAGCATCACGCCCTTCGGCGTGCCGGTTGAGCCGGAGGTGAAGACCACCTGAGACAGCGACTCCGCGCTGCCCACCACAGGCAAATCCTCCACGTCCCCTGACGGCCAGGGAAGCTCCTCCACCACCACCAGCGGCGCCAGCCCTTCAAACTGGGCCGCGTACCGCCGCGCGGTGACGATGACGGCAGGGCGGGCGAGCGCCAGGAGCTGCGCGCAGCGCTCTTGTGGCAGCTGAGGGTCCACAGCCACCCGCGCCGCGCCGGACTTGAGGATGCCCAGCATGCAGGCCGCCCACTCCACCGAACGGCCCAGCGCCAGGGCGACGCAGGTCTCCGGGCGCGCGCCCTGCGCTCGCAGGACGCCCGCCAGCTGATTGGCCCGCGCGTTGAGCTGCAGGCAGGAGAGCTGTTGACCGTCCGCGATGAGGGCCGGGCTGTCGGGCTGCGAGCGCAACCGCCGCTGCAGCAGCACCGCGAGGTCCTCTTCCGGCAGCGCGCGGTCGTGGGAAGCAAGCGCTTCGTTCAGCCGCTCCCGTGCGCCAGGCAGCGCGTGCTCCCACTCCGCGACGCGGGCAGAGGGCGCACGAACCGCGCTCGCCAGGAGCGCGTGGAAGTGACCGGCCATCTCGCGAAGGGTCCGCTCCTCGAAGAGGTCGCTGCAGAACTCCCAGCGCAGCGCAAGACCGCCGTCCACCTCCTCCACCGCCACCGCCAGCTCGAACGAACACGCCTCCGTCTCCAGCGTCCGGCGCTCCAGCGTCACCCCTTCCAGGGCGAGCGGCTGTCCCCCCGCATTCTGGAAGAAGAAGCCGACGGGCCACCCTCCTCCCCAGCCTCCGCCTCCCGCCGGGCGCGCGAGCGCAAGCAGCTCGCGCGGGGAGACCTCCTGGTGCATCAGTGCCGCGAGCGTCAGCGCTTTGACCTGCGCGAAGAGCTGCGACCCGGTCAGCTCGCCTGAGAATCGGGCCCGAATGGGAAGGAGGCTGACGAAGTAACCCAGAATCCGGTCCAGCTCGCCACGGCCGCGTCCGGCGCTGCCTGAGGCCACGACGATGTCGCTCTGGCCGGTGTAGCGGTGAAGGAGCGCCTGGAACACCGCGAGGGCGACCATCTGCAGGGTCACCCCCTGTTGCCCGGCCAGGCGGCGAAGGTCCAGCGTGAGCTCGGACCCCACGGTCGTCCGCACCACGCCGCTCTTGAAGCTCACCTCGTTGCGGTTGCGCCGCTCCACCGGCAGGTTGAGCGCGACCGTGGCGCCGTCCAACTGACCCCGCCAGTAGTCGAGCGCGGGCTGGAGCAGACCCGCCTCGTGACGACGGCGCTGCCAGAGCGCGAAGTCCGCGTAGCGGTGCGCCGGCGCCGCCGGGAGGGCGTCACGCGAAGCGGCCCCGCGGTAGAGCGCGCTGAGCTCTTCGTAGAGCAGGCCCAGGCTCCACCCGTCCGCTATCAGGTGGTGAAGGGTGAGCAGCAGCGTGTGTCCGCGGTCAGCGCGGCGGAGCACCTGCACGCGCATCAGCGGCGCCGCGGCGAGGTCGAACGGCACCGCAGCTTCGCGCCGCAGCCAGGCTTCGACCTCCTCCCCCGGTCCAAGCTGCGAGAGCGCCACCCGCACGCGCGCGGACGGCTCCACGCGCTGCCGCGCCACGCCGCCCGTCGTCTCCACGCAGGTCCGCAGCTGGTCATGCCGCAGGACGAGCTGCTCGAGGGCGACGTCCAACGCCGGCAGGTCCAGCGGCCCCTGGACGTCGAAGGCGTCCGAGATGTTGTAGACGGCGCTGGGCCCCATCAGCGCATGGAAGAGCCACAGCCGCTCCTGCGCGAAGGAGAGCGGAGCGGTCGTCTCCTGCGAGTGGCCCAGCGCCAGCTCCGGCGCCGCGAGGGGAAGCGCCTCCAGGGACCTGGCGACGCCTTCCAGTGTGGGCGCCAGGAAGACCTGCTGCAGCGGGAGCTCCTTTCCCCACTGCGCGCGCACCCGGGACGCCATCCTCGCCACCAGCAAGGAGCTTCCGCCCAAGGCGAAGAAGTTGTCCGCGGGGGCCACCGAGTCGACGTGCAACAGCTCCTTCCAGACCTCGGCCAGGCGCGCCTCCTCCGCGCTGGCGCTCCGGACGGCGAGGTCCGCGCGCCGTGGCCGTTGGACGGCCGCCGCCAGCCGCGCCACGTCAACCTTGCCGCTCGGCATCCGCGGGAAGGACGGCTGACAGAGCAACCTCTGCGGCCGAAGGAAGGAAGGGAGCCGCTGGGCGAGGAAGGCCTCCAGCGCCTCTTCTGAAGCATCGCCTTCGACGTAGCCGGCAAGCACCGGCTCTCCCGCCGGGGTGAGCTCCACGGTGACCAGGGCCTGGCGCACGCCCGGGTGCTCCAGGAGCACCGCCTCCACCTCGCCGGGCTCAATCCGGAAGCCGCGGACCTTCACCTGACGGTCCACCCGGCCGACGCAGAAGACCTGCGCACCCTCGCCGTAGAAGCCCAGGTCTCCCGTGCGGTAGAGGCGCGCCCCTTTGGCCCCGGAGAGCGCGTCCGGGATGAAGCGCTCTGCGGTGAGCGCCGGCTGGCCGACATAGCCGCGCGCCAACGCTTCGCCTCCAATCAGAATCTCCCCCACCACCCCGCGCGGGGCCAAAGACCCATCCTGCCGGACGACGTAGAGCTGCGCCCCCAGCGCGGGGGAGCCGACGGGCACGTGTCGCAGCGGCGCCAGTGCTCCGGTCAGCCGCTGCTGCGCAATGCAGACCGCGGCCTCCGTGGGGCCATAGGCATTGAAGAGGGCGCCACGGTAGCGCGCCAGCGCGAGCGCCGCGTGGCGCGGGCTCATCGCCTCGCCGCCCACCACCAGCGTCCGCAGCGTGTCGGGGAAGGGCGCCTCGCTGTCGACGAAGCTGTTGAAGAACGTGGTGGTGAGGAGCGCGTGGGTGACTTGCTGGGACTCCAGCAGTCGGGACAGCTGCTCGTGGCCGAGCGGCCCGGGCGGCGCCACCACCACGGCGCCACCGGTGCACAGCGGCGTCATGAGCTCGAAGGTGGACGCGTCGAACCCGAAGTGCGCGGCGTGGAGGAAGCGCGCGCCCGGCCCCGCGCTCCAGTCAGGGTCCAGCGCCAGCCGGAGCACGCCGCGGTGCGTGACCGCGACGCCCTTCGGAACCCCTGTCGAACCGGACGTGAAGAGGATGTTGGCCACCTGGTCCGGATGAACCTCTGGCAGCGCCTGCGAAGGCGAAGCCTCCCGCTCCAGGGCCTCCAGGCACAGCACCTGCCACGGGCCGTCGGGCACCTCCCCCGCCGCCGCCGCGACCGTCACCACGTGGGTCGCCCCGCTCATCTGCAGCAGCTGCAGTCTTCGGGAGCGCGGCGAGTCCAGGGGCAGCGGCACATAGGCGGCGCCTGCCTTGAGGATTCCCACGCACGCCACGACGCGCTCCACAGACCTGTCCAGCGCGACGGCAACCGCGCCCTCCCGGCGGCACCCGAGAGCCACCAGGCGCCGCGCCAGCGAGGTGGCGGCCGCGTCCAGCTGGCCGTAGGTCAGCGTCCTGCCCTCGAACACCACCGCCGTCGCCTCCGGCTGGGACTTCGCCCACGCGGAGAACCTCTCCGGGAGGGAGCGGCCACCGTGCTGCGTGGGCCGGCCCCGGGCCGCATCCAGCAGCGCCTCCACCCGCGCCGGGGAGGCGAGCTGCAGGGCCGCCAGCGGGCGCGAAGGGTCCTCGACGCCAGACCGGAGCAGCTGCTCGAACTGGTCCGCCAACGCCTCGATGCTGGACCTGTCGTACAAGGACGTCCGGTAGTCCCAGCACAGCGAGACCCGGTCGCCCTTGTGCTCCAGCAGGAGGACGAGGTCCACCATGGCCTCTGTCTCGGGTACGGAGAGCGGCTGCACCCTCAACCCGGAAGCGGTCGTCACCGCTGCGGTGACCTCCTGCTCCGCGACCACAATCTTCACCAGCCCCTCGGAGTCGCCTCGCAGGGAGGCAGGGACACCCTCCAGCACGGTCTCGAAGGGCACCGCGCAGTGTTCGAGCGCGCCCAACAGCGTCACCCGGGCGCGCCGCAGCAGCTCGCGGAACGCCGGCTCGCCTTCGAGCGAGGTTCGCAGCAGCGCGGTGTTGCTCAGCAACCCTACGGTGGAGTCGAACTGGGCATCCAACCGGTTCGACAGCACGGTGGCCACCACCACATCGCGCTGCCCCGTGCGGTGCGCGAGCAGCGCCTGCAGCGTCCCCAGGACCACGATGAAAGGCGTTGTCCGTTCAGACCGGCACAGCTTCGACAGCCGCTCCACGTCCGGCGCGCCGAGGGTGCGCTGCACGCTCGCCAGCCCAGGGTTGGAGGTGCGGCCAGGCCGGCCAACCCGTTCGCCACGGACCTCCGCGGGCGGCGGCATGCCCTCAAGCGTCTGACGCCAGTAGTCCACCGACTCGCGCAGCTCGCCGCTCTCCAGCGCCGCCCGCTGCCGACGAACAGCTTCGGAGAACGGGGCCGGCGGCGGTCCGAGGGCCGGGCCGCAACCCGTGGCCTCGTCATACAAGGCCGCCAGGTCGCGGAGGAGGACCCCGACCGACGCGTCGTCCACCAACAGGTGGTGAACGACGAGGAGCAGGCGATGGCTCCGCGCCTCCAGACGCAGGAGCGCGGCCCTGGCCAGCGGCGCGCTGGAAAGGTCAAACGGCGGCGCGGCGTGGCGCCGGAACCAGGCGAGCTCGGCCCCTTCCTGCTCGAGGTCCTCCACCGCCAGGGAGAGCTGCGCCGACGCGAGCTCCTCCCGCACGGCCCCCTCGGGCGTGTCCCGATAGACGGTCCGCAGCGCCGCATGGCGGACGCAGAGCAACTTCAGCGCCCGCCTCAACGCCTCAACGTCGAGGTCTCCCTCGAGCGCCAGCAGCAGGTGCGACCGCCGCTGCTCCCCGCCTATGCGGTCGAGCAGCCAGAAGCGCTGCTCGGAGGGGGACAAGGGTGAGCGAGTGGCCATGTCGGGCGGGCTCCTAAGCCTCGAAGAACAGCTTCAACCGCCGCAGCCCTTCCGACAGCAGCTCCGCGGGACGGGCAAAGGTGAAGCGGAGGAAACCTGGGTCAACGCGGGCGAACGCCGCGCCAGACGCCACCGACAGGCGATGGTTGTAGAAGAGCTCGCGCCTCGCCTGCGCAGAGCCGCGGCCCGGAGGCAGGCGGAAGGTGGCAAAGCAGCCTGCATCCGGTGGGCGCAAGAGCGGCAGCCCGAGGGCAAGGCTCTCCTGCAGCAGCTGCGTCCGGCTGGCGTCCAGCTGCTGGAGGTGGGCGCGCAAGACCTGCTCAGAGCAATCCAGGATGCGCTCGCCCAGCATCTGGGAGACCACGCTGGTGCTGACGTTCAAGGCCGCCTTGATTCCGCAGAACGCCCGCCGCTGGCTCGCAGGGAACAACACAAAGCCCAACCGCAGCCCCGCGGCCCCATAGGCCTTTGAAAAACTGTTGATAACAAAAGCGTCAGACGTCACCTGCGTCACGCTTGGAGCGACCTCGTTGAACGAGAGCAGCCCGTAGACTTCATCCGAGATCAAGGTCCGCCCCAGCTCCGCCACGCGCTCGAGCGCGCGCCGGCTCATCGTCGACCCGAACGGGTTGCTGGGAGAGTTGAGAAGGATGGCCTTCGTCCCCGGAGTGACCAGCGCCTCCAGCGCGTCCAGGTCCATCGTCTGCGCCCCGTTCAGCGGCACGGGGATGAGCCGCACGCCCAACAGCTCCGCGCAGGCGCGATACAGCGGGAAAGCCACCTCAGGCAGCGCGAGCTCGTCCCCTGGACCGAGGAGCGTGGACAGAGAGGCCATCAGGCCGCCCGCGGCTCCGTCGGTGATGCAGAGGTCCTCGGGAGAGACCACCACCCCGTGCTTCTCCGCGTAGAGCGCGCACAGGCGCTCTCGCAGCTCCAGGCGGCCGAGCGGACTGCCATAGCCAAGCGCGCGCCCGACGGCCGCCGGGTCCAGAGACAGGTCGACCTGCTTCGAAAGGTCCAGCTGCGTGGAGCCGCTGCTGAAATCCAGGACGCCTTCCGGTGCGTCCGGCAGGCCCGCCAGCAGCTCATCCAGCTGAAGCCAGGGCGCGCGACGTGCACCGTCCGTTGATGCTTCCGGCAACCCTGGTGCGGCCAACGGTGCAATGCGACGCATGTGTCTTGTTGCCCTTCCAGACGTCGTATCTATGATGCTGCAACAATTCATTCAACGTTGTTCTCATCCAGAAACAGTGAGTGCAACGTTTACGTGCCGCCCGCACCAACATGACATTACAGTCGTTTATTATTGTCGCCCTTGTCGCACTCCCGGCAGAAGTCGCTGAGCTTTGGAAACTCGAAGACCTGATTGAGCGCCACCTTGGAGCCGAAAGCGTTGCGAACCTTCCAGACCAGACGGGTGGCCAGCAGCGAGTGGCCCCCCAGCTCGAAGAAGTCAGCGTCCGCCGGCACATCCGGGACGCCAAGCACCTCCGACCAGATTTTGGCCATCTGCTGCAGCTTGCCGTCGAGCGGCGGCGCGGAGGCCTGGGCAGTGAGGGGTGAGGGCTCCGGAAGGGCGCCGTAGTCAACCTTCCCCGTTGAGGTCAGCGGCAACTTCTCCAGCAGCGCCCAGCGCGCCGGCAGCATGTACTCCGGGAGCGACGCGCGGACATGCTCCACCAGCTCTGCCACGCTGGGCCGCGGCTCACGCGGGACGCAGTAGCCGAGGAGCCGGCCATCGCGGTGGATGACCGCCGCGGCAGCGACCTTCGGATGCGTGCACAGGGCGGCCTCAATCTCCCGGAGCTCCACGCGAAAGCCGCGCAGCTTGACCTGCCGGTCCCGCCGGCCGAGGAAGGCGAGGTTTCCGTCGGGGAGCCGCTTGACCCGGTCTCCCGTCCGGTACATCCGGCCGCCGTCTCCGGCGAGGTCCGGCAGGAAGCGCTCCGCGGTCAGGTCCACCCGGCCTGCGTACCCGCGCGCCACCCCGGCGCCGCCGATGAACAGCTCACCTGGAACGCCCACCGGCACCGGCTGGAGCTGGGCATCGAGCACGTACGCGCGCGTGTTCCGGATGGGCTTGCCAATGGGCACCCCCTGCCATGCCGGGTCCAGCGGGAGCTGAGGCGAGGGTTCAAAGTCGGTGCAGATGAGGCTGATCTCCGTAGGTCCGTACAGATTGACGACCGGGGCGCGGTCTCCCGCCCGCTTCCACCAGGCCGCCAGCGCCTCAGCGCTCGCCGCCTCCCCGGCGATGAGGACCCACCGGACGGAGGGCGGCAAGGCGCGCGGGCGCGCCTCCAGCTCTCGCACAAGCTCGTGCCAGTACGCGGTGGGCAGGTCGAGCACCGTCAACTGGAATCGCTCCACCGCGTCGAACAGGTCGCCGGCCGAAGAGATCATGGCCTCCGTCCGAAGCACCACCGCTCCGCCGGTCATCCACGTCGGGAAGAGCTCTTCGAGCAGCGTGTCGAAGGCCACCGCGTTGAACTGGAGGACGCGGTCGGTCTCACGGAGCCCGAAGCGCTCGGCGTGCCACGTCGCGTGATTGAGCAGACCTCCCTGCGTAAGCTCCACGCCCTTGGGCCGTCCGGTGCTCCCCGAGGTGTAGAGGACATAGGCGAGATGTGCCGGCTCCACCGGGAGACAAAGCGCGCCGTCGTCCCCCGAGTGGGCGAGGCACTCCTCGACAGTCAGCTCCGCGCAGACGCTCGGCTCGCCGGGAACGCGAACGAAGACCAGGCGGGCCCCCGCGTTGCCGAGCGCGTAGGCGCGGCGGTCCTGCGGGTGCGAAGGGTCCACCGCCACCACTGCCGCGCCTGCCTTCAGGACACCCAGGGCTGCGACGGCGAGCTGCCACGAACGTGGAAGACAGACGCCCACCCGCCTCTCCAGCCCCACGCCGCGCGCGGCCAGCGCACGCGCAACCCGGTTGGAGCGACGGTCAAGCTCCCCGTAGGTCAGCGTCAAGTCCCCGTCTATCAGCGCGACGGCGTCCGGAGCCCGGGCAGCGCGCCGGGCGATGACGTGCTGGACGCCCTCTCGGCTCAGCTCCCCCGGGCTTACGGGCCCGTTCGACGCTGCGAGCAGGAAGGCGCGTTCGCTCCCGGAGAGCAGCGAGGCGTCGAGCACGCGCAGCTCGTCGTTCGCGGCGAAGGCTTCGAGCAGCCCTTGATAGTGGCCGACCATCTTCTCGATGGTGCTGCGGTCAAAGAGGTCCGCGCAGTACTCCCACATGAAGACCGCGCGAGGCCGCGGCACCACGGTGACATTGAGGTCAAACTTGGCCGACTCTGCCGGGGGATAGGCGATGTCCGCGCGGGCGCCCCGGAAGTCCAGCGAGGGCAGCCGCGTGTCGTGGAAGCTGAAGTCCACCTGGAAGATGGGCGTCCTGGACGGGTCTCGGGCCGGGTTCAGGGCGCCGACGAGCTGGTCGAAGGACAGCTCCTGGCGTGAGAACGAGTCCGCCGTCGCGTGCGCCACGGTCTGCAGGAGCTCTCGAAAGGGGGGATTGGCGCGGATGGCAACCCGCAGCGGGACGGAGTTGACCATCATCCCAATCACGGACTCGAGCTCGACGCGCGTGCGCGCGGCGACGGTCGTTCCAATGAGGAGGTCCTCCTGGTCGCAGTAGCGGCGCAGCAGCACGAAGAACGCGCTCAGGGTGACGTTGAACAGCGTCACCCCCCGCCTGGCCGCCAGCAGCTGAAGGCGTTCATAGAGCGCCTCAGGGAGCTCCGCGCGAACCTCTCCGCCCTGGAAGCTCTGAAGCCGCGGACGCGGCCGGTCCGTCGGCAACTCCAGCGCAGGAGCGCCCGCGTACCGCTCGCGGGCCTGCTTGGCCAGCGCGTCGAACTCGCCCCGCTGCGCCCTGGCGCGGTGCCACGCGGCATAGTCCGCGAACTGAATGGCCAGCGGCGGGAGGTCCGGCACCTTCCCTTGAGCGCGTGCGTCGTAGAGGCGCTGGAAGTCGCGCATCAGCACGCTGATGGACCACCCGTCGTGGATGAAGTGGTGCTCGGTGCCAATCAGCACGTGCTCGGTAGGGCCCAGCCTCATCAGCGTGTGACGAAAGAGCGGGAGCCGGTCGGTCTTGAAGGGCGTGCGAAACTGCTCGGCGGCCAGGGCGGCCACCCGCTGTTCGCGTGCCTCAGGCGCCAGCGCCGACAAGTCGACCGCGTGAAACGCCACCGGAAAGGGCGGATGCACCCGCTGTCTGGCAACGCCCGCCTCCTCATGGAAGGAGGTGCGGAGAATCTCGTGGCGGGCGACGAGGTCGGTGAAGGCCTGGCCCAGCGCTTCCACATCCAGCGGGCCGTTGAAGCTCAGGTTGAACGACGCGTTGTAGACCGCCGTCCCGGGGGCGAGCTGGTCGATAAACCACACCCGCTCCTGCGAGAAGGAGAGCGGCAGAGGCTTGCTGCGGTCCGCCCGTGGAATGGGGTCTGCTGACCTGGGCTTGCTCTGGGCGATGGCCTGGGACATCGCCGCCAGGGTTGGGCTCTGGAAGATTTGCAGGAGCGACAGCTCCACCCCGAAGACCTCGCGAACCCGCGCCGCCAGCTGTCCAGCCAAAAGCGAGTGCCCGCCGACCTGGAAGAAGTTCTCTCCGCGGCCGATGTCCTCCATGCCCAGCAGCTGGCTCCAGACGGCGGCGAGCCTGCGCTCTCCCTCGTCCATCGGCGACGCGCTGAGCTCACCGCCCACCCGGTCCTCTGGAGTCGGCGCCGGCAAGCGGGCCCGGTCCACCTTTCCGCTGACGGTCCGCGGCAGCGGGTTCATCAGGACGTACGCGGCGGGAAGCATGTAGGGCGGCAGCGTCTTCTCGAGCGCGGTGGCCACCGCGACAGGCGTCGTCCTGTCCTCGGCCGCCATCGACAGATAGGCGACAAGCACAGGCGCCGCCGGGTTGTCGCGGCGCAGCAGGACCACGACCTCGGCTGCCGGCACCTCCTGGCGGATGGCGGCTTCAATCTCGCCGAGCTCCACGCGAAAGCCCCGGTGCTTGATCTGGAAGTCCGCGCGCCCCAGAAACCGCAGCTGTCCATCGGCCGCCAACACCACGCGGTCTCCCGTGCGGTAGAGCCGCTCACCCGGAGCAAACGGATGGGGGACAAAGCGCTCTGCGGTGAGCCCGGCCGCCCCCAGATAGCCGCGCGCCAGGCCCACGCCCCCCAGACACAGCTCCCCCGGGACACCCGGAGACGCGCGTTCGAAGGCCTCGTCCATCACGTAGGTCTGCACGCCCGGCAGCGGCCGGCCAATCAACGGGGCTTCCTCCAGCGCTGCGCCGGGCGCCACGGAGAAGGACGTCGCGTTGACCGTGGCCTCGGTCGGCCCGTAGGTGTTGAACCAGGTGCAACCGGTGGGCGCGTACTCCCGCCACCGCTGATACGTCGGCAGCTGCGCCGCCTCCCCGTACACCACCAGGGCGCGGATCGCGGGCGGCAAGGGCGCTCCCAAAGGCTCTTGTTCGCGCATCCACTGCGACCAGTAGGCCGTCGGCAGGTCGAGCACCGTCACCCCGCTTCGGGCCAGCCGTTCCAGGAACGCCGGGAACGGCTCAGGGGGCCCGGGCGGCCGCAGCGTCAGGCGAGCGCCCACTGTCAGCGCAGGGAAAATCTCTTCGATAGCGCCGTCGAAGGCCAGCGAAGCGAACTGATACACGCAGTCGCGTGAGCTCAACGTGGTGAGCGAGCAGAACGTCTGCGCGTAGGCGTCGACAGCTCCGCGCGTCAAGACCACGCCCTTGGGCTTCCCCGTGGAGCCCGACGTGTAGAGCACGCAGGCAGCCTGCAGCGGAGCAGCGGACATCTGGAGGAGCTGCGGCCCTTCCTCCAGCGGCAAGGAGGCGTCCAGCACGGCGCTGACCCGCGGGCGGATTCGCGCCGCCAGCTGCGGGCTGGAGGTGATGACGCAGACCGGCCCGCAATCCGCGAGCAGCATCCAGAGCCGCTCATCCGGCAGGTCGGGATCCACCGGCACGTAGGCAGCGCCCACCCGCCAGACGCCGAGCATTGCGGCGATCGCGGCGGCAGAGCGTTCGCAGAACAAGACCACCCGCTGCTCTCTCGTCACGCCGCGCCGCAAGAGCCAGCCTGCGATCGCGTCGGAGCGCCCCTTCAGCTGAGCGTACGAGGTGAGCCCGGCGTCCTCCTCGACCGCGATGGACTCCGGCGTCTCCTGACAGACCCGTTCGAACCGCTCAAGGATTGAACCAGAAATGGAACGAATCAAAGACGACTCCCGGCGATTGAGACAACAATTGAGGCTTCGCCCAAGTAAGACAAACACCCGGGAATAGCCAGCAGCGCAGCGCCATGAAGCACTCTGGCAATACCGTCATTCATTTCAGTTTTGACAAACAACAAGCTCAAATGTTGTCGCATGCGATTGCGAGCCTTCGATATCGAATGTACGGTGCGCGCACCTATGCCCGAGCACGACAAGCTGCGCACCTTCTTCATGGAGGAGCACCTCGCGAGAATCCGGCTTGAGCGCCTCAACATGGGAGAGTCCGGCGCGAGAGCGCTGACTGTTTCGGATTTGTTACAAGGCGCCGGCCTCAGCCCCGCGGCGATCTCCGCGGCAGTTCTGGAGCTGAATCTCCGCGACAGCCCGAACTGGGGGCGGGATGACCTTCGGGACGCGGTCGCCCGAGTTCATCCGGGCGCCCAGCGCGAGAACGTCCTCATCACCACGGGGACGAGCGAGGCGCTGCTGCTGCTCTTCAGGCACCTGCGTTCGCGGAAGACCGCGCTGGCCATGCCGGCGTTCCAGATCCTCTACGAGCTGCCCCGTTCGTTCGGGAGCGAGATTGTCCCTCTGCCGGTGCGCTGGTCTGCCACCGGGGTTCCTTCCGCGGATCCAAAGGAGTGGCTGGCCGTCCTCGAGCGCGAACGGCCGGACTGCATTCTCCTCAATTCACCTCACAACCCCAGTGGGCTGGTCCTGGATGCCCAGCTGTGCGAGAGCCTCCTGGCCTACGCAGCGGCGAACGGTGCGACGGTCATCGCGGACGAGCACTACCGCTTTCACGCCTCCGACGATTCCCTCCTGGGCCCAACGCTCTACCGCGCCAAGGCCCGCGTCTTCGTGACCGGCTCCTTCATCAAGTGCCTGGGGTGTTGCGGGCTGAGGCTGGGCTGGTGCGTAGGGCCGCACGAAGACCTGGCCCAGATGCAGAACGAAAAGAACTACACCACCCATACCGTCAACCCGTTCTCCGAGTGGGTCGCCTACGAGGTGATGCGGCAGGTTGATACGCCCGTGCTCTCGCAGATGCGGACGGAGTGGAGGACGAACCGGCGGCGGCTGAGCGAGTTTCTGGCGAGCTCGCGGCACTTCGTCGGGTGCGCGCCCTCGGGTGGCTTCGTGATGTGCGTGGGCGTGAAGCGCGCCCGTTCGCAGCGCGACATCGAAGCGTTGAGCGCCCGGTTGGCGGAGGAGCAGGTCTATCTCCTTCCGCTCGAGAGCATGGAAGTCGGCGTCAGCGCCTCAGCTGATGCGTCCTGCATCGAGCGCGGGCTCGGTTTTCGGATGGGGTTGGGTCTGGCTCCGCAGGATTTCAGCGAAGCGCTGGACCGGATGGAGCGCGCGGCGACGCGCCTGTTCCCGACCTGAGCCGAGATGTCCGAACACGGAAGCACAGCTTTGACGGCCGGACCCCGTCTGCGGCGGGGCGCGCTTCCCGTCCCGCCGGCGTATTTCAAGCCGTCCGTCGTCGACCGCCTGGCCTGTGTCTGGCACCCCCTCTCGGCGATTGGAGTGGCGCTGCTGGAGCACCGGCTTGTGAAAGCTTCGCCCTGGGCCCTTGGCCTGCTGCCGCTGGTCTGGCTCTACATCGGCTCCCGCTTCCGTGCGCTGGGCAACATGATGCACGAATGCGCCCATTCCACGTTCGTGCGAGGCCGCCGCTGGAATCGCTGGCTGGGGAACCTGCTCAGCTTCTTCGACTTCACCGACTTCAAGGTGTACGCGGAAGAGCACTTCACTCATCACAGGCACCTCGGCGACGAACGGGACCTCGACTTCAAGCCCAGGCGCGCGCTCTTCGCTCGCCTGGGACCGCTCGGCTGGCACTACGTCGGCTACGCACTCACGCTGCGCCACCTTCCCAGCTACATCCGTCCCGTCCTCTGGAGCCGCGGGGATTCGGTGGGCGTGAGGCTGGCGCGCCTGGGCTTCAATCTCTCGCTGGTGGCGCTCGCACACTTCGGAATCGGCTGGACCGCTTTCGCGCTCTACTACCTGATTCCGTATCTGGCGCCGTACCAACTCTTTCGCTTCCTGTCGGACGCGTTTGATCACGCCGGGATGATGGAGCACCCCGACGCTCTGCTGCGCGCCAGAAACCACATCCATCCATCGGGCCTGGTCAACACCCTGTTGTTCCCGCGCTCGGACCAGTACCACCTGGTGCATCACCTCTTTCCGCAAGTCACGACGGACCACCTCCGGCCCCTTCATCACGCGCTGCTGTCGAGCGCCACCTACGCAGCGCTCGAACACCGGCTGCCCCAGCAGCTGGCGCGCCGCGAGAGGTAGGAGCGACGCCCACGCCCTCCCCCCCCCGTAGGGCCGGCTAGACTCGACGACCGTCATGACCGCCGGGCGCACGCCTCACTACGAGTTCGCGGTGCTGACGCACGCGCACATCGGCGTGGAGCGCATTGTGGACGCGCTGCGGGACGTGCAGCGCGAGTTCCCCAAGGGCCTGTTGAGCGCCCAGCTCTTCGGCCGGGCGTCGACTGCCGAAGTCGCGCTGCTGCTGCGCTTCTCGTTCTTCTCCTACTCGTCCGCGCTGCGAAGGCACATCACGCGCGAGGCGGAGCGGATGAGCGGGAAAGTGCTGGACCCGCAGATTCTCCCGCCAGACGAACGGGAGCGCTTCTACGACAAGAAGCTCGTCACCATGACGGTGCGCGAAGAGCTCACGCTCGACGGCGCGCTGGCCCCCCTGCAGCGCTTCTTCGCCCAGATGCGGGCGGTCCCCACGCCCGCGCCCGCTCCGAAGGAGGCGGTGCTGGAGATGAAGTACGACACGCCCGCGGAGCTGGCCCAGTCCCTCCAGGCGTGGGTGGCCGAGGGCGTCATCCGCCTTCCCACCGCCGCGCGCCACCCGGTGGGGACCGCGCTGCGCATCCTGCTGACGGCAGGCGGGGGCCGACCGCTGGAGGTGAAGGCCTGCGTTCTGCAGCCGGCGCAGGGAAGCCAGCCGCTGATGGCGTCCCTGGAGTCCACCGACGCCGCACGCGGATTCCTGGAAGAGCATGCCCAAGTAGCGCGTGAGGGCCGGGCGCTGTTGCGCAACGCGAAGGGCCGCGGGACGGACCGCTACCACACGCGGCTGCAGGTCACCTTCGCGGACGCCGACGAATTGCGCACGGAGCTGGTCACCAACATCAGCCAGGGCGGCGTCTTCGTGAAGACGCTGACCCCACCCCCGGTGCACTCGAAGGTCCGCCTGGCGCTGGTGCTCCCCGACGGAGAGCCGCTGGAGACCGACGCGGAGGTGGTCCACGTGGTGACCGCCGCCGAGGCCCAGTCGCGCGGCATCCCCGCTGGCGCCGGCTTCTCCTTTGACCGCGCAGACGTCGCGTTCCGCGAGCGGGTGGCCGCCCTGCTCGCCCGCTACGCCCAGCGCAAGCCGCGCGTGCTGGTGGTGGACGACGACAACTTCTTCCGCCAGGTCCTCTCCGACGCGCTCTCCGGCGCCGGCTTTGAGGTCATCACCGCCGGCACCGGCGAGGACGCGCTGCGCGTCCTCATCGAACAGCTCTACGCGCTGGACCTGCTCACGCTGGACCTGAACATGCCGGGGATGGGCGTGTTCGGCCTCATCGACCGCATCCGCCGCCTGGGCGGGGAGACGGACCTCCGCGTCGTCGTCATCTCCTCACGCGGGGAGGAGAAGCTGGAGGTGCTGCGGCAGAGCGGCCACGTGAGCGCCGCGCTCTCCAAGGGCGTGCCGGTGCCGGAGATGATGCGGCAGATTCTCTCCCTCCTCGGGCGGAACGCCGGCTGACCCGGACGGGCGACCGCTCAGCCCGCCCGGCAGACCGCCCACCCCGGGCGGGCAGGCAGGCTTTCCGCACGGCCGGCTATGCTCGCGAGCCAAGACCATGTCCGAGGGCTCCCTCATCCGCAGCACGCTGCGCGCGCTCGTCGAACCGCGACGGCTGGTGCCCATCCTCGCGGTGTGCATCCCCATCGTCGCCGTCCAGCACAACTTCAGCGCGGACCGGCTGGGGCTCCCCCTGGGCATCCTGATGTGCGTGATGTTTGTCCTCATCGCGCCCGTTTCGTACCGCGTGCTCTTTCCCGAAGGGCTGGAGTTCAGCCACGGCGCGGTGCGGCTGGTCCTCTACGGCACCATCGGCTGCGGCGTGGTGCTGGTGGTGGGCGCGGTCATCCCCAAGGTGCTGGACATGGGACAGACGTTCCTGACCAACCGCTCCAGCCTGGCGGTCTGCGCCGCGCTCTTCCTCGTCGGCGGCTGGGGCCTGGGCCGGGACGTGGGCTTCGAGGCCAGCCTCGCGCGGGAGCGCGCCCGGGCGGCGGCTTACTTGAGAGAGGCGGAGCTCTCGCAGCTGGTCGCGCTGCGCTCGCACCTGGACCCGCACTTCCTCTTCAACACGCTCAACGCCATCGCCGAGTGGTGCCGCGAGGACGGCGAGGTGGCCGAGCGCGCGGTGCTGCAGCTCTCGTCCATCCTGCGCACCGTCCTCGCCGGCGTGCGGGAGAAGGCCTGGCCGCTCTCGCAGGAGCTGGACCTGGTGCGCACGCTCTTCGCGCTCCACCTGCTGCGGGACCCCCACCGGTTCACGCTGCGGGTGGAGGTGGAGGAGCCGGCGCAGGCCGTGCTGGTGCCGCCGCTGCTGCTCCTGCCGCTGGCGGAGAACGCGGTGAAGCACGGGCCGGCGGCGGGCCACGGCGGAGAGATTCTGCTCAAGGTGGCGCGGGAGGGCGGCGCGCTGTGTGTGGCGCTGGTCAACCCGGGCGACTACCGCGGCCCGCGCGAGGGCAGCCACGGCCTGCCGACGGTGGAGAAGCGGCTTGCGCTGGCCTACGCAGGCGCAGGTCAGCTGCGGATTGAAGGGGACGGCGGGAAGACCGAGGTCCGCCTGTCGCTGCCGATTGAAGGACCGGTCCCCGGGGTGATGACGTGAGCCCCTTGCGCGTGCTGGTGGCCGACGACGAACAGGTGGCGCGCAAGCGGCTGGTGCGCCTGCTCTCGGCGATGGCCGGCGTGGAGGTGGCCGGCGAGTGCGAGGACGGCGACAAGGTGCTGGCGCGCGTGCGCGAGGGCGGCGTGGACGTGGTGCTCCTGGACATCCAGATGCCGGGCCTCTCCGGGCTGGAGGCGATGGAGCTGCTCCCCGTCGACGGGCCCTACGTCATCTTCTGCACCGCCCACGCGGACCACGCGGTGAGCGCGTTCGACGCCGGCGCGGTGGACTACCTGCTCAAGCCGGTGGAGCCGGGGCGGCTGCACAAGGCGCTGATGCGCGCGCAGGAGCGGGACACGCAGCGCCGCTTCCGCGAGGAGCTGGAGCGGCGCAGGAAGCCCACCGGGCCGAACACCGCGCTCAACCGGCTGGCCATCCCCACCCGCCACGGCATCGCCCTCATTGACCCGGAGCAGGTGAGCCACGCCACGCTGGAGGGAGAGCTGGTCACCGTCTTCACCGGCCAGGGCGACTACCTGACCGACTTCACGCTGCAGGAGCTTCAGGACCGGCTGCCAGCGGGGCGCTTCGAGAGAGTGCACCGCCGCGCGCTGCTGAACCTGGACCACGTGGCGAGGCTGGAGCCCTGCGAGACGGGCGGCTTCACCGCCCGCACCACGCGCGGCCACAGCGTGGACGTCTCCCGCCAGAGCGCCAGAGAGCTGCGGCGCCGCCTGGGCCTTCGCAAGGCGAACGAGGACGACGAGTAGAGGGGCCTGGTGCAGGGTGGCGCCCCCACATGTGGCACATCCTTGGGGGGTGGGACCGCAATGACACCGCCTCGGGCGAGGGCTTCGCCGCGGTGGGAGCCGGTCCGACGCTTGCGAACTGTCAGGGGTGAGTCTGGAGGAACCCCTGGTCCGAAGCCCCGTCGCGATGATTGTGCTGAGCGCGCTGCCGTGGACGGCGCTCGCTCAGACGCGCGGGCAAGAGCACCAGGCGCTGCGCGAGCGGCTCACCGCCGCCGCGGCGCCCTTGGCGAAAATGGCCCGCGTCTCGCTCCAGGTGGAGAGCCTGGATGACGGGGACACCGTCCTCGCTCAGGGCGGCGAGGAGCTGCTCAACATCGCCTCCAACACCAAGCTCTTCACCGCCGCCGCGGCGCTGGCCACGCTGGGTCCGGACTACACCTTTACGACGGAGCTCTTCGCCGACGGCCTGGCCCGCGGAAAGGCCACCACCCTCTACGTCCGCGGCAAGGGGGACCCCTCGCTCACCACGGAGCGCCTCTACGGCATCGCCGCGGAGCTCTGGCATGCGGGGCTGCGCGAGGTGACCGGGGACCTCGTCCTCGACGAGACCTGGTTCGACGCCACCCGCACGCCGCGCGGCTTCGCGCAAGGCGACGCGGACCACGCCTACCTCTCGCCCACCGGCGCGCTGTCGCTCAACGCGAACGCCATCGCCCTCGTCATCCTGCCCGCGAAGGGCGGCGCCAAGCCGGCGGTGCAGCTGGACCCCGCGAGCGACTACGCCACGGTGGACACCTCCCGGCTGACCGGACGCTGCGCCGCGCCGGACCTCCAGGTCAGCTCCACGCCGCAGGGCGAAGGCGGCGAACGGCAGAAGCTGACCGTGCGCGGCTGCCTGGTGGACCCGGCGGCGGGCGCGCGGGTGCTCAAGAAGATTGACCACCCGGCCTTCTACTTTGGCCACACCTTCAAGCGCGTGCTCGCGCAGCGCGGCATCCGCATCAAGGGCACGGTCCGCCTGGGCGAGAGCCCCAAGGGCGCCGTCCCGCTGCACGTGGTGGAGTCTGAGCCGCTGGCCGACGTGCTCAAAGTGGTGAACAAGCGCTCGCTCAACTTCGCGGCGGAGATGCTGCTCAAGGCGATGGCCGCCCAGCAGCGCGGGACGCCGGCGACCTTCGCGGCGGGCCTGGACGTCGTGGCGGACTACCTCGCCCGCGAGGTGGGCCTGCCCCGCGGCAGCTACGTGATGGAGAACGGCAGCGGCCTCAACGACTTCAACCGCTTCTCCGCCGCGCAAGTGAACCGCGTGCTGCGCCACATGGAGAAGGACCTCGCGCTGTCGCCGGATTATCTCGCCTCGCTCGGCATCGCCGGGGTGGACGGGACTCTGCGCAACCGCCTCACCCGGACTGACGCCGAAGGAAACCTGCGCGGGAAGACCGGCACGCTGGGCACCGTCGCCTCGCTCTCCGGCTACGTGCAGGCCGCCAGCGGCGAGCGCTTCGTCTTCTCCTTCATCGCCAACGACTTCACCGCGAAGGTGGCCGAAGTCCGCCGGGCGCTGGACGTGGTCGGCGCCACCATCGCCCAGTTCGGCAAGGCCCCCCGCGCGGCGCCGGAGCCAGGCCCGGAAGACCCCGCGCTCCTGCTCTCCGCGCAGAAGGTCCGCTCGTACACGGCCACCGCCCAGGGCAAGGGTTTCCTGCGCGCCGCGCTGGCCACCGAGTCGGACCCCGCCGTCCGCCTGGCGCTGGCGAACGCGCTCTGGCTGCAGGCCCCGACTGAGCACGCCCACCTGCGCGCGCTGCTGGCGGCGCTGCAGCTGGACTCCCGGTCCGCGGCGCGCGTGCAGAGCGTCTTCCGCACGCTGGAGCGGCCGGTGCCAGGCCTGGAGGCTGCGGCCGCGCTGGCTCTGGGCGGGAACGCAGAGGCCATCGCGCGGCTGGTGGCGCTCTCGCCGGCCTTTGAAGGCGACGAGCACGCGGAGCCGCAGCTGGCCCGCGGGCTGGCGCGCATCGCCGACGGTGCGCCGCATGACCTGCTCTACTCCCTGAGCGCCGCCACCGTGGAAGAGCGCCTCTCCGCCTCCCGCCTGCTCCTGCGCCAGGCCACCGGCGGCGATGAGCGCCACCCGCTCTGGGCCATGCTCCGCTCCGGGCGCGCCTCGCCGTCCAGCGCCTTCGCGGTGCTCACGCGGCTGCTGCAGCGGGGCACGCCCATCTCCTCTCCCGCGGAGGCGGGACTCCTCGCGGCTGACCCGTCAATCCGCAAAGAGGAGAGCGCGGAGGCGCTGGCGGATTCGCCCGTCGCGCCGTACGGGGGTTAGCGACCGGTCCGGCTTGCAGCAGACCGCGGTTTCAGTGCAAGGCCAAGCCGGCCACGGCGAGGTGCGCTCAAACAATCGCGCGGCGCACCGTCAAGTCGCTCCGCGCAAGGTCCGCCTCCTAAGTGGACGCCCATCCGACGTTCGGGTCTTGCGCGAGCAACCTGCGTTGGCGAATTCTCCCGGCCAAGCAGGCTGAGGAGGCCGGTGATGCTCGCCACCATCCACGAGAACCAGACGCTCGAAGAAGCGAGCGGGGAGTTGCTCGACCACATCCTCAAGCCGCGCAACTGGGTGACCCTGGAAGCGCTGAGCGCGGACGCCACGGCCCGGCCCGGGCAAAACCCGGACTACCAGCGGCGGGTGGGAACCCTCCGCATCTGCGCCTCGGTCGACATCACGCCCAAGCTGGACGTGTACTTGCGCATCGCCTTCCGCGGGCCGGACCTCACCCCTGCGAGGGCCGCCGACTTCCTGGAGAGCTTCCTCAAGCCCCGGGTCCCGCTGACCCCCAACACCGAGTGGCAGGTCGAGATCGACTCGCGTCAGTGGATTCACTTCATCCGCCGCTACGCGGGTGACTCGCTCCGGGCCTAGCCGGTCAAGCTGTAAGGCGCCGTGTCATTTTCGGCGCGCGACCCGATTTCAAAGGCGCCGATAATTCGGGATGCCCCCGTCGGTAGCGCCCGTCCTCCGCCTCGCACTGCCGCTTGTTCGTCGTAATGCGGAGGTTGGCGTTGTGGGCGAGGGCGCAAGAGTGCGCCTCATGAACGATCCGATCGGCCGGCCGGAGGCATGGCTTGACACTCCGAACGCCAAGATCCGGATCCCGGACGCGGAGGTGTTCGGCCTGGCCCTGCAGCGCTCGGAAACGGCAAAGGACGCGGACGCTGCGAGGCGCGCGCTGAAGGAGCTTTGGGGTGTGGAGGTGACACCCCCGGACACGGAGGCTCCCGCTCGACTGCGTATCACCGATGGCGACCAGACCGACGTCTACGAGCTGGATGAGGTGGAGCGGTTCCACCAAACCCTCGATGAGGAGATGAAGGAGTTCAAGCAGCCAACCGCGGGGATGTATCCCGTTATTGCCAGTGGGCGATTGGGAGCCTTGCTCAACCGGCCCGCTGAGGTGGTGCTGCCCGATCCCGCCGTCGTCGAGAGTATCTCTGAGATCCTGGGTAACCTGAGCGGTGAGTTCCAGAAGGCGGTAACGGGTTCCTTTCCGCTGGACCGCTCCCAGTTCAAGTCGAGGATGATCCCGGCGACCGTAAGCCGGTCCCCTCGGAGCTCCAACTTTTTCGGCACCGCGAAGCAGCAACCCACGGTGGTGGCAGACACCGCCTTCGCCCTGCGAAGCCCGCTGGGTGACGAATACGCGCTCCAGTTCAAGCTTGCGGAGCAAGCGGATCACTCTTGGACGCTGCGGTGCACTGTGTGGCGTTCGATGTTCGATAAGCACTTTCGCGGTGAGACCTTCGATTTTCGAGGGCCCCACCTGAAGGACCTGAATCAAAGCCTCCTCTTCGAGCTTGAGCACGGCAGTTTCCAAGAGCGGCTTCAGTCAAGCATCGAGCAGCTCGCTCAAAAGCAGGTATCACCCACGCTTCACACCCCCGTGGAGTTCGACTTCTGGAACCCGGCGCAGCTTCAGCGGATGGCAGAGTTTCGGCCACTCGCAGAAGGGCTAAAGGAAGGCTTTGAGGAGCTTGGCCGCACCCTCTTCCGCCAGCCTGCGCGCGCCGTCTCTGCGGGCCCGCTGAAGCACGGGGAGATCCACAAAACGCGCTGGGTGGTGGAGGATGGAGGCAGTCAATATCAGCTAACGATTGGCGCCGGCGCGGGCTCCAAGGGGTTCGGAATCAACCTGGAGCTCGCACGCGCTGCCTATGGAGAGCGCAGCCGCGCTTCCACCCTGGCTGGGAGCGCAACCACCGCTGAAGGGCTGGTCGACGCCCTGGGGCGCTACGAAATCAACCAGGCGAAACTGGATCTCACTGTGCTGGGGAACGTGGTGCACAGCGGTGTGAAGGGAAAGCTGGAGATCCTCAGGGGGGTGGAGACGCGCTTGGGGTTGAGGCCCGGCACGCTGGCAGAGGTCGTCGCGGAGCTCGATCAAGCAAAGCCACGAGCGGGAGACAGCGCGCCGGACAACTGGAAGGACCTGCTGTACCAACATGAGCGGGAGACGCTCGCGGAAGCCACCGACGCGTACAACACAAGGAAGAACAACCTCCAAGCTGAGCTCGAGATTCGGATGGGGCTCGCTCGCGGAGGGCTCGACGACTTCATCGCCAGGATGGAGGCGGCCGAGGCTTCGATGGCGGTTGGCACGACGGTGGTGGACTGGACGAAGACCGTCAACGCGTTCAAGGACGAGCTCCTGGAGGGAATGCGCTCGGAGCACAGCCAGCAGGTGGCCAAGGTGAAAGCGACGATGGAGGCCGCGGGGGAGGAGGGGCGCGACGCCGCGTTGAAGAAGGCGATCCTCGAAAGCCACGTTGGGGAGATGATTCGCCGAAGGCTGGAGCTCCTGCGGCGCGAGCCCGTGCGGTTCGATTCGGGCTCCTTCGACGACAGTTGGCAGCCGGTATCGTGACGCGGCCTTACGGCCACACCAGCGCGTGGTAGCGCAGCGGGTGCGCCACGTTCTTCACCGACGTCTCCTGCAGCGGCCCGTACTGAAGCGCCTTGAGCTTCGGGTCCGCGGTCTGTGAGAGCACCGTCCGGACCTTCTCCATCACCAGCGTCTCCCGGAAGGCGCCCAGCGACTGGAGGCGCGCGGTCTGGTTCATCCCGGTGGAGAAGCCGGTGTAGGACGAGTTCGGCCCGAACATCCCGCAGAACGCGTTGGCCAGGTTCAAGCCGATGGCCACGCCCAGGCCCGGCAGCTTCACGCGCTCGGCGATGTGGCTCACCTCCGGGTCAGAGCTCATCGCCCGGGTGAAGTCCTGCACCTCGCAGGCGCAGCGGGTCAGCCCCTCCGCGCGCTCCAACAGAGAGCTGCGGAAGAACGGCGGGCCGAAGAGCCCAATCACGCAGTCGCCCACCATCTTGTCGAACACCCCGCCGTGCTTCCAGAGGATGTCCACCACCCCGTCGCTCCAGCGGTCCACGAAGCGGCCAATGCGCGAGGGCGCCTCCAGCACCTGTTCGCAGATGCGGGTGAAGCCATTGATGTCGGCGAAGAGGATGCCCACCTCCTCGTCGCGCGGCGTCAGGTAGCGGGATTCGTACTGCGGGTCGGTCAACAGCTCGTGGCTGACGTCCGCGCTGAAGAACTGCGAGAGGTGGATGCGCTCGCGGTTATAGTCCACCAACCGCTGCGACAGCGTCGACGACAAAATGCGGATGAGGTCCAGCGTGTACGCGGAGAAGCCGTCGTTCTCCGACCAGACCAGAATCTTCCCCAGCGCCTCGGAGCTGGAGAGCCCGGCGATGAGCACCGCCTGGATGGACCGTTGGGTCCCCACCACCGCGCGCAGGCGGTCATCGGTCGGCGCCACCAGCGACGGCCCGTGCTCCTGGATGGCCCGCTCCAGCGCCGCGTGCGGCTTGGCGCCGGACTCGTGCTCCAGCCGGCCCAGGCGGTACTGGCGGTAGTGCAGCTGCGAGGGGCGGATGGCGTCCCGGTAGACCAGCAACAGCCCCGGCAGCTTCACCCGCTCCGCCAGCGTGAGCACCGCCTGGTCCATCCCGGACTCGAAGACGCGGTTGGCCAGCAGGTGGTTGAGCTTGAGGATGATTTGATGCTTGTCCGACGCGGTCTGAATCTGCGCCAGCACCGAGTCCAGCTCCTCCGCGATGGTGTCCAGCGCGCGGGAGAGGGCCGGGGCGGACGCGCTGCGGTCCCCCGCGAAGAGCAGGCCGATGGCGCCCACCCGCACGCCCACCAGGTCCAGGGCCTCGGTCACCAGCGTGCCTTCAGGCAGCACGCGCACGCCGTACGGGTGCGCTTCAAGGAACGTCCCGGCGAACGTGGCGCCGAAGTCCCCCTGCGACCAGGTCTGCGTCGCCAGCTCCTCGTTGGAGGTGGTGATGACCACGCCCTTCGCGCCGGTGAGCGCGAGGACCCGGGGGAAGAGGCGGCGGAACGTGCCGTCCAGGTTCTCCCGCTCCTTCAGGCTCTCTTCCAGCAGGTCGTCGATGGCGCGCTTGAGGACGCGGAGCGCCTTCAGCTCGGCCAGGTCGGGCTCGGTCCCGGGCTGCTCATCCTCGTGCATGGCGCGCATTCTCCTCCCGCGCCGGGCCGCACGTCGCCTTCGAAATCACGCGGCGCGCGCGCCGGGGCGATACACCTCACCTCCCACCACCTGCCCCCCGCGCACGTCGATGAGCCAGTACCCCTCGTGGCTGCGCTCCGTGGAGGAGCCGGCGCCGAAGAGGTGGGGCCGCGTGGCGGTGGCGCGGTGGTGGTAGCGCTTGTGGATGTGGCCGTGCAGCACGGCGAAGCGCGGGCCCGGCAACAGGTGCATCAGCGCGTCCGCGTCCCTCAGCCCGTGCATCGGCTTGTCGGGCCGGTCGCGGTGCGTCCGCGGCGCGTGGTGGACCAGCACCAGCACCGCGCGCCCGGTCAGCTTGGGGTCCTGAAGCAGCGCGGCCAGGCCGGAGAGCTGCGCTTCGCCGATGACGCCAAAGGACATCCCGGGCACCAGCGGCACCCGCGCGGAGCACAGCCCCACCACCGCCACGTCCCCGCCCAGAAGCCGCACGAACGGGTACGCGCCCTCGCGGGCGTAGCCGGGCAGGTCACTGTGCGTCAGGTGACCGAAGTAGCGCTCGAAGCGACCTTCGCGCAGGGCGCCCGGCGTGTAGCGGTCATGGTTGCCGGGGATGACGGTGCAGCGCTGCCGGTCCGCGGCCACTTCGCCCAGGGCTTCGCGCGCGCCCTTGAACTCCCAGTCGGTGGAGTACTGCGTGAGGTCTCCGGAGACGATGAGGTGGTCCGCCTGGAGGGGCGCCATGTCGTCGGCAATCTGCCGGAGCGTCTGGCGCGCGGCCGCGTACTTCCGGGCCCGCCCGCCCACGGAGAGCTCAAAGAGCGCAAGGCTGCGCCGCCACCCCAGCTTCCAGGGCGGCACCGTGAAGTAGTCCTGCGTGATGTGGACGTCCGAGCAGTGGAGGAAGCGCATCGTCGGTTGGAGGAACAGACCCTGGCGCCGGCTCCGGCCTCAGGTCAAGCCCGCTGAAGCACCCCGTGCAGCTTGGCGAGCAGCTCATCCAGGTCATACGGCTTGGCGAGGAAGGCATCCGCATGCAGCGCCTTCGCCGCGACTTGGAGCTGCCGGTCCGCGGAGAGGACGACGAGGGCGGGCCGGGGCTGCGTGCGTTCCAGCGCCGCGGAGACCTCCGGGCTGGAGATGCCGTGCAGGTCCATCAACAGGGCGTCCGGAAGGGCCTCCAGCTGGGCCACCACGCCCTGCGCGGTGTCCGCCTGGAGCACGCGGTAGCCCTCGTACTCGAGCACCTCCGCCAGCAGCTCCCGCTGGTCGTTGTCGTCCTCTGCCAGGAGCACGAGGTGGGGTTTTTCGGCCGCGGTCGTCACGCCCGTGCAAGCTGAAGCCTTGCGCGCGCGATCGCAAGCCCAACCGCGGGCTTCTGTCGCGTCCCTGAAAGGTTATGGTGCGTGCCGAAATGAACAGAACCGCTGCCCTCCTGCTCCCCCTGCTCTGCCTGGCCGGCGCCGCCCGCGCCGAGGACGAGAAGCCCGCTGCTCCCGCTGGACCCGCGCGCAAGTTCGCGGTCGTCCCCTTCGCCGCGCTCTCCGGCGACGTCCCGCAGCGCGCCGGCGTGAAGGCCGCCGGCATGCTCGCCACCGAGCTGCGCAACACCGAAGGCCTGGTCCCCACGGACGCGAAGAAGGCGGCCCGCGCGGACCCCTATCAGGACGCGCTGGCCCGCGCGCGCAACCAGGTGGCGGAGGCGAAGGACCTGCGCGCCAAGCGCAAGTTCCGGCTCGCGGAGGAGGCGCTGCAGAAGGCGCTGGGCGACTTCCGGTCCGCCGCCGCCGGCGTGACGGACATCGGCGAGGTGGCGGACGCCTACGCGCTGCTCTCCGCGGTGCAGTTCAACACCGGGCGGGACGAGGAGGGGCAGAAGCACCTGACCCTCGCGCTGGGCCTGGCCCCTTCCCGCGAGCTGCCGCTGCAGAAGACCTCCCCCCTCTTCAACCGGGTGGTGGAGGAGCAGCGCAAGGCGCTGGCCACGGGCCCCAAGGGCAACCTCCTGGTGGAGTCCACCCCGGCGGGCGCGGCGGTCTTCATCGACGGCGTGGGCCTGGGCAGCACGCCGCTGCTGGTGAAGGACGTGCCCGCGGGCGCGCACCTGTGGCGGGTGCAGCTGCCGGGTGAGCTCGCAGGCGGCGTGGCGGAGATTGCGGCCGGTAAGCAAACCAAGGTCAGCGGGCAGACCAGCGGCAACGACCCCGAATCCAAGCTGCTCGCCGGCCTCTCGCAGAACCGGCTGGAGCCGGCGTCGGTGGCCGCCGCCAAGCAGGAGGCCGCGGCGCTTTCGGCGGACCTGCTCATCTTCGGCGCCCTCTCCCGCAGCGGGAAGAACCTGGTCCTCGACAGCTTCGTCTTCCTCCCCACCACCGGGGATGTCCGCCGGCTGCCGCGCGCCACCTTCGACACCGAGCTGCTCTCCGCGGGCATGGAGCTCTTCAACCTCGCCGGCCACCTCGCGCAGAACGGGAACAAGGCGGGCGAGGCGACGCCCATCCCCGGCCCGGTGGCCCCGGACGTCGCGGGCGGCACCAAGGTCGCGGAGGCAAAGTACGGCGTGCAGGTGAACAAGCCGGACGCCGCGCTGGAAGAGGCGCCGCCGCCGGCCAAGGACGAGACGCGGGTGCCGCTGCAGAAGCGAACGCCGCTGAAGAAGTAGCGAGGTGCAGTGAGAGGGCGCTTCGCACCCAGCCCCACGGGCCGCATGCACCTGGGCAACGCGCGCACCGCGCTGCTCTCGTGGCTGCAGGTCCGCGCGGCCGGCGGGCAGTTCCTCCTCCGGATTGAGGACCTGGACCGCGGCCGGTGCCGCAAGGAGCACGTGGACACGCTGCTCAAGGACCTGGAGTACCTCGGGCTGGGCTGGGATGAGCCGCCCCTCCTCCAGAGCGACCGGCAGGCCCGCTACGACGAAGCGCTGGCCGCGCTGGCGTCCCAGGGCCGCGTCTACCCGTGCTTCTGCACCCGCGCCGAAGTCGCGGCCGCCGCGTCCGCGCCTCACGGCCCGCAGGACGACGGGCCCCGCTACGGGGGAACCTGCGGCCTCCTGTCACAGGCGCAGGTGGAGGAGCGGCAGGCCCGGCGGCCCTCGTCGCTGCGCTTCCGCCCGCGGCCCGGCGTCACCCGCTTCGAAGACGGCGTGCAAGGCGCGCAGGCGCAGGACGTGGACGCGGTGGTGGGCGACTTCGTCGTCCGCCGCAACGACGGCGTGGCGAGCTACCAGCTGGCGGTGGTGGTGGACGACGCGGACAGCGGCATCACCGACGTCCTCCGAGGCGATGACCTGCTCTCCTCCAGCGCGCGGCAGCTGCAGCTCTTCGAAGCGCTGGCCCTGCCGCCGCCCCGCTTCGCACATGTACCCCTGTGGTTGTCCACCGATGGGCGACGGCTGGCCAAGCGGACCGGCGCCTTCGCGGTGGCGGACCTGCGCGCGGCCGGCGTCCCTGCAGAGCGGGTCATCGGCGTGTTGGCGGCGCTCAGCGGCCTCACGCCCGCGGGAGAGCCCCGCTCTGCGCAGTCCCTGGTTTCGGGGTTCTCCCTCGAGAAGCTCAGCAAAGAGCCGGTCCGGGTCGGGGAGGCGGAGCTGAACGCCCTCCTTGGACTACCCGCCTGAAGCGGGTGGGACTACCCGCCACAGCTGGACCGCCGTGGACTCGAACGCGGAACGGGCGGATAGTTTCACCGTGGCCAGTCCGTCACTGTTCCGCAATACGCGGCAGCACCGGCGAGCGTTCATCGAGCTCCCCGTCGCGACGCGGTCGTCCTCCCGTCCGGTCTTCACCCACAACATCTCGATTGGGGGGACCTTCATCAAGACGGAGAACCCGCTCCCCGTCGGCGCGCGCTTCAGCTTCCAGCTGAGGGTGCCGCCGCAGGAAGTGCCGCTGGAGGTCTCCGGCGAGGTGGTCTGGTCCGTGGCCGAGGGCCGGCAGCCGGGGATGGGCATCCGCTTCCTCCACGGGAGCGACGCGCAGAAGCAGCTCCTGGAGAGCCTGGTGAACCGGCTCCTGATGACGCTGCTCGGAGCGCCTTAAGCGCGGCCGGCCGCGTCGCCTCCCGGTGACGCCCGCGCTCATTCCTCGACGCAGCCCCGCCGGCCCGGTTTGATGGCGCGCGTGGCCCCGACCGTCGAGCAGCTCGCCGGCTTCCATACGGAGGCGCTGCGCACCTTCCTCCTCCGGGACCCGGTCAGCCACGTCTACCTGCTCGGCCTGCTGGAGGACTTCGGCGTGGCGCCGGCGAAGGATGGCGGCGCGCGCTTCGCCTTCTACGGCCGGCTCCACGGGCGGGAGCTCTCCGCGGCGCTCTTCGTGGGCGGCGATGGCGGGCTGCTGGTCCCCTCGGTCAGCCCTGCCGCGGAGCTCACCGCGCTGGCCGCCGCGCTCCACGGCAAGCTGCGCCCGCGCGCCTGTCTGGGAGAGAAAGGCGCGGTGGAGCTGCTCCTGCGCCAGCTCTCCGCGCCCAAGCCGCGGCTGACACGCGTGCAGCGGCTCTTCGCGGTCTCCGCGGATGACCTGGGCCCCTTCACCAACCCCACGCTGCGGCCCGCCACCGAGGAGGACTTCGCGGACCTGCTGCCGCTGGCCGCCGCCTGCGTGAAGGAAACGATGGGGAGGGACCCGCTGCAGGAGGACCCGGCGGGCTTCCGGGCGCGCGTGCTCCAGCGAATCCGCCTCAAGCGGACCTACGTGCTCTGGGCTGACCAGCGGCTGGTCTTCAAGCTGGACGTGGGCAGCCGCTCCCCGCACGGCGCGGAGCTGGAGGG
The DNA here is from genome assembly GCA_044230055.1 of Myxococcaceae bacterium. Classification (GTDB taxonomy): domain Bacteria; phylum Myxococcota; class Myxococcia; order Myxococcales; family Myxococcaceae; genus JBGART01. Next base: position 27,853 of record JBGART010000017.1, on the reverse strand, counting down.
CCTGTACACCGTGCCGGAGGAACGCCGGCGCAGGCACGCCACGCTCTCGCTGGGACAAATCTCCCGCCACCTCCTCTCCTCGCTCCCCCGCCTGACGCTGCGGGTGGACGAGCAGGACGCGCAGCTGGCCGGCGTCGCGCGCAAGGTTGGCTACGTGGGCGGCGCGGCGCAGCGGATGGTCCTGCTGGAGTAGCGCCGGCCTTACCCTTCGGGTTAGGGAGGCGTCTTAACGATGCGCGCCCCCTCCTCACACCGTCCGCTCTCCGGCGCAGGCCCCGTGCACCTGCGCTCGACCACCGACCCGGCCTGGCTCCCGCTGGCGCTGGCCCGCTTCGACGAGGTGCTGGTGGACCACGCGCACTGCGAGAAGAAGGCGGCGGCGAACGCGCTCTCTCTGCTGCAAGCGTACCCGGACGTCCCCGGCCTGCCGTCGATGATGGCGCGGCTGGCGCGCGAGGAGAGCGCGCACCTGGCGAAGGTGCTGGAGCTGATGGAGGAGCGCGGCTTGCGCCTGACGCGGGACGGGGGCGACGTGTACGCGCAGGGGCTGCAGGAGCTGGTGCGCAAGACGCAGCCCGAGCGCCGGCTGGACCGGCTCCTCATCGCGGCAGTCATCGAAGCGCGCAGCTGCGAGCGGCTGGCGCTGCTGGCGGACGGCCTCCCCGCCGGCCCGATGAAGCGCTTCTACCAGGAGCTCGCGCAGTCGGAGGATGGGCACCAGGAGCTGTTCTACCGCCTCGCCGAGCAAGCCCACGGCGCAGAGGCGGCGGCAGCCCGGCTCGACGTCATGCTGGAGCGCGAAGCGGTGCTGCTCGCCGGGCTCGGCGTCCGTCCCCGCATCCACTGAGCTGTCGACTGACCGACGCTTTTGTCCGCGTCGCCCGAAGCAGGCGGGCAAGCAGGCCGTCCCAGGGGGTGCGACGTAGGTTGAACCGTCATGTTCCGCAACCTGCTATCGCGCCTGCGTCCCTTGAAGCGAAGTCTGCTGGTGCCTTCGCGCGCGCGCGAAGGCGCGGCGAAGATTGCGGTCAAGGACGTGCTGCACCGGTACCAGAACGATGTTGAAGCGCTGAAGAACGTCAGCATCGACGTGCACCCGGGCGAGTTCATCTGCCTGCTGGGCCCGTCCGGCTGCGGCAAGTCCACGCTGCTCTACGCGCTGGCCGGGCATGTGGAGCCCAGCGGCGGACACATCTCCATCGACGGCAAGCCGGTCCACGGGCCCAGCCCGAACCGCCTCCTGATGTTTCAGGAGCCGGCGCTCTTCCCCTGGCTCACGGTGAAGCAGAACCTCAAGTTCGCGCTCTCCACCAAGCTGCCGCGCGCGGCGTGTGAAGCGCGGGCGCGGGAGTACCTGAGACTGGTAGAGCTGGACGGCTTCGAGAACGCCCTACCCCACCAGCTCTCCGGCGGGATGCGGATGCGGGCCAGCCTCGCCCGCGCGCTGGCGATGGACCCCGAGGTGCTCCTGATGGATGAGCCCTTCGGCGCGCTGGACGCGCAGACGCGCGGACAGATGCACCGGCTCATCCAGGACATCTGGACCCACACCCGCAAGACGGTGGTCTTCGTCACCCACGACGTGCGCGAAGCGCTGCTGTTGGCGGACCGCGTGGTGGTGATGGCGGGGCGGCCGGGACGCGTGCTGCAGGACCTTGAGGTGCAGCTGCCCCGGCCCAGAGACCCGGACGACAACGAGCTGGTGACGATGTCCCGGCAGATTCGAGAGGCCATCCGCACCGCGAAGGCGGCAGGCATGCCCATCCAGGAGGAGCCGAATGAAGGGGAAACACGCGCTGCAGCAGGGGGCGTTCCTGCTGGGCCTGCTCGTCCTCTGGGAGCTGGCGGCTAGGTTCGGCCCCTGGCCGCACTACCTCTTCCCGGGGCCGTACAAGGTCGCCACCAGCTTCAAGGAGATGGCGCTCGACGGCCGGCTGGCCGCGGGGACGCTGGTGAGCCTGCGGCGGCTCTTCCAGGGCTACCTCCTCTCGGTGGCCATCGGCGTCCCGCTGGGGATGCTCATCGCCCGGGTGACGCTCCTGCGCCTGGCCTTCAAGCCGGTGGTGATGGGCCTGCAAGCGCTGCCCTCCATCTGCTGGCTGCCGCTGGCGCTGCTGTGGTTCGGCCTCAACGACTCGGCCATCCTCTTCGTGGTGGTGATGGGCTCCGTCCTCTCCATCTCCATCGCCGCCGAGGACGGGGTGAGCTCCATCCAGCCGCAGCTGCTGCAGCAGGCGGGGACGCTGGGCATCCGCGGCCTGCGCTTCTACGCGGGCGTGCTGCTCCCCGGCGCATTGCCGGGCATCGTGACCGGCCTCAAGCTGGGGTGGAGCTTCGCCTGGCGCGCGCTGATGGCCGGTGAGCTGCTCTTCGTCTCCGGCGGCCTGGGCCAGCTGCTCAGCATGGGCCGGGAGCTGATGGACGTGCCGCAGGTGATGGCGGTGATGCTGGCCATCGTCGCGGTGGGCTACCTGTTTGACCGGCTCCTCTTCCAGACGCTGGAGAGGAAGGTGCGGCGCCGCTGGGGCCTGGCCTCAGCAAGCTAGAGTTGGGGTGAAACGCTGGGGGCCGCCGCGGGCGCGCCGCGGCTGATGACGAAACCGAAGCCGGCCGCGATGAAGAACATCACCACCGCGTAGACCGCCGCCGGCACCGCCATCTGCGTGTTGTTGAGCAGCTGCGGGCTGATGGCCAGCGTGATGGCCAGCGTGCTGTTGTGGATGCCAATCTCCATGCAGGTGGCGATGGCCTGCCGCTGCTCCACCCGAAGCAGCCGGGGCACCAGGTACCCCACGGTCAGGCTGAAGACGCAGAAGACGCCCGCTGCCAGGCCGACAGAGGCGAAGTACCCGGGCAGGTTCTTCCGCTCGGCGGCCACCGTGCCGGCAATCACCGCCACCAGCACCACGAGGGAGATGATGCGCACCGGTGTGTCCATCGCCTTCGCGAAGGCGGGCGCCTTGCCGCGCACGGTGAGCCCCAGCGCCACCGGCACGAGGACGATGCCGAACACCTGCAGCACCTTGTCCAGCTGCAGCCCCAGCCCCTGCTCCGTCCCCATGAAGCGCGCGAGGGCGAAGTTCACCACCACCGGCAGCGTGAACGCGGCGAGGACGGAGTTGAGCGCGGTGAGCGTGACATTCAGCGCCACGTCCCCCCGGAACAGGTGGCTGAAGATGTTGGCGGTGGTGCCCCCGGGAGAGGCCGCCAGGAGCATCATCCCCACCGCCAGCACCGGCGGGAGCTGGAAGAGGTGCACCAGCCCGAGGCACACCGCGGGCAGGAGCAGCAGCTGGCACGCCAGGCCCACCAGCACTGCGCGAGGCTGCTGGCGCACCCGCGCGAAGTCCGCCAGCGTCAGGCCCAACCCCAAGCCGAACATCACGATGGCCAGCGCAAGCGGCAGGCCGACTCTCACCAGCGACGAGCTCATCTGCTTCCCCCCCACAGCGGTCCGACGATTGGGCAGTGTCTTGTGGCGGCGCGTCAGTTGGCCAGGCCGAGGTCCGCCCGCTCGCCGTGCGCCCAGATGTCGCCCAGCTGCTGCAGCCGGTCCAGCAGCGCGCGGGAGCCGTGCTTGCGGGCGAGCTCGCGCTCCGCCTCACCGATGGGGATGAGCCACAGGACCTGCACCGGGTCCCCCTCGTAGTCCGGGAAGGGGATGGTCGGCGCGCCGCGCGGCTGCTGAGCGACGATGACCGCCGGGAAGCGGCGGCCGGCGGTGACCGGCACCACGTCGCAGTCCAGGGTGTGGCCGGGGCCCAGCCAGGTGCAGCGCAGCCAGGGCAGGTGGCTCTGGTCCGCGAGGTACTGGCCCAGCCTCGCCAGCTCGGCCTCGTCCACCTGGCCGCGCAGGGCCATCGCCAGCTCGATGCGGCGCGGTCCCTGCGGCCGTCCCAGCGGGCGGGCCACCCCCGGCTGCGGCCGGATGGAGGCGCCGCCGGTCACCAGCACCGTCGCCTTGGGCGTGCGCCGGACCGCGAGGATGGAGGGCGGCCAGTCCTCCTTCTTTCCGAGGTTGAAGAAGCGGCCCTGGCTGCCCAGCGCCTGGTCGATGGCGCCGAACAGCTCCTTCTGGAGCGCGGGCCAGGCCTTCTCACCCTCCCACGCCTCCCAGAAGGCCTCAGCGCGCTCCACCTCCGCGCGAGCGCCGGCCGCCTCCGGCCCTTCCATGGGCCACGCCAGCTGGGTGCGGCGCGCGCAGTCCCGCGCGAAGCCCGCAAAGCCCTCCTTCTCGTTGGTGCCGGGCGGGAGGATGGCCAGAAGCCCGTCCTTGCCATAGAGCGCGGCGCCGGTGCCTTCGGGGAACCAGACCAGCCGGAAGGGCTCCAGGTCCGCCAAGCGGACGCCGTCCGGGCGGCGGGTGAAGGCGGCGGGCATCAGCGGCGGCTCGCCACGCTTCATCCGTTCGAGGTCCAGCTCCTGAGGCGCGGGGGCCAGGTTCGCCACCCACAGCGTCCGGCTCTCGAAGCCGGAGGCCGCGGCGCCGTTCAGGTAGAGGTAGACCGTCGTTCCCTCGGTTTCGACCGTCGCCAGCACGGGCGCCGCCGGGGAGGCGCTCTGCAGCAGGGTGATGGGCTCGGGCACACCCGCACGCTAACGCAGAGCGCGGCGGAATTGAGCCGCTGATCTCACGCTTCCGGCGTCCTCGAGACGGGGCCGAGATGACGCAAGGCAACACTAAACAGTTGCGCCGCAGCGGGCGCTTTGGTTGCGCTTCGCAAGGAAGGTATCGAACCGGGACATTGCCGCCTTAGGCTGAATCCATATGGCTCATACCCCCGCGCTGGACTTGAACCTCCTCCCGGCCGTCGAAGCGCTGCTCACCGAGCAGAACGTGACCCGCGCCGGTGACAAGCTGGGCCTCTCTCAGTCGGCCATGAGCCACGCCCTCTCCCGCGCCCGGGAGACCTTCCAGGACGAGCTCCTGGTGCGCAGCGGGCGCGGGCTGCTGCGCACGCCGCGCGCGGACGCGCTCTTGCTGGAGCTGCGCCCGCTGCTCGCGCAGGCAAAGGCGCTGGTCCAGCCTTCGGGCGCCTTCAACCCCCGGACGGAGACCCGGACCTTCAAGGTCGCGACGACGGACCACGCGCAGATGCAGCTGCTGCCGGCCCTGCTACCGGCGCTGCTCAAGGCCGCGCCCCACGCGAAGCTGGAGCTCCGTCCCATCCCGGACGCCATGGAGACGGAGCTCGAGAACGAGCTGGACCTCATCATCTCCGCGGAGACCCGCACCTCGCCACGGCTGCGGCGCCGGCTGCTCGGGAAGATTCCCCTCGTCTGTCTGCACCGCGCGGGCGCGCACTCCCTCCCTCACCCGCTCTCCGCCGCTGCGCTCCGGGCGCTGCCGCAAGTCCAGGTGGTCCCCACCTCCCGCCTCCAGGCGTATTCGGACGACGTGCTGAGCCAGGAGGCCGCCGGGGGGAATGTGCGCCTGCGCGTCTCCCACTTCATCGTGGCGGCGTCCATCGTCGCGCGCAGCGAGCTGGTCTGCATCGCAGATGCGGCGACCGCCGGCGTCCTGACGGAGACGTTCCCCCTGGAAGCCACGCCGCTGGCGTCTGGCCGCAGGGTCTGCGTGGTCATGTACTGGCACGAACGCCTGGACCGGGACCCCGCGCACCAGTGGCTGCGCCAGCTCCTGCACGACGCGGGACGCCCTCCCGGCTAAACCAACCATCCATGGCGCAGATGATGTGAATCCACGACATCGATTGGATTGATGCCTGGGGAGGCCCGTACCTTCACCGCACCTCACAAGGAGCAAGTCGCATGAGAGTGCTGGTACTGGGTGCCACGGGCCGGACAGGCCTGGAGCTGTTGAGACAAGGTGCGGAGCGGGGCCACGACGTCACGGCCTTCGCCCGCAAACCGGAGGCGCTGGAAGGCGCGGGCGTGAAGGTGCTGCAAGGGGACATCCTGGACCCCAAGGCCGTCGACCGCGCGGTGCAGGACCAGGACGCGGTCCTCTTCGCGCTCGGCCCTCGCAACCGTCACGACGAGCGGACCCAGAGCGAAGGGACCGCTCACCTCGTCCGGGCGATGGAGGCGCGCGGCATCAAGCGTCTGGTCCTCCTCTCGGCCATCGGCGTGGGAGAGAGCCTTCGGCAGTCCGGGTTCTTCGGCGCGGTCATCGTGCCGCTGGCGCTGCGCAAAGTGTTCGCGGACAAGGAGCGGCAGGAGGCGCTGGTCACCGGCAGCACGCTGGACTGGACGCTGGTGCGGCCCAGCCACCTCACCCTCGGGCCGGCCTTGCGCCACATCCAGGTGGAGACCGACTTCCAGACGAGGGTGGGCTGGAGCATCCCGCGCGCGAACGTGGCGGCCTTCATGCTGGACGCGCTGGAGCGGCCGGACTACCTGCGCCGCAAGCCCACCCTGGGGAGCCCGCGATGAGCGCGGCGCTGCTGGCGCTGCTGCTCCTCGCCGAAGCGAGCCCGCCCGAGTTGGTGGTCAAAGTCCGCGGCGCCGCGCACGCGCGCGGCAAGGTGCGCTGCTTCGCCTTCTCCCGGCCGGAAGGCTTTCCTCAGGGCGCAGCGGCCACCGCGAGCGCGTCCAGCGCCGTGGCGAACGGCGAGGCCGAGTGCGTCTTCGCCCGCCTGCCGGCGGGGACGTGGGCGGTGAGCGTCTTCCACGACGAGGACGACGACGGTGCGCTGGCCACCAACCTCTTCGGCATCCCGCGCGAACCCTGGGGCAGCTCAAGAGACGCCAAGGGCACCTTCGGGCCGCCCGCGTTCCGGGACGCGCAGTTCCACTACCCCGGCGGCCGCTTCGCCCTCGACATCCACCTCCAACACTAGTGCTCCGCCCGGATCGAATTGACTCCACCTGCAACCCCGTTCGCGTCGAGCGTAGCGCCGCGCAGCGGCGCGTAGTCGAGACGGCGGCACTGCACATGGAGGGCACAGCGCACTCCCCGCCTGTCGGCGAGATCCGAGAGCGCGAAGAGAGCGTGCGTGGGCCCTGCCACGTCTCGACTACGCGCCGCTGCGCGGCGCTACGCTCGACGCGAACGGGGAGACGACGCTGTGCTCAAATGTGCCGCGGGCGGAGCACTAGAGCCACCCCATGAACCTCCCTGACGCCTTCTCTTTCCTCGCCATCCTCCTCTCTGCGTTCCTCGCGGGGACCCTACTCTTCACCCAGCTGGGGCTCGTCCCCGCCATGGCTCGCCTGCCCGCCACCGCGTACGTGCACTACCACCGGGAGATTTCGCTCACCGCCGACCGGTTCATGCCCCTGGCCTGCGCGGCGGCCACCGGCACCACCGCGCTGCTGGCCTGGCTGCGCTGGCGCGAAGCGGGCGCCTCCCTCAGCGCGCTGCTGGTCTGTGCCGGGCTGCTCGGCGTAGCGAGCGTGACGCCGCTCACCGTCGCGTTCAACCTGCCCTTCAACAAGGCGATGGTTGCTTCGGACCCGGAGCATCCACCGCACGACTGGGCAGCCGGCCGCGCGCGCTGGAACCGGTTCAACGTCGTGCGCACCTGGACCGTCTGCCTGGGGTTCTGCGCGCTGGTCGCGGGGGAGCTCCTGGCCGGGCGCGCTTGAGGTCAGGGGCAGACAGGCGGGGGCGAAGGCACCTCCACCAGCCACCTGCCCAGGTCGCTGCCGGCGGGCACCACCCCGCCATCGAGGAGCCGGTCGCGCGGCGCCGGGACGCGGCCGAGGATGTCGGTGTCCGCCACCAGCAGCTCCACCAGGTGCGTCCCTGCGCGCGCCAACGGGCTGCCCGGCGCGGTCGGGACCACCTTCCACGACGGGCGCTCCACGCGGGTGGCGCGCTGCTCCGGGTTGTACAGGACGCCCTCCGCCACCTGCACGTCGTCGACGTAGAAGCGGTAGCGCAGCAGGTCCTCCACGTCTGCGTCCGCCACTGCAGCAGAGAACTCCAGCGGGTGGCAGGGGGAGACCGTGCTGAAGGGCACGGTCACCACTGGCAGCGCCGGCGCCGCGTCCAGCACCTGCGGCGCGCGGTTGGCGAAGAACGGGTCCCCTGGCGGGATGAAGCAGGCCGGCGCCGCGAGCAGCAGGGCCAGGCAGAGCGCCAGGCGCGCCATCAGAAGCTCCACCCGAGGCTGGCCGCCGCCCCGTCGCCGGACGCCGTCACCTGGACGCTGAGGCTCCGGTGAACCAGGGCGTCCGTCACGCCCAGCGCCCAGAGCGCGTAGAAGCCGAGGGTGGAGATGAGGTTCATCGTCCGCCACATCTGCGCCGCGCCCTGCAGGCGCTCCGCGAACCCCCACTCCACCACCGCCACCCCGTTCACCTCGGAGCGCCGTCGCGACATCGCGCCGTAGTACGAGCCCAACGAGACGAGGCTGACGCTCGCCGCCACCGCTTCAGAGATGAGGAACGCGACGCCGAACCCGCGCCGGCCCTGGGAGAACTGCGGGACGCCGAACGGGAGGAAGTGCACCGCCAGCGGCAGCGGCGCGCTGGCGGTTGAAGCGGCGGGCGGCTGCGCCTTCAGCCGGCGCTCGAGCTCCAGCAGCGACAGCTCCGGGCCGAGCCGGACGCGGAGCTCGTCCACGAACGCCACCATCGAAGGCGGGAAGAGAAACGGGTCCAGCCGCACCTGCGGGTTCGACCGCAGCAGGCTGGTGAAGTGTCGCGTGGCCGGCTGGGTCTCTCCAGCGCTGAAGGCCGCCGCGCCCGCGTAGAGGTGGACGTGCTCGCGCTGCGCCGCGGAGAGCTTGCCTGAGTCGAGCAGCTGCTCCGCCCGCTGCAGCACCTCTGCGAAGCGGCTGTACCGATAGGCCTGCTCCAGCACCTCCAGCTCGCCCGCGACGTCCGCGGCCTGCGCGGCCTGCGCGGCCTGCGCGGCCTGCGCGGCCTGCGCGGCCTGCGTGAAGGCGAGGAGAAGTCCGAAAAGGAGAAGGGCAACGCGCATCGGCCGCGCACAATGGCCCGAGACGGGGCGCGAGGCCAAGGCGCCATCCGCTTCCTGAGCGCTAGCCACTCCCCTCCCCCGCTCGCGGCGAGCGTAGCCCCGTCAGGCGCGCAGTCGTGAGGTGGCTCAAACCCGCTCCGCAGGGCGTCAGCGCTGGGCGACGACTGCCGTTTGATGGCTCTGCCTCAGCACTCGCGGACGGAGGCAGCACATCCCTGGGGGAGACGGGGGACGGCGTGGTGGATGCCCTGCCCCGTCGGAGCTGGCCCGAGCTCGCACCGCGGTGGAGGCGGCGGCGCCCGCGCACAGCAGCCAGATGCAACCGTTCGTCGAGCAACTGAGCCGAAACGGGGGGAATTCGCCCTCTGCGGTCGAGTTGGTCGACGAACGGTTGCATCTCACGCCGAACAACCGGCGCTGCGGCCAGCCGAGCGCCACCTCCACCTCGGCGGGAGCTCGGGCCAGCTCCGACGGGGCAGAGCATCCACCACGCCGTCCCCCGTCTCCCCAAGGGCCCCCTGCACGACAGCCCATCCAGGCGACGCTCCGCGAACCCCTCCGGGCGACGCGAACCGGAGCCCTCACAGAAACCGGCCGATGAGCGCGGCCAGCTGATGTGAGAGCCGCTCCAGCAGGCTCCGCTTGCGCCACCACTCCTTGCGGATCTCCAGCGAGTACTCGACATCGCGGTTGAAGCTCCGGGACATCTGCGCCACCAGCGCCGCGTCCTCGATGAGCAGCGACCCCTCCTCGAGCACCTTCAGGGAGAGCGGGTCCATGTTGTGGGAGCCGACGATGGCCAGCCGGTCATCCACCAGCATCGTCTTCGAATGCATCATCGACGGCTGGTACTCGTAGATCCGCACCCCGCCCTCCAGCAGCCGCGCGTAGCAGGAGCGCTGAGCGGCGAGGACGGCGGGCTGGTCATGGACGCGGCCGGGGCTCAGCACCCGCACGTCCACGCCCTGCTTCACCTTTTCGATGAGCATGTCCCCGATGGCGGTGGACGGAATGAAGTACGCGTTGGAGATCCACAGCCGCTCCTTGGCCGCGGCGATGGCGAGCAGGAACATCCGGTCCGCGTCGGAGAGGTTGATGGTCCCGCTGCTCATCACGAACGCCGCGCGCGCCGCGCCGTCGGTCCGCAGGGACTCTGCGGGCGGAAACACATCCCGCGGCAGCAGCGCGCCGCCGGACTCCTGCCAGTTCTCGGAGAACGCCAGCTGCATTTGCCGCAGGGCCGGGCCCTCGATGCGCACGTTGGTGTCGCGCCACTCGTCGGGCTTCATCCCGTTGCCCAGCCAGTTCTTGTAGATGCAGAAGCCCCCCGTGAAGCCCACGCGTCCATCGATGACGATAATCTTCCGGTGATTGCGCTCCATCGCCCGGGTGCCGGCCTCCAGGTTCCGGAAGGAGCGCGCGTCGCAGCCCACGTCCGCCAGCCGCCGCCGCATCACGGTGTCGAAGCCCACGCTCCCCAGGGGATCCACCACCACCCGGCAGGCCACGCCGGCCCGCGTGCGCTCCGCCAGCGCGGCGACAATCCGGTCCGACAGCTCGCCATCCCGCCAGATGAAGCTGACGATGTGGATGCTGTGCTGGGCGCGCGAAATCTCCCGCACCACCTCGTCCCAGAGCTTCCCGTTCTCCAGCAGCACCAGCTGGTGGCCCGGCTCCAGAGTCACCCCCAGCGACTGGAACAGCGCGAACGAAAGGCTCTCGCCCCCGTTCCCCACCGGCGCTCGAATCCGCAGGTCGTGGCGATGGTTCGGGTAGGCACACCCCGTCAACAGCACCACCAGCGCCGCCACCCACCTCGCTCCACTCACGAGAGGCAGGGTACGCACGGACCGCGTTTTTGCAGCGGAACCATCGGCTTATGAACAGCGCACTCGCCCTCAGGCGCCTGGCGCCCTGCGTTCGGCGCACTGCGTTGCGGAGTGCGCTGATGGGAGAAATTAGGGAGACGCGGAGCCAGGCGAATGGCCGTTTACTTCCCCGCCGCGGGCAGGCAGATGGCGGAACTAGGCTTCGAAACTTTCGTCCCTACTCTCAGCCGGAACACCCCATGCGCTTACCCGAGGTCAGTTCGATGACTGCAGTCTCCGTCCCGCATAACGGAAAGACGCCTGGCAACCACCTCACGGAGAACCCGCACGTCCTCTCCTGGGTGCAGCAGATGGAGAAGCTGTGCAAGCCGGATCAGATTGTCTGGTGTGACGGCTCTGAGCAGGAGAAGCAGCGGCTGACGGAGCAGGCGGTGAAGATGGGCGTGCTCATCCCGCTCAACCCGCAGAAGCACCCGGGCAGCTACCTGCACCGCTCCAACCCCGCCGACGTGGCGCGCGTGGAGCACCTCACGTTCATCTGCACGCCGACGAAGGACGAGGCGGGGCCCACCAACAACTGGATGGCGCCGGACGAGGCCTACGGAAAGCTGCGCGGGCTCTTCGAAGGCTCCATGAAGGGCCGGACGATGTACGTGGTCCCGTACGTGATGGGGCCCCTGGGCTCGCAGCACTCCAAGGTCGGCATTGAGCTCACCGACTCCATCTACGTCGTCCTCAACATGCGGATCATGACCCGCATGGGGAAGGCGGCGCTGGACATGCTGGGGAGCGCGGCGGACTTCAACCGCGGCCTGCACTGCACTGGAGACCTGAACCCGGACCGCCGCTACATCTGCCACTTCCCCCAGGACAACACCATCTGGTCCTTCGGCTCCGGCTACGGCGGCAACGCGCTGCTGGGCAAGAAGTGCCTGGCGCTGCGGATTGGAAGTTATCTCGGCCGCGCCGAGGGCTGGTTCGCGGAGCACATGCTGGTGCTGGGCGTGGAGAGCCCGGACGGGCGGATGACGTACGTGGCGGCGGCGTTCCCGTCCCAGTGCGGCAAGACCAACTTCGCGATGATGGTCCCGCCCAAGCGCTTCAAGGGCTGGCGCGTGTGGACCGTGGGAGACGACATCGCCTGGATGCGCGTGGGCCCGGACGGACGGCTGTGGGCCATCAACCCGGAGAACGGCTACTTCGGTGTGGCCCCCGGCACCAACTTCAGCTCCAACCCCAACGCGATGAAGTGCATCAGCCGCGACACCATCTTCACCAACGTCGCGCTCACCCCGGACGGCGGCGTGTGGTGGGAGGGGATGGACGGCGAGACGCCCGAGGAGCTCACCGACTGGCAGGGCCGGCCGTGGAAGAAGGGCTCCACCGAGAAGGCGGCGCACCCCAACAGCCGCTTCACCGCGCCGATGACCAACAACCCGGTGCTCTCCAAGCACGTCAACGACCCGGAGGGCGTGCCCATCTCCGCCATCATCTTCGGCGGCCGGCGCAGCGACACGGCGCCGCTGGTGCTCCAGTCCTTCAACTGGGGCCACGGCGTGTACATGGCCGCGACGCTCGGGTCGGAGACCACCGCGGCGGCCACCGGGAAGGTGGGCGTCGTCCGCCGGGACCCGATGGCCATGCTCCCCTTCTGCGGCTACCACATGGGGGACTACTGGCAGCACTGGCTGGAGATGCAGGGCCACATCCAGAACCCGCCCAAAATCTTCCAGGTGAACTGGTTCCGGAAGGGCAAGGACGGGAAGTACCTCTGGCCGGGCTACGGCGAGAACATGCGCGTCCTCAAGTGGGTGGTGGACCGCGCGCTGGTCGCCGTGGGCGCGCAGGAGACCATCTTCGGTTGGGTGCCGAAGGAGGGTCACATTGACCTCTCCGGCCTGGACATCCCCCCGGAGACCGTCGACGAGGCCACCTCCATCCACCCCGAGGAGTGGCGCACGGAGCTGGACTCGGCGGGCGAATTCTTCAAGAGCGTCGGGGACAAGCTGCCCAACACGCTGGAGATGACGCGGCAGCTCCTGAAGAGCCGCCTCGACGACTCCCGCCGTCGGAGGTGAGCTTTCGCAAGGGGTTGGGATAAGCTCCGCCCCTACATGTCAGCCCGCTGCCTCCTCCTCGCCTTCGTCCTCGCCGCCCAACCCGCGGCGATGGCGGCCAAGCCGCCGGGCAGCGCGGCCAAGTGGATTGGCGAGGCGGAAGAGGCCTACCAGAACCGGAAGTACCTGGAGGCCGCGGAGGCGCTGAAGAAGGCGCACGCGCTCGAACCGCACCCCCGGCTCCTCTACAACATCGCCCGCGCGTACGACCAGGCGGTGGAGACGGAGAAGGCGCTCGAGTACTACCAGCTCTATCTGGGCGCCACGGACGAGACAGACCCCGTCCTGCTCCGCCGCGCGGCGTTGGCCATCGACCGCCTGCGCTCCACCCAGGCGGACGCCAAGGAGAAGGAAGCGGAGCGCAAGCGCCTGACCGAGGAGGCGGCGCGACAGAAGCAGCGCGCCGAGCAGGAGGCGGAAGAGGCGCGCAAAGCGGCGGTGCGTCAGGAGGAGCTCGAAGAGCAGCTGCGCGAGGTGAACACCCGCCGCAACCGCCTGCTCGCCTACGGCGCGGCCGGGCTGGGCGCTGCGGGCCTGACCACCGCCATCGTCATGGGCGGCAACGCGCTCTCCTCTGCCAACGACCTCCGCAAGCCGCGCACGGCGGCCGAAGGTCCTTTGTCGCTGGCGGACAAGGAGCGCCTGGCCGGTGCCGCCCGCACCCAGGCCCTGGTCGCTGACGTCGCGCTGGTGGTGACCGTCGCCGCTGCCGCCGCCGCCGTCTGGCTGTACCCCAAGGGCGACGCCAGCAAGCCGGCGACCGTCCTGGTCCCCACCGGAAATGGCGTTGGCCTCTCGGGCCGGTTCTGAACGTTCCTTCAGTGTGACCGCGCCCCGACTCAGTCCCAAACCCTGGGGTTTGACTCAGGGTTGGCCATGGATCTACTGATTCGCACCGCCCACACTGTCTGAAGTGGGCCCACAGGCCCAATGAGCTTGAGTGGATAGGAACTTGGACCCCAACCGACCTGCCTCGCCGCAGGTCACCCAGCCCCTGGCGCGGCTCGAGCCCATCGGGCGGTACGCCCTCCAGCACACCCTGGCGAAGTCCGCCGGCAGCGTGGTCTACGCCGCGCTGGACCCGGACACCGAACGGTCCGTGGCCATCAAGGTCTTCACGCTGGGCGACGGCACCGCGCTCGAAGGCCAGCGCGTCCGCCGGCTCCAGCGCGAAGCGGAGCTCCTCTCCCGCAGCGCGCACCCGCACCTCATCCGCGTCTACACCTTCGGCATCGAGAAGGACCGCGCCTATCTGGTGATGGAGCTCTTGGAGAACAGCGTCACCCTGGGCCGCTGGCTGGAGCAGAAGCCGCGCACCTGGCAGGAGGTGCTGGACGTCTTCATCCAGGCCGGACAAGGCCTGGCCTTCGCGCACCGCGCGGGCGTCGTCCACCGGGACTTCAAGGCGGACAACGTCCTCATTGGCGAGGATGGGCGTGCCCGCGTCACCGACTTCGGCCACCTGAGCAGCCGCGTCGAAGAGCGCCCGATGCTCGAGGGCGCGGACGTCCTCACGGCAGAGAAGCTGGACGCCAAGCTTGAACGCGCCAAGGCGCTGCAGGAGGGGCCGAGCTACCTCGCGCCGGAGCAGAAGAGCGGCATCCCGGCAGGCCCGGCGGCGGACCAGTACAGCTTCTGCTTTGCGCTGCGCCTGGCGCTGCAGGGCGCCACCGACGCGCCGCCCACCGCGCGCAACGTGCACCGGGTGATTGCGCAGGGGCTGGAGCTGCGCCCCACCGCCCGCTTCCCGCGGATGGAGACGCTGCTGCGCGCGCTGAACCGCGGCGTCCACGGGCCGCTCTGGAAGCAGCGCCCGAAGCTGACCCTCGCGCTGGGCGGCGGCGCCATCGCCCTGCTGGGCGCCCTCATCATCATCGCGGCGACGGACTCACCGCAGGGCGCGGCCAGCTGCGGTGCAGAAGGCCGGCTCGACAACGTCTGGACGCACGCGCGCAAGCAGCAGCTGCAGGAGGCGGGCACGCCCATCCCCACGCTGGAAGCGCTGGACGCGTCCGCGCAGTCGCTGCGCGCGGCCATGCGCCACGCCTGCAGCCTGGCCCGCGCCCGCGGCGGCACCACCGACGCGGTGGACCGGCAGGCCTTCTGCCTGGAGCTGAACCTGCAAGAGCTCTCCGCGGTGGCCGACGTGGCGCAGGAGCAGACCAACCGCACCGCAGAGCCGCTCACCCAGGTGGCGCAGGAGCTGCGCAGCGCGAAGCCCTGCGCGGAGCCGCAGGCGCTGGCCGCGCTGCCAGAGCCGCCGCCAGAGCCCGCGCAGCTGGCCCGCGTCGCGGCGGTCCACTACAAAATCGCCTTCGCCCGGACGTGGGGACGGCTGGGCCTCACCGCGCGGGAACAGGACGCGCTCGAGGCCGCGGCGCTGGCCGCCAAGCAGGTGGGAGACCGCGGGCAAGAGGCGGAGCTGCTCTACCTCAAGGGCGCCAAGGCTTTCGCGGGCGGCGAAGCGGCGAAGGCGGAGGAGCTGCTGTTCCAGGCGCTGGAGGCGGCGGAGGCCGGACGCAGCGCGGAGGTGACGGCGCTCGCCGCGGTGGACCTCTCGCGCGTGCTGGCGGAGAGCCGGCCGGAAGAGTCCGAGCGTTGGCTGAAGCTCGGCGTGGCGGCGGGGAGCCGCGCGTCGCTTGGGCCTGCGTTCGAAGGGCGCGTGGACCTCCAGCGGGCGCGCTTGGCGCTGCGCCGCCAGGAGTGGGAGAAGGCGGTGGCGCTGGCGCAGAAGTCGTTGCCCGCCATCCCGCGCGATGGCCCCGCAGGTTGGGAGGCGCGCACCGTCCTGGCGGAGGCCTTGGAGCGCCAGGGCAAGACGGCGGACGCCTGCCGCAACGCCGCGGACGCGCTGGACGCGGCGCAGCGGCTGTACGGCGCGGAGAGCCTGAGGACCGCGCAGAACCTCGCGCAGCGCTCCCGCTGCGCGCTCGCCGAGGAGAAGGAGCCGGAGGCGCTCGCCCTGCTCCAGGCCGCGCTCAAGGTGCAGCAGAAGGCGCTCGGCCCGGAGCACCTGGAGGTGGCGCGGACACTGAGCCAGCTGGGGCTGATGCAGTGGCAGCTGGAGCGCTACGGCGAAGCGCTGACCACCACCCGGCAGGGGTTGGCGGCGTTCGAGAAGGCGCGCGGCGTGAGGGACCCGGAGTACCTGGACGCGCTCTGCAAGTACGCCGGGATGACGCTGGGCGCAGGGCGGCGGGATGACGCCATCAAGCTCTACGAGAAGGCCATCAAGGGGCTGGAAGAGGTCTACGGCGCGCGCTCTCCGGAGCTCGCCGGGCCGCTCACCGGCATTGGCAAGTCCTACTACTTCATTGGCCAGTACGCCCGGGCGCACGGCGCGCTCCAGCTGGCCAACAACGTGAGCGACGCCAAGCGGGATGCGTACGCGCGCGCGGAGACGCAGTTCTACCTGGCCAAGGCCATCTGGGCGCTGGACGGCGACCGGCTGAGGGCGGTCCGGCTGGCGATGGACGCGGCAGGCACCTACCGCGCCGGCGGCGAGCCCCACCAGCACCACCTGGAGAGCGTGGAGACCTGGCTCGCCAAGCGCGGCTCTGCGGTCGCCGCGCGCCGGTAGCGCGTTCTTTCGCTTTAGCGAAGGCCCAGCGGCACCACGTTGGACTGCACGGTGAGGTTGGACCAGATGCGCCCGCGCCCTGCTTCGCGGTAGCCAATCTGGAGCGACCAGGCGCCCTCGGTGGGAACGAAGAGCACCGTCCCGGGACGCAGAACGTCGCGGCCCGCCTGCCGGGCCTGCTCCACCGAGAGGAGCGTGCGCGAGAAGAGCAGCACGCCCGCGCCCCGGAGCTGCTCCAGCGAGAGGGCCCGCACGCCATCCATGCCTTCGGGATCCAACGCCTCGTACGTCAGCTGCGACGGGCTCAGCTGCGAAGCGGGAATCCAGCAGGCGAACAGGGTGTGCGTGCGCACCTCGCCGGAGCGCAGAATCATCGGCGTAAACGCGTCATCCGAGGGCGGCATCCCCGGAGGGCCGTAGTACGTCCGCAGCTCGCGGAAGCGCTCCGGACGCTCCACCCCGTCCTGCCGGAACGCGACGTCCCACCAGGGCCCCACCCACCCCGCCGCCACGTGATACAGCGCGTTCCCGCAGAAGACCGTCTGCGCGAAGAGCCCGTCGTTCTTCAGTGAAAGCCTGAGCGACACGTCCTCCATCGCCGTCGAGGAGAGCGTGGACGGCGTCACCTGCAGCTCCATCTTCATGGGCCCCTCCGCGAGGCAACTTCGACCCTTACGAGGCTGACAATAGGCCTCAGAGGCCGGATGAGCGGAGAGGTACGTCGAGTCGGAAGTCGTCGCCCCGCCCGAGCAGGCGAGCGCGAGCGCGCCGAAGCCCGCAAGGCCTGGAACGGCGCCCCCTACATCACGGGAGAGACCCTGGCGAATGACCCGGCCGTGGCCGCCATGCGCGCCTGGTGGACCGCCGCCTTCCGCTCCGAGTGGAGCCCGGACGGCAAGGCGGGCTCGCTCGGAGCATGGGGCCCGCTCGGTCGCTCGGGCGTTCTCGACAACGCGAAAGCCCTCTCCGGCGAGGGCTCCGAATCGGAGAAGACCACGCTCGACCGGTTCCTCGGCCCGTGGTCGCCGCGCGGCGCGCTCTCCGCGCTCGGCGGCTTCGGCCCTACCAGCGCCTGGGGCAAGGCCCTCAGCAAAGCCAGCGGCCTGGACCGGTTGTTCGGCACCGGCGCGCCGCTCACCCTCTGGGGAGACCGCGGGCCGTTGGGCGCGCTGGGCCCCACGGGTCCGCTCGGCGGGCTCGGCGTCTCCGGACACAAGCTGGAGGCGAAGGGCTTCGTCGATGAGAACGGCGAGGTCGTCCGGACGCTCGACACGCCAGAAGGCCCGCGCGAGCTGAACGAGCAGTACTCCGAAGAGGTGGCGCGCAAGACGTCGCCGGACGCCTCCTACCTCGTGCGCGACGCCCGCCTGCGCGAGGGAGAGACCGACGCGTTCGAGGCGAAGAACACGCTGGACACGCCGCAGCAGATCTCCGTCTCCGTCACCGGCACGCGCACCCACCTGTCCCCCGCTCAGTTCTTCGGCCGCCAGTCCGCCGCGCTGAACCCGTGGGCCCTGCCCGCCTTCACCGGCCTCGGGCTCCGAAAGAACACGGACCACTTCGGGCTGCGCGTGCTGGACGCCGTCACCGGAGACGCACTGGCCGAGGACATGCCGGACGCGGGGTCACCGCGAGACCCGTTCATCGCCATCGAGGTGCCGGCCGGCCGCGCCATCAAGGCAGAGGTTGTCCTCACCGAGGCCGGCAAGGCGCTCCCGAAGGACCAGGCCGCGACGTACAACTTGAGCGTCACGCCCAGCTACGAGCGGATGGAGAACAGCGGGCCCCACCAGGGTCACGTGACAAAGCCGAGCTGATACACAGCGTCTGGCGCAGCGCACGCCGCCTGCGGCGATACGTCGCATCGACTCCAGGCCTCCGGTTCGTCACAGTGGCCCATTACTTCAACCTGGAGCTTCCTTTGGCATTGGTTTCACAGATGCGTGTCTTTGCGGCCGCTGGCCTGTTCCTCGCGTTGACGGCGTGCGGCCCGGAGCCCATGACGCCTTTTGCGCTGCGCTTCGCCGCGCTGGTTGATGGCAAGGAGGTGGGCTGCACAGACGAGCTCACCGGCTTCGGTCCGGGCGGGCAATACACCGTGGGCCTCAGCGACCTGCGCTTCTACGTCAGCAATGTGCGCTTCGCGGACCGAAGCGGAAAGCCGATCGACCTGCAGCTCGACTCCAACGAGTTTCAGCTCACCAATGACATCGGGTCGGTCGCACTCATCGACCTCACCGGAAACACAGAGGGAACCTGCGCCGACAGCTCGATTGCTTTCGCTGAAGGAACTGCACGAACCAACCCTTCCATCTCCGGCCAGACTCGATTGAGTGAGGTCTCTTCAGTCTCGTTCGACATCGGGGTGCCGCAACCGCTGATGAAGCAGACCATCGCCACCAACACCGCCGAAGGTGCCCCATCGCCGTTGAATGAGATGTATTGGAGCTGGGCCAGCGGCTACCGACACTTCGTCCTGAACCTCGCGGTGAAGAACCCCTCGGGCACAAAGGGTTCAGGCTATGTGCATGTCGGCAGTCGGGACTGCGGCCCGAAGGAAGGCAAAGCGCTCGAAGACCGCGAGCAGTGCACCTTCGTCAACACGCCGCAGGTCACTGTGAGCGCGTTCGACCTCAAGAAGAGCTCGGTGGGGATTGACCTGCGCCGCATCCTTCAGGACGTCGACTTCATCTCGCCCATCTATGATCCAACAACCTTCGCGGTCATTGGGCAGGGACCGGGCGTCGAGTGTCACTCGTCGCCGATGCAAGCCGACTGCGGGCAGATTTTCCCGCGCTTCGGCCTCGACTCCGCCACCGGGGCGGCGGCCGCGTCAGGCAATGAGGTTTTCGTCGCTCGATGAGGCGCGCTGGCTCAGGCAGGCTCCGAGTCCTCCTCGCCGCCGTACTGTCGGCAGCGTGTGGTGGGGGCGCGCGGGAGGTGTCCCGTGAGGAGCGCCTCCGCGCCGCATTGGCCATCCCTGCGGGGCTCGAGGTTCCCTTTGTTCCCGAATTCAACGAGCCGACGCCGGAGAAAATCCAGCTCGGGCGGCGGCTCTTCTATGACAAGCGATTGTCTGCAAACCGAACGCTCTCCTGTTCGGGTTGTCACGAGCAGCGGCTGGCCTTCGCCGATGGCAAGCGCACTCCGACGGGGTCGACCGGCCACACGCTCGCCCGGAACAGCCCTGGCCTCGCCAACGTCGCGTACAACTCCACCCTGACCTGGGCCAACAATGGCCTCCGCGAGCTCGAAGACCAGCTGCAGGTTCCCATTCGCGCCGACAACCCCATCGAGCTCGGGGTGACAGACGCGCACGTGGACGAGGTGCTCGCGCGGTTTGATCAGGACGCCGACTACGCGCGCCTGTTTTCGGCGGCCTTTCCTGAGTCGCAGAGCGGGGCCACGGTGAACAAGATTGTCTTCGCGCTGGCGACCTTCTGCCGCACGCTGGTGAGCGCCGACAGTCCATATGACCGGTATGTGAGTGGCGACAAGTCGGCGCTCACCGAACAGCAGAAGCGCGGACTGGCGCATTTCAACGGGGAACGCTTCGAGTGCTTTCACTGCCACACGGGCGTCAACCTCACGTCTTCCTACCGCGATATTCACACGACGCCGGGAAGCCTTCGCTTTCCCTTCTTCAACAATGGCCTCTACAACCTCGACGGCACGGGGTCGTACCCGCCGCACGACCAGGGTTTGTACGATGTCACGCTGCGCCCCGACGATCGCGGCCGGTTTCGGCCCCAGAGCCTGCGCCAGGTGGCATTGACCGCGCCGTACATGCACGACGGAAGCATCCCCACCCTGCGGGACGTCGTGAAGCACTACGCGGCAGGCGGGCGGCTGACGGAATCAGGACCGTTCGCCGGAGACGGTCGCCTGAGCCCGCTCAAGTCCGGGCTGGTACGCGCCTTCGCTGTGACCGACGAAGAAATCAGCGACGTCGTCGCGTTTCTCGAGTCTCTGACCGATGAGGGCTTTCTGAACAACCCTGCCTTCTCGGACCCGTTTCAGGAGTCGTCACCGTGAGCCCTGTTCTCATGCGCATGCTCATTGTTTCGCTCGTGGTCGCCGGATGCGGTCAGCCCGTGACCGCATCCGGCAAGCCCTCCGGCACGCCGTGCTCCAGCGACCTGACGCTCACCTACGACAACTTCGGCCGAGCGTTCCTGGAGTCCTATTGCCTGCGATGCCACAGCGCCACCGTGATGGGAGAGGCTCGCGAAGGCGCTCCATCGAGCCACAACCTGGACAAGGTGACGGACGTCCGGTCGCTGGCAACCCACATCGATGAATACAGCGGCGCCGGACCCGAGGCAGTCAACACCCGGATGCCGCCGACCGAGCCGCGCCCCTCAATCGAAGAACGGCGACAGCTGGCCAAATGGCTCGCGTGCGATGCACCGTGAGCTTCCTTACGCAGCGCCCTGAAGTCTCTCAAGGGCCTTCTCACAGGCCGCACCCACCTCGGACGCTCTCCCGCGCTCAAGCAGCGCGCGGACCTTCTTCGAGAGAAACCACTCCCGCATCTCCCGGAACTGCGGCGGCTTCCAGTTGTAGTCGGAGGCCTTCATCTCAAAAAAGAAACCCGCAATGAACTCTGCCGCGTGCCGAAGCGGTGTGCTGGCGCTCTCAGCCTCCGCCTCCCAGAGCGCAAGCCACGGCCCCAACTTCGGTGACCCTTCCGAAAACACTCTCAGATAGGCCGTCGTTTGATCGCGCGTCACCGATGGGCGGTGCAGCAAAGCCACCCAGTGCGCCGCGGTGAACGCCTGTACGCACCGCGCCTCGTCGCTCGACAGCGCAAGCTCCGGCACGCTGCGCATGATGGAAGGAACGACAATGTCGGGGTTGCCGGTGGACCCCAGCTCATCGATGAGCTCGAGGATTCGCGGGAAGAAATGTTTGTACTCGGCTGCGCGCTCCGCCGCCGTGGACGGCAACTTTGCCGTCGCCGCCAGACACATGTACGCGTAGTGCTCGAGGTCCTCGGTCTTCAGGTCGCGCAACGGGGTGGTGTTGAGGACCTCGTCGTCTTTCGCGCACAGCCTGCACTCCGCATCGTAGCAACGCCGCTTTGAGGCTGTCCTCGGGTGCTTCGCGAAGACCTCATAGAGCCGCTCGACCGCAGCGGCGAGCTTCTGTGCGGCCGCCGAGCCAGCCTCGGTGGGGGGCGCGGCGTCATCCACCTTCTCCCGCATCTCGCGGTCTCTCGCACCGCCCTTGACCAGGGGGTCCTCCGGGTCCGCGATGCGATCCCGGATCTCCCCCAGCGAGTCGAGCAGGTGGCCCCAGTAGCCGACCTGAAACGCCTCGTCCCGCTCCGTGCCGCGGAAGCCGTAGGTCTCCAGCATGGCATCGAGATCCGCGTCGAACACTGTCCCCGACGCCGCGTTGGAGAAGTCACCCTCGTCCGAGAGCACCAGGAAGCGCTTCGGGAAGTAGGGCGCGCCCTCATCCCCCTCGGACGCGTCTCCCCCAGCGCCCCCGAATTCTTCGCGATACGCCTCGGTCAGCCTCAACGCCTCGTCGAGCCCATAGAAGAACCAGGTGCGCTCGAGCTCGACTTCGATCTGACCGAACTGCTGGAGAAACTCGCAGTACTCCTGCGGCAACGAGAACCCGAGCTTCTTCTCCGCACGCGAGATGTCGACCTCTGACGAGCGCTTCTCACCCGAGCGCACCGTCGCACCCAGGCCACGCAACTCCTCCAGAAGCACTACCACCTCAGGGTTCACGTCGTCGTCCACCATGACCTCCAGAACTTGGACCACCCATCCTGAACGAACTCAAATCGACGCACGTGACATCACGTACTCCATCGGAGCGGGCGGAAGCCATGCCCCTTGGCCTATCGCATCTTGATTGTCCTGGTGATGTCTGCGGCGCTCTCGCTTCCACCCGGCAGCGCATCAGACCCCAGCGAAGACAGCGTGACCTCTCCACCAGCGACAGCGTACCGATACGGGTGACCCCAGGGGTCCTTGGCCAGCTCCCTTGAGATTCCAGCGTCGACCAGCGCCCTCAGGCCTTCATTCTGTGACGGAACACTGCCCTTCTTCAGCACATACAAATCGAGCTGAGACTCAAGCACCTTGAAGTCCGCGGCGACGGTCTTCTGCTGCGCATCGACAAACTGACCCATGACCGCGACGGTGACCGCGGCCGCGAGGGTCCCGATGATGGCAATGACAACCATGATTTCGATGAGGGTCATGCCTCGTTGAGACTGGGCGCTTGTGACAATTCGGCGGCCACCGTGAACGCGCGCACTGACAGGCTGTCTGAATCTGCTGGGTCTGGATGCCATGGGCAACACATCCAGCAAGGCACAGGCCAGCACCGACGGGCATTCGACGCCTGATGTAACCGGCGACCTACCGGCTTCGTAAGAGGTGGACCCCTCCCCCTGGAAGGCAGGCGCCATGGTCCCCGTCTCGCGTCGTCGGTCCTCTCTCCCCGTCCCGGCGAGCTCCGCCTCTGACGAAATGCCAGAGCCCCCTCTGGTCGTGGAAGAGCAGGCCGCACCTGACACCTACTTTGGCCGGGTCCTCTCTGAGGCGCAGACGCAGGCAGGCGCACCGAACGACGCGCTGCAGGTGGCCGCCGCCGTCAAGGCGGGCCCGGTACAGGGCGCCACGGCGCTGACCGATTTGCTCACCCAGCACCCGGACCCTGCCTACCAACTGGCGCTCCTGGACGCGGCGACACCTGCGCTGGAGGCGCTGAGCGCGACCATCGTCCAAGGCCAGGACGAGGCGGAGGGCGAGAGTCAGCGCGCGCTCGATTTGCTCTTCGCGTCCTCCCAGATGCTGGCGCCGGAGGTGGCCACCGCCCTCGCCCGCCCCCTGGCGAACGCGCTCCGCGGCGAAGACTCAGGCGTTTCACCTCCCGCCCTGAGCACCGCGCTGGAGCACCTGCGCAGCAGCGGGCAGGGCGTCCGCCTGGCCCAGCCACTCTCCGCGGCACTCGACGCGCAGGGCCAGCCGTTGCTGGCGGACGCGGTGACTCGCGGGAGCAACGCCACGCTGTTGGACGCGACGGAGGCGCTGCACAGCACCAAGGCGGCGGTGGACACGCTCAACGCGGAAGCCCAAGCACTGGCGGCGGACCTCAGCCAGGCGGGCTACACGTCCGAGCAGCTGGCCGCCGCGCTGGATGGCTTCCGCTCTTCACACCCGGAATACCAGGCCTACGCCGACGCGAGCGCGCGGGCAGCCGCCCTGATGGACGACGCGGCGGCGCTCCTTTCGTCGGACAACCCGGCCGCCTCCAATCCTTCCACACCGGAGGGCGTGGCGAAGGCGCAGGCCCAGGCGCTGCTGCAGGCCTTACCGGAGCTGGCGCAGAGCCCTGCCGGCAACGCGCTCTTCGCGGAGGCCACGCTGCGCAGCGCGGCCGGAGAGGCCACCTTCCTCGACGTGCTGCCGGCTGTGGCCGAAGCCACCTCGGACGCGACGGCCTACCTGGATGCCGTCTCTGCCGCGGTGGTCGATGGCGTGGGCACGCAGGTGGTGGAGCTCCAGTCCCAGGGCGACACAGCCGGAGCGAAGGCGGCGCTCACCGCGCTGGGCGCCCAGGCCTCCATCCTCCGGGTTGACGTCAACACTCTGAGCGCGGCGGTGAAGGCGCTCTCCAGCTTCGACGCGAAGGGCGAGGCAGGCCTGCGTGGCTTCGCAGAGGGCGTGGGGCGGGCCCTCAAGGCGCTCGGGGCTTCAGGCCCGGCGGCCGAGAAGCTGGCGGTTCGCCTGGGCGGATTGGGCACCACGCTCGGCCTCTTGGGGACCGTCGCCGGCATCAGCGGCTGGGAGGACGCGACGGACGCCCAGCGCCTGGCCACCCTCACGACCGGGTTGGGCACAGGACTCCAAGGGGCGAAGTTCGCCGCGGACGTCGTCAAGGGTTCCCAGTTCGCCTCGGCCGAGGGCATTGCGCAGGCGGCGGCGAACATCTCCCGCTTCGGCGCCAAGGCCGTGCCCCTGCTGACCGCGCTGACCGCGGGCATCAATGCCGCAGGAGAGCTGTCGGCGGGAAAATGGGACGAGGCCGCCGCGGACCTCGCGGTGAGCAGCGGGACACTGCTGGCGCTCTTCGCTCCGGGGCCCGGCACCGTCGTCGGCGGAGGGCTCATCGCCGCCGGGACGCTCTACAAGCTGGGCAAGTCCTTCTTCGGGCCCGAGGGGGACGAGGCGCAGATGATGGACACCCGCGCCGCGCTCATCACCCTGGGCGTCCCGCCGGACAAGGCGCAGACGCTGAACGACCTCGAACACGGGCGGCACTTCATCGGCGAGTTCATCGGTGCGCAGGCGGCGCGCCTGGGAATCCCGCCGCAGGACTACCTGACCTACCTCGTCGCCCTCCCGGAAGCCGACCTGATGAAGGTCGTGGAAGTCGCCCGCCAAGTCCCGGTGGACGCCGCAGGCCGGCTGACCCTGGACGTGCCCGCAAGAAACTCGAACGCTCCGGCCTCCATCCCCCTCAACCCGTCGGAGCTCAATGGCCGGCTGGACCTCTCCGAGGTGAAGTCCGTGGCCGACGCCGAGGCGTATCTTCGGGAGCTGGGCTTGCTCCCGGGCCTTCCCCCGCCGACCGAAGCGCAACCACCGGCCCCAGAAACTCCCGTCGTGGCGACCGGCCCGGTGCCCACGCCGCCCGCCTGAGCCCTCACCGCGAATCCTGGCCAGTTCCCTCTCCAGCGCCCTATTCTGCTGCGCCCGGAGGGTGCACGACACCATGACCACCAAGAGCCAGCGCAAGCTGTCCGCAGAGCAACGGGAAGAGCTGCTTCGAACCCTGAAGGCGCGCTTCGAGAAGAACGCGAGCCGGCATAAGTCGCTCAAATGGTCGGACGTCCAGGCCAAGCTGGAAGCCAACGCTGGAAAGCTGTGGTCACTCAGCGAGATGGAGAAGACCGGCGGCGAGCCAGACGTCGTCGGCTTCGACAAGAAGACCGGCGAGTACATCTTCACGGACTGTTCAGCGGAGACCCCCAAGGGTCGAAGAAGCATTTGTTTCGACCCGGAGGCGCTGGAGTCGAGGAAGGAGAACAAACCCGGAGGCAGCGCGCTGGGCATGGCCGCCGCCATGGACATCCAGCTCCTGAGCGAGGAGGAGTACCGGGAGCTCCAGAAGCTCGGCGAGTTCGACACCAAGACGTCGAGCTGGGTGAAGACCCCGGCTGATATTCGCAAGCTCGGCGGTGCACTGTTCTGCGACCGCCGCTACGAAACAGTGTTCGTGTATCACAACGGCGCGGAGTCCTATTACGCCGCCAGGGCGTTCCGCGGCTCGCTCCGGGTCTGACGCGCCCCTACGGCGCCGGCGTCAGAGAACAGCGCGCGGTCACGTTGATACCTGCCACGTCGGCCCCATCAATGTGGTCAATCAGCGAGCCGTCGTCCTTCAAAGCGGGTCGGGAGACTGTACGTCGGGAGGGGATCGAACGGGACTTACAGCGCCGTCTCGAAGCGAATGGGCGCGAGTCGCAGCACCTCCAGCTCCCGACGGATGACCTCACCCAGGTTGCTCTCGAGCACTGCCTGCTTCAACGCAGCGCCGCGCTCACCTTCACCTGCGCTCGCGAGCGCTGCCTCCAGCTTGGACATCTGCTGGCTGTGCTCCGCCCGCATCCCTTCAAGCTGCTCTGCCTTGAACGCCTTGACCACCTTCCACCAGTCCTGCTCCGTCTTGTCAGCCTCCAGCGAGGCTTCGGCCTTCTCGAGCTTGGCGATCGCGGCGTCCAGCGCTCCGGGCAGCAGCCCCATTCGCGTCTCGAGCTCGACTTGAGCCGCGTGCTTCTTCCCGTTGTACAGGTCGACTGCCTCGGCGAGGCCCTCCCGCTCGTGCTGGTACAACAGGTTCTTCCAGGCGGTGGGCGCCGGCTCGCCCGCCTTCGCACTCGCTTCTTCCATCTCACCGATGGCGGCCTCAAGGGCGTTGCTCTCCAACCCGAGGCGAGCCTCAAGCTCCATGAGGACTGCCCGCTTTCCAGGCGCACCAGAGCGCACCACGTTCCCCAGATGGCTCATCAGGCTCTCCGCCTTATTGATGTGGTGAAGCCCGAGGCGGTCAATCAGCCCCTCAACACTGGAGGCCGAGGCAGCAATGGGAGGGGCACTCTTGCGCTCTCCATACGCAGCACGCGAGAGCTCGAGCACAATACTGAGATTGGGCGTCTTTTCAGCTCCCCTTGGGGCTGACCCAGTCGGGTAGTTGTAGCTGCCGGACCCGGTCATCCAGAGCTCGTACTGGGCGGGGCCGTCCTGAGCCACCAGCCGGCGGTTGAGCAAGCTGTTCGCCAAGCTGTGCTTCGGCTCAGCGGCACGAGGCGACTGAGGGAAGAAGGAGCCACCCAGCGCCTGGAAGGCGTTCTCCAGCGCCTCCGCCAACGGCAGAACCTCGTTTCTGAGCGGAGCTCCCGCGGAGTTCGTCTGGAAGAAGCGAGAGATACGGGCGTCCGGGGCTCCCTGAAGAGGCACAGGCGCGAGGTCGCGTCGGGCCAACGTCTCAATGCTTGACTCGAGCGTCGCCCGAAACCCGTCGTCCTCGAGCGCGGCAAGAAAGCCCCGTTCAACCTCCCTTACGCCACTGCCGTGAAACTCGAAGCTGTCCCCGTGCACGTGGCGCTCGAACATCGAGCGCCACGGTGTGCACCGGAGCAGCCAGCCAGCCGGCCCCTCTTCGAGCTTCAACTGGAGCGCATACTCATCCCCCCGGGGGCTTCGCAGGGCCAACACACTGTTCTCATGCCTGACTGGCTTTGGACCACCGTCCCGCGCCGCCGGAGCGAACGAACTTGGCTCGTAGTCCCGGTTGCTGGTTACCGGTATCACCCTGGACTTGAAGGTCGAGCCCTCGAGCGGAAAGCAACGTTCCACAGCCCCTCGGAACACCGGCAGGAGGTGTTCGAACATCGCGCCAACACTGTCTGCGAGCGCCTCTGGAGCGACGGTCGGTGCCGCTTCCGTGGCCGCCTTGAACTTGGATGCAAGCCGGCCAGTTATCTCGAGCGGCCACAGCCCATTTATCGGCTGCTTGAACCAATCCATTTCAGCATCGACGACGTCGCGAAACCGCTCGACGTCAGGCATCTCATACTCTTCGGGACCGGCAGCGCCCGCCACCCGCAGTCGAGCGGGTGCCCCCGCACCACCCGGCTCCACCACCTCGACACCAAAAAGCTCCTTCAGTGCGCGATTGGCGGCGCCGGATTGCTTCCGTCTGAGCGCGAGGGCGACGACCTCCGCGTCTGGAATCCGGCACTCCCCCCCCTGCGTGCGAATTCGCACCTCTGGGCAACCTTGCGGATCGCGGTCGACCTGCACCTCTCCGTGCAACTTCTTGCCGTTCTCAACACCACGGCCAACCAGGGGCAACACCAGCCGGCTTATGAGACCTATCTGTGATGGCACCCTAAGTTATCGAG
>JBGART010000123.1:0-5130 GCA_044230055.1 Myxococcaceae bacterium | reverse complement strand
CCGCCGTCGTGGATTGGACCTACCGCAAGGAACATGAGACGGACCCCGTGCGGGCCGTCAATGATTTGGTGTGCTACGCGCTGGATGTGGAGCGGGAGGCGCTGCGGAAGGAGAACCAGCGGCTCCGGGAGGCGCTGCGCCCGTTCGCACACCCCGATCTTCGTGAGATTCTAAGCGGCAATCGTTGCGGGGGAGCGTCGATTGTGTTTGGACGCAACAAAGCCTTGCTGACGATCAACGATTTCGTGCGCGCTGACGCCGCCCTCGCGGGCGGGAAGGGGGAAGGATGATGCTCGACTGCTGGCAGTGCTGCGGG
Organism: Myxococcaceae bacterium; assembly: GCA_044230055.1. Taxonomy (GTDB): domain Bacteria; phylum Myxococcota; class Myxococcia; order Myxococcales; family Myxococcaceae; genus JBGART01. The sequence continues at coordinate 4,814 of JBGART010000123.1, read as the reverse complement.
GCGCCGAGGCGTGGTCCCCATAAATACGAGTGCATCTACTCCGGGCCCGTAACTACGTCTGCGACGCCGCGCAGACACGATCACCGCTGTCCTGGCTGCGGCGACCGCATCGACTGCGACTACGTCTGCTGCGAAAAATGCATTCCTAACCGCGTGGTGACGGGTTGTCCCGACTGTGCCACCCTCCGCGCCCGGGTCGCGGAGCTGGAGGCACTACTCGCCACCGCCCGCGCCGAGGAGCGGGAGCGGTTGCGAGACGCGATTGAGTCGCTACGGAAGGCGATGTCGATGCGGCATTCGACGGACGGCTGGCCTCCGCCATTGAGCATGTCTGAGCGTGTGGCACTACATCGACTGGAGAACATGGTAAAGTCTCCTTGCCTCACCCCGGAGCCGCGCCATGACTGAGCAGGGACCGACGTGCGGCGGGAGGATGCACACTTTGAAGGCGTGGCCCGACGGATTCTCCGCCGTGATTGCTGGCGACAAGCGCCACGAATACCGGGTGAACGACCGAGCTTATGCCTGCGGCGATCTCCTGCATCTTCGTGAGTTTGTTCCTTGCCCCGAATGCTGGGGGACTCTGCGGGTGTGGGACTCGGGGGACAAGTTCCCCTGCGATTGTTCGATCACGAACAACCCCGGCGGTACTTACACCGGACGAGAGGCCACGGTACGGGTGACCTATGTTACCGATTGTAAGATGTGGGGTGGGCGCGAGGGGCATGTCTGCCTGTCTATCGCAAAGGTGGAACGGTCATGAGCGACACCCGGGTTGCCGAGCTGGAGGCGGAGAACCAGCGGCTCCGAGAGGCGCTGCAACCCTTTGCGGCCGTTAGCCTCGAAGCGCTCGACTGCCGCGACGATAGACTATGGGTTACGTGCATTCATGACGAGCGCGACGTTTGGCGGGCGCGTCACGCCCTCGCGGGAGTGATGCAAGGATGGGAGTGCCCGAATCGACGTTTCGTGGGCGACCGGGAGCCCACGCTCTCCGGGGCTTCGTGCCCCGCAATGTCCGATGGCCGAAGCCCGGAGGGGCACGCACCATGACTCGTGTCGGCACCTACGTCCACGGCGGGACCACGCCCGCCACCTATTTCGTCGAGCTGCGCCAGCGGCTCAAGCAGGCCGGGATCTTCGAGAACCGGCTGGCTGCGGAGGCGGGCATGACGCCCACCCAGTTCTCGCGCAGCATGCAGGGCCGGACGGACCCGCTGCTCTCGACGGTGGCGCGCCTCGAGCGCGCGTTCGAGGCGCTGGTCACCCGGACGGGGCGCGCATGACCGGTCCGCGGCCTGCGCGCCAGCCGGCGCACCGGATCGGGTACGGCGCGGTGCATCGCGTCAGCAACGAGATCCTCTTCGTGGAGTGGACGCGGCGCGATGCCCGCGAGCTGCTCCTGACGCTGGAGGTCGGGGACCGCGGGCTGGACCCCAAGGACTACCGCATCGAGCGCCTGCGCGTGGTCTCGTTCGTCCGATGAAGTACACGCAATCGTCGTTCACCGTCGGTGGGCCGTTCTCGCCCCAGCAGGAGGCGCGGTTCGCCGACCTCACCCCGGAGGAGTGCATCTATGGTGGCCGCAAGCAACATCGACGGGACGCTGGCCGGCGGAATCCTGCTCGGCCTGCTGACCATCCTGATCGCGGCGATGCTCGTCGCGTTCCACGACGGGGGCCCCGATGATGACGGCGTCTGAGCGCATGCTGCTCGGGATGTGGCGCGCGGGCTTCGTCGCGTGGTTCTCCGAGGTCACCGGCATCGGCCCGCCGTGGCTCATCGAGGCGGATGTCCGAACCTCTGGGGCGTGGAGGGCCGGACAATGACCAAGCGCTCGCGGGATAAGGGCGCGGGATTCGAGAACGAGATCTCGCGCAAGCTGCGGGCGTGGATCGGGGCCCTCACGGGCCGCGTCCCCCCGCCGGAGGCAACCAAGCGCAAGCTGGGGCAGGCCCGGGACGCCGGCAACGACCTCGACGTCGGCAACCCGAACCAGCCGCTCCTCGTGATCGAGTGCAAGCGGCGGAAGACGCTGGGGACCGTGTACAGCTGGCTGACGCAGGCGGACGCGGCCGTGCAGGCGCGGTTCCCGGAGCTGGTGGTGACGGCGGGCGACCCGCCGCACCCGATGGTGATCGCGCGGGAGGACCACGGGGAACCGCTGGTGATCCTGCATCTCGACGACTTCATGGCGCTCGCCGGACCGGCGGTCCGCGACGCGCTCCTGCAACAGGAGGTGTTCGGTGGAGCCTGACACGGGCAAGGTCCCGATGCGCGGGGAGCCGCGGCGGGAGCGGGTGTCCTTCCAGTCTCTCGCGGCCGACGGCAAGGGCCGGCTCTTCGGGCTGGACCGCGCGGGGCGGGTCTGGGCGTCGGTCTTCAACGCGGACCGCACCCAGCTGCTGTACTGGGAGCGGCTCACGGACAAGGGGCACGCCTATGCCGACGCCTGACCAGATCCGCGCGGAGGTGGGGGCCGCGCTGGCCGGAACGTCGGACCCCGGAGCCTCCGAGGCGCTGCACCGGGTTGGCGAGCTGCTGCTCGGGTACGGCCGGGCGTGCGAGAGCGGGCTGGCCGCGTCGATCCTGACCGACGTGGGTCGCGCCCTGCGCGCGCCGCACGAGCAGCGGCTGCAGCTGGACATCTTCGGATGATCGGGGTCTCGACCTCTGAGTCAGTCTCCACGTCGGGAATCTTCAACCCGGCGTGGGCCGCCCCCGAGTGGTTCGAGGTGTTTCTCGCTCCGGAGGAGCGACGCGTCCGGGACGAACGCCGGCGACGCCGTGCGCGCTACCTGATGCGGGCGCGGCGGGGCGACTGATGCTGCAACTGCGACCGTACCAAGAGACCGGCGCCGCATGGCTCGCCGCCAGACGGCGCGCCTATCTGGCGGACGAGCCGCGGGTGGGCAAGACGCCACAGGCGCTGGTGGCGGCCGGCCGGCTCGGGCTCGCCCGCGTGGCGGTGCTGGGCCCCGCGAGCGCGCGCTTTGTGTGGCCGGCCATGCGCGCCGAGCTGGAGGCGTCCGACTACTTCCCCCTCGGGGCGCCGGAGCTGCGCTTTCTCAGCTACCCCGAGGTGGTGCGGCATCCGGCACGCCTGTCCGAGCTGATGGCGTGGCGCCCGCACGCGCTGGTGCTCGACGAGGCGCATCGCCTCAAGAACACCGAGGCGAAAGTCACCAAGCTGGTGCTGGGGAGCCGGCGGGAGTCCGGGGTCGTGCGGGGCACGCCGTACGTGTGGGCCCTGTCCGGGACGCCGGCGCCGAACCACCCCGGGGAGCTGTTCTCGGTCTTCGCGCGCTTCTGGCCGGACGCCTGTCAGGCGCAGGGGATCGCGACTGAGTCCGCGTGGTTCTCGCGCTTCTGCGACACCTACCAGCCGAACCCGCCCTACGGGTTCCGCATCGTGCGGGGCGCCAAGAGCGAGACGCTGCTCCGGTCCCTGATGTTCGATCCGGCCCCCGGGCGGTTCCTGCGCCGCACGTTCGATGAAGTGACCGGGCAGCTGGACCCGCTGGAGTGGCAGGCGGTGTGGATCGCGGCCGACGCGGGGGAGTACGCGAAGCTGCGCCGCGACCCGGACTCGCAGATCACGGCGCAGCTGCTCGCGGCGGTGGCGGAGGACGAGGCGGTCTGGCCGCGGCAGGACGAGCACATCATGCGCGCCCGGCGCCTGCTCGGGACGATCAAGGCCCGGCACGTGGGCCGCCTGTTGGCGGAGGAATGCGCGGACGGCGCGGTCCGCAAGACGGTGGTGATCGCGTGGCACCGGGACGCGCTGGACGCCCTCGAGGAGGAGCTGCGCGACTTCCCAACGGTGCGCGTGGACGGGGGCACCGCGCCAGCCGCGCGCGAAGCCGCGCGCCGCGACTTCCAGCAGGAGGCGGACCTCCCGTTCTTCCTCGGCCAGCTGCAGGCCGTGAAGGAGGGCATCGACCTGAGCGCCGCCGACCACATGGCGCTCGTGGAGGGCGCGTGGAGCCCCGGGGACAACCTGCAGGTCAGCCGCCGGCTGCTCAACGTCGGCAAGCGACGTCCGTGCGTCGTCACCGCCTACGCGCTCAAGGACACCTATGACGAGCGGCACGCGTCGCTGCTCGTCCGGAAGGGACGCATGGAACAGGCGGTGTGGGGTGCCTGAGCCCCTTGGCCGGTGCTGCCGGCGCTGCGGCAGCGACCAGTGGCTCCCGGTCGCGGGCCGCGCGCCGCGGTGCTGGGAGTGCCACCGGCAGCACAAGCAGGACAGCTACCGCCGCACGGTCCCGCGCAACCTCTGGAAGAACGCCCAGCGGCGCGCGACCGAACGCGGGATCGAGTTCTCGATCCTGCCGGAGCACGTGGTGGTGCCGGACCGGTGCCCGGCGCTCGGGATTCCGCTGGTTGTCATGCACGGCCGGTCCGGGTCCGGGGACCACTCGCCGACACTGGACCGCATCGACCCCACGCGCGGCTACGTCCCCGGGAATGTGGCGGTGATCTCGGGGCGCGCGAACCGCTGCAAGAATGACCTCACTTGTGAGGAGCTGGCTGCTGTGTTATCCTATGCCCGCCGCATGACCGTACAACCGTAAACGCGTTCGCCCAAGGAGACTCCTACCCATGCTGGTCACCCTGCAGCTCGACTCCAACAACCCCCGGGATCTCGAGGTTCTGGCCCGCCTCACCCAGCGCCCGAGCGAGGCCGCGGTCGTCACCGTGACCCCGGCGCCGGCCGCGACGGAACCGCCGGCCGTCGAGGCGCCCAAGCCCCGCACGCGCCGGTCGAAGGACACCGCCCCCGAGGCGGCCCCCGCCGCCCCCACCGCCCC
>JBGART010000074.1:0-37197 GCA_044230055.1 Myxococcaceae bacterium | reverse complement strand
ACCCCGCACACTCCACGCCTGAAAGCGCCCCGCTCGAGTCGAGCGGGGACGCAGGCGGAATCAATTCGATCCAGGGGACGCGCGCTACGAGGCGGTGTCGCGCCAGGGCACCGGCAGGGGCGGCGGTCCATCCGTGCCGTCATCGTCCCCATCCGAGGCGAGCCGCAGCAGCGACGAGCGCTTGGGGAGCGTGGTCTTCACGGTCGGCCGGACGAGCGCGGTGCGCAGAGCGAGGGAGACGTCGGCGGCGCTGGCGTAGCGGTGGGCAGGGTCCTTCGCCAACATCCGGAGGATGACGCCGGAGAGCGCGGGGCTGATTTGGGGGTTCACGTCGCAGGGTGGCGGGGCCTGCTCATGCCGATGCGCGCGCACCATCTTCGCCACGTCGTTGGTGCCGGGGAACGGCAGCCTGCCGGTGAGCAGCAGGTAGCTGGTGACGCCGAGGGAGTAGAGGTCACAGCGCGGGTCAATCTCCGTATCGGACCACTGCTCCGGCGCCATGTACGCGGGCGTGCCGAACACCAGGCGCTGGCCGCCGGCCGCGTCTGCGTGGAGCGCACCGGCGACCTTGGCGGCGCCGAAGTCCACCACCTTCACGTGCGGCCCTTCGCCCGGACCGCGGGTCACCAGAATGTTCGCGGGCTTGATGTCGCGGTGGATGACGCCCTGCTTGTGCGCGGCTTCGAGCGCCGCGCACACCTGGATGAGCAGCGGGATGGCCTCCTGCACCGGGACGGGTCCGCTGCGAAGCATGGCGGAGAGCGTGGGCCCCTCCAGGTACTCCATCACCAGGTAGGGCCGCTGGGGCCGGAGCACGCCCAGGCTGAAGATGCGGACGATGTTCGGGTGGCCGACGACGTTCACCGCCCGGGCCTCGGCGTAGCACTGGGCCACCACCGCCGGCTGCTTCACCAGCCCGCGGTGCAGCACCTTGATGGCCACGCGGCTGGCGATGTCCTGCTGCTCGCCCAGGTACACCGTGGCCATCCCGCCAGTGCCCAGCTTCTTGAGCAGCTTGAACCCACGCAGCGTGTGGCCGACCAGGTTCTCTGTCTCCAGGGGAACAGGCGGGAGCGCCCGCGGGACCGGCGAGTGGTCCTCCGCCGCGCCCGGCGCGGCCGCGGTGAGGTCCGGGCACGCAACGACCCAGTGGGAGCACGCGAAGTCCTCATCGTGGTCCGCATGACAGTCGGGACAGCTCATGGCGCTCCCTCCCGTGCAGCCGGCCGGCGGCTTTCAGCAACTGATGTGCCCGATTGCGGGGCTTCAGGCCACCGAATTCACTAGGCGATCTCTGACTACAGGCGCTCCAGCCCGTAAGAATAGGAGGGGTCGCGTGCCCCCGTTCGGGAAATTTTGCGGGTGGGCCGTTGTGGTTGTCTGAACACCGGTTCGAAACCGAACCCCCGCCTGTGCAAGCGTTGTGTCGCTGTCCCTTGGGGCAGGAGGCAAGCGTTGGCGAAGGACGCTTCCACGGTTGAGCCACCGCCACCGTCGCTGGCGCTCGACGACCGCTCAACGCTCCTCGTGGACAGCGTGCGCGACTACGCCATCGTCATGCTGGACCCGCAGGGAAACGTCCAGTCCTGGAATGAAGGTGCGGAGCGGCTGAAGGGCCACCGCGCCTCGGAGATTCTGGGACAGCACGTGTCCCGCTTCTACACACCGGAGGACCTCGCGGCGAACCAGCCGGCGCGGCTGCTGCGGCTGGCCGAGCGCGACGGGCGCGCGGAGGACGAAGGTTGGCGCGTGCGCAAGGACGGCAGCCGCTTCTGGGCGGACGTCAGCATCAGCGCCATCCGCGACAAGACCGGGCAGCTGGTGGGCTACGCGAAAATCACCCGCGACCACACGGAGCGGAAGAAAGCCGAGGACCAGCTGCGCGAGAGCGAAGCGCTCTTCCGGCAGCTCGTCGGCAGCGTGAAGGACTACGCCATCGTCATGCTGGACCCGCAGGGCCGGGTGCAGACCTGGAACGAAGGGGCGGAGCGGCTTGAGGGCTACCGCGCCGAGGAGATTGTGGGACAGCACGTGTCCCGCTTCTACCCGCCTGAGGAGGTGGTGGCGGGCGCGCCCAGCCAACTGCTCGCCGAAGCGGAGGCGGTGGGACGCGTGGAGCGCCAGGGCTGGCGGGTGCGCAAGGACGGCACCCGCTTCTGGGCGGACGTCGCCTTGAGCGCGGTCCGCGACACCGAAGGCTGGCTGCGCGGTTTCTCCGAGGTGACGCGGGACCTCACCGCGCAGCGCAACGCGGAGGACGAGCGCGTGCGGCTGGCCCAGGCCCAGGAAGCGCTGCGCCTGCGCGACGAGTTCCTCTCCATCGCCTCCCACGAGCTGAAGACGCCGCTCACCGCGCTGCAGCTCCACCTCCAGAGCATGCGTGGACGCGTGGCGGAGCTGGACGAGCAGATGTCCGTCACCATGGACCGGGCCACCCGCAGCTCCAACCGGCTGGCGGGGTTGGTGGAGACGCTGCTCGACGTGGCCCGCATCTCCACCGGGCGGCTGGCCATCAACCGGCAGACGATGGATTTGGGCGAGGCGGTGCTGGACCTGCTGGACCGGATGCGCGCGGCGGCCACCGGCGCCGGCTGCGCGCTCACCACCGAGGTGGACACCGGCGTGGTGGGCCTCTGGGACCCTCTGCGGCTGGAGCAGATTGTCAGCAACGTGGTGTCCAACGCCTTCAAGTACGCCGCCGGGACGGGCGTCTGCGTCTGCGTCCGCCGCGAGCAGGAGATGGCGGTCATCGAGGTGAAGGACGGCGGCCCCGGCATCCCGGAGTCCGCGCTGCCTCGCATCTTTCACCGCTTCGAGCGCGCGGCGTCGGTCAAGCACTACGGCGGGCTGGGCCTTGGGCTCTATGTCACGCGGGAGATTGCGGAGGCCCACGGCGGAACGGTGAGCGCCGCCAACCTTCCGGAGCGCGGGACGCGCATCACTGTCCGCCTGCCGCTCTCGGCGTAGGCCTCAAGGGGGCCCGGGAGTGGCGCCCTCTGTTCAGCATGGCTAGGGTGCCCGCCATGGCTGAAACCCCTTCCACGATGCTTCCCCTCGGCACCCCGCTGCCGGCGTTCAAGCTGACCGACGCCGTGTCCGGGCAACCCGTGTCGTCCAGCGGCGCCAGCGCCAAGGGCGCCCTCGTCGCGTTCATCTGCAACCACTGCCCTTTCGTCATCCACATCCGGGCACGACTGGTTTCCCTGGCGAACGACGCGGTGGCCAAGGGCCTGTCGGTCTACGCCATCAACTCCAACAGCGTCCGCACGCATCCGCAGGACGGGCCGTCGCACATGAAGGCACTCGCCTCCGAGGAGGCGTGGCGCTTTCCGTTTTTGTTTGACGAGGACCAGGCGGTGGCCAAGCAGTTCAAGGCCGCCTGCACCCCGGACCTGTTCCTGTTCGACGCGCGCCACGCGCTCGTCTACCGCGGGCAGTTCGACGACAGCCGGCCCTCCAACCGCCTCCCCGTCACCGGCGCGGACCTTCAGGCCGCCATCGACGCGGTGCTCGCCGGAAAGCCGGTGCCGGAGAAGCAGAAAGCCAGCATTGGCTGCAACATCAAGTGGCACCCCGGCGGCGCCCCGGCGTACTTCGGCTGATGCGGAGCCGGGGATGCAGTGAGCACAGCCTCGCCTCGCGCGCCGCGCCGTGCAGTCGAGCCTTGGACGGGGGAGCGGAGCTCCCAGGGAAGCACTGATGTCGCTGTCGACGTGGATGTGGGAGGGCGTGCTGACCGAGGAGGCCGTGCGCCGGAAGCTGGAGCCGACGGGGCAGCTGGTCACGCGGCTCGCGTTTCCCCCGGGCACCCGGCTCAAGGCGAGCGCGCTGGAGCGCCAGGTCATCGTCACGGCCGGGCAGTGCCGGCTGCGGGCAGGGGATGACGTCGTGGAGCTGGGGAAGGGCCAGTGCACGACGATGCCGGCGGGGCCGTACGGGCTGGAGGTGGTGGGGACCGAGGCGGTGGAGCTGCTGCTGGGGTTCCGCCTGCCGGCGGAGGTGCTTGCACGGGCGGCTCCGCCTGGAGCGAAGTGAGGCTTGAGCTCCGTTGTGGGCTTCGAGCGCGCGAAGGTGGATGCCGTCGGGTGCGGGGCTGGGGGCTCGGGGACGGCCTACGGGAACGGGATACGCGTTCCCGCGGGGCGACTATGTGAGGTTCGGCAGCGGCCCACCGCCGGACGACGCCAGCGCGGGGAAGCCGAACACGTTCACGTCCGTGAACCCCATGTAGTGGAACAGCGACACCAGCACATCGCTCATGGACCGCTTCGCCGCGCGCCGCACATCGAGGTACCGCCCCATCCGGAAGTACCCGCCGGCTCCGCCCGCCAGAATCATCAGGTCATTGTCGCGGTTGTGAGAGTCTCCCTGGGACAGCTCGCTCCAGTGCACCACCAGCGTGTTGTCGAACAACGTCCCGCCCGCCTCCGGAATGGCGGAGAGCTCCGTGTGCAGCCCGCAGGAGGCGCGGAACAGGTTCTGCTTGATGCTGCGGATGCTGGTGAACGACGCGTCATCCGAGCGGTGCGAGATGGTGTGGTGTCCCTCGGTGAGGCCGAGGTCGCGGTAGATGCGGTCGTTGGTGTTGCCGCTCCAGTTGAACTGGACCACCCGGGTGAGGTCACAGGCGAGCGACATCGCGGTCATCTTGAAGAACAGCGCGCCCACCTCCTTGTACTTGTCGTCCGCGTAGACATCGAACGTGGCGGGCATCGTGAGCGGCTTGCACTCCGGCGCCTGGTTCGCCAGCGCGCCCAGCCCGCGCTCCACCTCTCGGACGGACTCGGTGTGCTGCTCCAGGCGCTGGCGGTCAATGGTGGAGAGCCGGGGCTTGAGCCCGTTGAGCTCCGTCTTCACCAGGTCCAGCGACGACGCGCGCATCGCCAGGCGGCGCTTGAGCGCGTCCGCCATCCCGACGGACACGTTCCCGAAGATGCGGCTGTAGGCGGTGAACGGGCTGGTCTCCGGCGGGATGGGGGACTGCTTGCCCTCCGGCCCCGCATGGGAGTGCTGGTTCCAGATGCTGTTGTAGTTGCGCTCGCCAATTCGGTAGACGAGGTGGCGGTTGGGGATGTTGGGGTTGGCGGCCACCACCCGGTCGCCGATGGCGCGGTCCACGCTGGGGCCCATCACATAGCCGATGGTCTGGCTGACGCCGCCGATGGGGAAGGAGCCGGAACCGGAGGGCCACGGCGCCAGCGCGCTGCCGCCCTGCTGGTGCGCGTCCGCCCCCTGGCCCGCCGGGAGGCGCTCGTGGAACTTGGAGATGCCGTCCAGCACCAGCAGCTTGCTGCGCCACGCTTCGAACGGGCTCAGCATGTCGTCGAAGACGAAGCCGGTCTCCGACTTGGTCTTCATGCGCCGGTCGGTGTCATCCCCGTTGGCCGTGAAGCAGAAGACGATGCGGCGTGGCGGCGTGGGCGTGGTGCTCTGCGCGAGCGCCTCCAGCCAGGGCAGCGCCAGCGAGAGCCCGGCGGCGCCGCGCAGGACGTTGCGTCGAGAGGGGCGGTTCATTGCGTCTCCACAGAGCGGTAGCGGAAGCCGTCGGACAGGGCCATGCCCACGACGAGCTCCCGGATGTCGTAGCCGGACGCGGCGAAGCGGTCATACGCCTGCTTGCGCGAGCACCCGTCCTTGAATTGCTCCTCGCGGCCGGCGGCGTAGCGGAACATTTGGGTGGAGAAGCAGCCGCGGACCTGGCTGCTCCCGGCGAAGCGCTCCAGAAGCTGCACGCCGCTGGCGACGGTGCCGTTCACGTCGTCGCTGCCGGTCACCTCACCCGAGGTGTCCACCGCGTGGCCGCCTTCGTCCTGCGCGCGCACCCGGCCGACGGCGTCCACGTTCTCGAAGGGCTGGCCCAGCGGGTCCAGCAGACCGTGGCAGCCAGAGCAGCTGGGGTCCGTGCGGTGCTGGGCCAGCCGCTGCGCCTGGGAGGCGGTGGCGTCCACTGGGCCCAAGTTCAGGCTCACGTCATTGGGCGGCGAGGGGACGTTGTTGCACATCAGGCCGGTGCGGACCTTCAGGCCGCGCAGCACGATGCTGGTGCGGCGCTCCTTGTCGTGCGCGGTGAGCGCGCCGCCGGTCATGAAGAGGCCGCGCCGGCCGGCCGGAAGGGAGACGCGCTGGAAGGCGCTGCCGGCGACGGCGGGCAGGCCGTAGTGACGGGCGAGCGCGTCGTTGGCGAAGGTGTAGTCCGCGGTGAGCAGCGTGGGCAGGCGGCCGTCGCCGTCGAACACCACGCTCTTGAGCAGCGCCCGCACCTCGCCGCGGAACAGGTCCGGCAGGTTGGACGGCATCCCGGTGAAGACAGTGGCGTCGCGGGTGAAGGGGGTCTTGTCCAGGTCCAGCCACTCCTCGAAGAAGTTGAGGGACCGGACGCCGCGCGCGTCCGCCAGGAGGCGCCGCGCTTCGCGCTCCACGTCGGCGGCGGAGCTCAACCGGCCCTCCTCCGCCGCGGCGATGAGCGCCGCGTCCGGGAGGGAGTGCCAGATGAGGAAGGAGAGCCGGGTGGCCAGCTCCAGCGGCGCCACCGGGCGGATGGTGCCGGGGGCCATTCCCTCGTCCAGCTCCGGCCGATAGAGGAACTGCGGCGACTGCAGCAGCGTGGACACCAGGAACTCGATGCCCGTCTTAACGTCGTACTGCGTCTTCAGCGCCTCGTACTTGGTGGTGTAGCGCTGCAGCTCCTCGGTGCTCAGGGAACGGCGGTACACGCGCCTGCCGAAGGTCTGCAGGAACTGCCGGATGCAGGCGGCGTCGCCCATCGTGGTGGCCGCGCAGCCGGTCAGCTTCGGCAGGTCCCCGGTCACCGCCAGCGCCACCTGCTCGGCGGCCTCCATGTACTGCTGACCGAGCACCGGCTTCACTTCCAGCAGCGACGCGCTGTTGCTGAAGCCCAGGGACACCGGGTCCGTGACGAGCGTGTCCGCCACCGTCTGGGCGAGGGCGGGGTTGGAGAAGAGGTCCTCCACCACGTACCGGTACTCCACGTGGGAGAGCCGGCGAAGCGGGGCGGGGCCGGGCGTCGGCGTGTCGCAGGAGAGCCCGCCGGTGTTGGTGGGGTCCGTAGGGCTGGTGGTGCCCGTCAGCGGCGTGCCCTCGCCGTCGGAGGTCGCGAGGCCCACGCACCCTGTGAGCAGGAGTGAACAACCCAGGGAGGTCAGAGCTCGACGCATTGGCGGGCGCTAGAGCACCCGCCGTGCCGCCGCAAGCCTGCGACGCCAGCGGAAATGCCGGTGAGATTGCTGAGGTACGACCTCTCCCACCCTGCAGCGGCGCCTTACGTCCCGCCCGTCCGTAGGCGCAGCCCCACTCCACTGAGCACGCCAGTGGTCAGCCATCGGTCGCCTGCCCTCCCACACGCTGCGTCACGGGGTCAGGGCCTTCAGCAGCTCCCGGGCCCGCCGCGCGGCGGCGGTACGGCCTGTCGGGTCCACCTGAACGGCGCGCCGGAGGTCGTAGAGCCCCCCGCGGTCTCCCGCCTTGAGCCGGAGCTCGCCGCGGTTGCCCAGCGCCACCGGGTTGCTGGCCTCCAGCGCCAGGGCCTGCTCGTAGCTGCGCAGCGCCTCGTCCACCCTCGAGAGCTTCTGCAGCACCGTCCCGAGCGCGGCGTGGACGCTGGCGTCCTTCGGGTTGCTCGCCACCAAGCCCGCGAAGACGACGCGCGCCTCCTCCAGCCGGCCCGCCGTCGCCAGCTCGCACCCAATGTCCCAGAGCGCGCGGGCGTGCTCCGCCGTCATCCCTTCCAGCTCCGCGAGGGTGAGCTCGCCGCGCGCCACCTTGAGCAGCATCTCCTTCAGCTCGGTCCGGTCCATCGCCGTTTTGTCCGCTAGACGAGGCTGGTGAGCGCGGACATTGCGCCGGTGTCCGAGGCGAGCGTGCCGACCAGGTTGAACATCTGCCCCTGGTCCGCCAGCTGCCCGCCCGCCTTCCCTTCCTCGCCGCCGCCGCCCAGCATCCCGCCGCCGCCGAAGAGGCCCAGCGGGTCTGCGAGGTTCATCCCGGGGAAGAGGCCCAGCGGGTCCGCCAGCTTCGCGAGGAACCCCAACAGGCCGCCGAACGGGCCCTGCGCGGCCTCGCCACCCGGCGGCGCGGGCGCGTACCCCTCGGGCGCCATCTCCTCGCTGCAGCGCTCCGTCACCGCCGCCTCGTGCAGCGGGCAGGCGCCGGGCGCCGCGGTCTCCACCCGGTGCTCGCCGCCGCCGCGCGCGCCGCGCAGGGCGTTGCTCACCGGGTCCAGCCCGAGCGCCGCGCCCACGCTGCCGGCGCCGATGAAGTCGAGAGGGTTGCCACCGCCGATGGGTCCATTCAGGGGATTCATGTGCCTTGCTCCAACGCGGCGAGGAGGACGAGAGAGCGCGCCGCAAGCGCGGACCGCGGCGATTGCAGCCGCCGGACCAGCCCGCCCAGCCCGTGCTTTCAGCCGGTTGGAACGCGAGGCCCGTCCGGGCCTCGAGACGACCCGTCTACTCCTTGAGCCACTCCGAGCGGGTGACCACCGGCAGCTGGAGCGCGCGCTCGCGATCCAGGTCCAGGTTCCCCACGTGGAGCGAGAGCGGCGACTGCACCCACTTGTAGATGGACTGGGTGAAGAGCCGGACGAACTTGTCGACGTAGCCGGAGAGCCGCTCCGCGGGGAGCTCCGGGAACATCGTGGCCAGCACGGGGACCAGGTCCTTGGGGACCAGCTTCTCCTCGGCGAAGAGGTGGAAGCAGGCGTCCAGCACGGGGAAGGGCATCAGCTCCTCCTCGCCGACCTGGTTGGGCGCCAGCTCCGGCCCCGCGGGCCGGGCGATGACCAGCCGGATGCCCTCGTAGCCGTGCTTCTGCAGCAGGTAGTCGAGCAGGTACATCACCACCGTCTTGGGGACGTTGGAGATGACCGCCAGAGAGCCCATCAGGTCCCCGCCGACGGTGGTGTAGCCGACGGCCTTCTCGCTCATGTTCCCCGTCTGGAGGAACAGCCCGCCGGAGGAGTTGGACCAGCTCCACATCCGGATGGCCCGCAGCCGCGCCTGGATGTTCTGCTCGGTGATGGGCGTGACCGGCTTTCCCTCCGGCAGCATCTGCCGCGTCACCGCCAGCTCGCGCTCGAACGCGTCGTCAATGGAGACGACCTTGAACGGGACGTTGAGCTCCTTGCAGATGACCTCCGCCGCGCGGCGGGTCTCCGGCGAGGAGTAGCGGGAGGGCATGTAGAAGGCGTTGAGCAGCGCGCCGCCTTCGCCGCGACGCGCGGCATAGCGGTGGGCGATGAGCAGCGTCAGCAGCGAGTCCCGCCCGCCGGAGAGCGCCACGCCAATGCTCTTGAACGCGCCGGTCTTCTCGAAGTAGTCGCCCACGCCGAGCGCCAGCGCGTCCAGCAGGTCCTCGCAGAAGTCCTCGCGGGCGGTGCGGTGCACCGTCTCATCCGGGAGGAAGAAGCTGCGGCGCGGGGGCACCGGGTAGGTGAGGCGTTCGCGGCGGGAGGCGTGGACGGAGGCCGGGACCTCCACAATCTGCACCTTGCGGCCGCCCGCTCGGAACGCCTCCTCGTCCATTCGCCACGTCGTGTTCTCCGAGCGCAGCCGCAGCGTCCGGTCCAGGTCCACCACGCCGGCGATTTGTCCCTCGCGGAAGCGCGGCGCCACCAGCATCCAGCGGCCGTTCTGGTTGATGTAGCCGCCGCCGTCGAAGATGAGCCCGTCGTTGGCGCCCACCGCGTTGGCGTAGGCCACCGTGCACTGGCGGTCCCCGGCGCGGGTGGCGATGAGCTCGCGGCGGGTGTGCTCGGTGCCCACGCGGAACGGCGAGGCGGAGAGGTTGATGACCAGCTCCGCGCCGGAGTACGTGCGCCGGCCCATCGGGCCGTCCGGGCTCCAGAGGTCCTCGCAAATCTCCACGCCCATCAGGCCGAAGTCGAAGCGGAAGAGCAGGTCTCCGAACGGCACGCCCCGGTGCTCCGCCGTGTGGAAGGGCACGCCGCGGGCCCAGGTCCTCGCGTCGTAGAAGATGCTGTACGTGGGCAGCTTCTCCTTGGGGACCAGGCCCAAAATCTTCCCGGAAGCCACCACCGCGCCGCAGTTGTAGCGCAGGCCCTCGTGCACGATGGCCACGCCCACCACGAAGACCGTGGGCAGCGCCTTCGTCCGCTCGGCGAAGCGAAGCAGCTCCGGCCACTGCCGGTCCACGAAGCCCTGCCACTGGATGAGGTCCTCGGCCGGGTAACCGCCGATGAGCTGCTCCTGAAACACCCCGACGGTCGCCTCCTCGGCGGCCATCTGCTCCGCCAGCGGGAGCGCGCGGTCCACGTTGGAGCGGAACGCGCCGAGGGTGGTGTTGACGTTGGCCAGCGACAGCTTCACCAGCCTCATGACGGGCCTCTCTTAGACGGCGCTCTTGGCGCGGAAGCGGGCGCGGATGGCGGGGATGAGGCCGGGCAGGATGGAGAGAAACACGATGAGGACGATGAGCTTTTCGATGTGCTTGCCCGCGTTGGGGAAGCTCTTGCCCAGGACGAAGCCAATCATCGTCATCGAGAACACCCAGGCCACGCCGCCGATGATGTTGTAGCTGGCGAACTTGCGGTACGGCATCTTCGCCATCCCGGCCACGACGGGGACGAAGGTGCGGACCAGCGGCATGAAGCGGGCGATGATGATGGCCTTGCCCCCGTGCCGTTCGTAGAACTCGTGGGCCTTCATCAGGTAGTCCGGGCGGAAAAAGCGGGACCGCGGGCGGCTGAACAACTTGGGACCGCTCTTCGCGCCGATGTAATACGAGGTCGCGTCTCCCAGAATGGCCATCGGGATGAGGACCACGTTCAGGCTGACGATGTTGAGGTACTCGACCTGGCCGGCTGCCGCATAGAGGCCCGCTGTCACGAGGAGCGAGTCGCCAGGCAGGAAGAACACCAGCGCGCCTGTCTCCACGAAGATGATGAGCGCGAGCACAGCCAGCGCGTAGGCGCCTGCCCCCTCGAGGATGGCGCTGGGATCCCGGATGTAGCCGATGAGCTTTGAGAAGAGTTCCACGGTCCTACGGCGATAGCACCCCTTTGCGCCGCGCGGCAAAGCCGAACTTGTGGCCCGCCGCGGCTGGGCGTCACGGGCGGTGGAGAGTTAGGTTTGGGCCATGACAGCCGCAGCCGCCCCCCACGCTCAGCAGCGCATCCAGGACGCGGCGGGGCGCCTCAAGGTCTTTCCCCTCCCCTCGGTCGTCCTGATGCCCGGGACCGCCGTCCCCCTGCACATCTTCGAGCCCCGGTACCGGGCCCTGGTACGGGACAGCCTGGCGACCGACAAGGTGCTGGCCCTGGCGCAGCTCCAGCCCGGCTGGGAAGGCAGCTACCAGGGGCGCCCTGCTCTGCAGCCCGTCTGCTGTGCGGGCGTGGTGGCCTGGCACGAAGAGCTGCCCGACGGGCGCTACAACCTCCTGCTGGAGGGGCTGTGCCGCTTCCGCATTGAAGCCGAGCACAGGCCAGAGCGGCTCTACCGCGAGGTTTTGGGGGAACCCCTGCCTGACGCGGCGTTCGACGGCCCGGAGGTGGAGGAGCTGCGCCGGGCGGTGCTGGAGTTGACCGGCCGGCTGCCCGCCCCGGCCGATGAGGCGCTGGCGCAGGTGGCGGCGCGGACCAGCGGGGGCGGACTGGCGGATGCGGTGGCGTCGGCGCTGGTGACGGAGGTGCCGCGGCGGTACCAGCTGTTGTGCGAGCTCGATGTCCGGCGCAGGCTGCGGGCGGTCCTCGGGGATGCGGCCGAGCTGATGGCCCAGCTGTCGCCCGCCTCCCCACAGGGGCCTTTGAATTGACGGTTGAAGCGCGCGTTGGGGAGGGCTTACAGCTAGGGTCCCGAAAATCCATGGGTGCATACCGATTCTCACTTCTCCTTCTTGCCCTCTCCGTCCTGGCTGCGCGCTCCGCTCGCGCGGCGGACTGGGAGGTGGTGGTTGAAAAGCCTTACCTCGTGAAGACGCGCCCGCTTCCCGGGACGTCGATTCACGAGGTGTGGGCTGAGGGCGTGGTGGATGCGCCCGTCCGCGAGATTGGCGAGGCGGTGATGGACCCTGAGGGCTTTCCCCGGTTCATGCCCTACGTGAAGGAGGGCCGGTTCATCAAAGGCACCGAGCCTGATGGCGCACGGTATGTCTACGTGCGGCTTAACTTCCCTATCGTCAGCGCGCGCGACTATGTCACCAAGGTCTACATCCTGAAGAACACCGCTCCGGATGGCTCCGGGGTGTTTGAGAACAAGTGGGATGCTGTTCCCAATCTCATTCCGTCTCGGAACAACATCGTCCGGCTTCAATACAACTCCGGGTCCTGGAATGTGACTCCTCGGCCGGATGGGAAGTCGTACGTGGTTTACAAGTTTGCGGTGGATCCTGGCGGGGCGGTGCCGGCTTTCGCGGCGAACATGGGGAACCGCAGTGGCGTGCCGGATACGTTCAAGGCGGTGGAGAAGGAGGCGCAGCGCCGGGCTGCTGTGAGGAAGGCGGCGGAGGCGGTGAAGCCTGCTCCTGCACCCGTGGAGCGGAAGGCTGCGGCTCCGCCGTAGTGTGGGGTACGGGTCTTGGGTACGGGCTTCGGGTACGGGCTTCGGGTACGGGCTTCGGGGAATGGTCTCTCGGGTAGGGAGCACGCGTTCGCGTTCGCGTTCGCGTTCGTTCACGGGTAGGGGCCCGGGTTCGGGTTCGGGCCCGGGGCTCGGGCCCGGGTTCGGACGCGACCCGACGAGCCGCGCTCGGTGTCCCGAACCCCTTCCCCTACCCGGGCCCGAACCCCGGCCCGTACCCGGGCCCGTGAACGAACGCGAACGCGAACGCGAACGCGTGCTCCCTACCCGAGAGACCATTCCCCGAAGCCCGAACCCGAACCCGAAGCCCGTTCTCCCGAACCCGTTCTCCCGAACCCGTTCTCCCGAAGCCCGTTCTCCCGAACCCCGTTCTCCGTGCTCCCGGAGCTAACCCGCGTCGTTGGCCGCCATCCCAGCATCCAGCGCAGGAGTCCTCACCGCCCTCAGCGTGAAGCAGAACATCGCCCCGCAGCCCGGCTCGCTCTCGACCCAGATATTCCCCCCGTGCGCATTCACCACCCCCTTGGCGATGGCCAACCCCAGCCCGGCGCCTTCCCGGTCCCCCTGCCTGGCCCGCCAGAACCGGTCGAACAGGTGCGGAATATGCCCCGGCGCAATCCCAGGCCCGCTGTCCTTCACGAAGAACCGGACCTCCGCGCCCTTGCCCGCCGCTCCGAGAACAACCTCCCCACCCTCCGGCGTGTACTTCAGCGCATTGCCGACCAGGTTGGAGAACACCTGAAATAGCCTTTCGCGGTCCACCACCACGTCCTGCGCGACCAACCCCTCCTCCATCGCCACCAGGAGCCGCAGCCCCTTCTCCTCGGCCAAAGGCCGCAGCGCCTCCTCCGCCTCCGCGAGCAACCCGGGCACCGGCACCCTTCGCGCCTCCACGGAGAACGAGCCGGCATCAATCCGCGCCACGTCCAGCAGGTCCCGAATCAGGTGGTTCATCCGCTGCGCGCTGCGCTCAATTTTCTGCACGTGCGCGGCCCGCTTCTCCTCCGGCAGCGCGCCCCACCGCCGCAGCGCGGCCGACGCCACGGTGATGACGCTCAAGGGATTGCGCAGGTCGTGGGAGACCACCGCCAGCACCTCCTCCCGCGCCCGCTGCAACGCCGCGTTCTCCAGCGCCACCGCGGCGCGGTCCGCCAGCTCAGAGGCCAGCTCCACGTCCGCGCGCGCGTAGCGCTCCGCTCGCACGAACGTCAGCGCGCCCAGCATCCGGTCCCGGGAGACCAGCGGGACGGTGAGCGTAGCCGGGGCCCCCAGCGCAGGGTGCGGCTCCGTGGCCAGCGCGGCGCGACGGGCCTGGACGGCGGCCGGCGTGGGCAGCCGCTCCAGCGAGAGCGGCTCCTGCGACGGGTCCGCGCAAGCCACCGGCCCACGCTCCAGCCTTCCGCTGGGCTGCAGCACGTCGAACACCGCCGCCTCCCCCAGCATGGGCAGCCCCACCCGCACCACCGCCTGCAACGTCTGGTCGTAGGTGGCGGGCGCGGCCAGCACCCGCGCGGCCTCCGCGAGGAAGCGCGAGCGCCGCTCGGCCGCCTCCGCCTGGGCGCGGGCCGCCTGCTCGAACGCCAGCCGGCGCGCCGCCTCTTCGGCGCGGTGCCGTTCGATGGCGTAGCGGATGGCGCGCAGGAGCAGCTGGGGTTCGAAGCGGCCCTTCACCAGGTAGTCCTGTGCGCCTTCCTTGAGCGCGGCCACTGCGATGGTCTCATCGTCGAACCCGGTCAGCACCACGATGGGCACCCGCGGACAGGCGGCCCTCGCGCTCACCACCGTCCCCAGGCCCTGCGCGTCCGGCAGCGACAGGTCCAGCAGCAGCACGTCCACGTCCCCCAGCCGCGCGCGCTCGGTGGCTTCGCGCAGGGTCTGCACGTGCACCAGCGCCAGCTGCGGAGACTCCACCTCCTTGAGCTGCTCGCTCAGCAGGCGCGCGTCACCCGCGGAGTCTTCGACCAGGAGGACATGGAGGGGCTGGGCTTGCATCCGTTCACTCCGTCGGGAGCCGCACCACGGTGAGCCAGAAGTTGTCGATGGACTTCACCACCCGGATGAACTGGTCCAGGTCCACGGGCTTGCTGATGTAGCAGTTGGCGTGCAGGTCATAGCTCTTGAGGATGTCCGCCTCGTCCTTCGACGTGGTGAGCACCACCACCGGGATGCGCCGCAGCGCCTCGGTGGCCTTTATCTCCGCCAGCACCTCCCGGCCGTGCCGCCGAGGGAGGTTCAGGTCCAGCAGCACGAGGTCCGGCCGGGGCGCGCGGGCGTGTTCCCCGCGGCGGTGCAGAAACTCCAACGCCTCTTCGCCGTCGGTCGCCACGCTCAGGTTGTTGCGGACCTTGCCCTCTTTGAGCGCTTCGATGGTGAGGCGCACGTCGCCCGGGTTGTCCTCCACCAAAAGAATCTCCACCGGACGCAGCTCAACGGCTTCGGCGCTCATGAATTCCTCGAGGAGGCAGGGGCTGGCAGCGTGAAGCAGAAGGTGGAGCCGCGCTCCAGCGTGGACTCCACCCAAATTCTCCCGCCGTGCCGTTCAACAATCTTCTTGCAGATGGCCAGGCCCATGCCGTTCCCGCTGTAGCGCCCCCGCGTGTGCAGCCGCTGGAAGATGACGAAGATGCGCTCAAAGTACTCCGGGGCGATGCCGATGCCGTTGTCCGCCACCCGGAAGGTCCACATCGGGCCCTCGGGCTCCGCGGAGACCTGAATGCTCGGGACGTCCTTGCCGCGGAACTTGATGGCGTTGGCAATCAGGTTCTGCAGCACCTGCGCCAGCTGCCCGTCGTCGCCAATGACCCGCGGCAGCGGCCCGGCGGCGCTCACCTGCGCTCCCGTCTCCTCGATGACGCGCTGGAGGTTCTTCACCGCGCGGTCGTAGGCGCCCTGCGACTCCACCGGCGCCAGGTCCTTCCCACGCGTCCCCACCCGCGAGTAGCTGAGCAGGTCGTGGATGAGCTCCTGCATGCGGGTGACGCCGTCCACCGCGAAGCGGATGAAGTCGTCCGCGTCCGCGTCCAGCTGGCCCTGATAGCGCCGGCTGAGCAGCTGGACGTAGCTGGCCACCATCCGCAGCGGCTCTTGCAAGTCGTGCGAAGCGACGTAGGCGAACTGCTCCAGCTCCGCGTTGGAGCGGATGAGCTCCTTCGCGTGCGCCTCCAGCTCATCCTCCGTCTGCTTGCGCTGCAGGCCCTGGGCGACGACGTCGGCCAGCGCGCCCAGCGCCGCCAGGGTCTCCTCCTCGAGGGTGTTGCGCGAGAAGAGCGCCAGGACACCCTTCACCTCTCCGCCCACCTTGAGGGGGAAGCCCGCGAAGGAGACCATCCCCTCGCGCCGGGCCCACGCCGGGTCGCCCACCTGAGGGTCCGTCCCCACGTCGTTGCTCAGGTGGGGCTCACCCTGCTGGGCAATGCGCCCAATCTTCAGCTCCCCCACCGGGACGCGGGCGTGCGGCCCGTCGAGGTGGGTGTACATCCCGGCGCTGGCCTCCAGCTCCAGCACCCGCGTGCTGGGGTTGAGGGTCCAGACGCGCGCGAAGGCCGCGTCCAGGCGCTGCACCACCGCTTCGCAGCAGCCCTGCAGCATCTGCCGCAAGGTCGCGTCCTTCAGCGCCAGCGCCGCGCTCACGTCCGCCCGCAACGCGGAGTACCGCGGCTGGCGCTCTCCGGCCCGCCCCCCGCTGGCGCGCTCCAGCACGCGGAACGTCGTCACCGCGTGGACCACCGCGCCCTCCCCGTCCAGCGCCGGGCGGGTGCACAGCTGCAGCGTCCGCTCCTCGCCGGTGGCCAGCACCCGCAGGCGCACGGTCCGCTCGCAGGGCTCGCGCGGCGGGGGCGCGGTGCAGCCCGGGATGCACGCGGCCAGGAGCGGCGCGCCCGCCTCGTCCACCGCCTGGACCTTGAGCTGCCCGTCCACCCGTGGGGCCGAGAGCAGCTCCACCGCCGAGGAGAAGCCGTGCAGCCGGGCAGCGCCCTCGCTCGCGTACAGCAGCTGGCCGGAAGCGTCCTGGGCCGTGACGCCGTCGCACACCTGCTCGAGCAGCTGCGCCAGCTCCATGCCCCTGTGCCCCGCCGCCGCCACCGTGGCCTGCCACCCGAGATTCATAGAGGCCCACAGCTATCGCAGCGCCGAACCGGACCCCATCCGCGGCAGCACTCAAACGTCGGCCACGCGACGAAGGGGCAATCACTCCACCCCTCAAGCGTGGGTGAAGTGCGAGGAGGTCAACGAAACGATGTCGAGACCTGGAACTGCAGCAGTCCTCTCCTTCCTGATTCCCGGCCTGGGACAGATTTACAACGGCGAGTTTCTGCGGGGCTTGTTCTGGCTCATCGTCACGCCCGGCCTCTGGATTGGCAGCGTGGGGACGCTCGGTTGGATTTGCCACCTGCTGGCGGCGGCCACCGCGTACCACCGCGCCGAGGTGAAGGAGCGCCGGCAGACTTCACCCGCCGCGTAGTAGAAGGCCGGCCCTATGTTGGAGCCGGCGCCCATCGCCACCCGCTGCTGCAGCTTCGTCCTGGACCCGCGCGGGTTCGTGCGCGCGACCATGACCGCGGGCGCCCAGATGGACCTGGCAGACGCGCAGGAGGCCATCGCAGCCACCGGCCGGGTGTTCGGCGGCGGGCGCGGCCCGGTGCTCGTCGACAGCCGCGGTCTCAAGTCCCAGACGCGGGCAGCGCGGGACCACTTCGTCAGCGAGGAGGCGGCCAAGGTCAGCTCCGCGGTCGCCCTGCTGGTGGAGTCCCCCGTCAGCCGGATGATTGGCAACTTCTTCCTGCGGCAGAACGCGCACCGCACGCCCACCCGGCTGTTCACCCTGGAGTCCGCCGCCATCGAATGGCTGCTGACCTTCCTGCGATGATGCCCGACAGCCGGCTGGACGCGATTTTGGAGGTGCTGCTCGCGTTCGCGAAGCAGGACTTCACCAAGTTGGCGCCGGTGAGCGACCGGCTGGACGAGATAGACGCCATCGCCAGCGGCCTCAACATGCTGGCGGAGGACCTCCACGGCGAGGTGGCTTCGCGGCGGGAGCTGGAGGCGGCCAACCGCGCCCTGCGCGACGCGCAGGCCAAGCTGGTGCAGACCGAGAAGCTGGCGGCCATCGGCCAGCTCGCCAGCGGCGTGGCCCACGAAATCAACAACCCCGCCAGCTGGGTCTTCGCCTCGCTGGAGGTGCTCCAGCAGCGGATGAGCGAAGCCCGAACGCTGCTCGCCGCGCGCGCTCACGAACCGGAGACCCAGGCCCGGCTGGTGGCGTCGCTGGCGGAGGGCGAAACGTACCTCTCGCACGCCATGGATGGCATCGCCCGCATCAGGGCCGTCGCCGGGGACCTGCGGACGCTGGCCCGCGCTGACCCCGAGCCCACAGAGGACGTGCACCTGGACGACGTCGTGCGGTCCGCCTGCAACCTCGCCAAGGCAGCGCTGCGGCAGAGCGCGACGCTGGTGCTGGACCTGCGGGATGACGCGGTGGTGCGCGGCAGCCCCGGCCGGCTGGGCCAGGTGGTGACCAACCTCCTCGTCAACGCCACCCAGGCCCTCTCCGAGGGCGGCGGCGCGGCGCCGGAGATTCGCGTGCAGACCCGCGTGGAAGGCAGCCACGCCCTGCTGGCCGTGGAGGACACCGGGCCCGGCGTGCCGGAGGCGCTGCGGGAGAAAATTTTCGAGCCCTTCTTCACCACCAAGCCCGCCCACGGCACCGGCCTGGGCCTGTCGCTGGTGGCGGACCTGGTCAGCCGCCACGGCGGCACGGTCACGGTGGCCGCAGCGGCGCGTGGCGGGG
Source organism: Myxococcaceae bacterium (assembly GCA_044230055.1). Classification (GTDB taxonomy): domain Bacteria; phylum Myxococcota; class Myxococcia; order Myxococcales; family Myxococcaceae; genus JBGART01. Next base: position 18,858 of record JBGART010000074.1, on the reverse strand, counting down.
CGCGGTTCGAGGTGCGGCTCCCACGCACGTCCGCCCAGCTGTCCGCCCCGGCCTCGAAGACGGCGACCCCGAAGCCCAAACCCAGCGAACGGTCCCGGCTGCTCATCATCGACGACGAGCCCCGGCTCCTGCAGACCTACGCGCTGCTGCTGGCGGACGCCCACGACGTGGTGCTGGCCCAGGGCGGCCGCAACGCCCTGGAGCTGCTGGAGCAGGACCAGACCTTCGATGTGGTCCTCTGCGACCTGCAGATGCCGGAGGTGGACGGCGTGGCCGTGTTCGACCGCGTCCGCCAGCTGGCGCCGGCGCTGGCCCAGAAGGTCATCTTCTCCTCGGGCGGCGTGGTGCAGGAGCGCATCAAGCGCTTCCTCGAACAGAACGCGGTCCCCCTCCTGGCCAAGCCGGTGCGCGAGGAGACCCTGCTGGCCGCCATCGCCCGCATGCGCGCCGACGGGTGAGCGCCGAGCCGCCCGCCTCGGCAGCCACGTTGGCGCACACCAAGGTCGTCCGGGCCGCTGTCCGCAATTCGCGAATATGCTGCGAGCCGTAAAGAGCTCGGCTCAAGCCTACGGAACCTCCGTGCCCGCCGCCCTCCACCCATCCCTCCCGGGGGTTGTGCGCCCTTCTCAAGGGTGGCAGCGCTGGCCCCTCCAGGCGCTGCTGGCGGCGAGCATCTACTGGATGGCCGGGAGGCTGGCGCAGCTGATGGCCATCCCGCCGGGGTACGCGACGGCGGTCTGGCCCGCGGCCGGCTTCGCGCTCATCTGCGTCCTCTTCTGGGGCCGCCGCGTCGTCCCGGGCGTGGCCCTCGGCTCCTTCCTCGTCAACATCGGCACCGGGTTCGACGGAAGCTCCTCCGCGGCGGCCGCGCGCTCGGTGTTGGTGGCGTCGTGCATCGCGCTGGGCGCGGGCGCGCAGGCAGCGCTGGGCGCCGGGCTCATCCGGCGGTACGTCGGCTTCCCCACCCCGTTGGAGACCGAACGCGACATCGCCCGGTTCGCCCTGTTGGGCGGCGGGGTGTCCTGTTTGGTCAGCCCCACGCTGGGGGTGACCGCGCTGTGCTCGCTGGGAGTGGTGGCCTGGGAGGGTTACGCGTTCAGCTGGTGGACCTGGTGGGTGGGCGACGCGATTGGCGTCCTCATCTTCGCGCCGGTCACGCTGCTCTTCGCGCCCAGCCCGCACGCGCTCTGGCGGCAGCGGCGCGCGTACATCGGCCTGCCGCTGCTCATCGGCTTCGCGGTGGTGACCGTCCTCTTCCTGCGCACCAGCGCCTGGGAGGAGGCCCGGCTCTCCGCGGACTTCGAGCGCCGCGCGGCGCCGCTGGGGCACGCGCTGAAGGCCAAGCTGTCCGAGTACCACAACGTGGTGAGCTTCCTCTCCAGCCTGTTCGACGCATCCGAAGAGGTGAACCGGGCCGAGTTCCAGCGCTTCACCCGCGGCGCGCTGGAGAAGTACGGCGGCATTGAAGCCCTGGAGTGGGCGCCGCGGGTGCGCGACGAGGAGCGCGCGCGCCTGGAAGAAGCGGCCCGCGGCCAGGGGCTGCCGGGCTTCACGTTGACCGAGCGCGACGGGAAGGGCCACCTGCGCCGCGCGCAGCAGCGGCCGGAGTACGTGCCGGTCTACTACGCAGAGCCGCAGGAGAAGAGCGCGGCGGCGCTGGGCTTTGACCTGGCGTCGGACGCGGCGCGCCTGGAGGCCATCAAGAAGGCGGGCGACTCCCGGGGGCTGTGGGCGACGGCGCGGGTGCCGCTGCTGCAGGGCAAGCTCGGCGTGCTGCTGCTGGCGCCGGCCTTCACCGGGGCCGGCGCAGGCCCGCCCTCCGGCTACGCGATTGGCGTGTTCCGGCTGGCGGACGTCATTGAATCCGCCTTCTATGGCATGGCCCGCGACGGGCTGGACGTCTTCCTCTCCGACGAGGACGCGCGCGGCGAGGACGCGCTGCTCTTCGCCACCGGCAAGCAGAACGGCAGCCCGCGCCAGTGGAGCGACGACTTCACCTTCGGCGGCCGGCGGTGGCGGCTGGAGGTGGCGGCGACGGCCGCGTACATGGCGGCGCACCGCAGCTGGCAGGCGTGGATGGTGCTGGCGGGCGGCCTGCTCTTCGTGGGCCTGCTGGGCGTGGTGATGCTGATGACCACCGGCCAGGCCGCGCGGGCGGAGCGGATGATGGAGCACGCGCGGGAGAACGGGGAGCGCTTCCGCGCGCTGGTGGACGTGACGGCGCAGATTGTCTGGACCACCGCGGCGGACGGCGAAGTCATCGAGGACTCGCCGTCATGGCGGGCCTTCACCGGGCAGAGCCTGGAGCAATGGCGCGGCTGGGGCTTCCTGGACGCCATGCACCCGGAGGACCGCGCGGGAGTGGAGCACGTCTGGAAGGCGGCGGTGGCAGCGAAGGCGCCGATGAGCACCGAGTACCGGGTGCAGCACGTGAGCGGCCAGTGGCGCTGGACCGCGGCCCGGGCGGCCCCGCTGCTGGACGAGGCCGGCGAAGTGCGCGGCTGGGTGGGGATGAACGCGGACATCACGGAGCGCAAGCGCGCCGAGCAGGAGCGCACGGAGCTGCTCACCCAGCTGCAGAACCTGAACATCGAATTGGAGAGCCGCGTGGCGGAGCGCACCGCGGACCTGTCAAAGGCGCTCAAGGAGCGCGAGGTGTTGATTCAGGAGATTCACCACCGGGTGAAGAACAACCTGCAGGTCATCTCCAGCCTCATCAACATGCAGGTGCGCAAGCTGGACCCGGGCGTCAACCGCGACGCCTTCGAGGAGTGCCAGACGCGGGTGCAGGCCATCGCCCTCATCCACGAGAAGCTCTACCGGGCCAAGGACTACGCCAGCGTGCCGTTCTCCGAGTACGCGCGCAGCCTGGCGGCGACGGTGTTTCATGCGACGGGCGTGTCGCCCTCCACCGTGGCGCTGGAGCTGGAGATTGAAGACCTCTCTTTGGCGGTGGACCGCGCCATCCCCTGCGGCCTGGTGTTGAACGAGCTCATCACCAACGCGCTCAAGCACGGCTTCAAGAACGGGCGCCAGGGCAGACTCAAGGTCACGCTGGGCAGCGTGGGCGAAGGGCGGCTGCGGCTGGGCGTGAAGGACGACGGGGCGGGCCTGCCGGAGGGGTTGGACCTGCGCCGGTCTGAATCCCTGGGCCTGCAGCTGGTGGTGACACTGGCGGAGCAGCTGGACGCGAAGCTCACCGTCAGCAACCAGGGCGGCGCGTACTTTCAATTGGACTTCCCCGCGGAGGGTTGAGTGCTACCGCTTCAGCGAATGCACGCGGTGCTGGTGGTGGAGGACGAACGCATCGTCGCCAAGGACCTCCAGCAGACCCTGGACGGCATGGGGTACGACGCCTTCGCCCTCGCGGCCTCGGCGGAGGAGGCGGTGGCCCGGGCCTCGGAGCGCTGCCCGGACGTGGTCCTGATGGACATCCGGATAAAGGGCCAGCGGGACGGGATTGAGACGGCGGCCATCCTGCGCGAACGCTTCGGCGTGCCCATCGTCTTTCTCACCGCCCACGCGGACGACGCCACGCTGGAGCGCGCGAAGAAGACAGAGCCGCACGGGTATCTGCTCAAGCCGGTGAAGCCGGCGGAGCTGCGCAGCGCCATCGAGGTGGCGGTCTACCGGCACGGGATGGAGAAGCAGCTGCGCGAACGCGAGCGCTGGTTCTCCACCACGCTGCGCTCCATCGCGGACGCGGTCATCACGGTGGACCTCGCCGGCCGGGTGACGTTCATGAACCCCGCGGCGGAGCTGCTCACCGGCACCCGGATGGCGCAAGGGATGGGCCGCGCGGCAAGCGAGGTGGTCCCGCAGCTGGACGCCGCGCAGCGCGCGCTGGACGAGCGACAACCCCTGCCCCCGCGGGAGGCCCGCCGGGTGGAGTCCAGCTCGGGCAGCCGGCTCATCAGCGACAGCGCCGCGCCGGTGATGGACGAGGGAGAGCTGCTGGGCGCGGTGATGGTCTTCCGCGACGTGACCGACCAGCGGCTGCTCCAGCAGCAGCGAGAGCTCTCCGACCGCCTGTCGTCGCTGGGGACGATGGCCGCGGGCGTGGCGCACGAGGTGAACAACCCGCTGTCCATCGTGGTGGCCAACTCGGCGTACGTGCTCCAGGAGGTGGGCGCGCTGCGCGACGGCCTGGCGGAGGGGCTGCGAAAGGAAGAGCTGCTGGGCCTGGCGGAGGACGCGCTGGAGGCGCTGACCGAGGTGCAGTCCTCGGCCAAGCGCATCGCCAAGGTGGTGGCCGACCTCAAGGCCTTCTACCGGCCCACGCAGTCCCAGCCCGGCCACGCGGACGTGGCGCGCGCCATCGAGTGGGCGCTGCGCACCACCGCCCCAGCGCTGAAGGAGCGCGCGAAGGTCAACTCGCACATTGAGGGACCGTTGGCCGTGCTGGCGGACCGGACGCGACTGGGCCACGTGCTGGTGAACCTCCTGGTCAACGCGGTCCAGGCCATCCCGCCCGGCAATCCGCAAGGGCACGAAGTCACCGTCCGGGCCTTCGGGTGCGGAGGGAAGGTGGCCATCGAGGTGAGCGACACCGGCAGCGGCATCCCGCCGGAAGTGCTGCCGCGCATCTTTGAACCCTTCTTCACCACCAAGGCGGTGGGCACAGGCACAGGCCTGGGGCTCTCCATCTGCCACGGCATCGTCAGCGCCCTGGGCGGAGAGATTCAGGTGGAGAGCGTGGTCGGCAAGGGCAGCACCTTCCGGGTGCTGCTGCCCTCGGCGGACGAGGACAGTGCGGGCGGGCCGGCGCAGAACGAGAAGCCGGTGCGCGGGCGGCTGCTGGTGGTGGACGACGAGGACATGGTGCTGCGCGCCATCGCGCGGATTCTGCGGGACCACGAGCTGGTCTGCGTGGACAGCGCCCGCTCGGCGGTGGCGATGCTGGAGAAGGGAGAGGGCTTCGACCTCATCCTCTCTGACGTGGTGATGCCAGACATGACGGGCATCCAGCTCTACGAGGACCTGCTCGCGCGCAGGCCGGAGCTGGCGCGGCGGATGGTCTTCCTCACCGGCGGGGCCATCAGCCCCCCGGCGGAGGACTTCCTGCGGACGGTGCCCAACCTGCGCGTGGAGAAGCCGTTCGAATTGGGTCAGCTGCTGGAGACCGTTCAGCGAGCGCTCCGGCCGCGCTGAGCTTCGGGAGGGCGCCGCGCGCGCCATCATGGCCGGGGGAGACCAGCGCGGCGCTGGTGGAGAGCGCCCAGCCCGCGTAGAGGAGCACCACCGCCGCGGCGAGGGCGGGCTCCACCGCGGTCCACCAGCGGGAGGCGGTCCGCGCCCAGGCGGGGCGGGCGGCCTCTTCGGCCAGCGCGGCGCGGGCGCGGCGGCGGATTTTCTCCGCGGTGAGCGCGTCCACGTCGTGCGCCGGCAGCTGCGACAGCGCGTCCAGCAAGGGGTCTTCCGTCGGCTTCATGGCGCTCCTCCGGAGGCCTTTCGCGAGAGGTCAGGGGCGGCGTCGCCCAGCTGCTCGGCCAGCCGGGCCCGCGCGCGCAGCAGCCGCTGACGGGCGGCGTCCGGGCGCAGGCCCAGGACGGACGCCGCCTGGGTGGGGGTGAGGCCCTCGGCGCCCACCAGGAGGAGCAGCTCCCGGTCGCCGGCGGAGAGCGCCGCCAGGGCCCGCTCCAGCGCGCGCTCGGCGTCGGTGGCCGCCAGCTGCTCCAGGGGCGAAGGGGGTGAGGCCTTGGGCGTGCGCAGCAGTTGGCCGATGCGGGAGAGGTCCAGCACCTGCCAGCGGCGGTGGCTGCGGCAGAGGTTCCGGGCCACGGTGAACAGCCATGCCCCCAGCTCGGTGTCATCCGCCAGGCCCGGTGCGCTGCGGGCCAGCCGCAGCCAGGTCTCCTGAAGGAGGTCCTCGGCCACCTCGCGCCGGCCCGTCATCCGCAGCAGGAAGGCGTAGAGCCCCGGGCGGTGGCGGGCGTACACGGCGTCGAACGCCGCCGCTTCGCCCCGCTTCAGCGCGCTCAAGGGTTCTGGCATCACCGCCCTCTAACTCCCCACCCCGCACAGCGTGACAGGCGCCGCGTGCTGTCACGCGTTCGCGGGTGGCGAGTTGATACAGGCAATTCAACTCGCGGCAACGCCGCGTGGAACCGGGAGCTCAAACGTGGCCGAATTCATGCGCAATGGCGGTGTTCCGATGTGGGTCATCCTGCTCTTCGGGCTGCTGGGCCTGGTCGCCGCGGCGCTCTTCGCCCGCGCCCCCGCGCCCCACAAGCTCCCGGTGCTCTGGGCGCTCGGGCTGGCCACCGTCCTGTCCATCCTGGGCGGCACCGCAGCGGCGATGGGCAACGTCTTCCACTTCGTCGCCCGGATGCCGGAGACCAGCCCCGGCGAGCCCTGGGCGCCGCTGCTCTTTCAGGGCCTGAGCGAAGCGATGGCGCCCTCGGTGCTCGGCTTCACCCTGCTCTCCCTCATCGCCTTCGTCGCCGCGGTCGGCCTGCGCCGTCTGCCTCGCGCTTAAAGCCCTCTTCGCAGTCCCACCCGCAGTCCAACCGCCCGGAGCTCATCCGGATAGGAGTCGTCATGTCCCGCATTGCCCTCGCTGTCTTCTCCCTCACCGCGCTCACCACCTTCGCCGGCGACAAGGCCGCCCCCAACGCCTGCGTGAAGGTGTTTGAGCGCCAACGCGCCTGCACCGACACCTTCATCCCTGCGCTGGTGGACCTCCGTGTGGAGCTGGACAAGCCCGCCGGCATCTCCGAGCGCGCCAAGACCGAGGGCAAGGAGGCGCTCGTCTCCGTGGCGAAGGAGGAGTGGAAGAAGGACTCCGCGGACGCGGCCATCGCCAAGACCTGCCAGAAAATGGCGGCGTCGCCGAAGGCCGCGGCGATGACCTCCGCGTACGACCAATGCCTCGCCGCCACGGACTGCGCCGCCTTCACCGCATGTGTCGTCCCGCTCATGCGCAGCGCGATGAAGTAGCCCTGGGCATTTGGAGGGGGCGCGTCAACCGCACTAAACCTACGGGCATGCACACCCTCCTGCTCGCGCTCTCGCTCTCGCTTCAAGCCGCCCCTCTTCCGGACGACGCCATCGTCGAGCAGGAGACGGCGGCGTGGCACGCGGAGCGGAAGAAGCGGCTGGCTTCGGAGGAGGGCTGGCTCTCGGTGGTCGGCCTCTTCTGGCTCGAGGAAGGCGCGCACAGCGCGGGGTCCGCCAAGGAGAGCGCGCTGGTGTTCCCTGCCAGCGCGCCGGCGAAGCTGGGCACCTTCGTGCGCGAGGGCACCGCCGTCCGCTTCCAGCCGGAGCCGGGCGTCCCGGTGCAGCTGGGCGGCAAGCCCTTCACGGGCGGCGCGCTGAAGGCGGACCTGCCCGGGCCGCCGGACGTGCTGGCGTTGGGAGGCCTGCGCTTCTTCGTCATCCAGCGCGGCCCGAAGGTGGGCATTCGGCTGAAGGACGCGGACTCCCCCGCACGCAAGGCCTTCACCGACATCCCGCGCTTCCCCGGCAAGCAGGCCTGGCGGGTGGAGGCGACGCTGGTGCCCTGGAAGGAGCCCACCACCATCCCCGTCCCCAACGTGCTCGGAATGGTGGAGCCAATGCCGTCACCGGGGAAGCTGACCTTCACAGTGGGCGGCAAGCCGTATGAGCTGACGCCCGTGGAGGAGAAACCGGGCGCGCTGTTCATCATCTTCAGCGACCCCACCAACCGGCAGGAGACCTACGGCTCTGGCCGCTTCCTCGACGCGCCGGGCCCGGTGAACGGCAAGGTGGTGCTCGACTTCAACCGCGCCACCAATCCGCCCTGCGCGTTCACCCAGTACGCCACCTGCCCGCTGCCGCCGAAGGGCAACCGGCTCTCGGTGCGCGTGGAGGCGGGAGAGAAGCGGTACGGCTCGCACTGATCGCGTCAGCCTTGCGCCGTCAGGCGCATCCCCCGTTCGCCTCGAGGGTAAACCGGCCCTGGCCGGCCATTCCGTCTGAGGAGCAGCTCTTCTCAATCGGGAGCCTCCCCCGCTCGCCTCGAGGGGGAAACCGGCCCGGGTCGGAGGAACAGCTGTTCTCAGTCAGGCGCCTCCCCCGCTCGCCTCGAGGAGGAAACCGGCCCGGGTCGGAGGAACAGCTGTTCTCAGTCAGGCGCCTCCCCCGCTCGCCTCGAGCGTTGCGCCGTCAGGCGCATAGTCGAGAGGTGGCGGGTGGCGGGTGGCGCAAACCCACGCACGGCACTGTGCCGCTCTGTTTCGAGCAGACCGAAGCGGGCCCATGAGCCAAGTTCCGAAAGCACTGCCGACGTCTCGACTATGCGCCTGACGGCGCAACGCTCGACGCGAACGGGGGTGATCCCCGCGATGTTGCGCGGCCCATTGAGCTGTTCTCTAGGAGCGTTGTGCCGTCCGGCGGCGCAAACCCACGCACGACGCTTCGCCACCTTGTTTCGAGCAGAGCGAAGCGGCCCATGAGCCAAGCTTCGGAAGCACTGCCGACGTCTCGACTATGCGCCTGACGGCGCAACGCTCGACGCGAACGGAGGGGGCCGCCGTCCTTCGATGCTTTGCTTGCGCTTGCGCGCGTGCCCCGCTTCGGGTTTGCTCCAGCGCCGTTCGTGAATGCCACGCCCGACCTGGCGACGTTCGAGTCCCTCTTCAAGCCCGGGCGCGCCATCCCTGTCTGGGTTGAGCTGGACGCTGACACGGACACGCCGGTCTCCGCCCTCCTGAAGCTCTCCCGCGGGCAATCGCACGCGTTCCTCTTTGAATCCGTCGAAGGCGGCGAGCGCAGCGGGCGCTGGTCCTTCCTCGGCGCCGGGCCGCGCAGCGTGTACCAGTGGCGGCTGGAGGACGGCGGAGATCCTTTGAAGCACCTGGAGGCGGAGCTGTCCGCCCACCGGTCAGTGCGCCTGCCCGGGCTGCCGCGCTTCTCCGGCGGCTGGGTGGGCTTCTTCTCCTACGACGCGGTGAAGGTGTTCGAGCCGCGCGTCCCCATCGCCCGGGCGGATGAGCTGGGCTTCCCGGACGCGCTGTTCATGGACTTCGATGAGCTCATCGCCTTCGACAACGTTCGCCGCACGCTGCACGTGCTGGTGGAGGCGCGCTGCGGGGCGAAGGACTCGCCGCGCGGGCTGTACCGGCGGACGCTGGCGCGGATAGACCGGCTGGTGGAGAAGCTGCGCGCGCCGCTGGTGGACGAGCGGCCTGCGGGCGCGAACGGCGCGCCGGTGGAGCTGCGACCCCGGGTGGCGCGTGGCGCGTACGAGGCGGCGGTGCGGAAGGCGCGCGAGTACATCCGCGCCGGCGAGTGCCAGCAGGTGGTGCTCTCCCAGCGGTTCGACGCGAAGAGCACGTTGCCGCCGTTCGAGCTCTACCGCGCGCTGCGGCGGGTGAACCCGTCCCCGTACCTGTTCTTCCTCAAGGCTGGCGAGCAGGCGCTCATCGGCAGCTCTCCGGAGACGCTGGTCCGCTGCGAGAACGGCGAGGTGACGCTGCGGCCGCTGGCGGGGACGCGGCGGCGCGGAAAGGACGCGAAGGAGGACGCGCGGCTGGAGGCGCAGCTGCGCGAGGACCCGAAGGAGAACGCGGAACACGTGATGCTGGTGGACCTCGGCCGCAGCGACGTGGGGCGCGTGGCGGAGGTGGGCTCGGTCCGGGTGGACGTCTACAAGTCCATCGAGCGGTACTCGCACGTGATGCACATGGTGTCGCAGGTGCGCGGGAAGCTGGCGAAGGGAAAGACGTCGCTGGATGTGCTGCGCGCCACCTTCCCGGCGGGGACCGTCTCCGGCGCGCCCAAGGTGCGGGCGATGGAGATTATCGACGAGCTGGAGCCCGCGCGGCGCGGCCCCTACGCCGGCGCGGTGGGCTACCTGGACCGGCTGGGCAACATGGAGCTGTGCATCGCCATCCGCACGCTGCTCAAGTCCGGCGACCGGCTCTCCGCCCAGGCGGGGGCGGGGCTGGTCTACGACTCCAAGCCCTCCGCTGAGTACAAGGAGACGGTGAACAAGGCGAAGGCGCTCTTCGTGGCGCTGGCTGAAGCCTCCCGCGGGCCCGCCACACGCCGCCGCGCGGCCGGTCGGAAAACGCGATGAGCGCAGCCCGTCGTGCGCAGACGCGGGTACTGGTGGTCGATAACTACGACTCCTTCACCTACAACCTGGTCCAGTACCTGGGAGAGCTGGGCGCGCAGGTGGAGGTGTTCCGCAACGACGCCATCGACGTGGCAGGCATCCGCGCGCACCGGCCGCATGGGGTGATGCTCTCCCCCGGCCCGAGCACGCCAGACCAGGCAGGCGTCACGTTGAGCGCGGTGCGGGAGCTGGCCGGCGAGCTTCCCCTGCTGGGCGTTTGCCTGGGGCACCAGGCGATTGGTCAGGCCTTCGGCGGGCGCGTGGTGCGCAACCACCGCGTGGTGCACGGGAAGGCCACGCCGGTGCAGCACCGGGGCGCGGGCGTGTTTCACGGGCTGCCCACGCCGTTTCTGGCCGGGAGGTACCACTCGCTCGTCATCGAGCCGCGGTCGCTCCCCGCTGTGTTGAAGGTCACCGCGTGGACGGACCAGAAGGAGATTATGGCGGTCCGCCACCGGAAGTTGGACGTGGAGGGCGTGCAGTTCCATCCGGAGTCAGTCCTCACCGAGCACGGCAAGACGCTGCTGGGGAACTGGCTCACCCGGCTCACCGGGGCGAGGCGGTCCTAGATGATTCAGCAGGCGCTGCAGCAGTTGATGGCCGGGGACCACCTCGGCCGGGGACAGATGGCGGAGGTGATGCGCGAGGTGGTGGCGGGGACCGCCACGCCGGCGCAGGTGGGCGCGCTGCTGATGGCGCTGCGCCTCAAAGGCGAGACGGCCGAGGAGATTGCCGGCGCCGCGGAAGTGATGCGCGAGCTGCTCACCCCCGTGCGCGTCAGCCAGCCGGTCTTCGTCGACACCTGCGGCACGGGGGGCGATGGACAGAACACGTTCAACATCTCCACCGCCGCGGCCTTCGTGACTGCAGGCGCGGATGTGCCGGTGGCCAAGCACGGCAACCGCTCTGTGTCCTCCCGCTGCGGCTCCGCGGACGTGCTCTCCGCGCTGGAGGTGGACATCTCCGCCTCGGTCGAGCAGGTGGAGCGCTGCATCGCCGAAGCGGGAATCGGCTTCTGCTTCGCCCCCGCGCATCACCCGGCCTTCAAGGCGGTGGCGGACCTGCGCCGGGAGCTGGGCGTGCGGACCGTGTTCAACCTCCTGGGCCCCCTGGCCAACCCGGCGCGCGCGCGGCACCAGGTCCTCGGGGTGTTCGACGGGAAGTGGGTCCCGGTGCTCGGCCGCGTGCTGCAGGCGCTGGGCGCCGCCCACGCCTTCGTCGTCCACGGCAGCGGGCTGGATGAGATTTCCGTCTGCGGCCCCACCCGCGTCTGCGAGGTCCGCGGCGATGGGATGCGCGACTTCCAGCTGGTCCCGGAGGAGCTCGGCCTGGCGCGCTGGGAGCTCCCGGCGCTCGCGGGAGGGGACGCGGCCAGGAACGCCACCATCATCCGGGATGTCCTCGGCGGTCAGAAGGGCGCCCCGCGCGATGCGGTGGTCGCCAACGCGGCCGCAGCGATTGTCGTGGGCGGCGGCGCGGCGGAGCTGAGGGAAGGCGTGGCACTCGCGTCCAGGTCAATCGACTCCGGCGCCGCGCGAAGCAAGCTGGAGGCCTTGGCGCGCCTCTCCAGCGCTCGCGCCTCAGCGTGAGAGGGTAATCGGCTCCTTTTCCGCCGTGTCACACGGCGACCTCGAGAGGAATGATGGCCGCGGATGCGCGTGCGGAGTGAGGCAGGCGAAGCAAGGCGAGCTCGCTCGTTCGAAGCGACCCTGTCCCTGCGGGAGGTTGAGGCACGCGGGTCCCGATACGGGGCGCGTTGAGCGCGCACAGGCAGTTTTGGTCAAGGCGCGCGGGTTCTGGGTTGCGCCGTGCGTGGGCCGGAGAGGAAGTGGGGCGCGTTGCTGGCGCGGAGGCACATGTCCCTGAGGGAGCCGGGGCACGCGGGATGGGTCTTGGGCGGCTGCCGGCGGGCGCCCGCCGGCCGCACGAACGGGGGCGCAGGGACCCGCGCCGCTTCCTGACGTGGACTGCGCTCCCCGAGGAAAGGACTCTGCCTCCGTCGCAGCCCCGAGCTGTCCCCGCTGGCGCCCGCTCCGTCTACCGTGAAGCGGGAGGACTCGCCCCCCGGAGCGACCAAGTGCAGTCTTGCCACACGAACCATTAAAAGTGTGACGAGTTGTCGTCACCATTGACGACAACTCGTCACACTTCTTGAGGCCACGCTATCCAGGACCCTCTCGGCCCCTCAGGACGCGCGGGGTTCTGTCAAAACACCTGCCTGACGAATTGTCGACACGCATGCACATGCAACACCACACCAAAGCAATGAGCGAACCCGTTGCCTGCGTAGAAACCGACTCGGGACAGCTCCAGCCAATCCACGAAGCCGCAGGCGACTCACCTCGGGGAGTACTGAACTCGGGGCAAAGCGGACTCCGGCCGGAGCGCTCCCGCTCGTGCTGCCGGCGGGCGCCCGCCGGCAGCCGCCCGGGCCTATCTCGCGTGCCCCGGCTCCCTCAGGGACATGTTGCTCCGCGCCAACTACGCGCTCCACCTCCCCGCCGGCCCACGCACGCCGCAACCCAGAACCCGCGTGCCTTGACCAAAACGGCCTGCGCACCCTCTCAACGCGTCCCATCTCCCCGCCGGCCCACGCACGCGGCAACCCGCGCGCCCTTGAGGAACGACTCCGCTTGCCGGCATCGCCGCGCCCGACCAAGCTTCGCGCGGTGAGCTACCTCTCCGACATTCTGGAGCGCAAGACGAAGGAGGTCGTGCAGCGCCGCGCGGCGGAGCCGGAGGGCGGCGTGGCGCGCAAGGCGATGGCGCGTCCCTCCCCCCGCTCGCTCTACGACGCGCTCTCGCCCCGGGGTGGACCGGTCCGAGTCATCGCAGAGGTAAAACGTGCCTCGCCCTCGGTGGGAACCATCAACACCGACCTGGACGCGGCGGCGCTGGCCACGCGGTACGCCAACGCGGGCGCGGCAGCCATCTCCGTGCTCACCGACGGCCCGGGCTTCGGCGGCTCGATGGCAGACCTCATCGCCGTGCGCGAAGCCGTCGCGCCGCTGGTCCTCCGCAAGGACTTCATCCTCGACCGCTACCAACTGCTCGAAGCCAGGGCGGCAGGCGCAGACGCGGTGCTCCTCATCGTGGCGGCGCTGCCCATCGACCGGCTCCGCGCGCTGCACCGCGAGTGCGCGATGCTGGAGCTCTCCGCGCTGGTGGAGGTGCACGACGAGGCAGAGCTGGACGCAGCCCTGGGGGTCGGCGCGCGTATCGTCGGCATCAACAACCGGAACCTCGCGACGTTCGAGGTGGACCTGGCGACCAGCGAACGGCTCCTGCCGCGCGTGCCCTCCTCCGTGCGCGCGGTGGCAGAGAGCGGCGTGAAGGGCCTGGCCGAGGCGCAGCGGCTGCGGCAGGCCGGCGCGGCGAACCTCCTCGTCGGCGAAGCGCTGGTGCGCGCGGGCGACCCTGCCCAGCTGCTCGCGGCGATGCAGGCCCTGACGTGAAGAGGGCGGTGCTGGTGAAGGTCTGCGGCATCACGCGGCTCGAAGACGCGTTGGCGGCCGTGCGGTACGGCGCAGACGCGCTGGGCTTCAACTTCTGGCCGAAGTCCAAGCGCCACATCTCCCCTGCCGCCGCCGCTCGCATCATCCGCCAGCTACCGCCCTTCATCACCCCGGTGGGCCTGTTCGTGAATGCCTCGCGAGCAGGAATGGCCCGCGACGCGCGCCGCAGCGGCGTGCGGGTGCTGCAGTTGCACGGAGACGAAGCGCCGAGCGCCTGCAACGGCCTGCCCTGGCCGGTCATCAAGGCGCTGCCGGTGCGCGACGGCCGCTGGGCGGAGCAGGCCGCGCGCTACCGCGTGAGCGCCCTCCTCCTGGACGCGCCCAGCGAAGGCTACGGCGGCAGCGGCCAGCGCTTCGACTGGCGACACCTGCGCCGCAGGGGCGAGGTCACCGTGCCCCTGCTGCTCGCGGGTGGCCTCACGCCGGCGAACGTGGCGCAGGCCGTGCGCCTGGCGCGGCCCTACGGCGTGGACGTCGCCAGCGGCGTGGAGTCCGCGCCAGGGGTGAAGGATGCGCGCAAGCTCGCCGCGTTCATCCGCGCCGCCAAGAGGGTCTAGTGCGGGGAGACGACGCTGTGTGGGCGAAGCGCTACCGCGGCGGATAGACCTCCACCTCGCCCAGGTGGAGGAACTCCGTCTTATTCAGCCGGACCCTCACGTAGCGCCCGCGCGCGCGGGCGAAGTCGGCCACAGTGAGCGCCCCGGCGCTGCCCGGGAAGGAGCGCGTGGTGGACCAGTTCACGCCATCCTCGGAGAGGCTGACGGTGAAGTCGCGCAGCCGGTCCGCGCAGCAGTCTCCGCGATTCCAGAGGACCACCTGACCAATCTCCTGAGACGCGCCGAGGTCCACCCGCCACCACGGCTGCGCCTGATAGGCCGTGTGGCTGAAGTTCCCCGCCACCGCTGACGGCGTCACGCCATCCACCGCGAGGGAGGCCGGGTAGCCCGGGTACTCGCTGGACTGGGCGGCTGTCTTCCCGCGAGCGAGGTTCGGCAGGTCCGCGAAGGGCGGGAACACCTCCACCTCGCCCAGGTGGAGGTAGTGAGTGCCCGCGAGCTGCACGCGGACATAGCGGCCGACCGCGCCGCCGAAGTCCAGCGTGGTGGGGAAGCCCAGCATCCCCGGGACCTGCAGGACCTGCGTCCAGGTCTGGCCGTCGAGCGAGAGGCTGACGGAGACGTTCTGCGTCCGCTCCCGGCAGCAGTCGCCGCGGTTCCAGACATTCACCCGGCCAATCCGCTTTGCCGCCTTGAGGTCCACCTGCCACCAGGGCTGCGCCTAATACGCGGTGTGGTTGAAGCTGTCGGGGAAGGCGTCCGGGGTGAGCCCGTCAATCGCCTTCGACGCGGCGTAGGTGCCGCTGCCGTCGAACTCGGTGGACTGGCTTGCGGTGCCCGCCAGCGCAAGGTTCGGCAACCCACCCGGCGCGGAGGGCGCCCGGAAGACCTCCACCTCACCCAGGTGCAGAAAGTCGCTCGCCGTCAGTTGCACGCGCACGTAGCGGCCGCTGGCGCCGGCGAAGTCGAGCACCGTGGGCATGGCCGCCGCCTCCGCGACGTGCATGACCGATGTCCACCTCACCCCATCGGGGGACAGGCTCACGTAGAAGTCGCGCGTCCGCTGCGCGCAGCAGTCGCCGCGGTTCCAGACGTTCACCCGGCCAATCCGCTGGACGGAGCCCAAATCCACCTGCCACCACGGCTGCCCCTGGTACTGGCTGTGGCTGAAGTTGTTGGACACGACGTCCGGCGTGACGCCATCGACGGCGAGCGACGCGGGGAAAGGCTGCGGGTATTCGCTGGACTGGCTGGCGGGCTTGCCCTGGGCGAGGTTCTCCTCGTCAAGCCGCACCACCTTCGCGACGCTCGGGACCTTGCCGTCGAGCGCGAAGAGCATGTACGTGCCCGGCGGCGCGAGGCTGCTGTTTTCGGGCGCCGCGACGTTGTAGCGGCCGCCGCCCAGCGCAGTGAAGGCAGGCTTGAGGAGCCGCTGGTCCGTGTTCACCGAGTGGGTGACAGAGGACATACGAATCCACGCGAAGTGCGTCACCGCGCCGCTCGTCGTCACGGTGATGTGGGTGCCGTAAACCGCGCGCCGGGGCACCGCCGTCAGCTGCGGGCGGGCGCCCTGGAAGAGGTAGTAGGGGCTCAGAATCTCCGCGTCGAAGTGGTTGGCCACGCAGCCGTCGCCGCACTGGCCGAGTGCTGCGAAACGATTGTCGTCTGACAAAACGAGGCTCCTGGTGTTTCGGTTGTGTGGCTTTCTCGGCGCAGCCGTGCCGTTCGTTGCGTAAATTTCCGTCTTCTCTTGATGCTGTTCTCGCGCGTTCCCGGCCGGATTCGCGCAAGATGCCGGTCCGGGGGAGGACGGCCATGGCAGCGCAGAGCCCATCCGGACGAGAGCGAATCGCGGCAACGTTCGCGCGGAGCAAGGCGCGCGGGCAGAGCGCGCTGGTGGCCTACGTGATGGCGGGAGACCCGGACCTCGCCGCCAGTGCCCAGATGGCGCGCGCCTGCCTCGACGGCGGCGCGGACCTGCTCGAGCTCGGCATGCCGTTCTCAGACCCCATCGCCGATGGGCCCACCATTCAGCTCGCCGCCGAGCGCTCGCTGAAGAGCGGGACCACCGTGGCGCACTGCCTGAAGCTCGCGGCCACGCTCCGGCGCCAGACGGACGCACCGCTGATTCTGATGGGGTACTTGAACCCGGTCCTCTCCTTCGGCCTGCCCGCCTTCTTCGAAGGCTGCGCGCGCAGCGGCGTGGACGGCGTCATCCTCCCGGACCTGCCCCCCGAGGAAGCCGATGAGGTCTGCGCCCTCGCCGAGCAGCACGGCGTGGCCACGGTGTTCCTCCTCGCACCGACGTCCACGCCCGCCCGCTGCGAGGCTGCGTTCGCTCGCGTGAGCGGGTTTCTCTACTTCGTCTCCGTCACCGGCGTGACCGGCGCGCGCACGGCGCTCCCGGAGGACCTCGGCCAACGGCTGCAGGCCCTGCGCGCGAAGTCCCCCGTACCCCTCGTCGTCGGCTTCGGCATCTCATCGCCCCAGCAAGCCAAGGCGCTCGGCGCGCACGCGGATGGCGTCGTCGTGGGGAGCGCCATCGTCAGCCGCGTCGCGCAGGGCGGCGCGGCGAAGACCCGGGCGTCGCGGGTGAAGCGCTTCGTGGGCCAGCTCGCGCGCGGGCTCGCCCCGAGGTGAGCGCGCCCGCCGTCGAGCTCGGACCCGCCCTGGCCGGAGAGCTTGAACCGCTGGCCCAGGCGCTCGCCCCGCTCCCGCTGTTCACCGCCTACGGGCTGACCGCGCAGAAGCTGCGGGACCGCTTCGCGACCGCCCTGGTGAAGCACGAAGGCCTGGTGGTGGCGCGCGTGGACGGCGCCCCGGTCGGCGTCTGCTGGTACCTGCACCGCGGTGCGTTCGGCTCCGGCGCGTACCTGCGCACCCTTGCCCTCGCCGACGGACACCGCGGCGCCGGCCTCGGCGTGAAGCTCCTCGCCGCGTACGAGGAGGGCTCCAACTCGCCTCCCGGTGGCTACTTCCTCCTCGCCTCCGACTTCAACCACGGCGCCCATCGGTTCTACGAACGCCACGGCTATCGGCAGGTCGGCGCCCTCCCGGACTTCGCCGCGCCCGGGATTGTCGAGCGCGTGTACTGGAAGGCGAAGTAGGAAGAGCGTTCCCGAGTCGTCCGAGCTGTTCGGCGTGCCCGAAGCGTTAGGTCGCTCCCGTGCTGCTCCTCCGCGTTGTCTTCGCATTGGCCGGCGGGATGGGCGCTGCTGCGCTGTTCCGCCTTGTCACCTCTGCGCTGCCGGCAGGAGCAGGTGGGTGGCTGCAAGAGGATTGCCTGAACCTCAGCGATGAGCTGAGGCTCCCATGGCGCTTCGTCCTCATGCTTCTGTGTGTCGCCGCCGGCGCAGCCGGCGCAATGGTCCCGCTTCGGCGACTTCAAACACGGAAGGAGAAGCAGCGGACGAAGTGAAGCGCTTCAGGGCACGCGGCGGCCCTGCCGGACCTGCGCGAGCGACGGGCGAGGCGCCCGCTCTGGCCGGCCCTCACCGCAAACGGGGAGCGGCTCCATGCCCAGCAACGTGCCGACAGTCACCAGCTCCATCCCGCGCTTGCGCAGCCCGTCGATGATTCCGGGCAGCGCATCCGCGGTGCGGAACTTCGGGTGATTGATGTGCAGCACCACGATGCTCCCGGGCTGCGCCTTCCGGAGCACCCACTCCGTCAGCCGCTCGCGCGTGGCCTGCTTCCCGGAGTCGCCCGCCGGCAGGTCGTACTGGATGGTGGTGAGCCCCGCCGCGGCGACGAGCTTCGCCACCCGGCCATCCACCTCACCGAACGGCGCGCGGAAGAGCTCCGGCGTCCGGCCGGTCAGCTCCCGCAGCACGCGCTGCGTGCGGAGCAGCTCGTCGGTGATGCGCTCATCCGGAACGCGCTCCAGGTGCGGGTGCGTGAAGCTGTGGTTGCCAATCTCGAACAGCGGATTCGCCGCCAGCTCCCGGACCTGCTTGACCTCGCGCTGCGCCCAGGAGCCTGACAGGAACAGGGTGGCCGGCGTCTGGGTCTCCTGCAGCACCCGCGTGATGCGCGCGTCGTAGCGGTCCGCCGACTTCGACGGGCAGGCGTCGAACGTCAAGGCAATCCGGTTCACCGACCGCGGCCCGGAGCTCACAATCTCCGGAATCGCCGGGTGCGTCGGCATCAGCGGCGGCGGCGCGATGGAGAGGTCGTTCACCGCCTCGCGCGCTTCTTCCGTCGACGTGTACTCAGCCTCCAGGGGCGCTGGCGGCTCCAGGTCCACGCGCGTGCAGGCGACGAGGGACAGGGTCAGGACATTGATAACGACACACCGAAACACAGACGCATTGTCGCCGGGACGACAGGCTCTTGCCTATAGGCCTCTTGACCACACCTCACCTGAGCGGAATGACTCGGCGCCGCAGTGTGGCGAACGCGGACCCGAGCAGTGGAGTGCACAGGTGCCGCGACCTCCCCGCTCCTTTTTCCGAGAGCAAGAGAAATGCGACGCCCAGTGGATTCGAGGCAAAGCGGTGCTCGCTCGTCCGCCCCTCAAGCTTGAGACGCAACCGTTTGTCGACAAACTCCGCTACAGGGCGCGCTTTGTGCCCGTGCACGATTAAGTCGGCCTCTGCTTCCTCAAAATCGCCCTTTCTTTGGCGAGACGGACCTTCCAGCGAGAGAGCAGTACCCGATGGATGCCTTTGCTCGCGGCGAAGTCCGTCGTGTTGAGCTTGCTGTT
>JBGART010000016.1:0-161376 GCA_044230055.1 Myxococcaceae bacterium | reverse complement strand
TCCGAAAGGCGTGGAGGCGCTGTGCCCTTCCTGGGCAGTGCCGACGTCTCGACTATGCGCCTGACGGCGCAACGCTCGACGCGAACGGGGGGCCGCCTGATGGCGCAACGCTCGACGCGAACGGGGCGTGGCGTGGCGTGGCGGCCTCATCAGCCAGACCTACTTCGCCGTGACGAGTCCGTGGCGCGTCAACAGCCGGTAGAAGTGGCTTCTCGCCAGCTTGGCGCTCCGGGCCGCGGCGGACGCGTTCCCTTTGTGCTCCTTGAGGAGCGCCACGAGGTAGTCCCGCTCGAACCGGAGCAGCGCCTTGTCCCGCGCTTCGATGAACGAGGGCGACTGCGCGGGCTCGTCCTCCGGCGTCGTGTCCAGGTTGCCCAACGCCACCGTGCGCTCCACGGCGTTGCGCAGCTCTCGCACGTTGCCGGGCCAGTGGGCGCACTGGAAGGCGGCGACCGTCGGGCCCTCCAGCTCCAGGGCCATGCCGGTGAGCTGGCGGGCGAAGTGCGCGGCGAGGATGGGGATGTCCTCCAGGCGGCTGCGCAGTGGCGGCACCTCCACCTCCGCGACGGCAAGCCGGTAGAAGAGGTCCAGCCGGAAGCGCCCCGCGGACGCCTCCTGCATGAGGTTCCGGTGGGTGGCCGCCAGCACGCGGATGTCCGCGCTCTTCACCTTCGACGCGCCCACCGGCTGGTACTCGCGCGCCTCCAGCAGCCGCAGGAGCTTGGGCTGCAGCGCCGGCGGAAGCTCGCCCACCTCGTCGAGGAAGAGCGTCCCGCCCTGCGCCTCCTCGACGGCGCCCTTCGCGTCAGCCGTGGCGCCCGTGAACGCGCCCCGCACGTGCCCGAAGAGCGCGCTCTCCACCAGGTTGGGCTGGACGCTGGCGCAGTCGAACGTGACAAATGGGCGGTCCGCGCGCCCGGAGAGCCCGTGCAGCGCCTTCGCGATGCCGGTCTTCCCGGTCCCCGTCTCCCCGCGGATGAGGACAGTGGAGGGCTGCGGCCCCAGCTTCTCCAGCACCGCGAACACGCGCCGCATGGAGTCGGAGACGCCGATGAGGCCCAGCAGCTCGCTGCGCTCGCTCGCCGGCTCGCGCGTCTTGAGCGGCCGGAAGGCCAGCGTGGTCTGCCCAATCTGCACGGAGCCGCCCAGCGGCACCTGTGCGCTCTCCACCTTGGCCTTGAGGTACCGGGTCCCGTTGCGGCTGTTCAGGTCGCGGACCAAGAGCCCACCCGCGCGCAGCTCGACGGTGAGGTGGCGGCGGGAGACGGTGGGGTCCTCGACGACCAGGTCGCAGCTCTTGTCAGTGCCCACCGTGATGGTGCCGACCTTCACCTCCAGCTTGGGCCCCTTGCCCGGGCCCTCCACGGCTTCGATGGAGACCGGTTGGAGCTTGGCCTCCTGCGAAGGGAGGAGGGTGGCCGTCCTCAGCGCCGGCGTCTTGTCGCGGTCTGTCGAGCCCTTGCTCATTGCAGGTCCACCTTCAGGAGGGCTTGCTTGGTCGCCACCACTTTCACGCGCCGGGTGACGGTCTTGCCGGTCTCCGGGTTCTTCAGAACCACGGACACGTCGCCTTCGTCCAGCGGGAAGGCGTGGATGGGCGTGTCACCTATCTTCTGCCCGCGGACGAAGACGCTCGCCCAGGGGACCGCGTCCACCGTGAGGTAGCCCACTCCCCGAACGTGTTTCTTGGGCGCCGCGGCCGGGGTGGTGCGCGCGGAGGTCCGCTTCACGGGTGGCGGGTCTGCGACGGCGAGGGCGGGCACGCCCGCGTCCGGCACCGGCTCCACCTTGGGGGGAACGGCCGCAGCCACCGGCACCGGCGTGGGTTGGGTTTCATCCGCTCGGAAGGGCCCCACTCGCCAGGCCGCGAAGCCCAGCCCGGCGAGCGCCAGCAGCCCGAACGCCACCAGGGAGCGGCGCGAGGGCGCGGGCCGGGTCAGCGGCTCGGGCGAGGTCTGCGTCCAGTTCGCCCGGAGGTGCACGGTGAACGCGGTCTGGGCGTCCAGCTTCTGCATCGCGTCGCCGCAGACCTCTTCGAGCAGCTGGCCTAAAAGCTTGGGGGCGCTGGCGTCGTGCAGCGCGGGGATGGCCTCGCGCAGGGCCAGGGCGCTGGGGGTGCGGTCTTTCAGCTCCCGGGCGGCCGCGGCGCGCAGCGCGGTGTCCAGCTCTGGCGGCAGGTCCGGCCGCGTCGTGCGTACCGAGGGCAGCGGCTCCGTCATCACCGCTTTCATCGTCGCCGCGTCGGAGTCGCGGTGGAACGGGGAGCTGAGCGTGGCCATGTGGAAGAGGGTGATGGCCGCCGCGTAGACGTCGCTTCGGCGGTCTGCGCTCTGTCCGTCGAACTGCTCCGGCGCGAGGTACTCCAGCTTGCCTTTGAGGTGCCCGGGCCGCGTGTGGCCGACGGTGTCCCGCGCCTTGGCGATGCCGAAGTCGGCCAGCTTCACTTCGCCGTCGAGCGAGAGCAGGAGGTTCTGAGGCGATACGTCGCGGTGGACGATGTCCAGCTTCTCGCCGTCTCGCCCCACCAGCTCGTGCGCGTGGTGCAGGCCGTCGAGCAGGCCGTGGGCGATGTACGTGAGCAGCTCGGGCGGGAGCTTGCGCTGCTTCTGCTCCAGGCCCCGGAGGAGCTTGGAGAGGGTGACGCCGCGCACCAGCTCCATCGCGATGTAGTAGCGGCCGGTTTCGATGCCGACGTCGAAGATGTGGACGACGTTGGGGTGGTTCATCCGCGCCGCGAGGTTGGCTTCGTGGAGGAACATCTCCACGGCCTGCGGCTCTTCGGAGAGGTGGGGCAGCAGGAGCTTGAGCGCCAGGGGCTTTTCGAAGTCGCCCAGGCCCAGCTGGACCGCCAGGAAGACTTCGCCCATGCCGCCCGTCGCCAGGCGCTCGCCGAGGAGGTAGCGCCCCAGCGGGACTCCGCGCGAGCTGCCTGTGCTTACCACCGCCACACCAGCAGCGCGGTCCCGGCCCCGCCGACGATGGCCGCGCCGACGAGGATGTTGGCGGCGACGGCCTTGCCCTGGGCGCTGGCGGAGAGGGCGCGCGCGTCTCTCGCTTCGGTGGACGTGTGGGCCCGCGCGTCGTCCGAGCTCGCGGAGACGGCCATCGCCACGCCGGTTGCGAGCGCCGCCACGGTCGCGCCGCCTACCACCCACGCGGGCCAGCGGGCGGGGCCGGCCGGGGCGGGTTGTTCGGGCGTGAGCGTCACCGCCGCCGCGGGGCCGGCCTGGGCGGCGCGCAGCGGCGCGGCCTGGGTGCCGAGAGAGGCCAGTACCTTGCCCTGGGCGCTGCGCGCCTCGACGTAGTAGCGCAGGCCGGCCGGGGCGTGCGGCAGCGCGCTTTCGTACTGGCGGCCTCTGGGCGGGAGGGCGGTCTCTACGAACGGGCTTGTGCCCTCGGAGGTGGCGAGGACGACGCGGGTCACCTCTTGCCACGGGTCGACGAGGGAGAGCTCGAGCCGGCCGGGCGCCGCGGGCAGCAGGGTCAGCTGGGCGTAGGGCGGCGGGTAGACGCGCTCTTTCGCGCGGGTGTAGGCCTCGCGGATTTTGGGGGAGACGCCCTGTGGCGGCGGCGCGTCGGGGTCTTTGGCCAGGAGCTCGGCGTAGAGGCCTTCGGTTTCGCCCATCCGGCCCTGGGCCGCCACCGAACGTGCGAGGAGGTCGTACACGCGCCGCCGCTCCTCGGGAGTGGACGTCGGCACCTGGCGGGCGGTCTTCAGCCGGGCCTCGGCTTCGGGGTAACGCAGCCCTTCGAACAGCTTCTGACCCTCGTCGAGGTAGGGGTTTGCGGCCAGCACGAGGCCCAGGGACAGCAGGGGGAGCACGGCCCGCGAGTTTACCCGCAAGAGGGGACGCCGCGGGGACGCGGACGACCTCAGGCGGGCGTGAGGCGGGTGGTACAGTCGCCTCCTTGATGCGGTGGGTACCCCTCGCGCTGCTGTGTACGGCCTGTGTTCCGCCGTTCATCGACGTCACCGGGCTGCATTGCGGGACGGATGACGACTGCGGCAATGGGTTTATCTGTTTCCGCAACGCCTGCGCGCGCGCCGGGACGGTGGGAGAGCTGACGCTGGATGCGCCGGCCCTGGCGCTGGCCACGGATGAGGGCGGGGTGCTGTTCGCCGCGGGTGGGCCCCGGCGGGCGCTCTCCGCTTCGCGCGCTGGGCCCTGGGCGGCGATGACGGCGCTGCCGGTGGCCCGTGCGGAAGCGGGTGCGGCGTTTGTCGGCGAGCAGCTGGTCCTTGTCGGCGGGCTGGTGGGCACGGCCGCGTCTTCCGAGGTGCTGGTGGCGACTGCTGGCGCCGATGGGACGCTGTCTGACTGGTCGCCCGGTCCTGCGCTTCCCGCCCCTCGGCGCGGGAGCTGCGCGGTGGCGGTGGGCGGGGCGCTCTATGTGGTGGGCGGGCGCGATGCGGCCGGGAAGCCGGCGGCGGAGGTGTGGGTCGCGCGGGCGGGGTTGGGCGGGTTTTCCGAGGTGACGCGGCTCCCCGCTGGGCGCGGGGGTCATGGGTGTGTGGTGAGCGGCGGCGCGCTCTGGGTGGTGGGCGGGTCGACCGAGGCCGGGGTGAGCGCTCAGGTGCTGTCAGCGCGGCTTCGCGGGGATGGCGGGCTTGCGGGTTGGGTGGATGCGGGCGCTCTTCCCGCGGCTTTCGGTGGCGAGCGCACGGGTCACGGGGTGGCCGCGTTCGCGGGGCAGCTCTATGTGGTGGGCGGGACGTGCACCGCGGCGGTGTGTCCGTCGCTCACGGCGGCGCTGGGGCTGGATGGCCGCGTGGGCGGGTGGCGGAGCTTCGCGGCGCTGCCTTCGGAGCGGGCTGCGCTGGCGCTCGCCGTGGCGGCCGGCGCGCTCTATGTGCACGGCGGGCGGCGCAGCGATGGGATGGTGCTGCAGGATGTTCAGGTGGCGAGCCTCGGCGCGGATGGGTTGCCCGGCGCTTGGGCGGCTCTGCCCGGGACTCCTGGACGTCTCAGTTCGCAGGCGCTCGTCGCGCGCGGCGAGGGGTTGTATCTGCTGGGTGGGAATGACGGGACGCGGGCGCACCTGGAGGTGTTTCGCGCGCCGCTGCGGCAGGGCGGGACGGCCCCTTTTATCAATGCGGCCGACATGACCCGGCCGCGCACCGAGGTCGCCCTCGCGGCGTCGGCGGGGTTTCTTTATGCGCTCGGTGGGTCTTCGAACAGCAGCGCTCCGCCGGTGAATTCGGTGGAGCGGGCGCAGGTTCGTGAGGACGGGACGCTCGGGCCGTGGGCGCTCGCGGGCACGTTGCTGAGCCCTCTCACCGGGCTGGCCACCGGGGCGTTTAATGAGTTTTTGTATTCAGCCGGCGGGAGCACTGTAAACAGCGGCGGGACGGTGGATGATGTGTCGTTTCTCCCGGTGCACCCGGATGGGACGCTCGGCGCTGCCACGGCGTCGACGCCGCTCCCCGGGATGCGGGACCGGTATGTCGCCCGCTCCGTGGTCTACGCGGGGCGGCTCTATCTGACCGGCGGTATCCGGGGCTACACGCCCATCCCGGATGTGTCGGTGGGGCAGTTGGATCCACTGACCGGCGCGGTGACCGGTTGGCGCAACGCCGCGCCCCTGCCTACGCCTGGTCGCACCGGGCACGCGCTCGCTGCGTACAACGGGGTGTTGTATGTGCTCGGCGGCGGGGCGGACCAGTTTAGCGGGTATGAGACGCGGGTCTTGATGGCGCGCATCGGGCCTGATGGGTTGCTTGATGGCTGGGCGGAGACCACGCGCTTTCAGGTCGGCCGGAATCAGGCCGCCGCCTTCGCGTATGACGACATGTTGTATCTGGCCGGCGGCTGCAACGAGCAGGGCGGCGCGTCGTACTGCGGGAACCATCTGGGGGATGTTCAGGTGGCCCCCATTCTTGCGGACGGCACGGTCGGCGCCTGGTCGGCGGTGCACTCGGTTCGGCCGCGGGCTCGGGCGCAGGTCACCGCGGAGAAGGGCCGGGCGTTCTTTGTCGGCGGGTATGACGGGAATCCGCAGCCGTTCGTGGACTCGACGCTCTTGCTGGGGCACGGGCAGCTGGAGGGTTTTCGGGATGGGCCCGCGCTGGCTGCCGCTCGGGATGGGCATGCCCTCGTTTCGGATGGGGAGCGGTTGTTTGTTACGGGCGGCGCCGGGGCGACCACGTCGGTTGAGTGGGCGGCCGTGGGGGTTGATGGGAGTGTTGCACCGTGGGCCGCGGGTCCGCCGCTGCCGCAGCCACGCGTGGACCATGCGTCGGTTGTGGCTCGCGGGTTTTTGTATGTGTTGGGCGGGGCGTCTGCCGCGGGGGCTCCGGTGGGGACGGTCTATGTGGCGCCGGTGTCTGCGGCCGGCGTGGGCGCGTGGAATGTGGCGCGTGAGCTTCCCGGTCCGGTGCGCGGGCTGGCTGCGGTCAGCGACGGCGAGCGGCTCTATGTCGTCGGCGGGCAGGACAGCACGGGGGTTCTTGTTTCAGCGGTGGCTGAGGATGGGTCGCTGGGTGAGTGGGTGGCCGGGCCGGTACTGCCCACGCCTCGCGTAGGTCACGGTCTGGTCGTCGCCGCGGGGTCGATTTACGTGGTCGCGGGACGGACCGGCGCCAGCTCGGTGGCGGATGTGTTGTTTTCGCGGCTGGGTTCGGATGGGACGCCCGGTCCGTGGGCGCGTACCGCGTGGCTCTCAGGCAATCGGGAGGGGCTCGCTGCGGCTGCCGGCGGTGGGTATCTCTATGCGCTCGGTGGCCGGCCGAATGACCCGCTCGGCCAGCGGCCTGCGAGCGACTTGTCCGCGGAGGTTCAGGTCGCCCCGATTCATGCCGATGGCACGTTGGGCGAGTTTGCGACGACGTCCGGGTTCAAGGTGGGCCGTGCTCGCTCTGCCGCCGTTGTCGCGCGTGGGAGTCTGGTTCTGGTCGGCGGGCAGGCGGCGACGTCCCTGGGTGATGTCCAGGTGGCGCGCCTGCGTACGCCGCCTCCGGTGGGTCAGCTCTCGCTCCAGGTGGATCTCGGTCGGACGGTCAGCTCCCTGCGCTCCGTGAGGGTGGTCGGGTCGTCCACGAGGGGCAGGTTCCGGCTGGAGCTCCGCACGGAGTCCGAGGGCGGTGAGGTCGGTCCGGTGTTCACTGCGTCCGCCCGCTCGGGTCTGGATGTCCCTGTCCCAGCGGTCTCCGCGCGCTATCTGTGGCTCAGGTTGACGCTCGATGATGGGGCGGACGCCGTGCGCAGCTTTGACCCGCTGTCGACTCGGGATGTGTCGTCCGTGAATGTGTCGTTCTCGCCGTAGCGCGGGGATGCCTATCCGTTTCGAAACGGATGAATCGGGCGGCGCAAAGCGGGGTCGGGTCGACGGGCCGCGCCATCGCTGTGAACAGCGTCCTTGAGGAGCCGGGGCAGGCGGGTGTGGCTTGCACAGGCTTCGGCCATCTGGCTGTGCCGATGCTGGCCAAGAACTGCTTGTCTGGTTCGCCGGGTGCCGGCCTTGGGTTGCCGTTTCGAAACGGATGAATCGGAGTTCCGGTCGGGCTGCCCAGCGGGGTCGGGCCGCCGGGCCGCGCCATCGCTGTGAACAGCGTCCTTGAGGAGCCGGGGCAGGCGGGTGTGGCTTGCACAGGCTTCGGCCATCTGGCTGTGCCGGCGCTGTTCAAGAACTGCTTGTCTGGTTCGCCGGGTGCCGGGCGCGAGGTCATCCGGCCCTATCGTTCTGATACGGGTAAGTGGACAATAAAAACACTTCGCATGTCGATTTGTGTAGACAGGTTTTGCGAGGTCGTTTCCCGGGCGTCCGCGGTGCTCCTGCGGGCACGCTCCGCAGCCCCTTCGGCGGTCACCCCGCGGGCGATTGAGCAGGCTTCCGCGGATTTTGCCAAGACACTCTTCCGTGCGCGACGGCGGGCCCTTTCCGGTCGCCATGAAACACCGTGGTAGTGGTTGAGACATGTCAGACAACATCTCTCTGCTTTCGGATGATGAGCTCCTGGCCTCCACCCGCGCGCTTGTGGGTCGCTCGAATGAGCTGCTCGCCGAGTTGGTGCTTCACCTCGCCGAGGTGGACGAGCGTCAGCTCTACCGCGGCCGCGCTTTCCCATCGATGTTCGCCTACTGCGTGGGTGAGCTTGGGTTTTCCAGTGATGTGACGTGCAACTACACCACGGTCATTCGACTGGTGAGGCGCTTCCCGGAGGCGGTTGAGGTGCTCCGCAGCGGGAAGTTGCATCTCACCGGGCTTCGCAATCTCGCGCCTCATCTCACCGAGGAGAACTGGCGCAAGACGCTCGCCGACGCCTGCGGCAAGACGGTCGACGAGGTGAAGGGGATCGTCGCAACCATCGATCCCAAGCCCGACGTCCCGGACAGCATCCGCAAACTCCCCGCTCCGCGCGATTCGGCGCCTGTCGAGCCCACCGCTCAGGCTGAGCCGGATTTGTTCTCGTTCCCCAGCACCGCGTCACCCGCCGCCTCGCCGCCGCCCCCGCCGCTCGTCTCGCCTACGCCTACGCCTACGCCTACGCCGAGCCCGGTGTCCGAGGCCGCGCCGGTCCCCGCCGCCCCACCAGCTCCTGTGATCCCGCGAAGGGACCGCGTGAACCCGCTTGCTCCGAACGCCTACAAGGTGGAGTTCACCGCCTCTGAGGCGCTCCGAGCCAAGCTCGAGGAAGCGAAGAATCTCCTTCGCCACCGCCGAGCGGATGGAAGCCTCGCCGTCATTGTCGAGCAGGCGCTCGACCTGCTTATCGCCAAGGTCAAGAAGGAGCGCTACGGCATCGGCGCGAAGCCGCGTTCCGAGGCTCGCAAGTCGAAGCAGGACAGCGCACCGCTCTCCGCCTCGCTGGCGCTGCCTTCCAATGCCGCCGCCGACAGCCCTGCGCTGCAAGCAGCGTCTCCCCGAGCGCCGAAGAGCTTCGCTCGACGGCCCAGCCGCCACATCCCGATTGATGACGTGCGAGAGGTTTGCCGGCGGGACACGCTCCAGTGCACGTACGTAGGCCCTGACGGTCGGCGGTGCCAGGAGAGAGGCCTGCTCGAACTGGATCACATCGATGGATTCGCTCGCACGGGCCTCCACTCGGTGGATCGTCTCCGGATTCGGTGCAAGGCGCACAACGCATTGGCGGCCGAGGAGCTCTACGGGCGCGACTTCATGAAGCGCAAGATTGAAACTGCCCGCGCCGCACGCCACCAGCGCGAGCTTGAGCACACCGCCGCGACGGATACGACAACTCTGGCGGCCGGCGCTCAAGGACAGGCACCCGACGTCCAGCCGACTCACGCGATTGAGCTCGACCGTGAGCACCACGCAGCGCTACCGCGCTGGGGCGGGCGACCCGATGCGGGCACCGGAGATCCAACCGACGCCGGCCCCTGAGCTCCCACTGCGCGTGATGGCACTCCGTCTCCATCGAGGTTGGAGGTTCGCGCCGCGGAACCCATCCCGCCTCGGCGAGGGCACTACGTGCCCCTTGACCACCTCAAGGATGTTCTCCCCCCTACGAGTCATCCGTTTCGAAACGGCAACCCCTCGCCTCGCCACTCCAAACGGACGCCTGCGCCTGAGCTCCCACTGCGCGTGATGGCACTCCGCCTCCATCGAGGTTGGAGGTTCGCCAAGGATGTTCGCTCCGCCACGAGTCATCCGTTTCGAAACGGCAACCTCCAGCGCGCAGCTCAGAGGTATTCGTGGAGTCCGGTGTTCTTTGCGAACGTGTGGACGGCGTCGAGGACGCGCGGGCGGATCTGGTGCAGGGTCGGCTTGTCGCCCGCGTTGCGTGCGATGTGTTCCATCGTCGCGACGAAGCGGGCGCGCTCCCGGACGATGGTCTTCTGAACTTCGGCAGGGATGCCGGGACGCCGCTCCCAGGCGACCATGGGGATGGCGCCTGAGAGCCAGAGGTTGGTGGGATGGTCGCCGAGGGATTTGACGGTCCCCAGCAGTCGCTGTGAGGCAGCGGGCAGGCGACGCGCGGTGTTCCCATCGAGCCGGTCCACAGTGCGCAGGTCGTCGACGCGGTGGCCCACCGAGCGCCGGCCGAGGCGGACGAGCGCGCGGTCTGGGTTTTCGAGGAAGCGCACGGCGGACATCACGACTCGGCGCGGGTCGGCCACGTTGTTTGTGAGCGCCCGCACTTCAAGGACGAGCGTCCCGGGCGGTCCGTACTTGGGTCCGCTCCTCAAGGTGACGCTGCGGTACTTGAACGGCTTGACGTCGGGCCCTTCGAGCTCGGGCGTCGGGGAGCGCAGCTTCTCCGTCAACTGGGAGAGGCCCTCTGCGCTGTACATCCCGAACATGGGGTTGTGGAGCCCGCGCGGGCTGCCCGCCGCCATTCGAAGCGTGGCGTACTCGGCGGCCTGGGCGGTGAACACGGCCAGCTGCTCGGCGTACGCGCTGTTGTGCCGGAAACCGACGTTGTACTGGGTCCGCCCGGTCGGCTCGATGTTCCGTTTCACCCAGCCCACCTGCTCGAAGAACGCATTCAGCGTCCGGGTGAGCTTGGAGGGGGTGGTTTCGTGGAGGCTGCAGTCGGTGGCGAGCTGGGTGCCGAGGAAGTCAGGTGAGCCGTCCATCCGGACCAGGCCGGTCCAGGGGCTGACGTCGGGGCCTCGCTGGTGGATGCGGTCGGTACGGGCCTGGTCCAGCTGCGCATAGCGCTCCGCCCGCGTGTCGCCTTCGCCGCCTCCCAACCGGAGCCACTCCTGCTGGCTCACCTCAGGCTCTCGGTAGTGGTCGAGGACGCCCCAGCGCCTGCCGTTCGTGACGCCTCCAGCGACGTTGCCCTCGTGCTCGAAGCCGAAGGTGATGACGTTGGACCGGTCTCCCCAGGCGTGGTGCTCTGCTCGCAGCCAACGCCTCAGCGAGCCAAGGGTCCGGCTCAGGGGCGCAGCGGGAGGCTGCGCTCGGGCGAGGCGGAGGAGGGAGGGGGTCCCGAGGTGGGGGCGCAACGGGGCAGGCACGCGGTCCGGACCGTGGCACGGAGGCGGAAACGGGTGCAACCCTGCACGTCCTCCCCGCTGCCGCGCGGCGTCAACACTCCGGCGGGAGGTCCAGCGGCGGCTCGGCGTGCGAATCTTCGATGGCGGTGAGGCGGCCCTGGTGGCGGAGGGCGAGCACGGCGAACAGCCCTCCGGCAGCGGCGGAGGTCCAGCGCAGGCCGAAGCGGTCCCCCAGCGCGCCCTGCGCGAGCAGGCCGAGGGAGTAGCCGGCGCTGATGACCACGTTGAACAGGCTGGCGACGCGGGCCTGGAGCTCGCGGGGGGCCCGGGCGAGCAGGGTGGTGCGCGCCGGGGTGAGGACGCCGACGTAGATGGCGCCCAGCACGACCATCAGGCCCAGCGCGGCGCGGTACCACGGGGCCACCCAGTACAGGATGGCCATCGGTCCTATCAGGAGGCTGGAGACCTGGATGATGCGCCGGGCGGAGCTGCGGTGGATGAGCTCGCCGACGACGACGGCGCTGGCAAGGGCGCCCATGCCCTGGGCCATGGAGAGCATTCCCGCCTCGGCGGAGCCGCCCTGGAAGACCTGGATGGCGAACGCCGGCGCGAGGCCGATGAACGGCGAGATGAGCAGGGAGGCGAAGAAGCCCATCCACAGGAGGGCGCGGATGCCCGCGTCGTCCCGGCAGGCGCGGATGCCGCTCACGATGCTGGCGGTGAAGCCCTCTCCGGCCTGGGGCAGGGCGAGGGTGGAGAGGCCGCTGAGCGCCGCCAGGACGGGGAGGAAGCTGAGCGCGTTGGCGGCGAAGGCCCAGCTGGTCCCTCCGGTGGCGATGAGCCCCGCGCCGAGCATGGGTCCCAGAATGCGTCCGAGGTTGAACTGGGCGGTGGAGAGGACGCGGGCGGAGAAGAGGTCTTCCTCGGGCACGGCGTCCGCCAGGAGCGCGGTGTAAGCGGAGTCCGCCAGCGCCTTGCCGCAGCCGGTGAGGACGGCGAGGACCGCGGCGGCGGGGAGGTTGAGTCGGCGGCTGTAGGCGAGCGCGGCGAGGGTGGAGGCGACGGCGGTCTGGAAGAGGGTGACGCCCATGAGGTAGCGGCGGCGGTCGAAGCGGTCCGCCAGCGCGCCGCCCAGCGCGCTGAGCGCCATGACGGGGGCGTGGGTGAAGACGACGACGGAGCCGGTCCAGAGCGCCTTGCCGGTGGCTTCGGTCACCCACACGCCCAGCGCGAGGGTCTCCATCCAGGTGCCAATGTTGGAGGTGAGCGCCCCCAGCCAGATGCGCAGGTAGCTCGGGTTGCGCAGCGCGCGCAGTGAGCCCAGACGGGCTACAGCCATGGGCCCACCTTCTTACGTTCACCGGGTCGATTGCAAAGGCCCGTGTCCTGGGGCTTCACGGCGAGTGGACGGCTGCGATGTGGGAGGCAGGGTGTAGAACCCTGGGCATGGCCTGGAGCATCGTCACCAACGAGTCTGAGCGTTTCCTGGCGTTCGTCTACACGGACCGCAGCGCGGGGCCCTCCGCAAAGGGCGTCCGCCTGCTGGGCGACCGTCCGGCGGTGGAGGACGCGAGCGCCGCCGCGCTCTCGCCGAAGGCGACGGTCCGGCTGTCGCACGGGACGGCCATTGAGCCGCTTCCGGCGGCGGAGCGGGAGGCGCTGCGGCTGCCGCCGGAGCCGGAGTGGATGCGGCACTTCGGCGGGGTAGGAGCATGGCGGCAGGATGCGCGGCTTGCGGGGCAGCTGCTGCCCGGCAGCGTGGATGACCTGCGCGCCCGGTTCTACATCCCGGCGGCGCGGACGATGGAGTGGCTGATGGTCCGGTTGACGGCCGTGCGCCCCGAGGTGGGAGGCTACGAGGGCACGCTGCTGGGGACGGCGAAGTCAGACCCTACGCTGGCGGCGGGGTTGCGGGTGACGGTGCGGCCCAGTCCCGGCGCCGCGGAGCCGGTGTGGCTCAGCCCCGCGATGGCGCAGAACCTGGAGGAGTGGGAGGCACGGTGCTCGTCGTGCGGGTTTGATTTGCTGCTGGAGCCGGTGACCACGTTGCTGCGGCGGCAGTTTCCTGCCACGCCGACGGGGCCGGTGATGGAGGCGTTCACTACCCGCTGCGCGGCTTGCGGGCAGACGCAGCTGGTGCAGCGGAAGGGGATGCCACCTGAGCTCGCCGGCGGGCTTCAGCTCACGGCGGCGGTGCCTCCGCCGCGCAGGCGGTGGAGGATGACCGTGGTGGTGGGCGGGGCTGTGCTGTTGGCGGGGCTGTGCTTTGCGGCGTGGAGAGCGATCGGAGGGTAGCTGGCCCCGTCGTGGCGCGGAGTGCTCGGGCACGGGCTTCGGGGAATGGTGTCTCGGGGATCGGGCTTCGGGACCTCGGGAATGGGGTCCCGGGTAGGGACTTCGGTTTTCGTGGCCGCGTTCGCGTTCGCGTTCGCGTTCGGGCCCGGGCAGGGGGAGGGGTAGGGAGACGGGAATGGGGTTCGGTGAGGAGGAGACGGTGGCAGAGTCTCCGGCCAGGACCCGCCCGTCACATCATCTCCGGGCCCGAACCCCCTCCCTTACCCGGGCCCGAACTGACGACGGGCCGTGTGCCCAGCTCCCTACCGCGCAGCAGCCACAGCAGGAAGCGCAGTGCCCTTCCGCTTCCGCGACAGCATCACCAACCCCGCGATGGCTGCGCCGGAGACCAGCAGCAAGAGCACCCCAAGCACCGGCCGATAAAAAATCCACGCGATGGAGATGGTGAGCAGGGACAAACCCGCGGACAGCAGAAACGAGAACACGCCAATACCCGCGCCGAGCAGGCTGCCAAAGAACGGCACGACATCGCCGAGCACGCTGATGGGCTTGAACACCATCCCCAGCCCCGCGAACATCATCACGAAGCCGACCACGCGGAGAATCCAGGTCAGCATGGTGTTGGCATCCTGGGCCTGCTGAAACATCTGGGCCGCGGTGAAGGTGCCCACGGTGAGCAGGAGGATGTCGTCCCCGCTCTTGGCCTGGTACGGGGCAAAGGTGTTGCCCGTCTGCACACCGACGATGCTGGTGGGGCCGGGGGCGACGACATTGAACGTCACGCGCACGTCGCCAATCTGCGGAGAGGCCGGGTCGCGGCCCAGGTAGAGCTGCTTGCGGTCACCCGTCGCCGTCGCGCGCACGCGCTTGGGGACATTCTCCAGCGCCGCGTCGTCAAAGCTCATCGCCGACCCACCGTGAATCATCCCAATCTGCCGCTCCGACAAATTGAACGCGCCGAGCGTCACGCTCTTGGCGGACCACGAAGTGGACTCGTACGGCAGGCGCGCGGGGTTGGTGTGGCCCTCCTCGCGGAAACCATCCGAGTTGATGGCGTCATCCGACCAGGTCTTCCGGTAGTCGTAGGTGGTGACCGTCTCCGTCCCGCCGCCAAGCTTCTTGCGCTCCTCGGACTTCTTGGTCTCCTCCCACTGATACATCTCCACGTTGCGGGCGAGGCTGATGGCCACCGCCTTCACGTTGAACTCAGGATCCACCAGCTGGTCTGAGGTCTTCGTCTCTCCGGTGAGGTGGACGAGCTTGCCTTCCTTCGATGCGTCCACCTTGTCGTTGGGGACGCTGACCACTGCCGCGGCGCCCTCCTCCAAGCTCTTCGCGGTCTGCACGGCGCGGCCCTCGTTCCAGAAGAGGAGCGGGAAGGCGATGACGAAGAGCGCCAGGCCAACGAGGACGGACTTGATGGACTCGGCAAGCCTGCTGCCCCAGGACTTGGTGGTGACTTCGGTGACTGCCATAGGCGTAGCTCCGCGGCGTGAGGGGACGAAGGAGGCGGCGCATCCTCCGTGGAGGAATGCGGCCCCACAATGGCTCTGAGGGGCGGCAACGACGCCGCCTTTGTTTCACCCAGAGACACAGCCAGGCGTGAAGGTGTGCAACGCCCGCCTAGAACCCGCCGGTAACCACCACCACTCCGCCGCCGGGGACCGGGCTGAGGGTGAAGCGGGGCAAAGTGGGACCTTCGTCCTTCTGCCAGAGCTCGATGACCTTCTCCGCGGGAGCGTCCGAGAGGTGGGCGTTGAGCGCGGTGGAGGCGCCGAGGACGAGGAGCATGGGCCCGCCGACGCTGCCGAAGTTGGGCCCGCCGGTGCGCCGCTGTTCCAGCTCGCCCTGAACCGTGAGCAGGACGCCCGCGCCCGCCGAAATCCACCCGGCCACCTCGCCGAACGTCCGCCAGCGCTGGTAGTCCGCGTAGATGTCGTGCAGCCGCGCTTCAGCCCGCGCCACCACCCGCGCGCCGTCCGCGCCGGGCTTGGCCATGGCGCTCAGGAACTCATCGCGCACCCGCTCCTCGGGCGCGGTGCGCACGGCGGCCAGCACGCTGCCAATCGCCAGCACCGCGCCGCTGCCGACGTAGACCCAGCCGGCGGTGCGCCGCGCCTCTTCACCGCTGGCCAAACTCGCCACGCCGAGCCCGCCGAGCGTCGCCGCCGCGGTCCCTCCGAGGGTCAGCTGCGTATTGCGCCGCGTCTGCTCAAGCGAGGCCACCTGGCCGAGCAGCAAGCCCATCCGCTGGGTGTCCGCGCGCGAGATGCCGTAGACCGGCTCCGGCTCCTTGCCCTGCTCGGCGAGGTACTGCGCCAGCGCGACAGGGCCGAACGGCTTGCCGAACAGCACCCGGAACATCTCCAACCCACCGCGGCTCTGACCTGGGCGGGGCGCGGGCTTGAGCGAGGACCATTCGATGGAGGAGAGCCCCTCGGCGCCGAGCGGGTAGCGCGCGACCACGCGCTCCACGTCGCCTTCCAGCCGCAGCTGCTCCACCGCCATCCCAGGGGCCAGCCTGCGCGGCAGGCGCAGCACCATCCCGGCGCCCTTTTCTTTGTTGAGGTCAATCCAGCGCAGGCCGAGGTCATCGCGCAGCGTGAGCCGCAGCTCTTCACTGGGCTCCAGCGAGAGGGTGACCGCGTCCGCGTCCGCCAGGTCAAACAGCGCCCGGTGGTCATCCCCGCCCGGGCCGCGAGCGAAGACCTTGGGCCGGAAGTTCGGGTTCTTCACCTCGGAGGCGGCGAGGTCCACGAAGGCCGCCAGCTCCTGGTAGCTCACCCGCCCGTCGCCGTTGGCGTCCGCCGCGCCCAGCAGGCCGGAGCGCACCGCGTGGCTGAAGATGCCGGACTGGAGCTCGCCCCACTCGTAGACTTCGGCCTCCGCGCTGGTGGAGAGCAGCACGCCGACGTTGGGCAGCCGCTTGGCCAGGCTCTCCGCGGCGTCCTTCGGCGTGGCGTAACGGCGCCCGCCCACCTTGCGCGGGTTCACCACGAAGAACGAGTTGCAGCTGTCGAGGATGACGTGAGACCGGGACGCGCCCACGAAGGTCAGCAGCTGCTCCAGCTGCGTGGAGGTGAAGGCGGCGTCCAGCAGCTCCACGTACCCCTGGCCGTCCGCCACGTCGCCGTGGCCAGCGAAGACGAAGAAGAAGTCCACCTCGCGCCGCTCTGCGCGATAGGCGGCGACCTTGGCGGAGAGCTGACGCGCGGCCTCCTCGAGGTTGCCCTGGCTCGGCGGGCGGGCGCGGGCGGTCAGGTGGGGGAAGATTCGCTCGGTGTCCTTGTCCAGCTCGGAGAGGAGCAGGACGTCATCGCTCCCGGCGACGGTGCTGAAGACGTCGTAGTACTTGGCCCCGTCGTCGTCGGCGTACTGCAGCTGCGCGCGGGCCGCCTTGTGGCTCACGTTGTTGGCGACGATGAGCGCGACGACCGCCGGCTTGCCCGGTGCCGGGTTGCCCGCAGCGGACGTGACCGCGAGGGTCAGAGCCAGCGGCAAAAGGGCGTACATAGGCGGCTCCCGCTACTCGGTGACGAAGACCTGCGTCGCCGCGACGTGCGCGTCCGGCCAGCGCGCGCGCAACGCCTCCTCGCTCAGCTTCGAAGGAGGCAGCGGATCGACCTCGGACACCTTAAGCGGTTGACGGGAAAC
Source organism: Myxococcaceae bacterium (assembly GCA_044230055.1). Taxonomy (GTDB): domain Bacteria; phylum Myxococcota; class Myxococcia; order Myxococcales; family Myxococcaceae; genus JBGART01. The sequence continues at coordinate 144,523 of JBGART010000016.1, read as the reverse complement.
GATCGAGAGGATCCTCATTTCGCCTGGGGCGGGTGACTCCAGGGCGACGGTTTCGGGGAGGGCGGTGGGCTCGCGGGCGTACGGCAGGCGGATGGCCTCCGGGTCCCGGGTGGGGTCCGTGTGCCCCGGCTGGAGCCAGTGGACCTGGCCCCGGGCGTCCACCGCGAAGAGCAGCAGGTAGGGCGAAACGCCCTCGTCCAGGTTGGTGAAGCTGGTCATCAGGCCGCTGGCCCCGGAGAAGCGGGCGCCGTCCGCCAGGCGCTGCTGCGGCGGGCCGAGCGCGTGGACCGTCACGCCCACCTTGGCGAAGGGCTCGGCCGGCGGCCCGCCGCGCGCGGCGTACTCCGCCCGAGGCGGCGCAGCGGAGTGGAGCGAGAGGACCGCCAGCAACGTCGCGGCCGCGGCAAGCGGCACGGCGGCCATCAGCACGGCGCGGGGCCGGCGCCAGAAGGGGAGCACCGTGGCGACGCGCGGAGGCTCGTCCAGCCGCGCCATCACCTGCGCCACGCTCTGCTCGACGTCCAGCCCGGGGATGGGCGCGGCGATGCGGCCCACCAGCTGCTGGTGCTCGTTCACCGCCTCGCGGCAGCGACCGCAGGTGGCGGCGTGCTCGCGCAGCGCCTGGGCCTGGCGCTCGGGGAGCTCCTGGTCAAAGAGGCGGTGCAGCTCGGGTGGCGTGGGGCAGGTGACGGTCATGGCGGGGCTCCCCGGGAACGGGAGGGTGTGGCGGGAAGATTCACTCGTGCCCCCCGGGCGGGAGCAGCAGGCGCAGCTTCTTGAGGCCGTGGAAGACACGCGAGCGCGCGGTGGCCTCCGGGCGGCCGACGATGCGGGCGATGTCCGCGTAGTCCAGCTCCTGGTCGTAGCGCAGCAAGAGCGCCTCGCGCAGCTTGTCCGGGAGCTGGGTCATCGCCTCGCGCACCCGGCGCTGGTTCTCGCGCTCGATGAGCAGGTCCAACCCGCTGGATTGGTCCGCCGCCACATCCATCGCCGCGTCGTCCAGCTCTCCGCTCGCCCCGTGGCGCGCGCGGCGTCCCTGGTCGCGCAGCTGGTTGCGGCAGCGGTTGCGCGCGAGGGTGAAGAGGAACACCGCGAACCGGCCGTCCGCGCGGTAGCGACGGCGCGTCCCCCAGGCCTGCAGCATCACCTCCTGTGCCAGCTCCTCGCCCACCCGCGGGTTGGCCACGAACTTGGCGCAGAATTGGGTGAGCTTCGGCAGGTAGCGGCGGACGAGGACCTCGAAGGCGTCCTTGTGGCTGGCGCTCGCCAGCAGCATGAGCTCGTCATCGGAACGGTCCATCAGAGGACGCTCCGGCGTAGGAAAGGGGAGGACCTTTGAATCTGAGGCTGTGGCGCTCACACCGGTTGCTCCTCACGAGCACATCGCCGCCAAGAACACCCGAAGCCGCCGCGCGTTCAAGCGACTCCTGAATAGGCGGGCAAGCGACCGGAATCTCTCCCGGTTTCTCAGTCAGGCGCCCTCCCCGCTCGCCTCGAGCGTTGCGCCGTCAGGCGCATAGTCGAGAGGTGGCGCAAGCCCACGCACGGCACCTTGCCGGTCTGTTTCGAGCGGAGCGGAGCGGCCCATGAGCCAAGCTTCGGGAGCACTGCCGACGTCTCGACTATGCGCCTGACGGCGCAACGCTCGACGCGAACGGGGGCGGGGGCGAGGGCGGGGGCGGGGGCGGGGGCGGCGTGCTAGGGGCCGCGCCCTCGGCGGGGCTTGAGCGCGGCCAGGACCTTCCGCTCCTCCTCCGCGCTGAGCTCTCCGAAGACGGAGAGGGCAGTCCGGCCCTCGCGGGAGAGGACGAAGGTGGCGGGGAGCGAGCCGTCCCACTTGTTGTCGATGAGCCGGGCGATGGCGTCCGCGTCCACCTTCATGTCCATCTGCGCGTGGCGGGCGACGGAGAGCGCGCCCAGGGTCTCCAGGCGCTGGCGGATGGCGGGGTTCTTCTCGGGCTCATCCACGCTGATGAAGAGGACGTCAGCGCCCGCCTCCTTCGCCCTGCGCGCGAGCGAGACCTGTCGCGGCAGCTCCTCCATGCAGGGCGGGCACCAGAGCGCCCAGAAGTGGATGAGCAGCGGGCGTGAGGCGGGTTTGAGCGCGCGCTGCACGGCCTCGCGGCTGTCGAGGAGGGCGATGGTGGGCCCGGGCTCCGAGGGGACCGAGGCGAGCAGGAGCAGGACGGCGAGGGCGGGCACGGCGTGGGAGTCTACGCGAGTTGGGGTTTGAGGCCCTCAGGGGGCTCCTGCTATGCGCTCGCCCCATGGACGTCGAGGTCACGCTGCCCCGGCTGCTCGCCTTGATGGCCGCCGCGTTCTTCGCCGGGCTGATGGACGCCATCGCCGGCGGAGGTGGGCTCATCACCGTCCCGGCGCTCCTCGCTGCGGGGCTCTCTCCGCACCATGCGCTGGCCACGAACAAGGGGCAGTCGGCGTTCGGGAGCTTCGCCGCGCTCATCCGCTTCTCGCGCGCGGGGATGATTGACTGGCGGCGCGGGAGGCGGACGTTTCCGCTGGGGTTTTGCGGGTCGCTGGTGGGCGCGGGGCTGGTGCTGCTGCTCAAGCCGGAGCTCCTGCGGCCGATTGTGCTGGTGCTGCTTGTGGCGGTGGCGGCCTTCCTCGCCCTTCGTCCGCCGGTGGCCCATCCGGAGGGGCACCCGCCGCCGCCGCGCGCCGGGCTGTGGGCCGCGGTGATTGCGCTGGCGTGTGGGGTCTACGACGGGTTCTTCGGGCCGGGGACCGGGACGTTCCTCATCGTCGGCCTGGTGGGGCTGGTGGGGCTGCCTTTGGCCCGGGCCTCCGCGGAGGCGAAGGTGGTGAACTTCGCGTCGAATTTAGGGGCGATGCTGGTCTTCGGGCTGCGCGGCATGACCGTCTGGAGAATCTCCCTCCCGATGGCCGGGGCCTGTCTTTTCGGAGGGTTCGTTGGCGCCCACCTCGCTGTGAAGGGCGGTGACCGGTTCGTCCGCTGGGCGGTTCTCTCCGTGGTGGTGGCCCTGGTCGTGAAACAGGGCTTTGCCCTCTACTCCGGGGGATAGGGGTTCAAGAACTTGGCGTGGGTGCCCCCACTCATGCCGAGAGCCTCATCTTTTCCGGGAGCAGGACATGTTGGGTTGGATGTGTGCGGTGACCCTGGCCGTGGTGGCGGGACGGGACGCGGCGCGCGAGCGCGAGCTGGTACAGGAGCTCGCCAAGGCGCATCCGGACCTGGAGCAGGTGTTCGTCCGAGCCACGTCGGACTCCGACACCGACAGGTACGCAGAAGCCGCGGAGGGTTTCCTGCGCGTGACCGAGGGGGCTCCCGAGTTCGCGCCGGCGTTCCGCAGGCTGGGACGGGTCCAGGTGCTGCTGGGCAAGTTCGACGAAGCGGTGGGCTCCGGGGAGAAGGCGTACGCGCTCGCGGCGGACGCGGACAACGCAACGCTGCTCGCGATGGCGCTTTTCCTCCGCAATGGGGAGAGCGGGTTGGACCGGCGGCGGTCGTCGAGTCTGGTGGAGCGCACGCTTCCCTCGGTGGCAGTGGGCAGCGAGGAGTGGCGCCCACTCAAGGCCCTTCAGTGTCAGCTGCGCTTCGAGGCGCAGCGGGAGGACGGCAACCGCTGCGCGGAGGAGTTTCTCGCCAACGCACCGGAGTCGCCCGAGGCGAACTACATGGCTCTCGACGGGGCCGCGGCTCGCGGGGACTGGGGCGACATCGAGGAGCGGCTGGAGAAGGGCCGCGAGGCGATGCCGCCGGGGGAGTACGAGCGGCTTCGCGGACAGTTGGATGAGGCCCAGCCGGCGTACCGGAAATGGGGGATTCCGTGGGTGAAGGCCCTGGGCGGGTGGTTCGCGGCCTTCGCGCTGATGGCGGGGGTGGGCGTCTTCCTGAGTGCGGTCACGCTCTCGACGGCGCGGCGGCTGGCCACACAGCGTCAGGGGGCGACCTCCGCCGGGGCTCGCACGCTGCGTGGGTTGTATCGCGCAGTTATCGCGATGGGTTCGGTGTTTTATTATGTGTCGCTGCCGCTGGTGTTTGTGTCGGTGCTCGCGGTGGGCGGCGGGCTGGTCTACGGGTTCCTGGCGATTGGGCGGATCCCGGTGAAGCTGGTGGTCATCATCGCGGCGCTGGTGCTTGCCACGCTCTGGGCGCTGCTGCGCAGCCTGTTCGTCCGCATCTCGGATGAAGACCCGGGGGAACGGCTGGACTGGGCGAAGGCGCCGCGCCTGCGGCAGCTGGTGGATGAGGTCGCGGCGAAGGTCGGCACCCGGACGGTGGACACGGTATTCCTCACGCCCGGGACGGACCTCGCGGTGTTCGAGCGCGGTGGGCACTTCAAGACGCTGGCCGGGAAGGGCGAGCGGTGTCTCATCCTCGGCGTGGGCGTGCTGGAGGGGTTTCCGAAGGCCGCCTTCCGGAGCGTGCTGGCGCATGAGTTCGGTCACTTCTCGAACAAGGACACGGCCGGTGGAGGGTTGGCCCTCATCGCGCGCAGCAGTCTGTTGAAGATGGGCTACGCGCTGGCGGAGGGCGGCGCCGCTGCCTGGTACAATCCGGCGTGGCTCTTCTTTCGCGGCTTCTACGCGGTGTTTCTCCGGATGTCTCAGGGCGCGTCCCGGCTGCAGGAGGTGCTGGCGGACCGGATGGCCATCTTCACGTACGGGTCCGCTGCGTTCGCCACCGGGTATGGGCACGTCATCCGGCAGTCGGTCCGCTTCGACGCGGTGACCCAGGCGAGTCTCCAGGAGGTCATCGCGGAGAAGAAGGCGCTGGCGAACCTGTATCGGTTTGTGCCCGCGACGTCGCCGTCGAGCACGGATCTCGACAAGGCGTACGAGGAGGCGATCAACCGCGAGCCTTCGCCGTACGACAGTCACCCGGCCTCGCGCGACCGGCTGGCCTGGGCGGAGGCGCTGGCGATTCAGGTCCCTCCCTGCGCCGATGATGCAGAGGAGGTGTGGAGCGCGTTCGACCACCGCGATGAGCTGGAGCGGACGATGACCGCGTTGGTTCGCAGCAACATCGCCGCGCGGCACGATGTGTTTATCGAGCCCGGAGTGGAGGCTGCTCCGGGGTGACGGGCGTGGGTCTCAGCGCGGGCCGAAGTGCCGGGATGGATGCTGCATATCCTTGAGGGAGACGGGGGGCGGGTTTGCCTGCGCCGCGCCTCGCTCGTGGCTGGCCCGACTTCGCGCCGCGGTGGAGGTGCCGCGCCCCGGACGGGGTCAGCCACCTGCGTCGGTTGAGATGCAACCGTTCGTCGAGCAACCCGCCGAAATCGGGGATGAAACGCCGTCCGGCGGGGAGTTGCTCGACGAACGGTTGCGTCTGCACGGCAGCGGACGCGGGCTTGACCCCTGCTACCCGCGGCGCGCAGCATGACCCTCGTGACTGATTCAGCGCGGCGTCCGGACACGCTGGAGGCATTCCAGGCGATTCCTGTTCACAGGCGCTTTCATGAGCTGGTGGGCGGAGAGCTCACACCCAAGGCTGCGCCGAGCGGGGAGCACGGCAATGCGCAGGCGGGGGTGGTCGGCGTCCTTCGCTCGCCCTTTCAGCGGCGAAGTGGATCAGGTGGTCCCGGTGGATGGTGGATCTCGACCGAGGTCGAGGTGCTGCTTACCGAGTCTGAAGTCGTTCGACCGGACGTTCTGGGATGGCGTCGCGATCGCTGTCCGGAGCGGCCCACCGGGATTCCTGTCACGGTTCGTCCCGATTGGATCTGCGAAATCGTCTCGCCGAGTAACGCGAACGTCGACACCGTGAAGAAGCTCCGCCTGTATCACCACTGCGGCATTCCTCATTACTGGCTGGTGGACCCGAGGGACTCGACCTTGACGGTGATGAGGTGGAGCCAGGACGGCTACGTCACCCTCCTTCGCGCCGAGCGGCGCGAGGTGGTGCGTCCGGAGCCGTTCGAGGCCGTCGAGCTCGCGGTGGGCACGTTGTTCGGTGACGATCCGCCATAAGGCATGAAGTGTCTGGCCGGCGCGATGTGGCGTCGCCTCCACCGCGAACCGAACCGGGCCAGCCACGAGCAGGGCAGGGCGTCGACCAAGCCGTCCCCCGTCTCCCTAAGGGATGAAGTGCGCCCGTTTCGAGCGCCTTCGCCAGGTCCCGCCGAATCCGCCGTAGGGAGTTGCGGGCTCGGACGTCTCAAGTGCCATGACGGATGCCGTGAACCCGGGCGCGGACCCGCGCGGCGGGACGTTCGTCACGGGCGATCAGCAGGCCATCGTCCTCGCTGCGGGCGAGACGTGGATGGCCGAGCTGGCGGACGCGTACTGCGCCGCGCTCGTGCACGTGAATTCAGTGAAGTGAGCTGAAACGAACCGCTACTCGCCGCGGCAGGCCATGCCGTTGGACAGGCCGCTCTTCGTGACGGGCATCTCCATCCGGAAGGTCTTGACCTTCGCGGCGGTGACGTCGACCGGGTCTGCTGCGGGCGCGCGGGCGTGCTCGGGCATGGGGGTGACGGTCGTCGCGCAACCGGCGGTGGCGAGCAGACAGAGGGTCAGGAGGTGCGCCTTCATGAACGGAGGCCTCGGGCTTGGAGTGGGCCTCAGAGGCAAAGCAAGGACAGCACCGCGCACGCGCCCGCAACAAACCTGGCGATTCTGACCGGGCCCCGGGGTGGGGCCCGACCCAGGCGCTGACAACGGCCGTCAGGCGTACACCTCAGCCTGGAGGCCACTCCAGCGGACGGCCTGCGAGCAGGTGGAGATGGATGTGAAAGACCGTCTGCCCTGCATCCCGGTTGCAGTTGACGACGACGCGGTAGCCGTTGTCCGTGTGCCCACGCTGCTTGGCGAGCTTGGCGGCGGCGACGAAGAGCTGGCCCATCAGCTCCTGGTCGTCCACGGTGAGGTCATTGAGCGTGGCGATGTGGCGCAGCGGGATGAAGAGGACGTGGGTGGGGGCCTGCGGCCGGATGTCCTCGAAGGCGAGGCAGTGCTCGTCTCGGTAGACAATCTTGGCGGGAATCTGGCCATCGCGGATTTTGCAGAAGAGGCAGTCGGACATGTTGTGCGCAGGAGCTTAGACAGCGGGTCAAGGCAATCGCCACGAGAAGGCGGGATCTGGCGCGCAGCTGTTTCGGTGCAGCCGGACGAGCGCCACGCCCCCGTCCACCGCCACCACCTCGCCCGCCCCGGAAGGGAAGGTGATGGCGTAGTTGTAGAGGCCGCTCTCTCGAGGCGGACCGAAGTTCGGGTAGAGCGGGACGTTGCGGTGCAAGTACGCGTAACCCCCGGTCCAGGCGAGGTGGATGGCTTCTATTTTCAGCCCGCAGAGGTCCGCCTGCGCGTTGGCTTTGAGCAGCAGCCGGTTGATGGGGCCGGCGTCGTCGTATGCGCTGGCAGTGGGCCGCTGGTCTTCGTACTGGCCCAGGTCCCCGAAGGTCAGCTCGTGGAAGCGCCCGGCTGAGAAGAGCGCGGCGCCCAGCACCAGCGCCATCGCCCCCTTCTGCGCCAGCTCCGGCAGCATCCCCAGCCCGACCGAGGCGATTGCCGCAAGCACCGGCAGGACAGGGAGGACGAAGCGCAGCTCCTTGTGCGGGGTCCACGAGTGCAGCGCGAGGAACGCGGCGGCGATGAGGAAGACGCCCAGCGTCCGCCGCGCCGCGACCAGCACCAGCGCGCCGGTCAGCAGCGTCAGCGCCGGCATGGAGCGGAACAGAATCCGCGCGTAGTACGTGGGCGCGGCGGTGCCCCAGCGCGCGGCGCCGTCCTGGACGAGGTTGAACTCGAGGTACTTGCGCGCGGAGTGGAAGAAGCTGCCCCACGTCAGCTTGTCGAGCAGCCCATAGAACAGCGCGAACCCGGCCAGCACCGCGAACGCGTCCAGCGCCTGCCGCCACCGCCGAAAAGCGCACAGGTATGCCAGCAGCCCGGCGCAGAAGACGGCGTTCTGCAGGCGCAGCAGGACGGCCAAGCCCAGCAGCGCGGCGCCGATGAGCTGCCACTTCCGGTTGGAGGTGGGGTCCACCGCGAAGGCCAGGCCCAGGACCACCGGGAGGGCGGAGGCGGTTTCGCTCATCGCCCGTGGTGAGAAGTAGATGAAGGGCGCGCCCAGAAGGACGATGACCGCGGCCAGGGTGGCCGGGACGGCCGGGGCGCCCAGCGCCTTGGCCAGGCGGAAGGCGCCCCACCCGGTGCCCAGGCTCACCGCGCAGAAGGCCAGCTTCACCGCGGTGAGGTAAGCGCCCGGCGACGTCGCGCCAAAGGTGACGGCCAGGCGCATCACGGCGCCGACCAGGGCGGGGAAGGTCCAGTTTCGTGCGCCGTCGATGAACTCCCAGGCGACCAGGCCGTAGCCGAAGACCCAGCGGTGGGCCGGCTCCAACGATTGGAAGATTTCATCCGGCCAGTAGAGCCCGTCGTCCGCCACCGCGAGGTAGGCGCGCAGGAGGCCGCCGACGACCAGGGAGGCGCCGAGGATGCCGAGGACGAGCCGGCGCTCGCTGATGGGGACTGCGTGGGTCAGGCGTTCACTCCAAACCTCGCAAGGCGGCCGACGTGATATCCACTCCCCGGCGATGACCTCAATCAAGATCTCGCACCTGCTCGAGGACTCGGCGTACTCGCTGCGGCTTGGGCTGGTCACCGGCAAGGAGGGGCTCGACCGCCGCATCTCCTCCTCGCGCATCCAGAAGCCCGGCCTGGCGCTCACCGGCTTCACCGAGCACCTTCACCCCGAGCGCGTTCAGGTCTTCGGCAACACCGAGATTTCGTACCTCAAGACGCTCCCGGAGCTCCGGCAGCGGGAGATTCTCGGCAAGCTGCTCCGGGCGGAGCTGGCGTGCGTGGTGGTGACCAAGAACCTGGACCTGCCCCCCGTCCTGGTCGAGGCCTGCACCGACGCGAAGCTGGCGCTGATGAAGACCCCGCTGCTCTCCTCCACCTTCATCCAGCAGGTGCAGTCGTTCCTCGAGGAGGCGCTGGCCGCCTCCAGCAGCCTGCACGGCGTCCTGATGGACGTCTTCGGCGTGGGCATCCTGCTTTTGGGCAAGAGCGGGATTGGCAAGAGCGAGATTGCGCTGGACCTGGTGATGCGCGGCCACCGGCTCGTCGCGGACGACATCGTGGATGTCACCCGGCGGAAGTCAGAGACGGTCTACGGGGCGGGAAACCCCATCATCAAGCACCACATGGAGATCCGCGGGCTGGGCATCATCAACATCAAGGACCTCTTTGGTGTGGCGGCGGTCCGGGACCGGAAGAAGATTGAGCTGGTCATCGAGCTGGTGGAGTGGGACCCGACGCACGAGTACGACCGGCTGGGCGTGGAGGAGGCGAAGTTCACCGTGGTGGGCGTGGAGATTCCGCTGTCCGTCGTCCCCGTGCGTCCGGGCCGCAACATGACCACCATCATTGAAGTGGCCGCGCGCAACCACCTGCTGAAGCTTCAGGGTCACCACTCCGCGAGGGACTTCGCGGACCGGCTGAACCGGGCCATCGCGGAGGGCGCCATCCGGCGGTCGCTGGGGGAGGAGGTGGAGTGACTGCCATGGTCGAGGAAGCGCGCCACATCGTGGTCATCACCGGGCTCTCCGGCTCCGGGAAGTCCACCGCCATCCGCGCGCTGGAAGACGCGGGGTTCTTCTGCATCGACAACCTGCCGGTGCTCCTGTTGCCCAAGCTCACAGAGCTGGCGGTGGCTGGCGGGCACATCAACCGGCTGGCGCTGGTGGTGGACGCGCGCGAAGGCGTCTACCTCAAGGAGGCGCCGCGGGTCTTCGCAGAGGCCCGCCGCGGCGGCAGTCAGCTGGAGGTGCTGTTCCTGGACTCGTCGGATGACTCGCTCATCCGGCGCTTCTCGGAGACGCGGCGACGCCACCCGCTGGCGCCCGAGGGCAGCGTGGCGGAGGGCATCCGGCTGGAGCGCCAGGCGTTGAAGGACCTGCGGGAGATTGCCGACCAGGTCATCGACACCTCGGCGCTCAACGTCCATGACCTCAAGCGGCTGGTGCAGGCCCGCTTTTCGCCGGAGCCTTCCAACGCGCCCTCCATCTCCGTGGTCTCCTTCGGCTATCGCTACGGCGTGCCGCCCCACGCGGACCTGGTCTTCGACGTGCGCTTCCTCCCCAACCCGTACTTCGTGCCGGAGCTGAAGGGCTTGACCGGGCGCGAAGAGCCGGTCGCCCGTTATGTCCTGGACCGGCCGGAGTCCCAGACCTTCGTGGAGAAGATTGTCGACCTGTGTGGATTCCTCTTTCCCCGGTACCAGAAGGAGGGGAAGGCGTACCTCACCGTGGCGCTCGGCTGTACGGGGGGCAAGCACCGCTCGGTGGCCATCGCCCATGAGCTCGCGGGGCGGATGCGCGCGCTGGTGCCGCGGGTTCAGGTTTGGGACCGGGACGTCGAGAAGGAGTGAGGGGGCGCGCCTACTACCCCTGCCTCCTGTTCACAAACGAACCCTTGCGCTCAAGGGTGGGGCGGCGGTACTGACGGAAGACAGTGGGGGGCAGGAGTGGAACCAATGGTCGGGCTGGTGGTTGCGACCCACGGGCACCTCGCGCAAGAGCTGGTCACGACGGCTGAATCCATCGTCGGGAAGCTCGCGGCAGTGGCCACGTGCAGCATCGAAACGGGCCTGTCGTTGGAGGAAATCCGCACCCGGATGAGCGGGGCGATTGCGTCCGTCGACACCGGGGATGGCGTCATTGTCCTGGCGGATCTGTTCGGCGGCACACCTTGCAACCAGTCGCTCACCCTGTCCCGGGACCACCACTTGGAGGTCCTGACCGGCGTGAACCTGCCCATGCTGCTCAAGGCCAGCTCGCTGCGCGCGGAAGCGCTGCCGCTGCCGGAGCTGGCCGAGGCGCTCACCCAGTACGGGCAGAAGAACATCACCTGTGCGTCGGCGCTGCTGAGAGATCCCGCCGCCGTTCGGAACCACTAAGCCGGGCGTTCCCAGCCCCGTCTGTTTCGTGTCGACCGGCGCGCTTCGGGCATACACTCCCGTCCGACCGTGATCACCTTCGTCCGCGTCGACAACAGGCTCATTCACGGACAGGTGGTGGAAGCCTGGCTTCCGCACCTCAAGGTGAAGCGCGTGGTGGTGGCGGACGATGACGCCGCCTCCAGCCCGCTGGTCAAAGCCGCCATGGGCCTGGCCGTTCCCTTCGGAGTAGACGTCGTCATCTCCCCCCGGGACCAGGTGGCGTACGCGCAGCTGGCCTCGGACGACGTGAAGACGCTGCTGCTCTTCCGGGACGTGGGCGACGTGGTGAAGGCGCAGGGCCGCGGGCTGGTGCTCACCCACCTGAACCTGGGCAACGTGCACTTCAGCGCCGGCCGCACCCGCGTCTCACCTTCGATTTTCCTCTCCGCGCTGGAGCTGGACGAGGTGAAAGCGCTGGCGGGCGCCGGGGTGGAGGTGGAGGTGCGCCAGGTCCCCAGCGAAACGCCGCTGGAGGTGGACGACCTGGTCAGCCGCTTCGCGAAGGGGCAATGAGGGATGCCGCTCTGGGCACAGCTCCTCGTCGCGGGCCTGTGGGGCGGGCTGGTTTCGCTCGAACGCCGGGCCTTCCTGCAGGCGATGTTGGCGCGCCCGCTGGTCGCCGCCACGGTGATGGGCCTGTTGATGGGCGACACGCTGGCCGGGCTCTACATCGGCATGCTGCTGGAGCTGTTTCACTTAGGCTCCGCGAACCTGGGCGCGGCGCTCCCGGAGAACGACACCCTGGCCGCCACCGGGACTGCCGCGGCGGCCTCCGCGCTGGCCTCTGCCACGGATGGGCACTCGGCGCCGGCGTTGTGGTCCCTGGCCATCCTCCTCTTCGTCTGGCTGGGGCGGGCGGGGCGGACGCTGGACCGCGCGCTGGAGCGCTACTCCGCGCGGATGGCGGAGTTCGCGGCGCGGAGCGCCCAGGCCGGAGACCTCCGCCGGGCGGTGCGGCAGAACCTGTGGGCGATGTGGCCCCACTTCGTCCTCTTCGGCCTGGCCAACGTGGCCTGCGCGGCGGTGGGGTACTGCGTGGCCCCGCTGTACGAAAAGATTCCGCCGCCGGTCCTGCGCGGGCTGGCCTGGGCCTACCCGGCCATGGCGTCGGTGGCGGCGGCCATCGCAGTCCGCGGCTCTCACGCCCGGCGTGGGTTGGTGTGGGCGGGCGCGGCGGCCGCGGTCGTCACGGGCGGGGCGGCGGTCATCACCCTGGCGCGGAGGACAGCGTGAGCCCGGCTGCCCACGTCACGCCGCTGCCGCAGGGCCTTTTGGCCCCCGGGCTCTCGCGCGGGGTGCTGTGGCGGGTGTTCCTGCGCTCCCTCTTCCTGCAGGCCTCCTGGAACCCCCAGGGCATGCAGAACCTGGGGTTGGCCTACGCGCTTTACCCTGCGCTGCGGGAGCTCTACCCGGAGCCGGCGGCCCAGCAGGAGGCGGTGAGCCGCCATCTCACCTTCTTCAACACCCATCCCTACGTGGCGGCGGCCATCGTGGGCGGCGTGCTCTACCACGAGCAGCGGATTGCCCGCGGGGAGGACCGGCCGGCGCGGGTGGGGCTGTTCAAGGCCGCCTTGATGGGGCCGCTGGCCGCGCTGGGGGACGGGTTTTTCTGGCTCTCCCTCAAGCCGGCGGTGGGGGCGCTGTGTGCCGCGCTGGTGCCAGTGCTGGGCGCCTGGTCCGCGCTGCTCTTCGTCATTCTTTTCAACGCCGTGCACCTGACGCTGCGGGCCCGGCTGTACAAGCTGGGGCTGACGCAGGGAGATCGCCTCGTCGAGGGGCTGGCGAAGGCCAACCTCCCGGCCCGCGGGGCACGCTTGCGGGAGGTGGCGGCGGCGAATGCGGGGGGCATTGCGGCGTGGCTGGCCATCGCCTTCGGCTCCCACGAGGGCGGGCGGCTGGCGCCGTACCTCGCGGCGGGCTGCTTGTTGCTGGGGGGCTTTGGCTACTGGCTCGTGAGCAAACGGGTTCCGAAGTACGCAGTGCTGTACCTCGCGGCAGTGTTGGCGGTCACCGCAGGCGTGTTCTTGTAGGCGAGGGGCTATGGCGAACAGCGTGGAAGCAGAGCTGGAGATCATCAACGCGCTCGGGCTGCACGCGCGCGCGGCCGCGCAGCTGGTCAAGCTGGCCAACCGCTTCAAGAGCGAGGTGGCTGTGGAGTGCGAGGGCCAGAGCGTGAACGGCAAGTCCATCATGGGCGTGCTGATGCTCGCCGCGGCCCAGGGCATGCGGGTGACCATCAAGTGCACCGGCGAGGATGCCGCCGCCTGCCTGGAGGAGCTGCGGGCGCTGGTCAACAACCGGTTCGGGGAGGCGCAGTGACCTTGTCATGAGCACCCAGGCCACCCCCACGCTCTCGCTGAAAGGGATTGGCGCCAGCCCGGGCGTCGCGGTGGGGCACGCCTTCGTGCTGGACCGCAAGCGGGTCCGCACGCCGAAGCTGCGGCTGGCCGAGGACGAGGTTGAGACGGAGTTGATGCGCATCAAGACGGCCATCGAGCTCTCCGACCATCAGCTGGCCGAAATCAAGGAGCGGGTGTCCCAGGGCGAAGGCCATGACCACGCGCTCATCCTGGAAGCGCACCGCCTGATGCTCCACGACCCGATGTTCGTGGACGAGGTGAAGAAGCTCATCGCGCGGGACCGGATAAACGCCGAGTGGGCCGTGCGGCGCGTGGTCCGCAAAATAAAACACATGTTTGACAACATCCCGGACGAGTACTTCCGGGAGCGGCGCGCCGACGTGGACTTCGTCGCGGACCGCGTGGTGCGCAATCTGCTGGGCCAGGCGGTGGACGTGGACGTAGAGGTCCCGGCCGACGCGGTCATCGTCGCCCACGACCTGTCGCCCGCGGACGCGGCGATGATGGTGAAGAGCGGCCGCGTGGCCGGCTTCGTCACGGACCTCGGCGGGCAGACCAGCCACACCGCCATCGTGGCGCGCGCGCGGGAGACGCCCGCCGTCGTCGGCGCGGGCCGCGCGTCAGAACAGATTTCCCCCGGGGACCTCATCGCGCTGGATGGCACCCGCGGCCTGGTGCTCGTCAACCCGAATGAGGAGCAGCTGGCGCTCTTCCGGGAGACGATGCGCCGGCACCTCGAGTCCGAGCAGATGGCGCTCCGGACCCGCGAGCTGCCCGCCACCACCACCGACGGCGAGCGCATCCGCCTGATGGGGAACATGGAGTTCGTGGAGGAGCTGCCTTCGCTCCTGGCCCACGGCGCCGAGGGCATTGGCCTCTACCGCACCGAGTTCCTCTTCCTCGACCGGCAGAGCGCGCCGACGGAGGAGGAGCATTACCGCGCGTACCGCCAGGTGCTGGAGTCCATGCAAGGAAAACCGGTCACCATCCGCACGCTGGACCTCGGCGGAGACAAGGTGCCGGGGACGCGGCGGCACGAGCGCGAGCCCAACCCCGCGATGGGCCTGCGCGCCATCCGCTACTGTCTGCACAACCGCGACCTGTTCCGCGTGCAGCTGCGCGCGCTGCTGCGGGCGTCGGTGCACGGCAACCTCAAGGTGATGTTCCCGCTCATCTCCGGCCTGTCGGAGCTGCGCGAGGCCCGCAGCGAATTGGAGTATTGCCGCAGCGAATTGGGACGCGCGGGCGTGCCGATGGGCCGGCGCTTCCCGGTGGGCATCATGGTGGAGACGCCCTCCGCGGCGTGGATTGCCGACCGGCTGGTGCAGGAGGCGGAGTTCTTCTCCATCGGCACCAATGACCTCATCCAGTACTCGCTGGCCATCGACCGGCAGAACCGCGAGGTGGCCTACCTCTACAAGCCGCTGCACCTGGGCCTGCTCCGGGCCATCCAGACCATCGTCCAGGCGGCGAAGGCCGGCGGCATCCCCGTGTCCATGTGTGGAGAGATGGCCGGAGACCCGGTCTACACGATGGTGCTCGTCGCGCTGGGGATGGACGAGCTCTCGATGACGGCCGGGCAAATTCCGACGGTGAAGCAGATTATCCGCCGGGTCAGCCGCTCTGAGGCGAAGACGCTGCTGGAGTCGGCGATGGAGTTCTCCACCGCCGAAGAGATTGAACGGTACATCCGGGCCGAGATAGAGCGGCGCTTCGCAGACCCGGCGGAGTGACCCGCCTCACGAGGACCCCGACATGTTCGACCGTGCCTCCCTTCGCCTTCCGTTGGCTGCGCTCGCATTGAGCGGCGTCGCCTGGCTTGCGGCCACCGGCTGTGGCAGCTGCTCTCCGCCGCCTCCGCCGCCGGCGGTGACCTGCGGCGACGGCGTGCTGGACCCGGACGAGGACTGCGACTTCGGCACCTCGAACGGCGCGGGCACCGGCTGCGAGTCCACCTGCAAGTTCTCCTGCGCGGACACCTGCGAACAGTCGGACCCCTGCCGCGCGAGCGAGTGTCTGCCGGTGGTGGTGAGCGGGACGACGGGCCACCGCTGTCAGCCAGGCCGGCAGCGGGCGGACGGGACGCCGTGCGAGGCGAGCTCCATCTGCCTGGCGGCCGTCTGTCGCGCGTCGTCTTGCGGAGATGGCTTCGTGGACCCGGCGGCGGCCGAGCAGTGCGAACCGCCGGGCTCCGGGCTCTGCAGCCCCACCTGCAAGGGCCTGGACGCCGGCTGCGGCAATGGCGTGCGCGAGAGCGGTGAGCAGTGCGACGACGGCAACGGCGGTTCGCTCGATGGCTGCGCGGCCTGCCGCTTCGAGCAGACCCAACGTCTCTCGCGCCTCAAGGTGCAGTTCACCCGAACGGCCGCGTGCCCCGCCAACGTCTTCGGCGAGGCCTTCGGCATGGCGGTGCAGGGGCAAGTCCAGACGTCGCTGGACGACGGCGTGCGCAGCGGCGCGCTCTCCGTGCTGCTCGCCTATGACCGGCTGGAGGACTTGAGCGGCGCGGCGGACCCGGAGGTCCAGCTGGGCGTGGTGAGCGGCGGGCCCGTGTTCGGCCCGTTCTACGACGGGACGAACGCGCTGGACTGGTGGTACGTGGCGGAGCCGGAGTCCCTGGACCTGAGCCACGCGCCGAAGGAGACGCTGGCGGCGGCGTTCGACGGCGGCGTGATGACCGCCGGGCCCGGAAGGCTCTCCATGCGCGTGAGCCTGGGCGCGGCGCCCGCCACGCTGCGGCTCTCCAACGTGAAGCTCTCCTTGCAGACCGGCGCGGTGGCCACCGTCACCCAGTCGGTGGACGGCGGTCCGCCGGGCCACACCCGGTCTGAGCAGCTGGACCCCGCGCTCACCAGCTTCGCCTCCGCCGGGGGCACCTCCTCCGGTCCGTCCGGGGACCTCTGCGGCGACATCAGCGCCGCGTCGCTGGCACTGGCGGGCGTGCCGCCGGTGGTCCAGGCCGGCTCGCCCACCGCCTGCGCCGAGGCCTACAGCGCCAGCAACTCCCAGCTCGACGTCCTGGCGGGTGGGTGCAAGGTGCTGGGGCTGTCCGCGCTCAACCCCGTGCAGCCGGACCAGGTGGACCCCGCGGAGGCGGTGCTGGGGGCGGGACCTCCTTACAAGCTCTCCGCTTCCGGCGCGAACCGCGTGGTGGACCGGTGCGCAGACAAGAACGGCGGGGCGGTGGACTTCACCTCCTGCCTGCGCGCGGCCGCCTTCTCCAGCCAGTTCAAGGTCTCCACCCAGCGCGTCATCCTCCGCTGAACGCAGAAGGAGGGGTGAACACCCACGTGTGGGCCCACTAGACTGGGACCTTCGCCGCAGGAGCTCCGCTTGAAACGCATCCTCCGCAAGCCAGAGTCCGCTTCCGGCCCGGGAGCTCCCGCGGGTGCTCCGGCCGGAGCACCGGTGGTGCGGCGTTCGCTGGGCGCGGTGCTCTACATCGAGGACGACGACGCGAACTGGGACGTCGCCAAGATGCGCCTGGGCAACCGCTACATGCTGACGCGCGCGAAGGACGCGGAGCAGGCGTGCCGGTTCATCAGCTCCTTCCATCAGAACCTGGACGCCGTCCTGATGGACATCCAGCTGCAGGGCTCGTCGATGGATGGGGTGACGCTGACCAAGCTTCTGCGCGGCACGCTCCCCCGGACGGGCCTGCCGGACTACGCGCGGGACGTCCCGGTCATCCGCATCCCCATCGTCTTCGTGTCCGCCAACACCGGCCGCTTCAACGATGAGGAGCTGCTGAAGGCGGGCGGCAGCCTTGTCGTCCCCAAGCCGGTGGACTTCGTGAAGCTCACGCTCGGCCTCACCCAGCTGACGCTGGAGGCGGCGATGGGTGGGCTCGCCCCGCGCTGACGTCCCGGACCTGGGTACGCCGCGACCGCACGGGCGAGATTGACCCTCCCGGTCCGGTGTCGCGCGAGCCCGTTGGCGGTGGCACGCGGCTTGGACTCGACAAGCACCGCATGGAGGCCCCTACCCGGCGTGCCCGCATTCTCGTGTGCGACGATTCGCTCACGGTCCGCACACAGATTCAGAAGATGTTGCGAGACCAGTACGACTGCCTGCCCTTCGACGGGGGCGAGGCGGCGCTCGCGGGCGCCCTCGAGTCTCGGCCGGACCTCATCCTCTCGGACCTGATGATGCCGGGGATGGACGGCTATGAGCTCTGCCGGCGGGTCCGCGCGGAGGCGCGCCTCCGGGAGATTCCGTTCGTCCTGCTCACCTCGAAGGTGGACGAGGAGGCCCGCTTCGTGGGCCTCGAGGTGGGCGCGGATGACTACCTGCACAAGCCGGTGCGCGAGCGGGAGTTGCACGCCCGCGTCGCTTCGCTGGTGAAGCTGCGGCGCGCGCATCAGCAGCTGGAGCTGCGGCTGCAGCTGGATGAGGCCAACCGGTCGCTCCTCACCGCGCAGCAGGCGCTGCTGCACTCGGAGAAGCTGGCGACGATGGGCACCCTCGTCGCGGGCGTGGCGCATGAGCTCAACAACCCGCTGGCCTTCATCAAGGGCGGCGCCACCAGCATCGTCGCGCTGGTGGGCGACGCGCGCGCGGCAACGCAGGAGGCGATGGCCCTGTTGCCGCCGGCCAAGCGCGAGCGGCTGCGCGAGGAGCTGGAGCAAGCCCTCAAGGAGCTGCTGACCGTCGCCGGCGAGGTGGGCGAGGGCGCCGCGCGGGTGCAGAAGATTGCCAGCGACCTGAAGCACTTCTCCGCCCGGCCCACCAACGGCCGCGAGGAGGACGTGCGGGTGGCCGAAGAGGTGGAGCGGGCGTGGACGATGGCCTGCATGAAGCTCCCGGAGAAGCCGGAGCTGGCCCTCCGGTTGGAGGGGCTGCCGGACTTGAAGGCGGCGCCCGGGCTCTTGGGGCAGGTGCTGTTGAGCCTGTTCCTCAACGCCATCCACGTGCTGCGCGGGAAGGGGACCGTGACGGTCGCTGGCAGCGCCACCTCGCAGGAGCTCACGCTGAAGGTGACCGACAGCGGCCCGGGCATCCCGATGGAGATTCTCGACCGGGTGTTTGACCCGTTCTTCACCACGAAGCCCGCGGGCGAAGGGACGGGACTTGGCCTGTCCATCGCGTTCGGCATCGTCCGTTCTCTGGGCGGCCGGATTGAGGCTGCGTCCCCGCGCGGCGAGGGCGCCACGTTCACCATCACGCTGCCGCTGGCGCGGCCGAACGATGAGTACAACTATCGGCGGGCCTCGCCTGCGCCCGCGGTGACCGCGCCTGCTCCGCTACAGCCGCCTCCTGCTCCGGAGGCGACGCCTGCGCCGGCGGCCGTCACGGTGGAGCTGCCTGACGACCAGGAGATTGACCTCCGGGCGTATGAGCAGCTGGGGTAGCCCCTTCGCAGGCAATGCAGCCCGGGCACGAGGGAGTGCTTCACGGGGACGGGAACGCGAACGCGAACGCGTCTGCGCCGTCCGTTCCCCACACTTCCGACACCTCCAGTCTCCGGGCGTATGAGCAGCGGGGGTAGCCCCTCCTGAAGTCAGCGCTTCGCGAGGGCCAGCGCGCACACCCACTCGTTGCAACGCTGGCCGGGGTTGCTCAAACAATCCGTGAACAACGAGACCATTCTGTTTCGTCGTTCAACCCCCGAAGGCCCTCATGCGACAGCTCGCCGTCTGTGCGCTGCTCAGCCTCACCTCAGCGGTTGCCTTCGCAGAGGAGCCGTCCGCGCCGCCGGTGGGGGACATCCCGGTGACGGACGCGCCGCCCGCAGCCTCGTCGGGGATGCGCGTGCGGTGGGGGGTGTCCGGCGCCCTGGGGTACCTCCTGCCCGCCAGCGCCGTGGACTTCGGCGCCTCCGGCCGCATCGGCGTGCAGCTGAATGAGAACCTCGGCGTCTTCGGCGACATCGGGTACGTCGCCGGCATCGGGTTGGGCGGCTCCATCAGCGGCAGCTCCGCGTCCGTCTCCGTCTCCGCCGTGAGCTTCTGGCACCTCACGCCGACGGTGGAGCTGGACCTCGGAAAATTCTTCCTCGCCGCCGGGCCGCTCATCGGCAACGGTGGGTGGGGGCAGATTTCGCAGAGCGCGGATGAGAACGGCAACGTCTCCCAGTACGTGGTGGCCGCCAGCGGCTTCCTGCTGGGCATGGACGTCAAGACCGGGCTCACCTTCGGCGCCCAGCAGCCCTCCGGCAAGCGCAGCGGCTTCACGCTGGCGCTGGACTTCAAGCTCCTCACCGTCCCGGTGGCCAGCGTGTCCCAGCAGGCCGGCAGCGGCGGGGTGAGCCAGTCCATCCGGACCGGGGACCGGATTATCGGCATGACCCCCATGCTCACGCTCGGCTACGAGTCGAAGTAGCCGGCTACTCTTCGAGCTCTATCTTCTCCGCAACGTCTTCTTCGGTGAGGACGGGCTTGGGGAGGGTGTCCAGCGTGGCGCGCAGCAGCAAGAAGGTCGGCGCGACGTAGGGCCGGACCTCCTCGCCGAATTTGGCGACATATTGCTCGGTCGTCTCCGCCAGGTGGGGGTCCTTGGAGTCGAACGAACCGGCAGCCTTCGCGCCCCAGACTTCGGCGCCATCCGAACAGCGAAGGAGCTGCGCGTCGACCGCGGCCTCCACGCCGCTGCCCGCACGCCGAAGCTCCGGGCGCAGCCAGAGCACGCCTTCAATGCCTTCGCCGCAGCGCTCCTTCACGTCGGCCAGGGGCGCGGGGGCGGTGGTGCCCTTCTTCACCAGGAAGTCGCGGTGGAGATTCGTGTAGCGCTGGGCGATGAGGCTCCACAGCTCCGCGACTTTCTCTCCGCCCTCCGGCAACGGCGCCGTCACCACCAGCAGGCGCTTGGTCCGGGTCTGGTCCACCTGGACGTAGTCATCCCGCAGGCGGACCTGCTTCACCGCGGAGCACGCCGACGTGAGCGCCAAAAGCAGCGCGATGCTCAGTCTGCGAGCGCTCATGCGGCCTCCCTTCCAGCGTCCGCCGACGTGGAGCCACCCGCCTTCATGCGGCCATCGTGGATGAGCTGCAGCACGGCGGCGAGCACGGTGAAGGAGACGACCAAGGTGGTGGCCAGGCCCAGGCAGGCCACCAGGCCCATGGACTTGAGCCCGTTGTGGCTGGCGGCGAAGAGGGAGGCGAACCCGGCGATGGCGGTGAGCGTGGAAGAAGCGACCGCCGCGCCCACGGAGCGCAGCGCGACCACGGGGGAGGTGCCCTCGAGGAAGCGGTGCAGCAGGTAGAGCCCGTGGCTCACGCCGAACCCCAGAAGAATCGGCAGCACGATGATGTTCATGAAGTTGAGGCGCTCATTGATGAGCGACATCAGGCCCAGCATCATCACCAGCCCCACGCCCAGCGGGATGACCGACGCCAGCGCCAGCTTGGGCGAGCGGAAGTCGAGGAAGTGCATGGCCAGAATCCACAGCGTGGTGAGCAGGACGGTGACCTTGCCGTCCCAGAGCACGATGTTGGCCAGCTTGGCGTAGAGCACCGGCAGGCCGGCGGCGCGGTAGACGTGGCCGTTGTCGGTGGTGATGACGGTGGTCTGGTCCGCGAACTCAATCATCCGCTTCCCGTCCCAGAGGTCCACGCCCGGATAAATGAACGTGAGCCAGCCCTGGTTCTCAGGCGCGGCGGAGGCGATGTTCTTGAACGGCTCCTGGTAGTTCGCGGGGAGCTCGTTCACCGTGAAGGGCTGGACGTCGAGAATCTTCTTGAAGAGCGCCGCCTTGTCCTGGACCTCCGGCGGCAGCGAAGAGACGTTTATCTCCTTGGCTTCCAGCTCTGCCTTCCACTCGTCGAGCACCTTGCGGTTGGCGACCGCGACGTCGTGCTTGGGCTCGAACGAGAAGATGGAGACCACCTGATCCACCGTCGTGTACTTCTCCGGGTGCTTGGCGATGTGGTCAAACACCTCGCGCGCGCCGGCCAGGTCCTTCGTGTAGACGGCGATGGGGTCCGCGGAGATTTTGAAGCGCTGGTTGACCTCATCCTGCAGCGTGACGCTGTGGTAGTCGTCCGGCATCAGCGCGCGGGTGTTGTAGTTGAACCGCACGCCGCTGCGCAGCCGCTCCACCAACGTCGGCGCCCGGTCCTTGGGCAGCTCCACCGGTGACCAGGGCACCGCGAAGGAGCAGAGCAGGACCACGAACAGGACGCAGATGCTGAGCACCAGCGCGGGCCGCGGGATTCGAATCTCCCCGCCCTCGTTCATGCTCTTGGGCGGCGTCATGGTGCCGATGAGCTTCGCCGGCAGCTCCGGCCACCGCCGTCCCAGGAGCGACAGCCAGGCGGGGCTCCAGGAGAAGAGGGTGAAGCCAATCAGGATGGTGCCGAACCCGGCGAGCAAGCCGAACTGGGAGAAGCCGCGGAACTCGGAAACCAGCAACACGAAGAAGGAGCCCGCCGTGACCACCGCCGCCACGAAGGCCGGCCGCCCCGCGTTCACCAGCGCGTCGAAGATGGCCTGGTCATAGCGCTTGCCCGCGCCGAGCTCGATGCGCGTGCGGAAGACGAAGTGGATGCCGTAGTCCACGCCGAAGCCCATCAGGATGCCGCCCAGAATCCCCGTAATCATGTTCAGCTGACCGACGGTGATTTTGGCGAAGCCCATCGTCAGCACGGTGCCCAGCGCCGTCCCGCTGATGACCAGAATCGTCGGCGCCAGCTTGCGGAAGAAGAGCAGGGTGATGAGCGCGATGGCGCCGAGCGCGAGGAGCACCACGTCGTCCAGCGACTCGGTGATGGCGAACGAGTCGTCCACCGTCGTCTTGTAGGAGCCGGTGAAGCCGTAGGTGACTTCACCCTTCGGCGTCGGCGCCCAGCTCCCGTCGGCGGCGGGGCTCAGGTACAGCTCCTTGAGCTTCACGCCGCGGGTGTTGTCCGCCGAGTATTTCGCGAGGTCGGCGCTCAGCTTGTCCAGATACGCCTTCGTCTTGCCGAGCTCGTTGGAGTCCCACATCGGCTTGACGAGCATCAGGACGACCTTGCCGTCGTCCGACAGGTTGAAGTCGTCGCGGATGCTCTTCTTGCCGACGCGGCTGTACTTGTCGATGAGGTCCGTGAGGTCCAGCTTCACCGGCTCCGTCTTCTTCAGCTCCATGTAGAACGGGTTGTTCCGGCGCAGCTGGTCCGTCAGGTACGCGTTGATCCGCTTCTTCCCCTCAATCAAGTCCTCGGTCTTGATGAAGAGGACCATGTTCTGCTGGATGAACTCGACGGGGAGCTTCCAGGTGACGGAGCGGACGTTCTCCTTGTCCTTCTGAAACATCTCGCCGATGTCGTCGGTGACCTTTTTAAGCTGCGCCAGGTCATCGCCGCGGAAAGCCATGATGAGGTGGCCCGCGCCGCCCACCATGTCGATGACCCGCTTGACGTCCTTCACCTCCTGGAGGTCCTGGGAGATGAGGTCCAGCTGATTGGAGTTGATGGTCAGCCGCGACATGGCGACGGTGGCCAGCACGCCGAGCACGGCGAGCGTGAGCAGCACCTTGCCTGGATGCCGGACAATCAGCCCGGCGTAGGCCTTCGCCGCGCGCGTGGAGAGCGAGCTTTCAGAGTGGGATTGGGTCTGGGACATGGGCGCGGCAAACTAACGCGCTACTTCAACGGCGTCGACTCAAGCTCTTTGGCCTTCGCCTTCATCGTCTTGAGCAGCTCCGGCCAGCCGCCGTCCTTCAGGATGGGCGCCACCTGGGATTCGTGGATGCCCTGCATGACCGGGTCCCCCAGCACCACGACTTCGGCCACCTTCCAGGCGCCCTTGTCCTTGAGCAGCTGGTAGCGGACCTTGATCTCCTGCTTCTTCATGGGGTGCAGGATGACGATGGTGGAGCCGACCTCGGCCTTGTCCCCGGTGACCTTCGGCTCCTCGTAGAGGACCGTCTCCAGGTGCTCGAAGTTGGCGCGGACCTTCGGGAACGACATCTTCGCGAACAGCACCGGAAAGAGGGTCAGGAACTCCTTGCGCTGCTCCGGGGTGGCCTTCTCCCACTCCGCGCCGCCCACCAGGATTTTCGCCTGCTCCTCGGCCGCGAAGTTCTTCAGGGCCGCCAGGTCCTTCCCGTAGCGGATGGAGCCGATGAGCGTTTTGAGCGGCTTGACCACGTCTTCG
Source organism: Myxococcaceae bacterium (assembly GCA_044230055.1). Lineage (GTDB taxonomy): Bacteria > Myxococcota > Myxococcia > Myxococcales > Myxococcaceae > JBGART01. The sequence goes on along the minus strand of JBGART010000016.1, from coordinate 121,162 downwards.
TTGGCCGCGAACGCGTGGCAGGTGAGCGAGAGGACAAGCAAGCAGAGCAGGCGGGGGGCGGAGCGATGGGTCATGGGAGGGAAACCGTGTAGCGCCAGACCCCACCCGACGACACTAAATTCACCGGGCGCGCAAAGCCGACCATCCGCGCGTCAACAGGTGCATCCGACAGGTGCGGCGAGGTCGGCGAGCAAGGCTTCGGCTATCGTTGACACCGGAGCGAGGGCGCCGCTAGCTTCCCGCGCCCTTTCCACCCAGCACCTAACTCGAGAGAAGAAAATGCCTCGCGACTTCCTGTTTACGTCCGAATCCGTCACGGAAGGTCACCCGGACAAGATTGCCGATCAGATCTCCGACGGCGTGCTGGACGCCATCCTCGCCAAGGATCCCCACGGCCGCGTGGCCGTCGAGTCCCTGGTGAAGACCGGCCTGGCGATTGTCGCGGGCGAGGTCACCACCAACTGCTACGTGGAGATCCCGAAGATCGTCCGGAGCACCATCTGCCGCATCGGCTACACCGACAGCGCCATGGGCTACGACGGCAACACCTGCGGCGTCATGGTGGCCATTGAAGGCCAGTCCCAGGACATCGCCCGCGGCGTCGACAGCAAGCCCAAGAAGGAGCAGGGCGCCGGCGACCAGGGGATGATGTTCGGCTACGCCTGCGACGAGACGCCGGAGCTGATGCCCGCGCCCATCTCCTACGCGCACGTGCTCACCAAGAAGCTGGCGGACGCCCGCCGCAAGCAGCACCCGTGGCTCCGCCCGGACGGCAAGAGCCAGGTCACCGTGGAGTACAAGGACAACCGCCCGGTGCGCATCGACGCGGTCGTCGTCTCCAGCCAGCACGCCGAGGAGGTCTCCAACAAGAAGATCCACGAGGCGATCATGGAGGACGTCATCCTCAAGACGCTCCCCAAGAAGCTGATCGACAAGAAGACCAAGTTCTTCATCAACCCCACCGGCCGCTTCGTCATCGGCGGCCCGATGGGCGACTCGGGCGTCACTGGCCGGAAGATCATCGTCGACACCTACGGCGGCATGGGCCGTCACGGCGGCGGCGCCTTCTCCGGCAAGGACCCGTCGAAGGTGGACCGCTCCGCCGCGTACATGGGCCGCTACATCGCCAAGAACGTGGTGGCTGCCGGCCTGGCGTCCCGCTGCGAGGTCCAGGTCTCCTACGCCATCGGCGTCGCCGAGCCGGTCTCCGTGATGGTGGAGACCTTCGGCACCGCGCAGGTCCCCGAGGAGAAGATCGCCTCCGCCGTGCGCCAGGTGTTCGGGCTCAAGCCGCGCGAGATTGTCGAGCACCTCGACCTGCTGCGGCCCATCTACCAGAAGACCGCCGCCTACGGTCACTTCGGCCGCTCCGAGAAGGACTTCACCTGGGAGAAGACCGACAAGAAGGACGCCCTGCGCGAGGCCATCGGCCCCGCCGGCGCGCGTCTTCGAGCGGTCTAAGGGCGACTAGAAAACGCCTCGGCCGCGCATCCGCCGCCGGCCGAGGCGGAACCGCTCAGGTTGTCCCCATGCCTTCGAGCGGGTTGTGAAACACCCCGTCCTCATCCGTTGCCTTCTCGGCGGCGGCGGCGAGCACGTCATTGGCCGCTTCGAACGGCACGACGCTGTAACCGACCACGCCCAGCGCGTTGTCAGCGGGGTCGTCGGAGCTCAGCAGCGCATTCGCCTGGTCGAGCGTGCGCTTCGTTGACCGCAGCGGGTCTCCCTCCGCGGCTCGGTGCTCGTCGCGCAAGCGGTCGTCTTTCCGCAGCACCCCCGTCGCGAGGTCCCTCGTCTTCCCGGGCTCCCCACCGCGAGCGTCTTCGAAGGCCGCGCGGATATCCTCCGGGAGCGGCTCCTCCGCGGTTTGGTAGGGGATGAGCGCCCGCTCGAGGTAGAACGCGTTGTCCTGCACCGCGTGCGAGGTCACTCCCGACGCGCGGAGCTGGTCGTGCAGCTGGAGCTGCTGCAGCAGCTCTGTCAGTGGCCGCGAAGCGAGCTCACGCTGGAGTCCGTCGCGTATCACCCCAGCCGCGTCCCCCTCGTCGCGGCTCTGGACGTCGGCGAGGCTGATGAGGTTGAGCAGGTCGCTGACGCTCGCGCTCTTCCATTCGGACTCGGGCGGCAGCGTAGCGCCTGAGGCGATCTGCTGTTCGAGGAAGTAGCTCGCGTTGAAGCTGCCGCTGTTCTGCCTCACGAAGCTGTCTGCGCTTCGGGCCTGGATCTCGCTCCAGGTCAACACTCCGTCGTTCGCCCCGTCAGTTGACGCAGCGTCCTGCTGCCGTGCGTATTCCTGGAACTGTTCCGGCAGGGTGTCAATCGAGACGCCTGGGTTGAACGGCTTGATGGCTCCGGTCATGGTTTCTCCACAAGTGGGTTGTGCTCCTCTGGGAGGGACGGAACCACCCCTGGAAAGGTCGCGTGGGTTGCCTCGAAGACGCCACACTCCTCGCGCTCACGCGGGGTGAGTTGACCGCCTTGTCGCGCGGGGCCATCCACCAGCACCTCGACGGATGCGGGCATTGCTCAGACGTGTTGGCGGAGCTGCTGCGCGACATGAGCGAAGGGCACTGCCCGCCCGGCGCAGCCGTATCAGGACCCGGGCTGGAGGGCCGCGCCCTCGGGCGCTACCTCGTCCTGGAGCGCCTGGGCGAGGGCGGCATGGGCGAGGTCTACGCCGCCTACGATCCGAAGCTGGACCGGAAGGTGGCGCTCAAGCTGCTTCGCGAACCCGCGCCGGTCCACGGCCCAGGTCTCGCAGAGGGGGCCAGCAGCGACCGGTTGCTTCGCGAGGCGCGGGCGATGGCGCGGCTCTCCCATCCCAACGTCGTCACCGCCTATGACGCCCACGTGGTGGACGGCCGGCTCTGCCTGGCAGTGGAGCTGGTGCGCGGCGCCACCCTCGCCGCCTGGCTGGGCGCGCGGCGCGAGCGGCCCGAGATGCTCCGGGTCTTCGTGGACGCGGCGCGCGGGCTGCAGGCGGCCCACGACGCGGGGATGGTTCACGGCGACTTCAAGCCTCAGAACGTCCTGCTGAGCGACGAGGGCCGGGTCCAGGTCACCGACTTCGGGCTGGCGCGCTTGGGCACGCCGGCAGGCGCTCCCGCCGCGGTGGGCCCTCCGGGCGCGATTGTCGGCACGCCGGCCTACCTCTCTCCAGAGCAGCGGCGCGGGCTGGAGCCGGACGCGCGGTCGGACCAGTTCAGCTTCTTCGTCGCGCTTCGCCAGGCGTTGACGGCCGGGGGCGCGCGGTTGCCGCGCTGGCTCGCGCGGGCGCTCGAGCGCGGGCTCTCCGTCCACCCGGAGGACCGTTTCCCGACGATGGCCCATGTCATCGACGCGCTGCAGACGCAGCCGGCGCGCAGGCGTCGTCGCTCGCTTGTGGCCGGCGCGGTGTGCGCGGTCGGCGCGCTCGCGGGCTCGATGGTCGGCGCGCGGGCGCTGACCCGGGCCTCCCTGTGCAACGGCGCCGAGCGTTGGCTGGGAGCGACGTGGGACCCCGCGCAGCGCTCAGCGCTGGAGGCCGCCTTCCTCCAGTCGAAGGCGCCGTACGCCCGCGCCAGCTGGGCCGGCGTCGACGCGGCGCTCTCCCTTTACGCGGCCCGGCTCGCCGCGGGCCACCGCGAGGCCTGCGAGGCCACCCGGCTTCGCGGAGAGCGGACCGAGGCGCAGCTGGCCTCCAGCATGGCGTGCCTGGACCGTAACCGGCTTGCGCTGCAGGCGCTGACCGGGGTGCTCGCCCAGCCGAACGACGAGGCGCTGCGGGAGGCGGTGAACGCGGCGGCGGCGCTGCCGGACGTCGAGGGTTGCCTCCAGCCCACGCGGGCGGACTCACGCGCCAGGGTGCCCACAGAGCCCAACGCGCGAAAGCGGCTGCTGGCGCTGCGGCCACAGCTGGACCACTTCCGGGCCCTGGTCTCGACGGGGCAGTACGGCGCGGCGGAGAAGGTCGCCCCCGCGCTGCGCGCCGCCGCCACGGAGCTGGGGTTCAAGCCGTTCCTGGGCGAGGTGCTGCTGGCCATCGGAGGGTTGCAGCTGGAGGGCTCACACCTGCCCGAGGCAGAGCAGGCGCTCTTCGAAGCGCTGCGGCTGGCGCAGGCGGAAGGGGATGATGAGCGCGCGGCCGCGGCGGCCATGCAGCTGTTTCAGGTCATCGCCTTCGGAGGGGACCGTCAGCCCGAGGCGCAGCGATGGGCGGGGCTCGCCGAGGCGTCGCTCGAGAGGTCCGGGGACTTCGCGGCCGACCGGATTCGCTTGCTGCAGGCGCGCTGGGGCCTGGCCCGCACCGGCTCCGGCTTCCAGCAGGCGCGTCAGGAGCTGCTCCAAGCGCTGAGCCTGGCCACCCGCGCCGGGCTGCTGCGGACCCCTTCCACGGCGAAGACGTACCGGCTGCTGTGCAAGGCGGAGGTGGAGCTTCAGTTGTGGCAGGAGGCGGCCGGCCACGGCGAGCAGGCGGTGGCCCTCTACACGGAGCTCCTGGGCGCCGCGCACCCCAATGTCGGCACCGCGCTCCGGGACCTCGCCATGCTCGAGGCGCGGCGGCAGAAGTACGACCGCGCGCGGGCGCTGCTGGAGCAGGCCCTCTCCGTCTACCGGCAGTCCCTGCCGCCGTCTCACGCGCAGCTCGTCTCCGCCGAGCAGGGGCTGGCCAACGTGTTCAGCGAAACGGAGGACTTCGCGCGCGCCATCCCGCTCATGCGCTCCGTGCTGGCCAAGAAGGAGGCCCTGTTCGGCAAGGACAGCCAGCTGCTGGCGGTCTCCCTCAACAACCTCGCCAACGTCGTGGGCCGCAGCGGGGACCTGAAGGAGGCCATTTCACTTCACGCGAGGGCGCTGGAGCTGCAGCGGCGCGCGCTCGGGGAGGATTCGCCGGAGCTGACGGTCACGCTGCAGGGGCTGGGAGAGCTGGAGCTGGCGTTCGGCCGGGCGGAGGAGGCGCTTGGCCATTTGAAGCAAGCGGAGGCGCTGGCGCAGCGCTACGGCGTCCCGCGCGCGCTCCCTCAGATTCTGGGCCTGGTGGGCCGGGCGGAGCTCGCGCGCCATCGGCCGCGGGAGGCGCGCCTGGCCCTGGAGCGCGCCTACGCGCTCTCCGCGAGGGCGGACGCCCCCGTCCTGGGAGACCTGGCGTACATCGAGCGCCTGCTCTCCGAGGCGCTGTGGAGCTCCGGGGAGCGCGCGCGGGCCCTGCAGCTGGCGCGGCTGGCCGTGGAGCACGCCGAGGCGCGCAAGCTGAGCAGCCTGATCCCCGAGGTGCGGGCCTGGCGTGACCGGATTGCTAGGAGCGCCCCGAACCGGTCAGCAGCCGCCCCAGACTGATGTCGAGGCCGGTGAGGAGCTCCTTCATGAGCCCATCCAGCGAGCGGTCCGTCAGCCTCAGCCGCTGCTTCAGCACGCCACGGGTCTGGGCGATGAGCTGCGCTCGAAGCCGGGCCAGGCGGCGCGCCGCGGTCGCCCGGTGGATGCCGAGCACCGGCGCAATGGCGTCTATCCCCAGCCCGTGCACGTAGCGCTGGCGCAGCAGGTTGCGGTCCTCCGCGCATAGCGCCCCGAGGACCTCCCTCAACGCCGCGGCGAAGTGTCGCTCGGCCTGGCGCCCTGTCAGGAGGCTCTCCGCGCTGGGGCGCGGCGGCCGGACCTCCTGCTCAAGCGCCTCTTCCAGCGTCCGGCGCCGGCCGGAGCGGCCCTCGTGGCTCCGGGCGAGGTCCACCACCCGCCGCGCGAGCGCCATCTTCACCCAGCCGCGGAGCTCGCCTTGCCCCTGGTACTCGGTGATTCTGGGCGGGTGGCCCGCTTCGCCGACGAAGAGGCGCACCCGCAGGGACTGGAGGAGCTCGTCTTCGCTCACGCCCAGGCCGGCGAGGCGGACGGCCGCGCGGTGGATGACGCGGGCGTAGAGGCTCTCGAAGACCTTCAGGGCGCGCGGCGCGCCGGCGGCGCACGCGCAGGCCAGGTAGAGGTCCTTCGCGTTGAGCTGCGCGAGCGCGTCCTGCGGCGCCGCGTCCGGGGGAAGGCGCTGCGCGAGGAATTCGAGGTAGCGCCGGGGCTCCACCTCGAGGGTGTTGAAGTGGCGTTGCGCGGCGTGGACCCGCTCCGCCAGCGCGGCCTTCAGCGGCGGCCAGCGGCTCAGCCCGGCGCGCAGCGGCGGACGCACGGCGGCGAGGAAGGCCGCCAGGTCGTCGGGGTGGAGCGCGTCTGCCATGCGGGAGCGCAGCTTAGCGGCCTCGCCGTGACAGGCGAGATGGTACGCGCGCCGGGGCCGCTCCGCGCCCTATGGTGCGCCCTCCTGAGCTCAAAGGGGTCAGTCATGAAGGCCTGGGTTGTCCTCATCGTCGCCGTCGCCTCCACCGCGCTGGCCAAGCCGCCGCGGCTGGTGGTCCTCCTGGTGGCGGACCAGCTCGGCGCCAACACGCTGGAGAAGCACCGGGCGCTGTTAGGCAAGCAGGGCGTGCTGAAGCTCTTCGCCGAGGGCGCGCGCTTCACGCAGGCGCGCTACCCCTACGCGTCCACGTACACCTGCCCGGGCCACGCCTGCCTCTCCACCGGCGCGTACCCGCACGTCAACGGCGTGGCCGGCAACCGCTACTACGACCGGGCCACCGGGAAGGTCATCACCACGCTGGCGGACGAGGCGCACCCGCTCCTCGAAGTCGCGCCGAACCCGGAGGACGAGGTGTCTCCGGCGGACTTGAAGGTGGAGTCGCTGGGGGACCGGCTGCGCGCACAGACGGGCGGCAAGGTGGTGGCGGTGGCGCTCAAGGACCGCGCCGCGGTGCTGCTCGCCGGGCACGGCGGCGCCGCCTACTGGTTCTCCGAGGCGAACGGGAAGATGACCACCTCCACGTTCTACGCGGAGCAGCTGCCGGCCTGGGTGCGCGCGTTCAATGACCGGAAGCTGGCGGACGCCGCGTTCGGCAAGCGCTGGGAGCGCGCGCTGCCGGCCGCCCGCTACACGGGCCCGGACGACGCGCCCTACGAGGCGGACTACAAGGGGCTGGGCCGGACGTTCCCGCATCCGCTCACCGGCAAGCTCTCCGCGCCCGGTCCGGACTTTTACCTCGCGTATGTCGCCTCGCCGCTGGCGCTGCAGCTGGAGCTTGCCTTCGTGGAGGCCGCCATCGACGCGGAGGGGCTGGGCGCGGATGAGAAGACGGACCTCTTGGCGGTGAGCTTTTCGTCCACCGACTATGCCGGCCACGCGTACGGACCGGACAGCCACGAGGTGCAGGATGTCCTGGTTCACTTGGACCGCGCCATCGCGCAGCTCATCGCCAAGCTGGAGAAGAAGCTGGGGAAGAAGAACGTGGTGTTCGCCTTCTCCGCAGACCACGGCGTGGCCAGCGCGCCGGAGCGCTCCGCCGCCGCCGGCCTGAAGGCGCAGCGGGTGAAGCGGTCCGAGGTGAAGCAGGCGGTGCAGAAGGCGCTTAGCGCCGCGTTCGGCCCGGCGGAGGACTGGGTGCTCGCCGCCGAAGACCCGTCGCTTTACCTGAACGCCAAGCTCGCCGCAGAGCGCGGCGTGTCGATGGAAAAGGCGGAGCAGGTGGCGCTGGCCGGCGCCTTGAGCGTCCCTGGGATTGCCGCCGGCTTCACCCGCACGCAGCTGCTCAAGGACAAGGGCGGCGACGCGCCGTTCGCCCGCGCGATGTCGCTCTCGTTTTATCCGCCCCGCGCAGGCGACGTGTTCCTCGTCCCCGCCGAGTACTGCTTCTGGGGCGCCTATGGCGAACGGACGGTAGGCACCACGCACGGGACGCCGCACGCGTATGACTCGCACGTGCCGCTCGTCTTCTACGGCGCCGGCGTCTGGCCTGGGCTGCACGAGGAGCCGGTGGAGATGGGCGACGTGGCGCCCACGCTCGCCGCGCTGGCGGGAATCAAGGGGTTGCCCCAGGCCGAGGGCAAGCCGCTGCCCATTCTGACGCCTCCGCCCTGAGCGCCTCATAAGGCGCCGGGGTTGCCGCCACTCACGCCGGAGTGCCGTCTGTGCGAAAAAGCCGTAACGCTGCGCGTCTGCCCGTCGCCTTGCGCGGGCCTGCGGTGGGTGGCTCTGCGCCGAGCCGGTCAGGTGAAGCCTGGGCCACCCGTCCAGGCGCCCGCCCCTTGCGAGAGAGAAGAGATGATTTCAGACCCGTCGCAGCTGCTTGAACGCATCCCCGAGCTGGAAGCGCTCTGCGCCCACGCGTCCATCAAGCGCGCCGTCGAGTCCGGTGACCCCTTCAAGGTCTACCGCGCGCTCTTCTGGGCCCGCCTCTTCAACAGACTCCCGCGCCACCGCGACGCGCTCAAGTCGCTGCTCGCCCACCGCCGGCTCTTCGCGCGGCCGCTCAAGGGCAACCCCTGGCTGGGCACCGTCAACAGCTTAGGGATGAGCTTCGTCGGCAAGTTCGAGCAGGAGTCCGACGGGACGTGGATTGCCAACCACTGCCTCGTCATCGGCTTCGTCATCCCGCTGCTCCCGTTTGGCTCCTACGTCGTCCTGCAGGAGGGCGCTCAGGGGCTCTCCACCTCCTGGCGCATCTTCGCCCGCGTGCCGATGGGGACCTTCAACTGGCTGTGGAGCCGCACCGCCGCGCTCGCCGTCGTCCTGCTCATCGCCGCCGGCGTGAACGAGTCCATCCGTTCCGCGCGCTACCACCCGGTCCACGTGGTGAGCGACTTCGCGCAGCCGGTGCAGGTGGAGATTGGCAGCGTCAAGGCCACGGTGGCGCCGCACTCGCGGGCGGCGCTGGACGTGCCGGTGGGGAAGCACCAGGCCGTCGCCCGTCTGGCGGACGGGACGGAGCTGGAGCGCGTGAGCCTGGAGGCGCGCAGCGGCCGGCACCTTCAAGTGTGGAACGTGGCCGGCGCCGCGGTGGTCTTCCAGGAGAAGGTGGGCTATTTCAGTGTCCGCGCGGAGGAGCGTACGCGCCCGCAGCCCATCCACTTCTGCGGCAAGAGCGTGATGGAGCTGGGCCGGGTGGAGGACGCGTTCACGGCTCCACCTCGCACAGTGACCATGTCGCAGGACGAGCAGGAGGTGTGGCGCACCCACGTGGATGTGCAGCGGGATGCGGCTCAGGCGCCCATGGGGCTGTGCCTGCTCGTGTTGAGCTCGGAGAGCCGGTTCGCAGACCTCCTGCCGCTGCTTGAGCTGGAAGCCCGGCTGAGCGGGTGGGACGAGGGGGCGACGGCGCACCTCGCCTGGGTCGCCTCGCTCACCGGAGGCGAGCAGGCGCGAGCGGTCGCCGGAAGACTGCGCGCGGTCGCGCCGGCCACGCTCACCCTGTCCCGCCACTACCAGAACATCCGCCTGTCGCTGGGAGAGCACGCCGCGCTCCTCGCCGAGTTCAAGCAGGCGGCGGAGGCTTCCCCGGACTCGGCCGACGCGCAGTGGCTCTCTCTGCGGTTGCAGGGACCCCAGGTCGTCGCCGCGCAGCTGGACGGGCTGCTGAAGCGGTTTCCAAAGCACCGGGACCTCCGCTGCGCCGCGGTGGGCCTGCTGAACGCGCGGGGAGACTTCGCCCAGGCGACGACAGTCTGGAAGCAGCTGTACGAGGAGGAGCCCCGGTGGGCTGCTGCATGGGTTCTGGATGAAGCCGTGACGTCGCTGGTGGCCCAGAAGCAGACGGGCGCTGCGCTCGCGCTGCTGGAGGGCGCGCTGGACCAGCTGCCGCCCGGCACCGTCGACGAGGCCGTGGAGCTCTACAGCCGGGTCGCCGCGCTCGAGGGCAAGCAGGTGCCCGCCGCCCTGCTGGCACGGGTGGAGACCCAGGGCCCCAACCTCATCCTGCGCCAGCGTGCGGGACTTCCCGTCGAGCTCAAACCGGATGGGCAGGTGCCCAACAGCCTCAAGGCGCTCCAGCTGCTGGAGAAGGACCCGGACCAGGCCCTGGCCCTGTGCGCCAACCTCGGGCCCTTCGAAGCGCGCGCGCTGGGGCGCGGGACCTGGGCGCTGGCCTATGGCGAGGCGGTGCGAACCGGAAACCAGGCCGCGGCCACCGCGCTCATCCGGGTGCCGTTCGTTCAGGGCCCCGGCCGGCAGGCCTTCGAGGCCTACGTAAAGGGCGAGCAGGCCAGCGTGGAGCACCAGGACCTCGTCGTCCGCGCCGCCGCGGAGCTCATCCGCTCTCGCAACGCCCACCTGCCGGAGAAGGAGCGCGCCCTGTTGGTGGTCAAGGCAAAGCAGGACGACGTGCTGCATACGTCCATCACCCAGGCGGTGGCGCAATGGAAGCCGGGCGCCGCACGCTGATTCGCCGGGCGCTGCTCGCGGCGGCGCTGTGGCTGGGCTTCTGGGGCGTGGGCCTGGCGGTCCCGGCGGTCCTGCTCTGGGTCCCCTTCGCGCAGCTGCGCTACGGCGGCGAGCTGGGGCTGGCGGGCGTGGTGGCCGGAGTCGGGGCGCTGGTGGTGCTCTGGGCGCTGCGCCCGCGCGGGCTCTTCTCCCGCTCCCACGATGACGGCCGGCGGGTGCCGCTGGCCACCGCGGAGCACCCGGAGCTGCACGCGCTGGTGGCGCGGGTGGCGCGCGAGTCGGGGGCGCCCTCGCCTGAGGAGCTGCAGCTCATCGACCAGGCCTCTGCCTTCATTGCGGTGGAGCGCCGCTGGTTCGGGCTGCGCAAGCGGTACGTGGTGGGGCTGGGGCTGCCGCTCTTCGCCCTGCTCACGAAGGACGAGCTGGCCTCGGTGCTGGCCCATGAGCTCGGTCACCAGACGGGGCATGACCTCGCGCTCGGGCCTTGGCTGTACCGCACGCGCTCGAACATAGGCCACGCCATCGGCGCGCTGGAGGGCTCCGCCTTCTTCCTGGACGTGCCGTTCCGCGCGTACAGCAAGCTCTTCCTCCGCGTCACCGCCTCTGTCTCCCGCGAGCAGGAGCTGGCCGCGGACGCGCAGGCGGCGCGGCTGTGCGGCGGCGGCGCCACCGGCCGCGCGCTGCGCAAGGTGGCCGCCTTCGGCCCGCTCTGGGACGCGTACCTGGAGCAGGACCTGGTCCCGCTCATCGAGACCGGGCTGCGGCCGCCGGTCATCGAGGGCTTTCGCCGCTTCCTCGCCCAGGGCGCCCGCCGGCGGGACGTGGAGAAGCAGCTCGCGGCGGCGGCGGCAGAGCCTCCGTCCGTTTGGGACACGCACCCGCCCGTCGCGCAGCGGCTGCAGGCGCTCGGCGTCCCGTTGGCACCCGGGGACCTGGCGCTGCCGGAGGACTCCTGCCTTGCGCTGCTGCACGGGGAGCGGGCGGTGGATGAAGCGTGGTACCCGCGCGCCACCCATGGAGACCTGGTGGCGCTCGGCTGGGATGAGCTGGCGGCGAAGGTGCTGCTGCCGGAGATGGAGAAGGCGTTCACCGGTTCGCTCATCGACCCCAAGCGCACTCCGCTGGACGGGCTGCTGGCGCACCTCAAGGCGCCGGACGCGGTGTGGGAGCTGGTCCGGCCGCGCGCCACCATCAGTCTCTGGTCTCCCGCTTCGCGCCAGCGCCGCGTGAACCAGGCCCTGGCCAGCTGGCTGGCCGCCGCGCTCTTCGCCCGCGGCTTTGAACCGGAGCTGCGCCCGGGCGGGTATCTCCTGCTGAAGGCGGGCGAGGTGCGGGTGGAGGCCGCGCGCTGGGTGGAGCGGCTGGCCGAGGGCGCTGTTACAGAGGAGGAGTTCCGCGCCGCGTGCGCGACCTGGGAGGCCGCGCGGGCTCCCCCGCTCACCTCGAGCCTACGCTCCTAGCCACATCGCTGGGCCTGCAACATCGCCGGGTTGCCCCCTCCCGTTCGCGTCGAGCGTTGCGCCGTCAGGCGCATAGTCGAGACGTCGGCAGTGTCGCCCCCCCGTTCGCGTCGAGCGTTGCGCCGTCAGGCGCACAGTCGAGACGTCGGCAGTGCTCTTCGAAGCTTGGCTCATGGGCCGCTCCGCTCTGCTCGAAACAAATCGGCAAGGTGCGGTGCGTGGGTTTGCGCCACCTCTCGACTATGCGCCTGACGGCGCAACGCTCGAGGCGAGCGGGGGAGCGCGCGGCTGAGAACAGCTGTTCCTCCGACGAAATGGCCGGCCAGGACTGGTCTCCCCCTCGAGGCGGCCGGGGGAATCCTTTCACAGCACCGCGTGGATGAGCTTCATCGCCACGAACGCCAGCGCGCCGCTCAAGGGAAGCGTCAGCACCCAGGCGATGAGGATGTTGCCCGCCACGCCCCAGCGCACGGCGGAGACGCGGGTGCTGCTGCCCACGCCCATGATGCACGCGTTGATGCAGTGGGTGGTGGAGACGGGCACACCGGAGTGGCTGGCGACGAGGATGGTGAGCGCCCCCGCGGTCTCCGCGGCGAAGCCCTGAAGCGGGGAGATGCGGATGATTTTCGTGCCCATCGTCTTGATGATGCGGGTGCCGCCCGCCATCGTCCCCAGCGCGATGGCCGACGCGCAGGCCAGGATGACCCACAGCGGGACGGCGCCGTTTTGGGGCATGTGGGCCTGCATCCAGGGCGAGAGCGACTCGGCGTGCCCCGCGCTCATGTAGGCGAGCAGCGCCAACGTGATGATGCCCATCGACTTCTGTGCGTCGTTGGACCCGTGCGCCAGCGCCATCAGCGACGCGGAGGCCAGCTGGAGTCTGCGCGAGGTGCGGTGGACGGAGCTCGGCCGGGCGCGGATGAGCTTTAGGAGCCAGAGCAGCGCCACCATGAAGAAGAAGGCAACCGCGAAGCCGATGGTGGGGGAGAGCACCAGCGGGATGAGCACCTTCTTGACCAGGGCGCTCCACTGGAACGCGCTCACTCCGGCCTCGGAGACGACTGCCCCCGCCAGCGCGCCCACCAGCGCGTGCGAGGAGCTGGACGGGATGCCGTACCACCAGGTGATGAGGTTCCAGAGGATGGCGCCCAGCAGCGCGGCGAGCACCACCTGCTGGGTGACGATGGCCGGGTCCGCGAAGCCCGAGGCGATGGTCTTCGCCACCGCGGTGCCGGTGATGGCGCCGATGAAGTTGAAGACGCCGGCGATGAGCACGGCCGTCCGGATGGGTAGGACGCCGGTGGAGACCACGGTGGCGATGGCGTTCGCCGCGTCGTGGAAGCCGTTGATGTAGTCGAAGACGATGGCCGCGACGATGACGGTGACCAGCAGGCTAACCATGCTTCACGGACAGGTTCACGAGGCGGTGGCCCACGCGCTCGCAGTGGTCGATGGCGTTCTCCAGGTTCTCCAGCACCTCGCGTTCGCGCAGCAGCGCGCGGAAGTCCAGGCGCGCGTCGCGGAAGAGCGCGCTCAGGGCTTCGCGGTAGATGTTGTCGCCCTCCTTCTCCTTGCCGCGCAGCGCGCGTCCGTGCTCCCGCAGCTTCGCGTAGTCGTGCTTGGCCAGGTACGGCAGGCCGGTCTTGAGCAGCTCCGTGCACTGCACCAGCGTGGCCATCAGCTGAACCATCGGCTTGGTGGGGCGGTCCACCCCCAGCAGCACGCAGGCGCGGGCCGAGGAGTTGGAGAGGTCGCACACCGTGTCCAGCTCGTTGGAGAGGGCCTGGATGTCCTCCCGGTCGATGGGCGTCACGAACGTCTTGGCGAGCGCCTCCTCCAGCTCGTGCACCTGCTTGTCTCCCGCGTGCTCAATCTCCTGCACCTTCTTGCGGACGGCATCCGCGGTGATGCCCTCGGTCTGGAACTCCGCCAGCGCCAGCGCCGCCTGGTGGGCGATGTCGGCCTGTTGCTCGAGGAAGCGGAAGAAGTGGTCCTCGCGAGGCAGGAGGAAGCGGACCAGCGATTGGAGACCCATGGGCGCGCATGGTGCCTGCGGGAGGGCGTGCGTCAACCGGTATTCCCCTCGCTTAACGTGCGCTCAATGCTGCGGGTTTGAGGGTAGGGTCCCGCCGCGCTTGGCCCCTTTGGAGCTCATCCTCGCGTCAACCTCCCCCGCGCGCCGGGCGTTGATGGACGCGCTCTCGTTGCCGTACCGGGTGGAGGCGCCCGGCGTCGACGAGGACGTCCCCAGCGGGACCGCCCCGCACGACGCGGTGGCGCTGCTGGCGGAGCGGAAGGCGAGGGCGGTGGCGCAGCGGCACCCTGCCGCGCTGGTGCTTGGCTCTGACCAGCTGGCCGTGGTGGACGGGCGGGCGCTGGGCAAGCCTGTTGACCGGGCCGCGGCCAGGGCGCAGCTGGCGTCGCTGGTGGGGCGGACGCATGAGATTGCCACCGGCGTCTGCCTGGTTGGGCCGGGCGTCTTCGAGCGGGCGGTGGACGTGGCCCGCATTGCGTTTCACGCGGTGGACGCCGTGGAGCTGGAGCGCTACCTGGACCTTGAGGAGTGGCGCGGGTGCGCCGGTGGCTACCGCGTGGAGTCCGCCGGGCAGGGGTTGTTTGCGTCGCTCGAAGGGGACCGCACCGGCGTGCAGGGGCTGCCCATGCTCCTCGTGGTGGCCATGCTGCGGCGGGCGGGCGTGGCGTTCTTCACGCGCCCGGCCTGAGGTCGAACACGGCGACGTCCGGGGGGGCGTTGAGCCGCATGGGCACCTCCACGCCGCCCACGCCGCGGGAAACGAAGAGGGGAGTGCCCTCCGCCTGGTGGAGTCCGAAGGGCCAGCGCCGCCCCAGCGTGCCCGGGACGTAGAGCGGCCGCGGGCCGGGCAGCGCAAGGTGTCCGCCGTGGGTGTGGCCGCAGACGTAGAGCGCGATGTTTCGGCCGCGGACCAGGGGCAGGGAGTCCGGCGCGTGGCAGAGGACCAGCCGCACCGCCGCGTCCGGTGCCCAGTCCAGCCCGTCCGGGCACCGCAGGCCGGTCCACGGGTCGTCGAGCCCGATGACCGCGACGTCGTCATGCGGCGGCGGGAGGCGGACAGAGTCGTTGATGAGGACCTTCACTCCCGCTTCGGCCAGCGCGGTCTCCAGGCGCTCGTGGCGGGTCCAGAGGTCGTGGTTGCCCAGGACGCCCAGCTTCACCGGCGCGCGGACGCTGCGCACCAACTGGGCGAGCGTTCGCGCTCGGGCGTTGGTTGCTTCGAGGAAGACGTAGTCGCCTCCCAGGAGCAAGACGTCGAGGCGCGCATCGTCCAGGAGCGCGAAGGCGTTCTCCAGGGTTTGGAGCGGGGTCGTGGGGCCCAGGTGCAGGTCCGAGGCGAACCCCAGGCGCAGGGGTTTTCGCACGGCGGCGGGGAGGGCGTGCTCCAGGCGTTGGACGCTCGTCGCTCCTGGGACGCGTGCCCAGGCGCGCGCGGGCCAGTCGTTGGCGTAGAGGAGGCCCAGGGTGCTCTCGATGAGCCGGCGGCCCAGGGTGAAGTTCCTGCCGCGCCCGCGCATGGTGTCCGTGCTCATGGTGCGGGCAACCCTGCCACGAAAGGGGGCGGTGATTCCTCCCACTGCCACCCCCTCGACGCTTCAGCTGAACGAAGGAAGCGCCGAGCCCCCCGCGCCCGGGAAGCTTGGGATACTCGCCCGCAAATGACCGCCGAGGACGTGAAGCGAGGCTCCGCGCTCCTCTGGCGCGAGATGCGAGAGCAACCCGAAGCCATCGCCCGCGCCCTGAGCTCACAGCGCCGCGCGCTCACCTCCGTGGCCCGCGCGCTGCGCCGCCGCGCGCCGAGGGGGATTGTCCTCGTCGCGCGGGGCAGCTCGGACCACGCGGCCCTCTACGGGCGCTACCTCTTCGAGGTGAACAACCGTCTGCTCGCCCCGCTCGCCGCGCCCTCCACGCTCACGCTCTACGGCCGCGGCCCCAAGCTCCGCGGGTTCGCCGTGCTGGGCGTGTCGCAGTCCGGCCAGGGCGAAGACGCGGTGGCGTTCCTGGAGGCCGCGCGCTGGCAGGGCGCTCTCACCGTGGCGCTGGTGAACGACGTCCGCTCTCCGCTCGCGAAGGCGGCGGACCTGGTGCTCGACTGCCGCGCGGGCCTGGAGCGCAGCATCCCGGCGACCAAGACCGTCCTCGCGCAGATGGCGCTGCTGGCGGCGCTCTCCAGCGCGCTGGGCCGCAAGCCAGCGCCTCTGGCGGAGCTGCCCCGCGCCCTCGAGGAAGCCCTGGCGCTCCGGCCCGCTGCCCGCGCGCTCGCCGCTGCTCTGCGCAGGGCCCGCTCGTTGTTCGTGCTCGGGCGGGGGTTCGGGTACGCGCCGGCGCTGGAGGTGGCCCTCAAGCTCAAGGAGACGTGCGACCTGCAGGCCGAGGCGTTCTCCTCCGCGGACTTCCGCCACGGTCCCATCACGCTCGTCGGCCCTACGCGTCCGGTCCTCTGCGTGGACGTCGGCGGGAGGTCCACGCTGCCGGCCCTGGACGCCGCGCTGGAAGTCGTCCGCCGCGGGGCTCAGCCGCTGCTCCTGCGCGCGGGGCCCATCGCGCCCGCCGGGAGCGAGCTGCCGCTGCTCCAGCTCCCCCTTGCCCTCCCCGAGTCGCTGGCCCCGCTGCCCGCGGTGGTGCTTGGGCAGCTGGTCGCGCTGGAGCTCGCGCTTCTGCGCGGGCTGGATCCCGCGCGCCCGCGCGGGCTCACCAAAGTGACGCGCTGAGAACGCGCTCGCGCCGGCTGGGAAATTGAGGGTCCTCTCAGGCGCACAGCGCTTGCAGAAGGCGCCGCCTCGCTTTGCGGTCGCGTCGCCGAAGCGCGGTCGTCAACCCTCAAGGAGTTCAACCTCATGTCTCGAGCACGCTGGTGCTGGGCCCTCGTCATTCCCCTGCTGACCGCCTGTCCACCGCCGACCAAGGTGTGCAACAGCACGACATGCGCGTCAGGGTGCTGTGATTCGAGTGGCGTTTGTCAGGACGGCAAGCAGGCGTCGGCCTGCGGCTCCGTCGGCGCGACCTGTAACGTTTGTAGTGCAACTCAGCGCTGCGACGTCGGCGCGTGCGTCCCCGTCGTCATCGGCACGACGGACGGCGGGCCGCAGGTAGACGGCGGCCCGCAGGTAGACGGCGGCCCGCAGGTAGACGGCGGCCCGCAGACGGACGGCGGTCCGCAGACGGACGGCGGCCCGCAGACGGACGGCGGCCTGCGGCTGGTGACGGTGCGCAACAACACGACGCTTGTGTCTTCGACCGGGACGCAGACGACGCCAACGCCCTTTGCCGCTCCCCTTGCGGTGCTGGTGAAGGAGCCCTCCGGCGCCTTCCGGCAAATCTCCGGGGTGGCGGTGGACGCGGGCCTCACCACCTTCTCGAACGTTCCCGCGGGCGAGTACCTGCTGCGCACCGGTGTCGTCCACATCGTCACGGACCAGTCGGAGGTGGACCTGGGCCACGTCACCACCACGCGTCCCGCGCCGACCACGGGCTTCGGAACGGCGATGGCCATCGACGCGGTGGGGTTGGCGCCCTGGCAGGAGACCGACGCGCTCGACATCACCTCGCCGGGCGTCGACTACACCGTGTGGGGCTCTTACGGCGCGGACTTCGGAGACTCTCCGGATGCCGGCGCCTCCAGCCATCGCTGGCAGTTCGACTACACGGGCGCCTACGCGTCGATTTACGGCGTGTCCGCGGCGCCGCTCATCTCCAGCAGCGACCCGGTGTATCTGACTCAGCAAGCCACGCGCTCGGCGGCGCTCCCCGATGGCGGCAGCTTCTTCTACCGGTCGGTGGCTCGCACCGCCACGCCCGCGCCGTTCTCCGTGAGCCCCGGGACGGCCGTCAGCGTGGCCGCCAGCTTCAACCCCACGCCGCAGGTGTCGCTGCCGCTGAACTGGCAGCGCTCAAAGTTCACTGCGCTCAAGAGTCAGATCAGCCCGGCGGCGGTGGAGGCCAGCCAGTCCCTGTACGTGTCTCCCCAGCCCTACAGCTCGCAATACGGCTCCATCTCCAACGTGCCCGACGTCCTCTCCACGGATGACTACTCAGTGGCGGATCAGGAGCCGGCGCTGAGCACGGATGACCTCACAGCCACGCTCTCCTATGGCAACCCCTTCCCGTCCTCCTGGGAGGTGGTCGGCTCCGTCTACCACTCTTATGTGGTCTCCTACACGCGACCCGACGGCGGTGCTCAGATGACCTCGCGCAGCGCCGCCCTCAGTTACTCCGCGGAGCTCGCCGAGTTCACGGCGACGCCCGTCCAGCCGCGCATCAGCCCGCCCCAGAATCTTCGGCTGGACGGCCTGGACGCCACGGCCAGCCGCTCCTTCACCAGCGCCGGGGGGCACGCGCTCTCGTGGGAGGTGCCGTCGGTGGGCGTGCCGACCTCGTACACCGTGCTCATCTATGACATCAGCCGGACCTCCCTGAACGTCGCGACGCGGCGGGTGCTGGAGGCGGGCTTCACGACGACATCCACCAGCGTCCAGGTGCCGGCCGGCATCTTCAAGCCCGGGAGGTTCTACTTCGTGATGGTGACCGCCACGCTCGACAAGGGTGTGGACATTCGAAAGGCGCCCTTCAAGTCCGGCTACCCGTCGGCCTCCGCGGACACCCTCAGCGGCTTGCTCGACAGTCAGTGACGTGAAGGGTCAGAAGGCCTCCCCCGCGCGGGAGGCCTTCTGTCTTACGGCGCCGCGAAGGTCTGGTTGCTGTCGCACTCCGCTTCGACGTCCGCCCGCGCCTTGAACTTGGTGCCCTGGTAATACCAGTTGGTTTGCTTGGAGCCGTCCGCGCTGGAGGACTGGCAGCCGCCCACGACGTTGGCGCTGTCACAGCGCGCGTCCTCTTTGTAGTCGCCGGAGCCCGAGGCGGCCTTGAGCGAACCGCAGACGCCCTCGAATGTGATGAACGAGGGGCCCTTGAAGTCCCGGATGTCCGTGCACTGGTCGCGGCCTGGACGGAGGTCACAGCGCGCGTCTCGCCCGGCCAGCGCTCCGGTGATGATGCCGCACGCGAACAGGCAGACGGAGGACACGGCCAGCAGCAGCAGCGACAACTTGCTCATGGTGGGCTCCCCTCGGGTGTCGCCCGCGAGCGCGGGCGAGCCATCACGATAGACGCGGGGCGGGCCTCAATCTCGGTGGTCGCTGCGGGGGAGAGCGCCCACAGCGTGCGCGGGTCAGCGGCGCTTCTTCGCGGCCTTCGCCTTGGGCTTCGCTTTCGGTTTCGCCTTGGGCGCGGGGCTCGGTGTCCCGTCGAGGAGCTTGAGCAGGCGCTTGGGCGCGGTGTGGCGGTAGCTCTCGTCGAGCCACGCCTTCACCATCGGCTCGAAGGAGGTCATCCCGCGCGGGAACGTCGCCCCAACCCACCCGTACTTGGCCATGCCGTAGGAGGCCGGCTCGACAAAGGGGAGGGTGAGCGCTGCGGCCTGCGTGTCCTTGAGCTTCACCGAGACGTAGGTGCCGCCGCCGTCCGCGTCGCCCAGCCATACGAAGACCTTTTTCCTCACCCGGAAGACCTCGTGGTCTCCGAACAGGAAGGTCTTCTCCGCTTCCGGGTACTTTGCGGCCGCCGTTCGAATCTGGTCCAGCAGCGTCTTGGCCATGGCGCGCACCGTAGAAGGCTGGAGCGTTGGACGCCAGACAGCGCGCTTCACCCTGGCGCGCTGACGCATGCGCGCCAGCTGCGCGATGCGGACCCTTGGTCAGGGCGCGTTCGAGCGGGCCGTCAGCCGCCGCCGAACGGAGGGGCCAATGAAGAAGATGCGGATGTCGATGAGCAGCTGGGAGTTGACCGTCGCCTTCATGCTCGCCGTTCTGGCGGCCGGCTTCTTGAGGCTGCTGCACCGGCTGGCGCGGGGCCCGGGGTCGGGCTTGGAGGGCCGACCCCACGCCAAGTCGCTGACACTCCACTGATTATTTCGTTAGTTGCATCAATGCGCATGAACGCATAGAAATGCCGGGTGTCCTCGGTCCTTGCCCGCTCCTCCGCGCCGTCCCGTCTGAGCCGCGTGGAGCTGTTCCGGCTGCTGGCGGACCCTGACCGGCTTCGCGTGCTGGCGCTGTGCGTGGAGGAGGAGCTCTCGGTGGGCGAGCTCGCCACGCTGCTGGAGGACAGTCAGCCGCAGATGAGCCGGAAGGTGGCGCCCCTTCGGGATGCCGGGCTGTTGACGTCGCGCCGCGATGGGACGCGGACCTGGCTGCGCACGTCGGTGGATGCGGAGGATGTCGTCCTCGAGGACGCGTTGAAGGAGGCGCGCGGGCTCTGTCAGGAGGACGGCAGCCTGGCGAAGCTGCCCACCATCCTCGCCGCGCGCGAGGAGAGCTCGCGGGCGTTCTTCGACCAGGGCGGAGGCGCGGTCGCTCCGGTGGTCGTCTCCGGTGCGACGGCCCCGGGGAACCTGGCCCACCTCGCCGCGCTGGCGCCGCTGCTTCCGGGGCGCGCGCTGGCGGTGGATGTGGGGACGGGCGAGGGGCTCTTGCTGGATGTGCTGGCCCCGCTCTTCGGGCGGGTCATCGCGGTGGACCGGAGTCAGGCGCAGCTGGCGCGCTGCGCGGCCCGGGTGGCCGAGCGCGGGTTTCACCACGTGAGCTTGTTCCCCGGGAGCTATGACGACGCGGCGCTGGTGCAGCGGGTGGACGCCGCCGGTGGCGCGGACCTGGTGTTCGCCGCCCGCGCGCTTCACCACGCGTCCCGGCCCGCGCTCGCGGTGCAGGCCTTCGCGCGGCTCCTCCGGCGTGGCGGGCACCTGGTGGTGCTGGAGTATCTGCCGCACGAGGATGACCGGATGCGGGAGGGGCAGGGCGACGTGTGGCTCGGCTTCACCGCGCGCGAGCTCTCCGCGCATTGCGAAGCGGCCGGGCTCTCACCTGTCGGCGAGGTGGCCATCCCCAACGCCTACCACCGCGAGGGGCCCGACGCGCACCTGCCCTGGCACGCGGTCGTCGCCCGGAAGCCTTTGAACGTCTCACCTTGAAGCGCAGCACGTCCATCCACGCAGTCCGTCTCAACACAGAGGAGCCGCACCCGTCATGAACCACCGCACTGATTTCCCCGCCTACAAGGTCGCCGACATCTCGCTCGCGGAGTGGGGCCGCAAGGAGATTCTGATGGCAGAGAAGGAGATGCCGGGCCTGATGGCGCTGCGCGCGGAGTACCGCGGCAAGAAGCCGTTCAAGGGCGCCCGCATCGCCGGGTGTCTGCACATGACCATCCAGACCGCCGTCCTCATTGAGACGCTCAAGGAGCTGGGCGCCGAGGTGACCTGGACCTCCTGCAACATCTTCTCGACCCAGGACCACGCCGCCTCCGCCATCGCCAAGGCCGGCGTCCCGGTCTTCGCCTGGAAGGGTGAGACGGTGGAGGAGTACGACTGGTGTCTGGAGCAGCAGATTTTCGCGTTCGAGGGCGGGAAGGGCCCGAACATGCTGCTCGACGACGGCGGCGACCTCACCCTCTGGGTCCACAACAAGTACCCGCAGCTCTTCGACGGTCCGGACGCCATCCGCGGGCTCTCCGAGGAGACCACCACCGGCGTTCACCGGCTCTACGAGATGTCGAAGCAGGGCAAGCTGAAGTGCCCCGCCATCAACGTGAATGACTCGGTCACCAAGTCGAAGTTCGACAACCTGTACGGCTGCCGCGAGTCGCTGATGGACGGCATCAAGCGCGCCACCGACATCATGGTCGCCGGCAAGGTCGTCGTCGTCGCCGGCTTCGGCGACGTCGGCAAGGGCTGCGCGCAGTCCGCCCGCGGCCTGGGCGCCCGCGTGCTCATCACTGAGATTGACCCCATCTGCGCCCTCCAGGCCGCGATGGATGGGTACGAGGTGGTGACGATGGACGAGGCTGCCTCGATCGGCGACATCTTCGTCACCGCCACCGGCTGCTGCGATGTGGTCACCGCGGACCACATGAAGGCGATGAAGGACGAGGCCATCCTCTGCAACATCGGTCACTTCGACTCCGAGATTCAGGTCTCCTGGCTGGAGAAGAACCCGGAGATTCGCGAGGAGAACGTGAAGCCGCAGGTGGACCAGTTCATCTTCCCCAACGGCAAGCGGATTACCCTGCTCGCCCGCGGCCGGCTGGTGAACCTGGGCTGCGCCACCGGTCACCCGTCGTTCGTGATGTCGAACTCGTTCACCAACCAGGTGATGGCGCAGCTGGCGCTCTGGGGCTCGGTGGACATCGGCAAGAAGTTCGAGAAGGGGAAGGTGTACACGCTCCCCAAGGTGCTCGATGAGAAGGTCGCCCGGTTGCATCTGGCGAAGGTCGGCGTGAAGCTGACCCAGCTCACCAAGGCCCAGGCTGAGTACATGGGGCTCTCCGTCGAGGGGCCCTTCAAGCCTGAGCTGTACCGGTACTAAGACCTGACGCGATGGCGACGCTGTTTCACCTGGTGTCGGAGGCGGAGTGGGCGGTGTGCTGTGACGGCGCCGCCTATACCCCTGCGCGTTTTGTCCAGGATGGGTTCGTGCACTGTTCGCCGGACCCGGAGACGACGCTCGCCGTCGCGCGGTCGTACTTCTCGCAGGCAGCGGGGAGGATTTTACTGTTGGTCATCGACTCGGACCGGTTGAGCTGTCCGGTCCGCTTCGAAGCGCCCGCTCCACTCCCCGGAGGCGATGGCCACCGCACCCCGGGGACGCTGTTTCCCCACGTGTATGGCCCCATTCCCATCAAGGCGCTGAAGGCCATGCGTGAGCTGGCCCGCGAGGGCGGGGAGTTCCGCTGGCCGTTGAGCGGGTGACGCCGGCGTCGCCGTGCGCGGACTTGCAAGCGGCACGACGCACCGTGCTATGAGCCTGGGCCTCCCGGATGCTCAGACTCGCTCTCACGCTCGGTGTGCTGCTGCTCGCTTCGGGTTGTCGCGCGACCTGGAAGCTCGTGCCCTATCAGGCCCAGTCGGTGTCTGTCGCTCAGGCCACCGAGGACCTGGAGCGGCTCCTCCTCACCTCCCGCGCGAGCTCGCGTCCGCTCCGGGTGGAGCTGAAGGCCACCTTCGCGAACATCTTCTATGCGGGTCCGCAGGGCGCGGTCTCCTCGGCGCTCTCGTTCCAGGATGTGTCCCGGATGGAGCTGGTTCACGCGGAGGGTTACCCGGAGTTCGACGTGGACGTGCTGGACTCGAAGAACGAGCGGCTTTTCCGCTACGAGGCCACCAGCCAGGAGAAGGCCCAGGCCTTCATCGACGCGCTCGCCTCCCTGGCCGCCAACGTCGTCCCGCGCGCCGCGGCTCCCCAGGGGAAGCCGCTGTAGGCAACGCAGAAGCTTTGCGGGGATGACGGCTCACGGGCAACATGGGCGGCTCGATGGAGCTCCCGTGGCTCTCCCAGCGGCGTTACCTCGCAGCGGGGCTCGTCGCGCTCGCGGCGGCGCTGGTGTATTTGAACGGGCTCACCGTCCCGTTCCTTAACTGGGATGACACGTATTACGTCACTCAGAGCGCTCGCGCGCAGATGCCCGGCTGGAAGGGGTTTCTGAACGTCTGGAGCAGCGACGACATCTGGCTCGGCCGGTTCCTGGAGTTTTTTCCTCTGAGGGACACGGTGTACTGGGTGTTGTTTCAGCTGTTCGGGCTGAACCCGGTTCCGTTTCATGTCGCGAATGTGCTGGCGCATGTCGCGGCGGCGGTTCTGGTCTGGGTGCTCGCGCGGCGGATGGGGTTCTCTCCGCCCGTGGCGTTCGGCGGGGCGCTGCTGTTTGCCGTTCACCCCATTCATGTGGAGTCGGTGACGTGGGTGGCCGGGTTGAAGGACCCGCTCTTCACTGCCCTCTGTTTGGGCTCGCTGATTGTGTTTCTGCGGTATCGGGCGTCGCTTCGTCCGGTCGAGTACGGGGTGTCGGTGGTGCTCTTTGTGGGGGCGCTCCTGTGCAAGAGCCTGGCGCTCCCGGTGCCGCTCTTGATGCTGGCGATGGACCGGCTGTTGGAGGGCCGGCCGTCGTGGCGCGTGTCGCTGATGCGGGTGGGCGGGCCGGCGGTCATCTCGGGGATTTTCTTTGTTCAGTTTGTCTTGATGGGGCGGTTGTCGGGCGTTCTCACGCCGCCTCACGGCGGGACGTGGTTCAGTCATTTTTTCCTCAGCGGCTGGGCGTTTGTTCGCTACCTGCAGCAGTCGGTGGCGCCCACGTCGTTCGCGCTGCACTACTGTTTCTTTCCGCCGGCTGGGGTGTTTGACCCGCGCGGGGTGTTGATTGTGCTCGCGCTGGTGGGGGTTGCGGTGGCGCTGGTGCTCTCGCTTCGGCGGGCGCCCTTGGTTGCGATTCTGGTGGTGTGGTTTTGCGCGGCGCTGGCGCCGGTGGCGAACCTGGTTCCGTTCCCGGCCATCATGGCGGACCGGTATTTGTATCTGCCGAGCGTGGCCAGCTGCCTGGCCCTGGCCTGGGGGCTGTGGAAGCTTCCGGTCCGGCTCCGGCTGCCGCTGTTGCTTGCGTGCGCGGGGGTGTTTGCAGCGGCGACTGTTGCTCGGAATGTGACCTGGCGCTCGGAGGCTGCGCTCTGGGCGGAGGTCGCTGAGAACCCCGCGTGTCGGGTGGATGATCA
Organism: Myxococcaceae bacterium; assembly: GCA_044230055.1. GTDB lineage: Bacteria > Myxococcota > Myxococcia > Myxococcales > Myxococcaceae > JBGART01. Next base: position 96,905 of record JBGART010000016.1, on the reverse strand, counting down.
ACCCACCAGCGCGGTGGTGTTCTTCAAGCACGCGGCGTTTCAGAAGGAGCCGGCGGCGGCGCTTGCCGCGTACTCGCAGGGGATTGAGCATCCCGCGTTCTCTTCGCTTCATGCCGGTGACCGGTGCTTTTACTTTGGCGCCGCTGCGGAGGCGTCGATGGCGCTCCGCGAGCCCGCTCGCGCCCGGGGCTTCGCGGACCGGGCTGTTGTCTTGTGTCCCTGGTTGGCCTCCGCCTGGCGCACGCTGATGCTCGTCTCCGCGCGGACTCAGCCGGAGGTGGCTCGGGATGCTGCGCTTCGCGCGTACCGGCTCTCGCCCACGCCCGCGTCTGCCTGGCACCTGGGACATGCGCGCCTCGGCGCGGGCGATACATCTGGAGTTGAGGACATCGTCTCCGCTGTCACGCGCGCCCCGGAACGGTTTTGTGGTCCGTTTCTTCGCTGGGCCGCGCAGCCGTCGGTCTCCGTGACGCCGGAGAGATTGACGGCCGCTCGCGGCGTTTGCGCGGGGCGCTGATTCGGTTGCGCACCTGGGTGGCTGGGCGGGTCGATGTTTCATGGCTCACGTTGACTCCAGCGCCAGGTCCATTCGCCTCTCGCTCCTCTTCTGGGGCGCACCGGGCGCAGGGAAGAGCTCCGTCCTCACGTACCTCGCTCAGCTCTTCGAGCGGAACTCCGGGGCTCCGCCTGCGCCCCTTGACGGTCGCGAGGGCGCCCGGTTTCCGCATGCTTCGCTGCGGGGGTTCGAGGTCGACGTCGACATGTGTGTCGCTCCTGAAGATGAGGCACAGCGCCGCTCGGCCCTCGCGGAGGCGGACGCTGTGCTCTTCGTTGTGGATTCAACCGCCCCGAATCGCGCCGCGAGCACGGCGTCCTTTGCGCAGCTTGAGCGGATGCTCGCGGAGTGCGGCCGGGCCATCTCGGCCGACGGGCTCCCCATCGCTCTCCTCTTCAACAAGATGGACCTCGCCGAGGCTCATCCGTTTCTAGCTCAGCTTCAGGCGGAGCTGAACCCCCACCGGTTGCCCACCTTCGAGGGAAACGCGAAGCACGGCGTCGGCGTCTCCTTCTTGACCCTGGGCCTGGTTCGCAGCGCGCTTCGCAATCTTCGGAAGCTGGGTTGAACGGGGCATCCCGGAGCCTGCGCTCGACTCCGAAGGCCAAGAAGCATCCTTGAGGACACGGGACAGGACAGTGTGCGTTGCAGCGGCTTCGCCTCTCTGGCTGTGCCGGCGCTACTCGAGAACTGCTCGTTTGCTTCGGCTCAAGTCTGGAGCCTGGCGCTCGACTCGGAAGGCCAAGAAGCGTCCTTGAGGAGACGGGACAGGACAGTGTGCGTTGCAGCGGCTTCGCCTCTCTGGCTGTGCCGGCGCTGCTCGAAAACTGCTCGTTTGCTTCGGCTCAAGCCCGGAGCCTGGTGCTCGACGCGGAAGGCCAAGAAGCATCCTTGAGGAGACGGGACAGGACAGTGTGCGTTGCAGCGGCTTCGCCTCTCTGGCTGTGCCGGCGCTACTCGAGAACTGCTTGTTTGTTTCGCGCGGTTTCACCGTCCCGGGGCGTTGTTGCATGGAGCGTGATGACAATTGTGCGACGTCGTGTTGAATCTGCTTGACGGGGTTTTGGTGGCGGTGGCGGCGAGCTCGCCGAGGCTGCCGCGAACGCGGCTCCTGTGGCCGTGGCTGGGCCCTGCGCCTCAGACCTATGCGCTTCGCCTCGGCCGCCGGAATCGCCCTCCATCTCCTCGCCTTGGCCCCTCCCCGGCCCGCGTGAAACAGCGTGGTAGTGGATGAGACATGACAAATCACGTCTCGCTGCTCGACAACCTCTCGCTGCTCGCCTCCACGCGGGATGTTGTCCGTCGCTCGAACCACCTGACCGCGGAGCTGCTCCTTCACCTCGCCGAGGTGGAGTCGCGTGGGCTGTATCGCGACCAGGCCTTCTCCTCGATGTTCGCGTACTGCGTGGGTGAGCTCGGGTTCTCCGAGGATGTCACCTACAACGTGACGACCGTCGCCCGCCTGGTGAAGCAGTTCCCGGAGCTGCTCGCCGGCCTTCGCGAGGGTCGGCTCCACCTCTCCGGCCTACGACTCCTCGCGCCGCACTTCAAGCCGGAGAACAGCGGCGACCTCATCGCCCGCGCCTGGGGCAAGACCAAGCGCGAGATTGAGGGCATCGTCGCCCACATCAACCCGCAGCCCGACGTGCCCGACAGCATCCGGAAGCTCCCCACGCCTCGCGCTCCTGAGGCTCCGGCCGCAGAGCCGCCCCCGCTCGACCTGTTCTCCCTGCCCGCACCTGCCTCGCTGCTGGCACTCGCCGCGCCGCCCGCGCCGCCGCCGGAGGTCCCGGCCTCGTCGGTCGCAGCGCCCGTGCCGCCCGTCGCCACTCCCGAGAAGCGACGCGACCAGGTCAAGCCGCTCGCTCCCAACACCTACAAGATTGAGTTCACCGCCAGCGACGCCCTGCAGGAGAAGTTCAAGGAGGCCCAGGCGCTCCTTCGCCACCGGCGGCCGGACGGCAGCCTCGCCTTCATCGTCGAGGAGGCGCTCGACCTCCTCATCGCCAAGGTCAAGAAGCAGCGGTTCGGGATCGGCGCCAAGCCCCGCCCCGTCCCCGCTCGAAAGACCGACGCCGACACCACGCCCGCCAAGAAGAAGCGGAAGCGCTCGACGCGCCACACGCCCTACCGCGTTCGCCGCTCGTTGGCCGAGCGCGATGGCCTCCGCTGCACCCACGTTGGCCCGGATGGGCGCCGCTGCTCGGAGACGGCGTTCCTGGAGTTCGACCACATCAACGGGTTCGCTCTCACCGGCGAGCATTCGGTGGAAGGGATGAGGATGCTCTGCCGGATCCACAACATCCTGGCCGCGGAGCAGCTCTATGGCCGGGAGTTCATGAAGCGCAAGCTTGAGGAGGCCCGTCTTGGCAAAGGCGAATCGCAATCGCCGACCCTCCGCTCGTCGCAGACGGAAGGGTCCCGTCCCGGGACGACTGAAACTGAAGGGCCGACTCCGCCGCTCGGTGAAGCGGAGGCCGCTCGTCCCGGGGCGACTGAAGCGCTGGCGCCGACTCCGCCGCTTGTCGGAGAAGGAAGCCACCCGTCCCGGGACGGGTGAAGCGCAGGCGCCGACTCCACCGCTCGGCGAAGGGGAGGCAGTCCGCCCTGGACGATTGAAGGGGAAGGGCCGACTCCGCCGCTCGGCGAAGCGGAAGCAGTCCGCCCCGGGACGACTGAAGCGTAAGCGCCGACTCCATCGCTCGATGAAGCGGAAGCAGCCCGTCCCGGGACGACAGAAGCGTAAGCGCCGACTCATCGTGCTTCGGGCCGAAGCAGAAGCAGCCCGCACCGGGACGACAGACGCGGAAGGGCCAACTCCGCAGCTCGGCGAAGCGGAAGCAAGGGCCGACTCCGCCGCTCAGTGAAGCGGGAGTGGCCCGTCCCAGGACGACAGACGCGTAAGTGCCGACTCCATCGCTCGGTGAAGCGGAAGCAGCCCGCACCGAGACAACAGAAGCGTAAGTGCCGACTCCATCGCTCGGTGAAGCGGAAGCAGCCCGCACCGGGACGACAGAAGCGGAAGGGCCGACTCCGCAGCTCGGCGAAGCGGAAGCAAGGGCCGACTCCGCCGCTCGGTGAAGCGGAGGCAGCCCGTCCCGGGACGACTGAAGCGCAAGCGCCGACTCCACCGCTCGGCGAAGCGGAAGCAGTCCGCCCCGGGACGACTGAAGGGGAAGGGCCGACTCCGCCGCTCGGTGAAGCGGAGGCAGCCCGTCCCGGGACGACTGAAGGGGAGGGGCCGACTCCGCCGCTCGGTGAAGCGGAGGCAGCCCGTCCCGGGACGACTGAAGCGCAGACTTCGACTCCGCCGCTCGTCGGAGCGATGGGCCCATCCCGGGGGATTGAACGGGGTGCGCGCGAGCCTTCACGGTCGGAGTAGCGCCTTGTCTCCCGAACGGCACCCGGCGAACCTGAACAATGCCGGCACGCAAGCGAGACGAAGCATGTGCGCCCGTTCGGCGTGAGCTGCTCGCTGCTGCCATCGCGAGGAGATGGCGTGGGTGAGGCCGCGTGGGCAGGGTGGCGAAGCACGGGGACAGCTCCAGCCAAGAGGGGCGGTGCAGCAAAACACCTTGGGGAGCGCAGCCCACGGGACTGAAGCGGACTGGGACCGAGCGGCTGCGTTCGTGCTGCCGGCGGGCGCCCGCCGGCAGCCGCCCGGGACTATCCCGCCTGCCATGACCACCCTCAGGGACAACTGCCTTGGCGCCGGCACCGCGCTCGCCAGAGCGCCAACGTCCGGACGGCTTAACCCAAAGACCCGCGTCACCCTGCCCAAGCTGCCTCCGCGAGGCCGCCCCGCCCATCAGAGCGCCGAGTCCGGACGGCCCAACCCAGGAACCCGCGTCAAGGGAACGGACAACGCAGCCACCCTCTTATCCAGCTCCCCATTCATCGCCGCGCACTCACAGGACCTTGCTCGAAAGGGGCGCGCGGAATAGACCGCTGCCACCCATGTCGCTCCTCGAAGCCGTCGTGCTGGGGTTGGTTCAGGGCCTCACCGAATTCCTCCCCATCAGCTCCACGGCGCACCTGCGGCTCACGCCCCTGCTCTTCGGTTGGTCTGACCCTGGCGCGGCGTACTCGGCGGTCATCCAGCTGGGGACGGTCCTCGCGGTCATCCTCTACTTCTGGCGCGACCTCCTGCGGCTGACCCAGGCCTTCGTCTCTGGCCTCCTCTCCGGAAAGCCTTTCGCCACCTTCGACTCGCGGCTGGCCTGGTACGTGGGGCTGGGCACGCTGCCCATCGCGCTCCTCGGTCTCCTCTTCAAGAAGTCCATCGAAACCTCCCTCCGTTCGCTCTACGTCATCGCCGCCGCGATGATCCTCCTGGCCATCGTCCTCTTCTTCGTCGAGCGCTTCGCCTCGCACCGCCGGGCGCTCACAGAGATGACTGCGAAAGACGCGACAGTCGTCGGGCTCTGCCAGGCGTTGGCGCTCATCCCGGGTTCCTCCCGTTCCGGGACGACGCTGACCGCGGGGCTGGCGCTCGGGCTGCGCCGGGAGGACGCCGCGCGGTACTCGTTCCTCCTCTCCATCCCCTCCACCGCGGCCGCCGGGCTCTTCGAGCTCAAGCACCTGCTGGAAGCACCGAACCGCCCCTCGGTCGCAGTCATGGTCGTAGGCACGGCGGTGGCCTTCGCCTCGGGGATGGCGGCCATCGCCGGGCTGCTCCGCTTCCTGCGCAGCCGGACGACCCTGGTGTTCGTGGTCTACCGGCTCGCGCTCGGGGCGCTGCTGCTGGTCCTGCTCGGCCTGGGAGTCTTGAGCCCGCGGTCCGGCCTCACCCACGTCAGCCCGGAGCACGCCCCCACGAAGGTTCCCGTCGAGGAGCGGGTGACGGACTGAACGTGGAGCCCCTCTTCGCGCAGCTTCAGCAGCGGCTGGAGGCGAAGCCTGGGCGGATGCTCCACCTTCCGGGTCAGGCGCTCCGGGAGTCCTCGGTGCTGGTGCCGCTCTTCGCCCGCAACGGCGAACCGCACGTGCTCTTCACCCGCCGTCCAGACACGCTGCGCACGCACGCCGGGCAAATCTCCTTCCCTGGCGGTGGCCGGGAGGCGCAGGACGCCACGCCCCTGCACACCGCCCTGCGCGAAGCGCAAGAGGAGCTCGGCATCCCACCCGCCCGCGTGGAGACCCTGGGCATGCTCGACGAGACGCCCACCATCACCCGCTTCCGCATCCTGCCTTTCGCCGGCGTCATCCCGGGCGACCTGACCTACGTGCCGAGCGCGGAAGAGGTCGCCCAGATTATCGAGGTCCCGCTGCGCCACCTGCTCAACCCGGACATCCACCGGGTGGAGAAGCGCTACGTCAGCGAGCAGGAGCGGGAAATTTACTTCTACGAGTATGGTCCCCACGTCATCTGGGGGGCCACCGCTCGCATCCTCCGCAACCTGCTGCTCATCCTGCGGGAGCTCCCCGCCTCAACCCCTCTGCTCACGACATGAACCTCTACCCCGTCATCATGGCCGGCGGCTCCGGCACGCGCTTCTGGCCCCTCTCCCGCGCCGCGCGCCCCAAGCAGTTCCTCGCCCTGGCCACCCAGCGTCCCCTCATCACGGAGACGGCGCTGCGCCTCAAGGGCCTGGCCAAGCCGAAGGACCTCTTCATCGTCTGCGGCGCCGCGCACGCCCGCAGCGCCGCGAAGCTGGTGCCCTCGCTGCCGAAGGCGAACCTCCTGGTGGAGCCCGCCGCCCGCAACACCGCGCCGGCGATTGGGCTGGCCGCGCTGCACGTGGCGCGCAGGGACCCGAAGGGCGTGATGGTAGTCCTGCCCTCGGACCACCACGTCGCGGACATCCCGGGCTTTCAGCGACAGCTCTCCGTCGGCGGCGCCGTCGCGGAGCAGGGCTACCTGGTGACGCTGGGCATCCAGCCGCACCGGCCGGAGACGGGCTACGGCTACATCCGCGTAGGCGAGCCCATCGACGGGCACAGCCGCAAGGTGGCCGCCTTCGTGGAGAAGCCGGACCTGGCCCGCGCGCAGGAGTACCTGGCCTCGGGCGACTACCTCTGGAACGGGGGCATCTTCCTCTTCCGCGCGGATGTCATCCTGGAGGCCTTTCACGTCCTCATGCCGGAGCTGGCGAAGGGGTTGGACACGCTCGCCGCTCACCTGGGGAAGTCGTCGTACTCGAAGCAGCTGGCGAAGATTTTCCCGAAGCTGCCCTCGGTCTCCATCGACTACGGGGTGATGGAGAAGGCGGAGAAGCTGGCGGTGGTGCCCGGGGACTTCGGCTGGTCAGACGTGGGCTCCTTCGAGGCCATGCCCGAGGTGCGCAAGAAGGACGCCGCCGGGAACGTGGTGAGCGGGAAGGGCGCGCTGGTGCTGGAGTCGGAGGGCTGCGTGGTGCTCGCCGGCGAGGACCGGCCCGTGGCGGTGGTGGGGATGAAGGACGTCGTCGTGGTGGACGCGGGCGACGCGTTCCTCGTCGTGCCGAAGGCGCGCAGTCAGGAGGTCCGCAAGGCCGTGGAGGCGCTCCGCGCTCGCAAGCTCCAGAAGTACCTTTGACTCGGGGTCCCACCCCCGTGACCTTGAATCTGGCCGTGTGCTAGGCCACGCAGCTTCCTCTGAGGAAAGAGACCAGGACGATGAACGCGCACATTTTTCGCGAGTACGACATCCGCGGGCTGGTGGACAAGGACCTGACCGTCGACGTGGTGGAGCTGTTGGGCAAGGGACTGGGGACGGTCATCCGCCGCAAGGGCGGGGCGAGCGTGGCGATGGGCCGCGACTGCCGCGAGTCCTCCACGCTCTTCCGCGGGGCACTGGCGAAGGGGCTGACCTCCACCGGCTTGAACGTCCTGGACATCGGCGTGGTGCCCACGCCGCTCACCTACTTCGCCGCGAACACGCTGCCGGTGGACGGGCTGGCGATGATTACCGGCAGTCACAACCCGCCCGAGTACAACGGCTTCAAGATTGGCGCGGGGAAGACGACCTTTCACGGTCACGAGATTCAGGAGCTGCGCAAGCTGATTGAGAAGGAGGACTTCGAGCGCGCCGCGACGCCCGGGCAGCTCTCGGAGTTCGACATCATCACGCCCTACGCGCACTTCATCCGGCAGACGGTGAAGGTGGGCCGCAAGGGGATGAAGATTGTCATCGATGCCGGCAACGGCGTGGGCGGGCACGTGGCGGTGCCGCTCTTCAGGGCGATGGGCTTCGAAGTGGTGCCGCTGTTCTGCGAGATGGACGCGCGCTTCCCGAACCATCATCCGGACCCCACGGTCACCAAGAACCTGGAAGACCTCATCCGTGCGGTGAAGAAGGAGAAGGCGGAGGTCGGCATCGCCTACGACGGGGACGCGGACCGGATTGGCGTCATCGACGACCAGGGGAACATCCTCTGGGGTGACCAGCTGATGGTGCTCTTCTCCCGCTACGTGCTGAAGGAGTCCCCCGGCGCCGCCATCGTCGGCGAGGTGAAGTGCTCCTACACGCTCTATGACGACATCGCCGCGAAGGGCGGCCGGCCCATCATGTGGAAGGCCGGGCACTCGCTCATCAAGGCGAAGATGAAGGAGGAGAACGCGCAGCTGGCCGGGGAGATGAGCGGTCACATCTTCTTCCGGCACCGCTACTTCGGCTTCGACGACGCGGTCTACTCCTCGGCGCGGCTGCTGGAGATTCTGACCCACGAAAAGAAGAAGCTCTCGGAGTTGCTCTCCGACGTGCCGAAGACGTTCGCCTCGCCGGAGCTGCGGGTGGACACGGTGGAGGAGAAGAAGTTCGAGCTGGTCAAGCGCGCCACGGAGACGCTGCGCAAGCAGGGCCACAAGCTGGTGGACGTGGACGGCGTCCGGGTGACCTTCCCCGACGGCTGGGGGCTCATCCGCGCGTCCAACACGCAGCCCATCCTGGTGCTGCGCTTCGAGGCGAAGACGGAGCAGCGGCTGAAGGAGATTCAGGCGCTCATCGAGGGCACGGTGGACAAGGTGAAGCAGGAGGTGGGGGGATGAGCGCGCCGAAGATTCTCGCCATCCCGGGCAGCCTGCGGAAAGGCTCGCTCAACCGGATGCTGCTGAAGGTGGCGGTGGCGGAGCTGCAGAAGCTCGGCGCCGAGGTGGAGCTGGCGGACCTCAAGGAGCTGGCGCTGCCCGTCTATGACGGCGACATCGAAGACACCACGGGTCAGCCCGAGGGCGGCAAGGTGCTGCGCGACAAGCTGGCCCGCGCGGAGGGCGTGCTCTTCGTCACGCCCGAGTACAACCACGGCATTCCGGGTGGCCTGAAGAACGCCCTCGACTGGGCGTCACGCCCGCCCGGTCAGGCCTTCAAGAACAAGGTGGGCGCGCTGATGGGCGCCTCGCCCGGCGCGTTCGGCGCGGTCCGTTCGCTGACGGCAGTGCGGCAGACGCTCACCGCGCTGGGCATGTGGCTTGTGCCCTCGCAGGTGATGGTCTCCTTCGCCAACAAGGCCTTCACGGACAGCGGCGAGCTCAAGGAGCCACGGACGCAGGAAGAGGTCGCCGCAGTCGCCCAGGCGCTCTTCGCCGAGGTCCAGCGCCGCCGCGAGCCGTAGATTGCAGCGTCAGTGCCCTTCGAGCGCGGAGACGAGCAGCCGGCCGTAGAAGAGCCCCGCACACAGCGGCGCGGTGAAGAGCACGGTGGTCATCGCCCAGACCAGGAAGAGGCAGAGCGCGCGGAACGCCCGGCTCCCGGCGCCGCGAGGGGCGGCGCGGTTGGCCAGGACGAACAGGCCCAGCATGGCGGCCACGCTGGCAGTCAACCCGCCCCACAGCCCCGCGAGCGCGAGGTGCCCTGCGGGGCCGTCGAAGAAGGCGGAGACAGTGCCCGCGCCCTCCAGCGAGAGCCCGAGGAAGAGGGCCAGGGGCGCGAGGTGGTTGACCGCCAGCAGCGCCCATTGAACGGGAGACAGGCCGGTGGGCGCCCGGCGTGGGGGCGCCGGCGTGTCCGGCGCGGCGAGCGTCACCTCCAAGTCTGAGAGCGAAACCGTCCGCCGCATGGCGGGCAGCTCCATAGCCCGGGCGCCGGGGTGTTTGTCCAGTCGACCCCTGCTCAGGCCCAGGGCGGGGTTGCGGGAGGGGACCTGTTGGGAGAAAAGAGCGGTGTGCGAACGCTAGGGATTGACCTCGGGGGGACTCACGCGCGGGTGGCGCTGCTGGATGAGGCGGGGGCGCTGCTCAAGACCGCCAAGATTGTGCTCGCGGACCGGAGGCCGGAGGCCGTGGTGGAGGCCATCGCCCGGGGGATGGAGGACGCGCTGGCCGGCGTTCCGGCGGGGGAGCTGGTCTGCTGCGGCGTGGGCGCCGCCGCGCAGCTCAAGGGCGCCACCGGGGAGGTGGCCGTCGCGCCGAACCTCGGCTGGAGGGACGTCCCGTTCGGCGCCATGCTCTCGCGCCGGCTGCGCTGTGACGTGCGGGTGGTGAACGACCTCTCCGCCGCGGCCTGGGGCGAGCTGCGCGCTGGGGCCGGCCGAGGCGTGAAGGACCTGCTGGTGGTCTTCGTGGGCTCTGGCGTGGGCAGCGCCATCGTCTCCAACGGCGTGCTGGTCTCCGGCGCGGGCGGGGTGGCGGGAGAGCTCGGGCACATCAAGGTGGTCCCGGACGGGCGGCTGTGCGGTTGCGGGGAGCGCGGCTGTCTGGAGGCCTACGCCGGGGGTCACAACCTCATCGCCCAGATGACAGAGGTGCTGGACCGCTCGCCGGCGCTCAAGCAGCTGTCGGGCGGGGACGCGACGAAGCTCAACCCGGTGCTGCTGGAGCAGGCCGCGCTCGGAGGGGACGCCGCCGCCCTGGAGATTTACCAGCGCGCTTCGGCCTTCCTGGCGCTCGCCATCGCCAACCAGGTCACCGTGCTCAACCCGGCCAAGCTCATCCTCGGAGGCGGCGTGCTGCTGCGCTGCCCCGGCATCCGCGCGGCCATCGCCGCGGGGGTGGACCGCTTTGCGTCGCGCGTCAGCCGCGCCTCGCTCTCCGTGGCGGACGCCGCGCTGGGAGATGACAGCGGGCTCATCGGTGCGGGGCTGCTCGCCCGGGAGCACGTTCCGGCCTGACGGACGGTCCGGAGGTCAGTCCCGTGGTGGCGGCCCCTGCCAGGGCCAGCGCCCTTCGAGCTCTACGTGCAGCGTGAAGCTGAGGAAGGTCCGGATGAGGACAATCAACCCCAGCACCGCGACGCCGCCCAACGTCGGCGCTTCATTGACGGTCCGGATGATGTCCGCCGCGACGAGGAACTCCAGCCCGAGCAGGATGGCGCGGCCGAGGTCCTGACGGACGAGGCGCACCGCCTCCCTGCGTCCCGCCCGGGACCCGCGCAGGGCGCCACCGACAACCGCCACCACGGCGCCGGCGACCATCACCACGACGCCGGTCAACTCCATTCCGCGAGCCGCGCCCGCGACGAACTCCGGCGCCCACGCCATCCGTCTCAAGCTGGCGCGTGGCAGCGGGCGTGGCGTCCGGGAAAACCCGTGTGCTTCGCTTCGCTCGAACGCTCTTGGAGAAGAGCTCAATGGGTCCCGCAACATCACGGGGATGCCCCCGTTCGCGTCGAGCGTTGCGCCGTCAGGCGCAAGTCGAGACGTCGGCAGTGCTCCCCGAAGCCTGGCCAATGGGTCGCTTCGTTTTGCTCGAAACAAACCGGCAAAGTGCCGTGCGTGGGTCTGCGCCACCTCTCGACTATGCGCCTGACGGCGCAACGCTCGAGGCGAGCGGGGGAGGCGCCTGACTGAGAACAGCTGTTCCTCCGACGAAATGGCCGGCCAGGGTCCTCGAGAACGGGCGGGCCTCCACCCGGTCCAGCTCTTCCGACTGGAGCCGGCCCTGGGTGAAGGCTTCCACCAGGGTTTCGCTCAGGTGCTCCGTTGCATTCACAGGCCGGCGGACCCTACTTCGCCCGCGCGGTGGGAGTCGAATCAGCCCCCTACCGGGTGAAGACCGCCTCCGTCAGATTGAAGCCGCACTGGTTGTAAGCCACGTTGTAGAAGTCACACGTCTGCGTGTTGGCGTACTGAGTCATGCAGTAGCCGCCGTTGGAGTTGTTGGTGAAGTAGATGACCTGACGGTTGCCGTTCTTGAACTGGGCCGCGCGCATCTTGGCCGTCGACTTCCCGTTGATGACCTTCCAGTAGTTGGAGTTCAAGGTCACGTCGCGCTTGTAGCGGTAGAGCGCCGGGCTGTTCGAGCACATCGTGCCGGCGTTCAGCGTGGGCGTGGAGGCGGCGTAGGCGGTGACCACGTAGTCGTAGGTGGCGCTGCTCCAGTTGTAGGCCTCAATCTGCACGGTGGCGTCGCTGGCGTGCGCGAAGCCATCCACCGGGATGACGTTGCTGCCGTAGAACGACTGGCCTGAGTAGGGAGAGATGGCGCAGCCGGTCGCAAGCAGGAGCGCAGCGACGAGCAGGGAGTGACGCGAGGGCATGAAGGACTCCGGAAGGAAGTGGGTGCGGCGGCCTCCTCATCACGCCGCGTGCCAAGCGGGCGCCGCCGACGCGCGAGCCGAATCGGCGCGGGCCGCGCCAGCTCGGCGCGCCGCTTCTGCCCTGAACGTCGTCAACCGCCGAACAGCTGCGCCAGCTCGACAGGCGGGGTGACCTCCAGCTGGTCGTAGCGGCAATCCGCGGGCGCCTTGTCCGGCCGCCAGCGCTTGAGGTGGGTGCCGTGGCGAAAGCGCGTCCCCTGCATGTGGTCGAAGGAGACCTCCGCCACCAGGCCCAGGCGGATGGGCTCCCAGGAGAGGTCCTTGCCCGGGTTCCAGCGGCTGCCGGCGCCGGGCACGCGGACCCCGGCCTCCTCCTGCCACTGCACCCACTCGCGCCACGGATGCGCCTCGCGCGCGCCCTCCCGCAGCGGCTTCAGCTTCTCGGCCAGCTCGGCGCGGACCTCGCGCTTGAACGAGGCGCAGATGCCCACGTGGTGCAGCGCGCCCTCGCCGTCGTAGAGCCCGAGCAAGAGTGAGCCCACGAGCGTGTCCTTCCCGCCCTTGTACCAGCGGAAGCCGGCCACCACGCAGTCGGCGGTGCGCTGGTGCTTCACCTTCAGCATCACGCGTTTGTCCGGCGTGTACGGCAGGTCCAGCGGCTTGGCCATCACCCCATCCAGCCCCGCGCCTTCGAAGCGGTGGAACCAGTCGCCGGCCACCGCGCGGTCGCGCGTCGCAGGCGTGAGGTGAAGGGGCGCCTTCACCCCGCCCAGCGCCTGGACCAGGCGCTCCCGCCGCTGCGCCTGAGGCACTTCGAGCAACCGCTCCTCCCCCAGCGCCAGCAGGTCCCACGCGACGTAGGCGGCCGGCGACTGCTCGGAGAGCAGCTTCACGCGCGAAGCGGCGGGGTGAATCCGCAGGAGCAGCGTTTCGAAGTCCAGCCGGCCGGCGGTGGCGATGACTATCTCGCCGTCCAGCACGCAGCGCTCGGGGAGGTTCGCCCTCAGCGCCGCTTCGAGCTCCGGGAAGTAGCGCCCCAGCGGCTTCAAGTCCCGGCTCTGGATGACCAGCTCCTGGCCGTCCTTGAAGACCAGCGCGCGGAACCCATCCCACTTCGGCTCGAACAGCCAGCCGTCGCCGGCCGGAAGCTCGCCGGTGAGCTTGGCCAACATCGGGCGCAACGGAGGGGTGAGGGGCAGCACCGCCGGTAGGCTATCGTTCCTGCCCGTGCCGAAGGTGGAGAAGGAAATACTGGAGCTTGCGGGGCAGGCGGTGCCCATCTCCAACCCGAGCAAGCTCTACTTCCCGAAGGCTGGCATCACCAAGCTTCAGCTGGTGCAGTACTACCTGTCCGTGGCGGAGGGCGCGCTGCGCGGTGTGGCGCGGCGGCCGATGATTCTGAAGCGCTACGTGAACGGCGCCGAGGGCGAGCCCTTCTACCAGAAGCGTGTGGCCGAGAAGCGCCCGGCCTGGGTGGAGACGGCGACGTTCACCTTTCCCTCCGGCCGCCACGCCGAAGAGGTGGTGGTCAACAACACCGCGCAGCTGGCCTACGTGGTGAACCTGGGCTGCATTGACCTGCACCCGCACGCGGTGCGCTCCGAGGACATGGACCGGCCCGACGAGCTGCGCGTGGACTTGGACCCCGTCCCCGGCATCCAGTGGCCGCAGATTGTGGAGGTGGCCCGGGTGGCCAGGGCCGTGCTCGAGGACATGGGCCTCACCGGCTGGCCCAAGACCAGCGGCTCCCGCGGGGTGCACGTCTGGGTCCGCATCCAGCCAAAGTGGCCCTTCGCGACGGTGCGGCGCGCGGCCATCGCGCTGGCGCGGGAGGTGGAGCGCCGGGCGCCGGGCATCGCCACCGCGAAGTGGTGGAAGGAGGAGCGGCACGGCGTCTTCGTCGACTACAACCAGAACGCGCGGGACCGGACGACGGCCAGCGCCTACTCCGTGCGCCCCACGCCGGATGCGCGCGTGTCGATGCCGCTCGGCTGGGAGGACTTCTTCGCCAGCAACCCGCTGGACTTCACGCTGAAGACGGTGCCGGCGCTGTACGCGGCGAAGGGTGACGCGCACGCCGGCATCGACGCGGCGGTGGGTTCGCTGGAGAAGCTGCTGGAGCTGGCGGACCGGCAGGAGGCGGAAGGTCAGGCAGAGGCGCCGCTGCCGCCGCACTTCCCGAAGGGCGAAGGGGAGGGCCCGCGCGTGGCGCCTTCGCGCGCGAAGAAGCGGGAGAAGCTGCCGGTCATCACCATCGCCCAGGCCAAGCTCAAGCCGGACGCGCTGGCGGGATTGGAGCGCTGGAAGGCGAAGCACCCGGACGTCGTGGCGCTGCTCGCGCCGGAGGATGTCCTGGTGGACACCAACCGCGGCCGCGCCAGCGCGTGGTACCGGGTGCGGGTGAACCTCAAGAACGTCCCGGAGGCTCTTCGCCCGCCCTCGGCGCCGCCGGACCCCGACTACGACCCCAAGGTGGAGTACGCGGCGTTCTTCAAGGCGTCAGAGGAGGAACCACCCTAGTCCGGCGCAGGGAACCCCCTCCTCGGCGCCAAGTCACGCAAAGCCCCTGTCATCCTCCCGCCTGATGAGTCCTGGGGGGTTGCGGGTCCGCGCGAGCCAGGGGCGACTCGTCGAACCGCGCGAGCAGCTCCGCGGGATTTCGATAGAGCGCCACGCAGCCGGCGCGGATGAGTGCGTCCGCGGGGAAGCCGCCGCAGAGCAGACCCACGGTGCGCAGCCCCGCTTTGCCCGCAGCTTCCGCGTCATACGGCGTATCGCCCACCACGAAGGTCCGCTCCTTCGACGGGTTGCCCAGCTCCTCGAGCGCCGCCACGAAGATGTCCGGGTCCGGCTTCGAGCGCTCCGCGTCGTCGGAGGAGGTCTCCCCGTCAAGCAGGTCTCCAATGTTGAGCAGCGTCTTGAACGCCTTGAGGTCCTCCCCCTTGGCCGAGGAGCCCAGCGCCAGCGCGGTGCCCTGCGCCTTGAGGCGCAGCAGGAGCTCCCGGACGCCCGGGAAGGGTTGGAGCTTCGGCAGGAACTGCGCGCGAAAGTGCTCCGCCCGGAAGTGGTCCAGCTTCTCGCCGAAGTCCTCCAGCTCCTGGCGGGAGAGGAACACCGGCATCAGCTTGTCCCCGCCTTTGCCTATCTGCGAGCGCACCGCCGCGAACGGCACCTGCTTGCCGAAGCGGGCGAATGCGTCCACCCACGCCTGAGCGTGGGCGTCCACCGAGTCCAGCAGGGTCCCATCCACGTCGAAGATGACGGCTTCCACTGGAGCGCTCATTCCCTGAGGGAGCGCACGGTCGAGCGCGACGTCAAGGTAGGAGCTGTGCGAGCGTCCGGTCTCTGATGAATGCGCTGATACACGCCGTGGAGGCCGGAACGGTTGAGGAGGTCCGGCAGCGGCTTGCAGCGGGTGACGCGGTGGATGCCGCCGACGAGCAGGGCCGGACGCCCGCCTTCCACGCAACCCTTCGAGACCGGGCGGAAGTCCTTGCGGTGCTGCTGGATGCGGGTGCGCGCTCGGACGTGCCGGGGGAGGAGGCCTGCACCCTGCTGCACACGGGTGCGGCCTATGGGTGTCCGGAGGTTCTGCGTCTGCTGCTGGACCGCGGCGCGCCGGTGGACCTCCCGGATGCGGCGGGGCGTACGGCCCTGATGCACGCAGCGCGCAGGGCGCCGGCGCAGTTGCTCCTGCCAAACGCCCACTTCGCGGAGGCGGTCGCGCTGCTGGTTGCTCGCGGGGCAAATCCGAATGCACTGGACAGCGCCGGGCTCGCCGCTCTGTCGCAGGGCGACTTCGCGTCGCAGTACCAGGGTGCGGAGCTCGTTGAGCTCCTGCTGCGCGCAGGCGCTGACCCGAACGCGGGGGATAGCCGGCCGCTGGTGGAGCGCCTGGTGATGCCGCGGCGGTTCGCTGCGGATGAGCAGCAAGCGTACGCCGTGCTCAAGAGGTTGCTGGCTGCCGGCCTGGAGCCGTTTCGGGCGCCGGGGGCCCTGGCGTCCGCGACTCCGCGTCCCGAGGTCATCGAGCTGCTGCTGGACGGCCGGGACCCGCCGCAGGCGCAGGTGGACGGCGCGCTTCGGATGGCGTCCCTGCGGCTGTCGCCTGACGGGGGAGCGCCCATCGCCCGGTCCCTCCGCGCGCTCGCCGGTGCGCGGCCCTCCGCGGCCATTGTGACTGAGGCGCTGCGGAACGTCCTCACCTACGCGCGCGAGTGGGGCGGCGTGGACACCGGTGAGGTCCGCGTCGTCGATGCCTCGGTGCTGGACGCCGTCCGCGCGCTGCTGGGCGCAGGCGCCCGGCCGGACGCGGGCACGGGTCTGTGGCTGGGGAGGTCCGCGCTTCACGCGGCGGCTCGCCTCCAGGCGCCGGCGGAGCGGGTCGTGGAGATACTGGAGGTGTTGGTGGGCGCGGGCGCTGCCATCGACTGCGTCGACGAGCGCGGGCAGACGCCGCTGCACCTCGCGGTGGAGGCGGGGCTCATCCTGAACGTGCGTTGGCTGCTGGAGCGCGGCGCCGCGCCGCTGCACGCGGATGCGGGTGGCCGCACGCCACTGCACGCGGCGGTCGTCGGCTACGAGGCGGCGGAGGCGGTCGATGCGCTGCTGACGGTGGCGCCCTCGGTGGATGTCGCGGACGGAGAGGGGACTACTCCGCTGCACCTCGCGGTCGCGGCCGGCGCCCTGGCGAGTGTGGAGAAGCTCCTCGCGCGCGGCGCGTCGCCCGGCATGAAGGACGGGCAGGGGCAGGACACGTGGGCGCTGGCTGCGAAGGACCCGCTGCGCCGCGTTCTCAAGCTCCTCGAGCGCGTGGCGGGCCCGAGCCCGCGGCCTGCTCCACCCCAGGTGGCCACCCGTCCTCTGGTGGCGGCTGCGCTGCGCGTCGGGGCGCAGGTGGTGCACACGAAGTTCGGCGTCGGTACGGTCGAGGCCATCGACAAGCCGGGCCTCAACCCCACGCTCCGGGTCCGCTTCGGTGCGACTGTTGTGACGCTGCAGGCGCGCTACCTCGCCGGCGTGCCGCTGGGCGCTTGATTTTCAACGCCTCAGAATTGACCTGTTAATTAAGCCGGCCGGATGGGGCGGGGCAGTGGTGCCTGCTTCGTGGTTCCGCTGCTCCAGGGCCCTGCCTCCAGAGATCTGGGCAGGGGCTCGACGGGGCGCGGTCACGGTGCTTCGGACGGAGCACTGCCAAGGTCGAGGGGGGGCGGGCGGTTCAGGCTTCTAGCGGCCGCTTCCCTGAGGCCTCCCCGACGGCAGTGCAGTGGGCCTTGAGGGACAGGAGTGGGCAAAGGGTTCCATCGGGGTTGCCCAGATGTTTTCCGCGGAGGATGCCCGGTCCTCGGTGGAGGCGAAGCGCTTCGCCTGTGCAGTGGGAGTCCGCCCGTGATCCCATTTACTTAATAGGTTCAGTCTGTGAAGTGGGGAGTGATCGCACCATTAGGAGGTGCTATCACTCCCCACTTGTATCATCGCAGTGCCCAGAGACGAGGGCGGCGCTCCGGAGCGCTGCGGTTCGGGCTCCCACGGCATCTCGGTCCTCCTCCGCCTCCACCGAGGACCGGGCTTCCTCCGCGGAGAACATCCGGGCAACCGCGATGGAACCCTTTGCCCACTCCTGTCCCTCAAGGCCCACTGCACTGCCGTCGGGGAGGCCTCAGGGAAGCGGCCGCTAGAAACCTGAACCGCCCGCCCCCTTCGACCTTGGCAGTGCTCCGTCCGAAGCACCGTGACCGCGCCCCGTTGAGCCTCTGCCCAGATCTCTGTAGGCAGCGCCCTGGAGCAGCGGGACCACGAAGCAGGCGCCGCTGCCTGGCTCTATCCGGACGTCTCAATTAACAGGTCAATTCTGGGAAGTGGATGCCACTTGTCCGGGCGTTTCTCTGCAGGGAGATCTGATCCGCCCCTGCCTTCGATGCCTCGCCGGTACCCGGAGCTCAACCCGGGTCACCGCCTCACAGAAGCGGGCGCGCCCTCCCGCTGGAGCAAGGCGCGCTTGCGGTCGACGCCCCATCGGTAGCCGGAGAGGGAGCCGTCCGTACGCACCACGCGGTGGCACGGGATGGCGACGGCGAGGCTGTTCGCGGCGCAGGCCTGCGCGACGGCGCGAACCGCGCGCGGCGCTCCAAGCGTCCGTGCGAGCTCCGCGTAGCTGGCGGTGGTCCCGGCCGGAAGCGCCCGCAGCGCCTGCCAGACGCGTTGCTGGAAGGCCGTGCCGCGGATATCGAGCGGCAGCTTCACCGCCACGTTCGGTCGTTCAACGAGGCCCACCACCTTGGCCACCAGCGCCTCGAAGCCTGCGTCCGCGCCGAGCAGCTGGCTGCGCGGAAATCGGCGCTCCAGGTCGTGCACCAGCGCCTCGGGGTCATCGCCCAGCAGGATGGCGCAGGCGCCGCGCCGGGTGGCGGCGACCAGGATGGACCCGAGTGAGCACAGGCCGAGCGCGAAGCGAATCTCTTCGTCCGCACCGCCAGCCCGGTACGCGCGTGGCTTCATACCCAGGAGTTGCTTCGACTCCTCGTAGAAGCGGCCGCTGGAGTTGTAGCCGGCCGCGAAGATGGCCTCGGTGACGCTCTTGTCCTTGTCGCGCAGGCCGTCGCGTACGCGCCGGGCGCGGTGGGCCGCGGCGTACGCCTTCGGCGTGAGCCCGGTGTGCTCCTTGAAAAGGCGATGCGTGTGGAACGTGCTCCACCCCGCCAGCCGCGCGAGCTGCGCGAGCGTGGGCACCTCCTCCGAGCGTTCGATGGCCCGGCACAGCTCGGCGACCTGGGCCGCCTGTCGTTCTGCGAGCGGCGCCTGGTCCGGCTTGCAGCGTTTGCAGGGGCGGAAGCCGGCGCGCTCGGCCTCTTCCCGGGTCGCGTGGAACGCCACGTTCTGTGGCTTCGCCGGGCGGGACGCGCAGCTGGGGCGGCAGTACACGCCGGTGGTCCGCACGGAGTAGAAGAAGCTTCCCTCGGCCCGCGCCACCACCGTTTTCCAGCGGGGGTCTGCCGTCACCGGGGTTTTTCTCGGGTTCATGCGCTCAACCTAGCTTCGCCCGGAAGGGCTGACACTCGGGGTCTTGCTCTCGAATTTCTGAGCCATTCTCAGAGGACCCGGGCCGTGAAATCGCGCCCTTCAGGTCGGCACAGGGCATGAAGGTGGCGCAGCCACCATGCGCTTTCCCCTCTGCCTCGCTCTCCTGCTCTTCGCCTGCACCGGCCCGAATCCGGAGCGCGAGCGCGAGCCCGAGCCCGAGCCCTGGGCCATCAACGATGTCTCCATCCTGTTTCCAATGCCACCGCCGGCCGAGGCGAGCGAGCTGCTCATCCCCATGCAGCGCGCTGAAGGGACGCTGCTGCCGCAGGCAGTGTTCGCGCTCCTGGGCGCACCGGGCCAGGACGTGCCGTACCTCATTGAGACCGCGGACCGGGACAAGCTCTACCCCCATCTCCGGGTGAGCGCGCTCCGGGTAGATCCTTGCTTCGACGAGCCGGATCCCGCGTCGGCGACGGGCTGTCGCAGACAGGTCCGCTTGGCCGTTCAGCCGCTGCATTCGGACGGCACATTCATGGATGCCTCACTCCACCTCTTCTATGGGCTGGACGACGAGGCGTTCGTGAGGCTCCTCAACCGCCTCCGGAAGCTGAAGACGGCGCCGGGGCCGCTGGGTGTGCACCCCCGGCTGGAGCGCGAAGGCCTGGCGGGGGAGGCGGCCGGGTGGCTCCGCGAAGCGCTGGCGGAGTGCTGCAGCGAACGCACCCTCGTCCGGCTCACCTTCATGTCCACCGGCCGCGCGGGCGATGACTGGTTCTTTCATGAGCTGGACCGACAGGCGGACGGCAGTTTCAAGCACATCACTGACCGGAGCGATGGCTTCACGGAGCTGAGCCGGAGCGCGGAGGACCGCAACGGGGCGCCGCGCACGGACCCGCAGTTCCCGGACGCGCTGACCGTCACGCGCAAGCTTCTGGCGTTGAGCGAGGAGGAGCTGCGCGGCGGCGTGGGCCTGCTGCGACGCCTGGAGAACCCGGCCCTCACGCCGACCTCGCAGGCGCGGTGCGCGTCGTGTCACCTCGCGCCGTCCACCCTCGCGCACGTGCTGGAGAAGCGCCCGGGTGTGGCCCCGGCGGTGGACCCGGAGCTCTCGGCGACCGTCGCGGTGGCCGCTGGGCTGTCGCCGGGCTTCAGGAACCTTCACGCCTTCAGCTACGCCGGAAGCCAGCCGACGGTCAGCCCCCGCACAGCGAACGAGAGCGACCGGGTGGCGCGTTTTCTCTTGTCGGAGGCGTTCCGCAGCTCGCTCTCCGAGGCCGCGAGGCGGCAGCTGCAGGACTGAGGCGCCTATTTCGGGTCGCCGCTCATTCCAAGAGCTCCCCCGCGCGGGCTCGTCATCCTGGCGAAGTCCCTCTGGCGGTCGAGATTCGTCATCTCGCCGGAGGGCATCGCGTAAGCGTCGGCGAGCGCATGACTCGGGCTTCGCATGTCGCCGGGGCCCGGCATCGATCCATTTGCGACATCGTCGAGCCAGTCCGTCGCGGCGGCCTCAATCTGGACGTCCTGCAAAACACTCAGCGGGTCTGGCGCGTCTCCGGCGGCCGGGATGTCCAGCGGATGTACGGAGTCCACTGCGTCGATGACGGACCTCGGGAGGCCTCCCTCACCCGTGAACGCGGTGCCGTGCACACCCAGGTCCAGTGAAAGGGCGGAAGCTCCCCGGACAGACGAGGTCGGGATGCCGAAGGTGCCGAGATCCTGCGCCCAGAGGTGAACCTCCGCTGGGTTCGTCCGATCGAACCGGAGCCCGGCTGGGACGTTCGCCTCCCCAATCCGCAGCAGGAGGTTGGTTTGGGCCGGGGCGGCGAGGTGGCCGAGGAATCGCGTCGGGATGCTCATGTCAAGAGTATCCGCGGCGGCCGCGACAGGTTTCGCAGGCTTGCTGTCAGCGCGCCTTACGGAGGGCACTCATCGATTCGGTGTGTCTTAACCCTCCTCGAAGTGTTCACGCGCTCCCGGCGACTGCTCAGGGAGGCGTGAGACCCAGGCCTTCGAGGGCGGTGAAGGTGCCGTCGTTCTGCTTGAGCAGCACGGCCACCCGGACACCCGCTTCGGGTGTCTGCTGGCGGGCGATCATGTGCTGGCTCGCGAACCGGTAGAACTTCGTGTCGCCGCTGTGCAGCCAGGAGGCGGCCGGCGCTCCGGTGACCTGGACGTAGTGGATGGGACACACGCCGGGGAGGGTGACCATCCGGTCGCGCTCCAGCAGCCACCGCGCCATCCGGACGTCGTCTGCAACCCCATTGCGAAGGGCGACCACGGTCTGCCGCACTCGCGAGGAGAGGCCCTGGACAGGTCCACCCGCGTTGGCAACCACACGTCCCAGCTGAGAGACACCCACGTTGAGCTCCTTCCCAAGGGTTGAGCGCCACGGGTTATCGGGCGTTTGCTGTTCAAGGGTGTCAGCAAAGAATTGGGCAGAACGTAAACGGCCTTGCCGCCGCACGCAGGCTTGAGTTGGCAGGTGGCTTGCTGAGGTCCGCGACATGTTCGCTCTCGCGATGGCGTCCCTGGTTGCGCTCACACCTGTGGAGCCGGTGGTGGGGCAGTGGGTCTGGGCGCCGCGCGACCTGCTGCGCCTGGAGCAAGCGCGTACGGAGCATCCAGGTGTCGTCGCCGCGATTCACGTCGCGGACCTCTCGTGGGACGGGGAGGTCAAGGTCCACCTGCGCCTGCCGCCGGACGCAGCGGCGCACGCGCTGGTCATCCGGATTGAAGATTCGTTTCACCGGGCGTTGTCGGAGGACCCCGTCCGCGCGGAGCGCTCGCTGGAGGCCGCGCTGGTCCGCGTCCTCCTGGCCACAGAGCGGGCAGGTGCCCGCACCCGCAGGCTGCAGCTGGACTACGACGCGCCGGTCCGCCTCCTGCCGCGGTGGGCCGCGCTGCTGCGTCGCCTGTGTGAGGCGCCTCGTGCCCTCGCCGGACGGGAGGTGTGGATGACCACCCTGGTGGCGCACGTCCGGGAACCCGGCTTCGGCGCACTGTTCGCGGGCGGCTGGCTCGCAGGCCACGTCGTGCAGCTCTTCGACAGCGCGGAGGCCGCGCCGGACGCTGAAGCGCTCGCGCGTTGGCTGGAGCGCGCCGGCCTCCCATTCGCTGTGGGCATCGGCGCCTTTGACCGCTTCAGCGACGGGGTCCGGCGGACGAATCACTCCGCGCCGCTCGCGTCGCTTCCGCGTCTGAAGGCGCTGCCTGCCTGGCGCGGCGTCTGGGTGTTTCCCGCGGGAGAGAGCTGGCTCCCGCTCGCGAGGGGGTTGCGGTGATTCGGACATTCATTCTGAGCCTTGGGGTGACTCTCACCGCGTTTGCGCCGCGCGAGGCGCGCGCGTGCGGGGGAGGGGAATACACCTATGCCGTCGGAGGGGCGCTCGGTCCGGCGGCCGCGGTCAACACCACGTTTCAGGAGGACGCGTGGGACGGCAGATATCTCACGCAGTACCGCTTCCTGGGTCCCTTCGTCGAAGCGGACCGCCCGTATGCGGCGTTGATGGCGGAGCTCGCGTACAAGCACCAGATTCCGAACCTCGCCGCCGCGGCCGAAGCCATGCCGCTGCCTGCGGAGGACCTCAGGACATGGCAGACAGCGCTGGAGCGCGGTGACCTCGCGGCGGCGCGAGCGGAGGCAGAGAGGCTCGTCCAGGACATCCTCTCCATGCCCGCACCCGTCGCGTTGCGCAGCAGCGCGGCCCTCGCGCAGGCCTCCGAGTTCCTCGAGCTTCAGCCGGCGGTGAAGGGCCTGGCCCCGGACGCAGTCGCCCGGTTCTTCCTCGGTCGTTCAGCGCCGGCGGAGCTCCCGCCTGTCCTGCAGCAGGCAGACGCGCTGCGTGGGATGTCCCGCGAGCAGCGCATTCAAGCGGCCCCCGCCTACGCCCACCACCCGCGCGGTCCGGCGCTGGAGCTGGCGGGCCTGGAGCAGCGCGCGCGTGCGGCCATCCGTGACGGGTGGCCCGCTCTGACCGTTGACGCCGGCACCTGGGTAGAGCTCGAGGGCGCATACGACGCCTGGCTCGCGAAGAACCGCGCGCACCCGCTCGCAGACCTCGCCCGCCTTCAGAAGCTGCGGGTGCTGTACCTGCACCGCTCTGGCGACGCGTGCTGGGCGCTGCTCCTGGACCTCTACACCCGCCACCCCGCGCGGGCGGTCTGGGAGATGCGACACCTGCTCGTCGCCTGGATGCCGCCTCCCAGGCTGGAGACGGTGAAGGACCCCGTCCTCCTCACGGCGCTCGCGGCGGAGGAGAAGACCTTCGCGCCCGGCGAGTGGGAGGCGCTCTGGGCGCGCTCCAAGGAGGGCAAGGGCGCTCCCTGGGCCGTCAATCTCCAGGAGCGCTTGATGGAGCGCGCGATTCGGGCGGACCAGCCACTCACCGTGCCCAGCGAGAAGCCCGCGGCGCCGACCGCGCGCTGGGCGCAGCTGCGGACCGCGCTGCTGCTCTCCCTCGGGCGCGTGGGCGAAGCCTGTTCGCAGGCCGAGCTGCTCGACAGAACCCAACTCATCGGCGCCCGGCTCTACGCGCAGGCCTTCGGCCGGGCGAACGACTGGCCCAAGGCGCTCGACGCACAGGCCCTGCTCCCCACCGACGTCGAGTACTTCCTCGACATGGTGGTGGATGAGGCGGCCCTGCGCAACCTGGTGACACTCAAGCACCCGCACGCCGCGGCGGCGGCGCTGGCGCTCGCGGCCCGGAGGCTGGATGCCGAGGGCTGGGAGGCAGGCGCGAAGACGCTCGAGCCGGTGGACACCCAGAAGGCAGCGCAATGGCGTGAGGCGGCGCGACTGGCGACCGACGAGAGTGCCAAGGGGCGGCTGAAGCTCGCCCGCTGGCTGAAGGGAGCAGGGCCACAGCTCTTCCGGCCGACGGAGCGGTACGTGTCGCGCGACCGCAAGCTCCGCTTCACGCTGCTTCGAGAAGCACTTGTCACCGAATTTTCGTCCGGTGAGGCCGAGCGTCTCTCCCGCTTCCTCCTCCGGTACGGCGGACGGGAGCAGGCGCTCTGGGCGTACGCGCAGGCGCTGGAACGCCTCCCGCCGAAGTCCGCCGAGGCGCGCGCGGCCCTGGCGGAGGCCGACGCCGTCTACAACAAGGTGCTCCACTGGGACACAGCCTACAGGCCCGCCTTCGAAGCCCTCCTCGCGGCGAGCCCACCCGCGGTGACGATTCGCGAGTGCGGGAAGGAGATTCGCGGCGCGAAGAAGCCGTGACGAGCGTCCTTACTTTGGAGGCGAGGTGGGGAACACCTCTCGGCTCGTCCAGAAGGGATGGAGCGTCGCCGCGTCGAGGAGGTCCGTGTCGTGGATGACGACAAACTGCTGAGGGACGCTGACGGTGAGCGACGCGCCCTGCTTGTCCCCCTGGTGCGCGTAGTTGGTGACCAGCGCGGTCTTCCCCTCGAACGCATCCGGAGGCAGCTCCAGCAGCATGAGGTACGGGCCGTTCCGGGTGCTGAACGTCGGCGGCGACCGTTCTGTGCAGGTGTAGAAGCCCGGCCCCAGCGCGCTCGCCGGCCGTGAGCGCGTCAAGTCAATCGGGCCTACCCACGCTGAGTCGGAGCGGTGATACAGGCGCCCCGCAAATTCGATGTGTCGCATCGCTGCGGCGGCGTCCACCAGCACCGCGTCCATCGCGGAGCCTGTTCCGGGGTAGCCGACGGCCAGCCGCGGCCACGCCCGGAGATTTCGGGTCGCACGGGCGACTGTTGTCGAACCGACCCGCATGCTCAGCGCCCGTCGAAGGTGTGAAGCATGTCATTTGTATCGCCAACCCGAATCAGAGGGTTGCGTGACGCCCTTTGACAGGGGCACGCCGAAGCCTCAGGGCATCACCTGGTACGTCGCGCTCAGCTCGGGGTCTGCGCAACTGCGCGCCCGCCGAGCTTCGCCGTGAGGGAATAACTACCCGCCAAAGGCCAACCCTCGCCCAGGGTCCGCCTCAACTCCAGCTGCCGATGTGAACCGCCCGCGAAGAACGCCACCGCGGCCTCCCGCGGCTCCCTCCCGCTTCGCTCTAATTCCTCTTCCTCTTTGGCCTGGGGTCGATCGCCCGCAATGCCCGGGCTTTGCACGTAACTAAACCATGGGTTACTATTTGTGTGGTGACTGGACCTACGGGCAGGCCGGACTGGGACCGCCTCTTTGAGACGGCGGGAGCACAGGACGGCTACTTCACGACGAGACAGGCGGCGGACGCCGGCTACTCGACACAGCTGCTGCTCAAGCACGCTCGCGCCGGCCGCGTGGCTCGAATCCGGCGAGGAATCTACCGGCTGGTCCACTTCCCGGCTGGGGAGCACGAAGAGCTGGTCACGGCCTGGCTCTGGTCCGAGCGGGCCGGAGTCATCTCTCACCAGACGGCGCTCGCCCTCCACGGGCTCTCGGACGCGCTTCCCGCGCACGTGCACCTGACCCTGCCGAGCGCCTGGCGGCGACGGCGTTTCAGGGTGCCCACCGATGTCGTGCTCCACCACGCCGACGTGCCGGCAGAAGATCACGCCTGGTTCGGGGCCGTGCCCACGACCAACTCGAGGCGCTCGCTGAATGACTGCGCCCGCGAGGGCCTCTCGCCCGAGTTGCTGCGTCAAGCGGCGGGCCAAGCTCTTCGCCGCGGTCTCGTCGCGAAGGCGGAGCTCATCGACGTCGAGGAGGCCCTTAAGCCATTTGGGGGGCTTACGGGATGACGACTCGCACGTATCCCTCACCCCAGGCGTTTAAGCAGGCGCTCGAGCAGCGCCTCCGAACCTCGGCGAAGAGCGGCGCCGAGTTCGCGCGCAAGCGGCAACTCCTCGTGTTTCACCGCTTCCTTGCGCGCGTCGTCGCCGGGCTCGGCGAAGCCGCGATGTTGAAAGGTGGTCTCGTCCTCGAGCTTCGCCTCGAACGGGCGCGCGCGACGAAGGACGTCGACCTCCGCATGATCGGCTCGCCAGTCGGACTCCTCGCGAAGCTGCAGGAGACGGCGCGGCGCAATCTGGGCGACTTCATGACCTTCGAGGTAGGTCGCGATGAAGATCACCCCGAGCTCCAGAACGACGGCATGCAGTACGAGGGGCTCCGGTTTCGTTCGGAGTGCAAGCTCGCCGGCAAGCTCTACGGACAGCCGTTCGGCGTCGACGTCGCCTTCGGCGATCCGATCCTCGGTGAACCAGAGGTCGTGGTTGCGGAAGACGTCCTCGCCTTCGCGGGCATCGCCCCTCCGGCGCTGCGGCTCTATCCGATCGAGACGCACCTCGCCGAGAAGCTGCATGCGTACACGATGCCCCGCGTGCGCCCAAACTCGCGCGTGAAGGATCTGCCCGACCTCGCGCTCCTCGCGACCGCGCAGACCCTCGAGGCGACGCGGCTGCGAGCTGCCCTCGAGCAGACCTTCAGCTTCCGCAAGACCCACGCTCTTCCTGCGATGCTTCCCGAGCCGTTGCCCTCGTGGGTGATTCCGTACGCCGCGATGGCGCGGGAGGACCAGCTTCGCTGGATGACTCTCGACGAGGTCACAAAGGTAGCGAAGGCGTTTCTCGATCCGGTGCTCGCCGGTCACCTCGACGCCGTCTGGAGGCCCGAGACCTGGACCTGGGAGAGGCGTTGAGCACCGCCGTAGGGGGCCGTGACGACCGCCGGGCGCGTTCAGGACCTCCCGGCTGATCCGCTCCACCTCGAAGTGCGAGTCCTGGAGGAGCGCCTCGACCCGGTCGACGCCCGGCGCTAGTGCCATCGCGACGCCCTTCCTCTGCTTCGCCTGCTACCTCGTCGCCCGGGAGTGGTTTGTTCTTCCGGCACGATCGGAGATTTCGGGTCGCACGGGAGACTGTTGTCGAACCGACCCGCATGCTCAGCGCCCGCTGTGGAAGCCGTGAAGCATGTCGTTTGTATCGCCAACCCGAATCAGAGGGTTGCGTGAGGCCCTTTGACAGGGGCACTTCGAAGGCTCAGGGCACGACCTGGTAGGTCGCGCGGACCTCGGGGTCTACGCAGCTGCGCGCGCGCAGCTGGACGGCGTGCGCGCCCGCCGGAAGCTGCGGCAGCACACCCTCGAAGGCTCCCGCGCTGACCGCCGCGTTCTTCAACGGGAGCCCGCCGACGAGCACCTCCAGCGTTCCGTCAAGTCCCTCGCCCGTCACCTTCAGCCGGGTGAAACCATCCGCCTTGCCGCTGGCCGGCTCAATCCCGGTCATCACCGGCGCCGGCGCGGCTGAGTCGCAGAAGAAGAGCGCTCGCTCGCTCCACACGGTGCCGCCGCGCGTGTCCCGCACCACCATCCAGAGCGTCCCGCGGCGGTCCTCCGGGAGCGGGTCCTTCTCCGTCCCCGTGGGCGGCGCGTAGCTCTGCCGGAACTCGCCGCGCAGCACCAGCCGCTCCTCGGAGAACCGGCCGGCGGTGGCGTACCACGCGGCCAGCAGGCGCTCGGTCTTCTCCTCTTCCACGCCCTGGGGCGAGCGCTGCGAGTACACCTCCAGCGCCTCATCCGGCGCGGTCAGCTCCAGGTCCGACGGCCGGTCCGGCGCCAGACGAACCGTCGCCGCGGCCGGCTGCGCCACGCCGTCGACCAGCAGCTCGCTCAGCGAGGGGTTCTGATTGAGCCGCACCTCTTCAGTCACGCGGATGCGGAAGAGCACGAAGACGGACGGGAGCTCCCGGCTGCGCACGCGGGCGAAGAACGCGTCCCGCTCCTCCGGCGTGGCGGTGAGCGGCAGCTCCCCGGCGACGGCCAGCAGCAGGACCTGGCCCACCGTCCCGCTCACGCGGCGCGGGTCCTCCGGCGGCAGCACGGAGAAGAGCGCCGGGTCCGTGGCGTAGCCCACGCGGTCGCCGAACCCGAGCAGGCTCATCCCCGGCGGGAGCGCCAGCGCGCCGCCTTCGCCCTGCAGCACGGAGGACGCGTCCTGGAACGCGGCGATGTCCGAGCACGCGCTGCGCCCCTGCGCGTACGGGTCCGGCGCACAGCCCAGCCACAGCAGCGTGCGGGGCGCGCCCGGGCTGGCCGGGTTCACCACCAGCGCGGTGAGCGTGGCGCGCTGCCCGGGGTGGAGCTCCGCGGGCTCCGCGTTGATGCCCAGCACGCGGAAGCCCTCCACCACGCTCGCGGGCTTGAAGTCCTCGCCACAGCCAAGCGCCAGGGCCAACAGCGGGAGGAGCGCCAGAGGTCGCATCAGAAGTCCGCTCGCAGCCCGAGCACCGGGAGGATGGGCAGCCCGGAGATGGGCTGCTCGCGGGTGTAGTCGTAATTGTAGAGCAGCCCCTCGACGTTCTGCGTGTTGGTGACGTTCTGCACGTCGGCGTAGAGGGACAGCATCCAGCGTTCGAAGACGAAGCGCTTGTCGATGCGCAGGTCGAGCTGGAAGAACGGGCTCAACCGGCGGCTGAACAGCTGCCCGATGATGGGCCAGTAGTAGTTGCCGTTGGCGTCGTAGATGGCGCCGGCGTAGGGCGTGTTGAGCGCGCCGCTGGTGAAGCGCAGGCGCGCGCCGGCGATGAAGTCGTACGGCAGCTTGTAGCTGGCGATGAGGATGACGTTGTGGGGCTGGTCAAGCGAGTGCAGCCCCCAGCGCCCCTCGAGCGGGTAGAAGCGCTCCGCTCGGGAGAAGCTGTACGCAATCCACCCGAAGAACCGGTCGGTCAGCTGGTGCCGCAGCAGCACTTCGACGCCGTAGCTGCGGCCAATCCCGTCGGAGGTGTAGTGGAGGTCCGCGGTGTCCACGCTGGCATCCGCGGTGGCGAGCGTGGCCTGAGTCTGGTTGAAGAGCGCCTTGTAGTAGAGCTGCACGTCGAGGCTGATGGCGTCCGTGAAGCGGTGCTCCACGCCGACGGAATAGTGTGCGGCGGCCTCCGGCAGCAGGTCCGGGTTGCCGAAGGTCTTCGAGAGGTAGCCCTGGCGGTAGTCGGGCGGTTGGTGGAACAGCCCGGCGGCTGCCTTCAGCGTCGTCGCGTCGGTCAGCTGGAGGAACGCCGCCAACCGCGGGTCCACCCAGGCGTCGTTCATCGTCACGTCGTAGTCCACCCGCAGGCCCGGCACGACCTTCAGGCGCGGCAGCGGCTGCCACACCGCTTCGAAGAAGAGCGCGGGCTCTGTTTGAAACACCAGCGACTCTTCATGCTCCAGCCTGCGCGAGACGAAGGGGTCCGGAATCTGGTTCAGCTTCAGCCGCTGCGGACCCTGCACATTGTAGTGGTAGGGGATGAGGAAGAAGTCCAGGCCGAGTGCGAGCTGGAGGTTCGCCGCCGGGACGTCAATCCGGAACGTCTGCCGGGCCATCACCGGCGCGATGGTGGAGAGGATGAAGAGGTCCGCGCCGCCGGTGAAGTCGTAGCGGTCATAGCCTGCGCCCAGGAAGCTCTCGCTGCGCACGGAGTCGGTGAGCTGCTTCTCGTAGCGCAGCGACAGCCGGTTGTAGGTGAGCAGCGTGCTGAACGCGTTGCGCCCCTCGGGGTCCAGGGCCGGGTTGGGGAGGATGAACGAGACGTAGTCGTTGGAGCCGAACAGCGTGAACGAGAAGCGGTCGCGGCCCTGCTTCGGCTTCCACTCCAGCTTCAGCTGGTAGTCGAAGAACCGGGGCGCCACGGTGAAGGAGAGCGCGTTCGCCTCAGGGAAGAAGGTGGTGAGCACCCAACCCAACACCGCGTCCACGTAGCTGCGCCGCCCACCCACTGCGAGGGACCACTCCTCGCCCAATGGCAGCTCCAGCAGCAGCGACGTATCCACCACGTTCACGTCGGCGTAGCCGTGCACGCCGGCCTTCGAGGGCGTGCGCGTGGCGGCCTTCACCAGCCCGCCGATGTTGCGCCCGTACTCCACCCCGAAGTTCCCGGGGAGGAAGGCGATGTCTTCAAGCAGGTTGGAGTTGAACGTGGCGTTGAGCCCGCCGAAGTGGAAGAGCAGCGGGACGTACGCGTCGTCGACATAGACGCGCGTGTCCCAGGCCTTCCCTCCACGGACCACCAGCATCCCCAACCCGAACGGCGCGCGCGCCACGCCCGGCAGGTTCTGCACCACCTTCAGCGCGTCGCCCTGCGTGCCGGGGATGAGGCGAATCTCTTCCTGCTTGAGGGAGATTTGCGCCACCTCCTTCCGCTCGCGCTGTGCCCGCACCACCGTCTCGTAGGCGGAGTACTGCTGCCGGCGGACGTAGTAGGTGACCTCGGTGCGCTCGCCCTCGCGCAGCGTCTCCGAGACCTCGTAGCGCGCGTGGTCGCTGGAGGTCACCACCACCTGCACGGGGCCCGGCGGCAGCTGCAGGAGCTCGAAGCGGCCGGTGGCGTCCGAGCTCGCCTCGCGCGGACCGTCCGGCGTCACCACGGTGACGGTGGCGGCTTCGAGGGGCCTGCGCGTGCCGCGCTCCACCAGCTGGCCGGCGAGCTGGGCGGTGCCCTCGGGCGCCGCGGTGGTCACCGCCTGCGGGCGATACAGAAACTCGTAGCTGTACTGGATGCGCACCGGCGCGGGCTGGCCGTCGACCTCCGCGGGAGAGAACTCGAAGCGCCGCACCGCCGCCAGGGCTGCCTCGTCGAACCCGTGCCCGGCGGACTGGATGACGCGTGCATCGGTCACCTTCCCGTCAGCGCCGAGGTCCAGCTCCATCACCACCGTGCCGGCCACGCCGGCGTCCGCCGCGTCCGGCGGGAACTCCGCCTCCACCTGCACGCGCAGCTCCGGGGGGCGGGTCAGCACGCCCACGCCGCCGTCCTGCGCGCGCGCGGTCGCCGACGTCAGGGCGCAGACGCACAGCAACATCGGCAGAAGCCGCGAGGAGCTCATAGGCGCGAAACGAGGCGTCAGTGATAGCGCACGGCCTTTCCGGGCGCAGGCCGAAGTGGAGGTGGGCTTACGGCCCCTCGTAGGGATTCACCGAGTAGAGCGCCGGCGCCGCGCCGTCCACCCACACCCGATAGCGCTGGCCGTCCCCGGTGCGAGCGGCCAGGTCGAAGGTCTGTCCAGCCTCGGACAACCGCTCCACCTCGACGAGGCACCGCAGCGGCTGGCCCGCCTCCACCCGCGGCGCCTCGAGCAGGCGCAGGAAGTAGGCAGATCCACCCCTCCGCCCGGCGTGCAGGAGGGTGAGCTTCCCGGCTTGCCCGCCCACAAGCGCGGCCCCGGCGTCCACGCCCACGCCCAGAAGCGGCGCGCGGTCCGGGTGGCTCACCTGGTGGTTGGCGAGGAACGCCGCCAGGCGTCCGAAGCGGTTCCCCTCGCCGAAGTGCGTGTCGACGAGGACGCCGGGAAGGAGGTTGAAGAGCCCTTCCGTGAAAGAGATTCTCGAGGTGAGCGGGTCCGCCACCGCGGCCCGGGTGCTGACGTTGAAGTCCCCGGCAGAGACCGCGTCGTAGATGACCTCGCCCATCAGCGTCGCCCCGGCGCTGGTCCCGCCCAGCCCGCCGCCGCGCTCCGGCACCCGCTGGACCGCCTCCATCAGCGGCCCCTGCAGCGCCACGTACTGATTCTGCGCACCGCCCGCCCAGAAGACCGCGTCCGCCTCGTCCACCAGCGCCGCCGCCTGGTGCTGCTGCGCGAGGCTGGACTCCGGTGAGATGACCACCGTTCGGACGGAGCTGAACGGGGCGACCTCGTGGATGAACGCGTCGTAGGCGTTGGTGCCGGTGGTCCGCAGCACCACGAGGTCACCCGCGCGGCCCGAGGTGTGCGGCGCGATGAGGGACTGCAGGCGAACGAACCCGTCCGCCACGTCCCGCCCGCCGCCGGCCACCATCGTCGCCGGTCCGGCTGGGCGCAGCGGTGCGCCCGGCACGCCGACCCGCGGGTGGACCGTGAGTTTGGCCGCTTGCTGCGCACTGCCAGAGAGGGGGACGGACATGGGGGGCTGCGTCATTTTCTGGAATCCGCCGCCCAAAGTTTCGGTGGCGTTGCTTTGACCCACCGCAGGGCGTTTGACCCGGTCCGCCGGCTGACGCTCGATGGCCGGTCGCGCCTTTGCGCGGCGGCCTGGCCGGTGTGCTGGATGCAAGCCGGGGTGAGGATGACCCGACGTGTGGCGCTCGGCCTGTGTCTGCTGACCAACGCGTGCTCGTGTGACCCTACGTTGATTGTGCTGCCCGATGGCGGCGTGGCGCGGCGCACCCACAACCCCGCGCAGCTGAGCCTCTCCGGCCCCTACACCGGCGAGCACAGCGGGGACTTGTTGGGGGGCGTGGACCGCCAGCGGTTCCGTGTGGCGCTGACCAACATTGATGCGCCTGACGGCTTGTTCGGCTTCTCCGCGGACCTCGGTACTGCGGAGCCGGCTGCGGGGACCTTCACCAACGCCAACGCGCAGGCGGTGACCGCGGTGACCTCGGACGGCGTCTCCTGGCTGCAGAACAGCAGCAACAAGGACGACTTCACGCTGGTGCTCGACGAGGTGGTGCTGGGGATTGGTGCCGCGGATGCGACGCTTCACGGCTCCCTGGAAGTGAGCGTGCCGTCAATCAAAAGCGGTATTGAGAGCGTGACGGTGAAGGCCACGTTCTAAACGCCCGCCCGGACGGTCAGACCCGGGCGGGCGTCGAAAGACATCAACCTTCGAAGAACCGATAGCCCGCCGACTCGAGCAGGTTTGTCGCGAAGTCTGACGCCTTCTTGTTCAGGACGTTCGTCAGCGGCCCCGGCTCACCGAAGGAGTCCTTGAGCGTGTAGATCGCTGCCGCCTCATTCTGGTCAATCCCATCCTTGAGGAGCTTGGATTCACTGAGCGAGACGACCAGCTCCTTCACGCTCATCGACTTCTTGTGACCATCGTCACCGATGTGCTTCAGCGCTGCGCTCCGAAACTGCGCCACTTGGCTCGCCATTTTGGATGACCCCTTTCAATTGGAGTTATCCGGGCGATTCCGAGCGGGTTGCGTTCACGCGCGTATGCACGTGAGACATGTGTTTCCATGTGACAATGGGTTTATTGGCCTCTGAGCGGCCGTTCGGTGGAGAGTGTCAGCACCGCGGCGATGACGACCTCGCCGAAAATCTCGAACTGGCCGGTGCGTTCACGGCGCGGGTGTGCGGGCGGCGGTAGCGGCGCCGGCCTTGAGGGCCAGCACGTAGAGCGCCTCCGCGAGCATCTGCGCAGTGGCGGAGAGCGTGGAGAGCGCGATGGACTCATCCGGCGCGTGGCCGGTGTACTGCTCGCCGGGGAGCGCGGGGCCGAAGTCGACCGCGCCGGGGAAGAGCCGCGCGTAGGTGCCGCCGCGGATGAAGCCCGCCTTCGCGTCCGGCGCGTTCTGGTGGCGCCGGTAGATGTCGAGCAGCGTGCTGGCCAGCGTGCCCTCCAGCTCCGCGGTGTGCGGATCTCCGATGTACGGCTTCTCCCCTTCGCGGATGCGCCCGCCGCTGTCCTTCACCGCGCGGGCGGTGGCTTGAGACAGGCTGACGCCGAACGCAGTCGCGTCCTGGCCGCGCGGCCGGCGCATGTTGACGGAGAGGGTGGCCTTCCCTTTTTCAACCCGGAGCAACGTCGGTGCGACCAGCAGCCCGCCCATCAGCGGGTCCTCGTACGCCATGCCCAGCTTCCCCGCCCAGTGGTCTCCATCCATCCGCGCCGCGACGAGCGACAGCAGCGCCTGAACTCCGTTGGGCGCCAGCTTGAGCCGGTCGCTGAGCGCCGCGAGGTCCCAGAGCGCGTTCTGGCCGGTGTGCGCGACGGAGGAGTGGACCGCCACGCCCTGTGTGCTCACCACCACGTTGCCATCCACCACGTCCACCTTCGCCTTGAGCGTGGGGCGCGTCTTGGTGAGCTCTGAAATCTGCGTCTTCACCTTCGCAGCCAGCGCGGTGGCGGTCTCGCCCCGGGGTGTCAGGGTCACGCTCGCCGTGCCGGGGACCTGCGTGAGGAACTCTCCGGCGCGCGCGTCCACGGCCAGCGGCGCCAGCGGCGGGGCGTCCGCGGGAGCCGTGCCCACGTCCGCGTCGAGGTACCAGGCCACGAAGCCCGACTGCGCGGTCATCAGCGGGAACTCGGAGTCCACGGAGATGACGTACGCCGGCTTCGGCACCTGCTTCGCGTAGGTTGCCATCGGTTCCCATCCGCTCTCCTCGCCGTTGCCGATGACCACCAGCACCTTTCCGCCCGGCGAGAGGCCCAGCTCCTTGGCCATCGCCATCGCCACCATCCCCGCGGCCAGCGGTCCCTTGTCGTCCTCCGCGCCGCGGCCGTAGAGCCGCCCGCCCTCCACCACCGCGACGAACGGGTCTCGCTTCCACTCTCCACGCGGGGCCGGCACCACGTCGCCGTGAAACACCCACGACATGAGCGGCGCGCCCTTGCCCCACGTCAGCTCGAACACGCCGCGGTCCGGGTAGGTCTTGAGGGACAGCCCGCTCTGCTTGGCCCAGGTCGCGAGGAAGGTCTCCATCCCCGCGAACGCCTCTGACTTGCCCGCAGGCACCTGCTCGCCGACCGTCGGGAAGGCGATCAGCGCGGAGGCGAGGGTGGTGATGCGGGGAAGGGCACAGGCCTGCACGTACGCCGCGTAGCGCTCCTGCGGGCTCTTGCCCTTGAGCGCCTTGGCGGAGAAGCGCGCGGCAGCCGCGGTGGGTGCGCCCTCGCAGCGGGCATCAGCGGTGGGTTCTGCGGAGAGCAGTGCGGGCAACAGCAGGGCGAAGGCGAGCATGGGCGACGCATAGCAGATGCGCGCTGTGGGGCGCGCGTCGAGCCCCGTTCGCGTCGAGCGTTACGCCGTCAGGCGCATAGTCGAGACGTCGGCAGTGCTCCCGAAGCTTGGCTCATGGGCCGTTCCGTTCCGCTCGAAACAAATCGGCAAAGTGCCGTGCGTGGGTTTGCGCCACCTCTCGACTATGCGCCTGACGGCGCAACGCTCGAGGCGAGCGGGGAGGTGCCCGGCTGAGAAGAGCTGTTCCTCTGACGAAATGGCCGCTCAGTCCAGCAGGAACCGGAAGTTGTATTTAATCTCCGTCGACACCGCTTCGCCGCCCTTGCGAGCCGGCTCGAACTTGCACTTGCGCAGCTGGGCCTGGGCGGCCTCATCCAGCCCGTAGCCCAGCCCGCGAATCACCTTCACGGTCTTCACTACGCCGTCGATATCAATCAGAACCGAGAGCAACACAGACCCTTCAATCCCCAGCCGCTTGGCCTCCTCGGTGTAGATGCCGGGGCACTCGCCGACCAGGCTGGGCGCGCTGTCCACCTGATACGCGGGCATGTACTTCGGCGCCGCGTACGCCTTGACTTCTTCCGGGGCCACGGCCTTGTTCGAGGTCTTCCCGTAGACCGTGTTCCCCACCGGCGCAGCAAACCCGCCCGCCGCCGTCGTGGACGACATCGAGATGCCCACCACCAGCGGCGCAGGCTTGTTCGGCTCCGGGGGCGGCGCGTCGTTCGGAGGTGGCGGCAGCTCCTCCTTCGGCGGCTCCGGCGGCGGCTTCACCTCGGCCACCTTCACCGGCGGCGGCTTCACCTTGACCTTCGGCGGCTCCGGCTCTTCGACCTTGGGCGGCTCCGGCGGCTCCGGCGGCGGCTTCACCTCGAACATCACCAGCTCCACCGGCTTCTTCACCTCCGCGGGCCTCGCCAGGTCCCCGGAGAGCGTGAAGAAGAGCACCAGGTGGATGACCACCGACGCGGCCAGGAACGCAGGGATGAGGACCAGCGCCAGGTCGCGCTGGTGGGGCGGCGCAGGGAGTGAGGAGCTGGCGGACACGGGGCAGTGCTTACGGCGTGGGCGTGGCCGGGGCGGAGAGGGTGGCGGGTGACGCGTCCTTCTGGATGTTCAGCGCGAACTTGGCGATGCCCTGACCCTTCACCACGTCGATGAGGTGCATCACGCGGCCGTAGTTGAGCGCCTGGTCCGCGCTGATGACCGCGCGGGTCTCCGGGTCCTTCTGCAGCGCCTTGGTGCACTGCTCCATCAGCTGCGGCTCGGTAACCTCCGCGCCGTCGAAGTAGAGCTTGGCGTCCTTGTCGATGACCACGTTCACCAGCCCCTGCACCGTCTCCCCGCCGTTCGCCGCTCGGGGGAGGTCCACCTCCACCGTTTCCCGGACGATGAAGTTGGCGGTGACCATGAAGATGACCAGCAGCACCAGCACGACGTCCACCAGCGGCGTCACGTTGATGCCGGTGATCTCCTCCTCATTCTCCTGCGCGCTGCCCGCCATCTACCGCGCCTCCCGCACCGGCCGCGCGTCCTTGTCCGACGACGCGCGCAGGTGCCCCACCACCGCGTGCCCCAGGGCATTGGTGCGCGAGGTGATGGTCTTGAGCCACCGGTTGAAGAAGTTGAACGCGACCACCGCCGGGATGGCCACCGCCAGGCCCACCGCAGTGGCCACCAGCGCCTCGGAGATGCCGGCCATCACCGTCTGCTGAATGGCGGCGCCCTTCACGTTCGCGCGGCCGAGGTCATGGAACGCCTTGATGATGCCGAGCACCGTGCCGAACAGCCCCACGAACGGCGCGTTGTTCCCCAGCGTGCCCAGGAAGGACAGGAAGCGCTCGTAGTGCGCGCGCTCCCGCGCCACGGTGGAGGCGATGACCTGCTCCACGGTGTCCGCGCCCTTGCTCACGTTGGCCAGCGCCTCGCGGATGACCGCCGCCTCCATCCCGCGCTTCTCGCCGATGGACTGGCGCACTGAGTCCAGCTCGCCGCGCGCCAGCCGCACCGCCAGCTCCGTCGAGTTGGGCAGCCGATTGGTGGCGAAGAAGAACAGGCGCTCCAGCATCAGCGCCACGGAGACCAGGGACAGAATCCCCAGCAGCCAGAGGACCCACTCGGCGCTGGAGAGCGTGACCGAGAGGATTTGGGTGGTGAGCCAACCCTGGTGCTCATTCGTCGTCTGGGCCAGCAAGAGAGGCAAAGTCATGGGGTTTGTCAGGGTCGGAGGGAGAGGAAGGTGAGCGGATAAGCAGTCTTATTCACAGGGTGTTGGGCCAGACAAGCGCCGGTTCATCTAGCTGCCCCGGCCCATTCACGCACACCCATTTGAGTCCGACTCGCGAACACCTGAGCTGTCCCTCGCGTTCAAGGCCCGTTGAAACCTCGAGCGCGCAGGATTCGTTCCCGGCCGGCGCCCTACCAGGCGTGCGCGCCACAGCCCGCCAGCGCGCCTACAACGACCCACCCCATCGGAAGGAGCCATCGGTTCATCGCCCACCTCGCCAGCAAAAGAGCGGTGGGACTCTAGCGCAACTCCCTTCGGCTCTCGCGCTGGTGGGAGAGGTGGGGTCGACGCTTCCCGCCATGGGCTGCGAGATTGGTCGACGGAATGAGCGGGCCGATTCTCGGCATCGACTTCGGCACCACCAATACCGCCGCCGCGTGGTTCGACCGCGCCGGCAAGCTGCGGTTGGTGCCGGTCAAGGACAAGACGTTCACCCTGCCGTCGGTCATCTGGTTTCCGTCAGCGGACAAGTCCATCGTCGGCCACGCCGCGCGCACGCAGATTATCGAGGACCCGGCGCACACCATCTTCGGCGGCAAGCGCTTCCTCGGGCGCAGGTTCCAGTCGGAGTACGTGGCCAAGCACCGCGAACGCTTCGCCTTCGACGTGGTGGAGGGTCAGGACGGCTACTGCTCGGTGCTGGTGTACGGGCATGTGAAGTCGCTGACGGAGCTGGCGGCGCTGGTGCTCAAGCAGATTGCCGCCGCGGCAGACCAGGCGGCGGGCCACAAGTTCCAGGAGTGCGTGCTGACGGTCCCCGCGCATGCGTCCGTCCGGCAGCGCGTGGCCATGCGCCAGGCGGCGGAGATGGCTGGCCTCAAGGTCCGGGCGATGGTCAACGAGCCGACCGCGGCCGCGCTCTACTACGCCAACCTCCGCAACCCGGAGCAGACCGTCCTCATCTTCGACCTCGGCGGCGGCACGTTCGACGCGACGTTGATGCGCGTGCAGAACCGGGTGGTGAAAGTGCTGGCCACCGGCGGCGACGCGTTCCTGGGCGGCGCGGACTTCGATGAGCTCATCGTCGAGCGCATGGTGGACGAGTTCCAGCGCACGCACGGCGTGGAAATCCGCAGCAACAAGACCGTGATGCAGCGGCTGGTCTTCGCCGCCGAGTCCGCCAAAATCCAGCTCTCCCGCGCCGAGGAGGCCAACCTCCGCGTGCCGTGCATCGCCCAGAAGGGCGAGAGCTTTGTCGACTTCCACTTCCGCCTCACGCGCAAGGCGCTGGAGGACATGGTGGTGCAGCTGATTGAGCGCACCGTCTCCGCCTGCGACGACGTCGTCGCCCGCGCGGGCCTGAAGACGTCAGACGTGGACGAGCTGGTGCTGGTGGGCGGGCAGACGCGCATGCCGGCCATCCGCAAGCGCTTCGGTCACTTCAAGAGCTTCTCCTCGGAGAAGGACGTCCACCCGGAGCTGGGCGTCGCCATCGGCGCGGCCATCCTCGGCCGCAACCTTTCGCGCCCCACCGGCAGCGGCTTGATGGACGTGCTCCCCATGCCCATCAGCGTGATGCTGCCCGGCGGCCGCACGCAGGAGGTCATCCCGGCCAACACCCCGGTGCCCTGCGCCCGGTCCATTTCCTTGGAGGGCCTGCCGCCGTGGAGCGCGCCGGTCCCGGTGGTCATCTTCGAGTCGCTGGATACGACGGCGGTGGACCGCGAGATTTTCGGGATGGTCCACGTCGGGCCGGAGTGGCGCATCGGCAAGGCCGAAGCGCCGTCCCTGGAGCTGGCCATCGGTCAGGACTTCGCGCTCAAGGCCCGGCTCGTCGCCGCGGGCGGCATGCAGACCGGACTGCAAATCATCGACAAGCGCTAGGTTACTTGTCCCACCACTGCAGCTCGGGCGTGGTCGAGCCCTTGACCTCGCCCAGGGCCAGACCGGCGCTGATGTTCGGGTCCGGGTCTATCTGTTCGCTCCAGACGTGGAACGTGCGTCCGGTGCCGGCACCTGAGTCCACTACCAGCGCCGGCTGCTCGCCCAGCACCACCGCGTGGACCGTCGCCTTCTCGCCGAACTGGTCGAGCTGGCTGACGTCGTCCCGCACGTGCGCGGGCATCCGCGGAAACGACCGGCCCGGCACGTCCTGCACGGCCGCGCCGAGGAGCTCCGCCACATCCCCGCCTTCCGCCACCGCGCGCGCCAGCTGACCCTTGAGGTCGCTCAGGTCGGCGAAGGCCACCGGCTTACCCGCGCTCATGAGCGGCGGCCGCAGACGGCTCTGCAGCTCGGCGAAGGCAACTCCAGCAAGGGTACGCAAGGACATAGGGCTTCCGCGGTTATCGCCGAACTCCGCGGAGAAGGTGCGTCCGCCTCGTCAGAATTCGTGGTTCCAGAGCAGGTCCGCGCCGCCGGTCATCGCGTCGCCGTACTCGAGCTCGAAGTTCCAGCGCTTTCCAATCTGGTACTCCAGCCGGACCGCGTTGGAGTTCTCCTTCTTGAGCGGGTCTGCGCCGAACTTGCCCGTGTAGCCGATGTAGAGGTCGTCGGTGACGTACTTGCCCACGTCAATCTTGGCGCCCACCAGACCCTCCTCGCCGGCCTGGATGGAGAGGACATCCAGCGGCAGCTTCGCGGCCAGCGTCTTCTTGAGCTGCGCCGCGGCCAGCGAGGTGAGCAGCGAAGCGGCCTGCGTGCCGGCGGACATCGTGGCGCCGGAGCCGCGCTTGAGCGTCCGGCGGCCGGTGGCGAGCAGCGTGTAGATTTCAGATTCCGGCAGCGGCGGGGTGGAGGAGGGCTTGATTGTGATGTCTCTGCCCTGCCCGCGGACGCTCAAGAACACCGTCACGCCCTCGCGGTCGTTCACGTACTGCGCGGTGGCATTGATGAACGGCTGGGCGATGGGGCCGGAGAAGCGCACGAACGAGTCCGGCCGGAAGTCGAAGCGCCGGCCCAGCACGTCCGCCCTGGCGCGAGAGCCGTTCACGATGCGCAGCTCGCCGAACGCGGTGACGTCCTCCGCCACCTCGATGCGCAGGTCATCCGCGATGCCCAGCTCGAGGTTCACGTCGCTGCCGGCCACCCAGAGGTTCTTCGGCGCGACGAAGCGCACCGTGTAGCGCCGCACCGGCGGTGCCTCCGGGGGCGCCTTCCCCTGCGCTTTGGCCGCCTTCGCCTCGGCTTGCCGCAGCTGCCTGCGCCGCTTGCGCTCCACCGGCTCCCCGTCGCGGACCAGGACGATGTCGCCGGGGCGGTCCAGCGGCTGGAGGTCCCTGCGCCGCACGTCCGGCAGGTACACCCGCGCGCGCTGCAGAAACACCTCACGCAGGTTCACCCAGCGGGAGGAGAGCTCGCCCTCCACGGTGCTCTGGTGGTCCACCGTGGCCAGCACCTGGTCATCCGTGAAGACCGGGAACTTCTCGCTCTGCGTCGTCCCCCGCAGGCTGAACGCGCCGCCCTCGCGCTCCCCCTCCAGCGTGACGCGCAGCCAGCCGTTGCCTGCGCGCGCGGAGAGCTGCTTCAAGGCGTACGACGTCTGCGTGGCGTTCAGGTCCAGCTGGATGTCGCGGTACTCACCGAAGCCCAGCAGGGAAATGAGCCCGTCTTTGAGGCGCAGGTCCCCCTGGAAGCTGGGCGCGGCCAGCGTGCCGGCCACGCGGACGTCGGCGTCCAACGCCCCTTTGAGCTTGCGGATGCTGGGGGCGATGCCGCGCGCGAAGCCCACGTCGAAGGCCTTGGCAGTGAGCGTGGCGGTGACGGGCGCCTTGGCGAGCGGCAGGCCCTCCCGCATCGCGGCGAGCGTGAGCGGGAGCTTGGCGTTCGCCTCCAGCGCCAGCCGCCCGCCCCCGGTGGAGTGGAGCTGGGTGGACAGCTGCGCCTGCGCCTCCTCGTAGCGCAGCGTGAGGGAGCCATCGCCTACGTTCGCCCCGCCCACCTTCAGCCGCTCGGCGGAGGCGTGCAGGTTCAGCTTCAGCTGGTCCAGCGTGCCGGTGGCGCTCACGCTGGCGCCCACGTCGCCGGCCAGCAGCTCATCCGGCGGGATGTTGGGGTCCGGGGTGGTGAAGCGCTGAATCTCCTCCATCGCCAGCGGCCCCACGCCGCCCTCCACGGTGAGCGGCGCGGCCGCCAGCGCCCCGGCGTTGCCCAGCGCGCCCAGCGGCAGGCCGAACATCGCCGCCACATCCACAATCTTCTGCCCCGCGCGATGGGCCTGCGCGGAGCCGTGCAGGCCCTCCTCGTTCGCCGCCAGCGTCACCACCACCTCGGCCGGCGGCAGCGCGCCCGCGGCGAACCCGGAGAGCGCCAGCTGCGCGCTGCCCACCGGCGCCCGCAACGGACCGCTCAGCTGCACCTTCCCCTCGGCGGTGCCCTTGAGCGGCACCTGGGTGAGTCCGGAGGCCTGGAGCTCCGGGAGCGACAGCCCGCGCACCGTCAACGTCGCTTCCACCCGCTGTCGTCGCAGCTCGCCCTGCGTCATCGGCTCCAGGAACAGCTCATGGAAGGTGAGCTGCGTGCGCGCGGTGGCGTCCAGCGCACCGCCCAGCGCGTTGACGGAGAGCTTGGCGCCCAGGTGCCGCGCCTGCGCGTTGTCCAGCGTGAGCGTCAGCTGCTTCACCGTCAGCGCCGTCTCCGCCTGGGCGGTGTAGCGCAGCGTGGAGCTGCGCAGCTCCACCTTGAAGTCCGGGTCATCCGAGGTGCCCGAGAGCGTCAGCCTCCCGTCCACCTGTCCCTCCAGCGCCACCTCGGGCGCCAGCAGGCGGGCCAGGCCCTCCAGCTGGACTTTGCGCACCGTCAGCTGCGCGTTCACCTTCTCGCGCCGCCGCCGCTGCAGCGCCTGCAGCGGCAACAGCAGGTGCCCCTCCACCGCCCCCAGCGACGTGGAGGCAGACACGTTCACGTCCGCGGTCTCCGCTTCGTAGCTGCCGGTGAGCTTGGCAGAGATGTCCTTCACGTCGCGCACCCGGCCATCGCGCAGCGTGGCCTGCACCTCGAGGTGAGGGCCGCTCAGCTGCGCGGTGGCGTCCAGCCGCCCGGCCAACCCGAGGGCGGGGTCCACCAGCAGCGTCGGCAGCCGCGAGAGCTCCACGGCTTGGGCCTCCAGCTTCGCCTCCACGCGCCCGCCGCCCTCGCGCAGCTGCGCCCGCAGCGCCTGTTCCCCAGAGCGGAGCTCCAGCGGCGCGACGGCGAGCCCGTTGGCGAAGGACAGGTGGGTGGGCGCGCTCAAGCGCCAGCGCTCCTCGCCCAGTTGCAGCGAGAGCGCCGCCACCCCGAGGCCGAGACCGCCCGGGTCCACCCTCCCGTCCAGGCTCAGGACCAAATCCGGCGCTCCGGCGCTGGAGCGGGTGAAGCCGCGCGTCGTCACCTGAGCCTGGAGCTGCCGGTTCCGCGTCTTGAGCTGCGCGCGCAGGGCGCTCAGCGTCTGCCCGCGCAGCACCAGCTTGCTCGCGGCGAGCAGCGCGTTGGTCTCCAGGGGCCGTTGCACGTCCGGCACCTGCACGTCGACGGAGAGGCCGGTGGCCGCCACGCCCGCCACGCTCAGCGAGGCGAAGCCGCCCTTGAGCTGCAGGCTGGGCGACTTCGCCGGGCCGCCGAGCTGAAAGGCCAGCTCCCCGCGCCCGGAGAGGGAAGGGCCGCCGCCCTCGAGGAACCACCCGAAGGTCTTCGACAGCTCCGCCAGGCTCGTCGCCTCCAGCCGCCCCGAGCCGCTCAAACGCTGCGCGTTGCCCTCGCCGCTGCCGTGCAGGCGCAGCCCGGGCAGGGTGGCGGTGAGCTCGGAGAGGGTGAGCTGCCCGTCGCGCGCGCGGGCGACGACGCGCACCGGCCCCACCGGCTGGCCGTCCACCGTCGAGGGCGGGACGGTGAGCGTCGCCTCGCCCGTGGCCGTGCGCAGCGACGTGCCGGAGCCCTTCACGAGCAGGTCCACCGAGAGGGACGTCTGCCGGGTGGCCAGCCGCTCGGCCAGCTCCAGCTGCGCGTCCCCACGCAGGCGCGCCCCCGGGCCGCCGAACAGCTCCGCCAGGTTGAGGCCGCGCCCGGTCAGGTGGAGGCCCGCGGTGGCGCCGCGCTCGAGGTCGACCGAGCCGTCGAGGCCCAGCTGCGCCGCGCCCGCGCGGCCGGTGAGGTGCGCCTCGACCACCGGCCCCTGTTTCTCCACGGAGCCCTGCACCCGCAGCGGCTGGCGCAGCGGAGAGCTGCCCGCGAAGGCCGCCAGCGTCTTCGGGTCCACCGAGAGCTCCCGCACCTGCGCGCGCAGCAGGTCGCCGGAGAGGCTCAACGTCACGTCGGCCGAGGCGCCGTCGGTCTTCAGCGCCGCCACCACCTGCCGGCCCAGTCCATTGCCCTCGAGCGAAACGGTGAGCGACAGGGCGGAGGCGAGCGGCCGGGTCAGCTCGCCCTCCAGCGTGAGCTTGGCCGTCGCCCGCTGCCCGTCGCTGTCGTACCGGCCCGCGCCGTCCGCGCGCAGGTCGGTCAGCCGCACCTCCGGGCCTTCCGTCCGCTGCAGCTGCGCCCGCCCTTCCCGCAGGTGCAGCGCGTCCACCGCGAGCGCCAGCGGCGAGGGCTTTGCGTCCGGCGCTGAAGCGCTCGGCGTCTTCGCCTCCAGGGCGCGCAGCAGGTTCAGCCCGCGCTCGTCCTGGACCAGATACAGGCGCGGCCGGGTGACGTTCACCTCGCGCAGGCGCAGCGAGCGGGCGAACGGGCGCAGCGAGGCGAGCGTCAGCTCCACCCGCTCCACTTCGGCCACCACCGCGCCCTCGGGGTCGCGCAGCGTCAGGTTCTCCAGCACCACGGTGGTGCCGGAGAGCCGCAGCCGGGAGACTTGAAGCGCGCCCTTCAGCTCCGCGTTCACCGCGCGCAGCGCGCGCTCGGAGACCACCTGTCCGCCGCGCTCGCTGGAGAGCCAGAGCAACGCGCTGACGGCCAGGAGCAACAGGACGCCCAGCGGCGCGGCCACCGCCACCAGGACTCTCCGCTGGCGGCGGCTGAGCGCGCTCAAAAGGCCTGCCCGATGGAGAGCTGGAGGACGCACGGGTCCTCCGGGCTGCCGCCCCGCGTGCGCGGTGAGCCTACGGAACGGACCACCGCGCCGATGCCGAAGCAGCTGCCGGAACGCTCCTCGTACGTGGGAGGCCGGACGACGAGGACCGGGCGGACCACGCCGTTCTTGTCGATGACCGGCGAGGGGTCCGCGGCGACGTCCAGGACTTGCGGCGGGCCGAAGGGCAGGCGGTACCCGAAGTCGAGCCGGATGATGCCCACCAACGTCAGGTACCGGATGCCGGTGCCGACCGCGTAGTACATGCGGTTGAAAATCTCCCCCCCGGGCAGCGGCTCCTGGCTGACAAACCCCATGTCGAGGAAGGTGGCGAGCATCACGTCGC
Organism: Myxococcaceae bacterium; assembly: GCA_044230055.1. Taxonomy (GTDB): domain Bacteria; phylum Myxococcota; class Myxococcia; order Myxococcales; family Myxococcaceae; genus JBGART01. Next base: position 52,730 of record JBGART010000016.1, on the reverse strand, counting down.
TCTGGAAGGCGTACCGGGCCTCGAACGACGCTTCGAACAGCCCATTCCCGCCGATGGGGATGATGTTGCCTGCTGGAATCTCCCGCCGCAGGGCCTTCTGGTAGTCGTCCGGCGCGTCGCTGAAGTCGCGCGGCACCTCCATCATGGGTGACAGGCGGCGCCCGTTGAACCCGCGCATGAACGCCCCGCCGGAGAAAAACCTCGCGACGATGGGGCTCTCCTGGCCCGGCACCAGGGGAATCAGCGTCCCGACCTTCAGCTTGGCGGAGAACGTCAGCCGGTCTTCTTTGAGGAAGCTGATGTAGCCGCGGACTTCCGGCAGCAGGCGCACGTACTGGAAGGAGCCCGGCCAGCCGCCGTACTGCACCGCCGCGCTCACGTACGTCCCGTTGCGCGGGTCATTCCGGTCATCGCGGCGGTCCCACTCCGCCACCAGCTCCACGAAGGAGAGCACGCACAGCCCTGCGCAGCCGAAGCCCAGCGTGCTGACGTCGCGGTAGCCGGCGCTGCCGCTCTGCAGCCAATACACCTCCGCGTCGTACGCGCCGGTGAGGCCGAAGGCGGTGTGCGGCTGCCAGGTGAGCGCCAGCCGCCCGCGCGCCGCGGAGTACGCGTAGGCGGGCTCCAAGCCCCTTTCGGTGTCCAGCGTGCCCTGCAGCCTCAAGGTGGGAATGAGGATGCGCGGCTGCTCCAGCTCCGCGCGCAGGCCGAAGATGGGGCCGTTCATGGCCCCCGGCACGCCCACGATGACGCCGGGGAGGGTGGGGATGAACGTCCAGCCGGCGCGGCCGCTCAGGGTCAGGCGGCGCAGCCCACCCAGGAAATTGCGGTGCGTGTATTCGCCAATCAGCCGCGCGGACCAGCTGGTGTTGTCCACGCCCAGGCCCGGGCCGCCGCGCACGCTGTGAAACTTCGCCTCCCGCACGTCGATGATGACCGGCACCGTGCCGGCTTCCCGGTCCGGCGCGCCGCGGGTCACCTTCACGCCGCCGAATACGCCCATCTGGAAGACGCGGGCCTGCGCCTCGGCCAGCGCGCTCTCCGAGTACCAATCCCCGGGGCGGATGGCGCCGCGCGCCTGCTCGACAATCCGCTTCTCGCTCACCACCGCCTTGGGCTCCGGCGAGGCGACAATCTGCCCGAAGCGGAAGCGCTGCCCCGGCGTCACCACCAGCCGCACGGCGGCCAGCCGCGTCTGCACGTCCACTTCCACTTCGCCCTCGGCGGTGGCCTCCGCGTAGCCGCGCTCCCGAAGCCGCTGGCGCAGGAGGTCCTTCACGCCGGTCCACTTCTCCTCGAGGAAGATGTCCCCGGTCTCCAGCCCCAGCTTCTCCAGCGCTTTCTCGCGGTGCTCCACCGGGAGCGCCTCCAGCCCGGTCACCTCCAGCGAGCCGATGCGCGTCGCTTCGCCCTCCTGCACCTGGACGGTGAGCAGCACCGAGTCCTTGCCGACCGGCGTCACCTCGTCGCCCACCACGCGCGCCTGGTAGAAGCCGTTCGCCTGGTAGAGGCGTTCAATGCGGCGCTTGTCCGCCTCCCACGCGGTCGGGTCGAAGTGCTGCGTGTCCTCCCAGGGCAGGAAGCTGAGCAGCCCGTTCTCCGCGGTGAGGATTCTGGATTTTATCTCCCGCTCGGACAGCTTCTTCGTCCCGCGGATGCGGATGCCGGCCACCTGCGGGCCTTCCGGCGCCCGCGAGGTGGTGGCGCAGCCGCACAGGCTCGCGAACAGGCATGCGGCGGTCAGGCGCAGGGACACGCCTTGGGTTTCTAGCCCAGCTGCGCGCTAGCGTCCGGCGGCGCGGGTCAGCCTGGCCAACAGCTGGGCGGCGCGCACGGCTTCGGTGTCCCGGTGCAGCTCTTCGGAGAGCTGGTCAATCCGGTAGGACCAATTGGCATCGGCCACCGAGCCAGGGAGGTTGACCCGGTCCAGCGTGCCCAGCGCGTCCTGCCAGGGGAGGATGCAGTAGTCGCTGCCCGAATTCTCCGCAGCGGCCAGGAGCGCCTCGTGCACCGCCGGGGTGAACTGCGCGGGCAGCTGTCCCAGGGCCTTGAGCTCCGGGTAGGCGCGGGCCACCTCCTCGCGGGTGTGGGCGTCTTGCAGCTCCCACCACTCGCGGACGGTCTCCGTGTCGTGGGTGCCGGTGGTGGCCAGCGAGTTGGCGGGGAAGTGGTGCGGGTTGCGGTAGGCGTGCTCGTCGCGCTCCCAGCGCAGCACGCGGTACCCCGGCAGGCCCAGCCGGCTGAGAATCTCCCGGGTGAACGGCGGGATGACGCCCAAGTCCTCGGCGATGATGCCAGCGTCGGAGGAGAGGATGCGGAACATCTCCTCGCCCAGGCGGCGGTGGCTCTCCTCGTCGGGCGGGATGAAGCGCCCGGTGGGGGACCGGTCATCGCGGATCCACTGTCGGAAGTAGCCCACCGCGTGGTCCACCCGGCGCAGGTCGTAGTAGGACGCCGCCTTCCGCGCGCGGGAGCGAATCCACGCGTACCCGTCCTCCGCCATGGTGGCGAGGTCGAAGTAGGGCAGGCCCCAGTCCTGGCCGGTGGCGGAGAACGCGTCCGGCGGCACGCCCAGCCGCGCGTCCCGGCGCAGGATGCGGGGGTTGGCCCAGGTATCCGCGCTGTCCTGGCCAATGATGAAGGGTTCATCACCGCACACCAGCACGTTGTGCCGGCGGGCCCGGGCGCGGACGGATTGCCACTGCGTCTCCGTCACCCACTGTTGCCAGGCCTGGAAGAGGACTTCGCGGGAGAGCCGCTGCCGCTCTGCGTCCAGCGCGGCCGGCTGCCGGTCACGCAGGCCCTCGGGCCACTCCCACCACGCCTGGTAGCGGCGGTCGCTGGAGATGGCGGTGAAGAGCGTGAGCGAGTCCAGCCAGCTGGCCTGCTCCTGCTGGTAGCGCACCAGCTCCTGCCCGCGGGCGCTCTGCGTCTTCCAGTGCTGCGCTTCAAAGCGGTCAAACGCCCGGCGCAGCGCCGCGCCCTTGAGCGCGAAGACCAGGTCGTAGCGGATGCGCTTGGCCGCGCGGGCCTCCTCCAGCTGCGCGCGCTCTTCCTGGGAGAGCGAGTGGATGCCGCCCGCCTCCGCGAACTCCGGGACTTCGGCCAGGTCGATGAACAGCGGGTTCAACCCGAACGCGCTCCGGGTGGAGTAGGGGCTGGGGTCCCCCGGCGCGGTGGGCAGCAGCGGCAGCAGCATCCAGAGCTTCTGGTTCGCCGCGGCCAACCACTGGAAGAAGCCATCGAGCGCGCCGAAGTCGCCGATGCCGAAGTCGGTCCGGGACCGGAGGGAAAACAGGGGAAGGAGAACGCCCGAGAGGCGACCGTGAGCAGACATGTTGGCAGTGCCGTGGGCGGCGTGGGATGGAGGGGCCGCCCTTGGCGCGCGGGACCCTATACGAGCCCGCGCGGATAGACCATGCCGCTTCCGCTCTCCTTTTATTCCCGCCCCGCCCTCGTTGTGGCCCGCGCGCTCCTCGGCAAAGTGCTGGTTCTGAACGAAGGAGGGCGGCGGCGGTCAGGCCACATCGTCGAGACGGAGGCCTACGTCGGCGAGCACGACCTGGCCTGCCACGCCTCCAAGGGCCGCACCGCGCGCACCGACGTGATGTTCGGGCCGCCCGGCCGGGCCTACGTCTACCTCGTGTACGGCATGCACCACTGCTTCAACGTGGTGACCGACCCGGAGGGCACCGCCTCCGCCGTGCTGGTCCGCGCGCTGGAGCCGCTCGAAGGCCTGCAGCCCGGCCAGCGCACCGACGGCCCGGGCAAGCTGTGCCGGGAGCTGGGGATTCACCTCGCGCACAACCGCGCGGACCTCCGGACGGCGCCGCTCTTCCTCGAGGACGGCGAGGAGCTGAAGGACCGCGCCGTGCAGCGCGGGCCGCGGATTGGCGTGGACTACGCGGGCGTCTGGGCGAAGAAGCCGTACCGGCTGTGGGTGAAGGGCAACTCCCACGTCAGCCGGGGCCGCTGACCGCCTAGAGCCAGCCGGCCTGCTTGTACCACTCGACGGTTTTCACCACGCCCTCGGTCCAGGGGACCTGCGGCGTCCACTTGAGCTCGTTGCGGGTGCGCTCCGAGGAGCTGACCCAGTGGGAGAGCAGCATGTCCGCCTTCTCCGGCGTGAGCATCACCGCGCGGTTGGTGATGCGGCCGAAGGCCTTCACGCTGTGCGAAACCGCCTTGAGCACGCCGACGGGGAGGCTGACGCGGATGAACGCCTTCTTCCCCAGGGCGCGCTCGATGTCCTCCAGCATGCTGCGCTGGCTGATGGCGCCGGTGCCGTCGTCGACGAAGTAGATGTTGCCGCTGGGGATGTCCGCCTCCAGCGCGCGGATGCAGGCGTCCGCGCAGTCCGGCGCGTAGATGTACACGCCCAGCGCGCGGCCGCCGGCGACGGTCGGAAGGAGCCCTCGGCTGACCGACTTGAAGGCCTCCAGAATCTCCTGGTCCCGCGGCCCGTAGATGGCCCCTGGCCGCAGCACCACCACCGGCACGCGGTCCTTGAATTCCAGCGCCGCCTTCTCCGCGGCCAGCTTGGAGCGGCCGTAGGTGGTCATCGGCGTCTCCTGGTCGTGCGGCACCGGCTGCCCGTCCGGGGACGGCCCGGAGGCCTCCAGGCTGGAGACGACGACCACGCGCCGGATGCCGCCCTGGTTGGCCGCGGCCTCCACGACGTTGCGGGTGCCCTCGACGTTGGCGCGCTGGTACTCGGCCTCGTCCCGCGCCTTCACCAGGCCGGCGGCGTGGATGACCGCGTCCGCGCCCTGCGCCGCGGCCGCGAGCGACGCGGCGTCTTCGACGGCGCCCTCCACCAGCTCCACGCCCTTGAGCGTCTCCAGGAACTTGCGGTTGGAGGTCTTTCGCACCAGCGCGCGGACGGTGTGCCCGCCCTCGACCAGCCGCTGCGCAATCCAGCTGCCCAGAAACCCACTGGCCCCGGTGACGAGAACGTTCATGGCGGGAAGCCCTACTGCGGTCCCGCCGCCCGCGTCAACGAACCGGTGGTTTGCCTTCGCCCTCGCCCGGCACGGGCGCTGTCGACGCCGGCAACGCCCGGGGCGCGGCGGCCCTGCGCGCGGCGCGCTCCTGCTGCGCCTTGAAGCACCACGGCCGATCCAGGCAGTGGCCGGCGGGGGAGAGGCTGCGGCGCGGCCTGCGCGTCTCGCAGTCCACGCAGAGCACCCACTCGCGCTCGTATTCCCAGCCGGGCCAGGTGTTCTTCACGAAGGTCATCATCGCCTCAAAACGCAGGGGGCAGGTCACTGGCGCGCCGTTGGGGGACTCCTCCTTGACGCGCGCAGCCAGGGTTGGGAATGTGGCCCGAACGAGGCCCATGGCAGACGTGGAGGAGCACAGCGAGGAGTCGGCCGGGGACCACGGGCTCCTCGAGCGCGCCCAGTCCGGCGACATGGCGGCCTTCGAGCGCCTGGTGGAGCTGCACCGTGACCGCGTCTTCGCCCTGGCCCTGCGGATGACCCGCTCCGAAGCGGACGCCGCGGAGATTGCGCAGGACACCTTCCTGTCCGCCTACCAGAACCTTCATTCGTTCCGGGGCGACGCCGCCTTCGGCTCCTGGGTGCACCGCATCGCCGCCAATCACACCCTGATGCGCCTGCGGCACCGTCGGGTGGTGAAGGCCGCCGAGGCAGAGCTCCAGGGCCCCGAGTTCAACGAACGGGGTAGTCTTGCGGAGTACCCGCAGCAGGACTGGAGCAAGCGCGCGGACGAGAAGGCGCTGGACGCGGAGCTGGGCGAGGCCATCAAGCAGGCGACGGAGCGGCTGCCGGACGGGTATCGGGAGGTTTTCCTCCTGAAGGACGTGGAGGGCCTGAGCTACGAGGAGATAGCGGAGATTACTGGGGATTCAGTGCCGGCCATCAAGAGCCGCCTACATCGTGCCCGCCTGGCCATGCGGGAGACGATAGACACTTTCTACAATGGGCTGTGAAACCGTCGGGCGGGCGCGGCATCTTCCTCGTCTCGAACGTCGCTGGGGCTGAACCGGATGTTCAACTGTCGTGACTCCATTCATCTGTTGCTGGACTTCCTCGACGGCGAAATGCCCGACGAGGAGGCGAAGCAGCTTCAGGAGCACCTCGCCCAGTGCCCGCCCTGCGTCGACTTCCTCAAGACGTACCGCGCCACTCCCAGCCTCTGCCGGCGCGCGCTGCAGAAGCAGATGCCCGAGCAGCTGGCTGACCGGCTTAAAGACTTCCTGCGCGGAAAGCTGAAGAAGGCCTGACGTGAATTTGAAGACGCTGTCGCTGCCCGAGCTCGGCGCAGCGCTCGCGCCCCTGACGCCCACGCCCACTGCCGTCCGCAAGCTCTTCGCCGCGGTGTTCGCGCACGGGGCGCAGGATGTCGAGCAGGTCTGCGCCGCGCCGCAGGTCCCCAAGCGGGTGGCCGAGCACCTGCGCGCCCATGGCTCGCTGCCTTCGCTGACGGTGGTGGAGCGGCGGCGGGCCGACGACGGGTTCGTGAAGTACCTGTTCGAGTCGCCGCTGGGCGGGAGGGTGGAGGCGGTGCGCATCCCCATCTTCGAGGAGAAGTATGTGGTCTGCGTCTCCTCGCAGGTCGGCTGCGCACTGGCGTGCGACTTCTGCATGACCGGGAAGCTGGGCTTCAAGCGGAACCTTGCGACCTGGGAGATGGTGGACCAGGTGCTGCAGATTCGCGCGGAGGCCGACCGTCCCGTCCGCGGCGTGGTGTTCATGGGGATGGGAGAGCCCCTGCTCAACTACGCGGAGTCGCTGCGGGCGGCTCAGATTCTTTGCCACCCTGCAGGGCTGGCGATTTCCGGGAAGTCCATCACGTTCTCTACGGCGGGAGTGGTGCCCGCCATCCGCCGGTACACCCGCGAGGACCACCCCTACCGGCTGGCGTTCAGCATCACGTCGGCCATTTCGGAGAAGAGGGTGTTGGTGCTGCCGATTGAGCGGACGCACCCGCTGCCGGAGCTGGTGGAGGCGATTCGGGAGTACTCCGTTCGCAGGAAGGAGCGGGCGATGTTGGCCTATGTCGCCATCAAGGGGTTCAACACCGGGCGGGAAGATGCGGAGGCGCTGGCGCGGGTGTTTGAGGGGATTCCCCTCAAGGTGGATTTGATTGATGTCACCGACCCTACTGGGAAGTACCTCCCTCCCGATGAGGAGGAGCTGAAGCGGTTCCGGGATTATCTGCAGATTCTTCGGGCTCCCATTGCTCGGCGGTACTCCGGCGGGAAAGAGATTGGCGCCGCGTGCGGGACGCTCGAAGCTTCGAGCTATGGCGGGGTGGTTCTGCCCAGCGCGTGAAGTGTGGGGTACGGGAACGGGCTGCGGGGGAACGGGCTGCGGCGAACGGCTTACGGGAACGGGTGACGGTTCGCGGGTACGTGGCCGCGTTCGCGTTCGCCTTCGTTCACGGGCTCGGGTAGGGGAGCGGGTTCGGAGGATGGAGGCAGCGGGCACGCCCGAACCCTTTCCCTTTCCCTTTCCCGTACCCGGGCCCGTGAACGAAGGCGAACGCGAACGCGGCCACGTACCCGCGAACCGTCGCCCGTTCCCCGTCAGCAGTAACGCGAAGCGTACGCCGTGCCCGTCCCCGCAGACCCGGCCCCGCAACCCGGCCCCGCAACCCGGCCCCGCAGACCCGTCCCCGCGCACAACCCTCACCCGACCTCCGCCCTCGCCAGCTCCGCGGCAATCAACTCCGCCATGACCCTCACCCGTGGAATCGCCAGCGCGCTCTTCGCGCACACAAGGTGCAGCTCACTGCGCGAGTGCGGCCCCAAATCCAACGCCAGCGGCACCAGGTTCGTCTGCGCGGAGAACCGGTGCCTCACATCGCCCAAGATGACCGCGCCAACCCCCGCCTCCGCGGCGCGGCACTGAACCAGAAAGTCATCCGCCGCGAACACCGGCTTGAACCCGGGGATGAGCGCCGCGAGCTCCGGGTTGGGCCTCATCCTGTCCAGCGGCGGAGCCCAGGCAATCCACGCGACATCCGCAAACCCATACCTCTTCGGCAGCTTCTGCACATACGACTTCGCGGCGAACGCGCGCACGCCGTGCGACAGCTTCGCCACGCTGACCAGGTCCTGCTGCTTCGGTCCGCCGAGCCGCAGCGCAAGGTCCGCCTCCCCGCGCGCCAGGTCCAGAAACTGAATGGACGACAGCACCTCCAGCCGCAGGTCCGGGTACTTCTGCGCCGCGAACGCCGCGAACGGCGCGACAAACTCGAACGCCACGCCGGGTGACGCCGTCAGCCGCACCACCCCGCGCGGCTTGTGGTCCCCCTTCTCCGCGGACCGGCCCAGCTCCGCCGCCCACTCCGCCATCCTGCGCGCCGGCTCCACCAACTTCTCCCCGCGCGCCGTGAGCTGCGCCCCACTGGAGCTGCGCGCGAAGAGCGGAAACCCCAGCTGGTACTCCAGCTCCGCCAACCTGCGGCTCACCGTGGGCTGGCCCACCCGCAGCGCCTTCGCCGCCGCCGAGAGGCTCTTCGCCTCCGCCACCGCGAGGAACAGCCGCGCGTCATCCCAGGGGATATCCATAAACGTATGACCTCATGCGAACATGACGGATTTTCATCCAATATCAGATGGCTACTCTGCGCGCATGTCCAACCCAGAGGTGCCCATGTCTCGCTTCCCGCTGCTCGCCGTCCTGCTGCTCTCCCTCACGCACTGTTCCTTCAGCCGCCACGCCACCCTCCCCTCGGAGCTGGGCACCCCGACCGGGTCCGACGCGCTGCTTGCGGTGCTGGATGCGCCGGGCCCTATCGAGCTCACCTCCGTCATCTCCGCGGACTGGGAAGTGGAGCGCAAAGGCCTGGTGAACCTGGACCACCCGCGCGCCAAGGCCGCCGGCCTGACCGATGGCGACGAGCCCATCCACGTCTACTTCCACGCCCTGCGCCACCCCACCCGCGGCCTCTTCATCGTGGACACCGGGGTGGAGAAGGCGCTGCGCACCGCGCCGGAGACCTCCGCCATTCAAGGCCTGGTGGCCTCTGTGATGAAGGTCGACAAGATGAAAATTCCCAATGACCTCGCCACCTGGCTCGCCGCCCAGGAGCAGCCGCTGGCGGGCGTCTTCCTCACCCACCTGCACCTGGACCACGTGATGGGCATGCCGGACGTGCCGAAGGGCACCCCGGTGTACGCCGGCCCCGGCGAGACGCAGTGGACCTCGGTCCTCAACGCCGTCGTCCGCCCGAACATCGACCGCGCGCTGCAGGGCCACGGCGCCATTCGCGAATGGCAGTACACCGCCGACGCGCAGGGCCGCTTCGCCGGCGTGATGGACATCTTCGGCGACGGCTCCCTCTGGGCGCTCTGGGTGCCGGGCCACACGCCAGGCAGCACCGCGTTCCTCGTCCGCACTCCCAAGGGCCCGGTCCTCCTCACCGGCGACGCGTCCCACACCCAGTGGGGCTGGGACCATGATGTGGAGCCCGGCACGTTCACCCTGGACAACCCGCTGAGCGTGAAGAGCTTCGCCACCCTGCGGCGCTTTTGCGCCGAGCATCCGAACGTCGAAGTCCGGCTGGGACACCAGTAACCGACAGCCGGTGCTCGTCGTGCTGGAGCCGCGGCGCAAGGCATGAGTAGCCTTGCGCCTTCAAAGCATGGTCGCCTGGCTCGACAGCTTCCTGCAGGCCGTGGGCCCTGCGGCGTACGTCATCCTCTTCCTGGCGGCGCTGGTGGAGTACGTGGTGCCCCCGTTCCCGGGGGACACCATCACGCTCCTGGGCGGCGTGTACGCGGTGCGCGGCGAGAAGTCCTGGGTGCTGGTCTTTGCTGTGGTGACCCTGGGCAGCGTCGTGGGCTCCGCCATCGACTACTTCGTCGGGATGCGGGTGGCGCGCCGGGTGAGGGAGGGGCGGCCGACGCCCGGCTTCACCCCGGAGCGGCTGGCGTCCCTCGCCCAGCGGGTGGGCAAGATGGGCCCCTGGCTGGTGGTGGGCAACCGCTTCATGCCCGGCCTGCGCAGCCTGGTCTTCTTCGGCGCCGGCGCCTTCGGGGTCTCCTTCTGGCGGGTCATTCTGTTGGGCGCCCTCTCCGCGGCCGCCTGGAACGTCCTCTTGATGGCGCTGGGCATCGCCCTCGGCGGGAACGCCGAGCGGCTTCAGGCCTGGGTTTCGAGCTACAACTCGGTGGTCTACGTGGGCCTGGGGTTCATCGCCGTGGCCGTGGCGGCGCGCTTCGCCCTCCGCAGGTGGCGGGCGTCGTCGCAGGCGGTGTCCAAAGGTCGGTAGTCGGCAGGAGGAGCCGTTGGGGCATACGCGCAGGGCGGCGCTGGCGGTGGGGATGGTTGCGCTCGCGTTCGGCCACGCGTGCCGCTGCAACTCGGGCCTGGGCAACGTGGAGCTGGGCTTCCGGGTGAGCGGCGACACGGTGGACTTCGGCCGGGTGCTGGAGGGCGCGCAGGTGCTGCGCACCGTCACGCTCTTCAGCGAGAGCCGCGCGGACCAGGAGGTGGGCGTCTCCACCGAAGGGCCGTTCGCGGCGGCGGGCAGCGTCACGGTCCCGGCGGGCGGCACCGCGGAGGTCGCCGTCACCTTCACCGCCGGCAGCGCCCGGGAGGAGGGCGCGCTCCTCCTCTCTGCGCGGGGCGACTCCGTGCGGGTGCCGCTGGTGGGCGAGGGCGTGCGGCCGCTGCCGTGCGTGCCTTCCGGCCCCTGCCGCGTCTCCCGCTTTGACCTGGAGACCAGCCAGTGCATTGAGACCGACGCGGTGGAGGGCGCCCGCTGCACGCCCTCCGACGAATGCCTTGAGAACGGCACCTGCCGTGCCGGCCAGTGCCTGGGCACGCCGCGCAGCTGCGATGACCAGAACAAGTGCACCACCGACGCCTGCGCCAAGGGCGTGGGCTGCGTGCACGCGCCGGTGAATTGCCCCACGCCCACCGCCGACTGCCGCGTGGCCACCTGCGACCCCGCGGCAGGCTGCGGCCAGGGCCCGGCGCCGGATGACTACGTCTGCGGCTCGGTGGACTGCCGCATCTCCAACCTCTGCATCGGCGGCGTGTGCAAGCAGCTCAACACGCCCAACGGCGTGCGCTGCTCGCTGGCCACGCCGTGCCAGGGCGCGGGGACCTGCCAGAACCAGGTCTGCGTGCGGCCGGACGCGGGTGAGCTCACGCCCGAGTACGCGCTGGTGGTGCCACACGCGCCCGTCGGAGACCTGCGCGAGGAGCCGGTGCTGCTGGCGCACCAGGGCAACCTCTTCTGGCAGGCGTGCGGCGACGGCGGGGTGGATGCCGGGTGCTTCCTGGCGTCCTTCACCGGCAGCGGCTTCCAGCGCTTCCTCGTCCCGCTCCCGGATGCGTCCTACAGCCGGCTGGCGCAGGTGGGTGACGGCGGCGTGGTGCTGGTGACGGACCAGGCGCTCTGGGTGCACAGCCCCGGCAGCGGCGCCGCGCTGGCCTCGTACCCCTACAGCGCGCTGACGCCGCCGGACGCGGGGCCCGCGCTGGCCCGCACCGCGGCCAACCGGCTGGCGCGCGCGGAGGGCGGCGAGCTGTATGCGGCGTTCGACTGGTGGAGCGCGCCGGATGCGGGCGACGGCGGGCCGGCCTCGTTTGCCGGCCAGACCCTCGTCCGGTTGGCGCAGGACGGGGGGCGCGAGGAGCTCTCCGTCCCCAAGGGCCGCGGCAGCCAGCTGGCGCTCGACATCGAAGGCGGGCTGCAGCTGTATGGCGTCGAGGGCTCCCGGCTGACGCTGCGCGAGTCGGACGGCGGCCGGACGTTCACCGACGGGCCGGACCAGGCAGCCGACGTGCCGGCCTTGCTCTCCGTGGGGCAGCGCGTGCTGCTGGGGGGCCGGTACCTCTACGCGCTGGACGGTGGGCTGGTGGCGGACCTCGGCGCGGCGGACGCCGGGCTGCGGGAACGGCTGCCGCACTACGCCGTCGCAGGCCGCGGGCTGACCTACCTGTTCGAACGGCGCTGCCTGCCGGAGGCCTCCAGCTGCATGCCGGAGGCGCTGGCGCCGTTCGTCCGCGCCTACGACAACAGCACCGGGGCGCTCAGCTGGGTGGCCAGCCTGGCGGAGCAGCCGGGTGGGGTGGTGCTGGAGAGCGCGGCGGGCGAATCCAACAGCCTGCTCACGCTCACCCGCGAGGGGCCGGATGCGGGCGGGCCGGCGGTGGTGTCCCTGGTGCTCAGCGGGTCCCGCGTCTACCAGTGCCCGCTGCCCCCGGACGGGGTGGTGGGCGGGGCGGTCTTCTCCCGGGGCTTCCTGTTCGTCCTCGTCGAGCGCGCGGGCGGCTGGCGGCTGGAGGCGTACGACCTGCTCTCCACGCCGGTGGCCGGCGCCGGCTGGCCCCAGCGCTTCGGCGTCTCCGGCCAGCGCCGCGCCCAGCCCTGAAAAGGCAACTTACGGGGGGCTCCTCTCGATAACTGAGAGCAGCGTCTCTCCAGGGGTTTGCCTGTGTCCTCGTCCATCCGCGCCGCCGAACGATGCCGTCCGCCTTCTGTCTCCCGCGAAGCGTGCCGGGACGGGGAGGGCATCAGCGAGCAGGAGCTCTCCGCCCTCCAGGCCAGCGTCGCCAAGCTGGAGACGCTGGGGGATGACGCCCTGGGTGGGTTCAAGAACGCGCTCTCCGCGGTATTCATCGCCCCCATTGCCAACAGCGACGACGAGTTCGCCCAGAACCTCCAGCGCGCGAAGGACGGCCTGGAGTCCGCCCTGGACGACGGCCTGGTCTCCAGCGAGGAGGCCGCGGACATCCACGCGGCGCTCGACAAGGCCACCGAGCACCTCAAGGCCTTCAGAGACACGAAGGAGACGGTCGGCGGCGTGGCGGGGGTGGTGGGCGCGGTGGCGTCCGTCCTCCCCATCAGCAACCTCGTCCTCCGGGGCCTCGCCGGTGCCGGCGCGTACACTGCGGTGCAGGCCGGCGTGAACGGCGGCGACTACAGCCCGGCCGCGGCAATCAGAGACCTCGCGCGCGGCGCGGTGGTGGGCGCGGCGGTCAAGCCGGTGAGAGACCTGGGGTTCGTCAAGGGCGGCCTGCTCGGGCTCGGCGCGCTGACCGTCGCAGGCGGCATCAAGGACCTCACGCATCTGGAGAAGGCCGGCTGGAAGGAGCTCTCTGAGCTCCAGCAGGACCGTGAGGACGGCGTCTTCCAGACGGTGACGAATCAGGTGGGGAACGAAGTGGAGCGGGTTGACAGCCGCCTGGCAGCGCTCGACGACGCGAAGCGCTGCGAGAAGCCTGACGCCTGAGGTATCTGCTGGCGCGCTCGGTGCAGCCGGCCGCGCGACCAGGAGATGACCGTGACCTTCTTAACGCTGCTGCTGCTCGCCGCGTCGCCCGACGCCGGCGTCACCGCTGCTGCCGAGCCCGGTGTCCTCGAGGTGCTGACCCAGCAGGCCCGCGCCTACGCGCCGCACGTGGAGTCGCCCTGGGTGAAGCGCTTCCTGGAGCTGACCCCGGAGCTGCCCCCGCATCCGCCGCAGGTCTTCCTCCACACGCCGGACAAGCAGGCCTACTTCATCGAGGCGCAGGCGGCGAAGCTGCCACCGGAGCAGCGCGCGTCCCTCGTCCGGCGCGAGGTGGACGATGAGACGTACTACGCGCGGGTGACGGATCCGCTGGCGTACGCCCGGCCGTTGGACCTGCTCGCCGCGCAGGGCTTCACGCCCAAGGGCAAGAAGGTGCTCGACTTCGGCTACGGCAACATCGGGCAGCTCAAGCTGCTGGCCTGGCTGGGCGCGGACGTCACCGGCATTGAAGTGGACCCGCTGCTGCCGCTGCTCTACGCGAAGGAGAACGGGCCCGCCGTTGCGAAAGACGGGACGCGCGGGCGGCTGCGCGTGCTGCACGGCTTCTTCCCGACGGACCGCAAGCTGGTGGCCTCGGTGGGCCGAGGGTATGACCTGTTCATCTCCAAGAACACGCTCAAGCGCGGGTACATCCACCCGGAGCGGCCGGCGCCGGAGAAGCAGCTCATCCGGCTGGGGGTGACGGACGCGCAGTTCCTCAAGCAGGTGTTCGACTTGCTGCGCCCCGGCGGCTACGCGCTCATCTACAACCTCGCGCCCAAGCTCACGCCGATAGACCAGCCCTTCCAGCCGGCGAGCGACGGGCGCTGCGCCTTCCACCGGGACGCGTTCACCGCGCTGGGGTTCGAAGTCGTGGCGCATGACGTGGACGACAGCCAGGCGGGGCGGGTGATGGCCAAAGCCTTCGAGTGGGGGAGTGCGCTGGAGGCGGAGCTCGTCGCGCACCACACGCTGGTACGCCGGCCGCTCTAATCAACACCGTCGCGGCCCAGCGCGTCCGCCAGGGACTGGAGCACCTCGCGCGCGGCCGCAATCTTCTCTGGGGGAAACGTCTCCAGCGTCTCCTGGACGGCGGCCTCCACGGTCCCGCTCTTGGCCTCCTTGAGCATCCGGCCTGCCTCGGTGAGGCCAAGGAAGGAGCGCCGCCGGTCCCGCGGGTTCTCCCGCCGGGAGAGGAGGCCTTTGAGCTCCAGCCGCTTCAGGATGCCGGTCATGGTGCTGGGATGAACCCGCATCAGCTCTGCCAGCTGCCCGGCGGTAATCCCCGGGAACCGGCCCACCAGCCGCATGGCGAACCGTTGGGGGCCGGTCACGCCCAGCGTGGCCTCCATCCGCCTGGAGGTGCTCTGCGCGCCGTGGTCCACCGCCCAGACCAGCCGCAGGAACTCCAGCACCTCGCCCAGGGGCGGCAAGCTGACCGTCTCCAGCGCTGCGAAGCTCATCGCGCCGCCTCCTTCACCGGTCCCGGCTTGAGCGAGAGCAGCGCTTCGAGGAACGCGTCGATGGTGCCCTGGGTCCGGATGAAGAACGCGGCGGCCGAGTCCTGCTTCTCTCCCACCCGCACCGTCAGCAGCCGCCCGGGCTCGTCGAGCGAGAACACGTCCTCGTCCGTCTCGTCATCGCCGATGTAGATGGCGGTGTCGCACGCCAGGCGGTCCCGCACCGCCCGGAGGGCAATGCCCTTGTGCGGCGCGCCCTCCGGCAGCAGGTTGACGACCAGCTCCCCGCCCAGCACGCGCAGCGGGCCCAGCTTGGCGACGGCGGTGAGGATGGCCTCCTTGGCGGCCTTCTTCTCCCGGCAGTGGCGGTAGTGGATGGCGACGGAGAAGGACTTGTCTTCCAGCTTCAGCCCCTGGATGTCTCCCAGCGCGCGCTTGAGGGTGGGCATCCAGCGCTGCACCTGCTCCGCGAAGTCGTGGGTGCGCTTCCAGGGCTCCAGCCCGTGGTTGCCAATCACCTCCAGCACGCCCAGCCCGCGGACGCGCTTGAGGACGTCGCCCTGGCCGCGGCCGGAGATGACGACGCACGGGTAGAGCCCGCACAGCCGCTCCAGCAGCTCCCGGGTGCGCGGGGGGATGCGGGCGTCCTCGGGCTCGTCGACGATGGGCGCCAGCGTCCCGTCGTAGTCGAAGGCGAGGAGCACCTTGGAGCCGGCAAACTGCGCCAGCACGTCCACGTTGGCCTTGGCCAGGATGTCCTTCATCACGCCGCACCTTCCATTCCCGATTGCCGTTCGATGAGCCGCCCGGTCAGGCGCTCGCGGCTGCGCAGGCGCGCGGCGTCCACCAGCATCCGTCCCGCCCAGCGGTAGACGTTGAACTCGGCGAGGTAGGCGCGCATGGCCCGCATGCGGTCCTGCTGCTCGCCGGGCGACATGTGGAGCGCGGTGGCCAGGGCGGCGCTGGCCTCTTCGAGATCATACGGGTTGACGATGAGGGCTTCGGTCAGCTCCCGCGCGGCGCCCGTGAAGTGGCTCAAGACCAGCACGCCCCGCTCATCCTCCCGCGCCGCGACGAACTCCTTCGCGACGAGGTTCATCCCGTCGTGGAGGCTGCTGACGTAGCAGACGTCGGCCGCGCGGTAGTAGCGGAAGACCGTGGGCGGCTCATGGTGGCTGCGCAGGAAGACGATGGGCCGGTAGCGCTCTGTGCCGAAGCGCTTGTTGATGCGCTCGGCCAGGCGCTCCACGCCCTCGTTGAGCTGCCGGTAGCGTTCGATGGCGGTGCGGCTGGGCGCGCCCAGCTGCACGAAGGTGAAGCGGCCGCGGAAGGTGGGCGTGCGCTCCAGCAGGCGCTCCACCGCCATCAGCCGTTCTTCAATGCCCTTGGTGTAATCCAGGCGGTCCACCCCCACGCCGAGCAGCGCGTCCGGCGCCAGGCCCAGCTCGGCGATGACGCTGGCGCGGCACTCCGCCGCGGAAGGGGCGCCGGCCGCCCAGCGGTTGGGCCACTCGATGGAGATGGGGTAGGCGCGGACGAGCGTGCTGCGCCGGTGGTGGATGACCGCCGCCTGCTCGCGGTCGATGCGCGCTTCCAGGTAGCGGTCCACCGCGTCGTAGAAGTTGTTGCAGTCCAGCTGGGTGTGGAATCCGACGATGCTGCTGCCGAGCATCCCTTCCAGCAGCTCGTCCCGCCAGGGGCAGATGCCGAACCGCTCTCCGTTTGGCCAGGGGATGTGCCAGAAGCTGATGATGGTGGACTTCGGCAGCCGCTCCCGGATGAGCGCGGGCGCCAGCGCGAAGTGGTAGTCCTGGACCAGGATGATGGGGTCTTCGGAGTCCACTTCCGAGCAGACCGCCTCCGCGAAGCGCTGGTTGACGGTCTGGTAGTGCTTCCAGTCGTCAATCCGGAACGCGGGCCGGTTATGCGCCAGGTGGCAGAGCGGCCAGAGCCCCTCGTTGGAGAAGCCGTAGTAGTAGCCGAGCTCCTCCTCCTTGGAGAGCCACACCCGCCGGACGACGTAGGACTCCTCGCCGGGCGGAACGCGCACCCGGCTCTGGCGGTCCACCACGTCTCTGTCCGCGGTGCCGCTGCCGTGGGCCACCCACACCCCGGAGCACGCCCGCATCACCGGCTCCAGCGCGGTGACCAGCCCGCTGGCTGGGTGGAGCACGTTGACCGTGCCGTCCGGCCGGCGTTCATGGATGTAGGGTTCCCGGTTGGCGACGATGACCACCCGTTCGCCTTGCAGGTGCCTGCTCAAGGTCTGCTTCAGCCGCTGCGGCGTCCAGGAGCCCTGGCCGTCCACCTCCTTCTCGAAGGCCAGCCGCTCCACCAGCTCCCGTACATCGCGCATGAAGGGCTTGAACTCGGGGCGGTGCGTCCCACCCTGGAGCAGCTTGCGCAGCTCGTTGCTCCACCCCCGCCAGGAGAGCCGGGCGGCGACGAGGGTGACGATGGAGGCGCCGGCGGCCAGCACGCCGAAGGCGATGAGCAGGAACTGGGCGGTGGTGGCCTCGCGCCGCTGCACGTAGCTCAGGTCATGGATGAGGACGACGAAGCCGAAGAGCTGGCCCTCGTGGCTCAAAGGAAACGCGCTCACCTGGACGATGCCGCCCGGCAGCTCCGCCACCTCCTTCCAGCTGCTCCACGTCGTCGGCGCCGTCTCCGGCTCCGGCGCGATGTGCGCGCCGACGCGGCCGCAGGAGAACTCCAGCGGGTAGTCCTGGGTGCTGGCCACCAGGCGGCGCTCGGCCGTGCAGGCGCCCGCGGCCATGATGCGCTCATCGCGCGTGATGTCGCCCAAGAGCTCGCTCAGCGCGGCCCAGTCCTTCTTCTGGAGGTCAGAGAGGAGCGCGCGCCGGCTCCCGTTCACCGCGAGGTCCGACCGGAGGGCCACGTCCTTCTCGAACCAGCGCCGCGTGGTGCTCGTCACCGCCACGAAGGCCCCCCAGGCGAGGAGCCCGAGGCCGGCCACCAGCACGACGGTGAAGCGCAGCGCTTGCGACATGAGGGGACCCTATGCTGAATTTAGTTTGCGCAGCAAATGAATTCAGCATAGCGTGGATCCGGCATTGCGAGGACTTTGATTGGGTGGACGTGTCCGCTTCTGGGCGGTGGGCGCCAAGCTCGTACACAGGCGGGTACCATGCGCGTCCGAGCACTGAAGCTGCTCTCCCAGCTGAGGCTGTGGTCCGCGCAGCACCGGACCGTCCTGCCCATCATCTTCGCGGAGACGGCGCCGCTGGATCTGCGCATCGTCGGGCGGATGCTGTTTCACGCGGCGTTGGTGGGCGTGGTGGCGGGGTTGGTGGGAGCGGCCTTCTTCGGGGTGCTGGAGCAGCTCCAGCGATTGCTGCTGGAGGACCTGGCCGGCTACACCGCGTTGCGCGCCCACGGCGAGACCTTCGCTGCCCGCGCCGCCGAGCGGACGTTCCGGCCGTGGGTGCTCCTCTGGCTGCCTGCCCTGGGTGGGCTTGCCTGTGGGCTGCTGACGCGCTTGGCCCCCGAAGCGCGAGGAGGCGGCGGCGACGCGATGATTGAGGCATTTCATCACCAGGGGGGCATCGTCCGCCCTCGGGTCATCTGGGTGAAGGCGTTGGCGTCGCTCTGCACGCTGGGGACGGGCGGGGCGGGGGGGCGCGAAGGGCCCACCATGCAGATTGGCGCGGCCCTCGGCTCGTCCGTCGCCCGGGTGCTGAAGGTCAGCGCCCGGGAGCGGAGGATTCTGCTCGTCGCAGGCGTGGCCGCAGGCATCGCCGCGGTGTTCCGCACGCCGTTGGGGGCGGCGCTGCTCTCGGTCGAGGTTCTCTATCGCGATGGCTTCGAGTCCGACGCGCTCATCCCCTCCGTCCTCGCGAGCGTCATCTCCTACTCGGTGGTCATCTCCATCTTCGGCGAGAGCACGCTCTTTGCCCACGCCTCCCGTTTCCCCTTCGTGCCAGGTCACCTGCCTCTCTACGGCGTGATGGCCCTCCTCGTGGCGTTCCTGTCCGCGGCGTTCGTGGCGGTGCTCCGGCGGTCGAAGCAGCTGTTCCGTCGTCTACCGGTGCCGGCCTGGTCGCGCCCTGCGTTGGGCGGGCTCGCGCTGGGGGTGTGCGGCACTCCCCTCATCCTGCTCGTGGGGGCGTGGCTGGGGACCCGCGGCCAGGGCCTGGGCATTCTGGGTGGAGGCTACGGCGCGGTTCAGATGGCCATCAGCGGTGCGGATTGGCTCCCGGAGGGATGGAGCGCGGTCCAGCTGCTGCTGTTGCTCTCCCTCTTCAAGCTGGTCGCCGCGTCCCTCACCATCGGGTCCGAAGGCAGCGCGGGGGACTTCGCGCCCTCGCTGGCGATGGGCGGGCTGTTCGGCGGGGCCTTCGGGCGCGGCGCGCAGCTGCTGCTGCAGGACCCCCGCATCGACCCGGGCGCGTTCGCGCTGGTGGGGATGGGCGTCTTCTACGGCGGGATTGCCCATGTGCCGCTGAGCGCGCTGGTGCTGGTCTGCGAGATGGCGGGCAACTACGACCTGCTCGTCCCGCTGATGTTGGCGCTCGGCATCGCCTTCATCGCCCTGCGCAGGCGCGCCCTCTACACCGCGCAGGTCCCGACCCAGCGCGACTCGCCCGTGCACCGCGACGCGCTCCTCTTGGACGTGTTCCGGGCCATCCGGGTGAAGGACCTGATGACCGTCGGCAGACCCTTCGTCGCGTTCCACCCAGACACGCAGGCCACCGAGATGCTGCGCCACGTCGGTGAGTCCACCTGGCAGGACGTCTTCCCGGTGGTCGCCGCCGACGGGAAGCTCGTGGGCCTGATCGCCTCCGCAGCGATGAAGGTGTTGGCGAGCGAGAGGCGGGATGCCCTTTGGGCGGTGGCGGCCGACATCATGCAACCCGCCGTGTCGGTCCGCCCCGAGGATGACCTTCGCGAGGCGACCGAGCGGCTCGTCTCCAACGGGCTGCGCGGCGTGCCCGTGGTCGACGACGGCTGGCGGATTGTCGGGTTCCTCGACGAGTCCGAGCTGGCGAAGGTCTACATGACGGCGGCGGCCCGGGCGGCGGATCTCCCCGCGGCCTTCGACGCCGTGACCGACTCAGGCGAGCCGTCGCAGCAGCGGCCGGAGCTGAAGACATGAGCGTGGAGCGCCTGCCAAAAGATGTCCGTGAGCTCCTGAGCCAGCGGATCATGACCTTCGAGGAGCTGGAGGCTCTGCTGTTCCTGCGGCGGCATCGAAGCGAGAGTTGGAACGCGGAGGCTGTCGCGACGAAGCTGGGCCTCACGGTCGTCTCCGCCCATGAAGCCTTGGCCCAGCTCTGCAAGCAGGACCTGCTGGTGTCGCGGGTTGACGGTCCGGACTTCCTCTTCCGGTACGGTCCGAGCAACTCCGCGCTGGAGGCGTCGGTGGAGCAGCTGGTGCAGGCGAACGAGGAGCACCGCGTCGCCGTGCTCAAGCACTTGAGCCGCAGCGCCATCCAGCGCGTCCGCAACGCGCTGCTCGTCGTCCCGAAGAAGGACAGCTGAGCGGGCGAAGTCAGCTCCACGCCGCTGTTCATGCCCCGGGACTGCGGGGCTCCGCGGCCGAATCTCGACGGGCGTGCCGAGCTGTGTGAAAGTGCGCCGAAGCGTTTGAAGGGTGCAGCGCCCGTGCGCTGCAGGGCAACGGATGGTCGGGCCGCCATCTGGGCCGGCAGCTGCCGGCGGAGCGAGCCATGTCGCCGACCCCACCTTCGGAGCCCCGCCCCCTCTCATCCTCACCTCCCGAGGCCTGGGAGCCGCTGCTGCGGTTTGCACGGCTGGCTGGCCGCCCCCTCGAGCGGTTTCTGCGCGTCGAAGCGGCCAGCGGCATCCTCCTGTTCGTCGCCGCCGCGGCGGCGCTCATCTGGGCAAACTCGCCATGGGCCGAGGGCTACACCCGCCTATGGCACATGCCGATTGGCATCCGACTTGGCTCCTTCGGCTTCGAGCGCAGCCTCGAGTGGTTCGTCAACGATGGCCTGATGGTCATCTTCTTCTTCGTGGTTGGCATGGAGATCCGCCGCGAGGTCCATCAGGGGGAGCTCTCGCAGTGGCGAAGGGCGGCCCTTCCGGTGGCCGCCGCGCTCGGCGGGATGCTCGCTCCGGCGGGGCTCTACCTCCTGTTCGCGGGGCAGGCGGCGACGCGCGCCGGCTGGGGAGTTCCGATGGCGACGGACATCGCCTTCGCCGTTGGCATCCTGACGCTTCTTGGCAAGCGCGTGCCGGCCGCGCTGCGCGTGCTGCTGCTGGCGTTGGCGGTCATCGACGACCTCGGGGCAATCCTCGTGATTGCCCTGTTCTACTCATCGGGCATCGCGCTGACAGGATTCTTCATCGCCGCCGCGGGGCTCACCGGCATCATCGCGATGCAGCGGCTCGGCGTACGCACGAAGCTTGCCTACGTGGGGCCGGCGTTCATCGTCTGGGCCGGCATCTACAGCGCCGGGATCCATCCGACGATTGCAGGGGTCATCGTCGGCCTGATGACTCCGGTCCGGGTGTGGCTCGGACCCGGCGGCTTTGTGGAGGATATGCGCAAGGAGCTTGACCACCTGGCGCGAGTGACGCCGAGCGTGCTTTCCTCGCACGCGCTGGCCTCCACCCTGCGCCACGTGGACGTGGCTCGCCGCGAAGCCCGCTCTCCGGCGGAGAGCCTTATCGAAGCGCTCCACCCATGGGTGGCGTTCGGAATCATGCCGATGTTCGCCCTGGCCAACGCCGGGGTTTCACTGGGCGGCGTGAGCTTCGACCCTGCCTCGGCCAAGGTCGCGCTGGGCGCTGCCGTCGGCCTCGTGGTCGGAAAGCCCATCGGGGTCCTGGTGGTGAGCGGGTTGATGTTCCGCGCGGGGCTCGCCTCCCTCCCCACCGGCCTGACCCTCCGTCACCTCGTCGTCCTCGGCGTGGTGGCCGGGATTGGGTTCACGATGGCCCTCTTCATCGCCCAGCTGGCCTTCACGGAGACCACGCTCCTGGCAGCTGCCAAGCTTGGGGTGCTGGCCGCCAGCGCAGTGGCTGCGACACTGGGCCTCGTATTGGGACGGTGGTTGCTGTCACCTGTCGAGCAGGCCGACCTCGCGCAGACCGCGGACGAGGCTGAGCGGTCCACGGTCGCCTAGCAGCGCTTAGTCCCGATCCACCCAGATTTGCTCGAACCGGACCTGGGGCTGCGTCTGGTGCAGGCGCAGGCCCTGCACCCGCGGCTGCGCCACAGCGAAGGTGTGCTCGTGGAAGAGCGGGATGAGGACGCAGTCCTGGTCCAGCACCCTCTCCGCGCGGCGGTAGAGCTGGGCGCGCAGGTCCGGGTCGATGGAGACACGGGCTTCGGAGGTGAGCTGGTTGAGCTCCGCGCTGTGGTAGCCGAGCGAGAAGACCGTCTGCGCCGAGGAGTTGAGCAGGAAGTGCAGAAAATTGTCGGGGTCCGGGTAGTCCGCAATCCACCCGGACCGGAAGGCGGGGACCCGCCCTTCGCGCTGGCGCTGCCAGTAGTCCTGCGTGCGCAGCTCTACGTGCTCCAGCGTCACCAGCTGCCGCTCCAGCAGCGGCCCGAAGAGGACCTGGTCCTCCTCCTCGGTCCCGCGGCCGGGCGGGTAATAGAGGGACACCTTCAGGGTCTGAATGCCGGCTTCGCGCAGCAGCTGCTCTGCAAGCAGGACATCCGGGCGCGGCGCGGCCAGCGTCTCCCCGTACTCCAGCAGACCCGGCGGCGTGAGGCTGCGCGCCACGGTGGCGCCCGGGTGGTAGCGCTCCACCAGCCGGGTGAGGTCCAGCCCGGCGCGGATGGCCTTGCGGACGCGGACGTCTGAGTAGGGCCGCTCCCGCAGGTTGAAGCCCAGGAAGAAGCAGGAGGGCGTGCTGCCGGCGATGACCTGCAGCGACTCCAGGGCCGGGTCCTTGAGGTGCTCCGCGTACAGCCCGGAGACCAAGTCTACCCCGCCGGACTTGAGGGCCTCCAGCGCCCCGGCGCGGTCCCTCTGGAACCGGAACTCCAGCCGCTCCAGGTGCGGCAGCTCCGGGCGGAAGTAGCCGGGGTTTCGGTCCAGCACGATGGCGCGGTCATCCAGCTGCACCGCGCGGAACGGCCCGGTGCCCACGAAGCGCCCGTTGGCGTCCCGCTTGCCCACCCGCGCTGCGGGGTGGGTGAGCAGCTGGAGGAAGAAGGCCTTGGGCTCATCCAGCCGAATCTCCAGCGTCTGCTCGTCCAGCACCGCCAGCCCGCGCACGTCCGCTGCTTTGCCGGCCACGAACTCGGTGGCGCCCTCGACTTCTTTGAGAAGCCACTGGTCCGGCGAGCGCTCGCGCGGGTCCAGCAGCCGTTCGAAGTGCCGCTTCGCGTCCAGCGCGGTGAAGGGCTGGCCGTCGTGGAAGGCCACCCGCCGGCGCAGGTGAAAGCGGTAGCGCTTGGCGGAGGGGTCCGTCTCCCAGCGCTCCGCCAGCTCCGGGACGATGGCGCCGTCTTCGGAGCGGGCCAGCCCGCTGAACAGGTTGCCGCCCACGTCCACCATCTGCGTGTCCAGCATGAACGCCGGGTCCAGCCCGCGGCCGGCGTCGAACATCTCTGACTGGTGGATGCCCACCCGCAGCACGCCGCCGCGCTGCGCCCCCGGCAGCCGGAACCGGAAGACCTCCGCCTCCAGCGTGCCCGCTTCGTTCGCCAACAGGTCCACCGTGCGGTTCAACCCGTCGGCGATGCGGATGACCCGGTCCGCGTCCTGCCGCACCTGCGCCACCTCCTCGCCGATGGTGGCGTCTCCGCGGGCCAGCACGCCCTGTGCGCTGCGCAGCTCATCCAGCGCGGCGGTCAGCTTCAGGACCGCGTCCGACAAGTCCCGCCCGGTGCGCGCCTGGCCCTCCGCCTTCTGCGAGGTGCTCTGCGCCAGCCGCGCCATCTCCTGCGTCTGCTTGGTGAGCTCCCGCCCGCGCAGCGCCTGGTCGCCCGCGGCGAGGGTAATCTCGTCCACCAGGTGCGCCACCCGGCGCGACGCGTCCACCACGTGCCGGCCCTGCGCCTCCAACCGCGCCGTCTCCGCCACCGTGGCCTCGATGGAGGCGAAGGTCCTTCGGGTGATGGCGCGGATTTCTTTCAGCGCGGTGGCCGCCCGGTCGCCCTGCTGCACGCCGGTGCTGGCCTGCTCGCGGCCGTCCTTCACCAGCGCCACCGCGGTGCCCACCGCGTCCTTCACCGCCTTCACCATCGCCGCAATTTCGCGGGTGGACCTGCCGGTGCGCTCGGCCAGGCCGCGGATTTCGTCCGCCACCACGCCGAAGGCCAGGCCGCTCTCGCCCGCCTGCGCCGCGATGATGGCGGCGTTCAGCGCGAGCAGGTTGGTCTGGTCCGTCACCTCCTGGATGACGTCCACGATGAGGCCAATCTCCAGCGAGCGCGCCCCCAGCGACTCGACAATCTCCGCCGCCTTCCGGACCGTCTCATCCACCCGGTAGATGCCGCGCACGCTGTCAGCCACCAGCGCTTCGCCCCGCTCCGCGGTGGAGGTCACCTCGCGCGCCAATTCGCCGGTCTCGCTCGCCCGGCGGCGCACGGCGTCGATGCCGCCTTCCACCGCCGCCACGAAGTTCTCCGCTTCCCCGGTGAAGCGGACCAGCGCGTCGCCGGAGGCGGCCACCCCGGAGAGGCGTTCGCTCATCACCTGCACCAACCCGCTGGTCTTCTGCGCGAAGTCGTTGAGCGTGGAGAGCGCGGAGGCCACCTGCTCAATCCGCTGCGTCATCTCCGACAGCGCGCCGGTGGTGTCTGCGGCGAAGGTCTCCAGCTGGGAGATGCGCTTGCCGGCGGTCTGCAGGGACGCGCCCATGCTCCCCACCGAGCCCAGCGTGCGGTCCACCGCGGAGCCCTGGCGGCGCGCTGCCTCCAGCAGCGAGCGGGACTGCTCTCCCACGTCGCGGCTGCTGCGGTGCACGTTGGCGGTCACCCGCTGCACCTGCGAGAGGGCGCGGCGCAGGGAGAGGATGAGCCGCCGGATGTCCTCCTCGCCTTCGAAGGGGAGGGCGGACCAGACGGTGAGGTCCCCCTGCGACAGCTTGCTCACCACGTCCCAGCGCGCCCGCGCCCGCCGCGCCGCCCACTGGAACCAGCTTAAGTAGCCGCCGAGGGTGAAGGTGCCCACCGCCGCCAACAGGACGGAGAGCCAGCCTGCCAGCGTGGGCGCCATGCCGGTGGCCGCGAAGTGGACCAGGTTGATGATGAGCCCGGCGAGGAGCCCGCCGCCGATCCCGAAGGCAAAGAGGAACCGTCTGGAGCCCATAGCGGTAGGCCGGCACTCTACCGGCCTTCAAGGCAACTTCCCTCGGGGATTTCGCGAAGATTGAAAGCACTGCTGCACCTCCGGAGGTACGCCCCTTGGCCCGCATTGACGCCCTCGCCGCCCCCCACCTGCCTGGCGCGGGCGGAGCGCCCCTGGCCCGGAAGCCCGGCGAGCTCGCGGTGGTCTGGAAGGCCGTCCGGATGGTGGAAGCAGGCCAGCTTCTGAACGAGCGCTCCTCGCGCGAACGGCCGAAGGTCAACCCCCAGTTCGTGAAGCTGGCCGGTGACTTCAAGAACTTCCTCCAGTACGGCCAGAGCAGCCTGACGCCCTACGAGGCCAACATGCTGATGGTGGGCCTCTACCACCCGGGCTTCCAGCGGCAGGCCACGTCTCTCAACGCCCCCTTCACCAGCGGCGACCGCGTGCAGGTCACGTTCAGCATCAACGGCCAGCACACCCAGACCCACGGCATCGTCGCGGACGGCGGCAAGTCGGTGCTGACGGTGCAGGGCGACGACATCCTCAGCCTCCCCATCAAGGACTGGTTCCGGCACGGGTCGCTGGACGGCCCAGTCAGCGTCACGAAGCTGTCGCCCGCGTTCATCGACGCGCGCTCTGTTGACGGGGGCCTGCTGCAGTGACGGTGTGAGGGGCCGTGCGCTGGCCGAGCACCGGCCGGCTGCGGTACTTCTTGAGGCCGTGGCGCTCCTCCTTCCCCTCTTCGCAGCCCTGCTCGCCGCCGCCCCGGCGGACGACGACGCGGACCGGTTTCCCCTCCCGGTGGACCCCCAGCGCGGCCGGGCGGCGAAGTTCCAGCCCACCGAGGAAGCGGCGCTCTTCCTGTTCGAGCTGCGCGGCGTCCCGGTGGGCACGGTGGAGCTGCGGCTGGACCGCACCGAGGGCCGCTACCAGTACCGCTCCCGCCACCTCTACGCGCGGGCAAGCGACCGGACCTGGGTCTCCCGCACGGGCGGGTTTGACGTGGACCGTTCCTTCCGCATCCGGGGGAAGGACGCGTTCCCTGAGTCGCTCTGGCTGTGGCGCAAGCCCACCGGCACCGGCTGCGTGAAGGTCCACGAGGAGCTGGGCCCGCGGGTGGGGGAGGGCTGCGCGGCGGAGATTCGCGCGGACGAGGTGCGCGGGACGCTGTACGGAGACGCGTTCACCGCGCGCTACGAGGACGGGTGGCTCTTGTCGCTGGAGCTGGGCGCGGCGCGCTTCTTGGCGGTGCCGCCCAACACGGACCCCAACGTCACCGAGGACCTCTTCGGCACCGGCTTCTGGGTGTCCGGCAAGCCCAAGGGCCCGCTGGCGTTGCGGCCGCAGCGGGTCTCGGCGGACCTCCACGCCGCGCTCACCCGCTGGGACGAGGCCGAGGCGCGCGAGGTGGCGGCGGCGGTCCACCGCGAGTTCGTGGAGAAGCGCCCCACCTCCCAGGATTTCCGCCCCGGCAGCGTGGAGGAGGAGGTGTTCGCCGGCAGCTGCCTGGCCCACGCCAAGCGCTTCGCCGCACGGGCGGCAGCCAAGGGCCACACCGTGGCGCTGGTGCACGGGCTCCTTGTCGAGGACGGCGAGGACCGCGCGTTTCCCCACGCGTGGATTCGCGTCCGGGTGGGCTGGCGCAAGACGGTGGACCTGGACCCGACGTTCCTGCAGCCGGTGAAGCCGGAGACGCACCTGCCGGTGTACGCGGCGCTGCCTTCGGCGGATGACACCAGCGCGGGCAAGGTGTGGCTGGAGCTGCTCGCGGGGCGGTACCAGGTGACGCGGGGTTCGGGCCGGCCGTAGGGGCGTGTCTCGGCGCCGCCCACATCGTCGCCGCTCACATTCGTTCCCTTGCGACGCACGTCGCTGCGCTGGGTTACTCGCACCCAAACCCCATGAGTCATGTCCTCGTCGTCGACGACGAACAGGTGATTCTCACGGTCCTCTCCCGCTGCCTGAGGACGCCTGAGCGTCAGGTGACTGTCGCCTCCTCGACGGAGGAGGCCCTCGCCCAGGCGCGCGCGACGGCGTTCGACGTGGCGCTGGTGGACAAGAACCTCGGTGCAGAGAGCGGCCTGGAGCTCATCAAGGCGCTCCGCGCGCTGCAGCCGGAGACGGAAATCATTCTGATGACGGCGTTCGCGTCGCTCGACTCCGCCATCGACGCGTTCCCGCTGGGCATCGCCGACTACCTGCGCAAGCCGTTCGATGACCCGTCCGCGCTCCTGCTGAAGGTGGAGCTGGCGGCCGAGCGCGCTCGGCTGCGGCAGTCCCAGCGCGCGCTGAACCAAGCGCTGGCGGAAAACGAGGAGCGCTACCGCCGCGTCTTCGAAGCGGCGACCGACGGGCTCCTCGTCATTGAACCCTCTTCTCTGCGCGTGCAGGAGGCCAACCCCGCGGCGCTGCGGCTTTTGGGCTGTACCGCGGTGGGCGAGGTGGACCTCGGCAAGTGCGGGCTGACCCGTGCGCAGCTGGAGCTCTCCGGGCCTTCGCTGCGGCCGGTGCGCCTGACGCGGATGGGCGGGCAGGAGGTGCTGGCGGAGGTCTCCGTCGGCGAGTACCACCAGGGCGGCCGGCGGATGAACATCGTCGGGGTCCGGGACGTGACGGAGCGCGAGCGCGCCATCGCCCAGCGCGAGCGGCTGGAGACGCAGCTGCGGCACGCGCAGAAGATGGATGCCATCGGCCGGCTGGCGGGCGGTGTGGCCCACGACTTCAACAACGTGCTGGCGGCCATCCTCTGTCACACCGACTACCTGCTGGAGGCGCTCAACGGCACGGAGGCGGCCGAAGACGTGGAGGGCATCCTCCAGGCCGGCCGGCGCGGCGTGGCGCTCACCCGGCAGCTCTTGATGTTCGCGCGCAACAAGCCGTTCGAGCTGGAGGTGCTGGAGCTCAACCGCGTGGTGGCGGACATGGCGCGGCTCTTCCGGCGGACCACCGAGGAGCAGGTGGAGCTCAAGGTCCAGCTCTGCGAACGTTCCCCGCACATCAAGGCGGATGCGGACCAGCTGGGCCAGGTGCTGCTCAACCTGGTGCTCAACGCGCGGGACGCCATGCCCTCCGGTGGCGTGCTCACCGTCGGTACCAGCACCGAGGAGGTCACCGCAGGCCAGGCCACGCTGGACCTCCCCGCGGGGCGCTATGCGGTGCTCGCGGTGCAGGACGAGGGCGTGGGGATGTCGCCCGAGGTGAAGGCCCGGATGTTCGAGCCCTTCTTCACCACCAAGGCCATCGGCCGCGGCACGGGCCTGGGGTTGGCCACGGTGGACGCCATCGTCAAGCAGCTCTCCGGGTTCATTCGCGTGCAGAGCGACGTGGGGCGTGGGACGCGGGTGGAGATTCTCCTGCCCCAGTGCGAACCAGCGGCGAGCGCCGCGGCGGTGGCCGCCACCCTGGCCGTGCGCGGCGGCAACAATGAGACGGTGCTGCTGGCGGAGGACGAGGATGTCCTGCGCGCGCTGCTGGGGCGAATCCTCTCCGACAACGGCTACCGCGTGCTGTGCGCGGCGGACGGCGAGCAGGCGCTCGCGCTGGCCCAGAAGCACCCGGACCGGATTGACCTCGTCCTGACCGACGTCGTGATGCCGCGGCTGTCCGGCAAAGGGCTGGCGGATGAGCTGGTCACCCTCCGGCCGGGCCTGAAGGTCCTCTACATGAGCGGCCACATTGACCAACAGATTGTCCGGGACGGGCTGCTGGACGGCTCCGTGGGGTTCCTCCAGAAGCCCTTCAGCCCGCGCTCTCTGCTCTCGCTGATGCGGCGGGTGTTGGAGCCGGAGCCCGCCCCCGCCGAGGACGCCCAGGCCGCCGCGGAGGGCGTGCACGGCGTCTTGGCGAGCCAGACCTCCCCCGTGCGCTGACGCCAGCCGTCCCGCGGTCGAACCCCACCTGCGCCTTGTGAACGGTCGGCCGCGAACCTGCTGACGGGAGGCGGTCCGTGCTCTATACGACGTTCCACCGTGGAGACCATCGTCGCGAGCGGGGAGGAGCCGGAGGAGCTGTCCTGCCGTCCCCTGCGCGTGTTGCTCCACGTCTTCCGGAGGTTCCGCGGGGAGGAGGCGCTGCGCGCGGCGCTGCACGGGCTGCGGCTGCCGCCGGGAGTGGACCTGGCGTACCTCGAGGATGAGCACCGCTGGGTGAGCGCCGGCGTGGCGCAGCAGTTGATAGACGCGCTGACTGAAGCTTCCGGTGACCCCTCCTTCCCGCGCCGCGCCGGCCTGCAGATGGCCACCCGCGAGGCGCTGGGGGTGGGCTACCACTTCCTCTGGGCGTTCGGGTCTCCGCGGGTGTGCTACCGGCGCGTGCTGGAGATGTCCCCGCTCTACAACAAGGTGGGGACCTTCTCACTCAAGCGGCTGTCCGCCACGCGCCTGGCGTTCACCTACCGCTCCGCGGTGCCGGAGCCCAACCGGCGCTTCTGCGAGCTCCGGATGGGGCAGTTCTCGTCCTTCCCCACCATCTGGGGCCTGCCGCCGGCGCGGGCGCGGGAGCTGCGTTGCCAGGTCCGCGGTCACGAGTGCTGCAGCTACGAGTTGGACTGGGTGAACCGCCGGTCGCCGGTGGTGTCGTTGCTGGGCTGCGCCTCCGGGGCGGCGCTGGCGGTGGGCGTGCTGCCGCTGGCGGGCGCCACCCTGCCGCTCTGGGAGCTGGGCGCGGCGGGCGCGCTCGTCGGTGGGATGCTGAGCACCATCGCGGGGGGAATCCTCCTGGTGCGGCAGCGCGACGTGCTGCTGCGCGAGCAGAACCGCGACCTGATGCGCTCCGTGCAGTCGCTGCAGCAGCTCAACGACAGCCTGGAGGGCCGGGTGGAGGAGCGGACGCGCGCGCTGAAGCTGGCGAGCGACCAGCTGGTTGAGGCGCTCCAGCGGCAGGTGGAGCTGGACCAGGCGAAGACGCAGTTCTTCACCAACATCAACCACGACCTGCGCAGCCCGCTGACGGTGGTGATGGGCGGCATCTCCTCCATCCTGGCGGACGTGTCGCTGGGCCCGGGGCGGCACCGGCACTTCCTGGAGCTCACCCTGCGCAGCGCCGCGCGCCTGGAGGCGATGATTAACGACATGCTGGAGCTCTCCCGCATCGACTCCGGCATGGGCCGGCTGGAGATTTCGCGGGTGGACGTGCGGGAGATGGCGCGCGCGCTGGTGCAGATGTCGGAGGTCTACGCGCGGGGCCTCAAGCTGGAGCTGAAGCTGGAGACCGGAGACCGCGCGCTCTTCATTGACGGCGACTTCGACAAGCTGGAGCGGGTGCTGATGAACCTGCTCTTCAATGCGTGCAAGTTTTCGCGCCCCTCCACCGCGGTCACCATCGGCGCGCGGGAGGAGGCGGACGGCGTGCTGCTCACGGTGCGGGACGAGGGGAACGGGATTCCGCCGGAGGACTGCGCCCGCATCTTCGACCGCTTCTACCGGGTGCCGGAGTCAGGCTCGGCAGTCAGCCCCAAGCGCGTGAAGGGGACCGGCCTGGGCCTCGCGGTGGTGAAGGAGTTCGTGGAGCTCCACCGCGGCAAGGTGTGGGTGACCAGCGAGGTGGGCGTGGGCTCCAGCTTCTCCGTCTGGTTGCCGCGCTCGCTGCCGACGGACCTGACCGCCGTCCGCCGCCAGCGGGCCGCCCGCACGCATAGCAGCACTCAGCTGCTGGTCCCCGCCGCGCCGGCGCAGCGGCCCGCGCTGGTCTCTCCTGCCTTCGGCGCGCCCATCCTGGTGGTGGAGGACGACGACGAGGTGCGGCGCTACCTCTGCGCGGAGCTCTCTCGCAGCCACCCGCTGGTGGAGGCCACCAGCGGCGAACAGGCGCTCAGCCTGGTGGCGGAGCGGCTGCCGCAGCTGGTGCTGACGGACGTGATGCTGCCGGGCATTGACGGGCTGGAGGTGAGCCGCCGGCTCCGCGAGGACCCGAGGACCGCGCAGCTGCCCATCGTGGTGTTCAGCTCACGCGGAGACCTGCAGGCGCGGCTCTCCGCGTTCGAGGCCGGGGCGGACGACTTCGTCCACAAGCCGTTTGACCCCAGAGAGCTCCACGCCCGGCTGGAAGCGCTGCTGCGTAGGGCCCCGCGCGCGCGGGCTTAGTTGAGGACGGCGAACTCGACGCCCTGGCGCAGGCGCTCGGAGAGCTGCTGGATGACCCGCAGCCAGACCCGCTGCAGGACGACGGCGTCGATGCCCTTGCCTGGGGCGGAGATGTTCTTGATGGTCACCTGGTAGGCGCCGGTCTCGAGGTCGATTTCCGTGGTGATGCGTACGCTCATGAGCTGCTCCAAACGAGAGCCCGATGGTCACACAGTTCCCTTCATCGTCGCCACCCGCGCCCCCGGCGGGCGACCAAACCGTTGAAATGGTTACGGCCGGGGCACCCGCAGGACGCCGATGAAGCTGGGCTGGTTGAGCCCGGTGGCGATGACGGTGGGGGAGGAGAGCGCGCCGGTGGAAGGGTCCACCCGGATGGCGACGAGGTTTCCGCTCTGCTGGTTGGCTACCAGGAGGAAGCGGCCGGAGGGGTCCAGTGAGAAGTGCCTCGGCGTCACGCCGAGCGTGGAGGTGTGGCCCGCGAGGGTGAGCCCGCCGTCGAGCTGGGCGGTGAAGGTGACGAGGTCGCCGTTGACGCCCTGCAGGCGGTTGGAGCCGTAGACCACCGCGCCCGAGGGGTGGACCTGGACTTCGGCGGTGGAGCTGGCGCCCGCGCCGGAGGGGAGGGTTCCCACCGTTTGCAGTGGCGTCAGCTTCCCGTTCGCGTCCAGGCGCAGGGAGGTGAGCGTGTCGTCCAGCTCATTGATGAGGTACGCGAGCTGCCCGTTGGGGTGCAACGCGAGGTGCCGCGGCCCTGCGCCCGCGTCGGTGGCCACGGTTGCGGGGGTGTTCGCCGTCAGCGCGCCGGTGGCTTCGTTGAAGAGGTACTGCGCCACGTGGTTGGAGCCCAGGCACGGGATGAAGGCGTGCGCCCCGGTGATGAGCACCTGGTGGGCGTTGGTGCCGGGGGACTTTGTGTCCACCGAGGTGAGGAGCCCGCCGTCCGGCTTCACCGGCAGGACGGCCGCGGTGTTGCCCTGGAAGTTGGCGACGAGGACCCATTTGCCGCTGGGGTGCACTGCCACGTGGGCCGGGCCCGCGCCCGCGGAGGAGACCGCGCCCTGGAAGGTGAGCCCGCCGTCGGGGTCCACTGCGTAGGCGCGCACCTGGTTGGCGCCTTCGTCTGCCGCGTAGAGGCGACGGCCGTCGGGGGAGAAGGCGAGGAACGAGGGAGCGCTTCCCGCTGGGTAGCTCTGCTTCGCGCTCAGCCCTCCGTCCGCTTCGTTGTAGGTGAAGCGGTCGATGGTGCCGCCGTAGCCGCCCACGTACGCGAAGGCTGTGTAGAGGCTCACGCCTGAGTCTCCTGCGTCCGGGGTTCCGCTGTCGGGGGTGGGGTTTCCGCTGTCCGGGGGCGGAGTGCCGCTGTCGGGAGTGGGGTTTCCGCTGTCAGTGGGGTTTCCGCTGTCGTGTCCGCCGTCGGCGGTGGCTTCGGTGTCCTCGGGGCAGCCGGCGAGCGCAACGGCCAGCGCGAGCGCGATGAGCGGGCGGAGGGAGGGCGGAGGCATGGGCCATCCTTGCTGCCATCCGCCGCAGGGGCAAGGAGCCGTGACCCCGAACCCCGAGACCCGCTCAAGCCACCTGCATCCGGTACCCCACCCCCCGAATCGTCCGGATCTCAAACCCGGCCCCCTCCTCCCACCGCAGCTTCCGCTTCAGACTCGACACAAAGTTGTCGACGGTATGAGCGTCCACGACAACCTCCTGGCCCCAGACGCCATCCAGAATCTGATCCCGCGTCAGCGCCCGGTCGCGGTTGCGAACCAGGAACGCAAACAAATCAAACTCCGTCCGGGTGAGCTCAATGGCCTCTCCCCGCTCATCCACCACCGTCCGGGCGCCGAGGTTGAGCCGGAGCCGGCCGACGGGAACCCCCTCCGGCGCAACCTCCGCCGCGCCCTCCCGCCGCAGCATCGCCGCCACGCGCGCGAGCAGCTCCCGGAGCCGGTACGGCTTGGACACATAGTCATCCGCGCCCGCCTCAAACCCCTTCACGACATCCTCTTCCAGCGTCCGAGCCGTCAGCATCAGGACCCGGCCGCGGAAACCGCGGGAGCGCAGCTCGCGGCAGAGCGAGTACCCATCGCCATCCGGGAGCATGAGGTCCAGCACCAGGAGCTCCGGCTCCTGCTTCGCCACCTGCGCCTTCGCCTCGGCCACGCTGGCGGCGGTCTGCACGGCGTACCCCTCCTCGGAGAGGTTGTCCTCCAAGGTCCGGCGCAGGTTGGGCTCATCCTCCACCACCAGAATCCGGCGCATGCAAAACCCCACTCAAGACGGGCGAGGGAAGCGTAGCTCGAACGTCGTCCCCTCCATGCTCGAGCTCGCCACGCGAATCTGCCCCTGGTGCAGCTCCATGATGCGGCGGCAGATGGCCAGCCCCAGCCCGCTGCCTCCAGGGCGCGTGACGCCGTCCTGCACCCGGTAGAACTCACGGAACACCTGGGCCCGCTCCTCGGGCGGAATCCCCACGCCGTTGTCCGTCACCTCCACCACCCACGCGTCCGGCTCCTCGCGCGCGGCGATGGCGAGGTGCACCGGGTCCCTCAGGTTGTATGCGCAGGCGTTGCGCGCGAGGTTCCCGAACAGGATGACCAGCAGGTCCGCGTCCGCGTCCAGCACCACCGCGCCGAGGTTCCGCGTGGCCAGCTGCACCTGCGCCGTGGCATGGGAGGTCGCCTCGGCCACCGCGCGGCTGACCACCTCCGAGAGCGGGACCTGGGAGCGCCGGGCCACCCAGCGCCCTTTGTCTATCCGGTTGAACGCGAGGATGTTCTCCACCAGGAACGACAGCCGGTCCACCTCGCCCACGATGCGCGCCGGGTAGTCGCGCGTGCCGGTGACAGGGGAGCCCTCCAGCCTGCGCTCCAGCGTCTCCGCCATCACCCGCATGGATGCCAGCGGCGTGCGCAGCTCATGGGAGACGGTGGCCACGAAGTCGCTCTTGAGCTCCACGTAGCGCTGCTGGCGCTGGCGCAGGAGCAGCGCCAGGCCGGAGATGGCCACCGCCAACAGGCCGCTCACCGCCAGCAGCGCCGTCTTGAGCGCGTGCCGCCTGTCGATGCCCACCCGCGCGCGCGCGGCGCGGCGGGACTCTAGCCCCAGGGCCACGGCGCTCAGCGGCACGTGGGCAGAGAGCGCGGGCAGGGTGAGCGCCTCCTCTGCCGTCAACAGGCCGCGCGCTCGGAGCAGCGCGGTGAGTCTCTCCCGGAGCGCCTCCAGCGACACGCGGCCGCCGCGCACCGTCCCGTCCTCCGCGCGCTCGACGAGCCAGCGCCCTTGCGCGAGCGTGGGCCCGTCCGGGCTGAGCGCCGGCGGCGGCTCTTCCGCGGGGCGTTCGCGCACGCGGGCCAGGAAGTCGTCCGTGCGCACGCCGGCGACGTCGCACAGCGCGGCGACGCGGGGGGCGAGGAGCTCAAGCTCCGACGCAGAGAGCGCGCCCGGGTCCTGAAGCAAGAGCCGCTGCAGGCCGGGGAGGAAGGAGCCGGAGGCGCCCCGCAGGCCGTCGCGCAAGAGCCCGTGCAGCAGCGTGGGGTCCGGCGAGCCCATCCGTTGCAAATCCTCGAGGGCCACCAGCGTGGACGCCGCGTCCTGGACGGTGGAGAGCTGGTACTGGACGCGGTGGCGAAGGTGTTCGCGCACCACCCGGGTGACCTGGGCGTCGTCCCGCGCCGCCAGCGCCGCGCGCAGCTGCCGGCCCAGCCGCAGTCGTTCGGACCAGGGCTCGTCTGGGCCCTCTGGGCCCGGCCCGTCCGAGGCGAGCTGGCGCAGCGCTTCCTCCACCGCCCCGCCGTCCCGGGACGGGCGCGCGGTCAGCCGCGGCAGCCGCTGCGTCGAGCCGTCCCGCAGGTAGAGGTCCGAAGCGTCCACCAGCGGGTCCTCGGCGGCGACGGTGACCTGGGCGCGGGCGCGCTCCAGCGCCTCCAGCAGGTCCGCCCGCAGCGCCTCGCTGGCGTAGGCCTGCACCGCGCTCACCCGACCCTGCACCTCGTCGCGGGCGGCGGCTTGCTCCTCGGTGAAAATCCGGTAGAGCGCCACCAGACCGACACCGAGCGCGACGAGGCCGGCGGAGAGGGCGAGCAGGAGCGGGAGGAGCCGTCGCAGCATGGACTGCTACCCTCGCAACACCGGGGGAGAAGGGCCTCCGGCGGCCGTCATTGCATCATCACGCTTTCATCATGATGCGGGTGCGGGGTGGGGCTACCGCTCCCGCACATCCATGTTCGCGAAGCGGATGACGCCGCGGCGGACCATCTGCTTGAGGCCCTCGTGGACCTGGTCCGGGCTGAGGGCGAGCCTTTCGGCGGCCTCCGCGGGGCGCATGCCCTCCTCGCAGACGGCCTGCGCCAGCCGCATCTCCTCGTGCGAGGCCACCCGGCGGAAGAGCGTGTAGAGCGCGTCGTCGATCTCGAACGCGGTGGCGTCGGTGAGGCGGATGTCGAGGTCCCGCTCGTCCAGCCGGTTGAGGGCGGCGCAGACCTTCGAGAGCAGCTCTTCCATCGGCGTGTGGATGCCGTCCGGCTCCTCGATGGTGGCGGGCAGGAACGCGCCGGTGGGGGCGGTGCACACCAGGAGGTCCGCCACCGCGCCGGCGCCGCTCACCTGCCGGCGGCGGGTGGTGCTGCGGGCCTGCAGCGGCGCGCCGTGGCGCAGTAGGACGGCGTATTCGCCCCGCGCGTCCGATACCTCCAGCACGCCGGTGCTGCGCAGGCGGGCCAGGGCGCGCAGCGTCCACTGCACGCCGACGGAGCCGTTCTCCAGGGCCAGCGCCTTGCCGGCGCGCAGAAGCTCATAGGCGCGCTCGCGCTCCGCGGTCAGCTCCTGCGCGCGGCGCACCACGTCGTCCATGCGCCAGGACTTGGGCAGGAAGTCCACCGGGCCGGCGCGCGCGCCGCGCAGCGCTTCACGCCAGTCGTCGTGCGCCGAGAGCACCGCCAGCGTCACCTCGCGGGTGAGGTAGTCCGCCTCCATCGCGCGCAACAGGCCCCAGCCGTCCAGCTCCGGCATCTCCAGGTCGGCGATGATGAGGTCCGGCGGCGCGCCGCGCGCGGTCTCCAGGGCGCTGCGGCCGTCGCTGGCGGTGCGGACGTTGAAGCCTGCCACCGCGAGGTGGGCGGCGAGCATGTCGCGCAGCTCCGGGTCGTCATCGGCCACCAGGACGCTGGGCGCGTAGGGCGGCGGTGGGGCCAGGACGCCCACCCCCAGCTCCGCGCCCCCGCGCGCCGCGGGGCCTGGCGTGAAGCGCCAGTGGCCGGTCTCCGTCCAGAGCATCTCCTCGAACGCGGCGGTGCCGGAGAGCGGGCCGAAGTCCGCCCAGGCAAGCTTCCCTTCGGAGAAGCCGGCCCGGCCGGCGAACGGCGAGCCCGGGTTGAGCTCCAGCAGGCCGGAGCGCCGCAGCCGCGCGTAGTGCCGCAGCATCCCTTCCGCCACCGCGTCGATGCTGCGGGGCTTGAGTTGCGGGTGGTGCAGCAGGGCGTCGATGAGCCAGGCAATCTGCGCGGCGTGTTCAATGCGCAGAGGCTCTGGGAAGACCTCCACCGCGCCGGCCCAGAGCGCCTGCAGCCGCGCCTGTTCAGAGCCGTCGTCCATCAGCGCGGCGACCGGGATGTCCGCCGTCTCCGCGAACGCCGCCAGGCTCCGCCCCACGTCGATGCTGCCGGGCTCGCGCAGCTGCGCTTCCCGCCTCTCAGCGAGCACCAGTGCGGGGCGGCTCGCCAGGCAGCGCGACACCACCAGTGCCGGTTCAAGCAAGGCGCGCGCGTCGAGCCCGGCGGTCAGCAGCAGGTCAACCGTGTCGTGCACGCGGTTGAGGTCCTGGCCCACGACCAGGACCCGAGGGGAGGCGGCAGACAACGTTGACACTCTGTCGGTCTCCCTCCCCGCCCTCTAAAGGCGCTGTTTTCCACGCGTCTAGCAACGGCAGAAAGTTCGCGCCGTCCCTTAGACCAAGGGGACAGTCAGCGTCTAGCCTTTCGGCTCCATTCTGCGTGCATCCCAAGGAACACTTCACATAGAGTGCGAGTGCATTGTTTTAGACACGTGGCCGGGCCGCGGTTGAATCGCTGTCTCGTCACGGGGGGGAGACGACCATGGACGTAGAGCGCGATGCACGCGTGGCCATTGTTCACGCGCAATCGTTGGTACGGGACAACCTTTCACGGGTGATTCAGGGGGCGGGGCTGGCAGTGGTGGGCCGGCACGCCGGCGCCTCCACCTTCTTCTCCAGCATTGACGAAGAGCGGCCGAGCGCTGCGGTGGTGGATCTGGCCAGCCTGAACGGCGCCGCGCCCGCGGTGCTGGAGCAGCTGTCGCGGGCCCACCCGGAGGTGCGGGTGCTGGTGCTCTCGAACGGGGAAGAGGAGGGCGTCGCCGAGCACTGCTTCAAGGCGGGGGCGTGCGGGCTGCTCGACAAGAACAACGTCGAGGTGGGCCAGGTGGTGCACGCCATCCGCGCGGTGATGCAGGGCCTGCGGGTGTTCCCCGCGTCCCTGATGAGCAGCGCGTTCACCTCGGCGCCCCCGCGCCAGGAGCACGCGGAGCCGCTGCGCGCGCTCTCCAGCCGGGAGCGGGAGGTGCTCACGTACATCTCGGGTGGGGCGGACAACTTGAAAATCGCCAGCTGCCTGCAGATTGCGGAGCGCACCGTGAAGGCGCACGTCTCCGCGCTCTACCGCAAGCTCGCCCAGGAGAACCGCACCCAGCTGGCGCTCTACGCGAGGCAGCTGGGCGTGCGGCCGCCCGCGGGAATTTGAGCGCTACTCGAAGGGGATGAGCGACAGCCTGGCGCCCACCGGCGCGTCGAGGAGCTTCTTGGCCTCGGCGGGCAGGTGCGCCAGCTGGTCCGAGATGCGGACCGGGCAGCTCACCGCGCGGAACCGGTTGCGGCCCGTGTCGCGCTCGTAGCCCACGAGCATCCGGTCCGCCTCCAGCTCCAGGTCCTCTTCGGCCAGGCGCGCGGTGCGGAAGCGCCGGACGAGGGAAATGTCTTCGACGTTGGCTTCGTAGTGAGGGCCGCCGTCGAAGGGGTCAATCCGGTCCACGTAGCGGAAGCCCACCCGCTGCAGCATGGCTTGCACGCCGCGCGTCTGGACAGCCACCTCGCCGATGACGCGCTGGGCGCGGGCGGGGAAGAGCGACGCGTAGATGTCGGAGGCGGGGAACAGCTCCTTGATGAACTCCTTGTTCTGCCGGGAGAGTCGGTCCGCCTCCTGGTAGGTGAGCCCGGTGAACTTCCGGCCCACCGACTCCCAGAGCAGCGAGCGGCCGTCACGCAGCAAGGGCGGCAACAGCTCCGCCAGCACGCGGTCCCGGAAGAGCTTGCGGTGCATGGCGATGAAGAGGAAGCGCACGTACGAGAGCTGCTTGCCCGGCTTGTCCTCGCTGCTGCGGTACGGCGGGTCGACGATGAGGCCGCCAATCTCCGTCGGGCCGGCGTAGTTGTAGCCGATGGACAGGACCTTGTGCTTCAGGTGCCGGTCGATGGAGGCGGAGTAGTGCTCGCGCTCGGAGACCGCGTAATAGATGTGCGGCGCTTCGTAGGTGCCGTGCTGCGCGATAATCATGCTGGTGCCGTGAATCTGCTCGTTGCGCAGGTCCTCCAGCACGAAGAGGTACTCGCGCTCCAGCGGCTCCTTCACCTTTCCGGAGAAGCTGCGGACCGACTTGTCGATCAACTCCTCGAGCATGCCTTCGTTGTTCGGGAGGTTGACCGTGTTGAGCACCGCCGCCAGCCGCTTCAGGCCGGGCAAGTCAGTGCGCTGGACGTCGCGGAGCAGGTACATGGCGCTCGCTCTAGAGGCGCGTCGATATAGCAGCCGCGCCCAAGCAAGTCCCGAAGCCTGGTGGTGGATGACGGGATGACGTTGCGCGGCAAACGCAGGCTGAAGCAGAGTGCGTCCCCCCATGGGCAAGCTCAAAGCGGTGGTGATTGGCGGTACCGGCTACGGCGGCGCCGAGCTTCTGCGGCGG
Source organism: Myxococcaceae bacterium (assembly GCA_044230055.1). Taxonomy (GTDB): domain Bacteria; phylum Myxococcota; class Myxococcia; order Myxococcales; family Myxococcaceae; genus JBGART01. Next base: position 13,735 of record JBGART010000016.1, on the reverse strand, counting down.
CTGCTCTTCCACCCGCACGTGGAGGTGGCCCGGGTGACCGCGGTGGACAACCTCGGCAAGCAGGTGGGCGAGGTGCACGGCAACCTGGCCGGCCTCACCGCGCTCACCTTTCAGCAGATGCCGGCGAGCGAAGCCGTCTCCGGGATGGACGTGGCGTTCCTGGCGCTCCCACACAAAACGACCGCCAAAGTCGTGCTGGAGATTCTCCCGTCCAACGTCCGCGTGGTGGACATGTCCGGCGACTTCCGGCTCAGGGACCCCGCCGCCTACGCGAAGTACTACGGCGTGGAGCACCCCTCGCCGCAGGCGCTCACCGACGGGCTCTTCGTCTACGGCCTGCCGGAGCTCAACCGCGCGGCCATCGCCAAGGCCCGCCACGTGGCCAGCCCCGGCTGCTTCGCCACCACCATCGCGTTGGGGCTCCTGCCGCTGGCCAAAGGCGGCCTGCTGTCCGGCGTCATCCACACCGTCGCCGCGACGGGTTCGTCCGGCAGCGGCGCCAACCCCACCGCGACCACCCACCACCCGGTCCGCGCCTCCAACCTGCGCACGTACAAGCCGCTGGAGCACCAGCACATCCCGGAGGTCCTCCAGACGCTGACGCTGGCGGGCGGGAAGGACCTCTCGCTGGAGTTCGTCCCCGTCTCCGCGCCGCTGCCGCGCGGCATCTTCGCCACCAGCTTCGCCGACGTCCCCGCCGCCACGACGGAGGCCCAGCTCAAGGCGCTGTGGAAGAGCACGTATGGCCAGGAGCCGTTCATCCGCATCATTGAAGGGCGCGGGCCGGAGGTGGTCTCCGTGGCCGCCAGCAACTACGTCGAGGTGGGCTTCACGCTGGGCCCGGTGACCGGCAACACGCGCCGCGTGGTGTGCTTCTCCACGCTCGACAACCTGGTGAAGGGCGGCGCCGGGCAGTCCATCCAGAGCTTCAACGTGATGATGGGCTTCGAGGAGAAGCTGACCCTCGCGGAGCCCGGGCTGTGGCCGTGAGCCGCGCGCACCTGGAAGCGCACCGTGGCCGCTGGTTCGTGGTGAAGGTGGGCGGCGAGCTGGCGGCGGACCCGCACGCGCTGGCGCGCAGCGTGGGCCAGGCGGTGCGCGCGTTCCTCGACGCGGGGATTCGGGTGGCGGTCATCCACGGCGGCGGGCCGCAGGCGACGGAGCTCTCCACCCGCCTGGGGCTCAAGCCAGTCCTCGCCGGGGGCCGCCGGGTGACGGACGCGGCCACGCTCGAGGTGATGAAGATGACGTTGGCCGGGCAGGTGTCCACCGAGGTGGCGCGGGCCTTCCGGCTGGCCGGCGTGCCCGCGCTCTGCGCCACGGGCGTCTCCGCCGGGCTGGTGGACGCGGTGAGGCGCCCGCCGAAGGTCATCTCCGGCGCCGGGCCGGAGCCGGTGGACCTGGGCCTGGTAGGGGACATCACGCGCGTGGACGTCGCGCTGCTGGAGCGGCTGTCGGAGGCGGGCGTGGTGCCGGTGCTGGGTTCGTTGGCCGGCAGCGCCACCGGCGACGTCTACAACATCAATGCGGACACGGTGGCCACACGGATTGCCGCTGCGCTCAAGGCGGCCAAGCTGTTCCTGGTGTCGAACGTGCCCGGCGTGTTGAAGGACAAGGCGGACCCGTCCACCCGGATTCCGTCCCTCACCCGCGCGCAGGCGCTGGAGCAGATTGCCTCCGGCGTCATCCAGGGCGGGATGGTGCCGAAGGTGGAGGAGAGCCTGGCCATGCTCGAGGCCGGCATCGACGCCATCCACATCGTCGGCATCCAGCCGCCCGAGGCCATCCTCCTGGAGGCGCAGGAGAGCGGCCGCTGCGGGACGGCGTTCCTGAAGGCGTAAGCGCGAAGTACAGATCGCGGCCAGGTTCCAGGGGCGGGGCCGGTCGACCTTCGAAGGTCCTGTTATTTCAGGGCTCTCAACTTGTGTCGGCCAGCCCTCGAGAATTGAGACAGGAGCTCATTCGAGGGAGCAGCACCCATGGCTGGCGTGTTCGGGGCGATCTTCGGCATGGCGGGGCGGAATGCAGAGCGCGCGGGCATTCGCGCGGCCGCTGCCACAGCGGCGAGCCGCGCCGCCGAGGAAGCCCGGGCGGGAATGGTTCGCGACAGCCCGATGATGGTTGGAACGCCGGCGTCAACGCACTACGCCACCCTCTGCGAGCAGGCCAGGTCGGGACAGCTGATGGATGGCTCCGGCGCGCCTCTGGACCCTCTGGCCGTCTCGGACCTCTACGAGAACACCCTCCATCCGTTGGTGGACCCATTCCGTCGCGAAGCCGAGATGGCCGCCCACGTGAGCGCAACGGCAAAGGGAAAGATTGGGAGCTCTGAATACGTGGCCGAATATCGGACCGCGCTCGCGAACGCGCTGCAGCCTCATCAGGAGAAGGGTGTCGAGGCCGGGCAGAAAGCCATCGCGGAGCTCGCGAGTCGCTCCTTCGGGGTTGAGGTTCTCGACCCGGATGGCCCCGTGGCAGGCAAGCCCCTCTTCACCCGGAACAAGGACGGAAGCGTCGCTCCGGCCTCGGACGAGCAGGCCTACCGCTGGCAGCGCGAGGTTCGCGAAGCTGAAGCGGCGGCGCGCAAGGCGGAGCTGGCGAAGGGCGAAGCCCTGGCCGCCGAGGTGCGCGCCTGGGACCACGGCGCGCCCAAGCCGGTGAAGGTTGGGCTGCCGCTCGCCGCCGCGGGCGGGCTGACCTGGGGCACGACGGAGCTGCTGAGCGACGACTGAAGCTGAGTGCGGCCGGTCACTGCCGGGGGCGCGCTGGGCGAAACCTCTGAGGGCGCGGCGGGTTGAGCGCTGCGCGGAGCAGCACCGGGACGCGAATGGGCGTGCAGAGAGCGAGCCCCTAGGGTTCGCCGCCCTATGAACTTTCGATTCGGCATCGCGGCGTGGGCGGTTCTCTCTCTGGGGCTTGGCGGTTGTGTGTCGTTCGCGACGATGGGGACTGCGCGCACGTTGCCGGAGGGGCATGTTCAATTCCTCGCCGCGCCTTCGTACGAGACGGCGTTGGTCACCGGGGACGACACGCGGTACAGCTCCTACGATGAGGCGCCGCAGCTGGTGTTGGGGGCGAACTACGGGCTGACGGACCGCGTGGAGCTGGGGGTGCGTGCATGGCTGGTGGGCGCGCAGGTGGGGACGAAGCTGGCGTTGCTGCGCCCCGATTCGGATGAGAGCGGCCTCAACCTGTCTCTGGCTCCCTCGCTGAGCTACGCGGGCATCGGCGATGACACGTACAAACCCTTTGGCATCCTGGTGAGGACAGATCAGTTCCTCTCCTTCCAGCTCCCCGCGCTGGTGGGCATCCGGTGGCGACGGCATGAGCTGGTGCTCGGCGCGCGCGCCGCAGCAACGGGCGTGTTCAGCAAGTACACGCCGGCGCAGCGGCTCATCTGGTCCGTCGGAGGCTCGGTCGGCCTCGCAGTGCGCCTCCACCCCCGCATTCGGGTGGTCCCCGAGGTCGCCGTGCTCCAGCCGATTGGAACGGACGTCGTCGTCTCCCACTGGCAACGGACCTATCTCCACTTCGGCGTCGCATTCCTCATCGGTACCGCGGATGAGCCGGAGGTCCCTGCCGCCACGCATTGACCCACCGAATCCAGGACGGTGGAGCACGCACGCGCAGTCTGCAGCCCGGCGGTTTCACTGGGGAACCAGGGGTTAGCGGGGGGTGAAGGCCTTGCATAGAACGGGGCCTGCCGATGACCGGTACGTCGCACGCACCGGGCCCCACATGACCTTCCGCCGATTCCTACCGCTGTGCGTCGCGCTGCTCGCGGGCTGCCAAGGCTCCTCGCAGACCGAGGTTCGCACCACTGCGCCCGTAGGGTCGCTGGACCAACCCCCTCTCGCGGACCTGCCGGATGTCTGCGCCCAGGCGCCGGCGGTGCCCCCCGCGCCGGTGCCGCTGCGCCGCCTCAACCGCACCCATGTCGAAGCGTCGGTGAAGGATGTCCTCGGCGTGACGGCGACCCTGGCGGTCGCGGACGAGCGGCTCTTCACCTTCCGCAGCAACGTCTCCAGCCCGGTGGATGGCGCGGCCATCCAGGCCTACTTCGACTTCGCCGAGGGGGTGGTGACCAAGACCTCGCTCGCGCCGTGCACCGCGGCCGCCACCTGCAAGACGTGGCTGCTGGATGACATTGGCCGCCGGCTCTTCCGCCGCCCCATCGAGGGTGCGCAGCGGACCCGCTACCTCGCGCTGTTCGACGCGGGCGCGGCGCAGGGCGGCACGCCGCAGGAGGGCGCGAAGTGGGTGCTCGAAGCGCTGCTGCAGAGCCCCGCGTTCCTCTACCTCGATGAGCCCGTGAACCCGGCCGGCTACCTCGACGGCTACGCGGTGGCGTCCCGCCTGGCGATGGCCTTCTGGGGCGCCAACCCGGACGCGGCGCTGCTGGCGGAGGCCGCGCGCGGCGCGCTGGACACCTCCGACGGCGTGCGCGCGCGGGCGAAGCTGATGCTGGCGGACGCGCGCAGCGCTCGCGGGCTGGAGGCCTTCGTCAACCAGTGGCTGGACCTGGAGCGGCTGCGCCAGACCGACGCGCGGCCGGACCTCGTCGCGCTCGGCGCCCCGGCGCTGGACGCGATGGAGCGTGAACCCTCCGCGCTACTGCGCCTGGCGCTGCTGGAGGGCGGCGGCCTGCCCCGGCTCTTCACCTCCACCCGCACGGTCACCTCCGCCGCGCTCGCCTCCCTCTATGGCGCGGACATCGTCTCCAGCAGCGGGGGCGCCACCGAGCTCAACCCCGCCCGCCGCTCCGGCCTGCTCACGCTGCCGGGCGTGGTGGCGTCGCTCGCGCACGCCAACGAGACGTCTCCCACGCTGCGCGGCTTCGCGGTCCTGAGCAGCGTGATGTGCATGCCGCCGTCGCCTCCGCCCGCGGGCGTGAGCGTCACGTTGCCGCCGCCCACGCCGGGCGCCACCACCCGCGAACGCCTGGAGCAGCACTTCAGCGCGGCGGCCTGCAACAGCTGCCACAAGAGCATGGACGGGATGGGCTTCGCCTTCGAGCACTACGACCCCGTGGGCCGCTGGCGGGACCAGGAGAGCGGCAAGCCCATCGATGACCGCTCTGACTTCAACCTGGGCTCGGAGGCCTTCTCCGTCTCCGGCGCGGTGGAGCTCTCGCAGCTGCTCTCCTCCCGCGCCGAGGTGGCGGAGTGCTTCGCGCGGCAGTGGACGCGCTATGCGACAGGTATCCCGGAGCAGGCGGAGGTGGCCTGCTTCATGACCGGGCTGGCGAAGAGCGCTGGCGGGTCCGGAGGGCTGGAGGAGATGCTGCTCGCGCTGGCCTCGTCCGACTACGTCCGCAAGGGGAAGGCGCCATGAGTCTCTCCCGCCGTGCGCTGCTCAAGTCCGCCGCGAGCGCCACCGCGCTGAGCACGCTCTTCCCCTGGACGCGCGCGCTGGGCGCGGGGCCCGTTCGCAAGCTGGTCCTCTTCTTCACGCCGCACGGCACCGTGTGGCCCTCCTGGCGGCCTGCGGGTGGGGAGGCGACGTTCACGTTCTCTCCCATCCTGGAGCCGCTCGCCGCCCACCGCAGCAAGCTGGCCATCGTCGATGGGCTCTCGCTGGCCACCGGCACCAGCTACTACGTGCCCCACACGTACACGATGCCGGTCCTCTGGACGGGCTCGCCCATCGACACCGCGGCCAGCGCGTTCTGCCGCACGGACCACAACGTCTGCTTCGGCTGGGGGACGGGCATCTCGGTGGACCAGGCCATCGCCGCCCGGCTGGCGCCCAGCACGCCGTTCAAGACGGTGGAGCTGGGGACGTACTGCGGCGGCGGTCACCCGGCGAACCGGATGATTTACAGCGCGCCGCGCACGCCCATCAGCCCGGTGGATGACCCGGCGCGCGCGTTCAGCACCCTCTTCGCCACCGTGGACCCCAGCGCGGCGGCCGCCGCGGCGCGGCTCCAACGGCGCAAGAGCGTGCTCGACACCGTGGTGGCCGACGTGGGCTCGCGCAAGGCCGCGCTGTCGGCGGATGACCGCGTGCGGTTGGACGCGCACGCCACCGCCGTCCGGGAGTTGGAGAAGCGGCTGCAGGCGGAGACGCCGGCGAACTGCACGCGGCCCGCCGCGCCCACCGGTGTCAGCTCGGAGACCGCCATCGACCGGCAGTCGGACGTGCTCGCCGCGTCCTTGGGCTGCGGGCTCACGAACATTGCCAGCGTGCAGCTGCGCATCGCCGACAACGACAACTCGCTCTACCCCTGGGTGGGCCTGAGCGCCGGCGGCCACCACAGCCTCAGCCACAACTCGGGCGTGGACGCGCAGGCGCAGCTGGCCAAGGTCTACACCTGGTACTCCGCCCGGTTTGCGTACCTGCTCAGCCGGATGGAGGCCACGCCTGACCCGTCGGGCAGCGGCTCGGTGCTCGACAACACGCTGGTCATCTGGGGCTCGGAGCTGGGCCGCGCGTATGACCACAACATCGCCAACATCCCGTTCATCTTCGCGGGCGGCGCCGGCGTCGGCCTTCGCGGCGGGCGCTACCTCAAGCCCACCGGGCTCACGCACCACCGCGCGCTGGTCACCGCGTTCCACGCGATGGGGCTCACGGATGTGCAGCGCTATGGCGCGCTCGACACGGGCAACACCCCGGGTCCCCTTCCGGGCCTGCTCGCTACTTGATGATTTCGTGCTCGTACGGGTGGGCGGACGGCCCGCCGCTCCAGGCTTCGCCACCGAACTGCGTCCGCGTGCCCATCACGCCGTTCCACTCGCCGTCGATTCCGTACTTCGTGCTGCTGGTGGAATCCGGCTGCGGGCCCGGGTTGTAGATGCGCGGCTCGCGCACCTGACGGACCACCGGCTGGCCTGGCGGGACGTCCGGGATGGTCGTCGTCGTCGCGGCTCCTGTGGGGACGACCGGCAGCTCGTCGTCTCGCGTTGCGTAGCGGGTGGAGCAGCCGACTGTCAGCGCTCCGCTAAGGGCGGATGCCCATCCCGCCATCCGGCACCACCTCATGGCCCATGAGTCCATTGCGCGCCTCCGAGCTGACGGTAGGCACCGGGGCGCAGTGCTGCGGCGAGGGAAGGGGCGAGCGGTTGGCTGGGGGCTGAGGGACCCGAGCTCGTCGTGGCCACGGTCTCCACGGGTACGGGTGTGCGGGCACGGGAACGGGCACGGGTGCGCGGGAAGGGGCACGGGGGACGCGTTCGCGTTCGCGTTCGTTCACGGGTTCGGGCACGGGGAGGGAGGTGACGGGTTCGGAGAGGGGTTCGGCCGGATACGGGTTTCGGCCGATGCCGTATCCGACGCCCGTTTCCGCAGCCGTGCCCGAACCCGTGAACGAACGCGTCCCCCGTTCCCGTTCCCCCTTCCCGCAAGCCGGCGGTCCGCACTCCGGCTACGGCAGGTTCCCGCGCTCGGTCTTCGGGTGGGGCTTGGACATCTCCCGCCGGAAGCTGAAGTCCTCATCGTGAAGGTACCCGGTGTTCGCCCCGGGATAACCGAAGTGGACCTGCGCCGCAGGCGAGCTGAAGTACGCGACCTTCGCCAGCTCAATCGCAAACTCAATCTGGTCAATCTCCGCCAGCGCTCGCGTGAGCACGCGGTCCCGCTGCGTGGGCAGCAGGTTGGCGAAGCGCTTCTGGTAGGCCGTATCGGCGTACGAGTCCAACACCAGCACCAGCAGCCCGACGAACTCCTTGGCCGGCATCTCCGGGTCGAAGAACAGCGCCGGCGCGTCAACATCGATGCCGCCCACCGCGCCGGTGGGGTCCCGGTGCTTCCCAGGCACCACCGTGTCCACGAACGCGGCCACCGTCCGGCCCTCATCCGTCTCCGGCGCGCCACCGAGCGTGGGCAAATCCGGCGTCTCCACGTACTCCAAGGGTGGCGGCTTACCGATACAGCCCAGCAGCGTGACCACCCGGGAGAACGCCGTCGACGCCACGAGCGTGAGCTCGAAGAAAGACCGGCGGGTGAGGCTGGCAGGAGGCTTGGGGCTCATCGGTGCTCTATCCCTTCAGCAGAATCCGCTCGGCGGTCCGCTCTGCGATGGCGGAGATGGTCAGGGCCGGGTTGACGCCCAGCGAGTAGGGGATGACGGACGCGTCGCACACGTAGAGGTTCTCCGCGCCGAACACCTGGCAGTCGGCGTCCACCACGCCCTTCTCCTTCGTCTCTCCCATTCTGCAGGCGGAGAACAGGTGCGCGGACGTCATCCCGGAGTACTTGCGCGGGTAGGCGTGCACCAACTCAATGCCGCTCTGCGCGGCCACGCTGAACGACAGCGCGTCCAGCCGGTCCAGGTACGCGTCCAGCCCGGTCCGGTCCGCCGCCACCACGTCCGGGGTGCCGTCCTCCTTCAGCACCACCTTGAAGTGCGGGTCCACCAGCCCGAGCGACGCGAAGGCGATGAGGCGGCCGGGGTACACCTGCTCGGCGAAGCGCTTGTACTCCATGCCCCAGGAGCGCGCCGGCAGCACCGCGTTGTTCTTCTTCGACAGGTCCCCCGCGAGGACGGCTGGCTCAAAGCCGCCGCCCGGGTGGAGCGTGATGCCGTCGGACTCGAACCAGTGGAAGGACATCACCCCGGCGTTGTCGCTCCCCATGTAGCTCTTGTAGCGGGAGAGGTCGTCGAACTCGGGCGGCAGCACGCCCAGATAGTGGTGCTCGCCGTTGGTGTTGAACGCCGCGCCCAGCGCTTCCGACAGCGGCAGCACGGAGCTGCGCGAACGCAGGAGCAGCGCGGGGGAATGGATGCCGCCGGCGGAGACGATGGCGCGGGCGCCGAACACCTCCTTGGCCACGCCATCCTCCACATAACGGACCACGTAGCCCACGGCGGGAGAGGTGACCTTCTCCACCTTCGTCACCTGGCAGCCGGCGCGGAAGACCGCGCCGGAGGCTTCCGCCTGCGGCACGTAGCTGTGCATCAAGGTCACCTTCTTGTCGAAGGTGCAGCCCTGCGTGCAGAAGCCGCACTGAACGCAGTCCGTGTAGTTCATCCGGGCCAGGTCACAGGATGCACCCGCCGCGTCGAGCATCTTCGCGAACAACCCCCCGGCCTTCGGTATCTCGCTCCACCCGAACTGGCGGACCTTCAACATCTCCTCCGCCTTGGCGTAGTACGGGTCCATCGCCGCGCGCGTGTACTGCCCCGGCCAGTAGGGCGCGCCGGCAGAGTCCTTCACGTTCAGGCTCTGCGTGGGGACGCGGAAGCTGCCGCCGTCCATGTTCATCGACGCGCCGCCGACGAGCTTCCCGGTGCGGAAGCCGATGTTCCCGCTCGACACGAAGTAGTCGAGCACCGTCTGCAGATACTTGGGCGAGTCCGACTGCTGGAAGTCGGACGTGGCCTTCCGCGCGCCCCGCTCCAGCACCAGCACGCTCATCCCCGCGCGCGCCAGCCGCATGGCGGGGATGGAGCCTCCGTAGCCCGAACCGATGATGACGACGTCTCTCTGTTCCATAGGTCGCCCTCGGCCAGGGCCGGCCTAAGATAAGCACCTCGTCCTCGCGAAAGTCGACGCGGGCGGACGAGCTCCCAAGCCGCCCGTTCGGCTGAACGCCGGCGAAGGGCAACGTTGGATGTGAACGTTAAGGCTGCCGGCGGCGCCGCAGCAGGGTGGCCCCGAGCAGGAGCGCGAAGAGCGCTGGCGCCCCGCCACCTCCCGTCGAGCAGCCGCCCATCTCCCCCAGCGGCTCCTTGGTCGTCGTGGGCACCGAGCCATCCAGCTGCTCCGGCTTTGTGCCGGTCGACGCGTCGGGCGTGGAGGCGTCTGGCGTCCCCGCGTCCGTGACGGGCGTGGAGGCGTCGGGCGTGCCGGCGTCCGGCGTCCCGGCGTCCGGCGGCGGGGTGCCGGTGGGCACCGGCGGGACGTAGGTGGAGCCGGGGGAGACGATGGTCGCCACGTAGCGCAGCTTCGACGGGAGGTAGTCCGTGCTGGGCCGGCCCCCGTTCACGTTGTTCACGTCCTTCACGATGATCTGGATGAGCTTCATGGGCTTCGTCCAGTCAATCTGGCTGTGCTGGTACCACTGCGAAGGGACGTTCATCTTCCGCAGGATTGTGTACGTGCCGGGCGTGGTGTAGCGCGGCGCCGCGGAGACGCAGCCGTAGCCGGTGGAGATGAAGCAGGACTCCACCACCGTGGTGGCGTTGGTCGGCTTGTCGAAGACCTCCACGTAGAAGTGGAGCTCGCCGTCCTTGTAGTTGATGGGCGAGGTCCAGTTGGAGGGCTGGTTCAGGTTCCGGATATCGAAGTGGGCGTTGTTCGCGGACGTGTGCGTGTACGTCACGTCGAACAACACCATCTGCTCCGCCCGCGCGCCCGCGCCGGCCAGGGAGAGCACCGCCACCGCCGCCCGAAGGCCCGTCTTGCCAAAGCCCATCTCGTCTTCTCCTGCGCCTTCCTAAGTCACGGAGACGCGCGCTGGGCGAAGTGCGGCGCCCCGGCCATCCCGATGAAGTAGTCCAGGATGCTCCCGCCCGCGGCCAGCGCGTCGGTCCCCGTGGAGACGAGGCACTCGCTGTCGTGGTGGTCCACCCCGAAGGCGAAGCTGGCGATGTAAGAACCCACGCACTGCGAGGTGCGCGTCTGCTTGGCCAGCAGCTGCGCCAGCTCTGCCTGGCCCTTGAACGTCTCGTCCTTGCCGTTGAGGTTGATGACCCCGGTGTCGTCCAGCTCCAGCCCGTTCTCGCGCTCGCGGTAGCGGCCGTCGGCGTCCAGGTGCTCCATCGCGAAGCCGATGGGGTCCATCAGCTTGTGGCAGCCAGAGCACTCGGCGCGGCCGGCGTGGGCAACTTCGTAGCGCTCCCGCGTGGTCTTCGAAGCGCTGGGCGGCGGCAGCGGCGCGATGTTCGGCGGCGGCGGCGGCGGGTCCACACAGAGCAGGTGCGTCTGCACGAAGTGCCCGCGCAGCGTGGGGGAGGTGTTCTCCGTGTCCGCGCGGGTGACCAGGATGGCGCCCTGGGCCAGCAGGCCCACGCCATACTGCGGCGGCCGCTCCACGCGCTGCGGCGCGCCGGCGGTGGTGGGGCCGTAGCCGTAGTAGCGCGCCAGCGTGGCGTCGATGAGCGTGTAGGGCGCGGTCAAGAGTTGCGGCACGGTGGCCTTCTCGTTCACCACCGCGTGCAGGAAGAAGGATTCGGCCTCCGTCTGCATGGCCACGCGGACCCCGTCGTTCCAGGCCGGGTACTTCTCCGCGCTCTTGGTGAGGACTTCAATCTTCGACAGGTTCATCCACTCGCGCTCGAACTGGAGCAGCACGTTCTTCGCGCGAGGGGCCAGCGCGCCGTTGGCGTCCAGCGCCAGCTTGCGGGCGACTTCCAGCCGCTGGTCGGCGGTCTGCAGCGCGGACGGGTCTGCCGCCACGTCCAGGAGCCAATCCTCCGGGGGCGCGCCGGTGTACGTGTACGCGAGCGAGGCGGCGATTTCGTACGGCGTCAGCTGGTGCACCTCGCCCTTCGGGTTGCCCAGCTCCGACCGGTAGATGGAGTGGGGCGACTGGATGAGCGCCACGGTGGCCCAGCGGACCCACTGCGCGAAGTCGGTGCGGTAGACGATGCGGGGGTAGAGCTCCAGGTAGCGCTGCTGCTCCGCGGCGGTCAGCGGCCGGCGGTAGAGCCTGCGGCCCACGGTGTCCAGGTAGGTCTTGGCGCAAGCCTCGTCGCCGGTCCTCGCGCAGGGCAGCACGCGGGAGAGGTTGGGTTCAATGGACATCAGCCCGCCGACAGCCTTGGCGGTCTCCATCAGCCGCTCGGCCACGGTGGAGTTCACCAGCACGCGGCCCGCATTGTTGGTGAAGCCATTCGCCGCGCTGGGGTCCGGTGGCAGCGTCCCGCCTGACCACGCGTTCTCGCTCAGGCCGAGGGCGGCCCGGATGCCGGTGTCCAGCTCCGCGCCGGTCAGCCGCCGCAAGAGGCGCGGCCCGGCGACGTCGCGCGCGCCGGCGGTGCAGGTGGGCGCCGCAGCGCCGGGTGTCTTCTCCGGCCCGAGCTCTCCGACGTACCCGGTGCACCCGGCCGCCAGCACCGCCGCCAGCAGGAGCGCGCCCCTCACGCGAGCACCTCCGTCAGGTGCGTGTTGCCGAAGTGCGGGCTCTCCGAGTCCGCGACCTTGAAGACCTTGGAGGCCACGGCCTTGAGCAGCATCTTGTTGGTGGCGCCGTTCACGTTGAGCATTGCGCCGCTCTTGATGAGCCCGCCCGCCTTGCCGGCGATGAGGCAGGGGACATTGTTGCTGCCGTGGCCGTTGGGCACGCACTCGGCCATGACGAGGACCAGGCTGTTGTCGAGGACCGTCTTGCCCGTCGCGTCCAGCGGGTCCGGGACGTTCAGCGCGGAGAGCAGCCGGGCCAGCTTTCCGGAGTACCAGCGCTGGCACTGGGCCCAGGTCGCCGCGCCGCCGTGCGAGGTGGGGTGGTGCGCGTAGCCGGGGCCGATGGGGATGGTTTGCGGGCCGTCCGCGGAGGCCGCCTGCAGCGTGGCCACGCGGGTGAGGCCGCAGGTCACCGCGCGGGCCAGGATGTCAATCTGCGCGTCGAAGAGGTCGGAGAAGAGGGAGTAGCGGTAGGCCGCGGAGGCGCTGCCCTGGATGGAGGGCCGCAGCTTCTCCACGGAGGCGATGGCGCCCATGGAGCAGCGGTCGTTCTGCACGGGCTCGCCGGTGGGGTCTACCCGGAGGTTCTTCATCGCCTCCTGGTGCATTTCAATCTTGCCGGCCTCGGTGGGCGAGGTGCGGACCTTCGCCGCGACGTCCGCCAGCTCCGCGTCCGTCAGGTCCAGCACGGCGTTCGCGAACTCGGCCTCCAGGCCCGCGCCGATGGGCGGACCGGACGGGGTAATCATCCCGCCGAAGACGCGGTCGAAGGCGGTGACGGGGTTGGCCTCGTAGTCGAGCGCGCCGCTGGAGTCGAAGAAGAGCGTGCTGCGCCCCAGCCGCTTGTAGAGGCTGAGGTTGTCGGCGGGGATGGCGCCCAGGTGAAGGGACTTGAGCTTGGTGGCGCCGGGGGAGGCGAGCAGCGCGTTGGCGACGACCTGATCCAGCGAACGCACGCGGGGGTCTGCCTCGGTGTACGTGGTGACCGGCGCGCCGGAGTAGATGCTGCGCACCGCGTAGTGGTCATGCGAACCGGAGATGTTGAGGCCGCGGATGAAGGTGAGGGAGTCCGCGAACGGCGCCAGCGGCTCCGTGATGACGCTCATCGAGCCCAGGCTCTTGGGGAAGAAGTCCTCGGACACCGACCCGTTCATCATCGGCCAGAGGATGAGTCGCAGCGGGGTCTCTCCTGCGGCGAACGCGCGACGCGCGAACGGGAGAGCCAGGGTTGATGCACCAAGGCCGCGCAACACATCACGTCGGGAGATCATTCGTCCTCCTCGAAGCCACTTCTTCAACTGCCGTCGCGAACACCACGTGCACAACGAGTAGCACGGCGTTGCAAGCGCTGACTGAGCGAAGGCGAGCGGTGAATCCGCCGCGAGTCAGGCAAAGTGAAGCCCGCTGGTGACACGTTTGCCGCTGCGCGACACGCGCCTACATGGCTCGTTTTGGGGCGTTCTTCGAGGGAGAAAGGCGTCGCGCCAGGCGTCAAGGGACACGGCGTGCGCGATCAGCCTGCGTCACCCGCGGATTGCGATCCGCTTGCGCTGCTGTGGAATGGACAGCGCGGGAGAGCGAAGGTCGCCTCGTTCGCGTGGGCTGGAGTGTTCGGGTACGGGCTGCGGGGTACGGGCTGCGGGGTACGGGGTACGGGGTTCGGGGTT
>JBGART010000073.1:0-37839 GCA_044230055.1 Myxococcaceae bacterium | reverse complement strand
CTGCACTGCCCTGCGGCCTGGTTGTCGTGTACCCACTCGGGCAGTGCAGCTTCCCAACCCCTTGAACCTCCGTGCTGCGAGTTAGTCAGGAGCGTTGCGCCGTCAGGCGCATAGTCGAGAGGTGGCGCAAACCCACGCACTGCACTTTGCCGGTTTGTTTCGAGCAGAGCGAAGCGGCCCATGAGCCGAGTTTCGAAAGCACTGCCGACGTCTCGACTATGCGCCTGACGGCGCAACGCTCGACGCGAACGGGGGGGTGGCCCCCGCGATGTTGCGGGCACCCGCCTCTAGTGGCTGACGCGGCGGCGGACGAGCGCTTCGTACGAGCGCGCCACGCTCTGCCCGAGGATGAGCAGCTCGCCGATGTCCGGCGTGGCGTACTGGCCGGGCCCGTTGTCCACGTAGAGGATGTGGACGACTTTGCCGCGGACCAGCAGCGGGAGGAGGACGGCCGTGCTGGGGTAGTCCCCGCCGAGCAGCTTGTAGAAGACGGCCATGCCGGCGTCGCGGCGGATGGGGCCGATGTAGTGAGAGCGGGTGTCCCGAACGAGCTTCAGCGTGGCCTGCGCACGCAGCGCGACGGCGATGCGCCGGACCGACGCCATCTTCACGCCGGCCCCGCCCCCTTGCCAGCCAGTGACCATGCTGCCCTGCACCGAGAGCACCAGCGCGCGCGACCACTTCCCGAGCGCGAAGCGCAGCACGGTGGAGGCGATCTCTTCGCGGTCCTCTGAGGTAGCCAGCCGCGCCTGCGCCTGCTGGAACGGGAGGGCCGTCAGCTCGGACTCGTTGAGCGTGCGCGCTGACTTCGGGATGGGGCGCGGTCCGGCCGCGGGAGGCGCCGCCGCGGCGGGGCTCTGGGAGGCCGGAAACGTCGGCGCGGGGAGCGGCGGCGCGAGGGCCTCCGGCTCCACAATCTCCACGCCCTCAATCGACTCTTCGTCGTCCGCCACGGCGCCGGCCAGCGCTTTGGCGTAGAGCGCCTGGAACTCCTCCTCGCTCATGAGATCCGTCGCCGCCGGCGCGGCGGCCTGCTGCTGGGCGACCGCTTTCTGCGGCTGCGCGAGGGCGAGGTCGATGGCCCGGACGTCGCGGAACGCCTTGCAGTAGCGCCGGAGCATCTGGTTCATCCGGAACTCGGGGATGACCACCGGCACCACGCGCTTGCCGGTCTTGAAGGCGACGGCGTCCAGCGTGGCGAGGTCCGTCGGGTCCAGCACCGCGAGCGTGAGGCGGGTGGCGTCCAGCCGCATGGGCAGGACGTCCTTCTCGTCGCACAGCTCCTTCGGGACCACCGCGAGCGCCTTCGGGTCCGGTTTCATCTCTCCGGACGCGAAACCGACATTGAAACACTTCCCCAGACACCGGGCGAGGTCCTTCTCCGAGAGCAGACCCAGCTCGACGAGGTTCGTACCGAGCCGCCCGCCGTGGACCACCTGCGCCTCGAGCGCTTCGGCGATCGCCTCTTGCGTGACCAGCTTCTCGTTCAGGAGGACGTCGCCGAGGCGCATCTCTGAGGTCGTTTCTAATGCTCCGACTACCTGACGTCCAGCGGGTCCTCTGGATGATGCGAGAGGCCAATGCGATTTCCCTCGGGATCCTGGACGTACACTGTCCACCGAGACTGGTGGACAACGGGAATCCCACGGGCGGTCAAGTCGCCCAGGACCGCGGCCCGGTCGTCCCGGGCGATCCGGAAGGCGAGGACGTGGAGCCCGGGGACCTCGTGCGAAAACGGGGTGCCAGGCGGATGCCCGCTCACCTGCTCCAGGGCCAGAAAGCCTCCATCGGGCAGCGCGAGCCAGATGCTCCGGAGGGAGCCATCCGGACGTCGGTGCCGCACCTGCTCCGGGAACCCCAGCACCTCCCGGTAAAAAGTGGCGGTGCGCTCGAGATCGCGTACCTGGATTGCGAGGTGGTGAAAGCCCTGGACGCGCATGGCCGGATGCTATGCTCCTTCGCGCTCGCAAATGGCGCGCTTGATCGTCGTCGAGGACAGTGCAGAGCTCGCGTCGCTCATTGCCTCGAGCGCTCGAAGCCGCGGTCACCAGGCGAAGGAAGCCCACACCGGGCAAGCAGCGCTGGCCGCCCTCGTTACCCAGCCCTTCGACATCGCCGTCGTGGACCTCCTCCTGCCGGACATGCGAGGCGGAGAGATCCTCGCCGAGCTCAAGACGCGCAACATCCCCTCGGTGGTGATGAGCGGTGTCTACAAAGGTGAGCGCTTCCAGCGGGACGCCCAGCGGCTCTACGGCGTCCGGGCGTACTTCGAGAAGCCGTTCGACCTGCGGAACCTCCTGGACACGCTCGAGGACATCCTCGGCATCAAGCGCGATGAGCACGACGACCTGGAGGTGCTGGAGCCGCTCGAGGAGGTGGAAGATCCCGACGACGACGAACCGCTCGGCGCGCTCCTGGACGTCCCCATCATCAAGGCCAAGCCCGCGCCGCAGGGCGTCCGCTCCCCTGCGGTGCCGAGGCCGAGTGGAAAGGCAGATCTCGACAAGGTCCTCTCAGCCGCGCTGAACCTGCCAGTGACCAAGGTCTCCACGCCGGCCGCGCCACCGGTGGCCCCTGCCCCGCCCGTGGCCCTCAAGCCAGCGCTCCAAAAGGCGGACCCCTTCGCGGAGATCCCCGACGAGAGCGCCCCGCCCGTCGACGTCACCGTCCTGCTGACCGAGCCCATCTCGGAGCTCGAGGACTCGCCCGAGCCCGCCGTGGCGCCGCCGCGGCTGGAGCGCAAGCGCGGGGCCGACAGCCCGGGCGTTGCCTCCGCCAGAGCAGAGCCGGCGCCTCCGAAGCTTGAACGCAAGCGCGCAGGCGTCGCGAGCCCGCTTCCATTCGCGACGGATGACGTCGCGCCCCCCAGGCTGGAGCGCAAGCAGAGCCCTCCCACGCCGGACGCGGACGAAGCCACTTCGCCCGGCGTCCCGAACCTTGGGCGCGCCGTTGTGCCCCCACCGCTGCCTGGCGCTCGGGCACCTGTGTTGCCTGCAGACGCCCCGACCATCGCGCTGGATCAGGCGGAGATCACCTCCGCCGTCGCGAGCGCGACCAGCGCGGCGCCAGCAACGCATCCCACGGCGCCGGAGGTCTCGCTCGCGGACGCGCCGGTGGAAGTGACGGGTGAGATACCGCTCGTCTCCGCCGAGCTCGTGCTCCCCGAGGGCGCCCTGCCCGACGCCTCGTCGGGGCTTCCGCTCGCGCGTGCGGCGGACGCTGATGCGGCTGAGCCTGCTCGGCCGGGAGCGCGCGGTGCAGCGGCGCAGGGTATGGCTGGGTCCACGGACTCCGCGGAGCCTGGGCACGCACCACATGCCGCAGCGCAGGATGCGGCGCCTTATTCGACAGCGCACGTTGCAGCGTCTGGGTCGGCGCGCGGCACGGTGGATGGCGCCCCGGTCCTCGATGCAGCGGTTCGGCTCGCTCACTCCCCGGCGCACAGCGCAACCGATGATCTCGCTCTCTCCGCAGCAGCGGATGAGCCCGCGCACTCCGCAGCGCACGTCACGGCGGATGAGCTCGCGCACACTGCAGCGCACGACACGGCGGATGGGCTCGCGCACTCCTCAGCGCAAGACGCGGCGGATGTGCTCGCGCACTCCGGAGCGCACGACACGGCGGATGAGCTCGCGCACTCCTCAGCGCAAGACGCGGTCGACCCGGTCTCTCGCGCCGTAGCGCAGGACGCGGTCGACCAGCTCGCTCACACCTCAGCGCACGACGCGGCCGATCAGGTCGCTCACTCCGCAGCGCACGGCACGGCCGATCACGTCGCTCACGCCTCAGCGCACGGCATGGCGGACGAGCTCGCTCACTCCGCCGCGCACGAGTCGACGAGTGAGATCTCTCGCTCCGCGGCGCACGGCACGGTGGATGAGCTCGCTCACTCCGCAACGCACGCCTCGACGAGCGCGCTCTCCGCGGCACACGACACAACGGCAAAGTTCGCGCACGCCAGCGCGGTCGACAGGGATGAGCTCGCGCATTCCGCGGCGCAGGATGCCGCGACCGGAGAGCTCGCACACTCCACAGCGGGAGAGCTTGCTCACGCCCCAGCGCGGGGTGCGACGGCGGGGTTCGCGAGCTCCACGGCGGACTCAGAATCGGCAGAGCTCGCGCACGATTCCGCGGCGGTCGCAACGGATGAGCTCGCGCACGACGCGGATGCCACAGCCGCAGAACGCGCGCCCCCTGCAGAGCACCCAGGTGCCACTGGCGAACCCGCTTCCTTCGCACTCCGCGACGCGTCCCTCGACACCACGGGCGAGTCGCAAACCGCGGCGCTGGCGCCCGAACAAGCCGCGCCGGTGGACGGCGCATCACCCGCTGCAGGCTCCTCCGTTGCGGTCGGCGCGTCCGGCGCGACGCGTGAAGCGGCTACGCCTGACTCGTCCGACAACCTCCCGGACAGTTGGCCAGCGCCGGGCGCGGAGGCCGCGACGTCGCCGGGCGTCGCTCCGACCGCCCCTCCTGCGGCGCCAGAGGCCGAGAGCACCGAAGTCTGGCCGTTCAAGGAACCCGGGGCATCCGACAGCGACGAGGAGTCCTCCTTGCCCAGCTTCGGGGGCGACCAATCCGCCGCAGATGCGCTGAGCGCCGCCGGCTTCGTTGACCCGGTGCCTGCCTCGCCGCCACCGGGAGCTCGCGAGCCAGCCGCAGTGTCTTCGGTCCGAGCCCGGGCGCGCGCCGCCCGCGAGCGCGCCGCCGCGTCGCATCGCGCGCAAGCGAGCTCGGCCGAGGAAGCCCCAACCCGCGCGGAGGACGGCGTCATCCCCTTCGCGGAGCGCAAGCGAACGTGGGAGGAGGCGCCGCGGGTAACCGGTCGGCCGGCGCGGCAGACCAGCGCGGCCACCGCGGGCGACCTGCGCTCAAGCTCGGTCCCGCGCTTGCTCAACGCCTACTACCAGGCCAAGCACCAGGGAGAGCTGCGGCTGCGCCAGGGTCAGGTGCAGAAGGTGGTCTTCTTCGAGGCCGGCAAGCCTATCTACGCCGCCTCCAACCTCGCCCAGGAGCGCTTCGCGCGCTTCTGCGCGGGCAAAGGATACCTGCCGGAGGGCTCAGTCGCAGAGGTGGCGCAGTTGGCGAAGGAGCAGAACCTGCGCACGGGCGACGCGATGATTCGCCTGGGGTTGATCACCCCCGAACAACGGCGCTCTCTGCTGGAGGAGCAGGTGAAGGAGATCATCTGGTCCACCTTCACCTGGAAGGATGGCCAGTACAGCTTCGCGTCGAAGCAACCGCGCTGGCCGGACCTGGTGAAGCTCTCCGTCTTCCCCGGGGACCTCATCCTCGAGGGGGCAGCCAAAGGCGAGACACTTCTGACACTGCGCGAGAAGATGGGCCGCAGCCGCAAGCTCTTCCCCTGCGCGGACCCTCCATACGCACTGCATGAAGTCTCCCTCTCGGATCCGCAGGCAATGCTGCTGGCGTACGCGGACGGCACCAAGACAGTCGAAGACCTCCTCGCTTTGACGGACCTCGTGGAGCGGGACGCCCTGGCGTCCCTGCACGGCCTCGAGCTCATCGGCCTCCTCGAGGAGCGGCGCGACGACGGGAAGCAGCGGCGGATCAGCTTCGGCTTCTAGCCGGGGCACCCCGTCTAGAACGCCGACGGCCCGACTTGGGGGCGCGCTCCTGCATCGCTTCCTCGAACGTCCTACGTATGTCACCGCTCATGGAGTCCGGTGCGCGGCTGGGCACGCGGGGCGCAAAAACGCCAAGCCGTCGCCGTCGCGCAACCAGAGCCTTTGCTTGCGACATCGTTTGCCCCAGCCTCTCGCTGTAAGTGAGTTCGCATCCATGCTCCAACTCGTCGTGGATGACGTTCAGATCGCGCAGGCCCAGGAATCGCAGCTGAACCTTCTCGCCCCTCGCGTTCTCGTAGCGAAGATCTTCCTGACCACCAAGGGTTAGCGCCTTCTCATGTGCCTCGGTCGGCGAATCAGCTCGGACGAGCACCGTGTTGACATGAACGGTCACCTTCTTGCGGTCGCCGACCGAGATCGCAACGACCAGGTCAGCCAGGTACCATTTGGATCCCTCCGGAATGAACGGCGTCGAATATGAGGTCACGTCCACATGCCTCCCAGCTATCCGCTGCCAAACCTGTTCCGCACGGAGCAACTCAGCGTCGCGGACGCGCTCTATTCGTTGGCAATCTCAAAAGTGCTGTGGCGCGGCGAGGCCGACGCCGCCCTCAGGATGCTTCGCCAGGTGCGCGCCTACGCGCGGGGCAAGAATATTCATCCCCGTCATGTCGCTTGGACACGCCAGTTTGAGCTGGAGGCACTGATCCAGACGGGTCGGCCCGAAGCGGCGTGGAGGCTTGTCCGCAAACATCTTCGTGAAGGCTACCCGCATTTAGCTTCAAAAGCTCCGCAGCATCGCGTGCGGCGACTGCCGCACTTCATTCGTGACTGGGAAATTCCTGCGGCCTATTTCTCGGGACGAATCAAGCACGCTACCGACGCTATGGAGTCTTACCTCGACTGGGCTCTGAAGAACGATGTCGCCTATGAAATGCGCAATGACGTCTTCAACGGTGACGAAAACCCTACACACCACCTCCGAGTGACGCTGTTCCATCTCTACCGTGCCGCAGGCCGGTCCCTGGCAGAATGGCCTCGATGGGCAGACTGGGTAAGAGCGCTCCATCCTGGTCTCCTTGCCCTCTGCAAAATTGACCGCGAGAAACTCGCTGCCGACCCTGACCTGATGTCTGTCTTTCACCAGCGCCTCCGCGCAGCCGAGCGCGAACGTCGGCCAGCCTTCCTTACCTTCGGTCAACGAGATCTGTTGGAGCCGAAGCGGAAGGCTCTCGCGCGCCAGAGGAAGGCCGCCACGCGGATTCACACCAAGAAGCAGGACGACCACGCGGCGATGCTCCGTCGCAAGCGCGCCATCTACTTCCCGTGGTTGGACGCCGATGGTTGAGTCATGCCGAAGCGCCTTCGCTTAAGCGAGGGCAGCAATCCCTGGGGAGGTCGGGGCAGGCGGGATAGTCCCGGGCGGCTGCCGGCGGGCGCCCGCCGGCAGCTCGGGCGCGCCCTTCGATCCGACTGCTGCTTCCCACCCGTCGCTGGACTCCCCGAGATGATCGGTCTCCGCCGTCACATGCCCCCGAGCTGTCCCCGGCGAAGGCCTTCTGAGGCACAACAGACCGCACCACAATTAAGTGTGACGAGTTGTCGTCAACATTGCACCATTGACGACAACTCGTCCGCACTTTCATGTATCAGGTCCATCCGGGCGCTTCGAACCGGATATCCCTTGAGCGCGGGCCCGGAGGGGACAGCTCCCGAGAACCCACGAAGGCAGCACAACTCACCTTGGGGAGTGCTGAAGCAGGACCCGAAGCGGACTCCGTTCGGAGCGCTCCGGTTCGAGCTGCCGGCGGGCGCCCGCCGGCAGCCGCCCGGGACTATCCGCGTGCCCCGTCTCCCTCAAGGACAGCTGCCTTCAACCTGAAGCCAGCGCCGCGGCCACTCACCCGCCCAACCTCTCACGGAAGGCTGAAGACGAACCCGTCATCAATCCAGCTGCAGACCGTCGGGCTGCTGAACTTCACCGTCCCCACGATCCACGCGTCCCGGTTCTTCTTGAACGCGAAGCTCCGGGACACCTTGAGCGTGCCTCCGCAGTACACACGGACGGTGGCATTCACGGTCTTCGGTGAGGCCACGTAGCTGTACATGTGAACACCCACAGAATAGAGGTGCGCGGTCGAGGGCGTATTGATTCGGATGTTCTCCGGGCCTTTCCCGGGGATGTCGTCGCGGTCGAGCGACGGATCATCCGCGGTGCCCGACACGTCCCAGCTGGGAGTCTGATTGAGGAAGTAGCAGTCGTACGGCGCCACCAGCCACGTCCCGCCGACGTGCGTATTCCCCGCGGCCGGGTGGAACAGGTGGAGATCCAGGTCATTGTTCTGGTCCCACGTCAGCTCCACCCAGAGGTCGCCCTTTGGATTCACGGTAATCACTGAATCACAAGTGCTCACCACCCCCAGCGAGTCCGTCACCGTGAAGCGCAGCTCATGGGCGCCCACGACATCCGCGAAGTACTTCGCGCTGGTGCAGCTGGTGGGCGTGGTGAAGGCGCCGCTCGAAGTCACCGGGCGGTTCAGCACCGTCCAGGAGCAGGTGACCGCGCGCCCCACCGGAGAGCTCACCGCCGTGTTCAAGAGCACCGTCGTATTCGGATTGACGGTCTGATTCCCCGGACACATCACCCCGGGCGGACAGGTGGCGTTGTCCACCACGCCATCGCAGTCGTCATCCAGCTCATTGCAGGACTCCGTCGCAGCGGGCCCAGGCGAGCACGTCTGCGACGTCCCGGAGACGCAGGCCGCCACGGTCCGAGCGCAGATGCCCTTGCCGCAGGAGAGGTTGCCCAGGCCCTCGTCCGTCGCACCGTCGCAGTTGTTGTCCACGCCATCGCAAACCTCGGCGGTAGGCTGACCCGCCTTGCAGCCCTGCACCACACCGCCGATGCAGGCGGCCACCGTGCGCGCGCACGCCCCCACGCCGCAGGACTTCGTCCCCTGCCCCTCGTCCGTCGCGCCGTCGCAATTGTTGTCCACGCCGTCACACACCTCGGCGGACGGCGCGCCAGGCACGCAAGTCTGCGGCGCACCGGCCACGCACGCAGCGACCATCCGGGCGCACGCGCCCACGCCGCAGGCCTTCGTCCCCAACCCCTCGTCGGTGGACGCGTCGCAGTCATTGTCCACGCCGTCGCAGACCTCCGCGGTGGGCGTGCCGGGGACACAGAGCTGCGGCACACCGGCCGCGCAGTTGGCCACCGTGCGCGCGCAGGCGCCTTCGCCGCAGGCCGTCGTCCCCAGCCCCTCATCCGTCGCGCCGTCGCAGTCGTTGTCCTTGCCGTCGCAGACCTCCGCGACTGGCGTCACCTGCCCCACGCAGGCGTCCCACTGCCCCAGCACGCAGGTCTGGCTGCCGCGGTGGCACAGCCCCACGCCCTCGGTGCTAAACGGGCCCGTGTAACAGACGCGCACCTGGTCATCGATGCACTGGCAGCCCTCGTCCGTCTGGCCATCGCAGTCATCGTCCACGCCATTGCACTTCTCCGCAATGGCGACGCCCGGCACGCAGGCCTGCGGCACGCCCGACACGCAGCTGGCCACCGTCCGCTGACAAATGCCCTGACCACACGTCACCGGCCCAAGACCCTCGTCCGTCTGGCCATCGCAGTCGTCATCCGCGCCGTTGCAAATCTCCACCGCCGGGTTCCCAGGCGTGCACGTCTGCGTCGCGCCAGAAGCACAAGCCGGCACCGTCCTCGAGCAAGAACCCACGCCGCAGGAGAGCGTCCCCAGCCCCTCGTCCGTGGCGCCGTCGCAGTCATTGTCCACGCCGTCGCAGAGCTCGACCGTGGCCATCCCGGGCGTGCACATCTGGGGCGCGCCGCCCACGCAGGCGGGAGTGGTCCGCGCGCAGGCGCCCACGCCGCAGGAGAGCGCGGCCAGTCCCTCGTCCGTGAACCCATCGCAGTCATCGTCCAGCCCATTGCAGACCTCGACGGATGCCGGACCCGGCGCGCAGGTCTGCAGCGCGCCGCCCGCACAGACGTCAATCGTCCGGCGGCAGATGCCCACGCCGCAGGTGGTCTGCCCCAGCCCCTCGTCCGCCTCGCCGTCGCAGTCATCATCCACGCCATTGCAAAGCTCCGGGCTGGCCGCGCCTGGCGTGCAGACCCCAGGCGCGCCGAGCACGCACGCGGCGGTGGTCCGCGCGCACGCGCCCACGCCACAGCTCTGCGGAGTCAGGCCCTCATCCACGTCGCCATCGCAGTCGTCATCCTGGCCGTTGCATGCCTCGGGCACGGGCGCGCCGGGCTGACACGTGGCGGGCTGACCGTTCTGACAGGTGGGTTGCGTCCGCGCGCAGGCGCCCACGCCGCAGGTGCTCCCCGGGAGCTCCTCGTCGGTCAGGCCGTCGCAGTCATTGTCCTTGCCATCGCAGAGCTCCGGCGTGGCGTCGACGTTCCCCTCGCACGGGCCGAACGTCCAGCGGCCCTCGCGGCTCACGCAGCGCGCGAGGCCCAGCTTGCACTCGCCGAGCTTGCTGGAGCCGCAGGTGACGACCTCGCCCTCTAGGCACTGCGCCAGCATCCCGCCGTCCGGCGGCGTCATCTCCGACGGCTTCTGCGGGACGCACTCGCCCTTGCTCTTCAGGCACTCCTGCGCCTTCGGACACTGCGAGTCGTCCGAGCAAGGCACCGGGCCGGCGTCCACCACCGCGTCGCCGTGAAGGCAGCGGTCCTGAACGCAGCGCTCGCCCACCGCGCAGTCCTTGTCCTCGTGGCACTGCACCCCCACAGAGGGATCCGGTGGAGGCACCTCAATCCTCGTGGCGGGATCACCACACGCGGCCAGCGCAGCGCACAGCAGAGGAATCCAAACCCGACGGCGAGGATCGAGCATCCGGGCTTCCTTTCGGCGCGGAAGGGAGCACCTCGTCGTGTATCACGAATACATGTTTCAGCCGATTTTAATCTTGCGTCGCCTTAAGCCATCCAAGATTAGCGGCAACGCAAGCACAAACATCGCGAACGGCGACGCGCCCGCCGTCCCACATCCGCATCCAGAGACACCGGCGACGGCCGGCTCCGGGTGAGAGATCTGAATCCCGTCGATGAACGCCGCGCCCTCCCAGACCGGGGCGGCGAAGGGTGTCACACGCGTGGAGTAGGAGAATCGGACGACGGCGCCGGCGGGCAGTGCAATCCCAGACGTCTCCAGTACACCCGAGGACTCGCGCGCCTCCACCGCGCGTCCGTCCAATCGCGCGGAGCCCTCCACCCAACGCTGACCAGACACCCGCTCTCTCAACGTGACCTGCTCCACCTCGCAGGCTGACAAGTTTGTCAGCTCAACCGTGACCGTCAGCGCTTCCGGTGTGCGGACCTGCGGAAGCTGCGGGAGATGACGCAGCTGAACGAAAGGCTCGGCGGTGAAGCCGAGTGACACCTCGCGCATGGCGAAGTTGCCCGGCCCTCCATCGGCGCTGGCGAGGAAGACTGCCCGGTGACCGAGCAAGTCGGAGAGCCCCGTTGCCACGGTGGAAACGCTGAAGCTCCCACCATCGAGGCGCTGCACACGCACCTCCACTCCCGCGTCCGAGGTCGGCGTGAGGTCGAAGGCGGCGCTCGCGCACTGAAGAGGCCCCGGGGAGACCCCCACCACGCCGGTCGCGCCCGCGTTGCAAGCGGCGACGAGCGGCCCGCCGGTGAGCTCCCCCACCCCCGCGGCCTGGACAGGCGTCTGCACGGTCACTCGCGCGGTGCGGGAGGTGCTCCCGCCGTCGGCGGTGAGCCGCGCCACGACGTCCACCGTGTCGCCGCTGCAGTCCAGCGGCACGCCCGGCAACGCGAAGGCGCCCAACGGTTGCCCGCCGAGCGTCGCCAGCGCGTTCCCACCCCGCTCCACAGCGAGGTCCACGCCCAGGTCTCGGCTGGCCACGCAGTCCAGCCCCGGCACGTCCGTGACGCCGGTGATGCTGCCGCCGGGCTCGAACCCGGCGTCCACCGTGAAGCCGGCGTCCTCGAGCGGCCGCGGGTTCGGCTGCACCGTCACCGTCACGACCGACGCAGCGCTGCGTGCGCCACCGGTCGCGTTGTCCGCGGCGAACCGCACCACGCCGCCGGTGCAGCTGTCCGTGGAGACCACCTGCGCCGCCGTCGCCTGTCCCGGACCGGCGGTGAGCGAGACGCCGTTCACCGTCACGTCGAGGCCCGCGGGCAAACCTGCGTCCAGCCACCAGGTGGTCACCACGCCGGGAAAGCCCGGCGCGAGCGCGCAGGTGTGCGTGGCCTGGCGCGGATAGCTCGCCTGCGTGCCCGCGAGCTGTGTGAACCCACCGCCGTCCGCGAACGGCGCATCCGGCGTTCCCCAGGGCACGACGTGAACCGTCACCACGCCCGCGTCGGACGCGCCGGCCGAGTCCAGCGCGTGGATGCGAATGCGGGTGGTCCCGCCATCCAGGCTGCAGTGCGTGACCGGCAGCGAGATGTTGAACGGGTTGGAGGCCTGCACCGTCACGCCCGCCACCCCGCCCGCCTCCACCATGGCGGAGTAGCTGGTCGGCGTGCAGCCCGCGGCGCCGGGCGTGGCGGTGGCGGACGCTGGCGGGCCGCCTGCCGGCGCGGAGAGGTCCGTCGGGCTCACCCCCGGCGGGTCCGGGGGAATCACATGGCGGACCGTCACCGTCACCGTGCCCGCGTCGGAGCTGTGCGCAGGCAGGCCATCGGTCGCGGTGACCGGGATGGGATAGGCGACCTGAGCGGGCCCGCAATAGGCCAGGCGCCCCCGGTCCGCGGCGATGAGCGCGCTCTTGCCGTCCGCCTGGGGCGTGAGCGTGAACGGCGGGTTGGAGGATGTGTCCCAGCGCGTGAGGACCGCGTCTCCATCCGGGTCCGTGGTCGTCACGCTGGCCGACAGGCTCTGCCCTTCGTCGACGGTCAACGAGGAGGAAGCAGGCGTGGAGGGCGTGGCGAGGTTGCGGAAGATGGCCACGTTCGGCGCGGTGGCGCTGTCGGAGATGGCCAGGCAGGTGCGGGCACCGGAGCAGCGCACCTGCGCGAGCGACGACATCCCGGGCGGGCTCTGCGTCAGGGCCACCCACGAACGTCCCAGCCGGGTGGGATCCGTCTCCGGCACCGCGCCAATCAACGTCCCCGTCCCCTGCACCGCCATGCCGAACACTTCCCCGGTGCCCGGCGTCAGGCCGAACGCCACGGTGCGCAGCGCCGCGGGCCCCGGCAGCGTCGCCCACGCCACGGGAGGGTTGATGCCGGCGTCGAGGCTCACGACTTGAAGCCCGCCCGTCGGCGGCGCCACCAGCGCCTGGACGCCGCCCGCCACGGGTTCGAACAGCTGCACCTCGCTCACGCCCGCGTCGAGCCGGTACTGGGCGACGGCGGAGGAGCCGGTCGCCAGGAGCATGCCCGGGACACCGGTGAGCGTGCCGCTGAACAGGGCGTAGTCGGTCGCGCCCACCCGGAGCGCGGAGACCTTGCCCGCGGGCGTGAGCGTGCCTGGCAGGAACTTCACCCACTGCGCCTGCGTCGGCGTCCCGGCGATGCCGTTGTAGCGAAGCTCCGGCGCCACGCCGGAAACGCCCGTGGCATACGCCGTCCCTGCGGACGTGTAGCTCAAGCCGCCCAGCGACACGCCGGGCGCGGACTGGAACAGGCTGTACCCATACGCGCAGGTGCCGGCGCCCCCATCCAGCGCGGTGAGAATCCCGCTGGAGGTCCCGCCGCCGAGACAACCGCTCCCATCCACGAAGCCGGCGACCAGGCCCGCGAACGTCAGCGGCCGCGCCACGCCTCCATCGACGAGCTCATACACGCCCTGGTCCGTCGTCACCGCGAAGTGGTCCGGCCCCTTCACGGAGACGTGCTGCGGGATGCCCGGGAGCGTGAGCGTCTGCCAGTCCGCAAGCGCGGTGGACGCGACGACGCTCAACGCGAGGAGGATGCCCGTGCGCATCAGTACGCCACCTCCGCGCGCAGGTAGAGCCGGTCCTGCGCGGATGCCTGGCCGTCGAGCAGCCCCAGCCCGGAGAAGCCCGCCAGTGTGTAGCCCGCCGCCACGCGCAATGCGTCCGCGAACCGGTAGCCCAGCTCCGCACGCAGCGCGTGCCATTCTGCGCCATCCGCCGTCCACGTTCGCGCTGCGACCTCGGCGGCCACTTCCAGACCTGCCACCACCCGCACCGCCGGCCGCAACGAGCCCGACGCGGCGACCACGGACGAGCCCTCCTCCACCGCGTACGCCACGTGCGCGCCGGCGGAGAGCGAGAACCGGTCGCCGAGCGCGACAGCGGGCAGCAGCGAAACGCGGTGCACGGTGCGCTCGGCGGGCGACCCGCGCGAAGGCGGCGGCAGCTCGCGCACCACTGCGTAGTGCAGGACCACCGCGCCCGGGCCGAAGCGCCAGGTGGCGGAGAGGTGGCCCTCGAGCAGGCGCGCGGCAGTCACGCCGGCCTCGGTGGCGTCTGCGTAGTGCACGCGGCCTGAGAGGCCCAGCGCCGCAGCCGGCTCGGAGTCCACGGCCAGCGTGAGCAGCCGGACGGTCCTGTCCACCTCGCGCGAGGGCCAGAGCAGCGCCTGTCCCCGTTCGTGCCGGAGCTCCGCGCGCAGCTGTCCGCGGACGCGCTCGTGCACCGCGGAGAGGGACACGCTGCCCGCATCCACCGCGAGCGCCGGCGCCGCGTCCAGAGGATGGCGGGCGCCGCGCTCATACCGCGCCGCGAGCTGAAGGCTGGAGGCGAGCGCCTGCGTGACGCCGACGGCCCTCGACAGGCGGAGGCCCTGCGCCTCGCGGGTCCCCACGTCCTCCACGAACACCGAGGTGCCATCGCCCGCCTGCGTCCGCGCGCCAGTCACCGCCCGCGGTCCGCCCGCCGCCAAGCCGGAGGTCGAGAGGTCCGTCCCCTCCACGTCCGCCGTGTAGCTGCCGTACCAGGTGTCCGCGCCGCGCTGGGCCTGCACGTCGCCCAGCACCACCAGCCCGAGCGACGGGCCGTAGCCCGCGCGCAGACCGGCTCGGCTCCTGGGGTCCAGCGCCCACTCCACGCCCACCGTGGAGAGCGAATCATCCACCGCGCCCAGCCCCTCGCCGCGCACAGAGAGCACCTGCTTGTGCCCGGCAGTGAGCCACAGCGGCGCCAGCAGCTGGTAGCGGCCGGAGAGCGCGACGGAGGTCCTCGCACCGGAGAGCGGCGCGGTCGACAGGTCGGGCGCGGCGGTGAGCGCGCTGTCCTTCGCCTCCAGCCGCACGTCGAAGGTCCGCGCGCTGAACGCCGCCCAGCCGCCCGCCACTCGCGCGCTCACCGCGAGGTCAGAGAAGGGCGCGCGGGGATCCGCCGAAGTCCGGTCATCCACCATGAGCCCGAAGGAGAACCCACCCACCGCCTGGCGCGCGCGCACCGAGAGCTGGCGCAGCCCCAGCCCGTCGTGGTGCGTGGAGTCCGAGTAGCCCGGCGTCCGGCGGCGGAACGCGACGTCCACCCCGCCCCGCTCCCAGAGGCCGGGACCGGTCAGCCGCAAGGTCAGCGCGTTGGCGGGCTCGAAGGAGGAAGCCGCGGTGAGGCCCGGGCGCAGGAAGGCCAGCCCGCCGTCCTCCGAGAGGCCCACGTCCTCCGGCGCCACCGCCTGGCCGCGGCTCTGGGCCAGCTCCGCGCGCAGTGAGTAGCCGAGCAGCGCGAGCCGCCCGTGCGCGCGCAGCAGCTGGTACGCCGCACCGGCCGGATTCTCTTGACGGACCACCGCCGCGCCCAGCGTTGCCGGTCCCCAGGTCCCGGCCAGTTCCGCGCCGGCGGAGGAGCGCGCCGCGTCTCCGGACGTGAGCCGCTCGTAGTCTGCGACGAGCACCTCCTCCACCTGCCCGGAGGGCCCGTCGCTGCGGAAGAACCCCTCAGACGCGGCGATGGACGACGGCTGCGCCAGGACGACATGGCCGGAGCGGTAGTCGATCTCGTAGTCGCGCCCGCGGAGCAACAGCTGCTCCTCCAGGGGCAGCCCGGTGAGGCCGTCGCGCAGCACGCGGCGCAGGGACTCCGTACCGGAGGCGATGGCGCCGTGCCCGAGGAAGAAGAGGCTGCCTCCGGTGGCGAGCAGCTCGTCGTGCGCCGGCACCAGCGCCAGGCCCCGCGTGGGATCTCCACCTGTCGGCGCGTAGAAGCCCTTCAGCCGCGCGGAGGCGGGCGCGTCCAGCGGCGTGTGGAGGTCCACGTACGCGCCGAAGAGGGAACGCCGGAACCGGCCGACGTCGACGTCCATCCGCCCCACGGTTTGGGTGCCGAAGCCCACCTCGCCGAAGCGCTCATGTGTCGCCGACAGCCGCAGCCGGCCCTCAGCGGAGGAGGGCGCGCCGCCGGTAGCCTCGTCCGCCCAGGCGCTGGGCACCTCGTCCGTGTCCAGCCAGCGCTCCAACCGCTCCGGCGCCCGCGGCGCAAGCAACGCCCGCGCGCTGCCGGCCGCCAGGTCCTGATCCTGAAGATCCACTGCGCCCGCCACGGTCCACCCGCCGAGCTGCGCTTCGCCCTTCCCGGCGCCGCGGCCCGCGAAGGAGAGGCCCTCCCCGCGCAGCGAGAGGCCCAGCTCCACATCCAGCAGCGCGGACGCCAGCGGCCGTGAGCGGGCGAGCAGCTCCAGTGACTGCGACGTCTCCGGCTGTCCCGGGACGGTCAAGCGCAACGCGAGCGCATTCGTACCCGGGCGCAGGTCCACCGGCACCGTGACGCCGCCAGAGGGACCCACGGTGACCTCCGCATCCCCCAGGCGGATCCGCGTGCCCGCGGGCGCCCAGAGCTTGAGGTGCGTCTTCCCGGAGTCCACGGGCTCGTCGCTCGCGCCCGCGGGAAGCTGCGCCCGAGCCACCTCCGTCAAGGGACGCGGGATGAAGAGCGCACCGCCGCTCCGCTCCACCACGTCCACCTGCTGCGAGGCGATGCGCAGCATTCCGTCGGGAGATTGCACGCGGACAGTGAGCGCGTTCGGCCCGGGCCGCACCTCCACCCAGGCGCCGTAGCGGCCGCGGGCGTCCACGTTTGCTGCTGTGCCGTTCACCCAGACCTGCGCGCCGGCCTGCACCTGCCCCGTCGTGTGGAAGCGCAGTGAGGCGCCCTCACGAGTTGCCGAGGGAGGCGCGTCCGCCGTGGCGGTCGGTGCGGCGGAGGCGGAGTCGAGAGATCGGCGCAGGGCGAAGTCCCGGACGGTCATCCCGCCTGCGGGCAGCTCCACCGTCGCGGCGAGCTCTCCCAGCCGCGCCGCGGGAGGGAGTGAGCGTGGATCCACTTTCACGCGGTGCCGCCCGTGCGAGAAGCGCAGGCCGGTGCGGGACGACGTCGGCTCCAGCTGCCGCGCCGTCACGCCGGCCAGGTGATAGCGCCCGTCGCTGTCCGTCACGCACCACTGCCCTGTCTCCAGCTCCACCCGCGCGCGGCTCAGGCCCGGCTCGGATGCGCTGCAGACGCCGTCTGCGTTCACGTCCTCGCAGACGCGGCCGATGATGGCTCCGAAGAGGTCGCTCCGGTCTTCGGTCACCTGCCCCAGAGCGGGGGACGACAGGAGGAGGAGCGCCAGCATGAAGGCGAGCGACGAGCCGTTCGCCTCGAGCGAGGCCCCCCCCGTTCGCGTCGAGCGTTGCGCCGTCAGGCGCATAGTCGAGACGTAGCAACTACCTATGCACGTCGCACGCCTCCCCTTCACGCCGGGCATTGCAGAGCGGGTTTCTGCCAAGCCTCCAATGCGGTGCCACGTCTCGACTATGCGCCTGACGGCGCAACGCTCGACGCGAACGGGGGGGCCGCTTCCCTCGACTGAAACGGGGGGGCCGCTTCCCTCGACTCGATCGGGGGGACGGGCGCCAGGCGGAACCCTGCCCCTCCTGCGACTCATGGAGCGACCTCGACGAGCGCGGTGACGCCCGTCAGGGCATCCGCGATGGACACCGATGCCCGTCCCGCACCGCTCAACGTCACCGTCTGCCGCGCGCCATTCACCCGGGGACCGGAGACCTCCCCCGCGCTGGCGGCAAGGGAGAGCGCCCGGCCCGCGAGCTCCTGACCGCGCTCATCCTCCGCCCAGAACGTCACCTCTCTCCCGCGCACCTCCGCGCGAACGTTGACGGGCGCTGCCGGCGCGAGCCGGACTTCCAGCTCCGCGGACGGCCCGCGAACCGGCGAGCTGGGCGGAAACGCCGACAGGTCCGGCAGCACGTGGACAGAGAGCCGCAGCCCATTCCACCGCGCGTGCCGCAGCTCGACGGTACCAGGCCGTACGGGCCCTATGACGACCGTCCCATCCGCGCCGGTCTGCAGCGCCTGTTCGCCCGCGAGGAGCGGCTGCTTTGGCACGGGCAAACCGGCGAGGTCCGTCACCGCCGCGTGGAGCGCCCCACCCTCCATCCACGCGTGGAGCCGCGCCGGCTCACTCCCGGCCGGACCGAACGCGCGCAGCGACAATTTCGCCGAACCGAACTGCGCGTCAGCCGGCGGCTGATAGCGAAAGCGCCGCTCCGTGGCGCCTGCGACGGCGCTGGCCTCCAACAACGTCCCGGCGCTGGCCACTGCCTCCACCGAAGCGCCGGCCCGCGGCGCGTCCGCCGCGTCCAGCACCGACGCCGAAACGTCCACGGATGCGCCAGCGTGAACCAGCAAATCGCTCACCCGGGCCGCCAGCTTCGACGCGGGGCCCTGTACGCTCTCCACGCGCAGCTCGTCCCGGGAGAGCGGACCGGCCTCACGCCAGGCTGCGGTGAGCACATCGCTCCCGGTCTGCCCCTTGGGGACCGTGTAGATCCACTCCAGCACCCCATCCCCCACCGCGCGCGGCGCGGACACCTTCCCCCGCGCGGCCTGCAGCGTGGCGCGGGCAGACGGCGCGCTGTTGCCATAGGGATCGCTCAGCGCGCACAGCACGCGCGCGCGGGAGCTGCCGTCCGCCGGCAGCCGCGCGGGGTTCGCCACGCAGGCCAGCTGATCCGTGGGCGGCAGCATCAGGTCGATGGGCGAGGTGCGCTTGTTTCCGTGGCGGTCCACCGCGGTGCCCTTGCCGAAGCGGTGTCCCGGCGGCACCACCACCGGAACGCGGAAGCGCCCCTCCGCGTCTGCCTGGGTGGGCGGGTACGACTTTCCGGCGATCTCCAGCGTCATGGACGCGCCGGGCTCCGTGCGGCCAGGCAGCTCGATGGCGCTGGCCAGAGGAACGCGCAGCGACCCGAACGCGCCGTGGATGGATTGGGGATGCGGCCAGGCGGAGAACGCCACCAGCACGGCCACCTCGGGGTAGCGCGTGCTGGGCAGGTGATAGCGCGCCTTGAAGACGCCGGGCGAGAGGAGGGTCGGCGGCTCGAAGCGGCCGACGTTGGCGACCAACACCGGCGGCGCGGAGTCCACGTCCGCGGTGCCGTCCCCGCGCAGCAGCCGGATCTCCAGCTCCGCGTTCGTCTCCCGCCCCTTCACCGGCGCCGCAGGCGACAGCGTCAGCCCCACCCGGGCCGCGGGCGGCCCCACCGGCAGGCGCAGCTCTGCGCGCGCCCCACCCTCCTCGGCCCACACCTTCACCTCGCGCGCGTCCGCGTTGGGCATCAGCGCGAAGGTCGCCACCTTGGACGGTGAGGGCACCGCGCGCAGGACCCCACCCACGGCGCCGAACGTCGGCTGCTGGAGTGCGGCCAGACTGCCGTCCGCGTTCGCCTTCGAGAGCCCCAGCGTGCAGCCATCGGGAGAGATGCTCCCGGAGGGCCCAAGCCAGGTCAGCCGCTGCGCGAACGCCGCGCCCGGCCCCAGACACACGAGAGCTGTGAGCAGCAGGCGCGCATTCAAAAGCGCGCCAAGTCTACTGGAGGCGCGAACGCCGCCCAGAGAACGTCCGCCGCGGCGCAAGCGCGGTGCGACGTTGACTCCGGACCGCCCACATCCCCAGGAGGCCGAGCAGGCCCAGCGCCAGCGGATCTCCACCGGTCGACGCGCACGAGGAGGCCGCGAGCGCCGGCACCTGCTCCGCCGCGGGCGCCGGGAGGAGCCCGGTGAGATCAATGCTGCCGCCCACCACGCTGGCCGGCGTGCCGCGGATGACTTCTTCCGAGGAGCTCTCCAGGCCCTGCTGCGTGGTCCCCAGGGCGCTGGCGGCGCAGGCCGGATCCGTACCGTACGCGCGGATCTTGAAGGAGGTGTGCGGCTTGCCGACGATGAGCGAGCTCACCGAGTTCTGCGCCTGGTAGGTCACCTGCCGGGAGATGAGCTGCGGGCCGTGGATGGAGCTGACCGCGACCTCCCACTTCTTGTTGAGCTTGACCAGCCCCAGCGCGGCCTGCGCGTTGTCAATGCAGAGCAGGCCCGGCCCGGCCACGCCGGTGAAGGTCCGGCCGTCGAAGTCGAGGATCCGGTTGCCGGTGCTGACCTCGAAGCTGGCGAAGAGCGGGCGCGTGCCCGGGCTGGCGCACGTGCCGTTGGTGCACGCGGGCGGCGGCGTGGTCCCCATGCGGAAGGAGAACGCGTAGACGTTGAAGCTCGCCGCGCTGCCGCTGCCCTCGCGGACCGTGTACACGACGCGGACCAGCCCGTCCGCGCAGACGGAGATGTCGTTCAGCGTCTCGTCCAGCGCGGGCGTGTTGGTGAGGCGGTACGCGGTCTGCGTCGCCATGTCGTAGAGGAGCAGGTCGCGGTTGAGCGCGCCCGGCTCCAGGTGCTCGAAGGCCACCAGCGACCCGGCGACGTTGGGGTTCACGTCATCGCCCGGGAGGACCAGCTGGCTTTCGGTGCCGCCGTTGACCGGCTGGAAGTAGATGTCCTGCCCGCCGCCGCGCGAGGAGCCGTAGACCACGACAGTGCCGTTGGTATCCGGCAGCGTGTCATCGCCCAGCGCGCCGGTGAGCTGCTGCGGCGCGGAGAAGACGCCGCCGGACTTCACGGACGTGTAGATGTCGCAGGTGGTGCCGGAGGTGTCGCACTTCGCGAAGGCGACGACGTTGCCGTCCGGGCTGACCGCCGGGGTGCGGTCCAGCAGCGCGTCCGTGGTGAGCCGCAGCGCAGCGTGCGACGGGATGTCGTAGACCACGATCTCCGAGTCCAGAATGGTGCTGCCGAAGGTGAAGTCCTGCCAGGCGACGGTGTTCCCGCCCAGCGCGGCCGCGCGGCGCTCGGAGCCCAGCAGCGGAGACAGCTCCACGGGCGAGACGGCCGGCGTCGCCGTGTCGAAGAGGTAGATGGAGCTCTGCCCGGGAATGGTGCGGGTGAAGACAATCCGCGTCCCGTTCACGTCCGACAGCGAGTCAAACGCGCCGTTGTTGGGCACCGCGTTGTCGGTGTTCACCCGGACGTCGTGGTAGCGGATCTGCGAGGAGCCGGCGACGTCGCTGGTGTACGCGACGCTGTCGCAGCTCACGTGGGGATCCGTCTGATCCCCCGGGCCGTTGTTAACCACGCTGGTCGTCCCGGTGAGCGCTGGACCGTATGTGACCTGTCCGAGTGCGATTGCGGGAAGGAGACCCAGCGCCACGACCCAGTTGCGGCTCATTCGTTTGTGCTCCCGGCAACCACGGCCAGCCGTACGTCAGGCCCCGCGGGTTTGCGCACCAAGGCTTTCGCCCTGGATTGCCCTTTACAGGTTCGACGCAAAATTATCGGGGCCGCGCCAGTGAGCGTTCAAGCTACCGGGTCTCACCCCAGAGGTTCGGATCCAGCTTCGCCGGAGGGCCGCGCGTATCCCGGGCTATCTCTTTGCGATCTGTCGCGGCCCCACCCCCTACCCCCACCGCCTGCACCGTCAGGGCGTTTCGCCCCTCGGCGAGCTCCACGGTGGTGCTGAAGCGACCCCGCTCGTCCACAGGCGTGGGCCTCCCACCTACGCGGACAACGCTGCCGGGATCCGCCTCGCCCGCGACGATCAGCTTCCGCGTCGTCACCGTGGCGGTCGCCGGCCACTTCACCTTGAGCAGCAGACTGGACGGGATGGACACCGGATCCGACGGTCCGGTCCCCGGCTGCACCACCGACTGCTGGCCCGCGCGGACGATGACCACCTTGCCGGCGCCGAGGAACTCCACTTCGCCCTCGCGCGTGCCGACAGCGACGGTGCCCTTCCCGTTGCTGCTCACGGAGAACGCACCCGCGCCCGTGCGCGCCAGCGCGTCGCTCCCGGCGGCGCGCACCTCAAAGACGTGCTTCGCCGCGCCGGAGACGCGCGCTGTCGCCATGCCTCCGCCGAGCATCAGCCGGGAGATGGAGTCGGTGATCTCTTCAATCGACACCTGCGTGTCCGGCTCCAGCTTCACGTCGTACGCGGTGCCGCCCACCAGCACCGCGTAGGAACCCTCGCCGGTGCGCACCGCGGCGTCCTGACCGAGCACTTCACCGCTCTTCGCCTTCGCCCACTCGCCGCCGGGCCTGCGGATCTGCACATCGCCGCTGACGTCGCCCAGCGAGAGCTCCACCTTCTTCGGCGCAACCGCCGCGGCGGGCGCCACGGGCGGCGCAGTCACCGGCGACACCGGGCGGTCCAGCCAGGTGAAGTACGCCACCGGCAGCGCCAGCACGATGGCGCCCACCGCGACGGCAAAGATCCACGAGGAGCGGCGGCGCGCAGTCATCAGCTGGCGGGAAGGTTACGCGTCAACCCTTCCCGGCGCGACGCCCACCTCCACCTTCACCTCAAAGCTCAGAGCTTCGGGAGCCAGACCGTGAAGGTCGACCCGACGCCCACTTCGGTGGCCACCTCCAGCCGTCCCTGGTGCTCGGACATCACCCGGAAGGCGACCGAGAGGCCGAGCCCCACGTTGCTCCAGACGTCCTTGGTCGTGAAGAACGGCTCGAAGATGCGCGGCAGGTCCTCCGGCTTGATGCCCTTGCCGGTGTCCTTCACCTCGAGGGCCACCTCGCCGCCCTGCTCGCGGCTGGTGACCACCAGCCTTTTCTGCGCCCGGTTGATCATCGCCGTCCGCGCGTTGGAGACCAGCGCGAGGACGACCTGGGAGAGGTGGCCGGGATCTCCGCGCACCATCACGTGACCCGGCGCCAGCTGCAGCACCAGCTCCACGCCCTCGCCTTTGAGCTGGTTCTGGCTGAGCGAGAGGGCGTCCCGCACGATGGCGTTCAGGTCCGTGGGCCGCAGCTCCGGGCTCTCCCGCTGCTGCGAGAAGCGCAGGAGGTTCTGGGTGATCTCCTTGCAGCGCTTGGCGCTCTGCTCAATCTTCTTGAGCGCCTCGAAGTCCGGATCCGACGACGAACGCTCCATCATCAGCAGCTGCGCGTGGCCCAGAATCCCCGCCAGCGGGTTGTTGATCTCATGCGCCACGCCAGCGCCCAGCTGCCCGACGGCCGCGAGCTTCTGGGTCTGCAGCAGCTGCCCCTGCGCCGCCTTCAAGTCCGCGATGGCCTCCTCGACCCGCTGCTTGAGCTCCTCGTTCCACAACTCCAACCGGCCTCGCGAGGTCTCCAGCTCCGCGCCCATGCGGTTGAAGGTCTCTCCCAGCTCGCTCAGCTCGTCCGCGCCGTCCACGGCGATCCGGTGGGAGAGATCCCCGCGCCCGAAGGCCTCCGCCCCTGCCACTGCCGCGGAGATGCGCCGGTTCAACCTGCGCGTGAACGCAAAGCCGATGAGCAACAAGCCGCCCAGCGCCGCGGCGATGGAGCCCAACACCGTGCGCCGCAGCGCCCGGATGCTCGCCAGCGCCACGTGCTCGTCCACCGACACCACCGCGTAGAGCCCGAGCGCATGCGGCAGCCGGGCCAGCGACACCAGGAGCGGCGGCTGCGCGTCCACCCGGAGGTGGGCCGCCGCCTGCGCGCCCAGCTGCGCCGTCGCCGCGGACCAGACCCGCGCGTCCAGCATCCGCAGCGGCGTGCCCGCCACCGTCCCCACCAGCACCCGCCCTCCCCCATCCACCAGCTCCGTCCGCTCCAGCGGATCCGGGTTCGCCGCAGCCAGCCGCGCCGCCAGCCCCTCCAGCGAGAGCTCCGCCAGGAGGAACGAAGACTGCGCCCCCTCCTGCAGCTTGACGGCGATGGCCAGCGACGCCGCCGAACGCGGCGGGCGCGCGAAGGCCGGGCTGAGCGCGCTCTGTCCCTTCCCGCCCGCGGCCAGCTGCGCCAGCGAGAAGGCAGAGAGCAGCGCGGGCAGCTCCGCCTCGGAGTACCCCGTGTCCCCTTCGCTGCGGAAGACCGCCGGCGAGAGCGGCATCCCCTCGGCGTCCACCAGCACCACCGCGCTCACCCCGGCGGCCTGCTGGTAGACCAGAGAGAGGGCGCCCTTGCGCTCCTCGGCGTTCAGCGCCGGCCAGTCGATGGGGTCAGTTCCGCGCGCCAGCGCGTCCACCGACTCCAGCACCGCGGAGGCCGCGCCCGTGGCCGCGGCGGTCGCCTTCGCGCGCTGCTCGGAGCCTATCCGCCGGGCCAGCTCCTGCTCGGAGGAGCGCAGGAGGTAGAAGCCGAGCAGCGCGAGCGGCAGCACCGTGGCGGCCAGCATGAAGAGGACGAGCTGCTGGTAGAGCCTCATCCGGTGGGTCGCGCGGCGAGCTCACGGTCGCTGCGCAGGTACACCGATCCTTGAATCGCCTTCGCGCGCTTCTTCAGCTCCGCGGCGATCTTCGCCAGCTCCGACTGGGCCGGCCGGACGCCGTCACACATCACTGCCACCACGGAGACGCTCATGATGGGGAAGCGCCGCCGTTCGCCGAAGCGGTCCTCTGCTTCGATGTAGCCGCGCTCCCGGTCCTGCCGGTCGTAGTAGAGCGGGATGATCTGATCGAAGACTTCGATCCCCCGGCGGCAGATGGGATCCGCCGTGGACGGGTCCGTGATGAACACGAAGTCGTCACCCGCGACGTGCCCGAGGAAGTCTCCCCGCGTGCCTTCTTGCGCGACGATCTCCCGGAGCAGGTCTCCGGTCTGCCGCACCACGCCGTCCGCCTTCGCGAAGCCGTAGTAGTCGTTGTAGGCCTTGAGGTTGTCGAGGTCCAGGTAGCAGAAGGCGAACGGCTCCTTCGCGCGCAGCCGGCGCTGCACCTCGCGCTCGATGGCGCCAGACCCTGGCAGCTGCGTCGTCGGCGAGGAGCCCAGCTCCTGCTCCTTGCGCCGCAGCACCGACTCCACCCGCGCGCCCAGCTCTATCGCGTCGAACGGCTTGGTCAGGTAGTCGTCCCCGCCCAGCTTGAGCGCCCGCACCTTGGCGGACGTCTCTGCGCGGGCGGAGATGAAGAGGACCGGCAGGTGGGCGGACGCGCGCTCCGCCTTGAGCTCCTCGAGGAAGCTGAAGCCGTCGCCGTCCGGCAGCGCCAGGTCCAGCAGCAGGACGTCCGGCCGGGACGCGCTCATCGCCGTGCGCGCCTCCGCCAGCGAGCCCGCGGTGATCACCTCGAAGCCCTGGTTGGAGAGGACCTCCATGCAGATGGCGCAGATGTTCGCGTCGTCGTCGACGATGAGGACGCGGCCCTGCTGCCGGCCCACCTGCCCCTTCGCCAGCGAGTCCAGCGTGCCGACAAGGACCTCCGCCTGGATGGGCTTGAGCAGGAACGCGCTGGCGCCAATCCGAAAGGCGCGCGAGCGCTCGTCGGCCACCGAGGTGACCAGCACCGGCGCGTGCCGCGTCTCCGGATCATTCCGGAAGATCTCCAGCAGCCGCAGCCCGTCCAGGTCTGGCAGCTGCGCGTCAATCACCACCAGGTCCGGCCGCAGCCGCCGCGCCTTGGCCAGCGCCTCGTCGCCCCTGCGCGCCAGGATGACCTCGAAGTCCTTCACCATCAGCGCCGCCTTGGCGGCGAGCGCGACGTGGAGATCCGACTCCACGATGAGGACTTTCCCGCGGCGCAGCATCGGCCGGCTGACCGGCGGGGCGGCGTCCTCACCGGCCTCGGTCCGCAGCTCCGACGGCGGCTCCACCGGGATGACCAGCGCGAACCGCGCGCCCTCCGTCGTCGGCTCGGCCCAGATGCGCCCGCCGTGCGCCTCCACGATGTTGCGGCAGATGGCCAGGCCCAGCCCGGTCCCGCGGACGGTCCGCGTGCGCGGGCTGCGCGCCTGCTCGAACTTGTCGAAGATCCGCTCCAGCTCCGTCTCCGGGATGGCCTCGCCGCTGTTCCAGAGCGAGAGGGAGACGTAGCCCGGCAGCGCCCGCGGGGCGCCCAGCTCCAGCTTGATCTCGCCTTCCTCAGGCGTGAACTTCACCGCGTTGGTGAGCAGGTTGTGGAGCACCTGGTTGAGGCGGTTGGGATCCACCAGCGACCGCACCCCGCCCTCCGGCAGCTGGGTGACCAGGCGGATCTTCTTCTCCAGCAGCGCCGGCCCGTACTTCTCCAGCGACCGCCGGACCAGGTCATCCAGCTGGACGAACTCGAAGCTCATCCGCAGCTTGCCCTTGGCGAACTTGGAGAGATCCAACAGGTCATCCACCACCGCGTTCAGCTTGTCGGTGGACTCCTTGGCCATCGCCAGGTACCGCTGCTGCTTCTCGTTGATCTCTCCCGCGAGGAAGTTGAGCACCAGGTCGAGCGCGCCGGAGATGGAGGTGAGCGGCGTGCGCAGCTCGTGGCTGATGATGGAGACGAACTCCTCCTTGCGCTCCTCAATCTGCTTCTGCTCCGTGATGTCCCGCAGCACCACCACCACGCCCTTGAGGCTGCCGCGCCCATCGGAGACCGGCGTCACCGTGGAGTGGACCGCGCGGTCGAAGATCCGCAGCTCCTCGCGCAGGACCTGAGATCCGCCGTACTCCCAGCCGCGCACCAGCTCGAACGGGTAGAAGCCCAGCGTCTCCTGGAGGTGCTTGGCGGTGGACTGCGCCGGATCATCCCCCAGGTGCAGCAGCTTCTTCGCCGCCTGGTTGATGACGACAATCTCGTTCTTCTCGTCCGTGAGCAGGACGCCGTCCGCCATCGAGTCCACCATCCGCTCGATGCGGCGCCGCGCCTGATCTTCAGAGGCGCGCAGGCTCTGGATGGCCTCGGTGGTCTGGTTGGCGAGGATGTCCAGCAGCTGGCCGTCCTCGGAGGAGTACGCGTTCGGGCGGGAGGCGAACAGTGAGAGCGTGCCCACCGGGATGCCGCGCGCCACCAGCGGGACGGTGAGCTGGCTGGGGAAGAAGCTGGGCGCGGAGGCCTCCTGCGAGGCGCTGCCTCCGACGCGGGTGATGACCCGGTCCTCGGGCAACAGCTGTCCGGTCTGCTTGCGGTGCGCCGCGAGCACCGCCTCCTTCACCGACAGCAGGCCCTTGTCGCCCACGCCGTTGCACCGCAGCTTGAGGCTCGCGTTCCGCCCCTCGTCGAGCGTGACCAGCGCCGCGCCGCACTCGTAGGGCAGCACGCGGGCCACCGCGGTGAGCACGCGGTCGATGATGGCGTCGTAGGTGGGCGCGTCCGAAGCGGACTGCTGGCTCACCTCGTACAGCACGCTCAGCGCTTCCACCCGCTTCTCCAGCTGCTTGAGCAGGCGGTCCTTCTCGCGGCGGAGCTGGCCGTACTCCACCGCGTTCTTCACGGTGATGAGCAGGTCGTTCACGTCCCAGGGCTTGGTGATGTACCGGTACACCTGGCCTTGGTTGATGGCGGCGATGAGGTCTTCCGGATCCGTATACGCAGTCAGCAGGACCGCCGGGACGTCAATGCCCTCCGCCCGCGCAGCCGCCACCAGCTGGATGCCGGTCATCTCCGGCATCTTCTGGTCGGTGATGAGCAGGTCCACGTGCTGCCCGCGCAAAATGGAGAGCGCGTCGTCCGCCTTCCCCGCGGTGAGCACGTTGAAGCGCCGTTCGAACATCTTGGAAAGCAGCTCCAGGACGTCCAGCTCGTCGTCAACGAACAGCAAGGTGGCGCGCGGTTCAGCCAAGCAGAAGAACTCTAGTCAGCGCGTCGCCTCCCCTCGACGTGGGCGTCCGGCGCAGGTGTCTGCGCACGTGCGGGCCGCGCGCTAACCCTGCCACCCTTCCTTGAGGACGGCGCGCGCTTCCTTACGGCTCAAAAGGCGCAGCGGCACCTCCACCTCGCCCAACGGCTCCTGATCTTGCGCGTCGGTGAGTCGCAGGCGCAGCGCCAGGTCTCCCACCTCTCGCGGCGGCTGCCGGAAGTACACCAGCCCCTCTGCGTGGCCGCCCGGCTCCAACGCCCCTTCAGGCAGCGCCTTGTCGACCACCCGCCCCGCCACCTGCCGCATGGACCAGGCGTCCGAATAGCCGTAGGCCCAAGGGCCGCCCCAGCCGCCCCACCCGGGGTAGTTGCGGAAGGAGTACCCCGGCCAGGCGCCGTAGTAGCCCGGCCAGTAGGAGTCCATGGCCCAGGCGTACTGGCCGGCCACCTGCGCCACCTGGTACGGCGGCAGCGCCGGCGTCGCCACGCCGCCGGCCGTGTCCAGCGAGAAGTCCTTCGCGTGCAGCCGCAGCGGCTGGTCCGTCTGGTTCACCACGCTGACGTGCACCGCCTTCACGCCCGGCGGCAGCGTCGTCCCGCCGGAGCCGACGTCGTCCAGCATCAGAACCACGCCGTCCTCCTGCACGGAGGCGACGTCAGGCCGGCCGGGCGCGGTCGGCACGCCCGGCGCGGGGAACAGGTAGTCGGCCGTTGCGCAGCCGAGCAGAAGCACACCTGAAAGAAGAACCCACCACTCGCGTCGTCTGCCGCCCATGGACTGCCTCCTGCGACAGACCTTCTGCACGGGAGGCGACGCTGACCACCTGCGCCGGGTGTGCCCCGCCGCAGGGCGGCCGGGCCGTTACCCTTCAGGGCGAGTACACCGCGTACTCGAGCCCGTCCGAGAGCTTCAGCGTGGTGGAGGTGAAGCCGTTCTGGGGTGACTGCATGTACTCGACGAACGGCGCGAGCGACTTCTTGAAGGTGAAGATGTTGTCCGCCAGCACCACTGCGCCCGGCCGCAACGCGGGCTTGAGCTGCAACAGGAGCGGCAGGTAGAGGTCCTTCCAGCCATCCAGGAGCAGCAGGTCAACCGGCCCTTGCAGGCCCGCCAGGCTCTCCCGCGCGTCGCCCACCCGGAGGTTCACCACGTCGGCCAGCCCCGCTTCCTCGAAGTTCCGGCGGGCGACCTCGGCCTTGGAGGGCTCTATCTCCGTCCCAATCACCTCGCCGCCGCCGTTGTCGCGCACCGCCGCCGCCAGGTAGAGCGTGGAGATGCCGAACGAGGTGCCGAACTCGACAATGCGCCGGGCGCCGATGGCGCGCGCGGTCAGGTAGAGGAAGCGGCCCTGCTCCGCGGTGACGGGCAGGTAGAAGTCCTTGAAGACGTCGGGGCCAGGGAAGCTGCCGCGCAGGAGCGCCGCGCCGATGGCGGGCGCCTTGAGCGCGAAGCGCCAGCGGTCGTCTCGGGCGGCGCGGTGCAGCCGGCACAACGCGCGGGCGACGGTGGGATCTTCGAGGGAACGGGCGCTACGGGTGGCTTCCTTCACGTGGGTGCCTCCGGTTGGACGGCACATTAGATCCCTCCCGCGGTGGCAGCGTTGGAGGGGCGTGAAGAAGTGTGAAGCGCGTGAGCCGCCCAGGCGAGCGGCCCACGGCCCTTACGGAACGACCGTCACATCAGGTCATGAAGTCGTGGCCGCGAACCGTCTTGCGGCCGTTCGCCTTTGCGCGCTTCGCCGCCGACTCGAGGAGCCAGTACACGTACTCGTTCAACGAATCGAACGCGTCGCCCGCCGTGTTGCAGCCGGCCTTCTTCAGCACCGCCTTCGCCTTGCTCGCGATGACAAGCGGCTCCGCCGTCTTCTTCGCCATGGTGATCTCCCTCCCGTGAACGGTTGAGCGACGAAACCAACGCGTCGCGCGCGTGAAGCTAGCACCGGATGGCCCAGGGAACGCTGCAGATCGCCGTAGGAGCCGCTCAGACCGGGTCTGGAGGCAAAAGCTCCGCGACCGGGATGGCCTTGGGCACTGGCGCGGCCTTGGGCGGCGGCGGCGCGGGCAGCTGCCCCCGGGAATCCAGGTCCAGCGCGGCGAAGGCCGCCACCCGGGTGCCCCACGCGAAGGCCAGCGGCCACGCCACGAGGATGGCCGCTGCGGCGCGTGAAGCGAAGACCCATGGGAGCAGCGCGTCAGGCGGCAGGTCCCCGGCGGTGAAGAGCTGGAGGATGCCGGCGAGGGCCACCTCTCCCACCCCTCCGACAATTCCGGTCAACAGCAGGATGCCCAGATAGGGGGCCGGCCGCTGCGCCAGCGCCAGTGCCGCCCGCGCGAGCGATGTAGCGAACGGCTCATCCCGCATCACCGAGGCGACCAGGGCCGCCTCCACCCACATCCGGACGAAGAGCGCCAGCCAGAGCAATAGCACCAGACAGAGCGCCAGCGCGAAGGCCGCGCGGCCCCCGCCCTCCTGCGCCGCCAGGGCCGCCAGGAACGCCCACCCCGTGGCGGTCAGCGCAGCCCACTTCCAGGCGGTGACGAAGGCGTCCACCAACAGGGTTCCCCCGAGCGCGATGAGCGCCCGCGACGCGACCGCGAGGAAGCCGACCGGAGGGGACTGGAGCCGGGACAGCAGCCCGCCCGCCGCGAGGAAGCGCAGCGTTCGCGCCAGCACCCAGAGAACGAAGAGGCCGCCCAGCGCCGCGCCACCCACGGTACCCCCGCGGACGAAGAGGGCGAAGACGGCGAACCCCACGCCCACGTCCACCAGGCCCTCGGCGGCGAACGCGGCGATCAGCGCCAGCGTCGGTCCCCGGGAACCCCACACCGCGCGCAGCCCGAAGCCCGTGGCCCGGACGGCGGAGACCTGCGGGGCTGGCGAGGAGTCGGTCACGGTTTCTTCGGCGGTTCGGGCGGCTTGCCCACGCTCTCTACCTCATCTCCGTTGGAGATGGAGTACCGGACCAGCTCGCGGAGAATGCGGTTGCGTTTCACGTTCCCCAGAATGGTCCGCAGGTCCTCGTAGACCGTGGGATCCCGAACGAGCCCGCCCAGCGTCCCCTCTCCCGCGCGGATGCTGCCGACGATGGCCTTCACGTCCGCGGCCGCCACGCTGAGGTCGGACAGCATCCCCTTCGAGTCGCCGTAGACCAGCTGGTAAACCGCCCCGTTCTTGCTCTTCTTGGCGTCGGTGACGAGCGTGGACACCTCGGTCGCCGCGTCGCCCAGGTCGCTGAAGGCCTTGGCAATCTTCTTGTCGTAGATGAGCGCGTGCGCCGCGCCCTCGCCCGTCCGCACCTCCTGCAGCATGCCCTCGACGGATGCGATGGCGCGGTCCAGCCGCACCGCACTGGAGGCGGCCCCGGCGACCAGCGCCTTGAGCTCCTGGTTCGTCTTGG
This sequence comes from Myxococcaceae bacterium, assembly GCA_044230055.1. Classification (GTDB taxonomy): domain Bacteria; phylum Myxococcota; class Myxococcia; order Myxococcales; family Myxococcaceae; genus JBGART01. The sequence goes on along the minus strand of JBGART010000073.1, from coordinate 7,074 downwards.
CGTCGTAAATGAGCGCGTGCAGCGCGCCGTCGCCCGTCTCCACCGCGCCCAGAATCTGCCGGGCGCTCTTTACCAACCCGGAGACGTCCTTTCGCATCTCAGGGTCCGTGTAGGCGGACACCGCGCCCCGGAGATCTCGCGTGATGGCCACCGCGTTGTCGACAATCTCTCCGCCCGCCTTGAGCAGCGAGCTGATGTCTCCGGAAGACCCGGTCTCCAGCTCGCCGTCGTGGTTCACCTTCGCGGCCTCCGGCGAGCCCAGCGAGATGTCCACCGCCTTGTCTCCCAGCACGCCCCGGCTGGAGATGCGGGCGATGGAGTCCTTGCGCACGCGGTCGGAGAACTTCGCGGAGACCTCCAGCTCCACCTGGATGCGCTTGTCGCCGAGATCCGGCGAGAAGGTGATGGAGCTGATCCGCCCCACCTCCAGGCCGCCCAGCCACACCGGCGCGTCCAGCTTCAGGCCATCCACGTTCTCGAACGCGGCGTGGTAGCGCATCTGCCGGTCGAACAGCCGGCGCTCCTTGCCGATGAGGAAGATGACAATCCCGGCGATGACGAAACCACCGGCCACGAAGAGGCCGGCCCTCACCACGAAGCGCTTCTCCCGCGCCGCCCGGCTCATCGGTTGCTGCTCGCCGCTCATCTAGGCCTCCCTTCTGGCGCGAGGGTCCCGCGCGTCAAAGAACGCCCGGACCTCCGGCTGGCTGGAGCTGCGCATCTCTTCCACGGAGCCCACCTGGACGATCCGCCGGTTGGCCAGCATGGCGATCCGGTCCGACACCTCGAACGCGCTCTGCATGTCATGCGTCACCACGATGGAGGTGCAGCCCAGCTTCGCCTTCATGGAGTTGATCAGCTCGTCGATGATGCGCGTGCTGATGGGATCCAGACCAGTCGTCGGCTCGTCCCAGAGGATGACCTCTGGATCCGTGGCGATCGCCCGGGCCAAACCCACGCGCTTGCGCATGCCGCCGGAGAGATCCGACGGCCGCATGTCCTCGATGCCGGGCAGGTTCACCAGCTCCAGCTTGTGCGCCACGCGCTCCTTGATCTGCGCGTCGCTCAGGTCCTTGAAGTGCTCCCGCAGCGGGTAGGCAATGTTGTCCCCCACCGACAGCGAGTCGAACAGCGCTGCGCCTTGGAACACCATCGCCACCTTGCTGCGCACCGGGAGAAAGTCCGGCTCGTCGAGATCCGTCAGGTCCTGCCCTTCGAAGTAGATCCGCCCGGCGTCCGGCTGCAACAGGCCGATGAGGCACTTGAGCAGCACGCTCTTTCCGGAGCCGGAGCCGCCGATGACCGTCAGCGTCTCCCCCTCGTGCACCGCCAGCGACAGGCCTTCGTAGATCTTCTTGGGGCCGAACGCCTTGAACAACCCCTCGAAGCGGATCTGCTCTGCCCCGTGCTCCGGGCGCTTGTACTCGCGGCTCTGGACGCGCTTGGCCATCAGAACGAGAGGAACAGCTTGGTGAGGAAGAAGTCGGAGAGGCAGACCGCCACCGACGCGATGGCCACCGTCTGCGTCGTGGCCAACCCCACGCCCTCGGTCCCGCCCTGCACCGAGAAGCCCTTGTAGCAACCCACGATGGAGATGATGAACCCGAAGACCGCGCTCTTCGCCACGCCCGAGGTGAAGTCGCGCAGCCCGGCGGTCTCCACCACCGACCGGTAGAACTGCTCGAAGGGGATGTCGTACTCGCTGCGGACCACCGCGGAGCCCGCCACCAGCCCGAAGACGTCCGCCAGCACCGTGAGCGCGGGGAGCACGATGATGCAGGCCACCACGCGCGGCACCACCAGCTTGCGCAGCGGGTCCGCCCCCAACGCGCGGATGGCGTCCACCTGCTCGGTGACCGTCATGGAGCCCAGCTCCGCGGCGATGCCGCTGCCGATGCGGGCGCCCACGGTGAGCGCGGTGAGCACCGGTGCCAGTTCCCGGAAGAGCGTGAGCACCACGACCTTGCCCACTGTGTGCTGCACGCCGAAGCGCGCCAGGAAGAACGCGAACTGCAGGGAGATCACCAGGCCGGCGAACGTCGCGGTGAGCGTGGCGATGGAGAGCGACCGCACGCCCAACGCCTCCACTTGATACGCAATGGCCCCCCCATCGAATGGCGGCCGGACGATGCGGCTCACCACGCGCCCCAGCATCACCACCATCCCGCCCAGCTGCGCGAGGAAGTCCCGGACCTTGTCCGAGAAGGGGATCATCGCCTGCAGCTCCTCCTGCAGGACCCCCAGCGTGTCGCCCGCGCCCGCGCCCTCGTCCGGACGCCCGCCTTGAGGGCTCATCGCCGCCGCTCGGTGTGGAAGCGGGTGAGCAGGTCGTCGAACACCGGGCGGCGCTCTTCGAACCGCGCAGGCGGAGCGATGTACGTGAAGTCGTAGACGCAGCCATCCTTCTTCAGCACCACCAGCAAGAGCTCCACGGGCACCCCGTCGAGCTTCGCAGTGTAGTGGGAGCGCAGACTCTCACGCCCATCCATCATCCCCGTGGTCGCCTGCTCCACCTGCTGGCGTTCAGTGAAGCCCATGAGCAGGTGCTGGGTGAGCACGTCCAGCGGGGCGTCGTCGTAGTTCTCGCAGGTGCTGTTCACCGCGATGGACTGCGGGCCGCCGTCCGCCACGAACGCCAGGTCGTTCTCCACGAAGCGGACCTGCTTCCAACCCGCCGGAACGGCGCCGAGCTGGTAGCGGATCTCGCCTTTCTCGAAGACGCCGTCCTTCAGCCCGTGCGTGCAGCTCGCCACGAGCACCGCGAACGGCGCCGACCAGAGCAGGTTCCGCGTCATGGAGTTGCGCGAAAGCGTAGCAGCCGGCCGCTAGCCCCCAAGGAAACGAACTCGGAAATTGACTCTACACGTCTGTTCAGGGAGCATTCTGGACACTGAAACTTTGTCACGTCCCCCTTCGGGGGCTTCTTCGGGAGGGAAACCATGGAAGAGCTGACAGACCGACAGCGGGAGATCTTGAACTTCATCGTGAAGGAGAGCGAGACGCGAGGTTTCCCGCCGACCATCCGGGAAATTGGTGAAGAGATGAACATCTCGTCCACCAACGGGGTGAACGACCACCTGAAGGCGCTTGAACGCAAGGGGTACATCCAGAGAGGCGAGCAGCAGAGCCGCTCCCTGGTGCCCACCAAGCGGGCGCGGCTGGTCCTCGGCCTCGGCGCGCGCAAGGACGGGTCGATGATCGAGGTCCCGGTGCTGGGACGGGTGGCCGCGGGCGCACCGCTGTTGGCGACGGAGAACATTCAGGACTCGGTGAAGATTGACAGCTTCCTGCTCGGCGGCAACGGCAGGGAGGTGTTCGCCCTGCGCGTCAAGGGCGAGTCGATGATCGACGACGGCATTTTTGACGGCGACTACATCTTCGTCCGGAAGGCCCCCAGCGCTTCGCCCGGCGACATCGTCGTCGCCCTCATCGAGGACGAGGCCACCGTGAAGCGCTACTACCCCGAGGGCGACCGGATCCGCTTCCAGCCTGCGAACGAGAGCATGGAGCCCATCTACGTCAGCAAGTCCGAGTTCCGCTCCACCATGATCCTGGGGAACGTCGTCGGGGTGTACCGGAAGATGTGAGCCTTTTAGATGCGCTGCGCGCCGGGCATGAGCGGAGCACGCTCGCCCGGCTTGGCTTCCCCCGCAGCGCGCTTCGGCGTGAGGTCGATGTTCAGACCCGCGCGGCAGTCCCTCAGCGGCAGCGTGGCGTCCCGGCGTCCGCCTTGCCCAGCGCCTCACAGACGCGGGCGCGAACGTCTTCACGCCGCAGCTCTTTTGCCAGCTCCGCGGTGCGCAGGAGCAGCTTCACGTCCTTCGCGCTCTCCGGCTCCGCAGACAGCACGTCGAGCAACTTGAGCGCATCCTCGCGACGACCGAACGTGACGAGCAGCTCTGCCAGTTCCTTGGACTCCCGCGGCTCCTGGCCGCTCGCGGCCTTGAGGGCGAGGTCCAGCTCCGCCTGCGCGGCGTCGCGGTTCTTCTGCCGTAGGCGCAGGCGGGCCAGCGCGATGTGCGGGATGGCGCGCTCTTCAATGGTCAGGGCCTGGCGGTATGCGGCCTCCGCTTCGGGCAGCAGGTTGAGCTGGACCTTCAGCTCCCCGAGGGTCTCCCAGAGCAGCGGGTCCTTGGGGGAGAGGAGCGCCGCGTTCCGGAACGCCTCCACGGCAGGGGCCAGCGCGCCTTCGTGGACGAGGAGATCTCCCAGCTCGGTGAGCAGCTCCACCGACTTCGCGCCGGACGCGACGGCCTCCTGCAGCATGGACACCGCCGCGGCGCTCTGGCCGGCGCGGACGTGCAGCCGCGCCCCCTCCAGCCAGAGACTGGGCCGCTCCGAGACCGGCGCCGCCTTCGCCGCAGCCGCGTAGCCTTCAGCCGCGACGTCCAGCTTGCCCGCCTTGGCGTCCAGCGCGGCCAACGTCTCCAGCGCGTCGTAGTCCTCCGGCGCCAGCTTCAGCCCCTTGGCCAGCGCCTCGCGCGCCAGCGCGTCCTCGCCGAGCTGCGCCTGGATGAAGCCAATCCGCCCCCAGAGCGTGCCGGACGTCGGCGTCTGCCGGACCGCCGCCTCCAGCTCCACCAACGCCTCGCGAAGCTTGCCCTGTGCCAACAGGAGTTCGCCGATGGCGCCTGGCAACCGCGGGTCCAGCGGGTTGAGCGCCCTCGCCTCCTCGAAGGACTTCTGCGCTTCGGCGAAGTCGCCCTTCAGGTACTGGCTGCGGGCCTGGAGGTACAACCCCTCCGCCTTCAGCTTGGGATCCAGCGGCGGCTCCTTGCAGGCGCACATCGCCAGCACCATCAGCAGCCACCCGCGCGACGTCCACATGGCTGCGCAGCGTGCCACACCCCTATCCGCGCCGCCCCATCTGCGGCATCGTCCGCCGCAATGCCCGACGTCATCGTGGTGGGAGGCGGCCACAACGGCCTCGTCGCATCCATCTATCTCGCCCGCGCAGGGCTCAAGACGACCGTGGTGGAGGCGCGCAGCACAGTCGGCGGCGCGGCGAAGACGGAGTACCCCTTCACGTCTGCGCCCAGGCTTGGCGTCTCCACCGGCGCCTACCTGCTCGGCCTGGCGCCTCCGGAGCTGCTCAAGGATTTGGGCCTGGAGCTGCCCCTGCTCCGGAGAGACCCGCACTACTTCCTGCCCCGGCCGAAGGAGGGCTACCTGCTCTTCGGCTCGGACGAGGCGCAGCTGCAGCGCCAGTTCCTCGCGTCGTTCAGCGCGAAGGACTGGGAAGCCAACCAGGCGATGAACCGCGAGCTCGGGATGATCCGCGACGACCTCGCCCCGGCGTGGCTCGCCCCGCCGCTCTCGCTCGAGGAGACGGCCGAACGGTTCCTGCGCCCTGCCCTGCGCAGCGCCTTCGTTGGGCTCGTCCGCGGCTCCGCCCGCGAGTACCTTGAACGGTTCGACTTCAAGAGCGACCTCGTCAAAGCGATGTACGCCGTGACCGACGCGTTCTCCGGGCTCAACGGCGGGTACGACACGCCCGGCACCGGGCACAACCTCCTCGTCCACAACATGTGCCGCCTCCCCGGCAGCGGCGGGACGTGGATGATCGTCAAGGGCGGGATGGGCACGGTCACCCAGAAGCTCGCGGCGCTCGCGCAGGCAGCCGGGGTGGAGCTGCGCACCGGCTCACCGGTCAAGGAGATCCGGACGCAGGCGGGAGTGGTCCGCGGCGTCACGCTGGAGTCGGGTGAAGCGCTGGACGCCAAGGCGGTGCTCTGCAACGCGGACCCGTTCGCGACGATGAAGCTGGTGCGGGACGGGGCGCTCCCTTCCGATTACGTGACCCGCGTGAACGGGATGCGCGCGGAGGGTTCCACGTTGAAGGTGAACCTCTGCCTCAAGGGGCTGCCGCGGTTCACCTGCCTCCCGGAGGACCGCGGCCAGTTCGGCCCCACCATCCACCTGCTGCCGGATGAAGACGTCGTGCTGGAGGAGCTCAAGCGAGGCTACGCGGATACCCAGGCCGGGCGGCTCTCCGAGTTCCCCTCCATCGAGTGGTACATCCACACCACGGTGGATCCCTCGCTGAGAGACCCGGAGGGCCGCCACAACTCCGCCCTCTTCGTCCAGTGGGTCCCCTACGAGCTGGAGGGCACGACGTGGGAGAAGGAAGAGGAGCGCTACGTCCGCCACCTCCTCTCCCTCTGCGACCGGTTCGCGCCCGGCACCAGCGACCTCGTACAGGAGACGTTCACGCTCACCCCGAAGAAGATTGAGAGCCACTTCGGGATCACGCGTGGACACATTCACCACGTGGACAACGGGCGCGCCTTCGACCAGCGCCTGCCCTACGCCACGCCGCTGCAGGGGCTCTTCTTCTGCAGCGCCGGCTGCCACCCCGCAGGCTCTGTCATCGGCGCCGCCGGACACAACGGCGCCAAGGCGCTGATCCAGGCGATGAACGCGTAGCGAAATAGAACCTGACGTCTGCAGGTACGACGCGGCAGCGCCTGATCGAGGGCAGTCTGGGCAGGGGGACACGGATTCAAGGATGGGCCCTCCGTACGCCGGCACGGAGACGGATGGGGTGCCAGCGCGGAGGCAGTCATCCCTGAGGGTGGTCAAGGCAGGCGGGACGGTCCTGGGCGGCTGCCGGCGGGCGCCCGCCGGCAGCACCACCGCTGCGGCACGTTCGGGCTCCGCTTCCCAACCGTTCCAGCACTCCCCGAGGTGAGTCGGGATGGCTCCGTGATTCTCCGGAGCTGTCCCCGAGGGAGCATCGCCGCAGTGCCGGCACGGACGAAACAAATCGCGCACTTCTCAATCTGCAGCCGCCGCCACGTAAGTCCTAGGCGGGGAAACCGGCCCGCGCCCGCGCCGGCACATCTGTGGACAGGCGTGTATTCGAACTGTCATAGGTTGTCGACAATAGCGTCGATAACTTATGACAGAACGGGGTGGTGATACGTGGCGTGCACCTCAACCGTTCTCGCCTCAGGCGGGGACAGCTCGGGGCTGAAACGAAGGCGGGGACCTGCACCTCGGGGAGCGCAGCCCGGGTGAGGAAGCAGCAACAGGCCAGGCCGCGGCGGTCGTGCTGCCGGCGGGCGCCCGCCG
>JBGART010000015.1:0-164684 GCA_044230055.1 Myxococcaceae bacterium | reverse complement strand
TCAGCCTCACGGCTTTCGGCCTTGCGAGTTGCCTGGGTCACAGCGACCTGTTTCCCGAAAGGACTTTCACCTCCTGACCATGCCCATGTTGGGCACACCGACTATGCGCCTGACGGCGCAACGCTCGACGCGAACGGGGGTGGCCCCACAGGGGCCAGGCCTTTCAACGGAAGTAGCTGCCGGCGATGTCAACCGAGTAGCCCAGCTCCAGCGACGGGGACGACGCGGACACAAGGAACTGGCGGAACTGCAGCGCCTTGCCGGGGAGTGGCGTCTCGCTCTCGAGCATGGGCAGACTCTCGTCGGCGTGGGCTTCCAAACTGCCGCCTTCACGCCGGTAGGTGAACACCGCCGGGAGGTACGCGGTGGCGTAGAGCTCCGCGACGGGCCAGGAGACTCGCGGGAGGGTCAGCGCCAGCCGTCCGGAGAGGTGAAACACGCCCAGGTCTCGCGTGAGGCTCACCTCCAGCGTTCCCTCGGTCTCTCCGACCCGCGCGGGCGCCACGCGCAGCCGGTGCGTCTGCCCCTCCTCCACCGCCGCCACCTGCACGCCGTTGACGCGGACCCGCTCCACGCGGTGGCCGGCGGGCACCTCCAGCTCCAGGGGCTGCTCGCGGTCCAGCCGCAGCTGGTAGCGCAGGCGCAGCCCGGCGCGGCCTTCCAGCGTGGAGACCCAGGTTGCCAGCGCTCGCGGGATGGACGGCTCCATCGCAGGCCGCACAGCAACGGACGCGGCCTTCGCCCGCGCGTCGCTGCGCCAGGCGACGGTCAGGTCCGCGCCCTCCGGGAGGATGAGCCAACCCTCGCCCGAAGGCACCGCTTCGCCGACCAGGGTGAAGGCGGCCGCGTCCGCGGTGAGCGAGAGCGGCGCCGGGCTCACCGCTCGCAGGAACTTCAGCTTCGCGCGCCGCAGCCCGCCCTCCCTCCCCGCTCGCAGCTCCAGCTTGAGGTCGAACGCGTACCGCCCAGGCTGCTGCGAGAGAAACACCACGCGGCCCTCATGCGCGGCGACGGTGGCGCCCTCCACCTTCCCCACTTCCACCAGGCGCGCTCCCGCGGGGAGCTCGAAGAGCGGCAGGTGGCTCCAGCGTCCGTCCGCGAGCACCTCCACCTCGACGTGCGCGTCGACGGCGAGGCTGTCCTCCGCGAGCCTCCCGACGAGGGTGGTCTTCACCACGAGCGCGTCCAGCGGCGGCGGCAGCTTCGCGGCGGGCCGCTCCGCCTGAAGCTCCAGCACGTCCTGCAGCGGAAGGGTGACGGTGCCGGAGAGCGCGGCTGGCTTGGAGGGCTCGACAGCGAGGGTCAGGAGGGTCAGGAGCGTGAGCGGATTCATGGCGTGGACTTCCCGAGAGAGGGGGAGGAGGAGAGGTCAGAGAGAAAGGCGCGGACCGAGGCGCGGGTAGAGAGCGCCATCAGGCCCAGCAGCGCGGCGAGCAGCTCCAGCGTGTAGATGAGGCCGGTGTAGCCCTGGAGGATGACCGCGAGCGTGGGCACGCCCTGCGCCGCCACCCAGAGGAGGGCCAGGCGCTTCCACCCTTCCATTGGAAAGAGGCGCGACGCGTAGACCGTGACGGCGGCGCCGAGGCCCAGCAAGGTCACCGCGTAGGCGACGTAGAAGCTCATGAAGGCGGCGAGGTAAGCCAGCACCACGAACGAGAAGCCGTAGGCCGCCGCCAGGAGGTACGCCTCGTAGACCGCGAGCGGCCTGGCGTGGCGCAGCCCCAGCGCCGCCAGCAGCAGGAGGAAGCAGAGCCCGGGCGCCCAGGCGCGGCGGGCCATCGTGGCGATGAGCGTGTCGTACGTCTGCTCCGAGGGAAGGACGAGGCCCAGGCTCACGCCGGACTCCAGCGCGGGGTACTCCCAGTCCAGCGTCACCGCCTCGCGCGCGCCGGTCACCCGCGTGGCGGAGAGCACGCCCGCCGGGTAGTCGAAGTTCTCCCCGCCGTTCACCGAGACGCGCAGGTGCACGTCGCGGGCAGGGAGCGCGGGGTCCAGCTTGTAGAGCAGCGAGTCCAGCCCGCGCGCCTTGTAGCGGATGGTGAAGTCAGCGCGCTTGCCGGCGGGGATGCGGCCGGTCCAGAGCAGGCGGTCGCCCTTGTCGCCGAGGTCCAGCTGCTCCTTCTTCCCGTTCACCTCGAAGCCGAGCTCCGAGAGCAGCACCTGGGACTTGTTCACCTCGATGGGGAAGACGAAGGCGACGTCGATGTCGTGCGCCTCGCGGTTGGCCGCGCTGTAGCTGGCCACCAGCGCGAAGTCGAAACCGGAGAAGTAGCGCAGCCCGCGCTTGCGGTAGTTCATCTGCGCGGTCACCTCCACGTGCTGCTTCTCGAAGGCCAGTGGACGCAGCTCCGTGAAGACGGTGCCGCTCTGCACGAAGCGCAAGGACGGCGCCGGCTGGACGACCGGGGCACCCCAGCGCTCGCTCACCGCATCCGCCAGCTCCGAGTCCGCGAAGCTGTCCCGGTCCACCACCTGGACCGAGATGATGAGCGTGGTGACGGCGATGAGGAGCAGGCTGCCGAAGACGTGCGCCCGGAAGAGCGCGCGGACCAGGGCCAGCGGGCCGAGGAGAGAGAGGCGTGGGAGCGGGTTCATGCTCGGAAGCCTGACCCCGGCCGGTGACCTGGCCGCGGCGGAGCCCGTGCGAAACCGTGGAACGTTTGTGCAGAACCTGTGACGCCGCGCCGCGGTACCCACGGAATGCCACCCCCTGGCGTGACGTTGACGGGGCGGCGCACCTGCTTAGGTTTGTCGCCAATTCAGACGGAAAGGACGTGCAAGTCTCGATGGACACTTCCCTCCCCTCGCGGACGCTCCCTCTCGGCGGCGGCGCAAGCCGGCTCGGGAATGCTTTGAAGACAACAGTTCTCCTCGCCGCGCTGACCGCGCTGGCGCTGGTCATTGGAGACCGGCTGGGCGGTCCGAAGGGGCTGGCGTTGGCCGGCATCTTCGTGCTGGTGATGAACTTCGGCTCCTACTGGTTCAGTGACCGCATTGCCCTGGCCATCCATGGCGCGCAGCCACTTCCCCGCGAGCAGCTCCCCTGGCTGCACGACGTGGTGGCCCAGCTGGCGCAGCGGGCCCGGCTGCCAATGCCCAGGCTCTACCTGTTGCCCACGGCCACGCCGAACGCCTTCGCCACCGGCCGCAGCCCTTCCCACGCGGCGGTGGCGGTGACCGTTGGCCTGCTGGAGACCTGCACGAAGCGCGAGGTGGCCGCGGTCCTGGCGCACGAGCTTGGGCACGTCTCCAACCGCGACACGCTCATCGGCACCGTGGCGGCCACGCTCGCCGGCCTCATCACCTACGCCGCGCAGATGCTCTTCTACTTCGGCGGTGCGTTCACCCGCGGCGGGGATGACGAGCAGCGCGGCTCCGGGCTGGAGAGCCTGGGCCTGCTGCTGGTGGCACCCGTCGCTGCCACCCTGTTGCAGCTGGCGGTCAGCCGGTCGCGGGAGTACGGGGCGGATGAGTTCGGCGCGCGGGTGCTGGGAGATCCCGACGCGCTGGCGGACGCCCTGGTGAAGATCAGCGAAGGCGCACACGCCCTCCCATACGACCGGGCGCCTGCCACCTCGCACCTCTTCATCGTCAACCCCCTCTCCGGTGGGGGCGTGATGAAGCTCTTCTCCACCCACCCCCCCATCGAGGAACGGGTGCGCAGGCTGCGCCTGCTCGCTGCGTCACGCTGAAGCGGGCGGCCGGGCGCGGGCCCGTTATAAGCTCCCGCCCATGTTTCTCCGTGCCCTCCTGCGCGACGTCGAAGCGGCGCTGCGCCACGACCCGGCGGCCCAGAGTCAGCTGGAAGTCCTGCTCGCCTACCCGGGGGTGCACGCGCTGGCGCTGCACCGGGTCTCGCACCTGCTGTGGGGCCGGGGCTTCCGCATCGCCGCGCGGCTCTCTTCGCACTACACCCGCTTTCTGACCGGCGTGGAGATTCACCCCGGCGCCACCATCGCCGAGGGCGTCTTTATCGACCACGGGATGGGCGTGGTCATCGGCGAGACGGCGGTCATCGAGGAGGGCTGTCTCATCTTCAAGGGCGTGGTCCTCGGCGGGACCTCGCTGGAGCGCAGGGTGAGGCACCCTCACCTGCACCGGAACGTCGTCGTCGGCTCCAACGCGTGCGTGCTGGGGGCCATCCAGGTGGGCGAAGGCGCTCGGATTGGCAGCGGGTCCGTGGTCATCAAGGACGTCCCTCCGGGCGCCACGGTGGTCGGCGTGCCGGGGCGCATCGTCCGGGAGAAGAACCGCGCGGTCATCGACGAGCTGGACCACGCCCGCCTGCCGGACCCGGTGGCGGAGATCATGCGCAGCCTGGCCCACCACCAGGAGGCGATGGCGGAGCGCCTGGCCCGGATGGAGGAGAAGCTGAAGATTCCGGTCCACCGGGAAGGGCGGCTGGGCGCGGACCTCCGAATCGAAACCGACCTGCTGAGCGACTCCACCGTCTCCCCGGCCGAGGAGCCGGCGGACGAGGAGGAGGACGACGAACAGACGGACCCCCGCCACCGGGCGGGCAGCATCTTCTGAGGGCTTGCAGGCAGGGGTTGACGCGGCGCGGCCCATCGCTACTCTCGGGCGCTTTTCGTCGCCGGAGGTTTACCCGTGCTGGTCGCGCTCGTCCTGGTCTCGCTCGCCCTCGTGGTCACGCTGTACTTGCTCCTCTTCGGGACGAAGGCGCCCGGCGCCGCCGCCCCTTCTGTCGCCGTGGAGGCCGAGGGCAAGGCCCGTCAGAAGGCAGAGCAGGAGCTGGAGAAGAAGAAGCGGGAGCTGGAGGAGCAGCGGTCTCAGCTGAACGAGGCGAAGGAGCAGCTCCGGCAGACCAAGCGCAAGCTGCATGAGCAGCGGGAGTCCGAGAAGGGCGACCGCGACCTCGTCCAGGCCCGGCACGACGTGGAGCGCAGCGCGTCCATCCAGCTGGAGTCCGTCCGCGAGGAGCTCTCCGCCGCGCACGCTGAGATTGCCCGGCTGCGGAGCGAGACCGAGAACCGGGGCCGCCGTCCCGCCCCTCAGGCCGCGCCGGTCGCCGTCGCTGCCCCGTCTCCTGCCGCCGCGGAGGAGCCTGCCGCCGCCCGGGCGCCGGAGCCGAGGAAGTTCCGGGAGCTCAACGACGCGGACCGGGAGAAGATGGCCCGGCTGGAGCAGTCCGCGCACAAGGACCGGGCGAAGGCCGCAGAGCTGGAGCGCGAGGTCCGGCGACTGAAGGGCCGGGGGGACAGCACCCAGCGGACGTTCACGGTCACCAAGGGCGAGTTGGACCTCGTGAAGGACAAGTTCAAGGCGCTGGAGAAGCGCCTCAACCGGACGCTGCTGGAGCGGGATCTGCTTCGCCGGGCCATCAAGGATTTGGAGAAGAAGACCGGCGCTCAGGCGGACCGCACGGAGCTGACCGCTGATGAGGTGGCCGCGTCCGACCAGAAGGTGGAGGAGCGACAGCGCGATGAGGCCGCGGCGGAGGCGGAGCAGAAGGCCACCCGCGCCCGGATGGAGGCGGAGGCTGCTGCCCGGGCTGAGGCGGCGCGGCCTGCTCCGGATGCCGCGGAGGCGCAGGATGTCAGCGCTCGCGGGGTGGCTCCTTCGGTGGAGGCGCCACCGTCTGAGCCGGCTTCCGGGCAGGCGTAGTTAACTCCCGGTCGACTCGAGCGTTGCAGTCTTGGGCACGGGCCGGAGTGTTCGGGTACGGGCTTCCGGGAACGGTGTCACGGGTAGGGGCTGCGGGTTCGGCCCCTACGGGCCACGCGTTCTACCCGTGACACCGTTCCCGTAAGCCCGTCCCCCCAGCGAAGCACTGGTGCTTGAGCCAAGCCTCGAACGCCCTGCCGCGTCGACTGCGCGCCGCTGCGCTCAAGTTGAACCGGGGAGCAGTCACAGCGAACACGGCGGCGGCGCGGCAGCGTCCACCGACGCGCGCGCCTGCACCAGCCCGTAGCCGAAGCGCGCGTCGAACCCCTGCGGGCCCAGGTCCTTCGCCCCACTGAAAAGCACCTCCCGCACCTGACACGCAGAGAGCTCCGGGCGCGCGCTCCACACCAGCGCGGCGACCGCGGCCACCTGCGGCGTGGCGGACGAGGTCCCGGTCAGCCGGGCATAATCCGAAGTTGTGAACCGCAGCGCAGCCTGGGCTCCCAGCTGCCCCCGCACTCGCTGCACCGCCTCGTCTTCCAGCATCACCGCCGGAACCGTACTGACCACCGCGTCGTCTGGCGCCATCGCGAGGAACGCCTCCAAGTCTTCAATCCCCACCAGCACAACGGAAGCGCCCTGAAGCTCCAGGGTGCGAACGCGCTGGCCCAGGGAAATCCTCGGATTCAGCCCGGCACCCAACCCGAGGTACGCAAAGAACCCCTCGCAGGTGGCCTGCGCGCAGGAGCGGAGGTCCTCCCCTGCCCCGCAGTCCCGCACCGGACCTTCGCGCCGCCGCGCGCTGCCCCGCGCCGGGAAGAGCAGAATCGCCTCTGACGCCACCCCGGCCACTTCCAGCGTGACGGCGACGTTCGAGCCGACCAGGACCGTGGAGAGCACGTTCACGCCCGGCGCCACCAGACCTCGCCGCACCGGCGCGCCCGCCATCCCGCCCAGGCTGAACCCGGTCTGACTGAACGGCGCCAGCGCGAGCTCCTCGTCCACCGCGCCCACCGGGATGACGCTCGCGTAGCCGGCAGGGAACCCCATCGGCAGCTCCTCCCCCGCATTCCCCGTGGCGGCGAAGCTCAGGATGCCGTCCCGGGCGGCCGCGATGAACGCCTCCTCCTCCATCGCGCTGGGCACCCCGGCGCCGAGCGAGAGGGTAATGACGTGGGCGCCCTGAGCGCGGCACCACTCCAGCGCGCGAATGACCCGGGACGCGCTGCCGCGCCCGTTCACATCCAACGCCCGCGCGATGAGGAGCTCCGCGCCCGGCGCGATGCCCACCGTCCCGCCAGGGTCCACCCCGGCCCCGGGGACGCCCGCGGAAGCCAGCTGCGCCGCCACCAGCCCGGCCACGTGGGTGCCGTGCCCGCCGCCCACCTGCTCTCCGCTGCGGTCGCTGTAGTCGTCGTCGTTGTCGACGAGGTCAATGCCGCCGGCGATGGGGAGCTTGAGCTCCGGGTGCTCGCGGTCCAGCCCGCTGTCCACGATGCAGACCCGCCGCCCGGAGCCGGTGGCCGCGCTCAGGTCCAGCGCGCCATCCCGGTTCGCGTCCCAGACGGCAGGCGCCTGGACCTGGTCGAGCGCCGCCGTGTACTCGCCGGCGCTGCCCTGGCGCACGGGCTGGAAGGCCAGCGCGGCGACGGGCCGGTCCTCCTCCAGCTGCTCCACCGCCGGGTCCTCGAGCAGCGCGGCGCGCTCAGCGGGCGTGACGCGCAGGGAGAAGCCACGGCCCCGGTTGAAAGCGGATGCCTGCGCGAGGAGGGCGGGCGGGCGTTGGCCTGCGCGCAGCCGAAGCATCACCGCCTCGCGGCCGTCGTCCTGGCGCGCAACCGGACCGAACGTGAGCGCGGACGTCACCTCCTGCGCGCAGGGTGGCAGCTGGAGGGCGGGGTCCGCCGCGCCGGTGCAGGCGGCGCACAGCGCCAGCACGACTCCGCTCCAGCGCCTCATGCCACCCTCGACTTCCCGGCCCTCAGTTCGGCACGACGTCCAGCGGTGCTGGGGTGAAAATCCACGCGTCCTGGAGCACCTCCTGTGCTCCAGCGGTGGTCTCCCTCAGCCCGCCCAGCACCAGCACCGAGCCATCCTTGAGCGTGGTGCAGGTGTGCCAGTAGCGGCCGGGGGTGAGCTTCTCCAACCCCAGCAACGTGGCCCTGCCACCCGCCTCCAGGCTGATCAGCTCCACCGAGTCATCGCTGCGCGACCCCAGGCCGAGCTCGCCGGTGCGCCCGCCGATGGCCAGCACGCGGCCATCCGGGAGCAGCGCCGCGCAGATGTCCCCGCGCGCGGAGCCGACGTTCGGGCCTTCCAGGACTTTCGAGTCGTCGGTCTTGACGATCTCCGAGGTGTTCACCGGCTGCACGCCCGCCGCGTCGTTCGGCGTGGAGTAACCGCCTACCAGGAGGAAGCGGCTGGAGTCCGCGAACCCCGCCACGCCGGCGGCGCGGCGCAGCCGGTTGAGGCGCACGCGGTTGGGCTCCTGCACGAACGTCCCCTGCCCCGGGTCAAAGGTGAAGAACAGGACGTCATCCTTCACGTTCTCCCCGTCGGTACCGCCCGCCACCGCGATGGACTTCCCGTTCTGGACCGTGGTGACGGACATGCCCACCCGCTTGACCGGCGTGGGGACCGCGGCGTGTTTGCCGGTGAGGGATTCGTACCACTCGAGGGTCTCCACCACGCCGCCGTCGTTGCCCACGCCTCCCACCAGCAGCACGCCCGCGTCGCCGTCGTGGGCCGCCGCGTGGCGCATCCGTCCCTCGGAGAGCTGGTAGCTGCCGTAGGGCGGACTGTTGGTGCGCGGCGGATAGTCGAAGACCAGCGCGCTGCGGGTAGCGAAGGTGGTCCCGTTCGCCACCACCTCGCCGCCGGCCAGGAGCACCTGCCCGGTCGACAGGAGCGTCCCGGTGTGGAACGCGCGCGGCAGGGGAACGAACTCGCTCTCCTTATTCTTGACGCCCATTGGCTGGGCTTCGCGGAAACCGCCGGTCTCCGGGTCGAAGATTTCGGTGCTCTGCAGCGTGGTGCGGACGGTGGCGATGCCGCCGTCGGGCAGCGCCATCGACGTGGTCTGAAAGCCGCCGGCGATGAAGACCTTCCCGTCGGGCAGGAGGGTGGCCGTATGGCCGGCGCGCGCGCTGCGCATCCGCTGGCAGTCCGTCGGTGACGCCGCGTCCGACGGCTTGCTGAACGCGTTGGCCCGCCGCAGGAAGAGGTTGAGGGTCACCACGCGCTCGGCCGGGAGGACCTCGGGGACGTCGAAGGGCGCCGACCGGCCGATGGCCACCACCCCGCCGGGCACCACCACGTCGCCGGCGTAGGCGCGGACCTCGATGACGCGGTTCCTCCCCGCGGGGATGGCGGGAATCTCCACCGCCTTCGAGGACAGAATGGCGTCGGACTCGATGGGCGCGGCCAGCCCGTCGCCGGTGATTTTGAACCGCAGCAGCTGCACGCCGTCCAGCGGCTGCGGCTGTGTGCAGGAGACGGCGGAGAGCTGGACGCGGTAGGTGACGACCTTGGGCTCGCAGGCGGCCAACGCCAGGAGCGCGACGGTCAGCGCGACGGTTCGAAGCACGGGGGGGATTCCGACAATCAACGGGGCTCTCACCAGCTGGCGCTCACGGTTCCGGTCACGGGGCTGGTGGCCTGGGTAACGCCGTAGACCGCGCCGCCCGCCGCGGCAGCCACTGCCACCCCGCCAATCACCCACCAGTACCACCGCACGCCGCCGGACTGCGCAGCGACGATGGGCGGCGGCGCCGGCTCCAGCGGTTTGACCGGCTCCTTCGTGGGCGCCTCCACCAGCGGCGCCCTCGGCAGAAGCACGTCGCGGGGCGGAGGCTTGCGGGCCGTGACGTCAACCTTGTCCTCGGCCTTGGGGACCGCGGCGGCCACCTTCACCTGCTTACCGGCGAGCGTGAACGGGAGCGCTGCTGAAGGGCCGAACGCAGACACCGCGCCAAGCACCTCGTCCGCCACGCGGAAGGCCTCCACATTGGAGGTGAGCAGCTCCCGGTCCACCGTCGCCGGCGTCAGCACCCGGAAGCCCTGCGCGGCGACCGAGTAGAGCGCGGGCGCCGCAGTGAGCTGGTGCTCGGAGCTTCGATAAATCATCCCCACCAGCACCAGGTCCGCGCCCGCCGCCTTCGCGTAGGCCACCACCCGGGCGCCGAGGTCCGCGTCCACCGTCCCGTCGGGCTTCGGCTCCGCGATGGGCGCGTTGCTGAAGACCGCCTTCACGGTGAGCGGGCTGGCCTTCACCTCCACCCGTTCACCGAAGAGCTCCCCGCGCGGGCCTTGAACCTTCACATAGTGCTTGCCCGCCGCGAGCTCCTCGTCCACCGGCACCATCCCCAGGTCCTTGCCGTCGATGAACCCGGTGGCGCCGGGCGGACCGTCCACCACCAGCTTGGCCCGCACCGCCTTCTCCGCCCGCCGCTTGGCCTTCTCGAGCTCGCGCCCGAACACCGGAGGGAAGCGTTCGCCCAGCTTGTAGGACGGGTCCAGCCGGGCGACCTCGAAGAGCGCCGCCTGGGCGGCTTTGTCATCCCCCAGCCGGAACGACGCCGCGGCAAGCTGGACGTAGGCCTCCACCACCTTGGGGAAGTCGGCCCGGGCGGGGTCCTCCAGCGACTGCTGGATGCCCGCGGTCAGGGAGCCCACAGCCTGGTCCAACCGCAGCTCTGCCAGGTGCTTGGCGCCTTCCGCCAGCAGGTCCGCGGGGTTGGCGCCCTTGGAGGAGGCGACCTGCGCCAGCGGGGGCACCACCCGGACCTCTTCCCGGCCCTGCAGCTCCTCCGAGACCTGCTTGGCGAAGCGCGCGCCGCCGCCAGCGGGGACACCCTCGCCGGCGAGGAAGGGAGCGACGACGATGGCGGGCTTGGCGGCAGCCCAGGCGGTGCCCGAGAGGGCAAGCGCGGCGGCCATCCCTGCCCAGGGAAGGTGGGGCCCCTTCCGAACCATGTGTGGTGCTCCTTCGACTAGAATCGCTTCACGGAACGCGAGCTTGCGTTCAAACCGGGCGGAACTTATCGGTCACCCACCCACGGGGTCAATGTGACCGCCCGCCTCAGACACCTGCGACGCCTCAGATGATGAACCTCTCGCTCGCCACCCGGATTTTCCTTGGCTACGCGGGGGTGCTGTTCGCCTTCGGGGCGGTCTCCATCTTCAGCATCCTGGATCTCCACGAGAGCCGGGCGGAGCTGCAGCTGCTCACCGAGGGGTACCTGGAGCTGCAGGAGAAGGTCTCCGAGATGGCCAACCAGCACAAGAACGTGCGGACCGCCACGGAGCGGCTGAATGACCGGTTCGACGCCAACCGCGAGCAGGAGGCCACGCGCAGCTGGGTGAACTCCATTGAGATCGACTTCGGGACCCGGATGGCCCAGCTCATCTCGGACGCCACGGAGCGCATCCGCGCGCTCCCGGAGATTGCCCCCGCCTCGGCGCTGCCCGCGCTGGCGGAGCTGTCGCAGCGGCTCAAGCTCCTGGACACGGCCTACGCGCGCTACGCCGCACAGTTCACCGACGTGGCGGCGCGGGTCCGCGTTCCCAAGGAGGCGTTTGACCCGGTGGCCGTCAACAGCGCGCTGGATGAGCTGGTGGATCAAGGCCAGCGCCTCACCGGCCACATCGACGGCCTCAAGACCGAGCTGACCCGGCAGGTGGCGACGCGGACGAAGCGCGTCACCGAACGCTCCGGGCGGACCCACGTCACCATCATCGGCCTCTCGCTCCTGGCCATCATCGTGGGGCTCATCGCCACCGCCATCTCTGCCCGCTCGCTCTCGCCGGTGCGGACGCTGACCGAGGCGGTCAAGCGCATTGGCACGGGCGACTACAGCGCCCAGCTCAACATCCGGGGAGCGGATGAGATTGCCCAGCTGGCGCGGGCCTTCGACGGGATGGCGCGGTCGCTCCGGGAGCGCGAGGCGCAGCTCAAAGAGCAGCAGGAAGCGCTGCTGCGGGCAGAGCAGCTGGCGGCGGTGGGCCGGGTGTCCGCGCAGATTGCCCACGAGGTGCGCAACCCGCTCTCCTCCATCGGACTGAACATCGAGCTGCTGGAGGAGGCGTTCCAGAAGGCGCAGTTCGGCGGAGACCAGGAGGCGCGGGAGGCGCGGGAGATTCTGGCTTCGGTCATCCGCGAGGTGGACCGCCTGACCGAGGTGACCGAGCACTACCTGCGGATGGCGCGGCTGCCCAAGCCGTCGCTCGCGGCGGAGGACCTCAACGGCGTGGTGGAGGGCGTGCTGGACTTCTCCCGGGAGGAGCTGGAGCGCTCGCGGGTGCAGGTGGTGCGCCGGTTGGACCCGCAGGGCCCGCGCGCCATGGCCGACGAGGGCCAGCTGCGGCAGGTCTTCTTGAACCTCCTGCGCAACAGCCGCGAAGCCATGCACGGCGGCGGCAAGCTCACCGTGGAGTCCCGGCAGCAGAACGGGCACGTGGAGGTGGTCTTCCAGGACACCGGGCGCGGGATGACGCCCGAGGTCCAGCAGCGCATCTTCGAGCCCTTCTTCTCCACCAAGGACAACGGCACCGGGCTGGGGCTGGCCGTGTCGCGGCAAATCCTCCAGGCTCACGGCGGGACGATCGACTGCCAGAGCGCCCCGGGGGCCGGTACGACGTTCATCGTCCGGCTGCCTCGCGCGTGATAACCGGGGAGGCACGATGCGGCTCCTGAAGATTTTCCTCGGCGCGATGATCCTCCCGCTGCTCGGGCTGAGCGGCCTGGGGCTCTTCCTCCCGGGCCAGTGGTACGTGGAGCGCGCGCTCACCCTGGACGCGCCGCCCGCGACGGTGGTGGCCTTCGTGAGCGACCTGTCCAAGTGGGGCGAGTTCAGCCCCTGGGCCGCCAAAGACCAGGGCGCCTCCGTGAGCTTCGCCGGCCCGACGACAGGCGCCGGCGCGAGCATGACCTTCGCAGGCGGCGCGCGCGACGGGACGCTCACCTTCTCCTCCGTCAACCCCGCCAAGGGCGTCTGGTATCAGGTGACCGGCGGCAGCTGGGGCCGCGACTGCACCGGCTTCGTCGAGGTGCAGGCCATCGCCGGCCGCACGCGCGTCAGCTGGGCGGCAGGCGGCAAGCTGCGCACCTATCTGGGGCGCTACCTGCAGCCGCTGCTGCAGACGAACGTCGGCGGGGAGATTGAAGACGGCCTCATCGCGCTCAAGGCCCGCCTGCAGCCCGCCGGCGTGGCGCCCCCGGCTCCCCTGCCCGTGCCTGTCTCGGACGACGTGGAGCAGCCGGTGGCCGCACCGGCGCCGGTCGTCGCGCCGCTGCCTTCGCCGGCTCCCACGCCGGCGGTCGCGCCGTCTGTGGAGCCTTCGCCCCCTCCGCCGTCGGTAGAGCCCGCGGCCCCGCCTTCGGTCGAGCCTGCGCAGCCCGAAGCTGCACCCACGCCCACCCCGGAAGCTGCTCCGGCGGAGGAGGTCACCCCGCAATGAGACGACTCCGAGGGCGGAACGAGCGAGTGGCGCTGCAACCGGAGCGGCTGGGCCAGCGCTTTCAGTACCGGCGCGACGTGCTGCCTGGCGGGCTGCGGGTGGTCACCGTGCAGACGCCGCACCTGCACACCGCGATGATCGCCATCTACGTGCGGACGGGGTCGCGCCACGAGACGCCGCGCACCAACGGCGTGAGCCACTTCCTGGAGCACCTCTTCTTCCGCGGCAGCGCGCGCTACCCGGACAGCGTGCGGATGAACGCGGTGGTGGAGGAGGTGGGCGGGAACCTGAACGGCGTCACCACCCGGGACCACGGCTACTACTACACGCCCATCCACCCGGAGCACGTGGAGGTGGGCCTCGAGATTCTGGGCGACATGCTGACGCGCCCGCGGCTCACGCAGATGGGCGTGGAGCGGAAGATTATCCTCGAGGAGATGCTGGACGAGGTGGACGAGCGCGGCCGCGACATTGACCTCGACAACCTCTCCAAGCGCGCGCTCTTCGGCGAGCACCCGCTGGCCCTGAAGATTGCCGGCACGCGGGAGACGGTGAAGGCGCTGAGCCTGCGACAGGTGAAGGCGCACCTGGCGCGGCACTACGTGACGGGAAATCTGGTGGTGACCGTGGCCGGCGCCATTTCGCGCGAGCGCGTGCTGGAGACCACCGCGCGCGCCTTGCGCCACCTGCCGGAGGGCGCGGTCAGCACCGAGCAACCTCCGCCGCCCTGGCCGAAGGGCCCGTGGCTGGAGCTGGCGGAGCACGGCGAGTCCCAGACCGAGTTCCGGCTCAACTTCCCCGCCGTCCCGGAGCACCACCCGGACTTCGCCGCGCTCCAGCTGCTTCGCCGGGTGCTGGATGACGGGCTGTCCTCCCGGCTCCCGTTCGAGATTGTTGAACGGCGGGGGCTCGCGTACTCGGTGCACGCGGGGATTGAGCCCTTCAGCGACGGCGGCATCTTCGAGCTCGAAGCCGCGTGCGCGCCGGAGCGGGCGAGCAAAGTGGTGGAGGAGATGTGCCGGACGCTGAGCGCGCTCTGCGAGAAGACCATCCCGCATGAGGAGCTGGCGCGCGCGAAGCGGCGGCACCGGATGAGCCTGGACTTCAGCCAGGACTCGCCGGCGGAGCTGGCCGGGTGGTTTGGGGGCACGGAGATTTTTCGCCCGCCGGAGTCCTTCGACGAGAAGGCCCGCCAGGTGGACGAGCAGACGCCCCGGCACATCCGCGACGTGGCGAACCGGTACTTCCGCAAAAGCACCCTGGGCGTGGTGGCGGTGGGGCAGCGCCGGCACGTGCGCGCGCTGCAACACGCGGTGCGGCAGGCGTCCGGGCTGCCTGAGTAGGCGGGTTGGGCGCCTCCCGGATGCTATGTTCTGGGGGATGGATCCCTACGTCCGGCGCCTCGTGCAGAGGCTGCTTGAACCTTCAGCCCCGCTCTCGCGGAACCGGCACTTCCATACCTTTGATACGCCGGAGGGCCGCTCTGCCCTGCGGATGACGCGCCGCCTGCGGAGCCTGCGCAAGGACATCCTGGCCTGTGTGGCCGAGGGCCGCCCCGCGCACTTCGTGCGTCAAGAAGATGCGGAGGGCAGCCACCGGATTGAGCTGCGGATGGAGCGCGTCCGCGGCCGCCGGGTCTGCGTCCTGCCGACGGCGGAGTTCGAGCTCCTGCGCGAATTGCCCGGCGTGAGCGCGGGCCTCGTCGAGGGCCCGGCGCAGGACGCTGCCTGAAGGCTTACGGCATGGCCGACGCGAGGTCGTCCAGATCCGCCACGCGGGTATAAGTCAGCTCGAAGCTCAGCTTGCCGCGGGTGAAGGTGAACGTGATGGTCCGGCCCTGGTCCGACACCTCGCCCTGGCCCCAGCTGCCGTAGTGCCCGTCGAGCACCACCGCGGTGGCCTCGCGGTCCCAGCGGCCGCTCGCCGCGCCCAGCCGGAACGTGCCGTCGCTGTAGAGGCGCAGGTCCGGGTAGCTCGACTCGGCGGGCTCGCCGAGAATCCGGCAGGCGGTCTGGTGGAAGCGGCCCTGGAGCGCGGAGGTCGGCGTGGCGGAGGGGTTGCTGGCGACCACCGGCTTCACCTCCACACGGCGCTGCATGCCCTGCGTCCCGTGCACCCAGACGCGGAAGAGGTTGCCGTTGCGCGCCTTCACCAGGTACGGCGTGTCGACGACGACCGGCGCGGTCGGGCTGAACTCCTCCACGCCCTCCAGCTTGATGCCGTTGGGCGCGTCGATGGT
This sequence comes from Myxococcaceae bacterium, assembly GCA_044230055.1. GTDB lineage: Bacteria > Myxococcota > Myxococcia > Myxococcales > Myxococcaceae > JBGART01. The sequence continues at coordinate 149,362 of JBGART010000015.1, read as the reverse complement.
GCTGTCCAGAATGGTCAGGTCGCCGCCCGCGCCGCCGCTGGCGCGCACCTCCATGAGGTCCACGCCGGACGGGACGTCCACGTAGACGGTCTGCGCGAACGCGGGTGCGCCAAGGAGAGCGACCAGGAGCAGAGGGTTGGAGCGGTTCATGTCGCCGGTTGTTTGCAGCGCCCACGCCAGCGCCAACCGCGCGAGAGGACTCCAGCACCCGGAGGTGCGACCCAACCCGGACGCTGGAACGAAGTCCGGTTTGACACCACTGTGCGTGCGCCTGAAACGCGCGCGTATCGAGTACGAGCGTCTTGCGCGGCGCGGCAGGCAGAGGGTGATGCGGCTTTGCTAGCAACTCGGGCCGATGAAAACCTACATCGCCGCACTCTGCTGCGCTGTCGTCACGCTCGGTTGCTCTCAGACGGAACTGGAGACGGCTGAGGAGCTCAACCAAGCGTCCGAGGAGATTGTCGGCGGCGTCACGGAGAACGCGCACTGGTACGTCGGGATGGTTTCACCGGTGGGTTGCACCGGGACGCTTATCTCAAAGCGAACCGTGCTCACTGCCGGCCATTGTTCGGAGGGCGCGGTGAGCCGCGTCGACTTCGACACTGGTAACCCGCTCAAACGAACGAGCGTGACCGTTACGGAGCGACGGCTGCACCCGAGCTACAACCTCGACAGCGACACCCTACTGCACAACGATTTGATGTTGTTGAAGCTCGCCGCGGACGCGCCAGTCCAGCCTGCGCCGCTGTTGCGCGAGGCGATGGCGAACAACGCCGCGTTCCTCACGCCTCTGTATTCCTTCGTCGGCTACGGACGCACCAGCGGGACCGGCATCGACTACGGCACGCGACGAGTGGTGACCTTTCCCATCTACGCCGTCGGGCCGATGTCCCTACCGAGGCAGGCGGGCTCACCCTCGAGCGCTGTCACCGCGATTGATGCAACGGAGTTCTACTACCGAGTCCCAGGCAAAAATACTTGCAACGGTGATTCGGGCGGCCCTGCCTTTGTCGTCCGCCAGGGTGTCGAACGGCACGCCGGCACGACCTCTTTCGGAGACACCGGCTGCGCCTATGACGGCGTGCAATCTCGAACGGACAGCACCACCCTTGCCTGGATTCAGCAAACCATCACGAGTTTTGAGATGTCTGACGCATGCAGCTCCAACGGCGTGTGCGATCCAACCTGTGTCTCAACTTCCCCTGCACCGCTCGGAACCCTCAATGACCCGGATTGTGCCGAGGCCCACTGCGCGGCCGACGGCGTATGCGTCCTCTCATGCTCGCCGGTGGATCCGGACTGCGCCAGCCTCAACATTAACAACTGCGCGACGAACGGTATCTGTCAGCCCGGCTGCGCGACTGCTGACAAAGATTGCCTGAAACAATCCGGCGCAACCTGCGCCGCCGCCTCCGAGTGCCAGAGCGGTTCGTGCGTCGAAGGGATGTGCTGCAACACGGCGTGCGCAGGCGCATGTCAGGCCTGCTCGGTTGCCGCGGGAGGTAGGATCAACGGCATTTGTACCATCAAGGCGGCAGGCGCTACCTGCCGGGCCGCGGCTGGCAGCTGTGATGTTGCTGAGACGTGCAACGGCACCAGCACCACGTGCCCCGCTGACACCATCCGGCCCGCGTTGACCGTCTGCCGTCCCTCGACTGGCCCCTGCGACAATGAAGAGCGTTGCACGGGGAGCTCAGGTGCCTGCCCGACGGATTCGTTCAAACCCAACACGTTCGTCTGCCGCAGCCCTGTCGGCGTCTGCGATGTGGCGGAGACTTGCACCGGCAACTCGGCGCCGTGCCCGGCAGATGCGATGGCTGCACCCACCGTCGTGTGCCGCGCCTCCACCGCTCCCTGTGACGCGGAGGAGACCTGCACCGGCACGAGCAACACCTGCCCACCAGATCAACTGAAGGCGACAGGCAGCGTCTGCCGCGCCGCTGCAGGCGGATGCGACAAGCCTGAGACGTGTGACGGTGAGACCAATGCGTGCCCCACCGATGCGCTGATGACAGCAGGCGAGGTCTGCCGCGCCGCCGCCGGTGTCTGCGACACGCCAGAGACCTGCACCGGCACCGTCGATTGCCCGACGGACGCGTTCCTCACTGCCTCCACGGTGTGCCGCGCAAGCACCGGCGCGTGCGACGAAGCGGAGAGTTGCTCGGGTTCCGCGGCGACGTGCCCGGCGGACGCCGCCAAGGCGGATGGAGCGACTTGCAGCGGCGGGCAATGCGGCGGGGGCGTCTGCAAGGTAGCAGGCAAAACGGTGCCCCCAGGCGACCACTACGAGAGCAAGGGATGTGGATGCACGGGCTCGCCGTCGGACACCCTGCTCCGGCTCGTTGGCCTGTTTGGACTTGTATCGATTGTTCGACGCCGGGACCGGCGCGGCCGCAAAGCATGAATGGTTTTATTCAAACACATGCATCGCAAAGGCTGTGTCATCGACTCTACGTACAATCAGCACTCGCCCATCGGCGAGTTGAACCGGAACGCCGCCAGTCAACTCCAGTCGGTCCCAGTTCCCCTTCTCTCGGTGAAACCAGGCGGGATCCGCCGGCGCAAGCCGAAAATCCTGGAGGCCACCGACGACCAACGCCTCCCCATTCCGCAGCGCCACTGTCCGGTGGCGCCTGCGTGACTGCGGCACGTTTTGCAGAGTCCGCCAGCTCCTATCGTTCGGAGAATAAAGCTCCACCTCATCGGTAGGCCTCTCAGATTGAATCCCACCCGAACGCTTACCGCCGACGACGAGGACGAGTCCGTCGGTTAGAACGGTGGCGGAGTGCTCTGCTCGAGTGTAGTGCATGGGTGGTGCCTGCACCCAAGCGCCAATCCCAAAATCAAGCAGCTCTACCGATTTCACAAAGTCAGGACTCTCGTCGCGTCCACCGGTAACCAGCACCGTTCCGTCCGGTAGGAGGGTGGCCGCATGGCCGGTGCGCGGCACCCTCATGGGTGCGATCGCCAACCACTCCGAGGTGCTCGTGTTGAAAACCTCCGGCGGGGCAATGCCGCCATCCAACCCAAATCCACCCAAGACAAGGACGTTGCCATTTCGCAGAGCAGTCGCAGTGTGCTGCCGCCGTGGGAACTTCATCGAGGCTTCGGTCCACCACGCACCTGTTGCAGGATTGAAGCGACTCACCGCGTCGGTGCTCTCGCTCTGATACACGCCTCCCGCGAACAGCACGTCGCCGTTGTCGAGGAGTGTTGCCGTCGCTTCGGCTCTCGATGCGAATGAAGCACTGCTCCAGTGACCGCTGTCTGGCTCAAACAGCGCTGACCCGGCGTCGACATCATTCTCCAATTGAACAAAGAGAATGCGCCCGTCCTTCAGCCCGACGAGGGATAGCTCGGTCGGGAGACTCATTGGCGACGTGCCCAGCTCGGTGATCCGCCCTTTGTAGCAACCGGACGCCGCCAGGCATCCCGCGTCCGCTACACCCGCGTCCTCCACACCCGCGTCCTCGCCGGCGTTATTGGCGCCCGCGTCTTCCCGTCCCGGCGGCACGATGCAGACCTGGTAGCGCATCTCGCAGATGGCTCGAGGACCGTTGGAGTCCACGCCGTAGCGCGCGAGACAGTCGTCATCGCTCCGGCACGGATTGCCGTCGCGGCAAGCCGAGGTCACGAAGGAGAGAAGGGTTGCCACGATTGAGCAGGTCGAGACGGGGAGGCGCATAGCGGGACGTGGGTCTCGCTCACGCACACTCAGGAGTCAACCCACGTGGCGAGCCACCGCGCTGACTGCGAAGTCACGCTGTGCCCTCCTCGGGCAGTGCCGTCGTCTCGACTACGCGCCGCTACGCTCGACTCACGAAAAGTTGTGATCAATCCTGAGACGCTCGACGCGAACGGGAGTGGAATCGACACCGGCGAAACGCGGGTGCGTCGGTCCTGACTCGGAGGGCGAGGACGACCCCGTTTGCCGCGTTGCGCCCGACGCGCATGCCCTGCTGCGCAACGCTCTGTAGCGCGCGAAGGGAAAGCGCGGGACTGCAAGGGGCCGGGCTCTTGCTGTCCTCGCGCGCATGGTCTTCTCGATTCGTCACCTTGCGCTCGCCACCAGCCTGCTCGCCTGCTCCGCCGCGTGTACGACGACAACGCCGGAGCCCACACCCGAGCCGCCCGCGGTGGTGGTGACGGACCCGCCCGTTCACGGGACGAAGCTCAAGCCGGCCACCAACGCGCCCAACGCGCTCAATGCGCTGAACGCCTTGAACGCGCTCAACGCCCTCAACGCGACGAACGCGCTCAACTCGACGAACGCGCTCAATGCGCTCAATGCCCTCAACTCGATGAACGCGCTCAACGCGCTCAACTCGATGAACGCGCTCAACACCCTCAACGCCGTGAGCGCCGTCGGCGCGACGAACGCGCTGAGCCTGCTCAAGGGCTTCGACGCCGGCTCGCTCTACGGCGGTTCGACGACCATCTCGGACTTCAGCCAGCACACGGCCTACGAGGTGGATCAAATCTGCCCCGCCACCCGCCTGCCCTACGCGCTCCCGGATGGGACCACGACCACGCTCGTCCTGCCGAAGTTCCTCACGCTGACCTCCTCCATCGAAGAGGTGAAGGAGCTGGCGCCGCCGTACAACCCGGTCACCGTCACCGTGAACGAGGCCGGCGCTGACGTGACCTACCGCGTCCTCTCCGGCGTGGCGCTGGCCTGCGGCGACAAGGGCTACCGGCCGCTCTTCCTCTCTCCCACTCCCGCGGGCGCGGCCATCCGCCCGTATGAGGATGACCTCCGCTACCTGTGCCTTCGGATGAAGGACCCCGAGGACTCCCAGCCCAAGTGGTTCTGCGGGCAGGGCCACCTGGCGGCGGGCGTCACCGGGTACGCGGTGCGGAACGATTCGCCGCGCTCCTTCCTGATGGGTTCGCTGACCTGGGGCGAGAACACGTACACGCACCACTACGAGGTGGTGAACGGGCTGGGCTCCATCGCACGCCGGGTCTCCGCCACGGAGCGGGTGGGCTTCGCGCTGGACACGGCGTGGGGGCTCAACCCGGTGGACCACGACGGCGGCTACGCGACGGACTACGTCGCGGCCATCGCCGTGAAGACCGCCACCAACCGGAGCGGCGTCCTGGTCAGCCCGTACAACCACGCGGACCGCACCGCCGATGCGGGCTTTGACTACGACCGCCTCAACCAGTGCGAGGACGGTTACCACGGGAGCGCGGACAACCTGGACGTCGCCAGCAACGGCAAGCTGGTCAACGACATCCTCATCGACCTGGAGACAGGCCCCTGGTACCAGAACGCGTCCAACGGCTGCCCCTGGGCCTCCGACTGGGGCCTTCGCCAGGCCTCCAGCAGCCAGACCACCTCCGCGCTCGGGCTGACCTGCAACGCCTTTAATGTGTCGCGCAGCGACAACCGGGTGGGCCTGAACATCCACGACTCGGTGCTCGACCGCCGCTGCCCCAGCTGGACCGCGTGCCCCACCGGGAAGTTCTGCTGCGGCACCGCGGTGAGCGTGGGCTTTGACACCACCTGCTTCCTGAAGGCGGACGGGACCGCGTGGTGCTGGGGCACCAACTACCGCGGAGCGCTGGGCGCCAACAGCCTGGTGGCGGAGTCGTCCCTCGCGCTGCAGGTCAAGCTGAACAACTCGGTGACGCCGTTGACGGACCTGGTGGAGATCACCACCGGCAATGACCGCAGCTGCGCGCGCAGGAGCAACGGGCGCATCTTCTGCTGGGGCCGCAACGTGGACGGCCAGCTGGGTGACGGCTCCAGGACGGACCGGAGCGGCGCGGTGCAGGTCAATTCGCTTACCGGGATGAACGCGCTGGCGGGCGGCAACGAACACCTGTGCGCGAAGAAGGCGGCGGACGGCTCCATCTACTGCTGGGGCGAGAACAAGGCCGGCCAGATTGGCACCGGCGCGGCGTCCTTCGTCGGGCTGACCACGCCCGCGCAGGTGAAGAAGCTCTCGGATGGCGCCCCGCTGACCGGCACCTCCTCGCTCTCTGCCGGTGGCAACAGCTCCTGCGCCATCGAAGCGTCCACCGGTCAGCTCTGGTGCTGGGGTGACAACACGTTCGGCCAGCTGGGCGACGGCACCACCACGATGCGCCCCGGCGCCGTCCCGGTGCGCCTGCAGACGTGCTCGGCGGGCTGCGGCGGGGCACGGACCTGCTCAACGCCCGCGTCCGACCTGCTCACCGACGTGGTGAAGGCGAGCATTGGCTTCAAGAGCGCGTGCGCCATCCGCAAGGACAAGACGCTCTGGTGCTGGGGCGCCAGCGCCGGCGGGCAGCAGGCCAACGGCTGCAACGGCACCGCCGACAATACCCGCGCCACCCAGGTCCCGGGGATGACGCAGGTGGACCAGGTCTACGTGTCGGAGCACAAGACGTGCGCGCTCAAGGCAGACAAGTCCCTCTGGTGCTGGGGGCCGCAGACCTTCACGCACGGAACCGACGTCCTCTCGCCCGTGCAGCTCTTCGACGGCACCACGGGGGTCCCGTTCGACGACGTGGTGGACCTCACGCACGGTACCGCCAACAAGCACGCCTGCTTCCGCCGGAGCGACGGCCGCGCCTGGTGCTGGGGTGAGAACGGCATGACGAAGCTGGGCTACGGCGGCCGCCGGGAGCAGCTGTACCCCGCTGCCTCCGGCGAGATGAGCTGCGCGGGCCAATTCCCGGTCTACGAGGCGGAGGCCGCCACCCCGATGGGCGACGCGGCGGTGAGCGCGGACGGCACCGGCTGGAGGGGAACGGGCTTCGTCACCTCGCCCGGCATGGCCGACGGCGCGGCGGCAGGCAGCGGCGTCACCTCCCGCATCAGCGTGCCCACCGCGGGCCGCTACACCTTGCTCTTCCGCTACGCGCTGAATGAGCTGGTGAGCCTCCAGGGCACGAGCGGACTGACGGACGAAGAGGAGGAGGCCCTCGTGAGCGCCAGCGGGACCTCCCGCGACATCACGGTGCGAAACCCGGTGGCGGGGGAGGTGCACCGCAGGCTCTGGTTCCCTTCCACGCTCGTCTGGGATGAGTACACGCACGTGTCGCTGACGCTGGACCTGCCTGCGGGAGAGAGCGACGTGCTGCTGCAGACGCTGGCGGCGGATCAGCGCTACCCGCTGCGCGTGGACAGCGCGACGCTGGTTCCGCTTCAAGGGCGTTCGCCGCGCGTCTACGAGGCCGAGGACGCGGCGCGTTCCGGAGGTGTGACGGTGGCGGCTCGCGGAGTCCGGACGTCGGACCGCTTCGTCAGCAGCGCGGCCGTCGCCGGCTCGGTCGACTTCACGCTCAGGGTTCCCGCGGCGGGCCCGCGGCGCCTCTGGCTCAAGTACGCCCAGGCCAGCGGAGCCCCCGCGGTGCGCGCGCTGGAGCTGGACGGTGCGGAGCTCGCCGCACAGCAGGACTTCCCCCGGACGTCGGCGGATGGCGCCGTCTACGGCGTGCTCCCGCTGACGGTGGACTTCGCCACCCAGGGCGCGCACCACCTGCGCGTGGTTTTCGACGCGGCAAAGGGCAGCGCACAGAGCGTGGACTTCGACCTGCTCAGCGTGGAGACGCTGGAGTCGGACCCCTACACGGACCCACTGAGCTGGTAGCGCGGGGTGTCCCTGTCGATGGGACACCGGGGCGGACACCCCCCAACCTCGGCCCTGCTGTGGCCCGCTCCGCGCCTGCGATTCCGGCCACTTCGTGATGGCAGGCACCTTGAAGGCATCCCGCGCGTGCGAACCCGAAGAACGTCTGTGATGTCCGCCGCTTCCGTACACTGGGCCCCACTGCTCGCCGCCTGCGCCGCGCTCGTGACAGGGTGCCTGGGTGAGGCCACGCCGGTGAACGGGCTGGAGGCGGGCCGTTCTCCGGACTCGCTCGACAAGTCCTGCCCCACCGTCGCTGCGGGGCGGGTGAGCGCGCGGCGGCTCAACAACGAGGAGTACGCGAACACCGTCCGGGACCTGCTGTTCCTCGACGCCAGCGTCCAGCCCGCGCGGGACTTCCCGGCGGACCTCTACTCCACCACCCGCTTCGACAATGACGCCACGCTGCTCGACCTCTCTCCCGAGCGCGCGGAGGCGTACTTCAAGGCGGCCAACACGCTCGCCACCGCGGCGATGGCCCAGTCGCGGGCGAAGCTGGTGACGTGCGACCTCGCCGCCGGCCGCACCTGCGCCGCGCAGACGCTCTCCGCGCTGGCGACCCGCGCCTTCCGCCGGCCGGCGTCGCAAGCCGAAGTGGATGGCCTGCTGGCGGTCTACGACGCTTCGGCCTCCGCCGGCGCGAGCGCGGCGCTGCAGCGCTCCATCCAGGCGGTGCTCCTCTCGCCCAGCTTCCTCTTCGTCACCTCCGGAGACGCGGACGGCGTCACCACCGGTACGCACGTCCTCAACGGCTACGAGCTGGCCTCGCGCCTCTCCTACTTCCTCTGGCGCTCCATGCCGGATGACGCGCTGTTCGCCGCCGCCGGGCGCGGCGAGCTGGCGGAGGCCGCCACCTTGCGCACGCAGGTGGAGCGGATGCTGGATGACCCCCGCGCTTCGCTGGCGGTGGGCTTCCCGCGGCAGTGGCTGTCGCTGGGGGAGCTGGCCGGCAAGGCGGTGGACCCCACGGCGTACCCGGGCTTCGACGCGGCGCTGCGCGCTGATCTCGTCGCGGAGACCGAAGCCTTCTTCGGCCACCTGGTGAAGCAGCGCCGGCCGCCCTCCGAGCTCTTCACCGCCCCCTACTCCTTCCACAACGCACGGCTCGCCGCGCACTACCGCGGCGCGCCCGTCACCGGGACGGCGCTGCAACAAGTCGCGCTGCCGGCGGATGGGACGCGCGCCGGCATCTTCTCCCACGCCAGCGTGCTCGCCCTGAGCGCGGGCAGCCCCGTGCGCACCTCGCCGACGGTGCGCGGCAAGTGGGTGCTGGACCGGTTCCTGTGCGCGGAGCCGCCGCCTCCTCCCGCGGACATCCCCAAGCTGGGCGACACGCCGGGGACCTCCGAGGGGACCATCAAGTCCAAGCTGGCCGCGCACCGTTCCTCCGCGTCCTGCTCTGGCTGCCACCAGCTGATGGACCCCATCGGCCTGGGGCTGGAGAGCTTCGATGTCGTGGGCCGCTGGCGCACGCAGTACGAGGACGGCAGCGCCATCGACCCCACCGGCGCCTTCCCGGATGGCACGCAGGTGAGCGGCGCCGCGGACGTGCTGCGCTACCTCGGCAGCAAGCCGGAGGTGAGCGCGTGCTTCGCCAAGAAGCTGATGTCCTACGCGCTGGCGCGGGCGACCACCGTCTCCGACGAGTGCACCGCCTTCTCCATCGCAGAGCAGACCTTCGCTTCGGACCGCAGCCTGACGGACCTCATCGTCGCCATCGGGTTAACGCGCCAGTTCCGAGCCAATGAACAGGAGGCCTCACCATGAAGCGCCCGTTGCTGTCCCGCAGGGCCGTGCTGCGAGGCGCCGGCGGCGTCGCCCTCGGGTTGCCGCTGTTGGAGGCCATGATGCCCGCCCGTGCGCAGGCGGCGGGGGCGCCTCCGCGCTTTGTGGCGATGTACTTCCCGGACGGGACGTATCAGGGCACGCAGATTACGGGGCGGCGGATGGGCGTGTGGCACCCGGTCAACACCGGCTCGCTCACGGGCCAGGCGCTGCCGCCGGCGCTGGAACCGCTGAAGGACAACCTCACGGACTTCACCGTCCTCTCCAGCGTGAACAACCGCGCCGGCGTGGATGGGTACGGCGTGGAGGGCGCGGGCGGGCACAACCGCGCCATCTCGTCCTTCCTCACGTCCTCCAAACAGTCTGCGCCGTTCAACACGGTGAACATCGGCCCGTCGATGGACCAGGTCTTCGCCGATGAGCTGGCCAAGACGCAGACGTTCCGGCGGCACTCGCTGGTGCTGGGGACGATGGCCGCCACCACCGCGCCGGACAGCGGCGACGTGCGGTACATGAACAACGTCTCCTACCGGAACCGGACCTTCGTTCCGATGGAGAAGAACCCGCGCGTGGTGTTCGACAGCCTCTTCGCGGGGCTCGCCACCGGCGGCCCGCCCCCGCGCGACCCGGCCTTCTCCCAGTCGCTGCTGGACTACGCGAAGGCAGACACCGCCCGTCTGATGGGACGGCTGGGAACGGCGGACCAGCGGAAGGTGGATGAGTACCTCACCAGCGTCCGGGAGCTGGAGCGCCGGGTCATCCAGGCCGAGCAGGCGGCGACGTCGACCTGCCAGCTGCACGCCGCGCCTCCCACCAAGCTGGCCGGGCAGTATCAGAATGACCTGGCGGCGGACTACACGCTGGAGGTGGACGCGATGATCGACATCATCGTCACCGCCTTCCGCTGCGACCTCACCCGGACGGCGTCGCTGCTTTTGGCCGGCGAGTCTCACAATATTGCCTACAGCAAGGTGGTGACGCAGCCGTTCCAGGGCGCGGTGATGACGGACGGACGGCACATCGGCTCCGCGCACCACGAGGAAAATCTGGAGAAGATTAAGCGCCTCATCTCCATCCACCAGTACGACGTGACGTTCTTCAAGAAGATGCTGGATAAGCTGAAGGCCATCCCGGAGACCGGCGGGACGATGCTGGACAACACCATCGTCCTGTTCGGCTGCGGCCTGGCGGATGGGAATGACCACAACTTTGAGAACATCCCCGTCCTCCTCGGCGGACGCGGCGGCGGCATCGCTTCGGGCCGGCACATCGCGTTCAACAAGACGCCGCTGGCGAATGTGCAGCTGACGCTGCTCAAGCATTTGGGCGTGAATGCCACCAGCTTTGGCGAAGGCACCGGGAAGAGCACCGGCACTGTGACCTTGACCTAGTGTTCCGGCCGAGGCGGAGGGATTTCCACCTGCGCCGTCAGGCGCCTCCCCCGCTCGCCTCGAGCGTTGCGCCGTCAGGCGCATAGTCGAGAGGTGGCGCAAACCCACGCACGGCAGTTTGCCGCTTTGTTTCGAGCAGAGCGAAGCGGCCCATGAGCCAAGCTTCGGGAGCACTGCCGACGTCTCGACTATGCGCCTGACGGCGCAACGCTCGACGCGAACGGGGTTGTGGCAGGCGCGTGCTACTCCGACCCAGTGCGCGCCCGTTCGCCGCCGTCGGCGCTCCCGCTCTCCTGCGCCAGCGGCCTCAGCGCGAGCAGGAGGAGCGCCCTCAGTCCATCCCAGGCGGAGCCAGCCACCTGCTGCACTCCGGCCGGCGCTCCGCGGAGGACCTGCGGGAGCGGCGCGCCGCAGATGACCATCGGGATGCGGATTTCCCAGGCGAGGTAGCGGGCGACGGGGAGTGCCGCGTCGCTGTCATCCAGGACCAGCGCGCCCATCGCGCCCGCGGAGAACGGGCGCCAGAGCGGCCGGCCGGCGTCCATCGAGGGGAGCAGACAGAAGTCCACCGAGAGCGCGTCGCTGACCTGGAGGCGCGCCAGCGTCCCGAACCCGCTGCGCTGCACGCTCTCGTGGGCAGCGCTGGGCAGGGCGTGCGTGAGCTCCGTCAAGAGCCGCTTCCCGGCCGCCGGCACCTTGCCGCAGATGAGCACCTTGGCGATGGCCTCCGGCGGCGCCTGCCGGCCGCGGAAGAGCCGGGTGCGCAGCGCGTGGACCTCCGCCGCGCCCAGCAGCACCTGGCCTTCCAGCTCCGCTCCCGCCGCCACCCGCGCCACGCCCTTGTCCAGCAACGTGAGCAGCGCGGCGAGCACCTCCAGGTCCACCGCGGGCGCGAGGTCCAACAGCTCCGGCACGGTGCGCGGCTGCTGCAGCGACGCCACCACCTGCGCGGTGACCGGGTGCTGCGGCTGCTCGGAGAGCTCCGCGTCCGGGGCGAGCTCCACGCGGGCGTGGCGCGGGGGCAGGCGCGGGTAGAGCCGGGAGAGCTCGTCCGACTGGCGCACGCCTTCGAGCAGCGCGTCGTCCATCGCCCGGTCTATCCGCTGGCGCGGGGCGACTTGCAGCGGCATGAACGCGAAGTTGCCTTCCACCCAGGTCAGGAGGCGGAAGAGGGCCTTCTCCCCTTCCACGCCGCCGGTCTTGGCGTTCACCGGCCGGCCCTGGGCGACGTGGATTTCGCCGCGCTCCGAGGGCCGCTCCAGCGCCAGCTTCCCGGTGCGGCGGTTCATCGAGAGGACCTGGAGGATGTCCGGGAGCGAGAGCTGCCCCAGCGCGCCCTCCAGCTCCTTGGTCTCCCCGCGCAGCTGGCGCGCGGCGTCGCTGCGGCGGAAGAGGTGTTCGATGCGGGAGAGCACCTCGTCCAGGTTGAAGGGCTTGCGCAGGTACCCGTCGCGCAGGCCGAGCACGCGGTCCGAGTACCGGGTGAGCGTGAGGACGACCGGAATCTCCTCGGTGCGCGGGTTGGTGCGCAGGATGTTGATGAAGGTGTTGGCCGGCAGCAGCTGGCACTGTTCGTCGAAGAGGATGAGGTCCGGGTGGCGCAGGACCGCCAGCTCCAGCGCGCGGCTGCCGTCGGGTGCGTAGTGGACCTGGTAGCGCCGTTCGCGCAGCGCGCGGGAGAGGCCGCGGATGGCGTCGAGGTCAGGGTCGGCGATGAGAATCTTTCGCGCCTGGGCCATGGGAGGTCCTCAGTAGGGCTGGAGTTCGTACCGGGTTTGAAGCGAGGCGATGAGGCCGTCCACCACCGCCGAGTCGGAGCTGTGGAACGCCCAGCTGGCGCCGCGCCCCTTGCGCTGCACCAGCGCGTAGCTGGAGGCCTCGGAGAGCCAGAGCAGGAACTCGTGCCGGGCGATGTGCTCATCCCCCTCTAGGAACACCGGGGTGAGCGCGGGGTGCGACGCGAGGTCCGCGCGGCGGCCCAGCACGTAGATGCGGGTGGAGAGGTCCGGCGGCGCGCCTTCCAGTGCCACAGCCAGCGGGAGGTCCGCGCGAATCTCCGGCCCGCCGACGTACAGGATGCCGCGCGAGAGCGGCTCGCGAAGCAGCTCGCGGGCCACCTCCGTCTGCAGCTCCGGGAAGAGCGAGTCCACCACCTTCCCCCGGCGCGACGGCTCTGCCCGGTCATCCGCCGGCAGCCGCGGGGAGCTGGGGTTGCCCAACAGCAGCTCCACCTCGTCCCAGAACGGCAGCTCTTCAAGCAGCAGCTTGCGCTGCAGCGAACGGCGGCGCTCGTCCATCCGGCGCCGGCAGCGGTGGACCAGCTCGTCGAAGTCCTCTCCGTCGCGCGGGAAGGTGGCCGCGCCGCCGACGAGCGAGAGGGGCAAGCGCGACTCCACCTCCTGCACCTCGGGCTCGCTGCGGACGGCCTGCGCGGCGCGCCGGGTGAACATGATGGCGCCGAAGAAGTCCGTCTCCGGCAGCAGGACGTAGAACTCCTGGTCGGAGGCTTTGGCGATGACGTCCGAGTCGCGCACGATGCGCGAGAGCGCCCGGATGATGCCGCGGGTGGCCCGCCGCGCGTCCTCCGCCGACAGCCGCAGCCGCAGCTGCGGGAGGTTGTCGATGGAGAACGTCATCAGGGAGAAGGTCCGGCCGTACCGACGGGCCTTGTAGATTTCCTTCGACGCGTAGTCGGTGAAGTAGGAGAGGTTGTACGCGGCGGTGTCGCGGTCCCGCAGCCCCAGGCGCTGCAGGGCGGCCAGGCGCAGGCCTACTTTCAGGGCCGCGGCGCCGAAGTCGCCCAGCGTCCGCGCCGCGTCCAGCGCCTCCTGCGAAAAGTCCCCGGTGAGCGGGTCCGACAGCTCCACCAGCCCCACCAGTTCGCCCAGCGCGTGCAGCGGGACAACGAGGCTGCGGCGGCGCGGCTCCCCGGTCAGCCACGGCGAGCGGGCGCCCAGGTGCCGCTCCAGCGCGCCTTCCAGCGGCAGCAGGTCCGCCAGGAACTGCCGGTCCAGCAGGCCGCGGTAGGCGCGCAGCGAGAGGCCCTTGCCCTCCTCCAGCCAGAGCGCGGCGCTTTGCGCGTCGCAGACCGCCATCAGCTCCGCGAGCAGCCGCTCCTGAAGCGCTTCGAGATCCGGGTTGCCGAGCAGCTCGAGGCTGCGCTGGAGGAGATCTCGGAGCGGTTCATCCAAGGCGGCACCTTACGCGGGCAATGGGGGACAGGCGGCTTCGAAGACGAACGTGGCGGGGCCGCGCAGGAGCACCTCGGAGAGGTCCGCCGTGACGTGAATCTGCAGCGTGCCGCCGGGGAGCTTCACGTCGGTCCAGCGGCCCGCGGGCAGCCGGCCGGTCTGCACGGCGGCCGCCACCGCGGCGCAGGCGCCGGTGCCGCAGGCCTGCGTCAGGCCGCAGCCGCGCTCCCAGACGACCAGCGCCAGGCCCTGGCCGTCCACCCGGGCGAGCTCCACGTTCGTCCGCTCGGGGAAGGCGGCCGCGCGCTCGAGCCGGGGACCCAGCACGCCGGCCTCCTCCAGCGGGCGCCCGAACAGCACCCAGTGCGGGTTGCCCATGCTGACCGCGGTGCCCTTCACCTCCGGAAACTCCGGCAGCGCCTGGTCCACGAACGGCCGTCCGGTGGCGCCAGATGGGAGGTGCGCAGCCACCAGGCGCGCGGGACCCATGGAGAGCTCCACCGTCGCCACCTGCTCGCGCTCGTATTCCAGCTGGCAACCGAGCACGCCGGCGCCGGTCTCCACCTCAAGGCGCGAGGGGCGCCCGCCGTCGCGGTCCGCCAGGTGCTTCGCGGCGCAGCGCAGGCCGTTGCCGCACATCTGGGCGATGCTCCCGTCCGCGTTGTGCACCACCATCCGCGCGGCGCCGCGGGTGGAGGGCAAAAGCACCAGCACGCCATCCGCGCCCACGCCGCGGTGACGGTCGCAGAGGAAGACGGACGCTTCGGCCGAGAGGTCCACTCCGGACGCGCGTCGGTCCAGCACGACGAAGTCGTTCCCCAGCCCGTGGTACTTGAAGAGCCGCTCGGCCATGCGCGCGTGGGCGGAGAGTGTAGTGGACTTGAGGCGCGCTGACACCGCCTCAGAACTCAATCGCCCGGCGGCGGATGGCCAGCGTGAGCAGCTCTCCGTTCCGGCGCAACGTCAGGGAGACGACCGTCCCGGCGGGCCCTTTGATGCGGGCAATCATCTGGTCCGCGGTCAACGCCTGCGCGTCCTGCCCATCCACCGCCACCACGACATCTCCCACCAGGACACCCGCCGCCTCGGCCGTGCCGCCGGGGAAGACCTGGGAGACCTGCGGGGTGCGCCGGTTCACGTCGAAGGACATGCCTATTCCCTCGTAACCCTGCGGGAAGGCGCCCTCGCGCGCGGCCGGCTTGAGGGCGATGTCCGCCAGGCGACCGTCCGGCGACCGGGCGGCCGAGGGGAGCCAGCGCCACTGCGGGCCAAACCCCTGCTTGCGCACCAGAAGGCCGCTCTGCTCGGGCACCGCGCCCACCTCGTAGGTCCCCCGCGCGTCGGTGGTGACGGTGGCCCAGCGGTCCGCCGTGCTCTGCACCCCGCCACGGTTGCGGACGACGGCCACCTCTGCTCCCCCAACCGGCAGCCCGCTCTGGCCGTCCACCACCCGCCCGGCGACCGGGGCGCTGGGCAACAGCGTGAGCTTCACGAAGGAGGAGCCCGGCGCGGCGAGCGTCACGCGTTCCAGGCCCGCCTCGCCCCGTCCGGTCGCATACGCACCCACTGAATAATCGCCCGGTGGGAGGGAGAGCTCGAAGTCCCCAGAGGGGCTCAACACCGGCACGCTCCGGCCCGGCCCCACGCCGAGCGCCGTTACCCGGACGGTGTAGTCCGTCACCGGATGGCCCTGGCCGTCGAAGAGCGCGCCCCGCAGGGAGACCGGCCCCAGCTGCAGCACCACCTCCTGCCCCGCCTCTCCCCTGCCCCGCGCGAACCCCGGCGGGCCTTCGGCTTCCAGCATCAGGAGCCCGGACGGCACGCCTTCGAACGCAAAGGCCCCTTGCGCGTCCGTCAGCGTCTGCGCCGGCGCGCCGCCCGCCCAGTCGCTGGAGCGCCAGCGCACGGTGATGCCGGCCTGCGCGGGAAGGACGCGCCCGCGCAGCGCGAGGTCTCCGCCCAGCTCCACCACCCACTGCGCGTCGCCGGTGGCGTACGGCCCGCGCTGGCCCACGTGCGCACCGGCCTGCGCCTGGACGAGGTACCGCCCGGCGGAGAGCGCGGGCACGGAGAAGCGGCCGTCGGCGCCGGAGGTGGCCAGCGCCGCAATGCGTTGGCTGCGCGCATCCAGCACGGTCAGCTGCCCACCCGCGAAGGGCTGGCCGTTCAAGAGCAGGAGGCCACCCACCGCCTCGCCCCCGGCGAGCTCGATGGAGAGCCCCTCTCGCTGGTCCCCCTCGGCCACGCTCAAGGTCGGCCCGGCCACCCGCCCGCCCGCCGGCGAGGACGCGAAGAGCGCAAGCGCCCCCGGCTCCACGTGCAGGAGGAAGCGGCCCTCGCCGTTCGTCACGCTCGCGGGGGAGGCGCCCACCGCGCCCGCACTGTCCAGCACCTCCGCCCACACCCGCGCGCCCACCACCGGGCTTCCCTCGAGCGTGACGGTGCCGGCGACGGTGGCTCCCGGCCGCAGGAAGAGCTCCAGGCCCGAGTGCTCCCGCGCCGCGCCGAGCGTGAGCCACTCCAGGCGGCGGACGTAGCCTTCGGCGGACGCCTCCACCCACGTCTCACCCGCAGGCAGGTTGTGCAGGGAGAAGCGACCGGCGCGGTCCGTCTTGGCCGTGCTCCCGCTGCTGGCCACGGTGGCGCCGGATACCGGACGTCGGGTGGTGGCATCCCGCACCACCCCGCTCACCCCGGCGGAGGCGAGCAACTCGAGCGTCCCGACGTCGAGCTGTTGTCCCGCTCCGACCGCGAGCGGCCCCACCACCGCGCTCGCCCCGCCCGCCGCCGTGGCGGAGAGGAGGTAGCGCTCCGGCGCGACGTCCAGCTGGAAGGTCCCGTCCGGGCCGGTCTGCGCGGTCTGGGAAGCGGCGCTGCTGCGGGCCACGACGGTGGCGCCGGCGGCGGGCGCCTGGGTGGAGGTCACCACGCGGCCACGGAGCGTGCCGGCGGCGGGCGGCGCGGGTGCGGGGAGGAGGACGGCGCGGCGGGGCGCGGCCACGCGCGGCGGCTGAGGCGCTGGCGACGTGGGCGCAGGGCCGCGCAGGAAGAAGAAGGCGAGGCCCGCCAGCACCGCCACCCCAGCTGCGAGGAGCCACCGCTTCACGCCTTATTCATATGCGACTTCGCCGTGTTGAGAGCGGGGTGTTCACCCCTGAGCACTCTTCCTTGCCTGGGGGGGTAGCCATCCGGCCGGGAGTGCACACCCTTCTGCCTCCAACGAAGCAACCACTCTTTTCTGGAGGTCGACTCAATGAAGACGCTCAAGACCGCAGTCCTGCTCTCCGCGTTCACCTTCGGCGCCGTCGCGGTCGCTGGGGACACCACCACCGAGACCAAGGAGACGAAGATTGAGAAGACCGCCGGCAAGAACAAGGCGGCCACCAAGGTGGAGAGCACCACCAAGACGGATCCTCCGGGGATGATGAACTCCACCACCGACTCCGTGAAGGTGGAGAACGAGCAGAAGGCCCTGAAGGACGGCCGCACTGAGGCCTCCCACGAGGCGACCGCGGAGCACGACGCGCCGGGCGTGAAGAACGACAAGAAGTCGACCACCAAGGCGAAGGTCGTGAAGGACGCCAACGGCAACGTCATCGAGCGTTCCAAGGAAGAGACCGTCAAGTAGTCGCGGACTCAAACGCAGAAACCTTCGCGGGCCGTCCGGGGTGTCTCCGGGCGGCCCGGAGGCGTTTTGACTGAGGGGGAGACGTCCGGGGAGGGCGGCTCGCACGGGCTGCAGTGCAGGGGTCCCTTAGGGAGACGGGGGACGGCGTAGCGTGCGCAGCGGTTCAACGGAGCTGGCCCGAATTCGCGCCGCGGTGGAGGCGGTGCCGCACCGGTTGCCGCGCCCGGGTGCAGGCGTGAGAGTCCCCGGGGGCCAGGCCGGGGGCGAAAGGGCAAAAACGAGGTGTTAACACATTCACCGGACAGCCTTGACTCCAAGCACCTGAATCGATGAGACAATTCTGCCATCCCGTCAACACGTCTGTGTTGACAACTGCAAGTACACTTCTGCCCCGTCGCTGGCGAGCATCACACTGACCGCAGCGGGCGAACGCGTTGCTTCAGGCGCGAAATGGAGAGCGACAGCAGTACTGCTCTAAGCAGCGCCTCCACTCGACTCGAGAACGAAACGTGACGCCGCAGACGGGGCAAAATCGGACCCTCAGTTGTCAACACAAGCGCGTTGACGAGTCGACAGAATTGTCTCATCAATTCAGGTGTTTGAACACAACGTTGTCCGACGAATGTATTAACAACTCGTTTTTGCCCTTTCGCCCCCAGCCGGGCGTCGGCGCGGGCAGTCGAACCGAGCCCGCGGCCCTTGCGAACGGCCTCAACGATCGACTTTGTCGCTGGAGCATTGCATCTGAGGCCACACTCGGGCGTGGCAGCCGGTGCGCCACCGCCTCCACCGCGGCGCGAATTCGGGCCAGCTCCGATGAAGCGCTGCGCACGCTACGCCGTGCCCCGTCTCCTTAAGGGATGTGCTGCGTCGGACCGTGAGTGGTGAAACCCGAGCCCTCCACTGCAGCGGCCTACTCGTCGATGGTGAAGTCTTCTTCGGGCGGGATGGCGTAGGGCCGCGTGGGCGGCTCCTCGGCCAGCGTGAGGTCCGCGAGGTGAAGGAGCGGGTCTTCCTCCCCGCCCATGCCGTTCACCCCCACCCCGACTGCGCCGGGAGGAGCTGCCCGACGGCGGCCCGCGGACAGCTTCCTGCGCGGGAACGGGGGAACCCGGTCGGGCGCTCAAACCCAGGTCCGGTGCCAGGGGCCGGGCGCGCCAGAGACGGAGCCCGGGCGACGTGGGCCGGGGCAGTCCCGCGAGGACCCGAGGCCGGGAGAGGTGGGCCGCGGAAGCGGCGTGCCCACGCGCGGAGGCAGCCCGGGGGCGGTGACCGGCGTGGGCCTCCCCGGTGACGAGGCGCGCACGACGTCCAGCGCGCTCGGCGTAGCGTGCGCAGCGCCTCATCGCAGCTGGCCCCAGCCGCGACCGCTCTTCTACGGGCCAGCTTCTGAACCGATCTCGACACGGGTACAAGTGCCGGAGAGGCAGCGGGCCGCCGCAGCGTGGCACAAGCAACCCCCTCCTTTCGATGTAGCGCATCCTTCAGGCGGGTTGGTCCCCGCCTCGAAGACACATTGGGTGACGTCGAGCTGGCTTCGGTTCAGGGCGCTTCCGCAGTCGCACCCATCGAACGGCATACATTGAGCCAGCACGCAGTCGCCGTCCTGCGCGCAGCTACCCGGGGGAGGTAACTTGCATGGGATTCGGCATCCCGCGCTTAGGGCGAGACAAAGGAACGCGAATCGCAAGAGACCGAAACGCTGAAGACAGTGGGTCCGATTCACGCTCGTCGCTTCAGCGGTCGTCTCTAACGGTCGGGTCCAAGAAACTCTAGGACTGTACAGCGAGCCCTCCACTGCAACCGCCGCCACCCCGTCACCGCTCGGGCGCCGTGCCGAACAGCCAACCTACTCGTCGATGGTGAAGTCTTCTTCCGGCGGGATGGCGTACGGCCGAGTGGGCGGCTCCTCCGCCAGCGTGAGGTCCGCGAGGTGAAGGAGCGGGTCTTCCTCTCCGCCCATGCCGTTCACCACCACCCCGACTGCGCCGGGCGCGGCGGACGGCGGCGGTCCGCGGACGGCTTCCTGCGCGGGGACGGGGGGACCCGGTCGGGCGCTCAGCCCGGGCCCGGTGCCAGGCGCAGGCCGCGTCGGCGAGGGGAGCCCGGGCGACGTGGGCCGGGGCAGACCCGCGAGCGATCCGAGGCCGGGAGAGGTGGGCCGCGGCAGCGGCGTGCCCACGCGCGGAGGGAGCCCGGGCGCGGTGACCGGCGTGGGCGTCCCCGGTGACGACGCGCGCACGGCATCCAGCGCGTTCGGCGCGGGCGCGGGCGACGGCAGGCGCGCGGCGAGCTCCTCCGGATGCGTGACCGTGACGGTGTCCTCGTCCTCTGCCACCGGCTGCGAGGGCGCGGTGGGCCGGTTGCCGATGGGCGTCCCGGGTGGACGCGGCGTGGGGAAGGACGGGAGCGCGCTGAGCGGCTTGCCCGAGGGGAGCGGCCCGGCGCCGTCCGCGGGGCGCTTGAAGAGCTCCGCCTTCACCGCGGAGAGCTCCGCGCTCGCGCGCTCGTAAATCTGCTCCACCTTCCCTGCCCCGGGCCGGTTGAGGACGCGGCGCAGGGCGGAGAGCTCCGTCTCCTGCGCGGAGACGCGCCGCTGGAAGACATCCAGCTTGGAGTCCTTCTCCGCGTGCGCGGCGGTCAGCTGCGCCTCCTTCTCGCGCAGCGCCTTGAGCTCCGCCTCCAGGCCATCCTGCTCGTCGGTGAGCGCCGCGAGGACCTTCTCGGTCTCCGCCATCTCCCGCGTCGCCCGCTGCGCCGTCTCCTTCTCCTTCGCCAGCTCCTGCGCCACCTGCTCGCGCTCGGCCCGTAGCTGGGTGAGCTCCGCGGTGGAGGTGGCCAGCGTCTGACCCGCCGCGGCCAGCTCGCCGGCCAGCCGGTCCCGCTCCTGCGTCTGGGCCTCCAGCGCCTGACGCTTCGCCTCCAGCTCTGCCGAGGCCGCCTCCAGCTGCGCCACCAGCGCGGGCTTCGCCTCCGCCGCCGGCGCCAGCTCCTGGACCTTGGCCTCTGCCTCGCTGGCCCGCGCCGATGCCTGCGCCAGGCCCTGCTCCGCGGCCTGCAGGCGGATCCCCAGGTCTCCCTGCGCCAGCTTCTCGCGCTCCTCCGCTGCCACCCGGGCCGCGCGCTCTGCCGAGAGCGCTTCGTCGTGGACGCGCCGCTGCGCCTCCAGCTCCGCGGCCGAACGCTCGGCGGCCTCGCGCAGCGCCTGCGCAGCTGCGGCCTGCTCCCGCTCCGCGGCCTCGCGCAGCGCCTGCGCCAAGGCCGCGCCCGCCGCCTGCTCCCGCTCCGTGGTCTCGCGCAGGTGCGCCGCGCTCAACGCCTGTTCCCGCTCCGCGGCCTCTCGCAGCGCCTGCTCCCTCGCCGCAGCGGCCGCCTGCTCCCGCTCCACCGCGGCCTGGGCCAGCGCCTGGGCGTGCTCCTGCCGGAGCTGCTCTGCCGCCGCCTGCGCGCCCTCGGCGGCCTGGGCGACAGCCGCCGCGCTGCCAGCCGAGAGGCCCTGAAGCTCCGCCCGGGCTTTCTCCAGCGCGGCGTCCAGCTCCGCCTTGGCCTGCGACAGCTCCGTGCGCGAGCGACGCTCGGCCTCCAGCGCCTCGCCCAGCCCGGTGTTCGCGGCCTTCAGCTCCGACAGCTCCTCGTCCTGCCGCGCGCGCTCATCCACCCGCTGCGCCTGCGCGGCGGCGATGGCGGCGGTCTGCGCCTCCAGCGCGGAGCGCAGCTGCGACAGCTCCACCCGCGCGGCCTCTTCCGAGGAGGAATGCGCCTGCTGCGCCGAGAGCGCCGCGTCGCGCTCTGCCTGCAGGGCCGCATGGGCCGCGATGAGCGCCGCGTGTTCGTCCCTCAGGCGCTGGAGCAGCGTCGTCAGCTCCGCCAGCTGCGCGCCCTTGTCCTGCAGCGAGGAGCGCTCCGCGTGCAGTGTCTGCAGCAGCTCCGCGCGCTGCTCATTCAGCGTCGCCTGCTCCTGCTGCGCGCGCTCCTCGTGGGAGGACAGCGCGGCGGCGAGCCCGGAGGCCTTGCCCTCCAGCTCATCCCGCTCGCCCTGCAGCTGGCTCAGGCTTGTCTGCAGCGCGGTGAGGGCGCGCTCCTGCCCAGCGGTGCGCTCCTCGAGCGCCGTCACCCGGGCGGACGCTGCGTCCAGCTGCTGCGACAGCTCCGCCGCGCGCGCCTTCTCCTGCGCCAGCGCCTGCGAGCTCTGCGACCCTTCGCCCGTCAGCCGCTCGTGCTCCTGCTTGGCGGCGGCGAGCTCGACTGAGAGCTGCTCCACCTTGCGCTGCAGCGTCTGCTGCACCTCTTCCGCTGCGGTGAGCGCGGACGAGAGCCGCGCCTGCTCCTCGCGCGCGACCTTGCGCTCCTCCTCCGCGCCCTGGTGCGCATCCCGCAGCGCCTGCTGCTCCGCCGTCAGGCGCTCCGTCCGCCGCTCCTGCGCTTCGCGTTCGCGCTCCAGCTCCGCCCGCGCGTCGGTCAGGTCCCGGACCTGCGCCACCAGCCGGTCGCGCTCCTGGGTCAGCTGCTGCCCGCGCGCCTCCACCTGGGCCAGCGCCACCTCGGCCTGCTCGCGGGCGCTGCGCTCGGCGCCGACGGCGGTGACGATGTCGCGCTCCAACCTCAAGGAACGGGCGCGCGCGACGTCCAGCTCCACCTCCAGGTCCTCCACCTTGTGGAGCGCCACCTCGCTCTTGCGGCCCAGCTCGCCCAGCTTCTGCTCCAGCTGCTCCGCCTGGGAGCGGGCGGTGCGCTCGGAGTTGGCCAGCACCTCGCTGTCGCGAAGCACCCGGGCGGCTGCGGCGCGTGCCGCGGCGAGCTCCGTCTCCAGCACCAGCTTCTCCGCGGTGAGGCCGTCCACCGCGCGCTGGTGCTCCGCCCGCGCCTGCTGGTGGGTGCGCTGGACGTCCACCAGCCGCTGCCCGTCCACCTCGGACTCGCGGCGGACGCGGGCCAGCTCCGCCTCCTTGAGGATGAGGGCGTCCGCGGCCTCCTGCGCCTTCTCCCGCTCCTTTGCCTGCTCCGCCTTGAGGTGGTCCACCGCGGCCAGCGCGGTGGAGAGCTGGTCCGCCAGCCGGAGCTCGCGCTCCTTCAGGTCGCTGTACTCGGACTCCTTGCGGCCCACCGCGTCGGTGGCGCGCTCCTCGGCGATTTTCAGGCGCTCGAGCTCAATCCGCACGCCGGCCAGGACGTCGTTCGCTTCCCGCAGGTCCGCGTAGGACTTGGTGAGGCGCAGCCGGTTGTCCTCGAGGAGGGAGACGGCCTCCTCCTTCTTGGCGCGCTCGATTCGAAGGGCTTCGTTCACCGAGAGCGTCTGGGCGTAGCTCTCCTTCTTCTCCCGCCCGGCGCGCTCGGTCTCCGCCCGTTGGGCCGCCAGGCGCTTCTCGGCGTCCTCGGCCCGGTCACGCGCGACCTGTGCTTCCGCTTCGGAGCGCCGCACTCGGGAGGCCAGCTCATCCCGGTCATGCTCCACCACCGGGTTGCTGCGCGCGGAGTCCAGCTGCGCGAGCAGCCGCGAAGACTCCTGCTTGGCGCGCTCCAGCTCCGTGTGCAGCTCGCCCGCCTGCGCTTCCTTGACGTCGAGCTCCTCCTTGACCTTGGCCAGCGCCTCCTTGAGACGGGCGCTGCGCTCCTCCCAGTTCTTGCTGCGCTTGGCGTACTCCTCAAGCCGTCCGCCCGAGAAGGCCAGCGGCTCCGGCGGCAGCTGGACCCACGTGGGGTCGAACGGGCGGATGGGCTCGTTGCCGGCGAGGACCACGAAGTACGCCGCTTCGCTGGAGCCGGCGAGTGACCCATCCACCTGGAGCCCGTCACCGCGCTCGAAGGCGATTTGGTAGCCGAGCACCGGGCTCTGCGTGGCGACCTCCACGGAGCTGAAGTGCGGGGCGAGCAGGTCCAGGAGCTGGCCGTACGTCGGCGGCGCTTCCAGCCCTTCGGGGTCCGTGAGCTGCGAGAGCGCCAGGCCGGCGGGGTTGCGCAGGCCGCCCATCAGGTAGCCGTTGCGGGCGATCAGCCGCACGACCTCTTTGAAGAGCTCCGGGGCCGAGACGTAGCGGGCCAGGTCCGCCACGATGACGAGGTCAAAGCTGTTGGGTTCCAGGTCGTCGAAAACGTTGGCCCGAAATCGAACCGTGTCGTTCCCGTACTTCTTCTGTGCGTCCTCCACTGCCGCCAGGTCTGGATCGCACGCCAGCACGTAGCGCGCACCCCGCGTGGAGAGGAAGTGCGCGCTCTGCCCGGAGGTGGACGCCACCGCGCCAATCTCGAGCACCCGCCGGCGGACGAAGAGGCTCTCCGCAAAAATATAGCGGGGCAGAAGCTCGCTCTGGCCTAGCTGGCGAAAGGCAGGTTGCATCAGTGGGCGAGTGAAGCGCAGGTGACTGCAATTGACGGCTGGCAGGTGTACGGCTGGGGGAAGTATAGGCCAGGGTCGCGCATCCCCAACGAAAGCTACGGGCCCTTTCACGCAAAGGGCGCAGGTCTGGAGGCAACATGTCGTACGGCGAAACCGCGACGTTCGGGCAGCGGGCAAAACGGGCTGTCGTCCGGCTGACGGTCGCCGTCCTGCTCATCGGCCTCAGCGGCGCGGTCGTGTACCTGGTGTCCTACCTGAACTCGAAGACCTTCACGCTCCAGGTCCGCGAGGGGAAGCTGGTGGTCCTAAAAGGCCGGTTCCTCCCTGTGGGGGCAGAGCCCTATCAGCCCGGAGATCCAGGCCTCATCGACGCCTACGCCCCCATCCCGGTGGAAGGGCCGGTGCCGCCTTCACTGCTGGATCAGCGCTTCGGAGACCGCGACGCGCTGGACCGCGCGCTCTTCAGCTACCTCGAACAGGTCGCACAACCGCGGGTGAAGTCGGATGACCCCGCTGTCCTCGAACGCGGATTGTTCTACCTGCGGCGCGCGGAACGGCTCTCCGCGATGACGGAGGATCAACGCGCTGCGCTCAAGCGGCTGCAGGCGGAGGTCTCCTTTTATCAGGCACGCACCCACCTCGATGAGGCGCGCCGCCTGCTCGCGGAGTCCCTGGCGCAGCTGCGGCTCGCCGCCCAGAGCGAGAGCCGCCACGCGCGCGCGGCAAATCAGATGATCACGTCGATTGAAACGCCGGCGAAAGAGCTGGAAGAGGCGCTGCGGAAGGCCGTGCACACGCTGTCCGCGCCGGCCGACGCGGCGCCGCCCGAAGCGCCGGCGCCCGCTCCGGTTCCAGCACCGGCTCCTGCGCCCGCGCCGGTGCAGCAGCCGTAGGGACTACGTCCGCATCACGCCGATGAACGGGACGTTGCGGTACTTCTCCGCGTAGTCCAGGCCGTAGCCGACGACGAAGACGTCGTCGATGACGAAGCCTTTGTAGTCGATATCAATCTTCGTCTTCGCTCGCGCGGGCTTCTCCAGCAGCGAGCAGACCTTCACCGACGCGGGGTGGCGCGCCTGGAGGTTCTCGAGGAGGAACTTCATCGTCAGGCCGGTGTCGATGATGTCTTCGACGACCAGGATGTGCTTTCCGGCCATCGGCTTGGTGACATCAGACGTGATGCGGACCTCGCCGGTGGTCTCCGTCCCGCCCTGGTAGGAGGAGACGCCGAGGAACTCCACCGTGAGCGGCAAGTCGATGGCGCGCGCCAGGTCCGTGATGAAGAACACGGAGCCCTTGAGCACGCCGAGCAGGGTGAGCTCCTTGCCGGCGTAGTCGCGGGTCAGCAGCGCGCCGAGCTCGCGAATCCGCGCCTTGAGCTTTGCCTCGTCGATGAGGACGCCCACATCTTTTTCGTAGAAGGCCACGCGCTCCCTTTCAAACGTAGGCGTTGTTCATGATCTCCCCGAAGCCGCCGCCACCGGGGACGATGTATTGCCGGTCATCCAGCCCGCGCTCCTTGTCCCAGTGCGTGCCGGGCGCGGTGCTGAACACCTCCGGGGGCGACAGGCCGCGGTCCAGCCGGATGGCGAAGATGATGGCGTCCGGGTGGTCCGTGGTGATGCGCCGCAGGTACTCCGGCGTGACGATGAGGTTGACGCAGACAATCTTCCGCGCCGCGCCCGCCACCTTGGTCCGGTACATCTTGATGGCCGTGGAGAGCGACCCGCCGGTGGCGCCCATGGGGTCCGGGAAGAGGACCACCGCGTCGTCCACGTCGCCGCCAATCTTCGCGCCGCCGATGTTGGAGCCGACGACCTTCTCCGCGTCGTCAATCATCCGGCTCATGATGATGTGGTCCTGCCGCACCAGCGCCGGGGAGAGGACGTTGTTGAGCAGGTCATAGGTCACCTGCGAGGGCAACGTGCCCGCCCGCGCGATGTTCACGGTCACCGCGCGCACCTCCGGGTCAATCACCTCGCCCTGGTACATGCCCTGGGGCGTGGAGTCGATCATCCGGGTGGGGATGGCGACGGTCTTCCTCGGGAACTCCGAGTTGATGACCATCTTCACCAGGTCTGTGTAGAGCGTGGCGACGAGGCGGTTGATCTGCGGCTGGAGCGTGCCCTTGGCGCACAGCGTGGCCAGCTGCGACAGCAGGAAGGGGTTGCCCACCAGGTGGACGTTCTTGCCGTAGTGATGGGCCTGCTCGTTCAACTTGAACTGCACGTTCTCGTACAAGGCGTCGCGCATGTGTCTCTTTCAGTCCTCGAACAACTTCAACGTCTGGGGCGGCGTCCCCTCGGTGGGCTCCGGGACGTGGCACTTGCGGCAGCGGGCCTCGTAGGCGCCGGCGGCGCCCACTACCACCCGGCGCTGCTCGCCGACAATCCGCTGCGACCGGCCCGCGGGATTGCCGCAGACCACGCAGATGGCAAGCTCCTTCGTCACGTACTCCGCCACCGCCAACAGCTGCGGCATCGGTTCAAACGGACGGCCCTGGTAGTCCTGGTCCAGCCCGGCGCAGATGACCCGCAGGCCCTTGCGCGCCAGCGCTTCGCAGACCGACACCACCTCGGGACCGAAGAACTGGACCTCGTCGATGCCCACCACACAGGTGTCCGCCGCGAGGTTGTAGAAAATCTCCTCCGCCCGGTCGATGGGGGTGGAGACCAGCCGCAGCTGCGAGTGGCTCACCACCTGTGACTCGTCGTACCGGTTGTCGACCCGCGGCTTGAAGACCTGCACGGGCTGCTTGCCGTAGACCGCGCGCTTCACGCGCCGGATGAGCTCCTCCGTCTTGCCGGAGAACATCGGGCCGCAGATGACCTCTATCCAGCCGATGTCTTTCGGGAAATTGTGCAAGCGGGTCCTTCGTACGGGGCGCGCCGAAAAAGCGGCGGGATAGTCGGCGACACCCTGCAGGCAGTCAAGCCGCGCACATTCCCCTCCGTCGTCTGGGCGCACGCACTCCGGGTGAGGCGTTCGCGCCGCTGGCCCACACGTTGAATCAGCCCTCCCTACGAGGGTGCGACATGAGCGACGGGGTGGCGGTGGCGGGGGTGGGCGTCGGTGCAAGTGCCTGGGGTGCGGAGGTTCACTGGCCCCGGCCGGACTGGTCGCTCTCCCCGCCCGCGGTCCTCCTCGTCCTCCTGAATCTGCTGGATGGCGTTTTCACCCTGGCGTTTTTGCAGCTGGGCGTGGCGGAGGAGGCCAACCCGCTCATGCGCGCGGCGTATGAGCAGTCACCCGCCCTGTTCATGCTGCTGAAGCTGTCCGTCGTGCATGTAGGCGTGGGCCTGCTGACGCTGTGCCGGGGGACGTCCTCTGGTCGTATTGCACTTCAAGCAGGCGCGGCGCTCTACGCCTGCATCGTCGCCTATCACCTCGCCTTCCTCTCGCGCGTCCTGGCGGGCTAGTCTTTCCGCTCTTGCTTTTTGTCCTTCCGATCGCGGATTCTGGTCTCCGATTTCACTGAGGGGCTTAGAGCTTCAAGTGGGGGAGCTCCGCATGGACATAACGGACGTCCGGGTGTTCCCGGTCGACGAAGACAAGCTCAAGGCCTACGTCACCATCACGTTGGACAACTGCTTTGTGATCCGGGATTTGAAGGTCATCCACGGGAACACGGGGCTGTTCATTGCGATGCCCGCCAAGCGGCGGAAGGATGGAACCTACAAGGACATTGCCCACCCGTTGAACGCGGACACCCGCGACCGGATGGAGCGGAAAATTCTCTCCGAGTACGAGCGCCAGATGAAGCGGGGCCCGGCGGAGCTGGCCACCCTGGACGGGGATGCGCAGGCGGACGCCTCGGAAGAGCGGGGGCCCTGACGCCGCTTCCCTTCTGGCGCGCGCTGGTCTACTAGGCGCCGCCATGTCGAGCCGCGACTTCAAAGTCTTCTCCGGGAACTCCAACCAGGCGCTGGCGCGGAGAATCTGCGACTACCTGAAGCGCCCCCTCTCCAAGGTCGAGGTCGGCAAGTTCTCCGACGGGGAGATTCAGGTCGAGATTGGCGAGAACGTCCGCGGCCACGACACGTTCCTCATCCAGTCCACCAGCCAGCCGGCGAACGACCACCTGATGGAGCTGCTCATCATGTGCGACGCGCTCAAGCGCGCGTCCGCGGCCTCCATCAACGTGTTCATGCCGTACTACGGGTACGCGCGGCAGGACCGGAAGGTGGCCCCCCGCACGCCCATCACCGCCAAGCTGGTGGCGGACCTGCTCGAGGTGGCCGGGGCCACCCGCGTGGTGTCGATGGACATGCACGTGGCGCAGATTCAGGGCTTCTTCAACATCCCCTCGGACCACCTCTACGCCTCGCCCGTCTTCCTGGAAGACCTGCGCGGGAAGTTCCCGCAGGGCGAAGACCTGGTCATCGTGTCGCCGGACGCGGGCGGCATGGAGCGCGCGCGCGCGTACTCCAAGCGGCTCAACGCGTCCCTCGCCATCATCGACAAGCGGCGCGAGCGGGCGAACTCCTCTGAAGTCATGAACCTCATCGGCGACGTGCGCGGCAAGGACGCCGTGCTCATCGATGACATGGTGGACACCGCCGGGACGCTGACCCAGGCCGCTGCAGCGCTGAAGGAGAAGGGCGCGCGCCGGGTCGTCGCCTACGCCGTGCACGCGGTGCTGTCGGGCCCCGCCCTCAAGCGCATCACCAGCTCCAACCTCGAAGAGATTGTCTTCACCGACACCATCCCGCTCTCCGCGGAGGCGCAGAAGGTCGGTCAGCTGCGCGTGCTCACCACCGAACGGCTCTTCGGCGAAGCCATCCGGCGGATCTACACCGGTGACTCGTTGAGCTCACTCTTCGTGTAGCGCCGGGCCAGCTTGAACGCCCTCGCCGGCCGGGGGTTCTAATGGCCGCGTGCCCCGCTCCGGAACCCTGAAGTCCGCGCTCGCGCTCGCCGCGCTCCTGGGCGCCGCGGTGGCGTCCCTCGCGTCTTTCGAAGAGGTCTCCCGCGACTGGCGCGTCCCCGCCCGCGTGGACTTCGGCGCGCTCTCCTTCCCCACCGGCGCCCCGCCCTACCGCCGCCGCCTGGCCGCCGCGCTCAGCCCGGAGGCCGCGGCCGCCAACCCCCTGCCCCTCCCGCTCTCCTTCGCGCTCAGCCTCTGCCCGCCCGGGGACGGCGGCGCGCTCCAGGGCTGCAGCCCACCCCAGGGCGCGGTGCTGGTGCTGAACCTGACCCGCGAAGGCGACGACGGCGGTCTCACCTTCCGCAGCGACCCCACCGGCCTGATGACCGGCGTGGTGAACCTGTTCGCCGCGTGCGACGCCGGGCCGTGCATGGAGCAGCTGGAGCTGACCCTCCAGCCGGAGTCCTTCAGCGCGCCCCGGATTGAGGTGACCGCCTTCAGCGCCTCCGCCGAGGTGCGCCTGCCCGGGGACCAGCGCCCGGATGGTGGCACGCTGAGGCTCTTCGAGCTGTGAGCCCCTCGCGCAGCGCGCACGCCCTGCTCCTGCGCCCGTGGGCCCTGGGCGCGCTGGCGCTGCTGGTGCTCAATGACCATTGGCTCAAAGCGGCCTGGCCGGGCGCGGTGACCGGCAAGCTGTCGGACGTCGCCGGGCTCATCGCCTTCCCTGCCCTCCTGCATGACCTGTGGCTCTGGTGCGGCCCGCGCGCGTCCGGGGAGCAGCGCCGCCGCCGGCTGTGGCTCGCCGTGCTTGCGACGGCGCTCACCTTCGCCGCGGCGAAGACCTGGGCGCCCGCCAACTCGGCGTGCCGGCTGGCGGTGGGCGCCCTGCGCTGGCCGGCGCGCGCAGTCCTGACCGGAGATGTCCGAGCGCCGTTCGTCCAGGTGGCGCTGCGCCAGGACGTCACGGACCTGCTGGCGCTGCCCTTCGCGCTGCTGGCTACTTTCCCCAGTCGGAGATTTTCTTCGGCGTCTTCACCTTGGAAGCGCCCACCTTCTTCAAAATCAGCCGCCGTGGCTTGAGGAAGATGGGCTCCGGGCTGCTGCCCTCCACGAACGCGCCCCAGTAGTACTCGCCGGCGGTGAGCCGCTCCACGGTGACCCGCTGCTCGCCGGAGACCTTGGAGAGCACCGAGCTGCGCAGCAGGTCCTGCCCTACGCCCACCACCAACCGGTAGAGCTGCGCGTTCTCCGCGGACTGCCAGGTGAAGACCAGCGAGGGCGGCTTCTGCGCGTACGTCACGGTGCTGCCGTCGGCCGGGCCGATGAGCAGGTCCTGCGGCTGCTCCTTCTCGCAGAAGATGCGGCGCACAAAGCCGAACTCGCCGTAGCGCCCTTGCGCGTCCCGCGCGGCCACCCGCCAGGCGTACAGCCCCTGCAGCTGCGGCTTGAAGGTGTACTCGGTGGCGTCCAGCTCCGCGTTCACCGAGAGCGACTGGAAGGAGAGGTCCCTCGCCACCTGCACGCGGTAGCCGGACGCCTCCGCCACCGGCTTCCAGGCCAGGCGGATGGAGAGCTCCGAGCGGAAGAGGAAGCGCGCGTCGATGCCGGGCTCGCTGCTGGCCGGGAAGTCGATGAGCTCTACGACCTGGGGCGGCGCGCCCGCGGCCAGCTGCGCCGACTGGCCCGCTTTGACCTCCTTCACCTCGCCGCCGGACTCGAGCTTGGCCTCGCCCTCGAACACCGCCAGCTCCGTGGCCTTCTCGCCGCCGGTGAGTCGGAAGCGGACCGGCTTCTGCCCCTCCTTGGCCACCAGCCGGGTGGAGGAGCCGTCCTTGTTCTGGATGACGAGCGGCGCCGCCTGCTTCCCCTCTTCCGGCGCCTGCGCGAAGCCCCGCACCACACCGGACTGCACGGCCACGGCGGCGGCGGGGGGCGCGGAGTCCGGGGCGGGTGCCGGAGCGCCCGGCTCGGCCGTGGCGGGCGGCGGCGCCTGCACGTCCACCACCACCACGGCCTTCTCCTCCAGCTCCAGGCCGCCACCGGCGAGGAAGTCGATTTTCGCGTAGCCCGGCTGCCCGGTGCGGACCCAGTCGCCCGCGCGCAGCTCGTCGCCCACGGAGAGCGGCTCCCAGAACGGCCGGCCCTTCCGCCGCACCTGCACCTCGCCCTTGGTCTCCGCACAGCGCGCCACGGCCGCCGCCTGCGCGCTGGCCGCGGACCCGGCGTCCGGAGCGCCGCGCGACGCTGAACCTTTGCCGCACGAGAGCGGCGCCGAGAGCAGAGCCCACCCGAGGAGAGCCCAGGCAACCCTCGGCAGGAGGCTGGCGCGCGTCACTGTGACAACAACTGTATCGAAGCGTGGGACGGGCTCAACCGGGCCATCCGCCCACCTCCGGCGCCGCGCTGACTACCCCTCACCACGTCTCGCGGCCGCCGCGGTCCACGCCGGCGCCGGTGAAGTTGCCGGGCGCCGCGTCATTCACGTCCAGGCCGAGGTCCACCGCCGTGTCCCGCGCCGGGCTGCTCTGCCGCAGCCGGTAGTCCGCGCCCGCCTCGAAGACAAACTGCGGGTCCACCGCGAGCCCGTTGGGGTCCGCGCCCACGCAGCCGCTGGCGGCGTTGGCGTAGAGCAGGTGGTAGTCGCGGCTGGTGAACGTCGCCGTGCCGCAGGTGGCCGCGGAGGTCGTCTGCCGGGCGAAGAGGTTGTTGCGCACCACGTGGTTGGTGCCGGCGGAGAGCGAGAGCCCGGTGGCGTTCGCGTAGAACGTGTCGTTGCGCACCTGCACGCGGCCGTTGCAGAGGCTGCGGATGCCGTTGCCCAGCGTGGCGAAGACGGAGGAGTAGACGTCCAGCACGGTGCTCCCGTTGTCGCACTGGTTCAGAAGAATGCCGTCGTTGGGCGCCGAGGCGCGGAAGTCGCTGTAGCTGACCTGCAGCCCCGTCGCGGTGGGGTCATCCATCCGCACGCAGTGGTTGGTGCAGGCCTGCATCCGCACCCGCTGCAGCTGCGCGCGCCCGCGCACGAGAAGGCCCGCCATGTCGTGCAGGAAGGTGTTCTCCATCACCAGCGACTGGTTGGCGCGCACGGTGATGGGCGCGGTCTGCCCGGTGAACTCCAGCCCCACCAGGTAGACCGGGAAGAAGCCGGTGTTGCTGGCGATGTCCAGCGAGCGCGTGTCAAGGATGACGCCCGGCGAGGCGACGATGGCCATCGGCGAGTTGAGGGTGAGCGTGCCCGCGCCGGAGAGGGTCATCGGTCCGGTGAAGGTGATGAAGTCAAAGCTGGCGCCGGCGTTCGCCAGGCGGATGGCCTCCCGGAAGGAGAGTCGGCCGTCGGTGCCGAAGGGGCCGGTGCAAGAGGACGCGCCGTCGTCCACGTCGCTGGAGGTGTCCACCCGGCACAGCGCCGTCCCCGCCGAGAGGCTCACCACGTAGCCGGAGCCGTAGCCGATGTCGCCGTCCGTGTCCCGCACGGCCAGGCGTACTTTGTAGATGTTGGGCGAGTTGCCGGTGGGCCCGAAGACGTTGCTGGCCACCTTGGTGGTCGTCCACGGGCTCCACGGCGGCGCCGCGCCGTTGGTGCCGGTGAAGTCCCAGCTGACCTGGAGGTTCGCGGTCGGCGTCTGCCAGTCCGTCGAGGGCGACGCGTCGAAGGTGACGCTGCCTCCGACGGTCAACATCGGCGGCGAGTAGGTGTGCCGGGAGACCGGCGGCGAACGCGCGGGCGGGCCGTCCACGTCGAACGCATTCGAGGTACCGGTGAGCGCGCCGGACGTCGCGGTGAGCTGGCGGCTGAGGCCGGACACCGTCTGCACCGTCACGCTGCCGGTCCAGACGCCCGCGGTGAAGGCCGCGGTGACGGTGGTGCTGGTGCAGGAGGTGGTGCAGGCCACCGTGCCCGCGGGCGCGAGGGTGAGCGTGGCCGTCCCGGTGAAGGCGGGCGTGGGGTTTCCGTACGCGTCCCGCGCGCGCACGGTGACCGGGAAGGCGAAGCCCAGCGCCTGCGGCGAGGGGATGGCGTCCCAGGTGAACACGCTGGTCGCGGCGGGCGAAATCGTCTCCACCTGGCTGGTGCCGGTGTAGCCGGCGGCGGCGAACGTGAGGGTGAGCGTGCCCACGGCCGTCGCGCGGAAACGGAAGGTGAGCTGGCTGGTGCCGGAGGCCACGGTCGGCGTGCCGAGCGCGGCGCCGCAACCCGCCGCGGCGGTGAAGAACGACACGCCGGCCGCGGGCGCCGGGGTGATGCTGAGGGTGAGCGCTGCGGGGACGTTCGACGGGTTTCCGAACGGGTCCCTCGTCTCCACCGTGACCAGCGCGCTGCACGCGCCCGCCAGCTCCGTGCGCGCGGGGGTGGTGACGGCCAGGCGGTCCGGCGCGGCGGCATTCACCGTCAGCCCCTGCGTGGCGGCGGTGAGGCCGGCGGAGGAGGCGGTGAGCGTCTTCGCCCCGGCGGCGGTGGCCCGGACGTAGAAGCTGGCGGTGTTGCTGCCCGCGGGGATGGAGATGGCCGTGCCGGCGGTGGTGCACGTCGCGTTGGTGAAGAAGGTGACGCCCGCCGCCGGCGCCGCGGCCAGCGCGACGGAGGTGGCGGCGGACACGTTGCTGGGGTTGCTCGCGCCGTCGCGGGTCTGCACGGTGAGGAGGGCAGAGCAGACACCGGCAACGACGGTGCGGGCCGGCGTGGTGAAGGCCAGCTGGGTGGGGCCGGCGGAGGTGAGGGTCTGCGTCTGGCTGGCGGGGGTGAGCCCCGCGGCCGTCGCGGTGACGCCCAGCGCGCCGGCCGCGGTGGCGCGGAAGGCGAAGCTGGCGCCCTGCGTCCCGGCCGCGAAGGTGACCGAGGTGACGACCGTCGTGCAGGCGGCGTCCGAATAGAACGTCACGCCGGCGGCGGGCGAAGCGGTGAGCGCGGCCGGCGTCGCGGCGGCGACGTTGGAGGGGTTGCCGAAGGCGTCCCGGGACTGGAGGGTGAGCGCGCCGGAGCACGCGCCGGAGGCGACCGTCTTCGCCGCGGAGGTGAAGACGAGCGCGGCCACACTGGCAGGGGTGATGACGACGTTCTGGTTGGCGGGGGTGAGGCCCGCGGAGGACGCGGTGATGGCCACCGTGCCCGCCGCCGTGCCCCGGACGCGGAAGCTGGCGGTGGAGGTGCCGGACGCCACCACCACCGAGGTGATGGCCGCGGTGCAAGCGGCGTCCGAGTAGAAGGCGAAGCCGGCGGCCGGCGCGGCGGCGAGGCTCACCGTGGTGGCGGCGGCCACGTTCTGCGGGTTGTTGAAGGAGTCCCGCGTCTGCACGGTGACCGCGCCGGAGCAGTTGCCCGCGGCGAGCGACGGCGCGGCCGTGGTGAAGGCCAGCTGGCTGGGCGCCGCCGCCGGGGTGACGGCCTGGCCTTGCGAGGCAGGCAACAGCCCGGCCGGAGTCGCCGTGAGCGTGACGGCGCCCGGGGCGGTGGAGCGGAAGTAGAAGCCCACGCTGCTGGAAGCCGCGGCCAGGGTGACGCTGGTGAGGGCGGTGGTGCAGGTGGCGTTCGAATAGAAGGTGAGCCCGGCGGCCGGGGCGGCAGTCAAGGCGATGGCGGTGGCGCCGGCCACGGCCGAGGCGTTGCCGGAGGCGTCCCGGCTCTGCAGCGTCACCCCGGAGGAGCAGGCGCCCACCGTCACCGACTGCGCGGCGGTGAGGAAGGCGATGCGGTCCGGCGGCGCCGCGGTCACCGTCTGCGCCTGCGAGGCCGGGGTGAAGCTGGCCGCGGAGAGCGTCACGGTGACGGCGCCGCTCGAGGTGGCCCGGAAGTAGAAGGAGCCGGTCTGCGCGCCGGCGGCCACCGTCACGTCGGTGATGGCGGCGGTACAGGCGGCGTCCGAGTAGAATGTCACGCCCGCTGCGGGCGCGGCGGCCAGGCCCACGGGCAGCGCCAACGCCGGGGCAGAGGGGTTGTTGAAGGCATCCCGCGTCTGAAAGCCCAACACCTGCGAGCAGGCGCCGGCCACCACGCTGCGCGCGGGGGTGGTGAAGGCGAAGCGGTCCGGCGCGGCGGGGGTGAGGGTCTGCGCCTGGCTTGCCGGGGTGAGCCCGGCCGTCGTAGCGGTGAGGGTGACCGGCCCGGCGGCGGTGCCCCGGAAGAAGACGGTGGCGCTGCTGGCGCCGGCGGGGAGCGGGGCTGCGGTGATGGCGGTGGCGCAGGCGGCGTCCGAGTAGAAGGCGAAGCCCGCGGGCGGCGCGGCGGCGAGCGCAGCGGACGTCGCGGCGGGGACGGTGGTGAGGTTGCCGCTGGCGTCCCGCACTTCGAGGACGAAGGGCGCGGAGCAGGCGCCCGCGGCCACGGTCTGGGCGGCCGAGGCGATGGCCAGCCTCGAGGGCACCGCCGCGGTGATGTTCTCCACCTGGACGGCGTCCGTCAGGCCGGTGCTCTGCGCGGTGACGGTCACCATCCCCGCGCTGGTGGCGCGCAGGTAGACGCTCGCGCTCCCCGCGCCCGCGGGAAGGCCGACGGCGCCCGCCGGCACCGCACACGCCGCGTCCGAGAAGAAGGCCACGCCCGGCGCCGGGGCCGCCAGGAAGTCCACCGTGCGCGCGGTGACGTCCACGGCCGGGTTGCCGAGCGCGTCCTGCAGCTGCACGGTCAGCGCCGCGGAGCACCCGTTGGCGGTCACCGTGCGCGGCGGAGTGGAGAAGGCGAGGCGGGACGGCGTCCCCGACGTCACCTGCGCCACCTGGCTGACCGGCGTGAGGCCCGGGGAGCTGGCGGTGAGCGTCACCGAGCCGGCGGTCGTCCCCACGAAGTAGAAGGTCCGGTTGCTGTTGCCGGCGGTGATGGTGACCGTCGCCGCGGCGAGGGTGCAGGCGTCGTCGGTGAAGAAGGTGAAGCCTGCGGACGGCGCGGCGGCGAGCGACACCTGCACCGCGCCCACCCCCGCCACCGCGTTGCCAAAGGAGTCCTGCGTCTGGACGGTGAGCAGCTCCGAGCAGCCGCCTGCGGGGGCGGAGCGTTCGGGGGTGACGAAGGCCAGCCGCGTAGCGAAGCCCTCGGGGTTGATGCGCAGCTCCTGGGTGGTGGACATCAAGCCGCCGCTGCCAGCGAGCAGCTGCACCACCGTGGCCACGGTGCCGCTGGCGTAGACGCGGACGCTGGACACGCCGGCGGCCACGGGTGCGAAGGTGACCTCCACCGTGCACAGCGCGTCCGAGAAGAAGCGGAAGCCGGCGCTGGGGGTGGCGGCGAAGTCCACGCCGGTGGCGCTGGTTGCGGGGGCGGCGTTGCCGAACGGGTCTTGCAGCGTCACGTCCAGCGGCGCGGAACAAGAGGCGGCGTTGAGCACCTGGGGGGCGCTGGTGAAGGCCAGGCGGTCCGCCGCTGCGGGGGATACGGTCTGCGCCTGCGTGGCCTGCGCGAGGGCGGGGGCCGCCGCGGTGAGCGTCACGCCGCCCGCGCGGGTGCCGCGGAAGTAGAGGCGCGCGCTGCCCTGCCCTGCCGCGAGGTCCAGCGTGGAGGCCGCGGTGGTGCAAGCCGGGTCTGAGAAGAGGGCGAAGCCGACGTTCTGGCTGGAGGTGAGGGTCACCGTCAGCGGCGAAGGGGTGAGGGACGGCGCGCCGTACTCGTCTGCCAGGGAGAGCTCCACCGGCTCCGAGCAGGTCCCGGCGCTCGCGGTCCGTGGCGCGCTTACGAAGGCGAGTCCTACTGCCGGCCGCGGGGAGACGGTGAAGGGGTTGGAGACGCCGGTGCGGCTTTCTGAAATAGCGGTGAGGACGTCGTCCACCAGGGGGGTGCGGACCTCCACGCGCCCGCGCCAGCGTCCGGAGAGGAAGCTGCCTGCGACGCCTGGGACGGCCGTGCCGGTCAGGTCGGTGAGGGTCACCGCGCCGGTGAAGGTGGTCACCACGCTGCCCGCCGCGTCCACCGCTTCGATGGTCACGTCGAAGGGGGCGAAGGCCAGCTGCGGGTCGATGGGGCTGATGCGGAAGGCGGTGACCAGCGCGTCCAGCTCCGTGGAGGCGAGGACGCGGTAGGCGCCTTCCAGCACCAGCTCCCGGCCTTCGGGGTCCACCACGGTCAGGGTGTGGATTCCCAGCGGCAGTCGGCTGGGGACGCGCGCTGTGAGGGTCCCGTCCGGGCCCAGCTGCACGTCCTTGAGGGCGCTGGTGCCCAGGCGCGCGCTGTAGCGCGCGTCGACTTTGCTCTGCGACCGGTCCTTGAAGTCGGTGAGCAGGCGGGGGCTGAGGTTTTCACCCCGGATGGTGATTTCGACTTCGGCGTCCTGCGGGCCGCGGTCCGGGGCGACTTCCAAAAGCGTGCGGGCGGGGGCTGCGCTGTCGCGGCAGGCGGAGAGCACGGTCAGGGCGCAGAGGGCTACCGCCCAGGACGTCCCCCAGCTCCCGGATCGCGGCGACGCATGAGAGGGCGCGCTGCTCTCCCCCCATTCGCGTCGAGCGTAGCCCCAGCGGGGCGTAGTCGAGACGTCGGCAGTGCCCACGAACGCCGCACTCGCGCTCCCGGGTCGCGGCGAAACATGAGAGGGCGCTGTGCCCTCCATGGGCAGTGCCGACGTCTCGACTACGCGCCGCTGCGCGTCGCTACGCTCGACGCGAACGGGCGCGCCGGTCAGTGCCGACGTCTCGACTACGCGCCGCTGCGCGTCGCTACGCTCGACGCGAACGGGGGTGCCGGGCGGCTGGGCTGGAACGCAGGCGCCGTCGTCCCTCATGGCACCACCGTCTGAACCTGACTCGCAGCCGCGAGCCCCTGGTCCGGCGTGGCCGTGAGCCGGACCGTCCCCTCGGCGCTGGCGCGAAAGTGCAGCGTGGCGGCGGACTCACCCGCGTTGAACCCGAGCGACACCAGCGGCGTGGTGCAGTCCTTGTCGCCAAAGAAGCCAACGCCCGCGGCAGGCT
Organism: Myxococcaceae bacterium; assembly: GCA_044230055.1. Lineage (GTDB taxonomy): Bacteria > Myxococcota > Myxococcia > Myxococcales > Myxococcaceae > JBGART01. The sequence continues at coordinate 111,658 of JBGART010000015.1, read as the reverse complement.
GAGCGACGAGCGCGGCCGTGGTGACCGCCACCGCCTGCGCCTCATTCCCGAACGCGTCCTGCAGCGCAACGCGCAGCTCCGCGGAGCACTCATCCTTGCGCAGCGTGAGCTCCGGGGTGGTGAACACCGCCTTGACCGCCGCGTTCGGCTGCACGACCTGGAGCTGCGCAGCGCTGGGCAACGACGCCGGCGCCGCGCGGATGCTCAGCGCCCCGGCGCGCACCGCCCGGAGGTAAAACTGCGCCTGCGACTGCGCAACCGACAGCGCGACGCGGGAGACTTGCGCAGTGCACGCGGCGTCCGAGAAGAACGTGACGCCGCCCGAGGGCCCCGCGGCGAGCGCCACGTCGAGCGCAGACTCCACCCCCGCCCGCGCGTCCGTCGAGTCGCGCGTCTCCAGGCTCAAGGCAGGAGAGCACGCGCCGGCGGCGAGCGTCTGCGGCGCGGAGGTGAACGCCACCTGCGTCACCCAGCCATCGCGGACCTCGAAGGCGTCCGACTGCCCGCCGTGCCCCAGCGCATCCACCGCCAGGAGCGAAGCGCCGCCCAGCGGCGCCGCGAAGGTCAGCTGCGTCCGCAGCCGCCCGGCGACGAACGGAGGCGAGAGAACAGGCGAAAGAGCAGACGCCGCGTCGGCGAGCGTCACCGTCCCGGTGAAGCCGTCCACCGTCCGGCCAGACGCATCCACCGCCGTGACGCCAACCGTGAAGGGCACCCGCGCCCGCACCGGGCCGACGGGGTCAAACTGGAACGCGGCGACATTCTCCGCCGAGGTCACCACCCGGAAAGCGCCCTCCAGCACGCCGGCCGCACCGGAGCCGTCGCGCACCGTGAGGTGATAGAGCGCCTCCGGCGTCCCGGCAGGGAGCACCGCGGTGAGCACGCCCTCGCGCTCCAGCGTGACGTCGAGCAGCTCCACCGCGGCCAGCCCCTCGACGGCCGGGGTGAGCTGCGCAGTAAACGTGGCGTCCAGCGAGCTGCCCGCCTTGCGCTTGAAGTCGGTGCGCACGCGCGGGCGCAGCCGTTCACCGTAAATCTCCAGCGGCACCGCCGCCTCCGCGCTCGCCTGGGCGGGCAACACCTCAGTGGGCAGCGGCCCTTCGGGCGCCGCGTCTTCGCGGCAGGCGGCGCACAGCAGCAGCGCCAACAGGAGCCCGCGACGCTGCATCACAGCACCCCGAAGCGGTAGCCAATCTCCACGCCGAGGCCTCCGCCATCGAGCCGGAACTGGGCGGCCTCCACCGGGGCGAAGGCGTAGGAGAGCTCCACGAACGCCTGGCCCGGCCCCAGGACGTAGCCCACCCCGACGAAGCCGAGCGCGCCCACGCCCCAGCGCTGCCGGCGCACGTCGTCCAGGCTGCTGTGGAACGACACGAACGTGGCCTGCGGTCCGGCCCCGGCGAGGACGGAGAGGCGGCGACTGGCGTACAGCTCGTAGGCCAGGCGCAGGGTGATGGGGACGAACGTCGCGTCGTTGACGCTGCTGAACGCGCCGTCGGTCACGGTCTGCGTGGCGCGGGCGTACTGCGCGCTCAGCCCGGCGCCGAAGGTCTCTCCGCCCAGCCGGAACGGCACCCAGACGTCCGCGCCAATGCGCGGCCCCAGCTGGTCTCCCAGGCTGTGCGTGAAGCCACCCCGGACGCCGATGCCGAAGCTGCCCGCGCGCTCGCGCACCGGCAGCGGCACCGAGCGCTCGAACCCGCCCACCTGGTCCACCACCTTGAGGACGACGTCGCCATCCGGGGCGCCGCGGGGCGCGGTGTAGCTGGCCTGGTAGCGCCCCTCGCTCACCTCTTCCAGCGGCCCGAGCGTCCCGTGGCTGGCGACCAGGATGAGCTTGGCGCCCTTGAGCGGCAGCCCCGCGCCGTCGCGGACGTCCAGCGAGAGAACACCCTCGCTGCGCCCGTCTGCAGGCAGCGGGTGCGGCGAGAGCCTGGCGGTGACGTCCTTGGGCGCGGCCGCGGCCTCCAGCTGATAGTTGGCGGTGCCCGCCGCAGCGCCCACGCGGGCCACGAACTGGACCAGCCCGCCGGCCGGGTAGACCGACGGCGCGGTGAAGCTGCCCTCGTAGACGCCCTCGCCGCGGTAGGTGACGCCCTCCAGCGGCGCCCCGTTGGCGCTCAGCTCCACCTTCTGGCCCGGCAGCCCCAGCCCCATCCCGTCGAACACCAGGACGCCCACCGGCACCTTCGACACGCCGTCCGCGGCCACCACGCGCTCGGGAGGGCGGACCACAATCCGCGTGGGCGCAGGCAACCCCAGCTTCAACTTGGTGAACGCGCTGGCGGCGTTGTCCCCGTCGATGGAGACAAAGAACTCCACGTCCTTCGCCTGGCTGCCCGCGGGCGGGACATAGCGGTACGTGTAGCGCCCGCGCTCGGCGCGCAGGAAGGAGACGCTGCCCACGGTGGAGTCGGGCTTCACGCGCTCGACGGGGAGGTTGACGCCGCCCAGGTCGTAGAACACCTCGAGCCGCGCCCAGGACTGGCCATCCGCGACGATGGCGTGCGGCACCAGCGCGGCGGTGAGGCGGTTGTATTCGGGCACCTCGATGGGGAGCTTCTTCGTCGTCACCAGCCCGTTGGGCTCCTTCACTGCCACCAGCGCCTCGCGGATGCCGGGCGGGATGACCACGGGCAGCTGGCCCTTCCCGGTCTTGTCGAGCGTGATGGGGCCGAAGCTGTCCGGCCCCACCTGCACGTTCACCTGCGCGCCGGGCTTGGCGGAGATGGGCAGCTTGCTGCTGCCGTAGAGCGGAATCTTCAGGAAGTCGATGGGCGCTTCGGGGCCGGTCTCCCGCCAGATGGCCACCAGCGCGACCTGCGGGAAGCGCGTGCTGGGCGGCACGTAAACCACGCGGTAAACGCCCTGCTTGACCCGCGTCACCTCGCCGAAGGAGCCGACGTTCACCGCCAGCCGCAGCGGGCGGTCCTCCGTCCCGGGCGACTCGTCGATGCGCACCGTGACGCCGACGGATTCGGTCCGGCCCAGGACCACGGGCCCGCGATCCAACGACAAAGACGTCGCCCGGGCCGTGCCGGGCGCGAGCGCGCCCACGCATGCCGCGAGCCTGACGAGCAGACCGAAGCGCACCCGAAGTCCGCGCACGGGCTAGAGCGTACCGACGCGCCCAAGCGCAATGCGATCAGCGGCCCTGTGGGCGAATGCAGGGCATTTCCTTCAGCGTGAGCGCTTGGCCGTACCGCCGCGCACCGCGTCCTCAATCGCCTGCAGCTTCCGGGACGCCTCGGTGCGGGAGGGGTCCGCAATCAGCGCGGCCTCGAGGTGGGTGGCGGCCTCGGCGGGGTCGCCCCCGGCCAGGGCCTTCTCGCCTTCGGCTTCGAACCGGTCCGCCAGCGCCGCCAGCTGCTGCAGCACGCGGGGGTCCTCCGCGGCCAGCGCCTTCGCCGCCAGCAGGTGGTCCAGGGCCTCGTCGCGGGAGGGCCCCGCCAGCCGGCCCGCGGCCATCCGCTGCTGCGCCAGCTCCAGCTCCACGGCCACCCGGTCCACCGGAGGCCTTGCCCTCGGCGAGGGGCGCAGGGCGACGAAGAAGAGGACGCCGCCCAGCAGAACTCCCGCCCCGACCGCGGAGGCCAGCACCACGTTGCGGCGCGACTGGAAGAACGAGCGCAGCGGGGACGCCGTCGTCGGCGGCTCCGGCGCGGGGGAGCGCTCACCGGGGTCCACCGCGCGGCTGTTGTCCTCGCGCACGTCGTCCGGAATCTCGCTGGGGACGTCGAAGAGCTGTTCAATCTCCTTCGAGGGCGCAGCGGGCGCAGGCGCAGACGCGGGCTCGTCTATCTCGAACTCGCTCGGGCCCAGCTCCTCCACCTGTTCAGCCACGCTGGGCGGGGCGGCGAGCGGGAACTGGAGGCTCTCGGGGTGCAGCCGGGTGAGCGTGAGCGACATGCCCTTGCGGCGGGCCTGCTGCCCGTGCCGCGCCACCAGCGCGTCGGCGATGACGGCCCGGCCGGACTTGAGCTCAATGCGCAGGACCACCGTGGCGCCGACGGGGTGCAGGCTGACGGCCGGGACGAACAGCCCCTTCTGGGCGATGGAGGGCGCGAAGCGGTGCTGGAAGTCCAGCTCGTCATCGCACGGGAGCTTCACCTTCAGCGTGGGATGGGTGCTCGACGTCACGGCTTCTTCACCAGCTCCACCAGCAGGGGCTCGGTGTGGCCGCTGACGGTCACCTCCGCTCGCCAGGTGAGGAAGCCGTCGCGCTTGAGGCTGACCTGGTAGATGCCCGGGCCCAGCGGGAGGAAGCCGCCGGAGATGGAGAGGTCGGACACCCTCCCCATCGCCTTGCCGTTGAGGGTGATGACCGAATCCTCGGGCGTGACGGCGAAGCGGATGCCGCTGCCTTCGTCCGCCGCGGGCTTGGCCTCCTCGACGGGCGCGGCGACGGCCGGCTGCTCGGCGCTGGAGACTTCGGGCTCTGCCTCGCGCTTGCGCGCGGTCGCGCACGCACAGGCCACAGCGGCGAGAATCACCACCCACAGTCGAAGGCGCATGGGGATGAAAGCGTCCCCGCGGGCTGCGTGACCCGTCAAGGCGGGGGGCGACTTGACGCCACCTGCCGTCTGGGTCAAAAGGCGCGCACCCGCGTACCCACCTTCCCCTTCGGGGCCTGCCATAGGGGCAGGATGCCGAGGCGGAGCGGAGGGGCGCACCAGAGCCGTCAAAAGGATTCACCATGTCCGTCGGACGAAGCACGCTCGAGGCGAAGCCCCGTGAAGCCGCAGGCAAGGGAAGCGCGCGCCGCCTCCGCACGCAGGGCCTCATCCCCGCCATCATCTACGGGCGCCACCTGGAGAAGCCCACCCACATCTCGGTGGACCCCTCACACATCAAGAAGTCCATCGCCACCTCGCACAAGCTCAACACGCTCATCACCATCAAGGTGGACGGCCAGGGCGAACGGATGGTGCTCCTCAAGGACTACCAGCAGGACCCGGTGAGCCGCGAGCTGCTCCACGCGGACTTCCTGGACGTGCGCGAGAGCGAACAGGTGAAGGTCAAGGTCCCGCTGGTGCTCGTCGGCAAGGCCGTGGGCGTCGCCGAGGGCGGCATCCTGTCGCAGACCCGCCGCGACCTGGAGGTCTACGCGCTGCCCAACGCCATCCCGGAGAAGATTGAGGCGGACGTCACGCACCTCAAGGTGGCGCAGGCGCTGCACATCAACGAGGTGAAGATGCCGGCCGGCGTGACCGTGAAGTCGACGGTCAACTACACGGTCGCGGTCGTCGCCATCCCGGAGAAGGAAGAGGTGGTGGTGGCGCCGGTGGCAGCGGCAGCGGGCGCGACGCCTGCAGCGGGCGCGGCAGCTCCGGCGGCGGACGGCAAGGCGGCCCCGGCGGACGGCAAGGCGGCCCCGGCGGACGGCAAGGCGGCCCCCGCAGCGGCGAAGAAGGACGACAAGAAGAAGTAGTGAAGGACGGACGGAGGGCGGGCGCTTGCTCGCCCTCTGTCTTACGGCCCGGGAGGCGGCGTGAAGCTCATCTGCGGGCTGGGAAACCCGGGGCGGGAGTACGAACGCCACCGGCACAACATCGGCTTCCAGGTGGTGGAGGCCCTGTTGCCCAAGGCGTCTGGGCAGCTGACGCAGGACAAGTTCGACGCGCGGGTGGGCCAGGGAACGCTGGGCGGCGAGCGCGTGCTGTTCGTGCTGCCGCAGACGTTCATGAACCTGTCGGGCCGGTCGCTGGCGCAGGCCGCGCGGTTCTACAAGGTGGAGCCCCCGGACATCCTCGTCGTGCACGACGAGCTGGACCTGCCCTTTGGCCGGCTGCAGCTGAAGGCGGGCGGCGGAGCGGGCGGGCACAACGGGCTCAAGAGCATCCTGGAGCAGCTCGGCGGGGATGGCTTCGCGCGGCTGCGCTTCGGGGTGGGGAAGCCGGAGGGCCCGAACGCCAAGGACCGGGTGGCGGGGCACGTGCTGTCGGGGTTCCGGCCGGAGGAGGAGCAGGCGCTCGGGCCCCTCATCCAGACCTCGGTGGACGCGGCCGCCTGCTGGGTGACGCAGGGGCTGGCGGTGGCGATGAACCGCTACAACAAGCGTCCCTGACGTTGGCTTGACTTCGTCGGGGGCCCCCCCTAGAAGGCGACCCCTTCACCCATACAAGCGCGAAGGTGGCGGGCGCGCACCCTACCCGTCCCCGGAAGGTTCTGGCGCAAAGCCAGGCCCGCCGTTTCCCCGCTCCGGACCTTGAAGCCCGGGGCACAACCCAGGGGGAGAGAACACATGGCAACGACGCCGGCCGCGAAGCGCCTTCGCGAATACGAGACCATCTTTCTGCTGAAGCCTGACCTCACCGACGACAACGTCGACAAGGTGAAGGAGCGGGTCCGCGGGATTGTGAACCGGGAGGGTGGCAAGCTCCTGCGCTTCACGGTGTGGGGCAAGAAGCGGACGATGTACCAGGTGGCGAAGGCCCCCCGCGCCATCTACATCCACGGTCACTACCTGGGGCAGCCGTCCCTGGTGGCCGAGGTCGAGCGCAACCTGCGCAACTACGAGGAGGTCTCCCGCTACCTGTCGGTGAAGCTGGCCGATGAGGTGGATCCGGAGACGAAGCCCGTGCTGGAGGACCTGAAGCTCGCCGGCGATGTGGACGAGACCCGTCCGCCGGAGCGCGAGGGCACGCCGTTCCGGCCCCCGGAGCTCGAGGGCCCTGCGGCCATCGGCATTGGCGTGGCCGAAGAGGAGCCCGCCGAGGAGGCCTGACGGCCGCTTCGACTTCGAACCCTTGAGACATTGACGAGGAACTTATGAACGGAACGACTGACAAGGCAGCAGGCGGCGGCCGCAGCTTCGGTGGTGGCGGCGGTGGTGGTGGTGGCGGCTTCGGTGGCGGCGGCGGCCGCAGCTTCGGCGGCGGCGGCGGTGGTGGCTTCGGCGGCGGGCGGGATGACCGCGGCGGCCGGGACGACCGCGGCGGCGGGATGGATGACGACAAGCGCGGCGGGCGCGGCGGCGGCTTTGGCCGCAAGAAGGTCTGCCGTTTCTGCGCGGAGAAGAACGCCCACGTGGACTTCAAGGATCAGGCGACCCTGAAGTATTTCGTGACCGAGCGGGGCAAGATCATCCCCCGGCGGATCTCGGGCAACTGCGCCAAGCACCAGCGACAGGTGGCGGTGGCGATCAAGCGCGCTCGTGGCCTGGCGCTCATCCCGTACGTCGTCATGGTCGGCTAGGAGATACGTCGATGAAGGTCATTCTTCGAGAGGACGTTTACAACCTCGGCAAGTCGGGCGAGCTGGTCACCGTCAAGCCGGGCTACGGCCGCAACTACCTTCTTCCGCGCAAAATCGCCGTGCTGGCGAACGCGGAGAACGTGCGTCAGCTGGACCACGAGAAGGCGGTCATCGAGGCGCGCTCCAGCAAGCTGAAGGGCGCGGCGGAGGAGCAGGCCAAGAAGGTCAGCGCCATCTCCGTCACCATCAAGCGCAAGGTCGGCGAGCAGAAGACCGAGGGCGAAGTGGTGCAGCAGAAGCTCTACGGCTCTGTCACCGCGCTGGACGTGGCCGAGGCGATGGCTGCCCAGGGCCAGAAGGTGGACCGCCGTCACATCCACCTGCCCGAGCCCATCAAGGCGCTGGGCGACTACGAGGTCGAGGTGCGGCTGCACCGGGACGTCGTGGCGAAGGTGAAGGTCAAGGTCGCGGCCGAAGGCTAGAGCGTTTCCGCGGCACCGAGAGGACCGGAGCACTCTTCGCTCCGGTCCTTTGAAACCCCTGAAGAAGTAGGGAGCGGTCCGCATGCAGCGCGTCGAGGGTCAGCGGATCCACGAGGACCTGTCCGCGGAGCGGGCGGTGCTCGGCTCCGTGCTGGCCGACAACACAGTCATCGCCAACGTGGCGGAGGTCGTCCACCCGGATGACTTCTCCAGCGCCGCGCACTCGCAGGTGTTCGCGGCGATGCTGCACCTGGACTCCACCCAGCGGCAGGTGGACCACCTCACCATCGCGGAGGAGCTGAAGACGCGCGGCCAGCTGGCCAGCGTGGGCGGCCCTGCCTACCTGATGGGGCTGGACCAGGTCGTCCCGGTTGCTGCCAACGCCACCCAGTACGCGCGCATCGTCAAGGACCAGGCCATCCGCCGGCGGCTGGCGGAGGTCGGGCGGAAAATCCAGGAGCTCGCGGGGCAGGAGACCGGGCAGCTGGACGTGCTGCTGGATGAAGCGGAGCGGATGGTCTTCCTGCTCGCGGAGCGCAAGCGCGAGGGCGACCTGCGCCCCGTCCGCGAGCTGATGGAGCGGACGTTAGACCTGCTGGACAAGATGAAGCTGTCGTCCAGCGGCATCACCGGGCTGTCGACGGGCTTCATTGACCTGGACCTTCAGCTTACCGGCTTGCACCCGGGCGAGCTCCTCATCCTCGCGGCGCGCCCCGGCATCGGCAAGACGTCGCTGGCCATGAACATCGCCATGCACGCCGCGCTTAAGGAAGACCGCGCGGTGGGCATCTTCTCCCTCGAAATGCCGGCGGACCAGCTGCTGATGCGTCTGCTGGCGTCCGCGGCGCGCGTGGACATGAAGAAGCTGCGCGGCGGCCGGCTCACGCCGCACGACGAGGAGAAGTTCCAGGAGGTGGCGGGCGCGCTGTTCAACGCCCCGCTCTACATCGACGACACCGGCTCGCTCTCCCCGTTCGACTTGCGGGCGAAGGCGCGGCGGCTCAAGCAGAAGGACCCCCGCCTGGGCCTCATCGTCGTGGACTACCTCCAGCTGATGCACCAGAAGGGCCGGGTGGAGAGCCGGCAGCTGGAGGTGTCGGAGATCAGCCGCTCCTTGAAGGCATTGGCCAAGGAGGTAGGCGTGCCCATCATCGCCCTCTCCCAGTTGAACCGGAAGGTTGAGGAGCGCAAAGGCGGCAAGCCCATGCTCTCGGACCTCCGCGAGTCGGGCGCTATCGAGCAGGACGCGGATGTGGTGATGTTCATCCACCGTGAGGACACGGGAAACCCGGAGGGCGGAGAGCAACCTCAGGGTGGACGCGGCGCGGAGCCGGTGGAGCTGATTGTGGCCAAGCAGCGAAATGGGCCCACGGGCTCCGTCGAGCTCATCTTCCTCGCCGAGTACACGCGCTTCGAGAGCCGGGCGAAGGGAGAGTGGCAGTGAAGCCACCCCCGGCCACCGACCGCACCATCCTCGTCGTGGACGACGACGAGCACACGCGGAACCTCCTGAGGGACCTCTGCGAGGCCTCCGGCTACCGGGTGCGGGTGGCGCAGGACGGGCTCCAGACGCTCTCCTCGCTGGCGGAGCAGCCCCCGGACCTGGTCCTGCTGGACCTGATGATGCCGTACAAGGACGGCTTCACGGTGCTGAAGGACATCCGGGAACACGCCGTGCTGTTCGACCTGCCGGTCATCATCCTGACCGCGATGGGCGACATGGACGGGAAGATTCGCGGCATGGAGCTGGGCGCGGACGACTACATCACCAAGCCCTTCAAGCTCATCGAGCTCCAGACGCGCATCAACTCCGCGCTCCTGGTCCGCGACTACCGCCGCAAGCTGCAGGCGGCCGAAGAGGAGCTCGCCCAGCTGCGCGCGCTGGACCCGGTCACCGGCGCCGGCACCTACTCCCAGCTCAAGGCGTCCCTCGACGGAGAGCTGGCCCGCTCGCGGCGCTACGGTCGGCCGGCGGCCGCGCTGATGCTCGGGCTGGATGACTACCAGGGCATGCGCTACCAGCTGGGGCGCGACAAGTGCGACGAGCTCATCGGCTCCATCGCCAACGCCATCCGCAGCTCGCTGCGCGGCGCGGACCGGCTGTTCCGGTTGGACGTGGACGAATTCATCGTCCTGCTGCCGGAGACCGACCTGCGCGGCGCGCGGATGGCGGCGGAACGGCTGGTGAAGCTGGTGAACGCCTGCAAGGCGGACGGGCGCGAAGGCCCCATCGAAGCGGTCATCCGGGTGGGCGGCGCGGTCTTCCCGCACGAGAGCGTCCACACCAGCGAGGACCTGCTGCGCGAGGCCAACCGCGTCTACCGCAACCTGCGCGGCCAGGGCGCGGAGCGCCTGGTCTTCGACGTCTAAGTCTCAGGTCAGCCACGGCAGCATCTCTCCCGCGGCCGTCCAGATGGCCTCCGGGTAGGCGCTGGCGGTGGAGATGGTGTTGTTGGTGTCGCCCAGCATCATGTTCGCGCGCGGCCGGTAGCCGTAGCCGTTGTGGTTGGCCTCCTGGTACGCGGCGCGCGGGACGCCCATCAGCTGCAGCACGTTCCCGTGGAACTGGTTCATCACCAGGCCGTAGCGCTCGTTGGAGAGCTCTCCCGGCGAGCCGTACAGCTTCGGCCGGCGGACCAGGTTCCGGTAGTCGCAGTAGCTGCCGGTGCGCAGCGCGCCGTCCGCCTTCCCGAAGGTGATGACCGGGATGGAGGTGGTCTGGTGGGTGAGGCTCCCGTGCTCGTGGGCCCAGACCACCATCGACGTGTCGAGCAGCGTCTTGCCATCCCCCATGCTGACGGCGTCCAGCTTCCCCACGAAGTCCAGCAGCACGTCCCGGAAGAAGGCGCCCTGCGCGTCCACCATCCGGCGCTGGGCCGTCGCGTCGTCCTGCGCGGGGTGGGCCACGTCGTCATGCCACGCCGGCCCCGCCACCTCGCTGGAGAAGTCGTGCGTGCCGGAGACCAGGCCCAGGGCCGCCACGCGGGTGCGGCCGCACTGCAGCGCGGCGACGAGGATGTCCGTCAGCAGGCGGTAGTAGCGCGCGTGCTCGGCGGGGTTGGTGGCGAAGCCGGGCTGGTTGCCGAGCGACGCGTTGTTCACCGCCGGGCGCGTGACGTCTGAGCAGGAGGCGCTGGTCGTCCCCAGACGGCGCTGAATCTCCGAGACGCGCTGGATGTAGTCGTCCAGCCGCTGCTTGTCCTCGGTGGAGAGCCGGCGGTTGCCGTTGCGCAGCTGGCGGTACTGCTCCAGCACGCGGTCCACGATGGGCGCCCGCGTGGGCGTGGGCGTGCCGGCGTTGGGGAAGAGCCGGCCGAAGAGCGTCCACGAGTCCAGGTTGCCCTGAATGTTCGTGATGGCGCCGGTGCCGGCGGACGGGTTGGCGTAGCCGTAGGAGAGGTGCGCGTCCGCGTAGGGGTCCGGCACGGCCACCGTGACGGAGCGCTGGGTGACGCCCGCCGCGCTGCCGTAGAACTCCGGAGACCAGGCCAGCACCTGGTCGACGGTGCGGCGCTGGCCGATGGAGCGCACCTCGGCGGAGAGCGGGTTGTCCGCGTTGTTCGCGCCGTAGTTGCCCAGCGTGGCGCCGCGGTAGTGGGCGATGCCGAACGGGATGTCCAGCCCGCGCAGCACGTTCATCTTGGCGACGAGCGCCGGGGTGAGCCGGTCGCTCGGCGCGGAGAGCACCGGGCTTAGGCGCGCCACCCCGCCCGCCACGGCGGCCGTCAGCGGGCTGCGGCGGATTTCGTGCGTCGCGTAGGTCATCCGGTCCGCCACCGCGCCGTCGCCGGGGAACATGTTCGCGCCCCAGACGGAGCCGTGCTCGGTGAAGAAGTGCACGAAGCGCTTCTGGTTGGCCGCGGCCTGGGCCCGCGCCTCAGTGGCGGAGAGCAGCGAGGGCAGGACCGGGATGGCCAGCGCCGCGCCGCCCAGCCCCTTGAGCACAAACCGCCTGGACAGCGACGTCATCGGAAGCTCCTTCGCCCGAACTGCTCGCGCAGCGCGGGAAGTTTGAGAATCTCGGCCAGCGGGCGGCCGTCCTGCGCCGCCGTCTCCAGCTCCGCCAGCGCGCAGCCATCCACCGGCTCGGTTTCGACGCGCGCGGCGGTGAAGCGGAAGTACTGGCGCGCGAAGCAGCTGTGCATGCGGCCGCTGTCGTCGAGCAGGCGCGTCATGTCCGCCGCACCCTCGGAGGAGGCTTCGGTGCCAATGACGAGGGACGTCCGGGTGTCCACCGGCCGCTCCCCCACCCGCTTCCCGTCCGCGTCGAAGAGGACCTGCGTGCTGCGCTCGCGGCCCAGGGCGTCGAAGTTCTCGGTGGAGAAGCCCATGGGGTTGATGAGCTGCGTGTGGCAGCCGCCGCAGGCCGGCGAGGACTGGGTGAGCGCCTCCACCACCTCGCGCGTGGTGGCGGTGCTCGACGGCGTCGGCGGGACGGCCGCCACGTTGCCGGGCGGGAGCTGGATGAGCTCGCACATCAGCGAGTTGCGGATGCGCGCGCCCTTGAGGATGGGCCGGGTATCCGCGGTGCCGCTGACCAGGAAGGCGATGCGGGTGAAGAGGCCCACGCGGCCGGCAGAGGCCGGCGAGGGCGGCGCGTCCACGCCGTTCCACACCGGCGCGCCGTAGAGCCGGGCGAGCAGCGGGTCCCTGGCGAACGAGCGGCGCTCGTTGAGCAGCGCCGAGAAGCTGCCGCCGTGGCTGACGGTCCACTGCACCAGGTCCACCACGTCCGAGATGGCGGCTTCGCGCGTGTTGGCGTTGGGCATGTCCGCGCCGGCGAAGGCGATGAAGCCCGGCGAGGTGGAGAGCCCGTTCAGCTCCTCCAGCTCCTCCAGCGCGAACCACTCGGAGAAGAGCTCCGCCCACGCCCGGGCCGCGCGGGCGTCCGCGGCCAGCCGGTCCACCTGCGCGCGCAGGCCCGCGTCGGTGAGCAGCTCGCCAGACGCCGCCGCGTCCAGCAGGGCGTCATCCGGGAGGGTCCTCCAGAAGTGGTACGAGAGGCGGCTGGCCAGCTCGAAGCCGCTCAGCCGGGGCGTGCTGGAGGTGGGCTCGGTGCCGTGCTCGAGGAAGAAGGTGGTGTGCGGGGAGGCGAAGAGCAGCCCCACCACGTCCGCCACGACCGGGGCGGAGACGGGCGCCGTCTGCGTGCCGGTCAACAGCAGCGTCACCTCGGACTCGTCCAGCGGACGGCGGAAGACGCGCCGGCCGAAGCTGCGCACGAAGGCGTCCAGGCAGGGCGCGTCGTTGGAGGTGGAGGCGTCCGTCGCGCAGGTGCCGAGCAGGCGGCCCAGCCGCGCGGGGCTGGAGGTGAGCTCCCGGCCAACGGCCACGGCGAGCTCGTACGCCGCGTCCGCGCGCGCCTGCTGGAGGGATTGGTCCATCACGGAGAAGCCGCCGCGGCGCTCGCCCGGCGCGCCCACCCGGGCGTCTGCCGGGACGCGCTCCAGCGCCGGCGCCAGGGCCGCGAGGATGGCGGTGGCGTCGGTGGGGTTCGCGCGGCGGATGAGGTCGCTCACGGTGTTCACGTACTGCGTCCGCGAAAGGCGCCGGAGCGGGACGCTGTCCGGCTGCGCCTGGGAGGTGCACTGGAACTGGGTCTTGGAGAGCGGGTCTGAGCCCGGGCCCGGGCCCTCTTCGCCAGGCTGCGGGAGGAGGGCCGTCCCGGTGCAGCCGCCCAGCAGGAGCGCGGCGAGGAGGGTGTTCTTGAGCATGTCGGATGGCTGTGCAGCGGCCGTGCCCTCTGGCGCCGGCGCCGGGCCTCGTGCGAAGTGCCCGGACCCCGGACCTGCCGCGTCGTGAGATGTGCGCCCGGCTGGTGCGCCCAGGCGCCAGTCGGGGTGGCAAGTGTTGTGACCGCCCCTGCCGGGCGTATCCCGGTGACTTCGCAGGGCTATCATCCCGGGGCAGATGGCGGGCGCGACCGAGCGGATGACTGAGGAGCGGCCGCTTTTGCGGGTGGACTCCGCCACTGGAGAGCTCTTCGAGCGCTTCTACGAGCTGCGCGTCATCTCCGGCCCCGACGCGGGCGCCACCTGCGCCCTGCGCCACCGCATGGTCGTGGGCACGGATGGCAAGGCCGACTGGACGTTGAAGGACGCGCAGGTGTCGCGGCTGCACGTGGAGCTGGTCCCCACCGCGGAGGGCGTCTTCGTGCGGGACCTCAAGTCCACCAACGGCACCACGCTGGGCGGCGCGCGAATAGAGGAGGCGCTGGTGGTGGACCGGGAGGCTCAGCTCCGGCTGGGCAAGACGGTCATCCGCATCGCCATGCGGGACGCTGCGGCGGAGGCGAGCCCGGAGCTGTCGTCCTTCGGCGAGGCCGTCTCCGACAACCCGGAGATGCGCCGGCTGTTCGGGGCGCTGGCGCGTGCGGCGCAGAGCGACTCGACGGTGCTGCTCCTGGGGGAGACCGGGACCGGGAAGGATGTGCTCGCGCGCGCGGTGAAGGACGCCTCGCCGCGGCGGGACAAGCCGATGGTGGTGATTGACTGCGGCGGGACCAGCACCTCGCTCATCGACTCTGAGCTGTTCGGGCACGTGAAGGGGTCCTTCACCGGCGCGGTGGCGGACCGCTGGGGCGCGTTCTTCGAAGCCCAGGGCGGGACGGTCTTCCTCGACGAGGTGGGCGAGCTGCCCCCCGAGGTCCAGCCGAAGCTCCTGCGCGTCCTGGAGGCCGGCACCGCCAAGCGCACCGGCGAGGACAAACCCCGGACCGTGGATGTCCGCGTCATCGCCGCGACGCACCGGAACCTGGCCGAGGAGGTCGCCGCCGGGCGGTTCCGTAAGGACCTGTTCTTCAGGCTCTCCGTGGTGTCGGTCACCGTCCCGCCGCTGCGCGCGCGGCCGGAGGATGTGGGCCTTCTGGTGCGCCACTTCCTCGCCCAGAGCGGCAATGCGCAGCTGGAGATTCCCGCGGAGGCGCTGGCGCAGCTGGTGGCCTACCCGTGGCCCGGAAACATCCGCGAGCTGCGCAATGTGATTGACCGCGCTCTCGCCGGGATGGGCTTCGATGTCCCGAAGGAAGAGGTCTCCGCCACCGCCCGTAGCGCGTCCAATCTGCACCTCCCGTACAAAGACGCGAAGGACCAGCTCATCGACGAGTTCAGCCGCGCGTACTTCGCCGACCTCTCCGAGCGCTGCGGCGGGAACATCACCCGGATGGCCGAGCGCGCCGGGATTGCCCGGCACTACTTGCGCGACCTGCTGCGCCGGTACGGCCTGCGCCCGGGGGATGAGGAGGCGTAAGGGCGGGCTCGTTCGCCTCGAACGTTCGAACGTAGCGCCGGCCGGCGCGTAGTCGAGAGGGGGCAAGGCGTACGAGGACGAGAGCCCGTGAGACGGGCGTCTGAGAGGGGC
This sequence comes from Myxococcaceae bacterium, assembly GCA_044230055.1. Classification (GTDB taxonomy): domain Bacteria; phylum Myxococcota; class Myxococcia; order Myxococcales; family Myxococcaceae; genus JBGART01. The sequence continues at coordinate 96,620 of JBGART010000015.1, read as the reverse complement.
GAAGGCAGCAATCCCTGGGGAGACGGGGCACGCGGGATAGCCTCAGGCGGCTGCCGGCGGGCGCCCGCCGGCAGCACGACCGCTGACCTCCGTCCCGCTGCTGCTTGCTCTCTCAGGCCGCGCTCCCCGAGGTGGAAGGCCGCGCCTTCGCCGAAGCCCCCGAGCTGTCCCCGCCTGAGGCAAACCTGCTGCGGAGACGGCACCCAGGATCGTGACGTGTTATCGCTGCTATTAACGACAATCCGTCGCACGTCTTTCCGTGCTTGTCTCAACCCGGCGCGCCAGGCCTCGAAGGCGCCGCCTGGCGGGTCATGACCTCAGGCGACGACCTCCAACGTGCCGGCGCGGCCCCATACCTGGGCCGGCGCCCTCAAGGTCCGATACCTTCGCTTGAGACCTGCTTCGCTCTGCTCGAAACGAAGCGAGAGGGCATCGTGTGCACGGGTTGGCCAGCGAGCCGGAGGGACCGGATGCCTCGCTATGAGGTGCGCTGCTTGCACCGCCACCCGGCGGCGAGGCAGATCAACAGCCCGAAGGGCATCGCCGCAGCCCACCCGTCACCCTGACAGCCGCATCCCACGCGCAGCCGCAACGGACCGTCGCTCTGCCCACCATCCACCTCCTGCCCACCATCCATGCCGCCGCCGTCCACGCCGCCGCCGCAGAAGCCAGAGCAGGCCCCCGGCGCGCAGGCTGGGTCGCAGCACAGGTTCGATGTGCACAGCCCCGTCGCGCAGTCCGCGGGTCCGGTGCAAGCCGCACCCGGGGCGCCCGCCAGCCAGAGCCGCTCCTCGCTGGAGACGCCGCTCACAATCACCCGCGCCCGGTGCCACCCCGGCTGCACTCCCGCAGGAAGCTCCGCCACCGCGGTGGTCGGCGTGAAGCTGACGGTGAGCGCCATCCAGGGACGGGCGTGCAGCGGCTGCAGGCTCAGCAGCGGAAAGTTCGAAGGTGAGCCCAGGAAGCTCGCGTCCGCGCCGAGCGTGGCCCCTCGAAACGTGGCGCCGGTCAGGCGCACCCGGCCGGCGCCGAGAGAGGTCAGCGGAGCGAGCGTGGGGATGAACGCGGCGGGCGGCGCCCACCCTTCATCGTAGAGCTCGACCTGGGAGGTGACTCCCGCCGCGGTCCGACCGCCGGCGAAGAGCACACGCCCGTCCCCCGCCGGGATGAGCACGCCGTCGCTCCGGGCGGCGCTGGGCGTGGGAACCGCCACAAGCGAGAGGGTCAGAGGATCAAACAGCTCCGCAGTGGCGCTGCCGGCAGGTCCGCCTCCGGCGATGAGCACCTTGCCGCTGCGAAGCAGGAGCGCCTCATGGCCGTTCCGGACCGCCGCCATTGCAGGACCGAGGGTGGAGGTTCCAGCCAGTGGAGCGAAGAGCTCGGTCGAGCTTGACCCGCCACCGGCGACGAACAGCCGCCCGTCGGGGAGAAACGTCGCCGTGGCGCCGGTCCTTGCGGCGAGGAGCGACCCGCCGGGGCTCCAGGAATCCGTGGCGCTGTTGTAGAGGGCTGTCGCCGCAAGCCCTCCGCCGGTTATCAGGACGCGGCGGTCCGGGAGCACATGGGCGCGGTGGCCGGTGCGCGCGGGCGTGAGCGCCGCGGCCGGAGACAGCGTGTTCCGGCGAGGGTCGAAGAGCTCGCAGGCAGCGACGCCGCCCCCCGCGATGAGCACCCGGCCATCCGGCAGCACGGTGGCGGTGTGGCCCGCTCTCGGGGCGGACAGCGGAAGGGACGCAGCCCAGGTGTCAGCGACAGGGTCGTACACCTCTGTGCTGGAGAGCGCAGCGCCGCCCACTCCGAGTCCGCCGGAGATGTAGACGCGCCCATCCGGCAACAGGGCAGCGGCGTGCTGCTGGCGCGGGGCGCTCATCGACGCGGCGGGCATCCCCCCCACCGCGAGCGACACCCTGACCGCGCTCGCGAGCGGGCCGCTGCCGTCGGAGCCTCCGGTGAGGAGCACGAAACCGTCCGGCAACGGCGTCGCCTGCGCGCGCTCGCGTGGCGTGGAGAGGCCGGGCGGGTTGGACAACCAGGTGCCGGGGCCCAGGTCGTAGAGGTCGGTGGACGTCACGCCCACTGCCGTGCCGCCTTGCACCAGCACGCGGCCGTTCGGAAGCACCGTGGCGGTGGGACTCTCGCGGACCACCGCCATCGAAGGGCCGCTCTGCCAGGTGTTGCCCGAGGCGAGGTAGACCTGACTGTTGGTGCTCAGGGAAAACCCGCCCACCACGAGGACGTTGCCATTGGGGAGCATCACCGCGCCGCTCCGGTCGGTGCGATAGACGGTGCTGCCAGCCGGAAGCCAGGTCAGGGAGACCGGGTCCAGCAGCTGCGGCGTGTCTGGATTGTCGCCGCCGAATACCAGCACGCGCCCGCTCCCGAGGGTCAGCCCGTGCCCGGAAACGCGCCCGAGCGCCATGTCCGGCAGCGGCGTCCACATCCGGGTCATGACGTCGAACAGCCAGGCAGACCGGACAGGGTTGCCAGGCTCGAAGCCGCCGGCAACGAGGACGCGGCGGTCGTCCAGCAGCGGGGCGTAGATGGACTCGACCAGATTTCTGGGCGTCGCCGCGAGCGGCGTCCAGGTGTTGGTCGCCGGATCGAACGTCGTCACCTGCAGCGCATCGCCGCCTACGGTATTGCCGCCCAGCTGCAGCAGCATCCCGTCCGAGCGCAGGTAGCAGCCCATCCTGTCGACATGGTGGGTGGTGACGGGCGCGGCGGACCAGGCCGACGTGCGGAGGTCCAGCAGCTCGTTCGAAGGTCCCCAGTCCAACACCATCAGGCGGAGGTCCGGCAGGAGCACCGCCCCGTGCTGCAAGTGCTCAGTCCCAGGCGTCGTCAGCAGCGTCCAGGTGTTGGCGAAGGGGTCGTAGACCTCCGAGGTCGTCTGCGCATCGCCGCTCACGACCAGCACCGTGCCGTTTGGAAGAAGCGTGGCCGTCGAGCCGATGCGGCGCGCCTGGGTCGCCGGACCCGGGAGGAAGACCGGCGCGGCCAACGACTGCGTCGCCATCAGCAGACACACCAGAAGGCGATTTAGCGCGCAGAAGCTGCCACCCCCTCCGGCCATGACTGAAGTTGAGCACGCCGCTGCTACCCGCTGAAGTCGCCGAGCGAGGCGCGGATGTGGGCCTATCGGCGCTTGAGCAGGTCTGCTTCGAGCACCACCGTGCCGCCTGCTGGGACGCGCACCGGATAGCGCTTCTCCTGGTTGAGCTCCGGATTCTTCAAGACAACCACCCGCCTGCCGGCCTCGAGAGAGACCGGCGCCATCGGCGTCACCCCGAGCGACCGCCCATCCACGAACACCTCGGCCCACGGGTAGACCCGCAGCACCAGCGTCCCCTTCCCTGCCGCACGCGGGCGGCTGGTTTTCGGCGGGGGCGGCGCCGCAGCAGGCACCGCAACCGGCTCAGCCTTCGGGGAGACCCCAGGCGCAGGAGCCACGACCGCGCTCAGCACGTCGTCCGGCGGAGGCGCACGCCCTGCGAAGTGCCGTGCGCCCAGCACCGCCGCGACCACCGCCGCGCCGACGCCCACCGCCAGCGGCCAGCGCGGGCGATGGGTCCGCCCGACGCTCGCAGCGGCGTGTGTAGACGCAGCGGTGCGCGCGGCGAGACCAGACGCCTCCGCGACCTCCGGTCCCTGCAGCGCCCGCACCCGTTCGCTCAGCGCCTGCTCGAGGGACGAATGCTCCTGAGTGCGAAGCCAGGCATCCAGCGCATCCGCCATCTCCCGGGCGGAGCCGAAGCGCCCTTCCGCCTCCTTGGCGAGCGCACGCAGCGCGAGCTGCGCAAGAGGACGAGGCACGCCGTCCGGGAGCGGCGAAGGCTCCACCGAGAGCACGCGCTGGATGAGCTGACTGTCAGAGGCGCCCTCGATGGGGAGCCGTCCCGCAAGCAGCTGGTAGAGCACCACGCCCATCCCGTACACATCGGAGCGGGCATCCAGCTTCTCCGCGCGCAGCTGCTCCGGCGACATGTACGCGAACTTCCCCTTCACCACGCCGTGCGTCGTGTCGCTGAGCGCGGTCGCCTTGGCGATACCGAAGTCGCTCAGCTTCACCGCACCATCCACGCTGAGCAGGAGGTTATCCGCGCTCACGTCGCGGTGGATGATGCCCAGCGGCGCGCCCGAGTCATCCGCGCGCTGGTGCGCGTACTGCAACCCGCGCAGCGCCTGCGCGCAGATGTGCGCGGCCAGCGCGGGTGGGAGCGCGGCGCTGTGGCGCAGCAGGTGCCCCGCGGTGATGCCGGGGACGTACTCCATGGCGATGAAGTGCTCGCCCTCCACCTCGCCGAGCTCGTAGAGCTGGACGATGTTGGGATGGGTGAGCATCGCGGCCAGCCGGGCCTCGTTCCAGAACAGGTCGACGAAGTCCTGGCGCAGCGCGAGGTGGCGCAAGAGGCGCTTGATGACCAGCTGCTTTTGATACCCACCGGGCCCCGTCAGCCGGGCAAGGAAGACCTCCCCCATCCCACCGGTGGCCAGCAGCCGCACCAATTCATACTTGCCGAACCGCTGGCTCACGGCGCGGGCGTCGCCTTCGAAGGTCTCAGCAGCAACCAGCTGATGACCGCCGCGGAGCCCGCGGTGAGCGCGGCGGCGAAGCTCACGTTCGCCCACTGCACGCTGCCGCGGGCCTGCTCGCCCAGGCGGAGCGCGTCCGACTGGAACGGGGCCGCGTTCGCCTCCTGCGCCTGCTGCGTGGCGCGGACGCCGAAGAACGCGTAGCTGCCGGCGCCCACCACCGCGAGCCCGCCCAGCACCCACGGCACGGAGTCGACGACGGGGGACCTTGTGACGACGGGGGCGGGCGCGACGTAGGGCGGAGGAGGCTCGCGCGGGGCGGGGACCAGCGCGGGAGGCGGGAGCTCCGCCACCGCCGCGTCGAACAGCGAGCGCACCTTCGGGCTGGTGAGCGGCGGCAGCCGCAGCGAGGGGTCCAGCTTCACCGCCAGGCGGAACTGGTCAATGGTGTCGCTCTGCCGGCCCAGGTGAAACGCGCACAGCCCGCGCCAGAGCGCCACCTGCGCGGCGCGCGCGGCCTGGGGCGCGTCCGCCTGGGCGAGCAGCTCCAGGCAGCGGTCATACTTGAACCGCCGGTACGCCTCCTGCGCGTCCAGCAGCGCGTCCCCTGCCCACGCAGGCGAACCCAGGAGGAGCGCCCCGACAAAGAGGGCCTTCATGGCGACGGAGTGTAGCGCTCAAACGTCCAGCCGTAGAGCGTGGCGGTCACCCCGGCGTCGGTCGAACCCTGAAAGCCGACATGCCCGAGCCGCAGCTCGCGGGCGTAGGCGGCGGCATCCGGCACGGAGCTGCCAGGGTCCAGCGAGCGCTGGAACACCTCCTCGCCGTTGACGAAGACCAGAATCTCCCGGCGCGCCTCCCAGGACACGCCGACCTCGTTCTCCACGCCCGGGGCGATGAGCTGCGCGACGGCCGGGAAGATGCTCTGGGGCAGACCATTGATGACCGGATCCTGCTGCAGGACCTGGGGCGCGACGTCGACGTGGAGGCCCGCGCCGGACGCGTCGCGGGTCAACGAGAGCTCCATCAGCACCGCGCCCGAGTCGGTCACCAGCTGAAGGAAGCTGAGCGACCCGCGGAAGGGAGCGCCCGCCGGCAGCAGCAGCTTGCCCTTCGCCCGCCCACTGCCGGCGCGGGGAAGGCGCTGAGTGGCCACACCGAACGCACGCGGCACGGCGGCCTCCGGCGTGAAGGCGGCGGTCAGCCGGTTCTCCCACGTCGTGTCCACGGTCACGGTGCTCCCCGGCGCGGTGGTGGAAGAGTCAAAGCCGTGCAGCCCCTGGCTCCAGCCGTCGACGGTCACGACGGCGCAGCGGCCGGTCACGCACAGCTCGCCCGCGCGGCACGCGTGCGTCGCGTCGCAGGCCTTGCCTTGCGGATCTTCGAGCGCGACCCAACACCCGAGGGCGCAAGCGGCCAGCAGCGGGAGCGCGAGCGTCGTTCTCATGCGTGGGTCCGCACTCTACCGGGTGAAGCGACGCGGCGCCGCACGCCTAGCGCGGTGGCGCCTTGGGCCATGGGCCGCAGGCGTGGAGACCCGCTACTTCTGGAGGCCACCCACCCAAGGAGCGCACCCCTGAAGAACCGGACCGTCCTCATCTCTGGCGCCAGCATCGCCGGCCCCACCCTCGCCTACTGGCTCTACCGTCACGGCTTCCGCGTGACCCTCGTCGAACGCGCGTCTTCGCTGCGGCTGGGAGGGCAGGCGCTGGACCTGCGCGGGACGGCCCGCGAGGTGGCGGCGAGGATGGGCCTCCTGGAAAAGATTCGCGCCGCCCACACCGGCGCGGTGGGCGTGGCGTTCGTGGACGCGCAAGCGAAGGAGCTCGCCACCCTGGGACCGGAAGTCTTCGGCGACTCCGGAGGGCCCATCGCGGAGATAGAGATACTCCGCGGCGACCTCGTGCGCCTCCTCCACGACGCCACACGCGACGAAGCGGAGTACCTGTTCGACGAGTCGATCACGAGCGCAACCGAGCACCCCGAAGGCGTCGACGTGACGTTCGAGCGCAGCGCGCCGCGCACCTTCGACCTGGTGGTGGGCGCGGACGGCGTCCACTCCAACGTGAGAGAGAAAGTCTTCGGCCCGAGGGAGCAGTTCCTCCGGGAGCTGGGCGCCATCGTGGCCATCTTCACCGCCCCTCTGCCCGAGCCTCTCGGCGGCTGGGCGCAGGTCTACAGCATCCCCGGCGCCGCGGGAGCGCGCGGCAGGAGCGTGGGGCTCTACCCGGTGAAAGGCCGGGCGGAGGCGAAGGCGATGTTCTACTTCCCCGCCCGCCCCGGAGAAGCGATGCCGCGCGAGGCGGCGGCGCAGAAGCAGCGGGTGGCGGAGGCGTTCGCCGACGAGCCCGGGTTCGGCGTGCCGGCGCTGCTGGAGGCGCTGCCCAACGCGCCGGACTTCTACTTCGACCGCATGAGCCAGGTGCACCTGACCGGCTGGGCGCGAGGGCGGGTGGTGCTTCTGGGCGACGCGGCCCACTGCGGCTCCATCCTCGCCGGGAGCGGCAGCAGCATGGCCACGGTCGGCGCCTACGTGCTGGCGCAGGCGCTGGCGGCGGACGGCGGGGACCACGCCGCAGCCTACGAACGGTACGAGGCGACCATGCGCGGCTACGTCACGGCCTGCCAGGCGCTGGCCAAGGAGGGCGAAGCCGCGATGCTCCCGGGGCCCGCCTGGAAGCTCCGCTTCCGCAACGCGGTCATCCGCCTCCTGCCGTATCTCCCCGGACGCGGGCTCATCGCCCGGAAGGTGCAGCGGCTCCACAGCATGGTGGCCCTGGAGGTTCCCAGCCTGGCGTAGGTCTCTGTCAAGGCGGCTTACAAATCCACCCCGAAACGGCAGCCTTCCATCCGTCGAGAATCCACCTATGAGAATCGGAATGGGCTGGCTGGCCCGGGTGGCATTGGCAGACGGTACGCGCCCGACGGTCGGCACGGTGGTGCGGAGTGTCCGGCGCGAGGTGAGCGATGGAACTCCTGCGTTGGAAACCGCGGCGATGCGCAGGTTCGCGGACACGACGCCTGCTGACCGTACGCGGCTGGCGAAAGCGCTGCGCTTGCCCCCAGAGGACGCAACCCACTTCGCAGAGGGGGAGGAGGCTGCGCGGGAGCTGGCCTTGCGTGCGGCGGCTGCGTCGGTAGGGCATGACGGCATGGGGCTACAGGGCGCGGCGCAGATCTTTGCCGACGAGGCTCTCCATCGACTCCCCGCCTCACTCGACGTCACCCGCTTCCTCGACGACGCGCGACCGACGCTGGTGGCCGTGGGACCCGAGCTCTTCAATCCGCTGCAACAGGAGAAGCTGCTCGCGCTCGAGAACCGGGGAAGCAGCGGCAGGATTGAGCGTGAGCTCTCGCCTCTGCAGGCGGTGGAGGACGCACTGAAGCGGCGCAATGACCCCGAAAGCGTCCCCAGTGTCATGGCCGCGCGTCGAGAGCTCGAAGCATTCGCAAGGAACGCCCAAGATGCGGCAAAGGGCCTGAAGCTGTACGCCCAAATAGCCATCAACCTGAATTCGGACGACGCAGTGATGCGCCTGCTGGGTCCGAATGACCGGCCTTTCGCGGATCAGTGCGCTGATGCCCGCGCCGCGATCAGCAGGATTGGACTCGAGGACGCCAGGAGGCTAGCGAGTACACACTTGGAAGAGTACGTGTCGGCGCGGCGGGCTTTGATGGCGGGCGAGGAGCGGCTGACTCGCGCACGTTCCGCCCTGACCGCCCCGCCCTATCAGGCGGTCAAGGAGGCGTTCGAGAAAGCGTCTGCCATCCGCGAGGAGCTTGAGGCCACCAATCCTGCGGCGGCCGCCGTCGTCGGGAAGCGAATGGAGGCAGCCCTGGCGACGCTCCAGCAATCGAACCTGGGCTACGGGGATGTGCCAGGGGAGCTGACGTACCGCACCTTCAGGCCTCCTGAGCTGGGCTGGCTCTCTGCGCCGAGCAACCCAGCGTACCGCACAGACGCGTTGACTGCCGGCTTGGTCTCAGCGGGGTCGGACAGGGCCTATGCGAGCGTCACGTCGCTCCCGGCGGACCTTTCTGAAGATGAGCTTCGAAAGATTGTTGTCGGAGTCCGCCTGAAGCTCGGCGGGCTGAGCGAGATCAGCCATCGCAACCTTCTGGACGAACCTGCGCAGCGCTGGCTCGACAACCTTCGGTTCCGCGACACTCCCACGCAGACACTGGAGTCATTCAAGCAGCTGACTGGCCAATTCGAGGATCCTCAAAAGTTGCCCAACGCTCGCGAGATTGAACGAGCGCTTGTCGATACCGGGCTGCTCCTGACTGGAGGCGCCAGCAAAGTGACCCGTGACGACCTGCTCACGGCGGCGGACGCGATGGTCGCGCAGCAGAGGATATGGGACGAGCTGCAGGCGGACTCGGCGAGCCCCGGGTTTGCTCCGTTCGGCGGCGCCCTTGCCCAAGCCGTGGCGGCGCTGCGTATGTCACTCTAGAAGCGTTCGGGAGCTCGCCTCGAGGCGATAGCCGGCCATTTCGTCGGAGGAACAGCTCTTCTCAGTCGCGCACCTCCCCCGGGTTTCCGGGCCATTTCGTCGGAGGAACAGCTGTTCTCAGTCGGGCGCCTCCCCGCTCGCCTCGAGCGTTGCGCCGTCAGGCGCATCGTCGAGAGGTGGCGCAAACCCACGCACACCGCATGCGCCCTGCCGGATCGCGCTCTGCCCTCCATGGGCACTGCCGACGTCTCGACTATGCGCCTGACGGCGCAACGCTCGACGCGAACGGGTGGGCGATGCCGCTCGGGGGGAACGCGGACGGGGGGCGACTCCGACGGCGCCCTTAGAAGCTGACCACCATGTCCGCGGTGACGCTCGCGTCCGTCGCGAGCTGCAGCGTGGCGTTGGCGGTTCCGTGGACGGTGTAGCGCGTGGTGGACTTGGAGCTGGTGTCCGTCTTCGACGTGAAGGTGATGCGGCAGCTGCCGCGTGCGGGCGACCCGGTGGAAACGTTGGGCCGCGAGATGGCTTGGTGGCCGGAGCCGGTTGCCTTGGGCGTGAGGCTGACGATGCAGTACTGCGTGTCGGTGGTGCCGCCGGTGTAGCTCATGGCGTCCGGTGGGTTGGGGAGCTGGTACTGGAAGCTCGCGGTGTGGGTGTCGTTCTCGGCGGTCACCAGCCAGTTCAAGGAGCCGGAGGACGACGTGGCGATGGCCAGCAGCGCGTCCGACGCCGCGCCCGTGCAGGAGCCGGAGCCGGACACCGCGCCGGACCACGTCATCGTGCACGGCGTCGCCGGCGGCCCGCCGCACGACGCAAGGAGCAGCACGCCCAACCAGAGCATCCGCTTCACGCTTTGACCTCCCGGTATCTCCCCGTGAAGGAGAGGACGAGCCCCTTTTACCCGTCCTCTCCTGGAGCTTCAGGCGCTTTCAGTCCGATGACGCCCACGCACGCGCACGCGTTGAAGTTGCACGTCGTCCCGGGGCCGCAGCCGCCGCAGTCCGGCTTGCAGACGCAGGAGCAGGTGTTCGCATCCGCGGTGTGCTCGCTGCCGCAGTTGAGCGCCGCGGTGTCGCAGACGCAGCCGCAGATGCCGCCGCCGTTCTGGAACTTGAAGCCCGGAGCGCAGGTGGCGTTCTGCACGCACTGGCAGCCGCAGGAGGCGGTGTCGCAGGTCTGGTAGCCGGTGCAGGTGCCGTTGCAGTCGGTGCAGACGAAGTCGCAGACGTTGCGGTTGGGGTTGCAGACCTTGCCCGGCGGAGCAGTCCCGCCGCCGCAGCCTTCAGGGCACTCGCAGACGTTGGTGACGCGGTTGCAGACCAGGTTGCCGCGGCAGAAGTCCGCCTGGTTGGGGTCAAAGTACGGGTCCGTCGAGCACGGAGGCGGGCTGCCGTTCGGGTTGGTGGTGACGTCAATCCAGTAGCGGTAGCTGACCGCGGCGGCAGTGGTCTGCGCGGACGGGCGGCAAGCACCGAAGAAGGACAGCGTGCGGTTCACGCCGTCGAAGTCGAACCCGTTGGCCCGGCTGCGCGGCAGGTCATCCGGGTTGCAGGAGAGGCTGTTCTCCACCGCGTCCATCGCGACCTTGATGGAGGCGCCGATGGGCGGCTTCTCGGTCTTGTGGCCGGCCTGGCCGATGGAGCTGTTCACGATGGCCGCCATGGCGACGGGGATGCTGGCCGGAGGCGTGGCGCCGCAGCCGGTGGCGGGGCAGATGTCGCCGCGGACGCCGCCGGTGGCGGTGATGACCGCCGCGTGGCGCTGCGGCCGGGCGCCGTAGAAGTCGCCGCAGTTCGCGGTGCCGCCGTCTGGCAGCGCCGGGCAGATGATGCCGTGGACCGGGATGGGCGCCCCCAGCTTGTTCATGGTGCCGGCGTCCTGCGTACCGCCATCCGCCGCGGTGAAGTACCGCACGAAGTCCGCCGCGGGCGTGCAGGTGGCGCCGCCGTTGGAGTCGGACCCGCCGCAGGCGGCGGTGGTGCTGCTGTAGCCGTTCGTCTGGTCATCCGCGTCGCCCAGGAGTACCAGCACCAGCTGCGCGCCCGGACGAAGCTTGTCGGCGACCTCGGTGGCGGAGGCGGGGGTGATGAAGTCCGTCGCCTTGCGGGCGGCGCCGAGGATGCCTTCGTTGCCGCTGCCGAACTGGGTGTCAATCCAGCACCCGCCGTTGGCGCCGGGCATCCGGTTGAAGCCGCCGTCGGTGAAGTACATGCCGCCGTCCGTCTGGGCCACGCCGCAGAAGGGCGCGTTGCCGGCGGTGGGCACCAGCGAGCAGATGGGCAGACCGCCGTCGGTGGGGCGGCCGCAGACGCTGTTCTGCGTGAGCCACGCCTGGAAGAGGTTCACGTTCCGCGTGAAGCCGCGCAGCAGGTTGGAGTTGGCCGCCGTGCCGAAGTGGTAGTTGGTGGTGACCAAGCCAACGCGCCAGTTGAGCGTGGAGTTGGAGAGGCTGGTGGCCATCGCCTGCGCGGAGTTGGCGAGCGCCAGCTGCTTGTTGGCCATCGAGCAGCTGTCGTCCACCACGAAGAGGAAGTCGATGTTGCCGTTGGTGGGCGCGAAGGTTTCGCACTGGATGCCGGTGGCGTCGCCGAACTGTGCCAGCGCGGAGCCGCCCGCGGTGTCGTTGACGGTGAAGATGGCGGGCTCGACGAAGTTGGTGGCCGGGGTGAGGGCAATGAGGACCACCACGCTGCCAGCGACGCCGCCGTCCGCGGCGTTCGCGCGGTGGACGTACTCCACCTGGAGCTTGAACGGCCCGGTGGTGGGCGCCACCTGGGTGGTGAGGACGCCGGCGCCGGCGCCGACCAGCGCGTTGGCGAGCTCGTTGGCGCGGGTCTTCATCTCGTTGGTGCCGGCCTGGTCATAGAAGGCCTGAACGGCGGCGTAGCCGTCCCACGTGGTGAAGGTCTGCGGGAGCGGGTTGGTGATGGCGCCCACCGCGTTGAGCTGAGCGCGGACCGCGCCTTCGTCGGTGGTCGGGTCCGTGGAGGTCCCGGCCGCCTTCCGGAAGAGCAGGAAGGCCACCTTGCGGGTGTCGTCGTAGCCCATGATGCCCTTGGCTTCGCCGCCGAGGGTGATGGTCTTCACCTCGTTGAAGGTGGTGGGCAGCGCGACCTGGAGGTCCGGCTGGCCCTCTTCCTTGAAGATGACCGGGCGAAGCGTGTCCACCGTGCAGACCTTGGCGGCGGGCGTGCTGCCACCGTCCGCGGTGAGGACGTCCAGCGAGTTGCGCGGGTTGAGCTCGCCGTTGTCGACGCGACCGTTCTGGTTGCTGTCCTCGGCGCCGTCGGGGATGCCGTCGCCGTCGGAGTCCGCCGCCGTCGGGTCGGTGTTGGTCGCCGGCTCCGCGTCGGCGATGAAGTCCACGCAAAACGTGGGGTCCGGGTTGTTGCTGACGCCCAGCTCCACGCCGTCGCGCACGCCGTCGCCGTCGGTGTCGCGCTTGGTGGGGTCAGTCTCACCGGCGTTCACCACGCCGTTCGCGTTCTGGTCCTCGCCCAGCTGCGTACCGCCGTCGGCGAGCACCCGGGTGGGGCCGTCAATCAACCCGTCGCAGTCCGAGTCCACGCGGCGGGGGTTGGTCTCCCCGGGCTCCAGCGCGCCGTTCTTGTTCTTGTCCTCGACGCCGTCTTCGATGCCGTCGCCGTCGGTGTCCTTCGACTGGAAGTTGGTCTCATTGGCGTCCCAGACCCCGTCGCGGTCCACGTCCTCGGCGATGTCGGGGATGCCGTCCGAGTCCGTGTCCGTCAGGTTCATGGTCCCGCAGTCGCCCGCGAGCTTGGGGTTGGTTTCGCCCTGCTCGAGCGTGCCGTTCTGGTTCAGGTCCTCGAAACCGTCGCGGCAGCCGTCGCCGTCGGTGTCGTCGTTGAGCGGGTCCGTCAGCGTGACCGTCTTCTCCTGGTTGTCGCCAATCAGGTCGAAGTCGGTGTCCTTGTTGCGCGGGTCGGTCTCACCGGTGTCGACGACGGTGTTCTTGTTCGCATCTTCCACGCCGTCGGCGATGCCGTCGCCGTCGCTGTCGGGGTTGGCGGGGTCGGTCTCGCCGGTATCCACCTTGCCGTTGCGGTTGGAGTCCTCCTGTCCGTCGTGCAGGCCGTCCGCGTCGGAGTCCGCCTCGGTGGGGACGGTGCGGGACGCGGGCTCCGCGTCGCCCACGAAGTTGCAGCCGGTGTTGACGGAGCTGGTCCGGCCGAGCTCCACGCCGTCCTTGATGCCGTCGCCGTCGGTGTCCGCGCGGCCCGGATCCGTCTTCTTCCCGCCGGCGAAGATGTTGGCGAACTCTTCCTGGTCCGTCAGGCCATCACAGTCGCTGTCCTTAGCGACGTTGGTGGGGTCCGTAGGGTCCGTCGGAAAGACCACCTGCCCTGCATCGCTGTTCGGGTTGCCGCCGTCGCCGTTTCCGCCGTCGCCGTTCGGGTTGCTCCCGGAGTCCTGCTCTGGCGTCACCCCGGAGTCCTCTTTCCCGGGCGGGTTGCCGCCGCAATTGCACGCAGAAAGAGACGCCGTCACAAACAGCGACGCAAAGACAACCAACTTTTTGGGATGCATTCCTGCTCCGGAAAGCGGCCTTAACGAGACGTCTCCGGAATTATACCGATGTATTGTCGAACGAAATTCTGCGCGGCCCGCGCAGCTGAGCGCAGATCCGCGCCCAAGGCGCGATGCGCGGCGAACGCAGACGCGAACCGACACCCCGTCCCGCGGTGATCCCGTGTGCGTTTGAGCCGCGCGCCGCGAAGCAGCATGACGTCGTCCGCAGTGGCGATAACATCCGCGGCTTCGCCCTGAAGGTGTCCGCCTTTCAGCACGATGGCGCCGAAGCCCAGGTCGAGAAGCCGCAGCGCGGCGCGCTCGGCCTGCACGAGGTTGCGAGGGGCTGGTGCGCCGAGGAGCCAGCCCGCCTCCACCGCATTCGGGGTGAGCACCACACGGGGGGCGGCAAGGGAAAGGTAGTCACGCGGCCGGAGCGCCGAGAGTTGCGCTCCCGAGGAGCTGCGTACGACGGGATCCACGACCCACTCCGCGTCCACCGCGCGCAGCCCCGCCGTGAGGACGCGCAGCGCGCGGAGGTCCGGCACCAGCCCCAGCTTCACGACGGCCGGAGGCCCGCCGTCGACCGCGGCGGCGAGCTGCGCGCGCAGCATCACCGGGCGCACGGCCTCCACCCGCGCCGCTCCGGCACCCTGCGCGGTCAGCGCCGTGGCCACGCCCAGCGCGCGAGCTCCAAGCCCCGTCACGGTCGCGACGTCGACCAGCAACCCTACCCGCGCGGTCGGCTCGAGCCCCGCCGCGATGAGCACGCGCGCGGCGAGCCCCTCTCTGCGCTCCCGCTTCGCCGGGCCGCGCCGTGCCGACTCCCGGGTAGCGTCCGCGGCGCGCATGACCCGCGACTAGCGCCGCAGCTCGCGGGCTCGCTGGATGAAGCCCTTGTAGATGCCCAGGTGCGTGGGCACGGCCTGGATGAGGAGCTCCGGGTGCCACTGGATGCCGAGCGCGAAGGCGTAGCCGGTGGCTTCAATCGCCTCCACCACGCCGTCCGGTGACGTGGCGCTGATGACCACGTTCTTCCCGGGGCCCTTCACCGCCTGGTGGTGCGTGGAGTTCACCATCAGCTGGCCCTTGCCGACGAGGTCCGCCAGCTGCGTGCCTTCCTTCACCTCGACCGGGTGATGCGGCTGCGTGCGGTCATGCTTCTGCTCATGCTCACGCGCGTTGGCGACCTCACGGCCGATGTCTTGAAACAAGCTGCCGCCCAGCACGACGTTGAGCAATTGCATCCCGCCGCAGACGCCGAGCACGGGCATGTTCCTCGCCAGCGCGGTCTGCATGAGGTTCGTCTCGAACGCGGTGCGGCCCTGCTTGACGGGCCCCATCCCTTCCCGGACCGTGTCGCCGTACGCCTCGGGCGGGATGTCGAACGCGCCGCCGGTGACGAGGACGCCGGAGACGCGGTCCAGGTACGAGTCGATGACGGCGCGGTCGTCGGAGTACGGGAGGATGAAGGGCAGCCCGCCTGCCTTCAGCACAGCGTCGCTGTAGGAGACCTTCAGCTCGAAGAGCGGGGCGGGGAACGCAGCCTCGCTGCGCCCTTCGGAGAAGTCCGGCGTGATGCCGATGTTGGGGCGGCGGGCGGTGCCGGAACCGTGGCCTGGAGTGTGGGATCGATGGTGGGGGTTTCGCATTGACCGTTCGGCGTTGATTGCAGGGTCAAACGCATAACACACCCGCTCAGGCGCTCGCGAAGGCCTCCGCCAACGCTCTCGCCGCCGCCGTGACGTCCCCCTCGTACAGTCCAGACAACACCGCCGCCCCATGCGCGCCGGCCGCCGCCACAGCTTTGATGTTGGCTTGACCAATTCCAGAGATGGCCACCACCGGCAGCGGCGCAGCGCGGCAGACCTCCGCCAACATCGAAAGCCCCAGCGGCGCGTGGGCCACCTGCTTGGTCGACGTTGGGAAGATGGGCCCCAGCCCGACGTAGCTGGCGCCGGCGGCGTGCGCGGCGCGCGCGGACTGCAGGTCACGCACGGTGACCCCGATGACGGCCGACGGCCCTAGAATCGCCCGCGCCTCCTCCGGCGGCAGGTCCTCATCCCCCAGGTGCACGCCGTCCGCCCCGCCCGCCAGCGCCCAATCCACCCGGTCATTCACCAGACACACGCAGCCCGCCGCGCGGCACCGGGCGGCCGCTTCGCGCACCGCCTGCAGCGCGTCGCGGTCCGGCGTGCGCTTGAGCCGCAGCTGCAAAACCCTCACGCCGCCCCGCAGCAACGCCTCCACTTTGGCCACGAGCGGCAGCTGGGGACGCACGCCGTCGTCGCACAGCGCGTAGAGTCCTCGAGGAAGAGCGAGTGGTTGCAGTGCGTTCATGGCATTTGCCTCATGCAGCTTGGATTCAGCCCGGGACTGCTATAGGGTGGCCGGCCTTTTTCCAAGAAATCTCGG
Organism: Myxococcaceae bacterium; assembly: GCA_044230055.1. Taxonomy (GTDB): domain Bacteria; phylum Myxococcota; class Myxococcia; order Myxococcales; family Myxococcaceae; genus JBGART01. Next base: position 80,685 of record JBGART010000015.1, on the reverse strand, counting down.
AGCTTGAAGATGGCAGACACCCTGGACCCGAAGCACCTCGACAAGCGGACGCTCCCCCGGTACGTGCGCCTTGGCCACATCGACGAGAAGGCGCTCGCCAGTCACCTCAAGGCGCTGCCTGATTTGACGGACAAGCAGAGCACCGTCGAGACGCGAATGGACGAGGACGGTGACGACGACGAGTCGGACGCCGCTGAGGAATGACCCGGGAGACCCGCGGCGAAACCTTCGTCATGAAGGACGAAGGCGGCGCGGGCGAGCCAATCCAGTTCACGACCTTCGTGCTGGGGCTGGCCTCCACGGCGCTGATTCACCTCGGGGAGTCGCCGCACCCCGAGTCTGGCAAACCTGAGCGTGACCTGGTGCTCGCTCGGCAGAGCCTGGACCTTCTCTCGCTGCTTCGGGAGAAGACCCAAGGCAACCTGACCGCTGAGGAAGAGCGCGTGTTCGAGAACGTCCTCGCAGACCTGCGGCTGCGGTTCGTCGAGGCCAGCAAGTCCTGATGACGGCGACGACGCCAGCGCTCTCACCCTGGACCCGCCGCGCGGCGTGGGCCGGGCTCATCCTCTCCGCGCTGGTCGCCGCGGGCGCCGGCAGCGGGGCAATGGTGCTCGCGCGCCTGTCGGAGCTGCGGGACCAGCCGCCGCCGTTCACGCTCGGAGATCCCCAGCTGGTCGCCCGCGCGACGGAAGCAGAGGTCCGCGCGCTGGAGTCGATGAAGACCCCGCGCGCCGTCATCCTCTGGGCGCTCGCGCTGTCCACGGCCATCGCCTTCATCGCCTGTGGCCGGCTCCTCCGCCCCGCAGGCGTGTCACGGGAGAGCATGCGGCGGTTGGCCTCCTACACGTTCCTGGCGGCGGCGGTGCTGCGCACGCTGGAGGGCGCGCAGAACATGGTCGTCGCCAAGCGCGTGGGCGCGGCGATGGCGGAGGACCCTCAGTTCAAATCCGTGGGCTTGCCGCCCGAAGTCCTCGTCTTCTTCACCAGCGCCATCGCCATCGGCCTGACCGTCTTCTTCGCGGGCAGCTTCGCCGTGCTGGCGCAGTACTTCCGCTCTGAGCGGGTGAAGGCGCAGACCACGTCGTTGGACCGGCTGGACTCGCTCGAGTAGCGCTCAGCTGGCGCGGGGCGCGGCGAGCAACTCCGAGAGGCTGTTCTCCGGCGTGCCCCCATCCAACGTCAGCAGCAGGCTGGTGCTGCGCGGCATCCGCAAGAGCTCCTCGCGCGTCACCCCGTAGACCTTCCCCAGATGTCCGATGGGCCACTTCGCCTTGAGCCTCTCGAACGAGAGCTCATCCAGCTCCGTGTCTTCATCATCCGGGAGTGGGGCATCCGCGTACTGCATGCGCTCTCCTCCCACCCGGCCGCCCGCGCCGTAGGTGGTGACGAGCTCGTACTCCTCGGGGTCAAACACGTAGGCGTGGACCGTCACGTTGTAGCGGCTGGAGAGCAGCTTCGGCAGCGCGTGGTGCTCTTCGTACCAACCCGCCCCGCGGCGGCCGTAGGTGAAGACCGCGTCGTAGGCCAGCCGGACCACCTTGCGCATGGGGATGACGGTGACCAGCAGCGCGCAATCCGCGGCGCTCTCACCGTCGAGCAGCAGGGCTTCCCGGGCGTTGCGGACCAGGTCCGCTGCGTCGAACTCTTCGAGGCGACAGAGATACCCGCCGTGTGCTTCCACGAAATCCCCCCGCCCAACGAAAAGAGGTCGCGCCTTCTACCTGCCCGCCTCATCGTCTGACAACCCCACCCGAACGCACTCCCAACGCTTTTCATTTGACGGTGGCTGACGCGACGCGTTTGCAGTTCTTGCCAAGCGGAGCGCGGGACTTAGCTTGACCGCCATGCGACTCGACAAGTTCACGGTGAAGGCCCAGGAAGCGATTCAGGAGGGCCAGACGCTCGCACGCCGGGCCGGCAATCCGAACTACGAGCCCGAGCACCTCCTGCAGGCGCTCCTCTCGCAGGACGACGGAATTGTCGAACCCATCCTCCGAAAGGTCGGCGCGGACCCAGGGCTGGTGCGGGGCCGGGTGGAAGAGGCGCTCGCGCGCTTGCCGCGCATGCAGGGCGCCGAAGGCGGCACGCTGAGCAGCCGGCTGGTGCGCGCGTTCGACAAGGCGGAGGAAGAGGCGAAGGCGCTCAAGGACGAGTACACCTCATCCGAGCACCTGCTGCTCGGGCTCGCCCAGGACAAGGGCCCGCTCGGCGAGCTGCTCAAGGCCTCCGGCCTCACGCGCGACCGGCTGCTCACGGTGCTCAAGGAGATCCGCGGCTCCTCGCGGGTGACGAGCCAGGAGGCGGAGTCCACCTACCGCGCGCTGGAGAAGTACGGCAGAGACCTCACCGAGGCGGCCCGCGCCGGGAAGCTGGACCCGGTGATTGGACGCGACGAGGAGATTCGCCGGGTCATCCAGGTCCTCTCCCGCCGCACCAAGAACAACCCGGTCCTCATCGGCGACCCGGGCGTGGGAAAGACCGCCATCGTCGAAGGCCTGGCGCGGCGGATGGTGGACGGCGACGTTCCGGAAGGGCTCAAGAACAAGCGCCTCATCACGCTGGATTTGGGCGCGATGGTGGCCGGCGCGAAGTACCGCGGTGAATTCGAAGAGCGGCTCAAGGCGGTGCTCAAGGAGGTCTCCTCCTCGGAAGGCGAGCTCATCCTCTTCATCGACGAGCTGCACACCCTTGTCGGCGCGGGGAAGGCCGAGGGCGCGATGGACGCGGGGAACATGCTCAAGCCGGCGCTGGCGCGCGGCGAGCTGCACTGCATTGGCGCCACCACGCTGGACGAGTACCGCAAGCACATCGAGAAAGACGCGGCGCTGGAGCGGCGCTTCCAGCCGGTGGTGGTGGGCGAACCCTCGGTCCACGACACCATCAGCATCCTGCGCGGGCTCAAGGAGCGGTACGAGGTCCACCACGGCGTGCGCATCCAGGACACCGCGCTGGTCGCCGCGGCCACGCTGTCGCACCGCTACATCGCGGACCGGTTTCTCCCGGACAAGGCGATTGACCTGGTGGATGAGGCCTGCTCGCGGCTGCGCATTGAGATTGACTCAATGCCGAACGCCATCGACGACGTGCGCCGGAAGATTACGCAGCTGGAGATTGAGCGCGAGGGCCTGAAGAAGGAGTCCGACGTCCACTCGCGCGAGCGGCTCTCGGTCATCGACCGCGAGCTGGCGGACCTCCAGGAGCGCTTCGGCGGGCTCAAGGCGCACTGGGAGGCCGAAAAGTCGGCCATCGGCGCGCTGCGCAGCCTCAAGGAGCGGCTGGAGAAGGCGCGCAACGAGCAGGCCTCGGCCGAGCGCGCGGGCGAGCTGAACCGCGCGGCGGAGCTGAAGTACGGCGTGGTGCCCGGGCTGGAGAAGGAGCTGGAGGCCGCGAACAAGAAGCTCTCCGAGCTGCAGAAGAAGCAGCGCTTCCTGAAGGAGGAGGTGGACTCGGAGGACATCGCGGAGGTCGTCGCTAAGTGGACGCACATCCCCGTCTCGCGCCTGCTCGAGGGCGAGGTGGAGAAGCTCATCCACATGGAGGAGCGGCTGGGCAAGCGCGTCATCGGCCAGCGCGAAGCCGTGGTCGCCGTGTCGAACGCCGTACGCCGCGCGCGCAGCGGGCTGCAGGATCCCAACCGGCCCATCGGCTCCTTCATCTTCCTGGGCCCCACCGGCGTGGGAAAGACGGAGACGGCGAAGGCGCTGGCGGAGTTCCTGTTCGATGACGAGAACGCGCTCATCCGCATCGACATGTCGGAATACATGGAGAAGCACGCGGTCTCCCGGCTCATCGGCGCGCCCCCCGGCTACGTCGGCTACGACGAGGGCGGGCAGCTCACAGAGGCGGTGCGACGGCGGCCGTACTGCGTGGTGCTGTTCGATGAGATTGAGAAGGCGCACCACGATGTGTTCAATGTGTTGTTGCAGATTCTGGACGACGGCCGGCTCACCGACAGCCAGGGCCGAACGGTGGATTTCAAGAACACGGTGTTGATCATGACCTCGAACATCGGGTCCGCGCTCATCCAGGAGGGCATGGCGGGAAAGCGCGCCCTCGAGGAGTCCACCAAGCGCGAGGTTCTGGAGGCGCTGCGCCGCGAGTTCCGCCCGGAGTTTTTGAACCGGGTGGATGAGGTGGTCATCTTCGAGTCACTCAAGAAGGATGACATCAAGCACATCGTGGAGCTGCAGCTGACCCGGCTCCGGAAGTTGCTCGCGGACCGGAGGCTGGACCTGGAGGTAAGCGACGCCGCGAAGGAGCTCCTCGCGGACCGCGGGTATGACCCTGTCTACGGCGCGCGGCCCCTCAAGCGCGCGGTGCAGAAGTATCTGCAGGACCCTCTCGCGATGAAGGTCCTGTCGGGGGAGCTGCCGCCCGGGGAGACGATTGTGGTGGATGCGGGGAAGGACGAGCTCCGCTTCACGAAGAAGGCCAAGGCGTAGGCAGACTCTTCGGGAAGGGAAGCCCCCGTTCGCCTCGAGGGGAAACCGGCCCTGGCCGGCTGTTCTCAGTCAGGCGTCTCCCCCGCTCGCCTCGAGCGTTGCGCCGTCAGGCGCATAGTCGAGAGGTGGCGCAAACCCACGCACGGCACTTTGCCGGGTTGTTTCGAGCAGACCGAAGCGGCCCATGAGCCAAGCCTCGGGAGCACTGCCGACGTCTCGACTATGCGCCTGACGGCGCAACGCTCGACGCGAACGGGGGAGAGCACTGCCGACGTCTCGACTATGCGCTTGATGGCGCAACGCTCGACGCGAACGGGGGGCGTCGGGGTTGCACGCCGCCTCTCACTCCCCCGCCCCTCACTCCTTCTTCTCACCCGGCTCCTCGGGCCGGATGGGCACGGCTTCCCTCCGCTCCGCGACCCGCTGAGCCTCCTGCGCGAACGCGTCGTACTGCGACTTGATCCGCGTAGCCTCCGCCGTCGCCGCCTCCTCCCCTTTGACCGCCGCCGCCCGAGCCGCCCGCACGCACCGGGCGGTCAGCGCCCCTCCCCCCGCGATGAACAGCACGCGCAGCGCCGAGAGCACCCACTCCTGACGAAACGACTCCGGGCCGCTGCCCACCAGCTGCACTCCGAACAGGAACAGAAACCCGGTGGCCACCGCACCCGCCGCAGTGGGCACGGGCCTCAAGTCGATGACCCTCCCAAAGCCATACGCGAACGCCGGCAGCACCGCCCACGCCCAGAGCGTAGAGAGCGCGCCATTGAGCAGCACCCTCACAACGACCGGTGCATCACCCAGCGACGCCAGCCACAGGAAGAGCTTGGTCGACAGCAGCACGCCGACGACGACGGAGAGAAAGCCCAGCCCCACGACGAGCGACACGCGCCTTGCGCGGCTCTCCAGCCGACCCAACGATTTGCCAGCTCCGGCGGCCACGACGAAGGTCTATCACGCGCTCAGCCCTCGTCGTCCTCCTCGACCGGCGACTCCGTGCGGCCCAGGAACACCTCCATCAGCGTCAGCCCCTGCGCAGGGGCGGTCTGCCCGGCGAGCGTGCGGTCTTTCGACGCCAGCACCTGCGCAACCCACTCCGGCGGCTGCCGCCCGCGACCCACCTCCACCAGCGTGCCCACGATGTTCCGGACCATCTGCTTGAGGAACGCCGTCCCCTCCACCCAGAGGACCAGCTCTCTGCGCTCGCCCTGCGTCCACTCCACCCGGCGCAGCTCGCGGATGGCGTGGGGCGCCTGGCAGTTCGCGGCGCGGAAGGCGGAGAAGTCATGCCGGCCCAGCAGCACCGGCGCCGCGCGCACCATCGCGTCTACATCCAGCGGCGCGAACAGCTGCCAGTGCGTTCGTCTGCGCACCGGCGAGTGGAAGGGCAGGTTGCTCAGCCGGTAGCGGTAGCGCTTGCCGCTGGAGGCCCGCCGCGGGTCAAACGTCGGCGCCACCTCCTCCGCCGCCACCACCGAGAGGTCCTCCGGCAGCAGGTTCGACAGGCCCACCGTGTACGCCCGCATCGGCAGCGCGCGGTCCGTGTCGAACGTCACCACCTGCCCCAGCGCGTGAACCCCCGCGTCGGTCCGGGCGGCCGCGCGGGCGGGCGTCGGCACGCCGAGCAGCGCCGCCAGCCCCTCCTCCAGCGTCTGCTGCACGGAGCGCCCGTTCGGCTGCCGCTGCCAGCCCACGAAGTCCGTGCCGTCGTACTCGAGCGTGAGCTTGACCCGCGACATCAGCGGTACTTCATCCACCCGGCGAGGATGTCGCGCACCAGCGCGTCCACGCTCACCCCGTTGCGCTGGGCGATTTTGGTGAAGTGCGTGTGCTCACCCTCGGTGAGCATGACCTGCAGCGGACGCTCCTGCCCCAGGCGCGGCGCGGGGCGGTCCAGGCCGGTCACGTCGGAGAGCGAGTCCACCTCTGAGAGCAGGTCCTCTTCCTCCGGCTCCTCCTGCGGGACGGCCACGCTGGTGCGCGAGTGCAGCCGGGCCTTTTCCTGCTCCAGCTCGTCGAAGAAGAGCTGCTTGAGGAAGTTGGAGAGGTGGATGTTGGAGGGCGTGAACTCGTACTGGGTCAGGAACTGGTCCAGGTCGTACTGCATCTCCCAGGCGGTCTGGTACCGGCGGTCCCGGTCCTTCTCCAGCGCCCGCATCAGGATGGATTCGACGGCCTCCGGGATGTCCGCCTTGAAGTACGAGGGGGCGTAGATTTTCCCCTCCGTGATGCTCTTCAGAATGGCCACCTCGGACTCGCCGGTGAACAGCTTGAAGCCGGTGAGCCACTCGTAGAGCACCACCCCAAGCGAGAAGATGTCGCTGCGGCAGTCCAGGGGCTTGCCCATGCACTGCTCGGGGCTCATGTACGAGAGCTTGCCTTTGATCTCCCCCGCCTTCGTCTGCTCAATCTGGTTCGCCGCCTTGGCGATACCAAAGTCCAGAATCTTCACCGTCCCGTCGAAGGACACGAAGATGTTCTCAGGCGTCACATCGCGGTGGACGATGTTCAGCGGGTTCCCGTAGAGGTCCACCTTCTGGTGCGCGTAGTAGAGCCCCTCGCAGATGGAGGAGGCGATCTTCAGCGCGTAGACCATGGGGAAGGGAATCCCCATCGCGTCGGCCTTCGGGATAATGCGGCGCATATCCCGGCCGAAGATGTACTCCATCGCGATGAAGTAGCTCTCGCTGATCTTCCCCAGGTCGTAGATCTGAACGATGTTCTGGTGGTTCAGCTGCGCAGCCAGCTTCGCCTCGTTGAGGAACATCTTCACGAAGCTGGTCTGCTTGGAGAGGTGCGGACGGATCCGCTTGATGACGATGGTCTTCTCGAAGCCCTCCAGGCCTGCCTGGCGCGCGAGGAAGATCTCCGCCATGCCGCCGACGGCAATGCGGTCAATCAGGGTGTACTTGCCGAAGCGAATCTCGCGCGGCTGAACGTGCTCAGCGGTGGGCATCTTTTCAGGAGCGGACCATACCCGCGAAGGCCCCACCGTCGCGAGGTTTGCGCGCCTCAGATGCCTTCAGGCGGCCGGACGCCCAGCTCGCGCGCCAGCAGCGCCAGCTGCGTCCGGTTCTCCGACCCGAGCTTGCGGTAGAGGCTGGACACGTGCGCCTTCACCGTCCGCTCGGAAATCCCCAGGAGGGTTGCGATCTTGAGGTTGTCCACCCCGCCGGCCACGTAGGCCAATACCTCGCGCTCGCGCTCGGACAGGATGCCCAGCGACGGGCCGCGCGACGAGGGCAGCTGCGGGGGCTGGGTGAAGGGGTTGAGCTCCATGGGCAACAGCCGCTCGCCCCGGGCCAGCGCCCTGACCGCCGTCACCACCGAATCCGAGCCCGCCGTCGCCTTGTCCAGGTACCCGGCCGCGCCCGCGCGATAGCACTCCTCCACCAGCCGCGCGTCCCGGTTCCCGGAGACCACCAGCGCCTGGACTTCCGGGAGCGCGCTGCGCAGCTGCCGCAGCACCGCCAGCCCGTCGAGGCTGGCCCCTTCCAGGGGCGCCCGCAGCGAGAGGTCGATCAACGCGACCATCGGGTGGAGCGATGCGATGCGCCGGAGGAAGTCCACCGGGTCGGAGTACTTGGCGACCACCGAGATGCCCGAGTGCTCCAGAACATCAGCGATGCTCTCTCGGACCAGCAGCTCGTCCTCGAGGATCGCTGCGCGAATTTCCCCTGCCTGCTCCTGCATCTGCATGACGCGGCCCCCCAGGAAAGACGTCTGAAAAGAGTTTCATGTCCCCAATAGAGTCCGGAACAAGCCGGGTCAAGGGAACAAGCCGCAATCGCCGCCTGGGGCTGCGCTCCGTCGCTGCGATAACAAATGTCTGTATCTGGAGGTTTATGAAGCGCTGTTAGCAAACTGTCACAGATCAACCGCAAAGACTTTCAAGGCGGGGGCTTTTCCTTTGGGGCTGGGAAAATCCACGCTGGAAGCTCCCAGCGGCGTGACGGAGCGCACCGCGCGCGCCGCCTGGCTCACGCCCTTCTCTATCTGGCCCAGCAGCGCGTCCGGCGTGAGCGGCGAGAGGTTGGAGCACGCCAGCAGGAGCCCGCCCGGCGCGACGACCGCCGCAGCGGCGCGCACCAGCGACGCGTAGTCCCGCGCCACGGAGAAGGCCTTGCCCTTCGCGGTGGAGAAGGACGGTGGATCCAGGATGACCACGTCGAAGGTTTCACCCTTCTTCTGCCAGCGGCGCAGCCACTCGAAGACGTCGCCCGCCACGTAGTCGCGCGGGTCCACCCGCTGCCCGTTGAGCGAGGCATTCTGGGCCCCCCAGTCCAGCACGCGGCGGGAGAGGTCCAGGTTCACCACTCGCGCCGCGCCGCCCGCCGCGCACGCCACGCCGAAGCCGCAGGTATACGCAAACGTGTTCAGCACCCGGAGGCCTCGCGCGCGCTCGCGCACCCAGCGGCGCACATCGCGCATGTCGAGGTACAGGCCCACCGCCAGCCCCGCCCCGGGACGGATGAGGAAGCGAAGCCCGTTCTCGAGCGCGACGACGCTCTCCACGTCCTCGCCCCGCTCTGCTCCGGAGGGCGCCACCTGCTCGCGCCGGGTGTTGGCCAGCACCCGCGCCTCCCGCGGCCGGCGCTTCACGTACAGCGCGCGCGGCGAGAGCGCGGCCATCACTGCATCAAACAACGCCTGCTCGCGCTCGGGCGGCAGGTCCTCGTACAGGCTCAACGACAGCACGTCCCCGAAGGCGTCCAGCGTCCAGCCCGGCAGCGCGTCCCCGTCCGAGTTCACCAACCGCAGCGCGGTGGTGTCTGCGCCCTCGCGCAGCGGCGCGCGCCGCGCGGCAGCCTGGGCGATACGTGTCTCAAGAGACGGCCCGCTCACGACGGCGCGGCGCCGCGGGCCCAGACCGACGTGAGGACCCGAGCGGCGTCTTCGGCGAGCGCCAGGTCATCCTGGCCGAGCAACTGGCCCTCGCGCACCACCACCCGGCCGTTCACCACCGTCCAGGCCACCGGCACCTGGCCCAGGCGCATCAGGAGAGAAGTGGCCACCTCGCCCGGCCCCTGCTCCGGGGGGATGAGGTCGTAGAGGACAAGGTCCGCGGTGGCGCCCTCTTCCACCGTGCCCGACGGCCGCCCGAAGAGCATGGAGCAGAGCTCCGCCGGCCCGCCGATAAGGATTTGCGCCATCAGCCCGTCAGGGTCCAGCAGCCGGCCCACGCGGGAGATTTGCAGCACGTTGACGAAGGCGCAGAACATCTCCTCCCAGAGAGAGCCCAGCCCGCCCGTCCCCAACCCCACCAGGTTCTCGTGCGCGAGCAGCGCCTCCAGGCTCCCCGCCCCGGTCTCCACCATCAGCGTGGAGCGCGGGCTGAGCGCCATCAGCGTGCGCGTCCGCGCCAGGCGGTCTGATTCGGTCCGGTCCACCCCGCGCGCGTAGGCCGCGACCGCGCCCGCGCCGAGCAGGCCAAAGGACTCCAGCCGCGCCACGGTCCGCTTGCTGTGCAGCGCGTAGGTGGTGGTGAGGTCGTCGTCGGTCTCGCCCAGGTGGAAGTGCGTCCCCAGCCCCAGCTCCTCCCGCGCGCGGCCAATGCGGCGCAGCAGCTCATCGCCGCAGGAGGAAGAGGAGTGGAAGCCCAGGCCCGCGCGGACCAGCGGGTGCTCGGCGTAGCCCTTCGCGTAGTCGACGTTCTGCTCGAAGCGGGCGATGGCGCGGGACTCGCCGTCGGAGCTGTGCGTGGCGTGGCTGTTCACCAGCCGGACGCCAATCCGCTCGGCCGCCCGGGCCTGCGCTTTCAGGGCGTCCGCGACGGCGCCAGGGCAGGACAGGTGCTCCACCACCATCGTCACGCCCGCGCGCGCCGCCCGGGCCAGCGCGTGCGCGGTGAGGACCTCCACGTCTTCGGGCAACAGCAGCGTGTCCAGCCGGCGCTGCAGCTGGAGGCGGGCGCTGGGCGTGCGCATGAGCAGCTCGCCTGACGGCGGGAGGAGCTGCGCGTTGGCCAGGTGGCAGTGGCAGTCCACCAGCCCCGGCGCCAGCATCCGGCCCCGGCAGCGGACCTCCCAGTCTCCGGGGAGCACCGGCACCGCGCGGTCCTCGTCAGCGCGCAGAATCTGCCCGTCCGCGACGACGACGGCCATCCGGTGGCGCACCCGTCCATCCGCGTGAAACACCGCGCAGTCTTTGAAGACGAGCCGCCCCTCCATAGGAGGCGCGGAGTATTCCATTACCGCGGGTTACGCAAACAGCGGATCAGCGGCGCCGCGCTGCGGCGCGAACCGCGGCGAGCACGGCCAGGAGCGCGGCCAGCCCGCCTCCGCCCACCCCTCCCTGGCAGTGACATCCTGCGCCAGGACCGGGCGTCGGCGTGCTGCCTGCGTCCCTGGAGGCGCCTGCGTCGGGGATGGGGTCCACGCCTGCGTCGGGGCGTGCGCCGCCGTCGGGCGGGAGGCCGGCGTCCGGGACGAACGCGGCGCCGCCGAGCTGAAAGAAGTCGGCGATGCGGGAGGCCGCGCAGAGCTTGACGTCCAGCGCGAAGGCGCCCGCCACGCCGCAGCCGGCGGAGAGGTCCACCGGCACGCCGTGGCCCATGTTGGCCAGCTCGTAGGTCTCCACCAACGTGGCGCCCGTCCCGTCCTTGAACGCCCGGCGGGTGTGCGCGCCCAGCTGCTGTGTCTCATCGGCGGTCGCGTCAATGCCGTGCACCGCCGTCCATTGCTCGAGCAGCTCGCGGGCGTTGGCCGGCCGCACCACCAGGTCGTTCGTCCCCTGGAAGAGGGCCACGCGCGGATAGCGGCCGGTGAAGCTCGGATAAGCGTCCTTCACCCGCTTCGCCCACTCGGCCGGCGCGAGGTCCTTGGTGCCGCCCGAGCAGGCGCTGGCGTCCAGCAGGCCGCGCGCGCAGTCGTAGGGGATGCCCGCGATGACCGCCCCGCCGGTGAAGACGTCCGGCCAGGTCGCCAGCATCAGCGCCGTCTGCGCGCCGCCCGCGGAGACGCCGGTGACGACGATGCGCGCCGGGTCGATGGAGAAGTCGGTCTGCATCTTCTTGACCATCTGCTGGATGGAGAGGTTTTCGCCCTCGCCGCGCTTGAGGTTGGCGGTGTCGCCGTTCTCACCCGCCCAGTTGAAGCAGCGGGTGGGGTTGTTCGCCGTCCGCTGCTCCGGGTACAGCACGTAGTACTTGCGGTCATCCGCCAGCACGCTGAAGCCCGCCGCCTCGAAGTCCGCCGCCGTTTGCGTGCAGCCGTGCAGGGCCACGAGCAACGCTGCGTTGGCGGGCATCCCCACTGGCACGTGCCGCAGCATCCGGAGGTTGCCCGGGTTGCTTCCGAACGTGGACACCTCTTCGAGCGCGGTGAGGGCGTGGCTCCCTGAGGCGAGGGCGTCTTCGGATTGGGGACCGCAGGCAAGCCACAGCGAGCACAGGAGCACGGGCAAAGCTGAACGAGGCTTCATGCGGAGCGTTGTAGCGGGGCTCCCGGACGCGAGCAAAGCCAACGGAGGACGCGCGGCTCCGTCAGGGGACAGGATGCTCTTCGCTGGGAAACCGGCAGGAGCGTTGCGCGTTCAGGTGCGTTGAGTGCCGGGGCGGAGTGTTCGGGTGCGGGCTTCGGGGAATGGTGTCTCGGGGTGCGGGCCTCGGGCTGCGGGCTGCGGGGAACGGTGTCTCGGGTAGGGGTAGGGAGCACGCGTTCGCGTTCGCGTTCGCCTTCGTTCACGGGTACGGGCAGGGGTTCGGGTTCGGGACACCGCGCATGGCTCGGCCGGTCGCCGACCTAAGGGATTGCCCGTCGTTGCGCTCTAGCCCGTGACCGACTGCCCGCACCCGCTCGCCCGAACCCGAACCCGAACCCGGGCCCGTGAACGAAGGCGAACGCGAACGCGAACGCGTGCTCCCTACCCCTACCCGAGACACCGTTTCCCGAAGCCCGCAGCCCGAGGCCCGCACCCCGAGACACCATTCCCCGCAGCCCGCAGCCCGGAGGCCCATGAGCCACGCTTCGGAAGCACTGCCGACGTCTCGACTATGCGCCTGACGGCGCAACGCTCGACGCGAACGGGGGGGGCCAGCGGGACAAAGGCAACCTCTACCTCCGATGTCTCCCGCTTGGAAAAAGGTGCCTGTCCCCTCCCGACTGTGGGCGATGCTCGCGACCGATGCTGCGCCCTCGCACGCGTTTGCTCCTGGTGATGGCCGGAATCGCCGCGGGGGCGGCGCTCACGTACTGGCCCATCGCGCTGGACCGGGTGCTGGCGGGGCGGGACATCTTCCGGCTCTTCATCCCGGACGCGGCGTTCCTCGCAGAGTGTCTGTCTTTACGTGAGTGGCCGCTCTGGAACCCGTACCAGCGGCTGGGGCAACCCTTCGCGGCCACGCTCTACTCGCAGGCGTTCTACCCCCCTCGCGTGCTGTTGGTACTCCTCGCAAACCCGGCGACGGCCATCTCGCTGGAGCAGCTCTTCCACGCGCTGGTCGCGGCGGGCGGGATGTATTTCCTGTGCCGGACGCTGGGGCGCTCGGCGCCGGCCAGCTTCGCGGCGGGGGCACTGCTGGGCTTCGGGGAGACGCTCACCCAGCTGGCCATCCAGCAGAACGTGGTGGATGCGGTGGCCTGGACAGGGCTGATGCTCGGCGCCGCCACCCGCCTGGCGAACGCGCCCAAGCGACAAGACATCGCGCTGCTTGCCCTGGCCACCGGGCTCTCTCTCCTCGCGGGCTCCCCGGAGATGACGGTCTGGCAGCTGCTGCTCGTGGGCGCCATCCTGCTGCTCCCCTTCCGCGGCCAGACCCAACCCTGGCGCCGCAGCCTGCGGGGAGCGGGCGTCGCCGCGGTGGCCGGCCTCTGGGGCCTGGCGCTGGCCGGCGCGCAGGCAGTCCCGGCGCTGGAACTGACGCGGCACTCCATGCGGACGCTGGACCTCGACGGGCGCTTCGAATGGTCCATGCCGTGGGTGGGCCTGGTGGCGCTGGGCTGGCCGAACGCGGACCAGCCCCGGGAGACCTACTGGGGCAGCGAGCAGAACTTCGTCCCCACCGTCTTCGTGGGGAGCCTGGCGCTGGCCTTCGCCTTCGCGGCCGCGGTGCTGGCCCGGAGAAACCGCCGCGCCTGGCCCTACCTCGGCGGCGCGCTGCTCTTCGCGCTGCTGGCGCTGGGCTCGCACTTCCCGCCGGCGACGTGGGTCTTGCGCCTGCCGCCGCTCTCCCTCTTCCGCTACCCCTCGAAGTACATCGTCGGCTGCATCTTCTGCCTCTGCGTGTTGGCGGCCTTCGGGCTGGACCGCGTCTCCGCCGCGGCGGCTCGCGTCGACCCCTCCCGCCGGCTCCTGAAATGGGCGGCCCTGGGGTTCGCGCTGCTCCTGCTGGGGGCGCTGGTCATCCTGGTGGGCGTCCCGCTGCGGACCGGCGCGGCTGCGGGAATCCTCTGGCCCACCACCTTCCTCACCGCGGCCACCGCGCTCTTCTTCGCCGTGCGCCGGCCGGCTGTGCTCAAGGCAGAGGTCCGCGACGGCCTCTGGGTGGAGCCTCCTCCCGCCCGCGGCCCCGGGCGCGCACGCGCGGCGCGGCTGCGCGCGTCCTGGCTCGTCCTCTTCGCAGTGGAGCTCTTCTCCACGCGGCGCTTCTTCAACGACTCCATGTGGCAGGAGCGCAAGCCGCTGATGGGCCCCTCGGCGCTGGCCGCCGCCATCCCCCGGCCGTTCGAGGGGCGGCTCTCCGTCAACCTCTCGCAGGACGACGAGTACCTCACCCAGGACCCAGGCGAGTACGTCCGCCTCAGCCGGGACGCGCTGGTGCCCTTGCGCTTCGTCGAGGAGCGCCTGCCCGCGGTGGAGGGCTACGGCGCGCCAGAGCCGCTCAAAATCTCCCGCGCGCTCGACAAGGAGTCCCGCGCCTTCCTCGACTTCGCCGGCGCGCAGTACTACGTGCGCCGCTTCAAGACGCCCTACCCGGATTTGGAGCCGCTCCCGCGCCCCAATCTCGCCCTGCCGCGGCTCTTCCGCTCCAGCACCGCGCAGCCGCGCGCGTACGTGGTCCACGAGGCGACCCATGGCGACGCGAAGCAGGCCTACGAGTGGCTGGTGAGCCCGGCCCAGGCCTTCCGCCGCCAGGTCTTCCTCGAAGCTCCCGTCACGCTGCCGCCCGCCTCCTGCACGACGTCCCAGGCGAAAGTGGCCCACTCGTCGCCCATGCGCGTGGAGGTGCTGGTGGACGCCTGCGCCGAGGGCTACGCGGTGCTGACCGACACGCACTTCCCGGGCTGGGAGGCGCAGCTGGACGGCGCGCCGGTGGAGATTCTGCGCGCGAACTATCTGGCCCGGGCAGTCCGCGTGCCCGTAGGCCACCACCGGCTGACCTTCCACTACCGTCCGGGGAGCTTCCGCCTGGGCGGCGCCGCCAGCCTCGCGGCGCTCCTGGCGCTGCTCATCGCCTTCGCGCTGCCCGGCCGTAGACGCGAAAACGCCGGCCCCCTTGAGAGGACCGGCGTTTGAAAAGCCGTTGAAGGCTTCAAAGGCTCAGTACGCGTTGTTCTCGCCGAACGACTTCATCGTCTTGGTCTCAAGCGTGGGCTTGGAGGTCTCCGCGCGGTTGGGGACCGACGACACGCCGGAGAGCGCGTCCGCCGAGACGCCGAACAGCTTGCGGATGTTGTCGCCAAACAGGGTGATGACGCCGATAGCGGCGATGGCGATAAGCGCAACGATGATGATGTACTCCGTCATGCCCTGACCACGGGACTTCTTGAGGGAGCGGTTGCGACGGGAGGTGAGCTTCATACAGAGGGCCTCAACGGGTGTGGGTGAGCGACGAATCTCAGAGTAGAGGGAAACGAGGGACGACCCCTATACGTCATCGGGAGGACCTCTCGGCTCCGTGACAAGCGGAGGTGCCCGATGTTGCAAGGGAAGGTGAACCCCCTTCATTGTGACCGCAGGTAGGCCCGGTCACTGTCGGTTAGCCGATTCACCTGAAGCGCCACTCATCTGCGGAGTTTACCAGGTCGAGCAGGTCGCGTACGTACAGCGGCCTCCCGGCCACCTCATGGACTTCGAGCTCGCGCAGGTCTCACAGCTGGAGTGGTCCGCGGACCTTCGGGTCCTCTCGGCGGAGGGCGCCTGCCAGCGGGTCCTCGGCCACCCGGAGAGCGAGCTCGTGGGCTCCCCACTGCAGAAGGTGCTGCGCACGACCGCTGAGCGCGCAGGCGAGCTGGACGGCGCCGCGCGCGGCGCCGCGCCGAGCCCCGTCTTCCTGCCCTTCCAGCGCGGGAGCGAGCGCACGGTGCTGCGGCTTGCCCTGGGCCAGGCGGACGGGCGCGCGCGCGCGGCGGTGGTCGACATCGGCGCGCTGCTGGCCGGGGCGCCGCCGGTTCAAATCTCCCGCCTGTCGTCCTCGCTCTCCCACGAAATCCGCAACCCGCTCTCCTCGGTGAAGATGGCGGTGCAGACCCTGGCGCGGAACCCCGGGCACTCGGAGAAGGACAAGCGCCGGCTGGTCATCGCCAACCGGGAGATCCGCACCATGGAACGGATGCTCTGGCTCCTCTCCGAATACGGCCGGGACGCGCCGGCCAACCTCGAGCCGGTCTCCCTGCGCAACCTGACCCTGGAGGCGGCGGCCCTGGTCGAGCAGGAGCTGCAGGAGCGGAAAATCCAGGTGGAGATACAGGAAGACCCCGCCGCTCCGCGCGTGCGGGCGGACGCCACCCGCGTGCGGCCGGTGCTCGCCCAGCTCCTGCTCAACATCGCGATGGGGTTGGAGGCGGGCGCGTCCGTCCAGGCCGCGGTGAAACCGGGGCCCAAGGAGAGCGCCACGCTGGTCTTGGAAGACCCCTCGACGGCCCTGCCGGCGGATGAGCGGGCGCGCCTCTTCGAGCCCTTCGCGTCCATGCTCGCCCGGGGAGCCGGCCTGTCGCTGGCCGCGCTGAACCGCGTCATGCTCGCACAGGGTGGGTCGGTCACCGCGGACGGCGGGGCGGCCAAAGGCACGGTATACACGCTCTACTTCCCGTCCCTTCACGCGCCGTAAGCTTCACCGGCGCACCGAACCTCCATGGAGACGCTGCTCATCGTCGACGACGACCTGTCTCTGCTCGAGTCCTTGAAGATGCACTTCGAGGACGCGATGGAGGAGGGTTCGCCGCAGTTCCACGTCGCGACGGCGACCAACGCGGCCAGCGCGCTCAAGGCGGCGCAGGAGCACCAGCCCTCGCTGGTCATCCTGGACATGATGCTCCCGGACCGGACCGGGCTTGAAATCATCGACGAGCTGAAGGCCCTGTGCGGGGACGCGCCCATCCTCATCGTCACCGCGCACCACGACATGGAGACCACCATCCGGGCGATGAAGCTCGGGGCGTTCGACTACATCCACAAGCCGTTCCCGGAGCCGGCGGCGCTGGACCTCGTCGTGGCGCGGGCGCTGCGGGTGCGCCACCTCTCGCGCCGCGCGGCGGCGGTCAGCGTGGAAGCCGCGGCGATGCGGCTGGGCGACATCGTGGGGACCAGCCCGCTGATGCAGGAGCTGGTGAAGGAGATTGGCAAGGTCTCCGCCTCCCGCGCCTCCGTCCTCATCAATGGCGAGTCGGGCACCGGCAAAGAGCTCATCGCCCGGGTCATCCACCACTACTCGCACGACGAGCCCCGGCCCTTCGTCGCCATCAACTGCTCCGCCATCGTGGACACGCTGCTGGAGTCAGAGCTCTTCGGCCACGAGCGCGGGGCGTTCACCGGGGCCACCGCGCTCAAGCCTGGCAAGTTCGAGGTCGCCGAGGATGGCACCCTGTTCCTCGACGAGATTGGCGACATGTCGCTGATGCTGCAGGCCAAGCTGTTGCGCGTGCTGCAGGAGCGCGAGTTCGAGCGCGTGGGCGGTGTCAAGCGCATCAAGCTGCGCGCGCGGGTCATCGCCGCCACGCACCGGGAGCTCACCGCCGAGGTCGCCGCCGGCCGCTTTCGCGAGGACCTCTACCAGCGGCTCAAGGTCATCACGCTGCTCATCCCGCCCCTGCGCGAGCGCCGCGAGGACATCCCCGCCCTCGTCCACCACCTGCTGGACCGCATCAACGAGAAGGTCCACAAGCGGGTGAAGCGCGTCCCGCCGGAGGTGCTGGAGCACCTCACCCAGCTGCCCTGGCGCGGCAACGTGCGGGAGCTGGAGAACGTGCTCACCCGCGCGGTCGTCCTCTCTCCAGGCGAGGTGTTGCTGGCCGACAACCTCCCTGCCCTGGAGGCCGACCCTGCCGCCGCCCCCCTGCCCGACTCGCCGGAGAGCTGGCTGCCAGCGTCGGCGAATGGGCAGTTGCCCACGCTGGCCGAGGCGGAGCGCGTCCTCATCCTGCGGGCGCTGAGCGTCACGCGCGGGCACAAGGGGAAGGCCTGCCAGATGCTGGGGATCTCCCGGCCAACCCTTGAGCGGAAGATCAAACAGTACGCGGTCTCACCTGGACGTCCGGAATCCGACCTTTCGTGAACAGTGTCCAGGGCGTGACGTTGGCGGCGCGGATTGAACGTTTCGTTCGCTCCTGATGCGAACGTTTAAACGTTTCGTTGCACG
This sequence comes from Myxococcaceae bacterium, assembly GCA_044230055.1. Classification (GTDB taxonomy): domain Bacteria; phylum Myxococcota; class Myxococcia; order Myxococcales; family Myxococcaceae; genus JBGART01. The sequence continues at coordinate 62,730 of JBGART010000015.1, read as the reverse complement.
CGCCACCGACTTGAAACGTTTACCGGGTCGCTTCCGACGCTAAGCCGTTGGAAACCGTCAAGTTCCTGGCCGCCGCGGGATGTTCAGCGGATGGCATAAACGTTGGAGAGGCGGAGACCACCCAACTCTTCGCAGGAGACGCACGAATGCACGGCTTCAACCGACCGGCAGGCCCCATCGGCTCCAATGTCGTCGCCCCCATGCAGACCAGCAGCAGCGGGATGATGGTCACGGCGAACAAGATTGTCCCGGGGCAGGAGGTCATCGACTTCAAGGGGTACTTCAAGGTCGAGTCCTTCCCGCACAACTCGGTCATCTACCGGCCGGGCGACATGTCGGACCGCGTGTACCTCCTGAAGGCCGGACGCGTCCGCCTGATGCGCCTGGGCAAGAACAGCGTCCGCTCCGTGGTCTCCATCCTCAAGCCGGGAGACCTGTTCGGCGAGCTCTTCCGCCCCGAGGGCACCCCGCTGGAGGAGCTCGCGGTGGGCGCCGGCGAAGCCGAAGTCTGGTCCATCGAAGGGCGCGACTTCCGCGCGCAGCTGGAGGCGCGGCCTGCCCTCGCAGTGGACGTGGTCCGGGCGTACGCGGACCGGGTGCGCGGCCTGCGCAAGCGCGTCCTCGGCCTGACGTTCAAAGAGGTCCCCGCACGGCTGGCGGACACCCTGCTCACCCTGGCGGAGGCCCACGGCGAGCGCTGCCCGCACGGCGGCGAGACCGACCTGCGCGGCATCACCCAGCAGGACCTGGCGGACCTCGTCGGCGCCTCCCGCTCCTTCGTCTCCACGCTCATCAACGAGATGAAGCGCGAGGGCGTGCTGGGCAACGTCGGTCGCATCCTCTGCGTCCGGGACCAGAAAGCCCTCCGTCGCATCGCCTCGAAGGAGAAGTAGGACTTTTCGAGCCGCTCTACGGCCCGCTGAATGAGTGCCGCGGCGGGCCGCGTCGTGGCAGGGTGCTCGTCCGACGATGAGCGAACCTGCCGCTGTGACGTCCCCCGCCTCGGCTGTCGCCGAGGCCTATGCCTCGCGCCTGGCTGACGCGAAGGCGCAGCTGACCGCGCTGGACCGCCGCGCTGCCCTGCTGGCGAACCTGCGCGCCCTCTCCTTCCTCGCCGCGCTGGCCTTCGCCGTCGCCCGGCTGTTCGAGCGGCTCCCCTCGTGGGCCTGGCTCGCGGCCGTGGGCTTTCTGGCGGTGTACGCGGCGCTCGCTCGCATTCACAACGGCGTGATTGCGCGCGAGGACCGCGCGAAGCTGCGCGTCCGCCTCAACGAGCGCGGGCTGGCACGGCTCTCGGAGGGCTGGCACGCCTTCCCGGAGCGCGGCGAGCGCTTCGCGGACCCGGACCACCTTTACTCACCGGACCTGGATGTCTTCGGTCAGGGGTCCCTCTTCCAGCTGATGGGTGAGACGGCCACCACCTCCGGCGAGGCGCAGCTGGCGTCCTGGCTGTCGGCGCCGGCGCCCAACGCGGAGCTGCGCTCCCGCCAGGCCGCCGCGCGCGAGCTCACCCCGCTGCTCGACTTCCGGCAGGCGCTGCTGGTGGAGACCGGGCTGGTGAGCCGGACCCGCGCGGACCCCAGCCGTTTCATCGCCTGGGCCGAGGGCGGGCCGTACCTGCACGGCATCCGCTGGTCGCGCCCGCTGGCGGTGCTGCTCCCGCTCTGCACGCTCACCGCCTACGTGCTGAAAGAGCAGGAGCTGGCGCCGGGCGCGGTGGTGTGGCTGCTGCTCCTGCTGCAGCTGGGCGTGGCGGTCCTCACGCGCAAGGCGCTCAACGCGTTCTACGCGGCGCTGGCGGCGGGTGAGCAGGGCTTTGTCCGCTACGAGGAGACGTTCGCGCGGGTGGAGGCGGAGCCCTTCGTGCACCCGCGGCTGCGGGAGCTGGCCGGGCAGCTGCGCGCTGAGGGCGCGCGCTCCGCGTCGCACACCCTGCGCCGGTTCTCCTTCGAGAACAGCTTCGCGGAGCTGAGGCTGTCCGGGCAGTTCTTCGCGCTCATCCACTGGTTCACGCTCTGGGACATCCACTGGCTCTTCCGGTTGGAGGCCTGGCGCAAGGCGCACGGGGCGCGGGTGCGCGGCTGGTTCGAGAAGCTGGCGGAGCTGGAGGCGTTGGGAGCGCTGGCCACGCTCGCGCATGACCGCCCACACTTTCAGTACCCGGAGCTGGTGGACGAGGGCCCGGTGCTGGAGGCGCGGGGGCTGGGGCATCCGCTCTTGCCTGCGCCGGTGGTGAATGACGTGAGTCTGCCCGGCCCCGGGCACGCGCTGCTTTTGACCGGCTCCAATATGTCGGGGAAGACGACGCTGGTGCGGGCGCTGGGGGCCAACACGGTGCTGGCGCTGGCGGGCGCGCCGGTCTGTGCGCAGGCCATGCGCGTGTCCAACGTGCAGGTGCTCACCAGCATGCGGGTCAAGGATTCGCTGGAGCGCGGCGTCTCCTACTTCTACGCGGAGGTGCAGCGCATCAAGAAGGTGCTGGACGCGGCGACCGCGGCGAAGGGGCAGGCGCTGTTTCTGCTGGACGAGATTCTTCTGGGGACGAATACGCGCGAGCGGCAGATTGCCTCGCGGGAGCTGCTGCGCTTGCTCTTGCGCACCGGAGCCTCCGGGGCGGTGACCACCCACGACCTGTCGCTCACGAAGTTGGTGGAGGACCGGGACGTGTTCGTGCGGAACATGCACTTCAGAGATCAGCTGGTGAACGGGCAGATGGCGTTCGATTACCGGCTGCGGGAGGGCGTGGTGGACACCACCAACGCGCTGCGGGTGCTGGAGCAGGCGGGGATTCGGCTGCCGCCGGAGTCGCTCGCGCCCTAGGGAGGTTGTGCAGAATTCCAGCCTGGCCGGCCGGATGGGCGGCAGCGGACATCCACCTCCTTGCTGCGCAATCCAGCCCGGTGCGGAGAATTCGCCCCGGAACCTGGAGGTCCCCATGCAGAACCTGCTCGACCACTTCGACTCAGCCTTCGACTTCGCCCCCGCCCCTGAAGCGCCAGACGGCGACGTCGACGTGCTGAAGTCCGGGAAGTGGGCGACGCATCAGTCCATCCCCGCGGAGGCGTTCCCCGCGGAGCTGCTGCTGGTCGAGGGGGATGATCATCTCTATGGGCACGCCGCGGAGCAGACGCTGCTGGCCAGCGTCCCCGCCGGCGAGCACTGCGTGGAGCTGCTCCTGTGGGCCAGCAGCCCGAAGGGCGTGGGGCTTGGGTTGCGGATTCCGACGGCGCGGAATCAGTACAAGGAGCCGTACCTCTTGATGGAGGCCGAGAGCGGGAACACGGCCGAGGAGGCGGTGAGGGAGATCAACTTCCATCTGCTGGGGAGGGTGGCGGAGGAGCAGGTGCTGCGGGTGGATTGGGCTGCGTTCTTCGGCGAAGCCGCTCGGACGCTGCGGACGTTGCGGGGCTGAGCCTCCCCGTTCACGCCGGGTGTTGCGCCGTCAGGCGCGTTGAGTGCCGGGCCGGAGTGTTCGGGTTGCGGGCTTCGGGGAATGGTGTCTCGGGCTTCGGGCTTCGGGTAGGGTTCTCGGTTTTCGTTGCCGCGTTCGCGTTCGTTTACGCGTTCGGGCCCGGGCCCGGGAACGGGCAGGGGCAGGGGCAAGGGAATGGGGTTCGGGGAGGAGGCCGCGGCGGAGCGTCTTGACGCCATGCCTCGCGCGCCCCGGGCCCGCACCCGCTCCCCTACCCGGGCCCGAACGCGTAAACGAACGCGAACGCGGCAACGAAAACCCTACCCGAGACACCGTTCCCCGAAGCCCGCAGCCCGCAGCCCGCAGCCCGAGACACCATTCCCCGCAGCCCGAAGCCCGCAACCCGAACACTCCGGCCCGGCACTCAACGCGCCTGACGGCGCAACGCCCCGGCTCAACGAGATCCCTGCGTCGCGAGCAGCTTCCTCGTACTGGGGTGCTCCGGCGAAACCAGCACCCGCTCCGGCGGTCCGCTCTCCACCACCTGCCCATGGTCCAGCACGCAGACGTGCTCGCAGCCCTGCGCCAGCTGAAGGTCGTGGGTCACCACGACCTGAGTCACTCCGGTGGCGTCCACCCGCTTGAGCGTGAGGAGCACCTCGTGCTTGAGCGAAGGGTCCAGCGCGCTGGTCGGCTCATCGTAGAGCAACACCTGCGGCGCCATCGCCAGCGCGCGGGCGATGGCCACGCGCTGCTTCTGCCCTCCGCTGAGCGCGTCAGGGTACGCCGCCATCCTCTCCGCGAGCCCCAGCTGGGTGAGCAGCGCCCGCCCGGTCTCCTCCGCCGCCGCGCGCGGCACGCCCTTCACCTTCATCTGCGCCAGGACGCAGTTCTCCAGCGCGGTGAGGTGAGGAAACAGCTCGAACGCCTGGAACACGAGCCCCAGGCGCGACCGCGCGGCGGTGAGCTGGCGTTCGCGCTCCTCGGGCCCCACCTCCTCCGTCCCGCGAACGACGACGCCCCCACCCAGGTCAATCTCGCCCTTCTCGAACGGCTCCAGCCCCACCACGCAGCGCAGGAGCGTGGACTTCCCCGCGCCGCTGGGCCCCAGCAGCGCCACCAGCGTCCCCTCCGGCAGGTCAAAGCTGATGCCCTTGAGCGTGGGCTCAGCGGCTCCCGGGTATTTGCGGACCAGCCCTCCCACCCGCAGCGTCACGTGGAGGCCCTCCGGAGGTGCCGCCCGAAGTAGCGCTCCGCCCGCCGGGAGAGGTGGGCGAAGGGCAGGCCCAGCAACAGATAGGCGGCCGCGACGATGATGCCCAGGCCGAGGTGGTCCCTCATCGAGTTGGCCAGATTCACGTACGTCTTGGTCAGCTCCGTGAGCGTCACCAGCGACACCAGCGAGCTGTCCTTGAGCAGGGCGATGAAGTCGTTCGTCATGGGCGGGATGGAGATGCGGATGGCCTGCGGCGCGACGACGTGGCGCAGCGTCTGCCCGCGCGAGAGGCCCAGGACCTTTGCCGCCTCCAGCTGCCCGGCCGGAACGCTCTCCAGCCCCGCGCGGTAGTTCTCCGCCTCCGCCGCCGAGTAGTTGAGCCCCAGCGCAATGCACCCCGCGACGAACGGGTCCAGCCGTACGCCCAGCTCCGGCAGGCCGAAGTACACCATCGTCAGCTGGATGAGCAGCGGCGTGCCCCGGAAGAACTCGATGTAGCCCGCGCACAGCCACTGCACCGGCTTCACCCCGTAGCGCCGGCCCATCGCCAGCAGCACTCCCAGCGCCACGGCCAGCGCCATGGAGACCAGCGAGAGGGAGAGCGTCAGCAGCGCCGCGCGCAGGAAGAGCGGCAGGGTCTGCGGGTAGCGGCGGGTGAGGCGCTCCCAGAGCGGCGGCAGCTTGCCCACCGCCGCGCGCCAGCGCTCGTACTCGGGGGCCACCGTCGGCGCTCCGGGCGGGAGGCCGAAGAGCTCCGCGGTGGGCCGGTTCCAGAGGCCCCACCGTTCGTAGATGGCGCGCAGCGTGCCGTCCCTGGCCGTCGCGTCGATGGCGGCGTTCAGCGCCGCGAGCAGCGCGGGGTCCGTCTGCCGCACGGCGATGGCGTAGCGCACCTCGCCGAAGTCGCCGTCCACCTGCTCCAGCGCTTCCTCGATGTCGCCGTAGAATTTGGCCACCGGCGCGTCCAGGAGCACCGCGTCCGTCCGGCCCAGGCGCAGGTCTTCGTAGATTTCATTCTGGCCGCCGTCGTAGGTGCGGACCTCCGCGCCGGCGCGCTCGAGGATGCGGGAGGCCAGCGAGTTGGGCAGCGTCCCCACCCTGCGGCCCTTGAGCTGCGCCAGCGTCCGCGGGGCGTGCGCGTCCCCCTTGCGCACGGTCAGCCGCTCCGCGGCGACCAGATACGGCTTGGAGAGCAGCGCCACCCGGCGCTTCTCATCCGCTATTTCGATGCCGTTGAGCGCGAGGTCGAAGTCGCCGCGCTCCAGCAGCTCCAGCAGCTTGTCCCACTGCCCGTGCACCGGGTGCGGGCGGACGTCCAGCCGCGCGGCCAGCGCGTCGCACAAGTCCACCTCGAAGCCGATGAGGTGGTTGGGATCCATTGGATCCTGGAAGACGTACGGCGCGCCGCCCTGTGCGTCAGCGCCCCAGCGGAGCGTCTTGCGCTTCTGGACGGCGGCGAGGGTGTCCTCCTCCGCGCGCACAGCGGCAACGGGCCAGACCCACAGCAGGAGCAGCACCAGCCGCATGGACATGTCTGCGCATCATGCGGTGTCCACGCCCCCACGCAAGTGGGGTGGCCTCAGTGCGCTTCGAGCCGCCGCTGGGTCAGCGAGAGGTACTGCTCGTCCAGCTCGATGCCGACGTAGCGCCGGCCGTGGCGGACCGCGGCCACGCCGGTGGTCCCGCTGCCGTTGAAGGGGTCCAGCACGAGCTGATCTTCCGAGGTGGTGGAGAGGACGATGCGCTCCAGCAGCGCCAGCGGCTTCTGCGTGGGGTGGCCGCCCAGCGCCTTCTCCGACCGGCGCGGCGAAATCTGCGACCAGACGCGCCCCGCGCCATCCGCGGTGAGCTCCTCTTCGCCCGCGCGCGGGAGGTTCCAGACGTCCCGCATCTGCTTGCCGCCGTTCTCCGCCTTCATCAGGGGATAGTTGAACGTGTGCAAGAGCTTCCCCTTCGGGTTGGGGGACGCCCAGATGAGCAGCTCCGTCGAGTGCGTGAAGTAGCGGCAGCTCAGGTTGGGGCTGGCGTTCGGCTTGTACCAGGTGACCGTGTTGAGCAGCTTGAAGCCCAGCTTCTGCATCGCGAAGCCGACGGAGAAGATGACGTGCTGGGTGCCGGAGACCCAGAGCGTGCCGGAGGGCTTGAGCACGCGCTTGCACGCGGACAGCCACGACATCGTGAACTCGTGGTCGTCCTGCACCCCGCGCGACTCGTCCCAGGCGCCCTTCGCCACCGGCGCCCGCTTGCCGCCCTTGCAGGTGAAGCCGCCGTTGGAGAGGAAGTACGGCGGGTCCGCGAAGACCAGGTCGAAGGTCGCCGGCTCGAAGCGCGAGAGCAGCGAGAGGCTGTCTCCCTGATAGAGGCGATACCCGCCGCCGCGCGCGTACTCCGCGTCAGCCAGCGGAGGAACCGCGTGTCTCCGCCCTGGGCCTGTGGAGAAGTCCTCCAGTCGCATCTCGCCTCCAACTTCAGAAAGTGTGGATGCGAATGAAGCTAAGGGCAGATGGATCCTCCGTCTAATTTCCTGCCGCCCGCGCCCCGCAAATGCGAACCCGCGCTTCCCCCGCACGACGGTGCGGGCAAAGCGCGGGCGGATGAAACAAAGAAACAACCGCTCAGCTGGGCTTGGCGGCCTTTTCCTTCTTCGCGGCCTTCTCGTTGGCGGTCTTCTCGGTGATGCCGGCGACCGTCGCGTTCTCAGGCTGGGTGGAGTACTTCTTCCGGAAGCGCTCAACGCGGCCCGCGGTGTCGACCAGCTTGTACTTGCCGGTGAAGAACGGGTGGCAGTTGGAGCAGATTTCCACCGTGAACGAGCCGCGGGTGGAGCGGGTTTCAATCACGCTTCCGCAGGCGCAGCTGATCCGGCAGGGCGGGTAGAGCGGGTGCAGGTCGGGCTTCATGGTTCCTCTTCTCGCCTTTCCCCACGGGTAAGCCGTGGAGGTTCTGGCGATTCTTCGTTGGGGAGGGGGCTTATAGCGGCGGCCCTGCCCTGGCACAAGTCCAGGGCGTTGGATCAGTGCCCCGGGGTGGCGGGGGGTTCCAGCTTGTCGATTTGGGCCTTGAGCGCCGGGTCATCCTTGATGTCCGCGCCCAGGGCCACGAACTCCAGCTTGAGCGTCCGGCCCGCTTTGGACAGGTCCAACGCGCCGGATTTCGCGGCCTCCGCGCGCTGCGCTTCGAACTGGGCGAGCGTGGCCTTGAGCGCCTTCTTCACCTCGGCGTCGGTGGCCGCGTCGTGGCGGCGCTTCACCTCCTCCACCTGGCGCTCCAGCATCCCGACCCGCTCCTTCTGGCGCTCGGCCTCCGCCAGGTCCACGAACGGCCCCTTGCCGGAGAGCTTGAGCGAAAGGCTGCCCACCTGCCGGCCGCGCTCACCCGTGGGGATGACGTAATTCGCCTCCCCCTTGAGCGGCACGCCCACCCCTCGCCCGTCGTGCGACTGGAGGACGAAATCCACGTCCTTCCCGCCCTCCTTCGAGAGCTGCAGCGCGTCCGCGAACGGGACCGCCGCGAGGACGACGACGAGGTCCACCGTCGGGCGCAGCCGCTTCGCCTCCGCGAGCGCCGCCTTCACCGGCGGCTCCCCCGTCACCACCGGGCCTGCGCCCGCAGCGTCAAACGCACCCATTGGCGAAGCGCCCACCAGGCCGACCTTCAGCTCCCCCACCGTCGTCACAGTCGACGGCGGGAAGAACGGCTTCTTGTCCGGGCCGAGCAGGTTCGCCGAGAGCACCGGCACCTTCGCCTTCCCCGCTTCCACCTTGAGGAACTGCGCGCCCAGCGTGAGATCTCTGGCGCCCGCCGCCATGGCCGCGGTGCCCAGCTGCCCCATCGCCTTGAGGATGAGCTCCGCCCGGTCCTTCTCCTTCGAGCCCGGCCCCTTGAACAGCGCGTTGCCCGCGTCGAGCACCAGCACCGGCCCGGCCGCCCTCGCCTTCTCCACCACCGTCTTGCGGCGCGCCAACCCACCCGTGGGGTTCACCCGGCAGCCGCAGGTGGCAATCTCCCCGCCGTTGTCCCCGGTGAACATCAGGGTCAGCGCGCGGTCCGCGGCGAGCGCGGGACCCGCCAACACCAGGCAGCCCAGCAGGAGAAGCGCCCTCACTTCTTCACCTTCTTCGGCGCCGGCGCGGCCTTCTTCGCCTTCTCCAGCTCCAACAGCTTCCCCTTCGCTGACTTGGCGGCCTCTGACTTGGGGAAGCCCTTGAGCAGCTCCTCGAGCGCGATGCGGGCCTCGTCCAGCATGTTCAGCTTCCGGAAGCAGTCCGACGACCGCAGGTACGCGCCCGCCGCCACCTTGCTCTTGCTGAACTCCTCAATGACCTTGCCGTACTCGTAGAGCGCCTCGCGGCACTTGTCCTCACTGAAGAACGTGTCGCCCAGGCCGTAGTGCGCCTCCGCCACCGTGTCGTCCTTGTCCTTCGACCACTTCTTCAGGAACTGCGCGTAGAGCCCGCGCGCCAGCACCACGTCCCCCGCCGTTGCCTTCTCCGCCGCGAGCTTGAGGCAGTCCGCCTTCTCCGGTGGGCACTGGGACTCCTCCAGCCGCTTCTTGGCCAGGGCGTCCGCGCCCCTCAGCTTGTCGGTCTCCTCGGAGAGCTTCTTGAGACCAGCCTCCAGCTCGGTCAGCTTGAACTGGTAGGTCTCCAGCAGGCCGCGCAGGACCGCCACGTCCTGGACGGTTTTCTCCATCTGGACCCCGATGTCCGCGCCGCTGCGCCGGGCCGCCTTGTCCAGGCTCTCCATCGCGCGGGAGACCTCGGCGATCTTCCCGTCAATCTTCGGCATCGTGGTGGTGAGCTTGTCCTGCGCCTCGCGCAGCTGGGTGGACAGCTGCTCGTTGTCCGCCGTCAGCTTGTCGACCTTGGACTCGAGCGCGCGGCCGCGATCCGAGGGGTAGAAGCAACCGGGGAGCAGCGCCAATCCCAGCGCCACGCCGAGCGTTTTCGCCGATGTCATAAGGCGCCGGATACTACACAACCGCTCAGGGCGGAAAGGGCCGGAGCATTGAGGTCTGACGCCCACGCTCGGGTACACTGGCCGCCTCGAGCGTGAAGCGGCTGGGACCCTACGAGCTCTTGCGGAGGATGGGCGCGGGCGCCACGGCGGAGGTGTACCTCGCGGCCGGCCCCAATCCGCGCGGCGCGGAGCTTTTGGCGCTCAAGGTGGTGCTGCCCCATCTGGCCGAAGACGGCACCCTGCGCGAGATGATTCTGCGCGAGGCCCGTACCTCCGCGCTGCTGCGCCACGCGAACCTGGTGGAGATTTACGACGTCGGCGAGGTCGAAGGTCGCCCGTACCTGGCCATGGAGTTCGTGCGCGGCTGGTCCCTCAGCGCGTTCGAGAAGAAGCTGAAGGCCGCCGGTCAGCGCCTGACGCCCAGCGAGGCGTGCTACCTGGTGGCCGAGGCCGCCGCCGGGCTGCACTACGCGCACGAGGCGCGCGGGCGCGACGGCGCGGCGCTGGGGCTCATCCACCGGGACGTGTCTCCGCAGAACCTCATCCTCGCCGAGGACGGCACGGTGAAGGTGGTGGACTTCGGCCTGGCCAAGGCCACGCAGGGCGGCGCCAGCGCGCTCACCGGCGGCATCAAAGGGAAGCTCCCGTACATGCCGCCCGAGCAGCTGCGCGCGCACCCGCTGGACCGCCGCGTGGACGTGTTCGCACTGGGCGCGGTGCTCTGGGAGCTGGCCACCGGGAGCCTGCTCTACCCCGGCAAGAGCGAAGCGGAGATTTTCCAGCAGGCGCTGTTCCTGCCGCAGCCCCACCCGGATGAGGCGGCGCGAGGGTTGCCGCGAGCGCTGGTGGACGTGCTCCAGCGCGCGGTGGAGCGCGAGGTGGACAAGCGCACGCCCAGCGCGGCGGCCCTCGCGAAGGCGCTGGCGCCGCTCATCGTCCCCGACGCGGCGGCCGCGCTCGCCCGGCGCGTCCGCGAGCACTTTGAGCCGCTGCCGCGCAGCGCGGGCGAGGCGCTGGGGCTGCCCCCTACCCCCACCGCGCGGCCCCGGGCGGAGCGGGCGGAGGAGGCCACCGCGGTGGACCGGCCGCCGAGCGATGAGGACGCCACTGTGCTCAACCTCCGCCGGCCCTCACCCGAGGAGCTGCGCTCGCCCCCGCCTCCGCCTGCGCGCGTCCCCGGCGCGAAGGGCGAGGACTATGACCGGACGCTCCGGCATGTACCCGCCGCGGTGCTCTGGGCGACGGAGCCCGGGACGGCGCCCTCGCCTGCGGCTGTGCCGGTGCCGGTGCCTTCGGAGGATGTTCCGACCGCGAGCACCCGCCGCAGCTTCTGGCGCCGCTGGGGGCCGGCGGTGGCCATCGCCGTCGCGCTCCCCACGCTCGCGGTCGGCGCCACGGTCGCCGTCCACGCCGGGCTCCAGGCGATGCGCACGCCTACGCCGCTGAACGAGGCAGAGCTCGCGCAGGACGAGGCGAAGCCGAATGTGGCGAAGGACGCGTCCCGCGTTCGCGGGAAAGGGAGCCTGGTGCTCCACTCGGATGTCCCGGCTTTCGTGCGGGCGAACGGGCGCGAGCTGGGGATGACGCCCATTACGGTGAACTTCCCGTCCGGGCGCGTGAAGCTGGAGCTGCAGACCGCGGACCGGGCGAAGGCGGTGGAGCTTGAGGTGATGATTGTTGCGGGTGAGCAGGTCAGCCGGCGCGTGCTGCTCGGGCCGTAGTGTTCGGGCTGCGGGGAACGGGGAACGGGGGCTCGGGCTGCGGGCCTCGGGGAACGGGGGCTCGGGCTGCGGGCCTCGGGGAACGGGGGCTCGGGCTGCGGGCCTCGGGGAGGGGTACGGAGCACGCGTTCGCGTTCGCGTTCGCCTTCGTTCACGGGCCCGGGTAGGGGCACGGGTTCGGAGAGGGGTAGGGGCACGGGGCGGGGCCGCGGTCGGCTCCTCAGGGAGAGCCTCCTCCGCCGCTTCCCCGAACCCCATTCCCTTCTCCCTTCCCCTACCCCTACCCGGGCCCGTGAACGAAGGCGAACGCGAACGCGAACGCGTGCCCCCTACCCGAGACACCATTCCCCGCAGCCCGCAGCCCGCAGCCCGCAGCCCGCAGCCCGCAGCCCGCAGCCCGCAGCCCGCAGCCCGCAGCCCGCAGCGGCTCTTGCGCCAAGCCTCGGAAGCACGGCGCTTTGCCGGTTTGTTTCGGGCAGAGCGGAGCGGCCCATGAGCCAAGCTTCGGGAGCACTGCCGACGTCTCGACTATGCGCCTGACGGCGCAACGCTCGACGCGAACGGGGGCTGCACTCGCATCAGCGGCTCCACTCGCACGGGGTTACTTCGAGAATCCCAGCCGCTTCACCGCCAGCGCGCAGGCCACCTTGAGCCGCTCGTCATTCAGGAAGAACGGCGTAGGCCGGCTCTTCCCCTCATTCAGCGTCGCCAGCGCGCGGCGGTACTCTCCGCTCGCGTCCGCCCGGGCGCCGCGCTGCTCGAGGAGCATGGCCAGCAGGTAGCGGGCCTGCGCGAAGTGCGGATCCAGATAGAGGCACCGCCGAAGCCCCTGCTCGGTCTGGGTGTCGCTCTCTCCCGCGGCGGCCCAGTCAAGGATGAGCTGAAACGTGCGCACCGCCTCCTCGCGCGGCTCCTCCGCCGGCACCGCGACGGGCAATCCGTGTGGCGGCGTGGCCGGGGGCGGCACGGTGGCCAGCGGCACTTCGCCGGTGGGCGTCCGCTTCCGCGGCGCAGCGGGCGGCGGAATGAGCGGCGGCTCCACCGGCGCTCCCGGCTTTCGGCGCCGGTAGAAGAACGCCTGCGCGCAGCGCACCGTGGTGAGCATGGGCTGCACGCGGAGGATGGGCTCCGCGGCGGAAAGCACGAGGCAGCCCTCCGGCACCAGCTGCTCCGCGAGCGACGCGGCGACCCGGTCAAACGCGGCGTCGGTGAAGTAGATGAGGACGTTCCGGCAGAAGATGACGTCGAACTTCCCACCGCCCGGCGCGCTGGGGTACGGCAGGTCCATCAAGTTGTGGCGCACGAAGGTCGCCCGCTCCGCCAGCGCCTTCTCCAGCGTGAAGCCCTGCGCTGAGGCCCGGAAGTAGCGCGCGCGGACCTTGGCCGGAACCCGGCGAAGCGTCTCCGCCTGGAAGGTGAGCGCGCGCGCCTGCCGCAGCGCGGACTCGGAGATGTCGGTTCCCAGCACGGTGCTGGCCGGGTTCGCCCCCACCTCATCCAGCAGGATGAGCAGCGTGGCCACCTCCTCGCCGGTGGCGCAGCCGGCGCTCCACAGACGGACGGTCTGCTTGGTGGCCGCCAGCGGCTTGAGGACATTCTCTCGGAACGCCTGCAGCTGGACCTCGTCGCGGAAGAGGTCCGTCTTGTGGACGGAGATGACCGACATGAGCTCGGCCAGCTCTGCGGCGCCGTGCGGCGTCTTGAGGAACTCGAGGTACTGCTCCTCTGGCTGGTTGCGCGAGGCGCGCTTCTCCTCCAGCAGCTCGGTCAGCCGGCTGACCTGCTGCCCGCTCAAGGACGAACCGGTGCGCTCCGCCACGTAGGCGCACACCGGGGAGACCTGGCGCGTCCCTCCTCGTGCCACCGCGGATTCCCCCTTCGAAGCGCTTACCTCGCCGCCGCCAGGACCTCGCCCCGCGCGAGCTTGAGCAGCGCGCTGGACAGGTCATCCCCTGCGACAATCTGCTCCGCGGCCCCGCGAGCGATGGCCGCGCCGGGCATCCCGAACACCACGCAGGTCTCCTGGCTCTGCGCAATCGTCCGCCCGCCTACGTTCTTGATGGCCAGCATGCCATCCGCGCCGTCGGTGCCCATCCCGGTGAGGATGAGCCCCACCGTGCGCCGGCCGTACGCCTTGGCGGCGGACTCCAGCATCATCGTCGCCGACGGGAGGTGGCCATCGCGTGGCTCGCCGGCCCGCAGCGCCACGCGGCCGCGCGAGGGGATGACCAGGTGCTGCCCTGGCGGCGCGATGAGGACCTCCGCCGGCATCAGCGGGTCTCCGTCCTTCGCCAGCTTGACCTTCAGCTTGGAGGTGGCCGCCAGCCAGCCCGCGAGCGACTGCGCGAACGCGGCATTGATGTGCTGGACCACCACGATGGGCGCCGGGAAGTCACCGGGCAGCTCGGAGAAGAGCTTGTGGATGACCTGCGGGCCGCCGGTGGACGCGGCGATGGCCACCAGGCCGACGGGCGAAGTGGAGAAGGCGGCGGCGTCCGTCGGGCTGCTCACCGCCACCGGCTTGGGCGCTGGCTTCTTCGCGTTCCCCCGGAGGTGGCGGATGACCTTCACCGACGAGAGCAGCTTCACTTCCCGCGCCAGGTTCCAGGCCTCCGGGCCGGCGTCCAGCGCGGGTTTTACCTGCAGCGCCAGCGCGCCCAGCTCCAAAGCCCGGCAGGTCAGCTCCGGCGCCTGGTTCTGCGGGTCTCCCGTCAGCACCAGGATGGGTGTGGGGTTGTCCGCCATGATGAGCTCTACGGCGGTCAGCCCATCCATCACCGGCATGTCGACGTCCATGGTGATGACCTGCGGCTTGTGCTCCTGCGCCTTCATCACGGCGTCGCGGCCGTCGTTCGCCACGGCCACGACCTCAAGCTCGGGATCCTTCCTCAACGCGTCGCAGATGAGCTGGCGACAGATGGGCGAGTCGTCTGTCACCAGCACCCGGATCTTCTTGGTCATGTCCGATGCCTTCTTGTTCCGAAAGGCCGCGCCACAAGCATAGCCAGCAAGCCTCTCGAGAACGCGTCCAACGAAGGACTACAAGGCCCTACCTACCCGAGCAGCCGTGACACCACATCCACGAGATCCTGCCGTACGAGGTCCCCTTTGGCGATGTAACCATCCGCCCCTGCCTCCATCCCCTTCCGACGGTCCGCGTCACCCCCACGCGTGGTGACGATGATGACCGGCAGGTTGCGCAGCGTGGAGTGGCCCTTGAGCCGTCGGGTCAGCTCCAGCCCGTCCATCCGGGGCATCTCCAGGTCCGTGACGACGAGGTCCACCGTCTCCCGGGCCAGCCACTCGAACGCCTCCACCCCGTCTCCCACATTGGCGATGTCGTACCCGACGGCCTCCAGCAGCGAAGAGATGAGCTCACGGGTGAGCGGGGAGTCATCCACCACCAGAATCCGGCGCCGGCGCCGGTCCGCCTGGGAGGCGGCGGCGTGCACCACCCGCGTCCGGGCCATGCCGCGGGCGGAGGAGATGAGGTGGGTGGCGGAGAGCACCAGCGCCAGCGACCCGTCGGCCAGCGGCGTGGCGCCGGAGAGGTGCTCGAAGCGGGAGAGCATCCCCTTGAGCGGCAGCACGGCCTGCATCCGCTCCTCCAGCACCCGGTCCACCGAGATGGCCGCGGTGGCGCCCTGGCCGCGGACCAGCAGGACCAGCTCTCCTTCGTTGGGCGGCCGCTCCGGCGCCATCCCGAGGATGGACGAGATGGACGCGAAGGGGAGCACTTCGTCCTGCACCCGCAGCGCCGGCCGCCCGGCCAGCTGGCGGACCTGGCCCTCCTGAACGCGAATGGCCTGGGTGACATGCGAGGCGGTGACACACAGCCGCTCCTCGCCCACCTGCACGAAGAGCAGCGGCGCCACGGTGAGCGACACCGGCACCCGCAATTCGAAGACGCTGCCATGGCCCACCTGCGAGGTGACCAGCACGTCGCCCCCCAGGCCGCGCAGCCGCACCCGCACCACGTCCAGGCCCAGGCCTCGGCCGGAGACGTCCGTGGCCACGTCCCGCGAAGAGAACCCAGAGACGAAGATGAGCTCCCGGACCGCCGCGTCCGACAGCGCGGCCGCGGCGGCTTCGTCCAGGAGGCCCCGCCGGACCGCCACCTTCCGCAGGACGACAGGGTCCAGCCCGGCGCCGTCGTCCTCCACCCGGATGAGGATCCGCTCCCCCTCCCGCGCCGCCCGCAGAAGCAGCCGCCCGCGCGGGCTCTTCCCCGCGGCCACCCGCGCCTCGCGCGACTCCAGGCCGTGGTCCAGCGCGTTGCGCACCAGGTGCAAGAGCGGGTCTTTGAGCGCGTCCAGCACGGACCGGTCCGCCTTGGTGTCCTCGCCTTCGACGGCCAGGTCCACCTCCTTGCCCAGCTCCTTGGCCAGCTCGCGCACCATCCGCGGGTAGGCCTCGAAGAGGATGGAGAGGGGAATCATCCGGATGGACTGAATCTCCGCGGAGAGCTGGGTGAGGTCTCTCAGCTCCTCGTTCGCGGTGAGCTTGCTGTCGCGGTGCAGCTGGGCGGCGCTCTCCTTGGCCCGGTTGAGCCGCGCAGCCAGCGCCGAAGCCGACGGCCCCAGGTCCTCCGCCAGGCGCGCCAGCTGAGAGAGCTCCCGCGAGAGCAACAGGCGCCGCGCGGAGGTGAGCTCGCGGCGGCGCGCCAGCTGGGTGAGGCTTGTCACCGAGCTGGTCAGCACATCCAGGCTTTGCTGCGAGATGCGGATGGTGGCCGCGTCCACCCGCCCCTCGGCCGCGCGCACCGGGGCGTGCGGGCGCACCGCCAGCTCCGGCTCAGTCCCTCCCGGGACGACGGGCGGCGTGCTGGGGAGCTCCGCCGGCGCGCTCGCCTTCGGGGCGGGCACCTGGGTGCGCACGGAGAGCTCGGCCGCCGTGCGGTGCTTGAGCCAGTCGACGAGCTTGTCCACCTCCGGCTTCGGCCCGGTGGCAGACCCGGAGAGCACCATCACCGCGTCCGCCGCCGCCAGCAGCGCGTCGGTAGAGCCGCCGGTCAGGTTGTAGTCGCCCACCTGCGTGGAGCGGACCAGCTCCTCCATCTCATGGACCAGCCGGTTTATCTCCGGAAAGCCCATCATCCGCGCTTCGCCCTTGAGGCCGTGCAGCTCGCGCAGCGCGTTCTTCCCGGAGTCCAGGTTGGGGGAGGACTCCAGCTCCATCAGGTTGCGGGTGATTTTCTCCAGCCGTTCACCCACCAGGTCGCGGAACTGCTGCAGGAGCCGGTCTCGGGAGGAGTCGGACATGCGGACGCAAGCTCCTTCCTTCAGGCCTCGAAGCGTTCGACGACGGTTTGAAGATCTTTGGCCAACGAGACCAGGTCCTGGTTGGCGGAGGTCACCTGCCGCGTGGCCCCCTGGCTGGTCTGGGTGACTTTCAAGATGTCCGCCATGGCGTCCGCCAGCTGGTCCGTCCCGCTCTGCTGCTGCTGGGTGGCCAGCGAGATGGACTTGACGGCGGTGGAGGTGAGCTCCGCCATCTCCACGATGCGGGTCAGGCTCTCGATGATGTTGCCGGCCACCTCGGCGGAGCTGACCGTGGTGTCCATCCCCGCCTCGGTCGCCTGCACCGTCGCCCGGGTGGCTTCGCGGATTTCCTCGATGAGCCCCTCAATCTCCTTGGTGGACTCAATGACGTTCTCCGCCAGCCGGCGCATCTCGGACGCGACCAGCTGAAAGCCCCGCCCCACCTCGCCCGCCTTGGTGCCCTCCAGCTCCGCGTTCAGCGCGAGCAGGTCCGACTTGTCCGCCACCGCGTTGATGAACTCCACGATGCGGCCAATCTGCTGCACCCGCTTGGAGAGCTTGAGCACGGACTCGTTGATGGCCTCGTTGTCCTGGTGCATCCGCTCCATGGAGACCGCAAACACCTGCGCGCTCCCCTGCCCCTCCACCGCGGCGGTGAGGGTGAGCGAGGCAATCTCCGCCACGCTGGTGGCGTTGGCGGCAATCTGCGCCGCGCTGCGGGCCAGCTCCTCCGTCGTCGCCGAGGTCTGGTTCAGGCTGGTGGCCTGCTCCGCCGCGCCGCCCTCGTAGCGGTGGGAGGTGGCCACGATGAGCTCCGTGGTGCTGCCAATCTGCATGCCGGCTGACCTCAGGTGGCCCAGCACGCCGCCCAGGTGCGCCTGCATCCCGGTGAAGGCGGCGCTCACCGCCCAGACCTCGTCCTCCGCCAGAATGGCCTTCGGCGTGGAGACCTTCCCCTGGGCGATGCGCCGCGCCTCCTCCGCAATCTCGCGCATGGGCCGGACAATGGCGGACCCCGCCGAGAGCGCGGTGAGCACCGCCAGCAGGAGCACCACCCCGGTGAGCGAACCCGCCCCGGTCACCGCCGCCACCATGGCCTGCTGCACCCGCGCCCGCTGCTGCGCGGCCGGCGCCGCCGCGGTCTGGGCGAGCGCGCGCCCGGTGCGGGTGATGGACAGGTCCGCGGCGAGCGCCGCCGGGCAGAGGACCGCGATGGCCATGAACAAGGCCAGCCGCCGCCGCAGCTGCCGCCGCGTGGGCGGGAGCGCGGCAATCAACGCGGGGCCCGTCAACCCCAGCTCCACCAGTCGCGCGGTCACCTTCCGGCCGCGGATGAGCACCAGGAAGTAGGCGAACAGCGAGGTGACCAGGCCGAAGACCAGGCCAATGCCCAGAATCCGCACGCAGGAGGTGAGCGTGACCGCGGGGGCGAAGAGCTTGAGCGCCACCGCCACCAGCGTGGCGCCGATGAACCAGTGCTGGAGGCCGACGCGGAAGGTGAAGTCCGGCAGCACGTAGACCTCGGCGGCGGCGGCCTGCAGCGCGTCCACCGAGGGCGACGTCTTCCCCGCTGCCAGCTCCCGCAACGTTCGCAGCGGCCGCAGCGCCCGCCAGATGGCGATGAGGGAGATGGGCACCGCCGCGGACATCCCAAGCCAGACGAAGGCGTTGAGCGCCGCGCCCAGCTCCAGCGTCTGGCTGCCATACAGGACGGCGAGCGCCGCCCCGCCCACGCCCGCGAAGCCGTTGGCGTTGGCCAGCTTCAGCGCCTGCCCGCGCAGCCGCTGCCGGACGGTCCGCTCGCCGGCCATCCCGGCCCCGGTGGCCGCCCTCAAGCTGACGCCCACCTGGAGGTGGGCGGCGGTGGACTGCAGCTCCCGCGACACCGCCAACAGGTCCGAGTTGGCCCCCAGAATCTGCCGGGTGGCCTCCGCGCCTTGATAGGTGACGGTGAGGATGCCGCCCATGGCTTCGGCCAGCTGGTCCGTGCCGGTCTGCTGCTGCTGGGTGGCCAGCGAGATGGAGCGCACCGCCTCGGACGTGCTCGCCGCCAGCTCCAGCACCGAGCGCAGCTTCTCGGAGATTTGCGTGGCCAGCCCGGCGCCCGCATCCGTCGCCTTCACGCCGGCCTCGGTCGCCATCACCGCGGCGTTGGTGGCGTCACGGATTTCGTCGATGAGCAGCTCTATCTCCCGGGTGGACCGGATGACGCTCTCCGCCAGCCGCCGCATCTCCGCGGCCACCAGCGAGAACCCGCGCCCCACCTGGCCCGCCTTGGTCCCCTCCAGCTCCGCGTTGAGCGCGAGCAGGTCCGACTTGTCGGCGATGTCATGGATGAACTCCACCACCTTGCCAATCTGCTGCACGCGCTTGTTCAGCTTGACGACCGAGTCGGCGATGACCTGGTTGTCGCTCTTCATCCGCGCCATCGACGTGGCGAAGGTGTCCGAGCTGGTGCGCCCACCCTGCGCGGCGGCCAGCGTCTGCTCGGCGATTTTCGCCACCTCGGCCGCGTTCTCCGCAATCTGCCGGGCGCTGCGCGCAAGCTCCTCGGTGGTCGCCGAGGTCTCGTTGAGCGCGCTGGCCTGCTGCGCGGCGCCCGCTTCGTGCTTGGACGAGCTGGCCACCAGCTGCTCGGTGGTGCTGGCGATGCGCTCTCCCGCTTCTTCCAGCTGCCGCAGCGCGTGCGCCAGCTGCGCCTCCATCGTCATGAAGGCGGAGGACGCCGCCCAGATTTCATCCTCCGCCACGATGGCCGCGCCCACCTTGAGCTCCCCGCGGGCAATGCGCTGCGCCTCCTCCGAGATGGCTTGAAGGGGACGCGCCAGCGCGGAGCCGACGAGGAAAGACGCGCCGATGGCCAACAGGCCGACCAGGCCGCACAGCCACAGCCCCGCCAGGTGCGCGCCGGTGAGGCTCCGCTGCGCCACGTACACGTGCTGAGCGGCGCCCGGCGCCAGCGCCAACAGCCCCTCGTAGGCTTCGCTCGCGTCCACCAGCAGCACGTCCGTCACCAGCAGCGTGGGCACCATCACCGCAATGCCCACGAAGCCCACCAGCCGGCTGCGCAGCGCCAGCCGCAGGGGCGGCAGCTCCCGGCTCAGCTGCTCGCCGTTCAACCCGGCCTCGGCCAGCCGCGTGATGAGCGCCCGGCTGCGCAGCACCACCAATATGTACGAGCCCGCCGCGGCCAGCGCGCCGACGCCCGCGCCCACCAACACCCCGCGCGCGACGAGCGGCCAGCGCGCGCCCGTCCACAGACAGAAGACCCCGGTGGTGAAGAGCGCACCGCCGCTCCAGAGGGACACGTTCTGCCAGAACGTCCGGTCCGCGAGGGCCGCCACCTCGCGCGCCGCCGCTCCCAGCGTCTCCTCGGTTACCTCCGCCTTGCCTTCCCCCAGCCGCCGCAGCGTTCGCAGCCCGCGCTGCTCACCCACCCACGCCACCGCCGTCCCCGCCGCCCCCACGAGAAGGGCGATGGCCAGCAGCAGCGGCGCGTGGCGGGCCGACACGCTCAAGGTGGCGGCCGCGTACGCCAGCACCACCACCGCCGCGCCCGCGCTGCCCAGGTGCGACGGCGCCGTCAGCCAGCGCGCCGCCCCCGCGAAGCCCGCTCCGGCCGCCTTGGGCTCGCTCATCGCGCGGGTCTCCGCCGCAACAGGAAGCGGGAGAAGAGCGCCAGCTCCAGGACCGGCCAGAGCTGCTCCTGGATGGTGGCAAAGCCCCGCAGGCTCCCGCCGAGCACGGCCTGCATCAGGGTAGGCGGCGGCAGGAGCGGGAAGGACTCCTGCTGGACCTCCAGCGCGTCCACCACCACCGCCTCGCCTTTCTCGGAGAGCATGGTCCTGCCGTGGGGCAGCTTCGGCAGCTCGAACGCCACCCGCGCCTGCGGGTGCCCCCGGTCGGAGGGTACGTAGGCTTCGATGGCCACCACCTGAAGGGCCGGGAAGGCCAGGCGGTGGTCGCCCACGCGGCAGAGCACCACGCCGGCGACGCGCTCGGGAGGCGTGGCTTCGGTGCGCTGCGGCTCCCCCACCGCTTCACCCCCCTTGAGAGAGCAGGTCGAACAGCCCGTCGGGCTCTATGACAGCCACCTCGTTGTCGTGGGCGCGCGCAGGTCCGCGCAGGTGCAGCTGGATGCCCGCGTTCCCCAGCGGGTCCAGCTTGCCGGTCAGCAGCGACACGCCGGCCACCTTGCTGGCGGTGAGCGCCAGCGCACCCTTGCCCAGCCGGAGGAGGACCGCGCGGCGCGTCTTCTCCGGCTTGGCGCCGGTGAGCAGCGAGAGGTCCACCACCGGGATGACCTCTCCGCGGTGCGCGAAGACGCCAAGCAGGTGCGAGGGTGCGCCTGGCACCCGGGTGAGCTCTGGAAAGCTGACGACCTCTGCGGCGCGCTCGGCAGGAACCGCGTACCAACTTGCGCCGCACGAAAACACGAGGTGCGACTGCCGCTGCTCGGACATGATCTGCGTCAGGTCATAGCACAGCGAAGTGCGCCCTTAAGCCGGCGCATCTTCCCCACCGTGGCGACGGACCTGCGCGCGCGTGCGCTACTTCTTGGAGATCTCCACGCGGCGGTTGCTGGCGTACGCCTCTTCCGTCGTCCCCTGCTGCGCCGGCCGGTTCTCCCCGTAGCCCACGGTGTCCAGCTTGGCCGCCGGGACGCCCAGGTCCACCAGGTACTTCTTCACCGCCGCCGCGCGCTTGTTGGAGAGCTGCAGGTTGTACTCCTCGGTGCCGCGCTCATCCGCGTGGCCTTCGAGGGTGACCTTGGCGCCCTGCTTCTTCAGGCAGTCCGCCACCTGCTCCAGCCGGGTGCGGGACTCCGAGGAGAGCGAAAACTCATTGAAGCCGAAGCGCACCGGCTCCAGGTCGCAGCCGGACGCCACCTTCTGCGCGCAGCTGCCCGCCTGGCACTCCTGACCGCCGGGGCAGTCTTCGTTCGCGTTGCAGGCGTCAGACGCGGCGCAGCGGTTGCGCAGGCACTTGCCGCCGCTGCAGTCCTTGTCGCTCTGGCAGGGCTTGTCGGCCGCGGGCGCCGTCGCCGCAGGCTTGGGCACGCACTTGTTGGCCTGGCAGACGAAGCCCGCCTTGCAGTTGGCGTCCGTCGCGCACTCCTGGCACTGGCCCTGGACGCAGACCTCGTTGTGGTCCTTGCAGGCGGAGTCGCTCTCGCAGTTGGGATAGGGCTTGGGGCAGCCGCTGAGCAACACCAGCGCGCCGAGGGTCCCGAGGATGATTCCAATCCGTCTCATTGGCACTCCTGCGCGAGGTTGAAATCTCATTTTGGAAGGCCGTTCGCCTGTAGCGCTCTGCCCCCATCTGAGTCAAAGCAAATCAAGGAGCCGGCCAGCGCCTTGCACAACCCGGCGGCATGAGCGCTCATCCCTTGAAAGACCTGGCCCTTTCCTCTTCAGTGCGGCCGGCTGACCACACCCCGCGTCCCCCCGAGGCCGCCCTGAGTCAAACCGTCCTCGTCGTCGACGACGAGAAGAACATCCTGCTCACCCTGAGCCAGAGCCTGCAGCTGGCGGGGTACCGGACCGAGCCGGCCAGCAGCGGGCGGGTGGCCCTCGAAGTCGTCGCGGCCAAGCCGGTGGACGTGGTGCTGATGGACGTGAAGATGCCGGACATGGACGGCCTGACCGCCCTGGCCAAGCTGATGGAGCTGCGGCCCAACCTGCCGGTCATCATGATGTCCGGCCACGGCACCATCGACACCGCGGTGAAGGCCACACAGCTGGGCGCGCGGGACTTTCTGGAGAAGCCCATCGCCCGGGAACGGCTGCTGGTGGCGCTGCGCAACGCGCTGGCACACCAGGCGGTGGTGGAGGAGCTGCAGGAGCTCAAGGACTCCGCCGGCAAGTTCGAGATGGTGGGCCAGTCCCCGGCGATGGAGCGGGTCTACGAGCTCATCCGGAGGACCGCGCCGTCAGAAGGCCGGGTGCTCATCACCGGGGAGAACGGCACCGGCAAAGAGCTCATCGCCCGCGCCATCCACCGGCACTCGCGGCGGAAGGAGGGCCCGTTCGTCAAGCTCAACTGCGCGGCGGTGCCCCATGAGCTCATTGAGAGCGAGCTCTTCGGCCACGAACGCGGCGCCTTCACCGGCGCGCTGGCGGTCCGGCGCGGCAAGTTCGAGGTCGCCAGCGGCGGGACGCTCTTCCTCGACGAGATTGGCGACATGCCGGCCGCCATGCAGGCCAAGCTCCTGCGCGTGCTGCAAGAGGGCGAGCTGGAGCGGGTGGGCGGCAGCGAAACCCTCAAGGTGGACGTGCGGGTCATCGCCGCCACGAACAAGGACCTCGAAGAGGAGATTGCCGCCAACCGCTTCCGGGAAGACCTCTACTACCGCCTGAACGTCGTCCACCTCCACAGCCCTCCCCTGCGCGAGCGCCGCGAGGACCTGACAGACCTCATCGACGCCTTCTTGAAGGAGGCCTGCCAGAAGAACGGGCGGCGGTCGCTGCGCCTGTCGCCGGAGGCGCTGGCGGTGATGGCCAGCTACGACTACCCGGGCAACGTGCGCGAGCTGCGAAACCTGGTGGAGCGCCTGGCCATCCTCTGCGAAGGGCCCACCGTCTCCGGCCAGCAGGCGCAGGACCTCCTGCCCCGCGGCAAGGGCCTCACCCTGCCGCCCCGGCCGGTGGCGCTGGCACCGGCGCCTGAGGCGCTGCCCGTCGCGCCCGCCGGGCCGCAGGGGGTGGAGAAGCCCTTCCGGGACCAGGTGGAGGATGCAGAACGGGAGATCATCCTCAACGCCCTGGCGTATACGCGCGACAACGTGACGGAGGCCGCCCGCCTGCTGGACCTGGAGCGCGGGCACTTCTACAAGAAGATGAAGGCGCTGGGCCTCCGGCGCGGACAGGGCGACAAGGAACCGTAAGATGGCAGCAGATGAAGGCAGGGCGCTGGCGACGCAAATCCGCACCGAGCTGAAGGAGGCCGCGCCGGAGGGCTTCCACTTCACGGACCACCTCATCCGCCAGGACGCCGCGCTGCTGCGCCTGTCCGAACAGCTGACCGCGTTCGATGACCGCGACGCGCTGACCGCCGCGCTCTCTCAGGCCCTGCGTGAAGAGCACGACGGCTGGACGCTGCTCAAGCTGCTGGAGCTTTTGGACCGGCTGCGGCTGCCAGGCACCGCGGACGCCCTCATCGACCTGGCCCAGCGCCCGCCCGGCGACGACGACGCGCGCAGCCGCTTCCTCGCCGGCCGCGCCTGCGAGGTGCTCCTGCGCTTGCCGCTGGACCTCGCGCAGCGCGCCCGGGCCAACGCCGTCTCCGAAGGCCGGATGGAGGACGTCCAGCGCTACCGGCTGGGCGCCGCGCGGGTGGCTGGGCTGCAGCGGCCGCGGCGCGTCGAATGGGCGCTCCTGGTGGGCTTCATGGTGGTGGGCCTCATCGGCCTGCTCTACGGGCTGCTCGCGCTCGAGTAGCTCAAGGCTGGGTGAGCTCCGCCCAGACCGGGGCGTGGTCCGAGGGCTGCTTGCCCTTGCGCATCTCGCGGTCGATGTCGCTGGCCGTGCAGCGCGCGAGCAGGGGCTCGGTCACCAGCAGGTAGTCAATCCGCAGCCCGCGGTTCTTCGGGAAGGCCAGAAGCCGGTAGTCCCACCAGCTGAACCGGTTGTCCTGCGGGTGGTGCTTGCGGAAGGTGTCGTGGAGCCCGAAGGCCCGCAGGTGCCGCAGGGCCGCGCGCTCGGGCTCGCTGAAGAGCGTCTGGCCTTCCCAGACGCGCGGGTCGTGCACGTCGATGGGCTCCGGGGCGACGTTGAAGTCGCCGCACAGAAGCAGCGGTTCGCTCGGCTTGGCCCGTTCGTCCAAGTAGCGCCGCAGCCGGCCGTACCACTCCAGCTTGTAGACGTACGCGGGCGAGGAGACCGACTGTCCGTTGGGCGCGTAGAGGCAGAGGATGCGCACGCCTCCAATCGTCGCGGCGATGAGCCGGCAGTGAGGGTCCTCCACGCCGTCCTGCAGGCCGCGCTGCACGTCGACGGGCTCCTCGCGGGAGAGGATGGCCACGCCGTTGTACGTCTTCTGGCCGTGGATGGCGGCGTGGTAGCCCGCAGCGCGGACCTCCTCCAGCGGGAACTCCTCCTCCAGGCACTTGAGCTCCTGGAGGCAGAGGACGTCCGGCTTGGCCGAAGTCAGGTACCCGAGGAGCCGGTCCTTGCGGGCACGGATGGAGTTGCAGTTCCAGCTGACGATTCGCATGCGAGGGCGCGCACCCTGTCACACCGCCGAGCCTGCAAGGAAGCGTTGGAGCGCCGCGCCTCCCCCCCCGTTCAGCTCGAGCGTTGGGCCGTCAGGCGCGTTGAGTGCCGGACCGGAGTGTTCGGGGGGCGGGCTTCGGGGAATGGTGCCTCGGGTTGCGGGCTTCGGGGAACGGTGTCTCGGGTTGCGGGCTTCGGGGAACGGTGTCTCGGGTAGGGGTAGGGAGCACGCGTTCGCGTTCGCGTTCGCCTTCGTTCACGGGTACGGGTACGGGCAGGGGTTCGGGTTCGGGACGCCGCGCACGGCTCGTCCGGTCGCCAACCTAAAGGGGTTGCCCATCGTTGCGCTCTAGCCCGCGCCCGCCTGCCCGACCCCGAACCCGAACCCGGGCCCGTACCCGTGAACGAAGGCGAACGCGAACGCGAACGCGTGCTCCCTACCCCTACCCGAGACACCGTTCCCCGAAGCCCGCAACCCGAGACACCATTCCCCGAAGCCCGCAACCCGAGACACCATTCCCCGAAGCCCGCAACCCGAGACACCATTCCCCGAAGCCCGCAACCCGAGACACCGTTCCCCGAAGCCCGCAACCCGAGACACCATTCCCCGAAGCCCGCAACCCGAGACACCGTTCCCCGAAGCCCGCAACCCGAACACTCCGGTCCGGCACTCAACGCGCCTGACGACGCAACGCTCGATCTGAGCGGGGGAGGCGAAGCGCTACAGCGCCGCCGCGGCGCCCTCGGAGGGCCGCGCCCTGGCGTCCGCGTGGCGAGGCAGCTGGACGACAAAGCGGGCGCCCTTTCCCACCTCGCTGCGGACCGAGATGTCCCCGGCCAGCGCTTCGACAATCTTCTGCGTGATGTACAGGCCCAGCCCCAGACCGCCGTAGTGCCGGCCGGAGACCGCGCGCTCGAAGCGGCCGAAGATGCGCGGCAGGTCCTCCGGGTCAATCCCAATCCCCTCGTCCTGCACGACCAGGGTCACCCGGTCCGGCTCCCCGTGGGCCTCGACGGTGATGGGCCGCCCTGGGCCGTACTTGAGCGCGTTGCTCAGGAGGTTGGTGACAATCTGCTCCAGACGAAGCGCGTCCCAGCGGCCGACGAGCGAGCCTTCGATGGAAACGTGAAGGGGCGAGCCCGCCTTCAGCGCCTGGGCCTCGAAGCGGCCGGTCACCTCCTTGAGGATGGGGGCCAGGTCCACCTCCTCCAGCGTCAGCTGGAGGTTGCCCGCGGTGATGCGCGACACGTCGAGCAACTCATTGATGAGCACCGAGAGCTGGTTCACGTTCCGGTCCAGCGCGAGCAGCTTCTCTTGCAGCCGCTGCGGCGGCACGCCCCGCAACAGCGTCTGGACGTTCAGCTTGAGAGACGTGGTGGGCGTGCGCAGCTCGTGCGCGGCAATTTGCAGAAACTCCTCGCGCACGCTCACCGCCAGCTGCGCCTGGCGATACAGAATGGCGTTGTCCAGCGCCACCGCGGCCTGCGCGGCCAGTCCTTCCACCAGCCGCTCGTGCTCCACCCGGAACTGCCCCGGCTCGGGGTGGCCGAAGAAGATTCCGCCCAACACCGTGCCCGCGCGGCTCTTCACCGGCACCGCCAGGTAGCTGCGCACGGGCAGGTGGCCCTTCGGCATCCCCTTGTACGGCGGGTTCTGCCCGTACTCGCCGGCCCGGGTGACGTCGTCATACCGGACGGTCCGCTGCCCGCCGAACGTGGGCCCGAAGACCTTGGTGTTCCGCGGCATGGGGAACCCGGCGAAGAGCTCCCGCGGCACGCCGGAGAGCGTGTACAGCAAATACGACTCGCCCTTGTCGTTGATGAGGTTGTGGAAGAACGCGCCGAAGGCGGCGCCGGTCAGCGCGGTGGCTTCGTCGGTGATGCGCTGCAGGAGCTTGTCGCGGTCCAACTCCGACGCGAAGGCCAGGCCCAGGCGGGAGAACGTCTCCGCCGTCCGCTTCTCCTGCTCCGCCAACGCGAGCGCCGTCTGCGCTTCGTGAAAGAGCCGCCGCGTCTCCAGCGCGCCGGCCACCCGGCGGCACAGCTCCTCCGCCAGCGCCTGGTCCTCAGCGGAGAAGCGCGCGTGCGCCTCGTCCACCGCCAGCTGCATCACGCCCAGGGTGCTGCCCTGGCTGCGGATGGGCACCACCAGCAGGCTCTGCGGCCCGGCGCCGTCGCCTCGCAGCGGCGGCAGGCCGGTGTGCCGCTGCGCGCCCCCGGTGCGCAGCGCCGCCTCCAGCGGGCTCTCCTGCCCGGGGCCCACCGCGGAGAGGAGCGGCTCGTTCAAGAGCGCCCGCTCCGCCGGCGCCACCGCCACCCGCCTCAAGTTGCCGTCCGCCTGCACGAGGTCCACGAGGCAGGCGTCCGCCATCCGCCCCACCGCCAGCTGCACCACCTGCTGGAGCAGGAGGTCCGTCTCCTCCGCGCTGTCGACGAGCACCCGGCTCACCTCGGCGAGGAAGCTCAAGCGGCGCTCATTGCGCTTGCGCTCGGTGATGTCGTGCAGCGCGGCCACCATCCGGACCGCGCGGCCAGAGGCGTCCCGGGCAATGTGGCCCACGTCCTCCACGTCCGCGTAGGTGCCGTCGCTTCGGCGGAAGCGGTACTCGTCGCGCCACACGGCCATCGGCCCGGCGAGCGTGGCGGCCAGCGCCCCGTCAATCCGTTCACGGTCGCCCGGGTGAATCAGCTCCCGCCACCAGCCGGGCTCCGCGCGCGGCTCCTCCTTCCCGTAGCCGAACTGCGTCTGCAGGCCGAGGTTCCACTCCATCCGTTCACCCGGCAGGTCCCAGTCGCGGATGGCTTCGTGGGTGGCCAGCGTGGCCAGTCGCAGGCGCAGCTCCGACGCGCGCAGCGCCTCCTCGGCCGTGCGGCGGGCGGTCACGTCCTTGCCCACGCCGACGAAGCCGATGGCCGCGCCGTGCTCGTCGCGCATCAGCGTGGTCTTCACGTCCACCCACGCGTAAGAGCCGTCGCGGCGCAGCGCACGCCACTCGCCGGAGAAGGCGTCACCCTCGCGGATGGTCAGCAGGTCCTGCGCCAGCCGCTCCGGGTCCTGCTCCGGGTAGAGGAGCGCCGGCGTCTGGCCGAGCATCTGCGCCTCCTCGTACCCGAAGAGCGCCGTGGCCCCGTTGTTCCAGTAGACGATGTGCCCGGTCAGGTCGGTGACGATGACGCTGTCCTCGACGTGCGCGAGGATGTCCGCCTGGAAGCGCAGCCGCGCCTCGGGGCTTTCATGCAGCGGACCTGTGGCTTGAAGAGTGCTCACCTTGCGATTCACCACCGTAACCAGAGGATGTGGCCCTCCGGGGAACTTCGGACGGCGCTGCGCCCGACAGTCAACAACCCGCGAACGCCTCCCGCGCTGCCGCACCGCCTGGACGGCCGGCCCGCGGGCTAGCTGTCGAGGTGCGAAGGCGCCGTGACGCGCGGCGGTTTCACCGCGGCGTGCCGCGGCAGCCGGACGGAGAAGCGCGTGCCGCGCCCCTCGCCCGAGTCCACTTCGATGCTGCCGCGGTGGGCGAGGACAATCTCCCGGGCGATGTAGAGCCCCAGCCCCACGCTGTGGCCGGCGGTCGGCCGGCTGCCGTTGCCCCGCTGGAACGGTTCGAACAGGTGTTCGAGGTCCTGGGGCGGAATGGCCGGGCCCTCGTTGTGGACCTCCAGGCGCACCTCGTCCCGCTTGCCGTGCGAGGCGACATGCACGGTCGCCTCCGGCGGGCTGTGCTGGAAGGCGTTTCCCACCAGGTTCGCGATGACCTGGGAGATTCGGTCCACGTCCCACTCGCCCTCGGTGTCCCCGTGCTGCTCCACCGTCACCACCCGCTCCGGGTAGCTCAGGTGGACCTCGTCCACCACCAGCCGCGCCAGGTCCACCAGCCGGGTGGGCACGGGGTGGATGGGGAAGTGACGGCGGTTGCGTGCCTGCGCGAAGTCCAGAAAATCCCGGATGAGGCGGCTGGCGCGCTCCGCGGAGGAGATGATTCGCCCGATGGCCTTCCCCTGCTGGTCATCCAGCCCGCCCCGGCGCATCAGCAGCGACGCGGACATGCCGATGGCGTTGAGCGGGTTGCGCAGGTCATGGCTGACGATGCCGATGAGCTGCTGCTCGTGCGCGGCGATGCGCCGCAGCTCGTCGTTGGACCTGCGGGCTTCGTCGATGTCGGTGTTGGTGCCAAACCACTTGAGGACCTCGCCCGAGGGCGCCCTCAGTGCCACGGCTCGACCCAGGTGCCAGCGATAAGCGCCGTCGTACCGGCGCAGGCGGAACTCCACCTCGTACTCCTCGCCGGTGGCCAGGCTGTGGCCCCAGCGCTCCAGGCAGGCCGGGAGGTCTTCGGCGTGGATGACCGCCTGCCAGCCCGCGCCGAGCATCTGCTCTGACGTGGTGGCGAAGTAGGAGAGGACGCGGCTGCTCACAAAGTCCAGCGCGCCCGCCGGGTCCGCGGTCCACACCTGCTGCGGGATGCTCTCCGCGAGGAAGCGCTGGCGCTGCTCGGCCGCCTGGGCCTCCTCGCGGGAGGACCGCTCGCGAACGAGGAGCGCCTCGCGCTCAGCCTCCAGGCGGCGCTGCTCGGTGAGGTCCTGGCCCTGGACGAAGATGCCCGTCACCTTGCCCGCGGAGTCCAGGATGGGCTGGTAGACGAAGTCGAGGAAGACCTCCTCGAGCGGGCCGCCCCGCTGCCGGCGGAGCAGCGCACGGACCCCCCGGCCCACGAACGAGGCACCGCTGGTGAAGACGCGGTCCAGAATCTCCACGTAGCCCTGCTGGACGACCTCCGGCACCGCTTCGGCGATGGGCTGACCGAGAATGGGGCGGTCACCCACCAGCGCCTCGAAGGCCTGGTTCGCCAGCTCGAAGACGTGGCGAGGCCCGCGGAGGAAGGCGGTGAAGCCGGGCGCCTGCTCGAAGAGGCGGCGCAGGTGCCGGCGCTCCTCCTCCACCTGGTCCGCGTGCCCGAGCACGCTCGCCTCGGCCAGCGTCCGCCCGGCGGCGGAAGCAGCGAGCGCCGTCACGTCCACCGTGTGCTGCAGGATGAAGCTCACCTCGCCGCGCTCATCCACCAGCGGCGTGTGGGTGGCGCTCCAGCTGCGCTCCTCCAGCCCGCGCACGCCGCCGCGCACCACGGGGACGCGGTAGCGGATGTGCGCCAGCGTGTCCGCCGCGCGGGTGGCCAGCACGCGCTCCAACGACTCCTTCAAGAGCGCCGCGTTCTGGTTGCGGGGGTTCTCCGGGTCGTGCGGGAAGACCTCGAACAGGTGCCGGCCAAGCAGATCCTCCAGCCGCGTGGAGGTGACCTGGAGATAGGCCGGGTTGGCCGCGACGTAGCGGAGCTCGCGGTCCAGCAGCATGTACGAGTTGGGCGAGCGCTCGAACAGCGCGCGGAAGTCGATAGCGGGGGTCATCGGCGCACGGATGCAGTCACGGCCGGCGCGGCGGCGCAAGGCCGGGTATCTGCCAGCCAACAGAGGAGGGGGATTCTCACTCCCACGTCCGGGTGCCGCTGCGCGCGCGCGCCAGCACGTCCGTCATCCGGTGGGACAGCTCGGCGGGGAGGGCATCTTCCGGGAACAGCTTCACCTCGAGGATCTCCAGCGGATTGACCGGCGGGCGGGTGGGAAGCCCCACCGTCGCCCCAACCACCACGGTCACCGCATGAAAGCGCATGTCGCGCAGAGGATCTGAATACACCCCGAGCAGCTCTCCCGCTTCCAGGACCTCCACGCCCGCCTCCTCCGCAAGCTCGCGGTGAAGGGTCGTGCGAAGGGTCTCACCCCACTCCAGCGTCCCCCCAGGGAGCGCCCACTGGCCGGTGTCCCCTCGGCGCACGAGCACGATGCGGCCGTCGGCCGTAAGCGCGTACGCGACCAGGCCGACCACCGGCCTGCGGAGCACGTGCCGCGCGACTTCCTTCACCAGCGTCCAGGCGCCCGAGGGGATTTTCAGCATGGCGCGTGCGCATAGCACGCGGCGGGTGCTGGAGGCGTGGCTGGGCAGCCGCGCCCTGGCTGCCGCACGCCAGGAGAACCGGGCGGTTGCGCGTGGCACATGCCTCGCAATCCCCCTCCTGCGTACCCCAACCGAAGAAGAGGAACCCGCCATGAAGACATTCCTGCTGTCCGCCTGCACCGGCGCGGCGCTCGCCCTCACCGCTTGCGACGAGCCCGCCCGTCCCGCCTCCCCTCCCGCACCTGCTCCGCGCCAGAGCGCGCCCGTCGCCGCCGTAGTGCCGGCCGCGCCGCCGGACGCCGGGACGCCCAAGGTGGTGGAAGACCCCCTCGCGCTGGCGCACGAACACGCCCGCGAAGTGGACCACGTCGGCCGCGCGAAGGAGCTCAAGGCGACGGGCGACTTCGAGGGCGCGCTGACCGAGTCCCGCAAGGCGCTCTTCCACGACCCGACCGACGCCGAAGCGCTCACCCTCCTCATGCGGGTGAGCGAGCTCACCGGCGGACGCACGCTCCTGGTGGAGGCGCTGGAGCGGGCGGCGCAGCTCTCGCCAGAGGACCCTGCGCCGCTCATCCGCAAGGCGCGGGTGCAGCTGGGACTGGGCAAGACGCTGGCCTCCATCGAATCCGCGCAGCGCGCGCTGCTGCTGGATGGCGAGGAGCCGGAGAGCTACCACGTGATGGGCCGCGCCTACCTGAGCCGCGGAGAGCTCTCCCGCGCCATCGAGCTCTTCTCGCGCACGGTGGAGCTCTCGCCGTACCACGGGTACGCGCTCAACAACCTGGGCTTCGCCTACCTGCGCGCCAACCAGAACGACGAGGCGGTGGAGGCGCTCACGCAGGCCTCGGAGATCCTCCCCACGGTCGCCTACGTGCACAACAACCTGGGCGTGGCGCTGGAGCGGGTGGGCCGCATCGAAGAGGCTGCGATGGCCTTCAGCACGGCCACCTCGCTCTCGCCCAAGTACGTCAAGGCGCAGATCAACTCCAAGCGCATGGCCCGTGTCGCCGCAGCAGCGCCGGGCGAGGCGCTGGAGGCCCCGGAGCCTGACCTGGCGCCGGAGCTTGCAGAGGAGCCGGTGGCGCCTTGAACGCCGCGCGTCCAGACCCCCGTTCCCGCCGCGGCGCCGCGGCGGTAACGTCCGGGCACTCTCCCATGGACGCCGCCCGCACCCTCCGACCGAAGACACCCCGGCCCCCTCCTGCCTCGCAGCGAGAGGGCCTCCTCCGTCGGGCCTGGCGCTGGACAAAGCGACTGCTGCTCTTCGGCTTCATCGCGGGGCTGTGCGGCATCGCCGCCGCGGTCGGCGCGTACTTCTACTTCGACCGCAACCTGCCGTCGGTGGAGGCCTTGCGCGTCTACAAGCCGCCGCAGGTCACCAAAGTGGTGTGTGCCGACGGGAAGGTCTGCGCCGAGTACTACAAAGAGCGCCGCACGCTGGTGCCGGTGGAGGCCCTGCCCGCGCATGTGAAGAACGCGTTCCTCGCCGCGGAGGACGCGGACTTCTACAAGCACGAGGGGCTGGATTATCTGGGCATGGCGCGCGCCGCGCTGAAGGGCCTTCTTCCAGGTCAGCGCGCCACTGGCGCCTCCACCATCAGCCAGCAGGCGTGCCGCAACCTCTTGCTCAGCCAGGAGCGCTCGCTCAGCCGGAAAATCAAGGAGTGGATCCTCACGCCCCGGATGGAGAAGGCGCTCAGCAAGGATCAGATCCTCGGGCTGTACCTGAACCAAATCTACTTCGGCCACAACCGCTACGGCCTGGAGGAGGCCGCGCTCTACTACTTCGGCAAGCACGCCAAGGACCTCTCCGTCGGTGAGGCCGCGTCGCTGGCGGGGACGGTGCAGCTGCCCCACCGCATCAACCCGGAGACGAACATCGTCAAGGCCAAGCGTCGCCAGGGCTACGTGCTGCGGCAGATGGCTGGCCACGGCTTTCTTCCCAAGGCCACCGCGGAGAAGGAGCTGGAGCGCCCACTGGTGCTGGCGCCCCGCCCGCCGACGCCCGTGGGCCCGTTCTACGCGGAGGAGATCCGCCGGATGCTGCTGGCCCGCTACAGCGAGCAGGCGATTCTGGAGAACGGGATGCGGGTGGAGATCGCCATGGACGTGCGGCTCCAGAAGATGGCGGACGACGCGCTGAGGGAGGGCCTGGAGACGCTCGACCGCCGGATGGGCTTCCGCGGGCCGCAGGGCAACCTGACGCCGGACCGCTTCGCCGCGCTCTCGCCGCTCATCGCCAAGCGCATTGAGGAGCACGGCAAGCGGCAGCGGGACGAGGTGATGCTGGCGGACTTGAGCCGCCTGGCGCTGCCCGCCGCCACGCCGGAGCAGGAGGACGGCGCGGAGGAGAAGCCGGAGACCGTCGCCGAGGGCGAAGCCCCGCCGTCGCCGGACGAGGTGTTGGCGCGCGGCGTGGCGCTGCGCCCGCTGCAGGAGGGGATGCGCCTGTCCGGCTACGTCCGGTCGGTGGACGACAAGGCCAAGCGCGCGGAGGTGGACCTGGTGGGACGCGTGGCGCACGTTGCGTTCGCCACGGTGGGCTGGGCCCGGCCGCGCGGCGTGGGCAAGTTCACGCCCAGCCCCAAGCAGATGTCGGACATCCTCAAGGTGGGCGACATCGTCCGCGTGAAGGTGACCCGGCTGGTGCCCGCGCCCGCGCCGCTGGAGGCGACGCTGGACCAGCTGCCAGAGCCCCAGGGCGCGCTGGTGGTCATCGACCCGGCCAGCCGGCACGTGGTGGCGCTCACCGGCGGCTACGACTTCCTGCTCTCGTCGTTCAACCGCGCGACGCAGGCGGAGCGCCAGCCGGGCTCCGCGTTCAAGCCGTTCGTTTACGCGGCGGCGCTGGCCAGCCAGAGGTACACGCCGCTGACCATCGTGAACGACGCGCCGGACCCCATCCGGGATCCGTTCACCGGCAAGGTGTGGACCGCGCGGAACTTCGAGGACGGCATCTTCAAGGGTCCGCTCACGCTGCGCGAGGCGCTCACCACGTCGAAGAACACGGTCTCGGTCCGGCTGATTGAGGCCGTCACCCCGCCGGTGGCCATCGACTTCGCGCACCGCGCCGGAATCAGCGCGAAGCTGCCGGAGAACTACACGCTGGCGCTGGGGACGGGAGAGGTGAAGCCGCTGGAATTGGCCAACGCCTACGCCACGCTGCACTCGCTGGGTCGCTACGCAGAGCCGGTGACGCTCATCCGGGTGCTGGACGCGAAGGGCACCGTGCTGGAGGAGCACCAGGCCGCGTTCGAGGAGCGGCTGCCGCCCAACGTCGCGTTCATGATTACGTCCCTCATGCGCAGCGTGGTGGAGCAGGGCACGGCCACCGCGGTGCGCGA
This sequence comes from Myxococcaceae bacterium, assembly GCA_044230055.1. Classification (GTDB taxonomy): domain Bacteria; phylum Myxococcota; class Myxococcia; order Myxococcales; family Myxococcaceae; genus JBGART01. The sequence continues at coordinate 28,654 of JBGART010000015.1, read as the reverse complement.
GCTCAACCGGCCGGCCGCGGGGAAGACGGGCACCGCGTCGGAGTACCGCGACGCCTGGTTCTCCGGGTACACCGCGGACCTGGTCGCCACCGCGTGGGTCGGGTTCGACAACCACGACAGCCTGGGCAACGGAGAGACGGGCGGCAAGGCGGCGCTGCCGGTGTGGCTGTCGTTCATGAAAGCCGCGCACGAGGGGCTCCCGGTGCGGGACTTCGAGGTGCCTCCTGGCGTGGTGTTCGAACGGGTGGATCCTCAGACCGGGTTGCTTGCGGGTCCTCATGTTCCGGGGAGGAACGAGCCGTTTATCGAGGGGACTCAGCCCACGAGCGAGGCGCCGCCCCCTGGGCAGGCGGATCCCAGTCATTTCTTGCTGGAGGATGGGGCCAAGAAAGGGCCGTGAGGATGAGTGTGGGGCGACGGGCGAACGGGCGACGGGCTCGGACAGCGGGTACGGATAACGGGGTACGCGTTCGCGTTCGCGTTCGTTCACGGGTTCGGGCACGGCCAGGGGCGACGGGTGCGGACGCGCCAGCGCGCAACGCACGGTGCGGACCCAAGACCCCGAACCCGCACACCGAACCCGGCCCCACCCCGAACCCGAACCCGTGAACGAACGCAGACGCGAACGCGAACGCGTGCGCCGTCTCCCAGTACCCGTGCCCCGTGCCCCGTGCCCCGTGCCCCGTGCCCCGTGCCCCGTGCCCCGTGCCCCGTGCCCCGTGCCCCGTGCCCCGTGCCCCGCGCCCCGTGCCCCGTGCCCTGACTCCGAACCCGACGGCATGGCGCTCAAACGGCTCAAGGCGAGCGAACGAGGCTCGCCCCGTTTCGCTCGTGCTCAGCCCCTCTGCGCCGTTGCCCTCGCCGCGCTGCTCATCGTGGGAGCGGTCCCGGCGCAGGAGAGCGCCCTCTCCCGCCTGACCGCCACGCTCAGCCAGGAGCTGCTGCGCCAGAAGCCCGAAGCCCCGGTCGCGCTCCACGTCCGCGGCGCGTCCCCGGAGCTGGGCCGGGCGCTGGCAACGCTGCTCGCCGCCCAACTCTCCCACGCCCAGCTGGCACCCATGCTGCTGGACGCCCCCTCAGCGGACCTCGCGGAGTCGGCGGCCCGCACCGCAGGCGCGCGCTCCCTCCTCCGCCTCTCCGTCTCGATTGAGCAGGGCGCGCTCACGGCCCGGGGAGACCTCCTGGGCACCTGGGTGAACTTCTGGTCCGGCGCGGCGCGGACGCGGCCGCCCTCGCCCGCGGCTGCACTGAGCGCGAACACCGAGGCCGACGCCCAGGCCCTGGCCCTCGCCGCGGCCCCCGCCCCTACCGTCACCGGCGAGCTGAAGCTGGCGCTCTCCCCTTTCGCGCGCCTCAGCGCGCCGCCCGCCGCGCTCGCCGCGGGGGACCTCGACGGCGACGGCCGGGATGAAGTGGTGGTCCTCACCGATGACGAGGTCCTCGCGCTCACCCCCGCCGGCGCGGCGCTGGCCCGGCGCGACCTGCGCGGCCTGCTCCTCTCGCCCACGCCGTGCCGGGAACCGTTCGGCGCGCTGGCCGTGCTCAGCAAACCCGCGCGCGTCGCCTACGCCTCGGGCCGCCGCGCCCGCGGAGAGTTGCTCGCCTTCGACAAGTCAGGCCTCCGCCCCGCCGCGCTGACCGACGACGCGGTGTTGGCGCGGCACAAGGACGCGCAGATAACCGGCCGCCTGCTGCCCGGCCGCACCCTCTTCGCGCAGGAAGTGACGCTGACGGGAGGCCCCGCACAGACAGTCCCCGCGCCCTTCACGGCCGCGTCGCTGTTCAGAGCCGCAGAGGGCGTGGAGCTGCTGTTCGTCTACCCCGACGGCGGCGGACGGTGGACCCGCGCGGGCGGCGCGCTCTCCCTCACCGGGCTGGGCAGCGGCAGCGCGCTGGTGGACCTCGACGGCGACGGCCGCGCGGAGCTCGCCACCACCAGCCCCCACTTCTTCCCCGCGCCCGAACAGCTGCGCATCCTCCAGGACGCCGAGGGCGCGCCGCGCTGGGAGGGCGACGTGCCGCGCGGCCGCGTGCTGCAGCTCACCAGCGCGGACCTCGATGGTGACGGCAAGCAGGAGCTGATTCTGGGCAGCTGGCTCCCAGATGGCAGCGGCGAGCTGTGGGTCGCCCGGAGGGTGGCGCCATGACTCGCGCGAAGCGGCTGCTCCGCATCCTCCTGCAGCGGCGAACCCTCGCTGACGCCATGAATCGCGCAGCGACCCTCGAGCAGCGAGCCCCCCTGACGCGCGCAGCAACCGCAGTAACCGCGCTGCTCCTCCTGCTGCTCGCGGCCCCGGCGCCCGGCGCCGCGCGGGCGCGCTACGGGGGCGTGCTGAAGGTCACCGCGGTAGCCCCCGCGCTGGAGCAGGACCCGCTGCTGGCGGACACGCCCGCCGAAGCAACGCTCGTCTCCGCCACGGCGAGCAGCCTCTGCCGATGGGACGCCCAGGGCCAGCCGGTGGCGGTGCTGGCGCAGGAGCTCACCCGGCCCACGCCGCAACTGCTCCGTTTGACGCTGCGCCCAGGTCTGCGGCTGCCCGGCGGAGCGGAGCTCACCGCTCGCGAAGTGGCGGCGTCCCTCACCCGCGCGCAAACCTCCGCCTACCGGGCGCTGCTGGCACCGCTGCGCCTCCAGGACGCCAAGGCGAACGGCCTCACGCTGGAGCTGCCCCTGGCCTTCCCGTTCCCGGACGCGGAGCGGGCCGCCTGCTCGCCCGCGCTGGCCATCGCCGTCCCTCGCGCGAACGGCGCGCCCCTCGGCCTGGGTCCCTTCTCTCCGGGCGCCACGCCGTTCTCTTTCGACGCGCAGCCGCTCCACCCGGACGGCCGCCCGTACGCGGACGGCCTGCTCATCCAGGCCGCGGATGAACGCTCCGCCCGGCACCAGTTCACCCTGAAGAAGGCGCAGGTCGTCCTCGGCGCGCCACCGCTGCCCATCTCCCGGCCAGCGCCGGAGGGGCCGCTCCTCTACGCCACGTACCTGGCCTTCCAGCCCCAGCGCGTAGGCGCGCCGCTGCGGCAGGCGCTGGAGTCCGCGGTGGACCGGGCGGACCTCACCCGCTTCTTCGCCCGCGCGCCGGCCGTCCCCATGCACGGCCTGCTCCCGCCGGCGCTGATGGCGCAGGAGGCGGCCCCACGCCCCGCACCCCCGCGCGCGCCCTCCCCTGCGCCGCAGCTCCAGCTGCTCTTCGACGCACAGAGCGCGGACCAGCGGGCGGTGGCCGAACGGCTCCAGGTGAAGCTGCAGGACCGCGGCTACCGGCTCGCCCTCAAAGGCGTGCCCCGGGCCCAGCTGCGCTCGCACCTCGCCGCGCGCGACTTTGACCTGCTGCTCCACGCGGTGCTGGTGCCGCCGGTCCCTTCGCTGGCGCTGGCGCTGGCGCTGGACGCAGGCGGCCGCGCGGAGCTGCTCGCACCGGAGCTCTCGGCCATCGGCGCGCTCCCGGACGCGGCGGCGCGGGACGCCCGCGCGGCGGAGCGGGCGGCCGCGCTGGCGCCCACCCTCCCCCTCATCCCGCTCTACGCGCAGGGGCTCTCCGTGCAGAGCGCCGCGCCGGTGCTCGGGCTGACGCGCGATGGCCAGGGGCTGCCCTCGCTGGCGGACGCGTTCCTCGCCGCGGAGGGCCCCTAACCCCCATGCGCCTTCGCACCCGGCTGATCCTCGGTCTGGGGGTCCTCGCGGTGGTCCCGCTGGTCCTCGTCGTCCCCTCCGCCATCAGCAACCTGCGCCACACGCTCTCCGACGAGCTCAACCGACAGGTCCAGCGCTCCTCCTCCGCCGCGCAGGCCACGCTGCGGCAGAGCGGGACCGAAGCCCGCCGCGCCATCGAAGACCTCGCCGCCAGTGACGCGCTGGCGCAGGTGGCGCAGGACCTCCTGCAGCGGAAGAACCCGGCGGGCGTGATGTCCGCCGCGAAGACCTTGATGCAGGCGCGCGGGCTGACCGTGCTGTCCCTGCTGGACGAGTCCGGCACGGTGCTCTCGTCCGGGCACTCGCCCGCGCGCATCGGAGATCCAGACCCGGTGCTGGCGCAGGTGGCGAAGGCGCGCCCGAAGGAGGCGGTGCTGGTCCGGGTGGAGGTGAAGAGCGACGGGACGCTGCTGCAGGGCCGGCCGGCCTTCGTCGCGGCAGAGCCCATGGAGTACGGCGAGCTCAAAATCTGGGTGGTGGGCGGCGTCCTGCTGGACGACGCGCTCGCGGCCCGGCTGGCGGACCTCACGGCCGCGCGGGTGGAGATTGTCGCCGGCGAGGGGGAGGTCATCGCGGCCGCGGGCGGAGTAGACCCTCCCACGCGCGAGCGCGTCCTGGAGCTGTCGCCGGAGGTCCGCCTGCGGCTGCAGTTCTCCCAGGCGCCGGCGCTGCGCGCAGAGCGGGGCGTCCTCACCGCGCTGGCGACGATGGTGGCGGTGGGGCTCCTGTGCGCGGTGGTGGTGACCTTCCTGCTCGCGCCGCGCATCACCCGGCCCATCGAAGCGCTGACCGCCGGGGTGCGGCGCATTGGCCAGGGTGAGCTGCAGGTCCAGGTGGAGGAGCAGGGCGGCGGCGAGGTGGGGGAACTGGTGCGCGCCTTCAACCGGATGACCGGGGACCTGCGCCGGACGACGGAGGCGCTGGTGGACTCCGAACGGATTGCCGCCTGGCAGGAGGTGGCGCGGCGGCTGGCGCATGAAATAAAAAATCCGCTCACGCCCATCCGGATGTCGCTGGAGACGTTGATGGCCGCCAACCAGAGCCACAGCCCGCGCTTCCCGGAGCTGTTCCAGGAGAGCGCGGGGGCGGTGCTGGAGGAGGTGGACCGGCTGCGCAGAATTGTCGACGAGTTCTCCCGCTTCGCGCGCCTGCCCAAGCCGGTGCTGGCGCGGCTGGAGCTGGGAGAGCTTGCGGGACAAGTGCTCTCGCTCTACGCGTCACCGCCGCCCGGCATCTACATCACCCCCACGCTGGAGCCAGGCGTGCAGGTGGAGGCGGACCGGGACCAGCTCACCCAGGTGCTGGTGAACCTCCTGAAGAACGCGCAGGACGCCATGCCGTCAGGCGGAGCGCTCAAGGTCCGCGTGCGCGCCGAGGCCGGACACGCGCACCTCGAAGTGGAGGACTCAGGCCCGGGCATCCGCCCCGAGGACCGGGCCCGCATCTTCGAGCCCTACTTCACGACGAAGGAGGGCGGCACCGGCCTGGGGTTGGCCATCGCCGCGCGCATCTGCCAGGAGCACGGCGGCCGCCTCGAGGTGGGCGGCGAGGTGGGGCGCGGCGCCCTCTTCAGCGTGGTGCTGCCGCTGCGCGCCTGAGGGGGCGCTACGGGTTGTTCACGCCGCCCGGCGGAACCGAGGGCAGGTCCGGGTGCGAGTTCAGGCACGGGATGGGGTCCTGCGGGATGGCGAGTGGGTCCACCACCACCGGCTGCGCCGGCGGAGAGACCGTCACGCGCAGCCCGCCGCCCGGGTGCTGCGTCACCGTCCCGTTGCGGCTGGGTGTGACGGGCGCCGCTCCCAGCGCAGCCTGCGAGCGGGAGAGCCCCGCCCCCGGCGCAGGTGCTTCGTCCGCCAGCTCCGGGCCACAGCCCCAGAGCAGGAGTGCCAGCATTCCAACGGTCGCGCGCTTCATCATTCGACACCTCTGCAAAGCCTTCGAGCCTGAGTTACTGCCCATCGGCGACGTCCTTCAACTCCGGCTCGGAGTTGACAATCTGCGACAGCCGCGACCGCTTTACGCCCAGCAACCGCGCTGCCTCACTGATGTTCCCGCCGGCCTCGAGCAGCGCGCGGCGGATGCACTGCATCTCCACCTCGTGCCGCAGGTCCCTGAGCGACAGGCCGCGGCCGCGCGCCAGCGCGTAGTAGTCGAGCGGGCCCTTCGCCGTGGGCGGGGAATCCACCGCAGGCGGAGCCACGGCCGGCTCCTCCGAAGAAACGAACGTCACCGGGGGTGCCGGCAGCGCCAGCTCCGCGATGTGGCTGAACGCCTCCGGGCCGATGAGGGCGCCCTCCGCGAAGATGGCCGCCGAGGCGAGCACGTTCTCCAGCTCCCGGATGTTGCCGGGCCACGTGTGCCGCGCCAGCAGCGCCAGCGCCTCGCCGGTCAGTCGCTTGGGCGGCTCCCGCCGCTCGCTGGCGACCTTCGCCAGCAGGTGTGAGGCGAGCATTGGCAGGTCGTCCGTCCGCTCGCGCAGCGGCGGCAGCTCCAGCATCACGCCCTTGAGCCGGTAGTAGAGGTCCTGCCGGAACCGGCCCTGCGCGATGAGCGCTTCCAGATTGCGGTTGGTGGCGCAGATGACCCGGACATCCACCTTGAGCGTCCGCGTCCCGCCCACCCGTTCAAACTCGCGCTCCTGCAGCACGCGCAGCAGCGCCACCTGGCACTTGGCCGTGATGTCGCCAATCTCGTCGAGGAACAGCGTCCCGCCCTCGGCGAGCTCGAAGCGGCCTTTGCGCTCGCGGACCGCGCCGGTGAACGCCCCGCGCTCATGCCCGAAGAGCTCTGAGAGGAGCAGCTCCTCCACCATCGCCGCGCAGTTCACCTTGACGAGCGGCATCTGGCGCCGCGCGGAGAGGTGGTGGATGGCGTCGGCGATGAGCTCCTTGCCGGTGCCGCTCTCTCCGCGCACCAGGACGGTGGCCGAGGAGCGCGCGATGGGCGGCAGCTGCTTCACCACGGTGGCCAGCGCGGGCGAACGGCCCACCAGCCCGTGCAGCACATCCGGCGCGGCGGCCGGCGCCGGGGCCACCGGAGGCAGCCGCAGCTCTGTCGGCGCGCCGGCCAGGACTTCGGCCCGGCGAGGCACCGCCAGGAAACGGGGGCGGTGCGCCAGCGGCACCCGCGCCACCAACTCATCCAGCAGCCGGCCCGCCCGCGCCAGCTCCGCGGCCGCGCCCGGCGCGTCTCCCGCAGCCTGACGGAGCCGGCCGGCCAACAGATGCACGCGGAACGGCCCCTCCAGCTCCGGCTGCGAGAGTAGGGCCTCGCGCGCGCGCGCCACCGCCCGGCCCGCGCCGCTCAAGTCGCTCAGGGCCAACGCGAGCTCGCCGCGCGTCAGCTCCACTTCGATGGCGGAGGCGGACAGCGCGCGGGCCCCCTCCTCCACCGCCGGCCGGGACAGCTCCGCGGCGGCCTGCGCCCGTTCGCCGAGCGCGAGGTGTGCGCGCGCCTTGAGGGCAGACGCGAAGGCGGCGAAAGAAGCGCTGCCCACCTGCTCGAAGCCGCGCCGCGCATCCTCCAGCGCTTGACGGGCCTCGGCGGCCTCGCCCTTGTCCAACCGAGCGCTGCCGATGTTCAGCAGGGCGCTGGCCTCCAGGTAGGGGTCTTTGACTTCGCCGGCCACGCGCAGCGCGTAGGACGAGAGCTCCAGCGACCGGTCCAGCTCTCCGAGGAACAGCGTGAGGCGCGCGAGGTTGGACGCCGCCTGCGCCACGTCGCGCTGGCTGCCCATGCGGGAGAACGCCTGCAGCGCCCGCTGCAGGTGGTCCAGCGCCAATTCGAACGGGCCGGACTCCGCGTAGAGCGAGCCTAAGTTCGCGTGCGCGCGCATCTTCACGGGCCCGCGCCCTGCGGCCGCGGCCGCCTCGTAGCAGAAGAGCGCCCGCTCGCGCTCGCCCCGCTTGTGCGCGACGACGCCGAGGTTCACCTGCGCTTCGGCGGCGAGGGCGGGCAGGCCCAGCGCGAGGGCAGCAGCGTGGTTCGCCGAGAACGCGGCCGCGGCGAGGGCCAGCTCCCCGCCCTGCAGCTGACCTCGGCCGACAATGTTCCGCAGCGCGATGGCCTCCAGCGGGTGCGCCTTCTCAACGAGGGGCAGCTTGGCCTGCGCCAGCGCGCGAGCCTCCTCCGGACGGCCGCGCAGGAACAGCAACTCCACCCACGTCGCGAGGGCGCCGGGGTCCGCTTGCTCCGAAGGCGCCGCCTTCTCCGCGAACGTCAGGAGCCGCTCCGCGAAGGTCAGTCGGCCCAACTTCAAAAGGTGGCGGGCGGCCCGCCGCGCAAGTGCCGCGTCGCTCAGGCTGTGGCCGCCGGGCTCCGCAACCGATGGCTCAGCACGTGCCGGCGAGATGACCCGGGCTGCTGCGCCGCCCTGCCCCCACGTCCGGTCGCTTCGTCCGGTGGAGGCGGCGAGGTGAAGTGAGGTCAGCCCAATGCGCGCCGGCTCCGAAGCGAGCCGCTGCGCCGATGCAGGTTGCCCGCTGGAGCTCGAATCCTCGCCACCGCGAGAGGTCGTCCCGCGCGAGGTGCCCACGCTGCGCACCACCGGCCCACTCCGGCCCGGGCGCTGCCTCGCCCGTGCGAGGTGGACGAGCGCACGCCGGTGCTCGCCTTGCGCGTCGGCAAGCTCGGAGAGGCGCAGATGGGTCGCCCGCAGTGCAGGCGCGGCCAGGTGCGGCAGCGCGCGGGTGTAGAGCTCCGCGGCCTCCGCATGAGCGCCGCGCGCGGCGAGGGCGTCCGCTGCAGCGAGGGCGGTCCGGGCGCCCAGGCCTGCCGGGTCCGCCTCCAGCAGCAGCTGCGCCGCCGGGACCAGCGCCCCGGCCTCCCGCAGCTCCTCGCCGAGCGCCCGCGCGTACGCCACCGTCCCCGCGCCGAGCTCCGCGAGGAACGCGTGCTGGTCCGCGTCGCGGGCGAAGCGGTAGACCGGCTCTCCGTCTGACACGCGCACGCCGAGCAGCCGGTCGCGCACAAGCGCGTCAATCAACGCCGCCAGCGGCCCCAGCTCCGGCGTCCGGAACGGCGCCAGCCGCCCGACAGCCCCGGCCAGCTGCGCTGCAGGCAACGCCTCGCGGCCCACTGCGAGCACCCCAAGCACCTGCGCGGCCAGCGCGCCGTGCCGCTCCGCCCTGCGCAGGGAGAGCTCCACGGGCGCCGGCGCGGGCTGGGCGAGCAGCTCCTCGAGCGCGGAGGGCAACCCGCCGGTCGCCTCGTGCAGGCGCGCGGCCACCGCGTCCCGCGCGAGGTAGGCGCGGATGCCCTCGAGGTCCAACCCGGAGAGCGACAGGGTGCGCGCGCTCACCCGGGTGAGGACTTCGCTCAGCAAGGCGGGCAGCGGCGCGTCGTCCCGGAAGCTGCCCACGAAGAGCCCGCTCAGGCGGGACTCGGGGGCGCCCGCGACGGCGGCGAGGAAGCGGAAGAGCTCCAGCGACGCCGGGTCCGCTGCGTCCAAATCCGGCAGCAGGTAGATGGGCGCGCCGGGCGACGCGAGCACAAACAGCTCCGCCAGCGCGTCGTAGAGCTCCACCCGGAGCTGCTCCTGGAGCCCGTCGGCCGCCCGCACCTGCGCGCCGCCGAGGATGGGCGCGAGCTGCCGGGAGAGCACCGCGACGGTGGCGCCCTCGGTCCCGGAGTGGCTCACGTGGTCCAGGAGCGCGCGGGTGAGACCGGCGAACAGGCCGAAGGGCTGGCGCGCCTCCCGGGCGGACCCGGCTTCGAAGACGAGCGCACCGCTGGCGGCGGCGGCACGGCGGAACAGCGTCAGGAGATGGGACTTCCCGACTCCCGGCGGTCCTTTGACGAAGGCGAAGCGGGCCCGGCCTTCGGCGCGCGCCTCTTCGTGGTCGCGGTGCAGGGCCGCAAGCTCACCCTCGCGGCCCGCGGCGCTTGGCGCTTCCCTCCCCAGCGACAACACTCCAATGGGCATCGCGGCTCCCACACGCGCTTGGCCCACACACTCCCCCGTCCACCCCGGCGCGACAATCCGACCTCCTCAATGCCACACCGTCGGAAAATCTGCACGCCGCGCCGGGCGGAAAGGCCTGTTGCCGCTCAGTCCTTGACGGGGGTGGCCTTGAGGGCGGCCTTGCCTTCCTTCACGTAAACCTGGAAGCGGACGGTCCGGCAGCTGTACTTCTGGATGAGCTGCTCGCGGTTCTTCTTCAGCTTCGCCGCGAACTTGTCATAGGTGAGCCCGTCGGCAGGCTCGCCGCAGCGCTCTCGCGTGGAGACGAAGTCCCGGTAGACCTCCTGGAAGTGCGCCTCATCCCCACCCCCGTTCCCGGGTGACGTCGTGGGCGGCGAGATGGCCGGCGCGCGGACGGGCGCCCTCGCAGACGGAGCGGGCGTGGCCGGGGCGGCTTCGGCGCTGGGACGGACGCTCGCGCGCAGGAGCTCATCGGAGACCGCCGCCACGCGCGTGGCGTCCGGGTTGTAGGCCTCGTTGCCCTCCCCCTCGTGGCCGCCGAACGGGTCATCCGCCGTGGGGTAGTGGCGCGTCGGGGCGCGGTCCGAGTCAAACGCGGAGAACGGGTCCGGCGGCGCGCTCCCTTCCGGCGGCGGCAGCTCGCTGTCCGGCACGGGCGGGAGGTCCAGCGACGAGGGCGGCTGGGGGACCGGCTCCGGCGCGGGCGGCGGCGCGAACTGGAAGTCGTCCGGGTTGGGCTCTGGCGGCGGAGGCGCCTCTACCGTCCCAAGCGCGGCGGCGGCCGGCGAGGCGGACGCGTCGTAGCCAATCTTGAGGACTTCGCCCTTGCGCGCGGCGGCGACCGCGGGGTCCGTCATCGGCTCCGGCTCGGCGCCGGCAGCCTGCGCGCCGCCCATCAGGAGCGACCAGACAAAAGACAGGACCAGCAACCCGGCCAGGGCGAGCAGCGACACCTGCTGCGCTTCAGCCAGCCCCTTCATCGATGGGCGCAGGCTGACCACTGCCAGCACCTCGTGGGGCGTGCCCTGCAGCGCCTGCCGGGAGGCGATGGCCATCACCGCCTGGCCGCCGAGGAAGTCCCCATCTGTCAGCAGCGGCAGCTGGATGGGGCCGAGCTTGAGCGCCCCGCCGCGCTCGACCATGCCCACCTGGCCCAGCAGCACGGACTTCTCAGCCCCGGGCACCGCGCCCTTCACGCCGCCTTCGGACACCACCGCGCCGCCCTCAAGAACCTTGAGCGAAATGAGCCCCAGCTCCCGGCTCAGCCCCTCTGCGAAGCGCAGCGGCAGCAGCGGCACGCCGACCACGATAGCGCCCAGCCGCTTGGGCTCCGGCTGGGCAGGCGTCACCAGCGCGGCGCTGACGAACTGGTGCTGCACGCCGCCGACCGAGGCGATGGCGCCGTCCGCGCCGGCACGCGCGAGGGTTGGCAGGTCCAGGCCTCCGACCTTGTCCTCCCCGGTTGGGCCGCGCGCGACGAGGGGCTCCACCTGCTCGCCCTCGCCGACGAAGGCGATGATGAGGGCGCCTCGAAGCTCATCCGGCGCGGCCGCAGCCGCTGCGGTGCGGAGGGCTTCGAAGAGCTTGGGCCCGTCGGGCGACCGCGCGAACTTCGCGGCGGCCGCGACGAGCGCGGGGTCCGTCACCGCGCTCATCGCCACTTTTTGAACCACAGGGCGTCGCGCCAGCGCTGAACGCGAGGCAGCGGCGGCAGCCAGCTCCGCCTGCCGCCCGCCTTGCTCCATCAGCGTCTGGCCCAACTCGGATGAGAGCGCTGCCAGCGCGCCAATCCACAGGCCCATCACCAAGAGGGCGAAGAGCAGAAACTTGAGTCGCACCGTGCCGTCCCCTTCCCTAGGGCGAACAGGCACTTATAGCGTCAGGCGTTTCCGACCCGCAAGGAATTGGCCTTTGCCGGGCTTACAGCTCGGCCAGGTCCTCCTCTGTCTCCTGACGGAGCACCTTTCCCGGCTTCTGCGGACGGGTGGCAAGTCGCCGCTTCTTCTGGATCTCCCGCTTGGCCACCCGCGAGATGCGGTCACGCACCAGGTCAATGGACTTGTGCAGGCTGTCGGTGGTCTCCGTGATGTGGATGGCCGCCGAGGCGGGCATCCGGATGGTGACCCGGCACTCCCGGTCCTCCCCGCCCTTGGGCCCGTTGTTGTCGCACAGGTGGACTTCCAGCTCCGCCGCCTCGTCGTTGTAGAAGTGTTCGATGGGTTCGACCAGGTGCTCCTGCACGTACGCCTTGAGCCCCTTGGTCAGCTTCACGTGAACGCCCTTCACCAGCACTTTCATGCGCGGCCTCCTCCTGACGAGACGAGCTTAACCAGCGCGCCCGCGATCAGCAGCTTGCTCGAGGATCGAGCGGGGGTGCCAGCCCGCGCTGTGCGCTCAGCCCGACGGTTCTCTGACGGCGTACAGGCTCACCCCGTCGACCTTCCATTTTCCGTACCGGGAATTTCTGAGCAGGAAGCTCTCCAGGTCCTCATCGACCGTTCGCGCGAAGCTTCGGGCGGCGTGGCGCAGGTAGGTCCGCTTGCCCTTCTGCACGACGAAGCCCACGTGGGTGACGCGCGTGGCCTTGAGCGGGAGGTCTGCGCGGATGACCACCAGCAGCGTCCCCGAGGGGACGGCGCGTGCGTGCGCAAGCACCTTCTCGAGGGGAATCATGCTCAGCGCGAACTTCCCCTTCACCTGGCGCTCCGGCGGCAGCTTCAGCTCCTGTGACGACTTGGAGCTCCAGTTGCGGTCGGAAAGGACCTTGTAGGTGACCACGGTGTCCGCCCCGCCGTAGTGCCGGGTGACGTCTTCGAGGAACCCCTTGCGCACGTTGGAGGGGAGCCACTGCGCCTCCATCAGGTGGTTGCGCTCCTCGTAGCTGCGCCCGGTCTGGTAGCGCAGGGTGTCCATCAGCGGCGGGAACTGCTCGGCGGAGCGCGAGAGCGCCAGCGCGAGGGTCTCCTCCACAAAGGTGAGGCAATCCACCGCGTCAAACCGGTAGAGCGGGTCCGGGTCCGGGCCCTCCCCTTCGCCCAGCGGCGACACCACGTACGGCGTGCCGAGGAACCCTTCGGACGCCAAGAGCAGCCGCTCCGGCAGCGGACGGCTTGCCGCGGCGGCCAGCTCCTCCCAGCGCTGGGCGTCGGAGACGCTGGCCCAGTGCGCCGTCGTCCCCGCGTCCGGGGTGAGCGCGGCGAGGACGAGGGACAAGAGGCCGGCCGGGCTCATCGGCTCACCCGCTTTACCAGCCCGGCGGCGACGAGGATTTTCGCCCGCTGCTCGTCGGTCAGATGGAGCAGCTCCAGCTGATCTTCGAAGGCCAGCTTGGCCTCACCCGTGGCCTGAAAGGAGCCCACCACCAACCACTCCAGCATCTTCTTCTCGCCGGCCAGGTGGAGCAGGCGCGCGCTGGAGGCGGCGAGCGCGGGGTCCTTGTCGCTGAGCAGAGGGCGCAAAAGCGGCCCGGCGACTTTGAGCGGCACCTCCTCCAGGAGGTCCAGGGCGCGGCGCCGTTCAGACCGGTCCTCGGAGGCCAGCCTCAGTGAGACGAACGCCAGCCCGCGGGAGGCGCCCAGCCGGCAGAGCCCCTGGGCAGCGGCGTAGCGCGCGCTCTCAGAGGAGTGGCGCAGGAAGCCCTCGAGCGCGGGAACCTGCCTCCGGTCTCCCGCACCGCCCGCAGCGGCCAGCATGGCCGCGCGCACCTCCGGCTCCACCTCGCGCCGCGCCACGTCGATGAGGATTTTTCCGGCGCGCTCCTCGCCGGTGTACCCCAGCGCCTTCGCCGCCTCCCGCCGCACCGCCATCGAGCTGTCGGAGAGCAGCGGCAACAGCGGCTCCGCGGCGCGGCTCCGGAGGCGGCCCAGCCCCTGGGCAGCGCTCATCCTGACCGAGGCGTCGCGGTCGCGCGTGAGCTCGATGAGCACCGGCTCCGCCATCCGCGCCTTGATCTGCGCCAGCGCCATGGCGAGGTCGCGGCGGGCCGGGTCCTCCACCTCGCCCTGCAGCCGTTCGACCAGCCGGCGGGCGGCGTAGTCCGGCTCGTCCAGGAAGGCGATTTTCGAGATGGCGGCCTGAACGTCGCGGCCTGAAGCAATCTGCCCGACCAGCTGCTCCACCTCGCTGCGCCGCTTCAAACGGCGCTCCGCCTCCCAGCCGGCGGTCGCGGCGATGGGGCACAGCACAGCCAGGAAAACGAGGGCGCGGCGCACGAGGAGGTGGAAAGTCTACCCGCCCGCACGAAGCCTGCTATCTCCGCGTAACCAAAGGGCCAAATTCTTGACGCTCTTGGGGCAGGCTGCTACGCCTTTTGCTCCCTTCTCGGAGTTCGCGCATGCGACGTCTCCTGGCGGTCCTCGCGGTGGTCGCCGGCGTCGGGTCCGGCTGCGGCCCCATCCAGTCCACGGCCTATCTGCTCGACGCCGAGGTGCAAATCCAGGCGGCGAAGACGGCGGGCGCGGAGAGCTACGCGCCCTACGAGTGGACCAGCGCCAACCTCTACATCCGCAAGGCGCGCGAAGAGGTGGGCTACTCGGACTTCGAGGCCGGCGTGGAGTTCGCGCAGAAGGCTTCGAAGTACGCCAACGAGGCGCGCGAGAAGGCCATGGGCGCAGTGAAGACCGACAGGTGAACATGCCCCGACTGCTCTCCCTCACCCTGCTGGCAGCTGTGACCTCCGCGACCTGGGGCTGCGTGAGCGGCGGCAAAATCCGCGCGGAGGCCGAGGTCATCCGCGCCGACGTCGAAAGAGCGCGGCGAGGCGGCGCGCTGCGCTGCGCGCCGGTGCAGCTGGCGACCGCGGAGGCGTCTCTGGACTTCGCGATGGGCGAGCTCTCCCAGGGCAACAGCTCCCGTGCGAACGAACACGTGCGCGACGCGGATGTGTCGGTGAAGAAGGCGCTCACCCTCTCCCGCGACTGCGGCCCCAAGCAGGTGCTGGTGAAGCAGAGCGGGGACAAGCCGGTGGTGGTCCGGATTGAAGAGACGGACTCCGACGGCGACGGCGTGCCGGACAAGGACGACAAGTGCCTGGACGCGCCGGAGGACAAGGACGGCTTCCAGGACGAGGACGGCTGCCCGGAGCCGGACAACGACAACGACGGCGTGCTGGATGGCAATGATCTGTGCGCGCTGCAGCCGGGGCCGCTGTCGAACCAGGGCTGCCCCGAGGACGCGCCGAAGGACCGCGACGGCGACGGCGTGGTGGACCCGCTCGACAAGTGCGTGGACCAGCCCGAAGACAAGGACGGCTTCCAGGACGACGACGGCTGCCCGGACCTCGACAACGACAACGACGGGCTCCTGGACTCCAAGGACAAGTGCCCGAACGAAGCCGGCCCCATCCAGAATTTGGGCTGCCCGGTGACCGACAAGGACGGCGACGGGCTGAACGACGACAAGGACAAGTGCCCGGAGGAGCCGGAGGACAAGGACGGCTTCCAGGACGACGACGGCTGCCCGGACCTCGACAACGACAACGACGGCGTGCCGGACGCGCAGGACAAGTGCCCCACCGTGGCCGGGTCGCCCGAGAATCAGGGCTGCGCGGATACGGACAAGGACGGCGACGGCGTGGTGGACCGCTCCGACAAGTGCCCCGAGGAGTACGGGGTCAAGGAGGAGCAGGGCTGCCCGAAGAAGTACAAGATGGTGGTCGTCAAGAAGGACCGGATTGAGATCAAACAGCAGATCAAGTTCAAGACCGGCTCCGCGAAGATTGTCGGCAAGGAGAGCTTCGCCATCCTCGACGACGTCGGCCGCGCGCTGGAGGACAACCCGCAGATCAAGAAGATCCGCATCGAAGGCCATACGGATTCGGTGGGCGCGGACGCGGCGAACCTGAAGCTCTCGCAGAACCGGGCCAACTCGGTGATGGCGGAGCTGGTGAAGCGGCGGGTAGACCCCGCGCGGATGCTGGCCGTGGGCTTTGGCGAGACGCAGCCCATCGCCTCCAACGCCACGGCCTCGGGGCGCGCGGAGAACCGGCGGACGGAGTTCAACATCGCGGAGCAGTGACTGAGCCGGTCTCAGGCCGGTAGCCGTCTTCCGAGAGCCTGAGAACGGTTGCTGCCGGCCGCAGACCGGGGCGTTGAGCCGAAACCGACGGGTGGGCCGGGCCGATAAAGCCTGTGCCCCCTGATGTGCTTCCGCCAGTCCCACCCCCTGGAGCCAACAGATGAGCGTCGCTGACGCCACGCGCGCGTCTGGCTCCGCCGCGCGGGCCGCGCGGACCACGAGCAGCGGCGCGAACGCGTCCGGACGCACCACGGGAGCCGTGGCCGGCGCGCATCCCCCCCGCACCGATGGGTCCTCGTTCGAGGTCTCTCCCGCGAAGTCAGCCGCGGACACGCTCTACCGGCTTGACGCGCGCTTCGGGAACGACCTCTCCGGCTTCCCCAGCACCCTCGCGAGCCTGAAGAAGATCCCGGGGAGCCGGCTGCTCGAGGACGACAAGGGAAACCAGTTCGCCTTGACTCCGGGACGCGCGCCCGGTCACGCCGCCGAGCAGCTGCGCGCGGATCGCCTCTACCGCATCCTCGGCGTCAAGGTGCCGGATTCGCGCGGCTATCCGGACTCCCGCACGCCGGGCAACGTGGTGAAGCTGGCGAAGGCCATCAACGGCGGGCGCGACGTGCGGCACGCGCTCGCGGACCGGTCTCTCGGGCCGGACCTGGTGCGCCAGGGCCAGTCAGAGCTCGTCGCCCACGCCCTGCTGGAGCACTGGAACGTTTTTTCAGAGGACGACGTGCGGGTCCGCGCCCCGTCCGGCGCGCCGCTGGAGAGCTGGGTGGTGCGGACGCCTGGCGCGCTGCGCTACCGCGTGCGCGGGGAGCTTAAGTCCACGCCTTTCGACGGCATCCCGATGGCGCTCTGGACGCTGCGGGACCGGCGGAACGCGGGCGCTGCGGCCGTCTTCGCGGGCGCCAGCTGGGACGCCATCCTGCGCCAGATGGACCGCGCCCTGCGGTCCCGCACCCAGCTGCTGGAGGCCGTCGCGGACGATCCAGACCTGCACCGGGTCATGACCCTGCGACTGGACTCGCTGGAGTACCTGCGCCGGGCCACCCGGACGCTCCGCGAGTCCGGCGCCAGCGACCTGGACATCGACTCACAGCTCAAGTTCGCGATGGAGGCCGAGCGCGCCGGCGGAAAACGCAAGTCGTTCGAGAGCCTGGTCAAGGCGCGGCCGGCGGCGGCCAAGAAGAAGGCGCAGGCGGACGCCTTCTCCCTGCTGAGCCCCGTCCAGCTCAAGGCCGTCACCGCCGCGCGCGACCGGGCCCGGATCAACCACGACAGGATGCTCCCCTCGCTCGTGGCGCAGGCCCAAAAGCAGGGCCTCACGAAAAGGGAGGTCTACCAGCTGCTCGACTACATCCGAGATCAGGCGGAGATCCAGATCTACTTCGACCCGAACCGTTCCCTTTCGCCGCACGGGTTCTCTTTCCTCAGCAGCCCGACCTACAAGAACACCTTCGAGATCTCGCGCACCGTCCCCTCATCAGGGGACTACCGCGCCGGGAAGGAGAGCGCGCTCTCCGGCGGCATCTACGGCTTCAGCCCGTTCGTCGCCGAGGAGCGCCCGAAGTACGGCACCCTCAACGCAGAGGGGCTCAACGTGCCGGGCGCCTCGTCCTACGGCACCTCGTTCCTGGTCCTCCGACCCGAGGTCAAGCTGCGCTCCACGTTCACCCCCACCAACTCCACCGGGTCGATGGGGGACATGATGGGCACCGCGGACTTCTTCGCCCAGACGCTGGTGTCGACCCACGGCATGACCAACATCGTCCGCCACGTGCTGGGCAAGAGCATCCCTCCGACGGGAAGCCACTCCTACATCGAGGCGCAGATCCACGGGCCCGTGGAGTTCGAGAAGGATGTCGCACGCATCGTCGCCCCGGACTCCGCCCGGCGCGGCGGCAACGCCAGCAACCTCCGCGCGTTCTCCAGCCGCTACAACGTGCCGCTGTTCTGGAACGACGGCACCCGGCTGGTGAGCGACTAGGCCGCCTCGAAGGCGCGGCTCGCTATTCGGGACGTGACCACGTAGGGTGGCCGCAAGGCGCAGGGGAAGTGGTCGTCCCTGCCAACCTGTGCCGTCCGGGCTCTCCTCCTCTCTGCGCGCCACCTCCCCATCGACCTGGCTGGAACGCGCACATGGCCCGCATCACGGTAGAGGACTGCACTGAGCACGTAGACAACCGCTTCGCCCTCGTCCTGCTGGGGGTCAAGCGCGCCCGCCAGCTCATCGCCGGCGCCCGGCCGGTGACCGAGGTCTCCAAGAACAAGCCCGCGGTGCTGGCGCTCCGGGAGATTGCCACCGGCCGCGTCAGCTACGACCGAGACATCAAGGAAGCCCTCTCAGGAAAGTTCGATGCGCCGAAAAAGCCCTGACGGCTCGGCCTGCTGACACCCGAACCGGGCGTGGGGTACGAAGGCGCCATGTGTCGAAACATCAAGACCCTGCACCACTTCGAACCCCCCGCCACGCCGGAAGAGGTTCACGCGTCGGCGCTGCAGTACGTGCGCAAGCTCTCCGGGATGAACGCCCCGTCGAAGGCCAACCAGAAGGCATTCGACGAAGCGGTGGAGCAGGTGGCGCAGGCGACGTTCAGGCTTTTTGACCATCTCCACGTCCACGGCCCGCCGCGCTCCCGCGAGGAGGAGCGGCGCAAGGCGATGGAGCGCGGCAAGAAGCGCGAAGAGCAGATGCGGGCGCGCGTCCTCAAGACGCTCTAACTGCGACGCTGTCTGCCAGGGTGGGTCCGGCGCGCGAAACCTGGGCCCGCAGGCGCCCTCGAGCGCGCGGGCGAAAGCGCTAGCATTCGCGGCATGCAAAAACCCGGTGTCGTGGCCGTTGCACTGGCGCTGCTGTCCGCCTGCGCCGACCCACCCGAGGAGCCGCTGCGCAGCGCCCGCCAGGCGCTCCTGAGCGGCCCTGAGACGTACGTCGCCACCGGCGCCTACTCCATCAGCACGGCGTACAGCTCGAGTTCGAACGCCTACCTGGCGACCGTGCTCTACGCGGGCCAGTGCCTCGGCTACCGGCTGGACGCTCAAGGCCAGCGGGTGGGCAACCAAATTCTGCTCTCGACCTCGCCCTACGACGACAACGCCCCCGGCGAGCCGCAGGTCATCCCGCTCAGCAGCGGCGGGAACGCGTTCCTGGTGGTGGCGCGGCACTACGACAACTCGGAGCTCGCGGACGGCGGGCTCTTCTTCACGCAGGTCACCAGCAGCTTCCAGGCGGTGGACGCCGGGATGATGCCCTACTACGGCGACGGCCGCGTCCGGCACGCGCTGGGCGGCGGCTCGCAGACGCTGACCGTCTGGGAGAACTCGCCGCAGCAGCAGGTGGTGGGCCGGTTCACCAACGGCGGCGCGCAGCTCGGGAGCACCTTCCCCATCTTCACCTCGGACGGCGGCCACTGGTTCGACGGTGCTCGCGTCACCTTCGGCAGCGGCGGCTACCTGGTCGTCGCGCGGAACTCGTTCAACAACGGCAACACCTCGCGCATCAGCGGGCGGTTCGTCAGCGGCGGCACCGGCCTGCCCACCGGGAGCGAGCTGGCGCTTTCCGGCGACGCGACGACCCTGGACTTCGCGGAAGTCGCCCACGTCTACCCGGTGTACCTGGCCGCCTGGATGCAGCTGAAGCCGGACGGCGGATATGACCTCAACGCCCGCCGCTTCGACGCCACCGGGACGCCGCTGGACGCGGTGCCCGTCGTCATCACCAGCGGCTTTCCGCAAGCCCCCTCGGTGCGGCCGCGCGACTTCTACACCGGGTTCATCATCACCTGGATTGCCCAGGCGGGCGCCACCAACGAGCTCTTCGGCGCCATCGCCACCTCCAACGGGACGAAGCTGGAGGTGACGCAGCTGGGCGCGCTCACCACCCCGCCCGGGCTCGACGGAGGACAGCTACCGCACGTCTACGCCCACGATGAAGCCGCGGGCCCCACCGGGGACCTGATGCTGACGTACCTGCGAGGTGGAGGAGAGCTGGCCCTCCACAGCAAGAAGCTCCGGTTCATCCCGGACGCCGGCGCAGCCTGCAGCGGCCACGGCGACTGCCTGAGCGGCGCCTGCGTGAACAACCAGTGCTGCGCCACCATCGCCTGCCTCAACGTCGACGCAGGCACCGATGCGGGGAGCGATGCCGGCCTCGACGCCGGGACCGACGCGGGGGTGGTGGATGCCGGCGTGCAAACGGACGCGGGGGTGCTGGACGCCGGCCAGGGGACAGACTCCGGCACCCCGGTGGATGCGGGCGGCGGCACGGACGCAGGGAGCTCCGATGGAGGCGGCATCGCGCCGCCCATCGACGGCGGCACCCAGGGCTCGCACTACCGGATGCTGGGCTGCACCCAGGCGGGAGGCGGACTGTGGCCACTGGGCGGGCTCCTTGTCCTCGCGCTGCTGCGAAGGCGCACCCGGAAGGCGGCCGTCGCAGTGGTGACGCTCGTTTTCGCCGTCAACGCCTCCGCGGCGGACTCCGGGCGGCTGTCCCTCGCCTTCGTGGGCGTCCGCGCGTCCTCCGGCATCGCGCCGCCGCAGGTGGTGAGCCTCTCCGAGTACACCCAGACTCAGCTCGAAGCGCTCAACCTCTACGACGTGCGCGGCCCCTCTGAGCTCGAAGCGGTCATCGGCCTGGAACGCCAGCGGCAGCTGATGGGCTGCTCGGATTCCTCCAGCGCCTGCATGGCGGAGCTGGCCGGCGCGCTCAACGTCGCGCGCCTGTTGACCGGAGATGTCTCCAAGGTGGGCGACTCCGTGCTCCTCAACCTCTCGCTGGTCGACGCCCGGACAGGGCGAGCGGTGGGCCGCGTGGGCCGCCGCGTCCGCAACCTGGACGCGCTGCTGGACGTCATCCCAGAGGCGCTGCACGAGGTGACCCGGAAGGACGCGGCCGTCCGCGGCGTGGCGCCCACCGTCACCGCCTCCAGCGGGGAGCCCGCCGAGCCCGCGCCCAGTGGACCGTTCGCGCCCTTCGTGGTGGGCCTGCGCACGGACGTGGACGTCGCAGGGGTAGGCGCCACCGTGGGCCCCACGGTGCAGGCGGACGCCGAGTGGATAGGCGGGACCGTGACGGTGCTGCTCACCTCGCCCATCGGCGTGCGAGGAGAGGTGCGCGTGCATCCGTGGACCTTCGGAATCCTCCGCCCCTGGGCCAGTGCGGGCGCCACCCTCTTCGCGCCCGCCGTCGGCATCCGGGGAGCCGTCGGGCTGGAGGTGGCCCTCCTGCGCCGCCTGCGCCTCAACGCGGACCTCGCGCTCGAAGGCTTCGCCAATAACCCCGCCGGCTACGCCCCGCTCGCCGTGATGCTGGGTGTGTCCGCGGGCTTCGCCTTCTAGTGCTCCGCAAACGAACTGATTCCACCTGCAACCCTGTTCGGGTCGAGCGTGGCGCTGCGCAGCGGGGCGGAGTCGAGAGGCGGCGGGTTGCGGGGGGCGGGCTGCGGGGAATGGTGTCTCGGGCTGCGGGCTGCGGGCTGCGGGCTGCGGGCTGCGGGCTGCGGGCTGCGGGCTGCGGGCTGCGATGTCTCGGGTAGGGGTACGGAGCACGCGTTCGCGTTCGCGTTCGCCTTCGTTCACGGGTACGGGCCCGGGCAGGGGTTCGGGTTCGGGACACCGCGCACGGCGCGTCCGGCCGCCGACCTGAAGGGGTTGCCCCTCGTAGCGATTTGGCCCGTGACCGGCTGCCCGTGCCCGAACCCGAACCCCTACCCCTACCCGAACCCGAACCCCTACCCGTGAACGAAGGCGAACGCGAACGCGAACGCGTACTCCGTACCCCTACCCGAGACACCGCTCCCCGAAGCCCGCAGCCCGCAGCCCGCAACCCGAGACACCATTCCCCGCAACCCGCAGCCCGCAACCCGAGACACCATTCCCCGCAACCCGCAACCCGCAACCCGCCGCCTCTCGACTCCGCCCCGCCATCCGACGGCGAAGATTTGTGAGCAATCGGGAGGGGAGACACCGCGGTCGAAGCACTAGCTCCGGACGCGGCCCCGGCCCCCGGAGACGGGGTCCTCTGGCGCGCCGACGGGTGAGACGGCGGGGACGGGCTCCGCCTCAATCTTCGACAGGATGGCCTCGTGCTCCCGGGCGGAGGCCTGGATGGCGTCCACGCCGGTGATGAGGTCATCCAGCTGGTCCCCGAGTTGATCCGGGCTGGCCATGGTGAGGACCTGGTCGCGCAGCAGACGCACCGAGTTCTCGATGAGGTTCATCTGCCCCCTCGCGCGGGCGAGGAAGTTCTGAATCTCTCCGATGGTCTCCTGCCGGCGTTCCAGCACCTGGATGTTCTTCCGCGCGATGTCCTGCACGGTGGGGTCCTTCATGTTCTTCTCGACGCCCCGCTGAATCTCAATCTGCTTGGCCAGTTCGCGCGGATCCATCGCCGAGAGGTACGTCTCCGCCCTCACGCACGCGGACGCCAGCGAGACAAACGACTGGTGCAGCTGCGACAGCTTGTCTATTTCCGTCTGCATCAGGATGGCCTGAAAGGACGGGTTGTGCTGCATGTCCCGCTCAATCTCCTTGCGCAGCTCATCCAGCGCGTGCGCGCGCTGCCACTCGCGCTCCGGCAGAGCCTCCATCAGCTTGGCCACCCGCGCGCGGTCCGCCTTCTCCCGCTCCTCCCGGAATGAACGGTCCACCGCCCGCTGAAACGGCTTCAAGTCCGGCCCGAACAAGAGCCAAAGCGCCTCCGCCCCCGCCGCCAGGACGAGCGGCAGGTAGTCCCCGGTGCCGACGCTCATCGCCGTCGCCCCGCCCAGGAGGGCGAGGTTGTACACGTTGAGCAGCGCGGCCTTGAGGTAGCTGGGCTTCTCGGAAGCCATCACAGCCCCATGCGCAGGTTCCCGTGCACTTCCAGAGAGTGAAGCAGCTCCAGCACGTGGTTCTCCACCTGCTTGAACTTCGCGCTCTGCTTGAGCGCCGGGTCCCGCTCCGCGAAGTAGGGCACCTCAATCCGGTGGAGCACCCGCGCCGGGCGGTGCGACAGGATGAAGATGACGTCCGCCAGGAACACGGCTTCGCTGATGTCGTGGGTGACAAAGAGGACGGTGTTGTCCTGCTTCTTGATGACATCGAGGATGAGCGACTGCATCCCCCACCGCGTCTGAGGGTCCAACGCGCCGAAGGGCTCATCCATCAGCACCAGCTTGGGCTGGTTGATGAGCGTCCGGGCGATGGCCACCCGCTGCTTCATGCCGCCTGACAGCTGCCGCGGGTACGCGTCCGCGAAGTCCTTGAGCCCCACCTGTTCGATGAGGGCCAGCGCCTTCTCACGCCGGGTCTCCGCGGGGACGCCCTGGAGCGTCAGCCCGTACTCGACGTTCTTGCGGACCGTGAGCCAGCCGAACGACGTGTAGCTCTGGAACACCATTCCGCGGTCGCGGCTGGGGCCCTTGCCCACCACGCTCGCGCCGTCGATGAGGATGCTGCCCGCGTCCGGCTCAATCAACCCGGCGATGGCCTTGAGCACCGTGCTCTTCCCGCACCCGGACGGGCCGAGGAACACCGCCAGCTCGCCGATGCCCTGCTTGTTCGTCACCGTGAGGTTCACGCCGTCCACCGCGTGGACGTGCTTGCCCTTCCGGTCCGTGTAGCTGATGTGGACGTCCGTCAGCTCCAGCTTCGGGGGCGTCCCGTTCGACAGGCCCTCAGGCATCTTGCTCTCTCCATCGGAAGAGCAGCCGGTTGAGGCCGACAATCATCAGGTCCGTGAGGATGCCAATCACGCCCACCACGAGGATGCCGGCAAACGACCACGCCGGCTTCGTGTGCTGCTGCGCGAGCTGCAGGATGTACCCAATCCCCACCCGCGCGTTCGTCATCTCCGCGAGGATGATGTACGTCCACGCGATGGCGTTGAGGACGCGGAACGCATCGAAGATGCGTGGCAGCGCGGACGGGATGAGCACGGTGGTGATGACCTGCGGCTTGGACGCGCCCAGCGTGTACGCGGTCTGCACCAGCTCCTCGGGCACCGCGCGGATGGAGTCCACCACGGCGGGCAGCAGGTAGACGAAGGTCCCCAGGAAGAGGAAGGCAATCTTCTGGGACTCGTCGATGCCGAACCACAGGATGAGCAGCGGGATGAAGGCGGTGATGGGCAGGTAGCGCATGGGCGCCATCACCGGGTCGAAGATGCGGTTCACCGTCTCGAAAGACCCCATCAGGATGCCCAGCGGGAAGGCGACGGCGATGGCCAGCCCAAGCGCAATGGCAATGCGCTGGATGCTCATCCACACCGAGCCGAACAGCCCCTGCTGGAAGATGAGGTACAGCAGCGACTTCACGACCTCGTCCGGCGGCGGCAGGAAGAAGTGCGAGAGCAGCGGCTTGCGCACCGCGCTCAAGTCGCAGCGCAGGACGTTCTCCGCCCCCTGGCACAGGCCCTCCACGCACGAGAGGCCCGGCGGGCAGACGCGGGTGGCGTCCACCGTGACGTAGCTGCAGATGCACCAGGCCAGGAGCAGCGTGCCGATGGACGCCGCGCCGAGGAGCCGTCCGGTGGACTGCGGGATGGGCGTGCGCAGCGCCCAGAGGGAACGCTTGGGCCCCGCCTTGCGGACAGGGCTGGCAGGCGGGGGCGGCTTGGGCGCCGCAGGTGTGGCCGCAGGGGCTTCCGTCATTGCGCGTTCAGGACGACCTTGATGTCCGTGCGGCGGTTCAGCGCCCGGCCGTCCTCGGTGGTGTTCGGCGCAATGGGGTTCTCCGAGCCCCGTCCCACCGCCACGAACCGCTCCTCCGGGATGTTGAAGTTCTTCACCAGGTAGCGCTTCACCGACTCGGCCCGCCGCTGCGAGAGCGTCTTGTTCGCCCCCGCGGAGCCGCGCGCGTCGGTGTTGCCTTCCACCTGCAGGTACGTGTTGCCGAAGGCCATCATCGTGTCGCCCAGCGTATCCAGCGTGAAGTAGCTGCCGGGCATGATCTCATCCGAGTTGGTGGTGAAGTGGATGGACAGGCTCTTGTTGACGATGGCGCGGTCGGAGACCTTGGGCTTCTCCTTGAACGCGAACCCGTCCGACACGCTCTGGCCCTTGTACTGGTCCGCCAGCGCGGCGACGAAGCGCGAGTCAAAGTAGTCCTTCGCGTCCACCGCCTTGCTCACCACGCCCTTCTTCCTCCAGATGATGAAGGCCGCGTCGAACAGCTGGTTGAAGTACGGCTTGTTGCCGCCGAGGCCGTAGAAGACCGCGTTGTCCGCGAAGGGCGTGAGCTTCAACCCGGAGAGCATCCCAGAGACGTCGTCCTCCGAGAGCTTGAGCGCCTTGCCGACGATGGCGTTGGTGCCCTTCGGGTCCTCACCCATCACCGAGATGCCGTCGAACCAACCGGCCACGAAGTCTTGAAGGGACTTCGGCGCCTCATCAATCACCTGCTGACGCGCCACCAGCGTGTCCGCGATGACGTGCGTCGCCGCAGTGGTGGAGACGAGGATGTGCGCTTCGTTCTCACGGGCCGCCACCGCGCCAGAGAGGTCCGGCTCCCAGGTCACCGCCGCGTCCACCCGCTTGGCCTTGAACGCCGCCGCCGCCTTGGGCGCCTCGTCCGTGTAGACCAGGTTCCGCTCAATCTCGTTCCGGTCCTCCGTGGAGAGGCCGGACTGCGCCAACATATAAAGGAGGAAGAAGTGAGACGGCGTGAAGCGCGTGGTCGCAATCTTCTTGCCCTTCAAACCCTCGATGGAGGTGATGTCCTTCAGCGACACGATACCGTCGCCGCCGCGGCTCCAGTCCTGCTGCAGAATCGACTTCGCCGCGAACCCCTGCTCCGCCAGCTTGGACGCCTCGTTGGCCCAGTTGTCGACCGTGTCCCACATGACGTCGACATCGCCCTTGATGAAGGCGTTCAGCTTGGCCACCGGGTCCTCGATGAGGAGGAACTGCACGTCGAGCCCGTACTTCTTCTTGTAGAGCGACGTGGCGGCGCCGGGGTCGAACCCGCCGTTGGCGACGATGCCCGGCGCGTGACCGGCCCACGTATTGATGGCCACCTTCAGCGGCCGGGAGAGCTTGCCCGAGCCCACCGCCGTGTTCCCGCTGTTCACCGCCACCTTGCCGTCGCGGGGCGCGTCCTGCAGCCCGTTCGTGAGGTGCGCGAAGTCCTCCTTGCCGACCTGCCCGCCGCCCTTCGAAGCGTCGCCAGAGGCGCCACCGGACGGAGCGGCGCCGGACCACTTGCGCAGGTCATCGCCGTACTTATTGAAGACAATGAAGCCGACGACCCCGATTACCACCAGCGCCAGGAACAGCTTTCCAAACGGCGTGAGCTTCATGGACCGGTGACCTCACAGGGGTGAAAGGACGACAGTAGGAGGGACAGACGACGTTCAGCCCACGGCGATTGCAACCTGCCTCACGGCGTGGGCGACGGCGGCACCGCGAAGAAGTCGAGCACCTTCTGCACGTCCGCCTTCCGCGCGACGGCTGACTGGGTGACGGCGCCCAGGTTGGCGGTCCGCTTCTCGATGTCGGTGCGCAGCCCGGCGATCTTCTCGTTCAGCTGCTGAATCTGCGCGGTGGCGTCCTGGATGGCCTTCGCGGTGGCCGTCTCATTGACCTTGACGTAGGCGTCCAACGCCCGCTTCTGGTTCTGCGCGGCGGCGACAATCTTCTCCACCTCGAAGCCGAAGGCGCGCAGCGACGCTTCGACAATCTGCTTCTTGATGGCCTGGGGCGTGGCGTCGGGCAGGCCGCGCAAGAGCTCCTCGGCCTTCTTCACCCGGTCCAGCTCCGCGGCGTCCATGCCCGCGTCGCGGAAGATGGCGTCGAAGTCGCCCACTGCGCCTTGCGTGGGGAGCTTGTCCAGCTTGAGCGAGGGCGGCGGCGCGGCAACGGTGGGTTGCGCCTTTCCGCCCACACCCGGCGCTCGCGGAGCACCTGCTTGTCCGGCCAGCTCCGCGACGATGTCAGCGGCGGATTTCTCACCTCCGTCGGAGGTGACCTCGTCGGCGCCTTCAGGCTTCTCGGCGTTCTCGACGAAGATGCCTAAAATCTTCGAGCCCAGCCCCTTCTGCTCAGCCATGGCGCAAGGTTCTTAGCAGAGGGAGGATTCGTTGACGCAGTGAAAACGAATTGGTAGCCCAGACGCCTATGCCCAAGTTCGAGGTGCACATCCCGGGTGAGCAGGACATCAACGTCACCCTCCGCGTTGATGCCACCAACTGGATGGCAGCGCTCAAGACGGGAATGCAGAAGCTCGGCGAGCAAGGCTCGTCCGTGCAGAACGTCCTCGTCGACATCCAGGACGACAACTCCGTCCACGTGACCGAGTCCCAAAGCGGCCGCGTCTTCCGCATCCGGGAGCTCACCGACGCAGAGGTCGCCGGCCTCCAGGTCAAGCGCGCCCCCGAACGTCGGCCAGAGAACGGCGCCGGCGCTGTCAGCCCGCACGACGCGCGCACGGTCCTCGACTTGAAGCCGCTGCAGCCGCTCCCCAGCACCTTCCACACGCCGCCGGACGGCAGCAACGGTCCGTTCGCTGGCGCGATGGCGGAGCAGCCGGCGACGGAGCGTCCGAAGACGCCGGCGCCTCCGCAGGCCAAGCTGGATCCCGCAGTCGTCCTGGCCACGGTCTCCGAGGTCAGCCCGCGCGGCGTGGGCGGCGGCGGAGTGGGCCTCGCGTTCAACGCCGAGGGCACTCCCATGCGCTCGGACACGCTGCGGTCAGAACCGCTGCCGCGCGGCGGACACCGCCCGCTCAAGGTGCACGAGGCGCAGTCGGTCATCGAGCTGGAGAAGCCGGCCTCGCCCATCGCCGGCCCCATCGGCCGCCCCAAGCCGCGCAAGGACAAGAAGGTCGACCTCGAGGACATGCTGGCCGACGTCTTCGAACGCGTGCAGGAGGTCTACACGAAGGACAGCCAGCAGAGCGCGCTGTACTTCCTGCTCGACCTCGCGCTGGAGAAGGTCCCCGCAGAGGCCGGCTCCGTCTACGCGGCGGACGCAGGCAGCGGAGACTTGAGCTTCGTCGCCGTCCGAGGGCCGCGCGCGCAGGAGATTCTTCAGGCCAAGATTGTCGTCCCCGCCGGGACCGGCATCGTCGGCTTCTGCGCCACCGAGGGCGTGTCGCTGGCCCTCTCTGACGTGCAGAAGGATCCGCGCTACTACGCCGCGGTGAGCGAGAAGGTGAACTTCGAGACCCGCTCTGTCCTCTGCAGCCCGGTCATCTCGCACGGCCGCACGTTCGGCTGTATGCAGCTGCTCAACAAGAAGGGCAGCCCCGTCTTCAGCGAGCACGAGCTGGGCCTGCTCCACTACGTCGCCCATCAGGCCGCGCTCTACCTGAACGCGCGCAGCTAAAGCGCGGTGCAATCCGTCATCCTCGGGCTGCCGCTCCTGTTCGTGTTCGGCTTCCTGATAGGCCGGCGAATCCACCGGACGCGGGCTCGCGCTGTCGCTTGGACGCAAGCGTCCGCGATGCTGCACCTGGAAGAGAGCGAGAGCCGTGACAGCCGGTCGGTCGTCGGGCGTTACGACGGCGTCTTCGTGAGCTTCGTCGTCGGCGCCGGCGGCGACACCCTGATCCGTTGCGAGCTGGACGGCCCCAACGCGTTTCGCGCGCTGACGGTTGAAGCCGCCGCCCGGCAAACGAAGATCGAAACCTTCGGGGTACCCAAAGAGAAGGAGGTCTGGACCGGAGACACGGACTTCGACGCCGCAGTGCAGGTGACCGGACCCGAGGGCCCCGCGCTGGCCATGCTGAGCGCGGATGCGCGCAAGCAGGTGCGACTGGTGATGACCGAGCGCAGCTACATCTCGGGCGGCACCCTCTCGGTCGCGCTGCAGAACCCGACCGCGAAGCAGCTGGTCGCTGCGGTGAAGCGCTGCGTCCGCACCGCGCAGGCCTTGAGCGCAACAACCGTCGAGGAGCGACTGTGCAAGAACCTCTTGACGGAGCCAGAGGCCACCGTGCGCGTCCGCCTGTTGAGCGTGCTCGGGGCGGAGCACCGCACCTCGCCCGCGGCCATTCAGGTGGCAGAGCAGCTGCTGGGCGATGCTGAGCCCGCCGTCCGGCTGGAG
>JBGART010000014.1:0-169198 GCA_044230055.1 Myxococcaceae bacterium | reverse complement strand
TCACCACGCCGCTGGTGCCACAGGTCGACGGGGTTGTCGATCCCGGGGCGTAAGCGATCGATCTCGCTTGCGGATTTACGCTCGCAGCACTGCGAGTCAGCGCCGAAACCGCCCCGAATTTCCGGACAACCTGTAGTTAGGCTAAGCATCCCCTATAATTTCATTCGGAGCAGAACGCAGTTGAGTTGGCGCGAAGCGCTGTTTGGTCTGGACGGCGAACTAACCTCATCTGAGATGCCAATCGAGATGGCTTTCGATCACGTCAGCAGGGAGGATCGACCGACGCCGGCGCTAGCTGACCTGGCGAGCCAGAGCAAAGCAGTAGCGATTCGAAGGTACGTGGAAGCACTTGCCAACGCTGAGCCAAGGCAGGAACCCAATGAGATCCAGGGCAAGTGGCTCTATCTCGCCCTGGCATGGGTGCTTGCCAACAAAGGAAGCTTCTCCGACCCACTTCAGATGGTTGAAAAAATTTATGCCGACTTTGGCTATCCAGAGCGAAAGGTAAAGTTTGTCTGATACATGGCCTGACATCCCTTTCCGGATCTTGGCAGTCGAGAACTAAATGAACGAAGACTCTACGCCAAGTGGATTGACTTCCTGGATGAACTGGCGGGCCGATACGCGCTGCGGTGAAGTGGCAGAAGATCTCGGCGCGTGCGCGCACGACCTCCGGTGCGCTGGCCGCCTCAGCGCCAGACATCTCCGCCGCGCGACCTCCTTGCAGGTGAGTTGTATCCGTTCAGCGGAGGCCGTGCTGACCGTGCCGAGTCGCGGTGCTACTCGTTCACAGGATGGCCGACGAGCGCACCGATGGCGACCTGCCGGAAGACGTTGGCGAGCAGCCGCTCCTGAGCATCCTTCTGCTGGACGGTTTGTTCAGGCGGGCGGCGCGAGCTCGAGACGCCGCCACAGCCGGCGAGCAGGAAGGCCTGGAGGTACGCGGCGGGCTTCCTGATGCTGGAGCAGAGCAGTCGCGAGGAGCGTGACGGCAGCCGCGGTCGCCACGTCGCCTGCGTCGTCGCTGCCTATGTCATCCAGTTCCGGCGCTGCTGTGGCCTGCCCGAGCTCCCGCCCAGGTGCTGCTGTGGATGGGCACCACTACCGTCGTCGAGAAGCGCGACAGCGCCTGCCGCTGATTGAGGGCGCACCGGGATGGCCTTGATGGGCGTCTCGTCGATGACGGTGAGCGCCCCCCGGCCCGCACCAGGCGAAGAACTGGTCGAGCAGCGGTTTTGACTTCCAGCCTGTACAGCCGGCGAGGAATCTGGCGGCGCTGTCAGTTCCACTGGTTCGAGCTGGAAGAGTGGCCGAGATATCGGCGAGCGCGTGCTTCGCTCGCGCGTCGGGTCGGTCTCGAGGCCTGGAAAAGTATCTCCTCGAGTGCGCCATACACCCGGACTCGACGACGTCGCCCGTTGCGAACAGGCAGTTGTAGACGCTGTGGGCGTCCAACGAGGTACTTTGTACCTTTGAGCATCTCGTCGACCGCAGCGAGGTCGCCGCGCTGTAGTTGAACAGCACGTGCTTCTCCGGGGCGACGACGACCAGCGCCCACGCCGGCACTCGCCCGCCTGACGAGCACGCCCGTCGCATCACGGAGGCCGGCAGCAAGCGCAGCGCGTCGACCCACATCGGCCTCGATGAGCGGCAACACCAGGTCGCCGCCGCGACGTGCCAGGCTGCAGAGCGTGGATCGGGCAAGGGCGCGCCCTCACGGGCCGTAGACGCGCCTGGCCGATGCAGCGGCAAGGGTCCTTCCAGCGGCGCACGATGGCGTCTGCGATGAGCGCCGGGTCAGCCATGCCGCGCTCATCGGAAGCCTGGGCGGTTGAGCGCCTGCAGCACCGCACTCCCCAAGCTTGTCGCGGTCCTTCCTGGACAACTTCGGCTTGTGCACGCGGGACGGCGACGAACGACGCTGGCACGATGCTCGAAGCGTATCCGGACGGTCGCCTTCGCTGATGTCGGCTGGCCTCGAGGCCGTCGCGCTGCACCTTCGGGCGGAATTACCTCGATGTCGACATAGCGCTCTTCGTAGGTATTGGTGCCTGGTTGGCTTCGCGCGGTGCAGGCCACCTTCTGCGCTCCGCGCGTTGGCGCACCAGTTGTTTCCGCGGCTGACGAGCATCTGCAGAACTGACATCGCTCAGTTGATGTCCGCATTGTTAAGGCAGGCTTTAAAGCCTCTTTCTGGCTGACGATGCCGAGCTCGAGCTTGCGGCATAGCCTGAGCATTTGCATATACAGCTTTTTGTACCGTCGCGCTCGCGGGTCACGTCGCCGACCTGCTTCTCGGAGCCCGGCGAGCTTCTTCGATGGCGGTCGGAATTGGCGAATCGCGCGTTCTATCCAGCGTCTGCGATCTCACGTCAGAGCCTCGGCGCACGCGGTTTCGTGCGCGACGCCGGCCAGCAACTGCGCGAGAGCCGCCCTGCTGACTACCTGCTGTCGTGCCATTGCTTTCCTGCCGCTTTGGAATCACGAAAAGCGCCCGGTGCAAAACGCTTTTGAAGGTGACAGAACCTGCTGCGATCCCACCAGAGACCTTCACACGATACGTACAGCTTTCCTGACGAAGACATACAGCGCGCCCGACTGCGGATCTCTCCGCGAGGACGTCCTTCGCTACGAGCGCGGGTGCCAGCGGTACGGAAGCCAGTGGTGCATGTCCTGCGGCTGAGTGCAGACAGAGGATGCGGGAATACCTGCGGGCAGCATCACGCCACCGCACGCAGACGAGCGGCCATATTGCGGAGTCGAATGTCGCCGGCACGGCGGATGCGCGCCCATTTAGGAGATCACCTGAACGGCTCCGTGTGCCTGATCGGCGGGCGCAGCTCGCGCCCCTGAAACTCAACAAGCGCGGTAAAGGCAGGATTCCGCCAGTCCTGCTGAGGCCGTTGGCGCGGGATGTTCCGCTGTTTCCGGCTGGAGGTGCCACTTCTACCCTTCGCGAGCGGCAGGGTTCACACCGATCTCACCGGCGAAATCCTTGGCCGGGAGCCCGCTCTCTACGAGCCGCCGGACACGCTCTACCCAAACCTCACGTGGTTCGATCTTCATGCGGAGACGAAGTACGCCCGCCGCCCGCCGCCGTCACCACGCGATCCGCCGAACGCATACCGGTGAGTTCTCGGACCTCGTCCAAGACGCTCCTGCGAGCACGAGTGCGTTGCAGCAGGCACTTCCAGGAACTCCGAGACCGTGCCTCCCTCGCATGCCCATCGGGTCTACTCGTTCCTGGCTCTCGCGGGAGACGCCGCTCTCGAAATCGTCGCCTCCTCGTGCGAGATCAAGGTCAAGTGAAGTGATCGGGGTCGCGCACGAGCAGCTACCCAGTAGTCAGACCGGTCATTTCTACGGGCGCCAGGGCAGAGACGACGGCGAAGAGCTTCAGCTCCACCGGAACGGGGAGCGGCGGCCGCCGCCTTCTCTGTCGGGCGGGGCGTCGGAGAATCCAGGATGACGGCGGCGAGCAGGGATGAGCACGGGTTCCTGCGAGGCTTCCCGTATCACGACGGGCTCCTCCAAGCCGTTGTCCTCACCGAGGGCAGAGCAATGCTCGAAGTACGGTCTACGGCGGGACAATGTCATGTGATTGAGCTGAGAGGGCTGACCGCGTTCAGCGCGGAAGGCGTCCGCGAGGGAAACGTCGTCCTCAATATCCGACTGCTTGATCCAGCGCGGATTGTCGGCGACACCGAGTTGACAAAGCTCGTCAGGGACAGGCTCCATCTTGAGTCCAGTGCGCTCGCCGAAATACAGCAGCTGATCTTCTACCTGGAAACTTCGTACGGCGCGGAGGTTCTCGCCCTGTGTTCCGAGTGGTCCGTCCTCCGAGGCACATTCATTCTCAGCCACGCTTGACCCGCTGTCGCGGCAGATGCAGACGCCTGGTCGATGGAGGTGTGGCGGCGCAAGCGGTCTTTCGGCAAGGTAAGCAAGTCCTCTCTCGGGCGGAGAGGACGCCGGTAAACGCCTAGAGGGCAGCAGGGCTCGCTCGGCTACCTCGAGATCGAATAGACCCAGGTGACACTTGGCCGATCTTCCAGTTCAAGCGAGGGAGGCAATCCGTGAGCTGGTGCACGACCTTGCCGTTGGCCGCTTCAGTGAGATCGAGCGAGACGGCAGAGCGGGCCGCCTGACGGCAGACGAGCTCAAGCGGGCCGTGAAGGAGTACGGCAGAACTCTGACGGACCTGCCCGAAAGGCGTGGCCGTTGGTCATGACGTATCCCGTGGGCGATGACGCCTTTTCTGTAGATGTACAGATATGGACGACAGAGGAGGGCCAAAGCGATCTCACTCTTTCGCTCTCCGTCGAAATCAAGAACGGAACGGCTCAGTTAGCGATCAACGATCTGCACGTCCTTTAAGCGAACGAAGGGGGGAGCAATGGACGGCGAGTTGGCGAAGGCGATCGGCAGCGGCTTGTCCACCAACCCTGAGGTTCTGCTCCTTCAGCAGGACGAAGCCGAGCGGGTCCGAACACAAGTGGCTCGCCATTTCGGCTTCTCGGATCGACAGGCGTGGTGGTGGCAAAACGTCTCGTCGACCCGGAAGCTCCTCACGTACTCGGCTGGCGAAGGCCTGGAACTCCTCTCGTCATTGATCCCAGCTGGAACGCAGCGCACCTACGTTTTCGTGACTGACGATGATCCGCCGCCATGGCTGTGCCTTTCAGGACCACCGCAAGCTCTTCTCGACTTGGTGGCCGCACAGCGATTCTTTGAGTTCTTCCTCGTCGACGAGGACATGACCTGGATCATCTTCGATACCCACGACAACACATTTGTCGGGCATGGTCCGTCGCTGGCGAATCGTCCCGAACACGCTACACGAGGACCAAGGCTTTGATTGGCGCGGCATGCGGCTGACCGATGATCATGTCGCGCTCTTTCGAGAGCGCTTCTTCGACTTCAACGACGGAGTTGTCCGTCGTTTGGAGTTGTCTCTTCCGACGGAGACGAGAGCTCTCGATGTGGAGGTGGAGTGTATGGATCGCGACGCAGGCTCAGGTTGGTCACGAGTGACCTTCCACTTGACCGGCGTGAAGGAGATGCGCTTCGAACTTGGGCGGAGAACGTTTGAAGTCCTCTCGAGTGGTCTCCAGATCGCCCGTAAAGGGAATCTCGTCTATCTCGTGTTCGATGCCTATCCTGACGACGGGCCGGGACTTCCCGACCTGAGCAGGAACATCGCCTACGTCGCAGCAGAGAGCTGCGACTGGTTCAGCCTCGAAGAGCCGTGATGCCAGCTTCTTCATGCGAAGGAACGGGCACACCAGCGAAGCCCCAATGAGCATGATGAATCCGAGAAGTGTTCGCAGCCGCGAAGAGCTCGCCGAGTTCGTGCGCGGTCTCGCCGTGGATCTCAAACGGCACCCCGACCAGTGGACGAACGTCTCCCTCGGCGACTTCCTGGAGTCGATGAGCGCCTGGATCGATGACATGGACGGCTACCACAAGAGTCAGGGAGAGGAAGTTCCAAGCCGACCCCAGTGGCGAACGCTGGCCGAGATCCTCGCGGCCTCGAGAATGTACGAGTAGGTGCCGTGCAACCCCTTCCATTACCTTCCGGCACCGCAGACTGCGCCGCTCCAAGACCGCCGAGCTCAAGCCGTCACCAGGGATTGCGATGAAGGTACGCGACATCACTCAGCTGCTTCAGCAGGCTATCATCGCGGATTCCGCCTGGTCTCCCTCGCGCACGACTGTGGCTCTCGAACGTCTCAGCGGTTCTTTCGTTGCGGCGCAGGTCGACTGGGACCGGGATGCGAACGAGACCTGGGCCAGGGTGTTGGTCGAAGATTCTTCGGTCGTCGTTCTTAGCGCACTCGTTCCCGTCGCATTTGTTCGCACGCCGGTCGAATCGGAAGTTCTCGCTATACTCAAGCGTTGCGGTGTCGTGATAATTGCAGCCTCAGACCTGGATCAGCGCGAGTTCAGAGTAGACGCAGAAACAGTGAAACAAGCTTTCGGAATCCGCGAATGGTCGGTCGCGGTAGACCCGGAAGGATTCTCGGCTGCCGAACTGTGGTGGATGACGGTCTGAGACGGCGGCGCGCCCCACATCGAATGCTCTACGCCGCGCCCACTGACCCGTTGAGCCTTTTCCTGAGGCCATGAAAACGAAAACCCAAAAATTGCTCCGCAGCGTGGAGGAGAAGCTGAAGGCCAAGAAGGTGAAGCTGGGGCCAAAGCTCGCTTCGGCCAAGGTCTCTGCCTTCCAGAAGGAGAATCGGATCAAGCTGCCGGAGGAGTACGTGCTGTTCCTCACTGAGCTGGGGAATGGGGCGAAGGATTCCGACGGCACCTATGGACTGGTGAAGCTGGGAGAACGGACTCCGGGCTTCCCCATGAGCAAGAAGGAATACCTGGCCTCCTTGCGACAGCCCTTTCCACACCGGGGAGTCAAGGCGCTGCCCGCGTCGGATGCGATGTGGAACGGCGCGCTGATCCTTGGCGGTGATGGGTTCTACATCTGGGTCCTCATCGTCAGTGGCAAGGACACGGGACACGTGTGGGAGCTCTCGCCGGACGGCGCCCGTCCCAACGCTCCCTCGAGGAACTTTCTGGAGTGGTACGGCCGTTGGCTCGAAGGTGGACCCGATGATCTGGGCGACACGGATGCAGGAATCGGCGCCCCTCGCGTCGCAGACCCGCTTCAGGCGCAACGTGACGCCGTGAGAGCGGCAATCAGTCTGGCGGAGAACAAGCCTGCAACGGCGCTGAAGTATCTGGCAGACGTGTCCGAGCCCTCACTGCAAGGTCAGGCGGAATTCGCACGCGCCTTGCTGGCCGCTTATCAGAAGCATCCCGAGGCGGAGGCGCTGGCGCTCGGAGCAGCCGCCAGCTGGTGCGGCCCCGCGCTCCCGACGGCGGTCAATCAGGGCGTCCTCCGTGAAGAGTTGTGCAATCTCTTGAAGTTGTTCAAGAGCGACGACGCGAAGGAAGCCCTGAAGAGGGTAGCGCAAGCCCCGGAGCCTGACATTTGGCTTCCGGAGGGCGATGCTTTTTAGCTGCCGACCTCCCAGAAGTCACTGCTCCTCATGACAGACGGCTTCGATGTTGTGGCCGTCCGGATCCAGCACGTAGGCGCCGTAATAGTGGGGGTGGTACTGCGGCCTCACGCTCGGCGCGCCGTTGGCTCTGCCGCCTGCGGCGATGGCCGCTTTGTAGAAGGCATTGACCGCTGCTCGACTGGGCACGCGAAAGGCGA
Organism: Myxococcaceae bacterium; assembly: GCA_044230055.1. Classification (GTDB taxonomy): domain Bacteria; phylum Myxococcota; class Myxococcia; order Myxococcales; family Myxococcaceae; genus JBGART01. The sequence goes on along the minus strand of JBGART010000014.1, from coordinate 161,976 downwards.
TGTGGATGGGCGGCCGGTTTGTAACGCCCTGGCTGATCCAGAAATCGGATCCGTCGGCATGGCAGAAGCCGGCGGTCTGGCCACGGCCCCCGGGCGTCCCTGGCAGCTCCACCAGCTTTGAATGGCCGGTCTGCGCCAGTGCCTGAAGGTAGAAGGCTCTGCTTCTTGCGTAGTCGCTGACGATGACGCTCACGTGATCGATCATCGAAACTCCATTCTGCTTACAGCGCGAAACAGTTGTATACACTTCGACGACTCTCATCTTGCCACTGAGCCGGGCGCGGGCAGGAAGTCGTGTGGTTGAACCTCTCGGATCCGGTTCGGACGTGTCCAGCACCATCGCTTCCAACCTCGTCGCTCGGATGCTGGAGTACGGCGTCGCCCGGGGCCTGCGTCGCTCTCACCTCGTTCGTGACAGCGGCCTGACGGAGGCGTCCTTCAGGAGGCGCGACGGTCGACTCCCTGACGTCGTCGCTTTCGAGCTCCTGGCTCAATTGGCCGCGCAGCTCAAGGAGCCTTCGGTCGCGCTGGGCATTGCGCAGAGCGCCCGAATCGAGCAGCTCAACGTGCTCGGCTTCGCTTTAATGACTGCGGGTGATCTCCGCCAAACGCTCGATCGCCTCGTCGCGAACGCTGCCCTCATCACCGATTCGGGCCGGTGGAGCTATGTCGAACGCGCAGAGTTGGTGGAGGTGCGCTGGGAACGCTTCGGTGCGTTCCGGCGGGGCATGACGCTCGCCAACGAGCTGGCCATCGCGACGTTCGTTCAGCAGATGCGCGGCGTAGCGGCGGGTCCGCACTTCGCGCCACGCAGGGTGACCTTCGCCCACCGTGCTCCCGAAGATGCTTCGGCGTACGCCTCATTCTTCCGCTGTCCGGTGCGGTTCTCCGCGCGTGTCGATGGGCTCGCCTTTCCGTCGTCCATGTTGTCGCACAAGCCGCGGTTGGCGGCGGAGGTGCTCGGAGGCTTTCTTGGCCGGCTCGCTGATGAAGCCGCCGGCGAAATTGCCAGCGCGCAAGGTGCCGAGCTGGAGGCACTGAAGGCCGCCATCCGGGATGAGCTGGAGGGTGGGCTTCCGCGAATGGGTCACCTTGCGAAACGCCTGGGCGCGAGCGAGCGGACTCTCCGACGGAAGCTGGAGGCAGCAGGGCGCTCCTTCCGCGAGCTCGTCGAGGAGGTGAGGCGCGCACGCGCCGGGCAGCTGCTGGCGACGTCAACGCTCTCGGTCGCCGAGGTCGCATTGGAAGTGGGCTTCTCGGATTCGCCCGCCTTCAGCCGCGCGTTCCGGCGTTGGACCGGAGAGTCGCCCCGCGCCTACCGGAGCCGGCTGACCCAGCGCTGACGCGTTGGCCGATTGTGATCAATTGCTGGCCGGAAGCGTCATCTGCTCCCTGGCCACCGTTGCTAGTCATTGGCCATGTTCGACGCTGACTCCCTCCTCCTCGGATTGAACCACTTGCTGCTGGGTGTCATCTCCTGCGGAGGGCCGGTGCTCGTTCTGACTGCTCGGACTGCCATCCTCGCCGCCCAGCAAGAAGGAACGCCCGCGGATGTGACCCGGACAGTCGAACGCATCTCGGTCCGTACCTGGCACCGATTCAACAGCCTGGGTCTGGCCAGCGCTCTCGGTGTATCTGTCCTCAGCCTGGCCCGTATCCTCAGGGGAGCGCGCGGAGCGTCCACCGCCCTGGTGGGCAGCGTGGTGCTCGTCCTCCTCTTCCTCCTCAAGTTGAGGTTGGACCGGCCACTGCTTGCAGCCGTCGATATGAGTGAGGCGTTTCACCGCGGAGGCAACACCGCGGTCGACGCGCGACACAGGTGGGTCGAGCGGCTCTCAGCCATCGCCTTCCTCATCGGCGGAGCGCTGCTGCTCACAGAGAATTGAAGGAATTGAGCTCATGATGCAACGACCTGTTGTGCTCATCACCGGCGCAAAATCCGGAATCGGCCGCGCCACTGCCCTCCTGCTGGCGAGCGAGGGGTTCGAGGTTTTCGGCACCAGCCGCGAACCGGGCCATGAGGTGCCGGGGGTGACAATGCTTCAGCTGGATGTCCGCAGCGAGGTGTCCGTGAAACAATGCGTCGACAACGTGCTGGCTCGCACAGGACGCGTGGATGTCCTTATCAACAATGCCAACGTCGCCCAGATGGGCGCTGCCGAGGAGATGACCCTGGCGACGGCGGTTGACATCCTGGAGACCGACTACCTCGGCGCCGTGAGGATGGCGCGCGCGGTGCTTCCGGCCATGCGGGCGCAGCGGGCGGGCAGGATCATCGGGCTCACCTCGGTGGGAGGCGGCCTCGGCATCCCCTTCCATGCCTTCTACTGCGCCGCCAAGCACGCGCTGGAGGGCTTCTCCGAGTCCCTGAGGCACGAAGTGCTCCCCCTGGGCATCTTTGTCACCCTCGTCAGTCCCGGCGTGGTGAAGACGCTCGCCGCTCGCGAGTTCCCCACCGCGCCGCTGCACCTCGCCGACTATCCCGAGAGGAGCGCCGTGGTTCGCGCCTTCGCGGAGAGGATGGAGAAGGGAGACCCTCCCCAGAGGGTTGCCGCGGCGCTGCTCCGGGTCATCCGCACCGCCAGGCCGAAACTCTATTGTCGGACCTCGCCGATGTCGTTCTGGCTCCCCCGACTCAAGCACGTCCTCCCGTACCGGATGTATGAGTGGTTCATCCGCCGCGCCCTTCAAGCTGGTTTCGGCATGAGGAGGGTCAGCCTCTGGGGCGCGGCCCTGGTGGGATTGTTCCTGGTGGCGATCGGGCTCAACGGGATCATCCGTCCCGCCCTCGGCGCGGCTGCCTTCGGAGTGGAGCTGATCGACCTCCGGGACGGCCTTTACTTTCAAGTGAAGGCGGCTCGTGACCTCTCGATGGGCCTGGGCGTGCTCGCGCTGCTGGCTTCACGCATGCACCGCGCGCTGGGGATTTTGCTTCTTTGCGGAGCGCTGATCCCGGGCCTGGACTGTGCGCTCGGCTTGCTCGCCCAGCGTGGCTCAGCCCCGTATTTCCTCGCGGTGCATGGCGGAGCGGCGCTGTTGGTGGGGGTTGTCGGTTTCGGGCTGGTTCGCTCGACGGTTGCCCGGGCAGGCAGCGTGTAACCGGAAATTGGGGGCGGCCGTACTGGAGACGACATGTCGCTCCAGCCTGAAATCACTGCGTCTCACGGCCATCTGCTCAAGCTGCGCTCCGTTGGTTTGGGCATCCTCCGCTACGGACTCGCCTTCACCCTTGTGTTGTGGGGCGGGTTCAAGTTCTTCGAGTTCGAAGCCGAGGCAATCCGGCCGTTTATCGAGCACTCGCCGCTCCTGTCCTGGCTCTATGGGGTGTTCGGGACGCGGGGGACCTCGGCCCTCTTCGGCGTGCTTGAGGTCTCCGCCGGCCTCCTCATCGCGGTGCGCCCCTGGTCTCCCAGGACCTCCGGCCTGGCGAGCCTGGCGTCATCCGGGATGTTTCTCGTCACGCTCAGCTTCCTGTTCACCACGCCCGGAGTCCTGAGACCGGCCAGCGAGACCGGGGGATTCCTGATGAAGGACCTCTTCCTGCTTGGCGCAGCGCTCTACACCGCCGCCGAGGCGCTGCTTGCTTGTCCAACGCCCAACCGCAGGAGTCACACGTGATAGCGCCATTCCCCGATACGAAGCTGGTGCAGGAAGCAACCGACATCGTCACACGCGCCCACATTCCGTCGTTGTTGCAGCATTCGCTTCGAGTGTTCGCCCTGGGCCGTGAGGTGGGCCGCAGGAGGGGGCTGCCGTTTGACGAGGAGGGGCTTCTGCTTGCCGCGCTGTTTCACGACCTCGGGCTGTCCCCGCCGCACCGCAACCCCAAGCGAGCCTTCACCGAGGCGGGCGCCGGCCTCCTGCAGGAGCTCGTCAGCTCACGCGGCGAGCCCGCGCGGGCGGTGGCGTTGGCGGAGGCGATTGACCTGCACACACAACTGTTCCCTCGATGGTCGCGCAACGTGGAGTCGGGTCTGATTCATATCGGCAACGTGATCGACGTCGCCGGGTTGAGGACAAAGGAAGTCGGTAAGGAGTTTCTCCGAGAGGTCAAGTTGGCCTATCCCCGGATGGCGCTGATCCCGGAGGGTGCACGCGCCCTCCGCGCGTCGCTGGGCTCGTTCCGTTCAGTCGCGCGGCTGTTCGTCCCGGTGCGAAGGATTGAGCGCGCTGCGTTGCCTACCGGCCAGACGCAGCTCCCCAACGCGGCTCTGGCGCGTTGATCGGCTCGGAGCTCCCGCACTGGAACAGGTAGCCTCTCCGCGCCGAGGGAGGTCGCTTGCCGGTCCGCGTGCTGGTCGCTCCATCTGAGATGAAGGGGACGCTGACGGCCGCTCAAGCGGCTGAGGCGATTGCCCGGGGTGTTCGCGCGTCGGGGTTGGGTGCGGAGCTGGACTTGATGCCGCTGGCGGATGGCGGGCCTGGGACGCTGGAGGCGTGGCTCTCGGCTGGAGAGACCAGGCGGCTCAGCGCTGAGGTGGCGGATCCGCTCGGCCGGCGCGTCGGGGCGGACCTGGCGATCTCCGACGATGGCGCGACCGCGCTGGTGGAGATGGCTCAGGCGTCCGGGCTGTGGCGGTTGACGGCCGCGGAGCGGGACCCGCTGCGCGCCAGCACCCGCGGGACGGGCGAGCTCATCTTGGCGGCGCTTGAGGCAAGGGCTCGCACGGTCATCGTGGGACATGGGGGCAGCGCCACGCTTGATGCGGGGGTCGGGGCGCTGGCTGCGTTGGGCTTCCGGTTTTTGGATGCGGCGGGGCACGTGTTGCCCGAGGGCGGCACGGCTTTGGCCCGGCTGGCTCGCATTGAGCGCTCCGGCGTGGACCCTCGGCTTGCTCAGGTTCAGCTCATCGCTGCGGTGGATGTGGAGGCGCCGCTGTTGGGGCCTTCGGGCGCGGCGCTGCTCTTCGGCGCGCAGAAGGGCGCGGACGCGGCGGGCCGCGCGGCGTTGGAGGCAGCGCTCTCTTGCTTCGCTCAGGCTTCGGGTTCGCTACAGCTCGCCTCCTCTCCCGGTGCTGGCGCTGCCGGCGGCCTGGCGTTCGGGCTCTCCGCGTTGCTCAAGGCCCAGATTGTTTCCGGCTTCGAGGTGCTCGCTTCTCACCTGCGCCTGGATGAGCGCATTGCTCGCGCTGACGTGGTGTTGACCGGCGAAGGCCGGCTCGACGCGCAGAGCGTGCTCGGCAAGGGGCCGGTGGCGCTGGCTCGCCGGGCCCGGAGGGCGGGGAAGCGCGTCGTGGCGTTCGTCGGGAGCTTCGAGGAGACCGCGGCCGGAAGCTTCGACGAGGTTATCGTCGCCCCGGGCGATGTCACTTCCGCGGCGGACTCGCTTTGCGCGGCGGCCGCCCGGTGGGCTTCCGGTTGGCGCTGACCGGGCGTCGTTGCTAGAAGGCGCGCCATGCTCACGCCCGACGCGCTCAAGAAGCTGATTCGCGAAGTCCCCGACTTCCCGAAGAAGGGGATCAACTTCTACGACATCACCACGCTCCTCAAGGACTCCCGGGGGCTGGCGTCGCTCATCGACGCTTTGGCTGAGCGGTACATGAAGTCGAAAATCGAGCTGGTGCTCGGTATCGAAGCGCGCGGGTTCATCTTCGGCCCGGCGCTGGCGTATCGGCTGAACGCCGGGTTCGTCCCGGTCCGCAAGCCCGGGAAGCTCCCCGCGAAGACGGCGAAGGTCAGCTACGCGCTCGAGTACGGGACGGACTCGCTGGAGATCCACCAGGACGCCGTCGCGAAGGGGCAGCGCGTGGTCATCGTGGATGACCTGCTGGCCACCGGTGGCACCGCCGCCGCCTGCGTGCAGCTGGCGGAGCAGCTGGGGGCGGAGGTCGCGGGCCTGGGGTTCGCCATTGAGCTGGATTTCCTGAAGGGCCGGGAGAAGCTCAAGGGGCACGAGGTGTTCTCTCTGCTTCACTACTGACCGCTCGATTGGACGGCGGCCGGGCGGATACGGATTAGATCTGCCCCCATGTCTGGCACCGCGACGTCCCGTCGCCTTGGCTTTGCGCTCGCCGCGAGCGTGCTGCTTCACGCCTGGGTGATGCTGTACATGCGCCGCGCACGGCCGCCGCCGTACGTCCCAGCTCCCGCCCCCATCGAGCTGGAGATTGTCCAGGCGCCCCCGCCTCCCGCCGCCGTCGCTCCAGAGCCCACGGCTGCGCCTTCGCGCCCCCGGTTGCCCTCGCGGGCCGCTTCCGCCAACCCCAAGGCTCCCGCCACCCCGGACGCGCCGACGACGACGGACCTGCCCACCGCTGAAGCACCCCAGGGCGCCCGGCGGCTGGCGCCGCTGAACCTGCTCCCCTCGACCGCGGCCTCTGATGTCATCGTCAAGGAGCTCCCCGTGGGCCCGGGGACCTCGCTGCGAGCTCCGCGGGTCGCCGAGGACCTCGTGGGCGAACTGGTCTCGGAGACCATCGGCAAGGGCAAGGTGGACCGCGGGCTGGTGAATCCATACTTCGGTGAGCTGGGCCGGGCGCTGCTGAAGGTCTGGGACCCGGACCGCGCGGTGAGCCGGACCGGCCTCAAGGGCCTGGGCCAGCAGTTCGTCGAGAACAACCAGCTCTTCCAGCGAATCTGGGCGGAGCGCGCCGCGCAGTTCGGCAAGAGCGGCTCTCCGCTCCCCGAGGGCACGGTCATCCCGCGCGACGGGCCCGAGGGGCCGGACCCGAACAAAGCCGACAAGCAGGCCATGCGGCGCTACGCGATGGAGCAGTTCAAGGCGGCACGCCGCGCGCTCATCAAGGTGACTCAGGATGTCCGCGGGAAGCTCGTCTCTGTGGAGCTGGTGGCACCGTCCAACGACCCGATGGTCGACCGCGAAGGGATGGCGGATGTCCGCACCGCCGCGGAGCAGCTCCCACCTCCGCCGCCCGAAGCGATAGGGCGGAAGCAGCAGATTGTGAGCGTCTGGCAGTTTGAGCTCATCATCTCCATTTCCCCTCCCGTGCCGACGTTCAGCTTCGAGTTCGACGAGGCGTTGAAGTTCGTCGACGCGCGGATGCCACTGGACCGCCGGCTCTACAAGCGCGTTCGGCTCATCTCTGTGGATTAGCTCCGCCCGCGCTTTTCGCCTCCCCCGCTTGGCTCCCCCGCTCGCCTCGAGCGTTGCGCCGTCAGGCGCATAGTCGAGAGGTGGCGCAAACCCACGCACGGCACCTTGCCGGTTTGTTTCGAGCAGAGCGGAGCGGCCCATGAGCCAAGCTTCGGGGAGCACTGCCGACGTCTCGATTATGCGCCTGACGGCGCAACGCTCGACGCGAACGGGGATGCGCCTGACGGCGCAACGCTCGACGCGAACGGGGGATGCGCCTGACGGCGCAACGCTCGACGCGAACGGGGGATGCGCCTGACGGCGCAACGCTCGACGCGAACACCCCTCCGCCCCCGCTAAATCGCCCGCTCCGCCTCGGCGAGCAGCTTGGCGACCGCGTCGTGAGCGCGCTGGGTGAGCGCGTCGCGCTCGAACGGGGTCATCCCTTCCGTCGGCAGCGGCTCCCCTACCCTCATCGCCACGCGCTGGCCGCCGCGCACCATGCTGCCGCGCTTCGGGAGGATGTCCTTCGTCCCCGCGAGGGCCAACGGCAGCACGGGCACCTGCGCGGCGATGGCCAGCGCTGCGGCGCCCTTCTTGAACGGGCGCAGAACACCGTCGTCGGTCCGCGTGCCCTCGGCGAAGAAGACGATGCTCACGCGTTCGCGCACGGCCTGCGCGGCCTCCTGCATCACCTGCCGGTCGTGCTCGCTGCCTTTCCGGTCGACTTTGAGGTTCCCGGTCATCCGCATGGCCGCGCCGAACAGCGGGATGCGGTACAGCTCCGCCTTCGCAACGAAGCGCAGGTGCCGCTGGATGAGCCCGATGATGACCACCGGGTCGAAGTGCGACTGGTGGTTCGCCACCAGGATGAACTGGCCTTGCTGGGGCACACGTTCCAGCCCCTGCACGTCCACCTTGACCTGCGCCGCCGTGAGGATGCCGCGCGCCCAGGCCCGGATGAGCGGGTCCGCTCGCGTGGGCTCTGCGACGAGGGACACGAGGGAGGCCGCCGGACCGAGCGTGAGCGTCAGGCCGGCGACAGCGCCGTAGGTGAGCGCGGTGGAGACGATGGGATGGGTCACAGGAACCCGTGGGCAGGGAAGAGCAGGACGTCCTCGATGGCCGTCTTGCCGGTGAGCAGCATGAGGATGCGGTCCAGTCCCACCGCCACGCCCCCTGCCGGCGGCATCTTTCCCACTGCTTCGAGGAAGGGCTCGTCCAGGGCGTACACCGTCCGGCCCGCGGCGCGGCGCTCCTCCTGCTCCTGCACCAGCCGGCGCCGTTGCTCGGCGGCGTCGTTCAGCTCGGAGAAGCCGTTCGCGAGCTCGGTGGCGCTGGCGTAGAGCTCGAAGCGCTCCGCCACCGTCGGGTCCGAAGGCTTGAGGCGCGAGAGCGAGGCCATGGAGGCGGGGTAGTCGATGAGGAACGTCGGCCGCTCCTTGCCGAGCAGCGGCTCCACCTTCTGCAGGAACAGGTGGAAGAAGACGTCTTCGAAGGTCTTCGCGGTGCCGACGTAGACGCCGGCGCGGAGCGCCTCGGTGCGCAGTGTTTCGCCCTCCCGCGCCTTGGCGAGGTCCACTCCGGTGTGGCGCAGCACCGCGTCTGCCACCGTCAGCCGTTCGTAGGGGAGCTTCGCGAACGGGCCGTTGACGCCGAGCGCGCGGTCCGCCGCGGCCAGCGCCCGTTCGAGGTCCGACATGATGCGCTGGTAGTCCGCCTGCGGGCGGTAGAACTCCAGCATCGTGAACTCGGGGTTGTGGTGCCCGGAGACCTCGCCGTTTCGGAAGGTCTTGCAGAGCTGGAAGATGGGTCCGCTTCCCGCCGCGAGGAGGCGCTTCATCGCGTACTCGGGGCTGGTGTGCAGGTAGAGCGTCCGCGCGGTCCCCCGGTCGGTCTCAGGGACGAACGGCACCTCGAACGCGGTGATGTGCGGCTCCATGCCGGGCACGGGCACCAGCACCGGCGTCTCCACCTCCTCGTAGCCCTCCGCCGTGAAGAACGCGCGCAGGGCCGCGTAGAGGCGCATTCGCGCGCGGGAGGCTTCGAGGTGGGCCGGGGTCACCATCGCGGCCCAGGGTAGCAGACGGGTTCAGGGTTCGGCGCTTGGACCCCAGCGAGCGGGAGGGTTAGATGCCGCGCCCATGCTCAGCCGCCTTCTCCTGCTTACCGCTGCGGCGGTGCTCACGCTCGCTTGCCCTCGCCTTCCCCCGTCGACCTCGGTGGATGAGCCGCACCCGGAGGCGCTGCGTTCGGAGGTGAGCGCGCTCTCCGCTTCCGCGCAGAAGCTCCTCAAGGCGCAGGACGAGCTGGTCTGGAAGGGCTGGACGCAGGGCGGCGCCATCGACATCGAGCGGACGTATGAAGGTCAGCAATCGCTCTTCACGCCGACGTCCCTGGCGACCATCCGCCGGCTGTTGGCCATCAGTCGGGATGAGACGCAGCGGCGCGCCCTGATGCACCTCGAGGCGCACTTCGCCGGCGAGTACCTCACGCAGCAGCTGACCGAGGTGAGCAACGCCATCGCGAACCTGGAGGCCTCCGCACGCGTGGAGGTCGCCGGCAAGGAGCACGCCTACCGGGAGCTGCCACGGCTTTGGGCCAACGAGAAGTCGCAGGAGCAGCGGCGCGCGCTGTACGCCGCGGCGACCCCGACAGTGGAGCGGTTGACGGCGTCCACCCGGCGAAAGGAGCAGAGGATTTCAGAGCTGCTGACCCAGCTCGGCTACCCCTCGTACGGCGCCTTCGCGGCGACCTTGAGGGAGACGGACCTCAATGCTCTGCGCGCGCTCGCCGAGCAGGTGCTCTCCTCCAGCGAGGAGGCCTACCTGCGCGTCATCGGCGAGCTGGCCCAGCGCGAGCTGCAGCTGCCCCGCTCCGCCCTCACCCGCGCCGACTTCGCCCGCCTCTTCCGCCCCAAGGGCGTGGACACGTTCTTCCCCAAGGACGCGCTCACCGGGAGCCTGCGGAAGACCGTGGCCGGCATGGGCATCCAGCTCGACGCCCTGAAGAACCTGACCCTCGACGCCCGCGAGGACGCGAAGAAGAACCCACGCACCCTGGCCATCGCGGTGGAGGTGCCCGACGACGTCCGCCTCAGCCTCCGGCCGCTCGGGGGGCTGGATGACTACGCCTCCGCGTTCCATGAGCTGGCGCACGCGCTTCACTACGCGCATGCGGAGCGCTTGACCTTTGAGCTCGGCAAGCTCGGCAACGCCACGGTCACCGAGGCGTACGGGTTTCTCTTCGAGGACCTGGTCGCGGATCCCACGTGGATCCAGCAGAACACCACGCTCCCTGCGGAGCGGCTCCCCGGGTATCTCTCCGCGAGCAGCGCCTTCGCTCTGCACCAGCTGCGCATGGCTGCCGGCGCGGTGCTCTACGGGGTGTTGGTCCATGAGCGCGACGAGTCCGAGGCACGGGCGCTCTACGCGCAGGTGATGTCGCGCGTGCTCGGCATCAAGCTCACAGCCGAGGAGTCCGCCCGGTACTCGGTTGACCGCGAGGACTTTCTGGACTCCGCGGACGCGCTGCGCAGCCGGTGTCTGGCCGGGCAGCTCCAGGCGCAGCTCAAGCTCCGCTTCGGGCCCACCTGGTGGAGGCAGCCCGCCGCGGGGGAGCTGCTGCGCTCGCTGTGGAAACACGGGAACGCGAAGTCCGCGGATGAGATTGCCATCCTCGCCGGGGAGAGCGGCGTCCGGGCGGATGCGCTCCTCGCTCGGCTGACCTCCGCGCTCCGGTAGGGTTCACCCTCGTTTGTGCCCCCTTGGGTCCCCCCGTTCGCCTCCCCGTTCGCGTCGAGCGTTGCGCCGTCAGGCGCATAGTCGAGACGTCGGCAGCGCTTCCGAAGCTTGGCTCATGCGCCGCTGCGCTCTGCTCGAAACAAGCCGGCAGAGTGCAGTGCGTGGGTTTGCGCCACCTCTCGACTATGCGCCTGACGGCGCAACGCTCGAGGCGAGCGGGGGGCCGGTTTCCACCTCGAGGCGAGCGGACTTCCGTCGGGGGCAACCGAATGCAGCCGCTCTTCGCTTACGCCGGCGCCGCCTTGCCGCAGCTGCCGCAGAACTTGGCACCGGGGGCGAGCTCTGTCCCGCACTCGCAGCGCTTGGCGGCGACCGCCAACGCCTGGCCGCAGTTGCTGCAGAACTTGCCGCTGCCCGGCGTGCCGCAGCCCGGGCAGAACGTGGTGCCGGGGGCAGGGCCACCACCGCCGCCGCCCTGCCGGTTCTGCTGGCCCTGCTGGTTGGCGAACATGTTGGCCATGCCGAACCCGACGCCCAGCCCCATGCCCTGGAGCGCGGCGCCGCCGCCGTCTCCGCCCTTGGCCATTCCTTCGGAGGCGCCGAGCATCGCCTGGCCCTGCGCGTAGTTCTGGAAGCCGCCGGCCAGCCGCGAGTACGCGGTGTCCTTGCCCAGCTTCTTCAGCGTGGCTTCGTCCTCTTCCTTGATGCTGACGTGGAAGTTCCCCAGCCGGACCACTTCGACGCCGTAGTCCTGCACGTGGCCCTTCACGCCGGAGATGATCTCCGTCTCAAGCTCCTCGGTGTACGCGCCGGAGGTGACGTTGAGCAGCGGCCACTTCTTGACGACCATCAGCTCTGCGATGCGGTCCCGGGTGGTCTTGAGGACCTGGCTCTTGAACCAGCCGAGGAACTCCTCGTTGCCCGCCCGCTTCATCCCCACCAGCTTGGTCAGCAGCTGCTCGGGGTCAGAGACGCGGATGGAGAAGTCGCCGTAAACCATGGTGCCGATGCCCAGGCCCGTCTCCGCGTCCCGGACATCTCCAATCGGCCCGCCGAACTTGATGCCGGCGAACTCGCGCAAGGAGACGAAGTAGACCTCCGCGATGAACAGGTTCCCGCCGGTGAACTTCTCCACCAGGCGCGAGAGGAACGGGATGTTGTTGGTGTCCAGGTTGTGGCGCCCGGAGCCCAGCTTGCCCTCAATCTTCCCGTCCTTGACGAAGAGCGCCATCTCGTCGGCGTCCACCGTCAGCTGGGTCAGCATCCGGATGTTGTTCTCCGGATACTTGTAGATGATGAAGTCCTTCGCGTCGTCGGCCCGCGCGATGAAGTTGCGCTTTGCCTCGCCTTTGATCGTGTCGAAGATTCCCATCTGTTTCCTCGCTCTTGGAACGGGCTGCCAAGCGGTACGCACCGGTGGGTGTTCGATTGCGGGACCATCCTCGTTCAGCCCCAGCGGCTGATCAACCGTTCCCGGTCCATCAGCCGCACGCTGAACACCACCAGCACGATGTCCATCACCAGCACCGCCGCCCCCTGCAGCGCGTAGTAGCCGGTGCTGGCCCGGAGCAGGCCCGCCAGCTGGGCACCCACCAGGCCGAGGATGGGCAAGGTGATGAGCCCGGAGAGCTGCTGGGCAAGCCGCACATCCGCCGCGCGCGCGGAGATGAGCACCGCCACGCCGTTGCCAAAGAAGGCGAACAGCGGGGCGACCACCCCCACGCCGAACAACCACATCGGGTTGGGCAAAAGCAGCTCGTGCGTGTAGGGCCAGGCCACCAGGTCAATCAACCCGCAGAACAGCGCGAACGCCACGAAGGTGATGCCCACTGAAGGCACCAACGCCGCCAGGCTCTTCCCCGCCACCAGCTCCGCGGAGGAGATGGGCGAGGCGAGCAAGGGCTCAATGGTGCGGCGCTCCTTCTCCCCCGCAACGCTGTGGGCGGAGATGAGCACCGGCACGAAGATGGGCATGATGAGGAAGACGCCGAACCAGTCGGCCAGCGTCTTGTCCACGATGTAGCGGGACGGGTTGACCTTCGGTGAGAGCGTGGGTTCGTAGTACTGCGCCACGACTTTGAGGTTCGGATCATCCGGCTGCGCGAGGAAGCCGCGCACGATGAGCGTCGGCACGACGACCAGGGCCACCGGCAACGCGAGCAACGACAGCAGCAGCGCCTTGTTCTTCCGCAGGTCCAGGAAGTCCTTCCAGAACACCGCCAGCGCACGACGCGGTCGAAACGCCATCACGCCCCCTTGGAAACGATTTCTGGCTGCCTCATGAGCTCGATGTAGACCTCTTCCAGCGGGCGCTCCGCGGGCGTGGCCGAGCGCACCCGCGCACCCGCGTGGACCAGCGCCGCCACCACATCCGGCGCCTGCGCGGGATCCGACAGCAGCACCCGCAAGAGCCCGCCCTCGCACAGGACCTGAGGGCTGCCTCGGAGCGCGCTCACCGCGGGCACGAACCGTGCGCCCTCCCCCTCCACCGACACCGCGAGCGCCAGGCCGGCGCGGCGCAGCTCGCTCACCGGCGCCACCGTGAGCAGCCGCTGCTTCACCACCGCCACCCGCGCGCACAGCCGCTCCACCTCGGTCAGGTTGTGCGAGCACAGCACGATGGTCCGCCCGTCCCGCGCCAGCTCCGCCACCGCGTCGCGCACCGTCCGCGCGGACTCCGGGTCCAGCCCGGAGGTGGGCTCGTCCAGGAAGATGACCTTCGGGTCGTGCACCAGCGCGCGCACGATGGCCAGCTTCTGCCGCATGCCTTTGGAGAACCCGCCGCAAGGCTCGTCCTCGCGCCCGGCGAGCCCGAAGCGCTCCAGAAAGACCTTCGCCCGCTCCCAGGCCGGGGCCTCAGGGAGCTCGTGCAGCTTGATAAAGAAGAGCAGGTTCTCCCGCGCCGACAGCCGGTCGTAGAGGCCGGGCTGCTCGGTGAGCAGGCCCACCGCCTTGCGCAGCTGTTCGTTGTGGACGCCGACGCGCTGGCCGCAGACGACGGCCTCTCCTCCGCTGGGGGAGAGCAGACCGGTCAGCATGCGGACCGTCGTCGTCTTGCCCGCGCCGTTGGGCCCGAGCAAGCCGAAAACCTCACCCTCCTCGACCTCGAAGGTGAGCCCCTCTACCGCCGTCCGCTCGCCGAAACGCTTGCAGAGCCCGGCGACCGAGATTGCTTTCACTCGATGGTGACCAGGACGAACTTGTTGTTCAGGTCGCGGTCAATCTGGGTGACGGTCTTGTCCGCCCCCACCGCCGCCTTGAGGATGCCCAGCCGGTTGTGCTCCACCAGCGCCCACTCACGGCCGGGCTGCGCCGCATAGGCCGTCATCTTGGGATTCTCCTTGATCTGCTTGACGGTATTCTTCGAGTAGTACGTCTCCCCGCGCCAGTTCATCAGGAACGCGGTGATGGGCTCATCTGGCTTGCGCTGCTGGTAGTAGCGCCAGAAGAGATCTCTCTGGGTCCAGTGGTGCGAGAGGTCCACCCAGTGGCTCCAGTTGAACCAGAGCGCGAAGCCGAGCGCGAACGTCCCGAAGCTCCCGAACAACAGACTGCGCGAGCGGGCCGCCAGCGCCAGCACGGAGATCAACCCGGCCACCCCGAAGGCTGCACCGAGCACGCCCTTGATGCTCACTGCGAACCGGGGAGAGCTGGCCATGTCCGGCGCCAACCCGCGGAACGCCAGCCAGCCCGCCGCCACGGCCAGCAGGAGCGCGGTGACCAGCGCGGCGAAGTTGTCCTCGCTGCGTGACCTCCACACGTCGTAGCCCAGGTACGCCGCCAGCAGCAGCAGCGCGCCGCCCAGCTGCAGCACCGGCGGCCGGACCGCCTGCGTGGCGCAGACGATGAGCAGCACCGCACAGAAGAACCCGGTGCCCACCGCCACCGCACGCAGGATTCCCGAGTCCCGCTTGCTGCTGAAGGCCTGGAGCAGCAGGAAGGCCGCGGCCAGCACGGGGAGCACGCCCAGCAGCTCTGCCCACACCGCCCCCGGCGCGTTGAGGAAGTGGATGGGCTGCGTCACCAGCTCCACCGGATACGGCCGGTCGTAGTTGTAGACGAAGAGATCCGTGAAGTCCTTGGGCTCGCGCGCCAGGTCCCCGCCCACCAACATGAAGAGCACCCCACCCATCAGGAGCGCCAGCGCGTGCCGGGGAATCCCCTCCTCCCACAGCCGGTCCAGATAGAGCCCCAGCAGCACCGCCAAGCCCGGCAGCACCGGGAAGACGTAGTGGTGGAACTTGGTGGCGGACATGGCCATCAGGCCGAAGGTCAGCACCATCCAGACGAAGGCGATGACCCCCACGTGGTCCAGCTTCTTCCCGCCGCGCAGCTTCAGCCGCGTCAGCAGCGTGAAGGCGCCGGGCACCAGCGCCACCCACGGGAAGATGGCGTAGCCGCCCTGCTCGATGAAGTAGGTGAAGTTGCCTCCGGGCGTCGTGGTGTGCACGCCCGCGCCCAGCCGGTTGAAATGGTCATGGATGATGAAGCGGGTGAAGAAGTCCTTCCCCTCGTCATCCACGCCGGTGAAGAACGAGAGCTTCAGGTACCAGGGCAGCGCCACGGCCATCAGCAGCAGGAGGCCGCTGCCCAGCTTCATCCGGTAGAACTGCTCCCACAGGAGCGGGGGCCGCTCCTTGACCACCATGAGGAACCGGTCGGCGATGATGACGCCCACGCACGCCACCGCGAGGCAGCCCAGGCCCACGCCGAAGAAACCCTTGATCTCTCCCACGCCGCCGCGCGCCTTCCACACGACGTAGAGCGCCATCACGATGGCGGGCACCGTGACGGCCACCGCCGCGGGCAGCGCGGACTTGAAGAGCCAGCGGAGGTGGTCGTTGAAGCCCTTCTCATCCCAGGGGACGACGGAGAGCACCGCGTAGACGAAGAGCACGGCCAGGGGGATGAGGCCGAGCAGGCCCTTCGCCAACACGCCGAAGCCGCAGAAGACGTAGAACGCGTACCACCAGCCGGCGCGGTGCCGCGTGCTCTCGTCCAGCTGGCCAATCACCGCGCAAGCCATCGCGCAGATCATGGTCGTGACCACCGGCGTGTCCGTCACCGCCTGCCGCGACAGCAGGAAGTAGAGCGGCATGGTGGCGAGCGCGAAGACCGACGCCAACCCGGCCCGCTTGCCCACCGTGCGGCAGAGCGCCAACCCCAGCAGCGTCAGCGCGAGGATGGAGAGCGCCACGAACGGCAGCCGCATCCCCCACTCCGTCATCAGGGAGAGCGCGCCGTCGGTCCGGTTCGTCCCGGCGATCTGCATCCCGAACGCCATCATCCACATCGTGAAGACGGGCTTGGAGAAGAACCACGCGTTCTCCCAGAACGGGATGACGTAGTCGTTCCGAGCGATCATCGACCGCGCCACCTCACCGTAGTGGGTCTCCCAGGGATCCCACAGCCCCACCGCGCCCAGATACGGAACGAAAAGCAGGCCGGCGAAGAAGGCGATTCCCAGGACGATGCGCAGGGTGAGCGGCAACGCCAGGAAGCGCATCACCCAGGGAAGCCGGAAGAACGACTTCCCGAGCACCTCCTCGGTGAAGGTGTCGTTGGGGACTGCCGCTGAAGCCTCCTGCGGCGCCGGGTCGAGTTCGGGCACGGTCGCTAAGCTCCCTGTTCAGGTCGTGGCACCTACAGAGCCAGGCCTTATACCGGGTCGACCCGGGCAGGTCGACGCGGACGTGGGAGGCCGTAACAGAGCGAGCGCTGGGGTTACTTGATCTCTGACATCTCGCGCTGGAGGTCCGAGTCAACGAACCCCGGAGCGTCCGTCGCCGTCGGCGTGACCGGGGCGGCGGGCGCCTTCTCCACGGCAGTCGGGGCGGACGGCCGCGCCACGCCCACCACCGCGGGCTTGCGGACCTGCCGGGTCTTCCAGTTCAGGCCCTTGATGCCCTGAAAGCGGAAGTCCTCGGGCCGCGCGGCCTGCTGGGCGGGATCCACCGGCACCTCCGGGACCGCCAGCGCCGCCGGAAGCTCCTCAGGCAGGGGGGTGACAGGCTCGGGGATGGTGATGGGCTGCACCGGCTCCGCTTGCGGGGCGACGAGCGCCTGCGGAACGGGTGCGAGCGCCGCAGCCGGCTGGGCGGGCACGAACGAGAGCAGCGGGAGGGCGATAAGTGCGACCGCCACGTCGAAGACCCGGGCGAGCCGTCCGGCGGCCGCCGGCTTCTTGCGGGGCGCAGGGACCGGTGCGGCCGCCACCGGCTGCGGCGCAGGCGGAGGAGGTCGCGCAGCGAGCGGCGCGGGCGCCGCGACGACCGGCGCAGACGCGGAGGTGGAGGGTTCGAGGGCGATGAGCTCCGCGCGGACGAGGGACGTGAGGCTCGTCGGCTGGGCGCGCTCCTTGGCCATCGGCAACGCCGTGAGATGGGTAGGCGCTGCAGGCTCCTCGCCCAGCGGCACGGCGAAGGGCGCGCACGGCTGCTCGCCCAGCAACGACTTGAGGCTTGTTGGCGCTGCAGGCTCCTCGCTCAGCGGCACCGCGAAGGGCGCGCGCGGCTCCTCGCTCAGCAGCGACGTGAGGCTCGTGGGCGCTGCAGGCTCTTCGCCCAGCAGCAGCGCTCCCTTCACCGCCACCGGCGCCGCAATCAGCGTCTCCGGCTCTGCGGCCCCCGCCGGCGTATCGAACAGGCTCTCTGGATCCCCCGCCAACAACGTTCCCGGCTCTGCGGCCCCCGGCGCATCGAACAGCTCGGGCGCTTCCGCCACCGGCGCCGCGAACAGCGTCTCCGGTTCCAGGGCTCCAGTCAGCGGCGCCGCGGACGACCTCAGCCGCTCCAGCGCTTCTCGCGGCGCAGACACCTCCTGAGTCCCGGACATCGGCTGCGGCTCCAGCGCGAGCAGCGCCTCGCGGCTGAGCGCTCCTGTCGACATCAGCGCCGCGCGAATGGGCTCGAGCTCCTGGCTGACAGCGGGCAGCGCCTCGCAGTCCAGCGCGGCGGTCGCCCCGGCAAGGTCCGGCTCCGACATGTCTGCGAACAGGCCTCTGTGAAGCGGTCCGCCCTCCGGGAGCTCACCCAGGCTCGCCGCCGGTTGGCCACGCCGGAGGGAGAGCTCCGGATCGGTCCGGGGAGCGGGGCGCTCCTCCGACGGGACGAGCTCCAGCAGCGGAATGGGCTGCGCCGAGGGCGACACCGGAGCGTCCTCGAAGGCCTCCGCCGGCGGCGTGCGCACGAGCTGCAGCGCGGGGTCCGTCGCCCGCGCTTCGAGCGGCGACTCCAGCCACCACGACGCGTCGAAGCGCGGAGGCTCTGAGAGCGCGTCGAAGCGCGGAGGCTCTGAGAGCGCGTCGAAGCGCGGAGGCTCTGAGAGCGCGTCGAAGCGCGGAGGCTCTGAAAGCGCGTCGAAGCGCGGAGGCTCGACAGGCGCGTCCTTCATCTCCAGCTGCGCGAACGCCGCCTCGATGTCGCCGGGGCCAATCTCCAGCATCGCGGCGTCCACGTCTTCGTGGCTCTCTGGCATGGACGGCAGAGCGACGTCCGCCGGAGCGCAGAGCGCCTGGGCGCGAAGGATGAGCGCGTCCAGCGCCTGACTCAGGTTTTCGCCGGCGCTACGGGCAGCGGCCTCGACCGGACGGCTGACGAGCGACAGGTGCGGCCCCGTGCGCGGAGACGAACTGCCCAGCTCTGGACTTGAAGCACAAGGACCGCCCGGCTCGACGGGGGTTGAAGCGGAAGGCTGGAGGGAGTCCGTGTCTTTGTCGTTCATCTGAACCCGCTCGGTCGGCGCGTAGGTGCACGCAAGGCAAAGGAAGTGCCACCTTCGCCGCGACGCTCTTTACGCGGACTTGGAATCTGAGATCCAGAGGGGGTGGGCGAATAGGAGCGCGCGCGCGCCAGGCAGTGACCCCGACAGAGCACAGCGGCTGCCCCACGGGCCAAGGTTCTTCCACTGACGCGCGGCGGGCCCGGGTAACCTCCGCGGCCGCGATGACTTGCCTTCCTCTGGTGCTTGAAGCCGCGCTGCTCGCCGCTGCCATGCCCGTCCCCGGCTCCGACGCGGGCCCACCGCCGCCGTCCGCCGTCCGCGACGCAGGCGTGCAGGCGGACGGAGGGACGCCGCCACGCTACTCCCTGCACGAGTCGCAGCTCCCTGTGGTGGCGAAGTCCTCGGGCCCCAGCCGCAGGCAAGCCCAGGTCCTCGCCTCGCCCCAGACGATGGGGACCCAGGCCGCCACGCTGACGCACTTCAAGCTCGAGGGGGACCTGCCCCCCGCCTTCCACAAGCACACCGCCGCGGAGTTTCTGGTCGTCCTCGACGGCGCGCTGCTGCTGGAGGGCGCGACGCGCACCTGGGTGCTGCAGACCGGAGATGCCGCGTTCCTCCCCGCCGGCGCGGTCCACCACCTCAGCCGCCCGGACGCAGAGCTGGCCCGGGACGCGGGCGTGGACGACATCATGTCGAGCCCCGCGAACGTGCTCGCGCTCTACGCCCCGCCGGGCCCGGAGCTGACGCTGCAGGACAAGAAGGACCCGCACACCAGCGCGCTCAAGTCGAAGCGGCCCTCGAAGGCGGACGCGAAGGGCCCTCAGCCGGTCGTCATCTTCAAGAAGCAGACGCCGCCGTACTCCATCGCGCAGGGCAACGGCAGCGCCACGCTGCTGCTGGAGCAGGACACCATCGGCGGCGCCACGTCCGCCTACGCCGGGTGGCTGGAGCTGGGCCCGGGCGCCAGCGTCCCCAAGCACGTGCACGCCGGCGAAGAGGAGTTCCTCTACATCCTCAGCGGGACCTCCGAGATGCTCATCGCCGGCCAGCGCGAGGTGCTCGGGCCGGGCAGCGTGGTCCACGTCCCGGCCAACACGCCGCACAGCGCGACCATCACCTCGAAGACCCCGATGGTGGCGGTGCAGTTCTACGCTCCCGGCGGCCCTGAGCAGCGTTTCAAGCTGCGACCGTGACCTGAAGCATTGCGACGCCCCCCGCTCGCCCCGAGGGGGACCGGCCATTTCGTCGGAGGAACAGCTGTTCTCAGTCGGGCGCCTCCACCGCTCGCCTCGAGGGGGGAGACCGGCCCTGGCCGGCCATTTCGTCGGAGGAACAGCTGTTCTCAGTCGGGCGTCTCCCCCGCTCGCCTCGAGCGTTGCGCCGTCAGGCGCATAGTCGAGAGGTGGCGCAAACCCACGCACGGCACTTTGCCGGTTTGTTTCGAGCAGAGCGAAGCGGCCCATGAGCCCAGTTTCGGAAGCACTGCCGACGTCTCGACTATGCGCCTGACGGCGCAACGCTCGACGCGAACGGGGGGGCCAACGTTCGAGCGGCCCATGAGCCACGTTTCGGAAGCGCTGCCGACGTCGAACGGAGGGGCGTTCTCCAGGGGACTAGAGAAAGTCTCCCGACACGCCGAGCATCACCTGGTCGTTCCGGTTGAAGTAGCCGAACGGGCTGAGCGCCGGGCCTTGCAGCACCTCCGCGGCGAGGAAGAGCTGGAACCGCTCCGTCGGCGAGTAGCGGACGCGCGGGGCCAGCGCCAGCGAGCGCTGGATGGGCTCGAACGCCGCGCGCAGCGACACCTCCAACCGGTCGTCGAAGAAGCGGTACGCGACGGTCCCGAGGAAGAGGTGGAACCAGCCGGTGCGCGCCGCGCCGCGGGCGGTGGTCGGCTCCACCAGCGCGACCAGCTCCTCGGACGCCAGGCCCGGGATGGCCATCCCGAGGTAGCCGACGCTGTAGACGAGCCGCGAGTCCTGCGCCTGGCTGACCGACGCCACCCACGTCACCGCGCCCTTGCGCAGCGGCCGGCCGCGCAGGTCGTAGAAGGTCTGCGCCGGCGAATAGCTGAGGTCCAGGTCCACCTGCGTGGAACCCAGCAGGAAGGAGCCCTCCAGCGACGCGAGGTGCTGCCGGGCGTAGCGCCCTGTCACCAGCTGCTCGCCGGCCTCGAAGCGCTCTCGCAGAGACGCGAGCAGCGGCGCGTCGTCCCGCCCCGCGGCCTGCTCCTCGAGGAAGGTGGAGAGCTCCTCATCCAAGGTCAGCTGCGGGAGCTTCTCGTTGGCGAACACCCACGACAGGCCCACCGTGGCGCGCCCCACCTGCGCCGTCGCGCGCAGGCCTAAGTCCCCCAGCCAGCCGAAGTCCGCCGGCCGCTCCGTCTCCAAGAGGTGTGGCTGCAGCCCATCCTCGATGGACGGCGAGAGCTGAGAGGGGATGCGGGCGAGGACGCCCATCGCCGGCTGGATGAGCGCCTGGTCCTGCCCGAAGACGTCGTAGCGGTGCGGGACGAAGAACGGGACGTAGGCCGCGGTCCACTGCACCTTGCCCAGAGTCCCCGTCGCGCGGACGGCAAAGACCGGCAGCTTGCTGTCTTCAGGCTCCGAGAGGAGAAAACCCTCGCGGAGGTCCCTGGGGTTGAGCGCGTCCGCCGGCGCCAGGGCCGGGTTGGCACCGAACCCCAGCACCTGGCTTCCCACGCGCAGGTCCATCGCCGGCGAGTAGACGTCGACGAACGCCTCTCCCAGGGAAGGTTCAAACGTCGCCTTGCCCCGCGCGAACCCGCGCTGCACGGCCACCCGCCAGAGCGCGCGCCCTTCCACCACCACCCGCACGGCGTCGGTCAGCTTCACGTCCGCGCCCAGCCTCGCCCGGCCGCGCAGCTCGAAGACGTGCTCCGCGAGGGGACCGGGCTCGCTGGACTCGAACTGGGTGTCCACGCCCACCAGCGCCCGCGCCTGGCCGAACATCCGGACCACCGGCCCCGACGGCGCCGCGGCGAAGGACTCCAACCCCGGCGCGCTCTGCGCCGGCGCGAACGCCTCCAGCTCTTCCAGCGCGGCCGGCGCTCCGGCGTCCGGGACCCGCGGCTCACCCGCGTCTGGCGACGCCAGCGCCGTTGCGCCCGCGACCGTCAGCGCGAGCAGCGCGCGACAGCTCACCCGCGCTCCAGCGCCCGCTCCGAGAACGCGTCGTCCGAGAGCTGGGTGTCCTCCAGCCTGAGGATCTCCACCTGCGTCCTGGACCCGGTCTGCAGGTTCTCCATCGTCGCCTCGGCGGCGATCGTCCGGTCCTTGAACTTCTTCAGCTTGCCGGCCTTGTAGCGCTTGAACGGCTTGCCGGCCTTGTCGGCGTACTCGGCCTTGAGCGGCACGTACGTCTGCCGGTCCACCCAGACCTTCACGTCGCTGTAAGGCGAGTCCGGGCCCGCGGTCCCGGAGAGGACGTAGGCGGGGCGCCCGTCAACCGGTTCGTCCGCCAGCCGCTTGAGACTGTCGTCCGACGCGGCGCCGGTGCCGCCCAGGTCCGCGTAGCTGAAGTCGGTCTCCTGGAAGGACTGCCCGCGGGAGGACGCCGCCACCTTGCGGACCCGCTTGAGCTTGGGCAGGTAGAGGGAGATTTCAGAGGCGCCGCCCCCCTGCCCTTCAAGGGTGAGCACCGCCGTCCCGGCCACCCCGGGCGGCTGGGAGAAGCGGGCGATGGAGTGCGCTCGCCCGGCAATCTTCTTCGAGGACGTGGTGAGCACCTGGATTTTGGCCGCCCCGGCCTTGGACGTCGTCGTCAGCCGCAGCTCCGCGGTGAGGTTCACCAGGTTGAGCGAGCCGCGCTCCTGGCTCTTGTCGGAGATCTCCTTCGCGGTCTCGTCGGCGAGGGCCGGAAGGGTGAGCAGAAGGCTACAAAGGAGGGCGCGGCAAGTGAGCGGAGCGGGCATGGCGCCCTCGACCCTCTAGCGCTCCTCGTTATTCTGCTCAAGCGCCGCGCGCAGCGCCCGCTCCACCCGCTGCAGCCGCGCGTCCTGGGGCAGCGCCCCGCGCGCCTGCTGCAGCCGGACCAGCGCCTTCTGGGCGTTGCCGCGGGCCAGCTCGCAGCGCGCGTCCGCCTCCAGGGCGCCCGGGTCATTGGGCGCGTAGAGCACCGCCGCCGCCGAGGACTCGCAGGCCTCCTCCACCTGCCCCGCTTGTAAAAGCGACAGCGCCAACTGAGTGCGGAAGACGGGGGAGGACGGGTCCGAGGTGACTGCCGCCTTGAGCGCTTCGGCGCCGCCGGAGGGATCTCCGAAGCGGCGCAGCGCCTCGCCCAGCCGCCCCTGCGCGGAGCTGGCATGCGGGAAGAGCAGCGCCCGCCCACGCGCCTCCCGCAGCACCCGGGGCTCCTCCAGCCGCGTCCCCGCAAGCATCTGCTCCACGACCCGCGCGTAACGGCGGTACGCGGAGGGATAGGTGAAGACCAGCTGGTAGACCAACTCGCCCCGGGGCACGAAGTAGGCGAGCAGGTCCGTCTTCCCCGACGGCTCCTCGAACTGGGCACGCACCACCAGCGCGTCGTGCTCCGCCACCCGGCCCGCGCGCGGCTCGTCGTGGTGGACCGCCAGCACATCGGCGCCCAGCGCGTTGGGGGTGAGGCCCTCCTCGATGTAGCGCTTGGCCTGCTCCGCCAGGTCCGGGGGCCCGTCCAGGAACACCGCCCCCGCGTAGAACGCCGCCCGGCCCAACCCTGCCAACCCGTTGTGGTAGGCGAGCTGCCCCGCCCGGTCCGCACCCCGGCGCCACCAGCGGGGAATTGGGAGCGAGAGGCCCAATTCGTCATCCCGCGTCTGCTGCATGACCGGCAGGTAGCTGCCGAAGAGCGGCTGGCCGATGACGATGAGCAGCACGACGATGGCCGACGGCAGCGCCCGCAACGCCGGGGACCAGCGGGAGGGCGCCTCCGCCAGGAGCTTGGGGCGTAGGAACGGCGCGGTCAGCACCCCGGCGACCAGGCCTCCCGCGTGGGCCGCGTTGTCCACTCCGTCCGAAGTGAGGCCAATCCAGAGGAAGACCAGCACGGTGGGGATGGCCGCCTCCGAGAGGATCCGCCGGTAGAACGACGGCAGGATGGAGCGGTACTTGAGGCCGAAGACCACCACCCCGCCCAGGCAGCCGAAGACCATCCCGGACGCACCCAGGCTCACCGCGTCCGACAGCCCCAGTGACACCGACATCGTCACCACGCCGGTGAAGAGCAGGAGCCACAGGTAGTCCAGCGGCCGATAGGCGTTCTCCAGCAGCCCGCCCACGTTGAAGAGCACGAACATGTTGAGGCCGACGTGCAGGGCGTCCCGGTGGAGGAAATTGGCGGTGAAGAGGCGCCAGAGCTCTCCGATATCAAGGATGAGCGGCCGCACCTTCGCCCCGAACTGGACCATCCCGTCGAGGTCCAGCGGCCCGTCCTGGACGCTCACCACGTAGACCACGAGGTTCACGAGGATGAGCGTGGAGGTAATCCACGGGAAGCGGTCCATCGCGAAAGCGCGGGCGAAGTAGGCGCGCCTCGGCTGGTGGAGGGCCTGGAAGATCTGCAGCTCGCAGGCGGGCACGAAGGCGTCCCCCGTCACCGGGGGAAAGCACACCAGGCACTGCGGGGATATCTCCCCGTGGCGCGTCCGCGCTTCGAACTCGTCCAGCTCGACGAGCTCGTCGCCGGCCTCGGTCCGGAGCGTGAGGGGCTGGCCCACCAGAGGGTGATACCACCCTTTCAGAGCCCTCTACCCGGGTGACCGGGGGACAGGCAGGCGAAAACCCTTGTCCTTCAGAGGGGATCCCGTTGTGAGAGGGAAGAGTCGTCTGCTATAGACTTCGGTCGGCGGAGGCGCGGAGTCGACGTGCTCAAGCTAGTCATCGAAGACGACGAAGGCCGCAAGACGGTCGTGCCCTTCGTTCGCGAAGAAATCACCATCGGACGCCAGGAGGGGAACACCATCCGCCTCACTGAGCGGAACGTCTCCCGGCGTCACGCCCGCCTCGTCCGCCACAATGGCAGCGTCCTCGTCGAGGACCTGGGCAGCTACAACGGCATCCGCATCAACGGCGAAAAGATTCAGGGCCAGGTCCCCATCCACGATGGCGACCTCATCCAGATTGGCGACTACGACCTCGCCATCCAGAACGACGCGGCCGCCGCCATTGCGCCGCCTCCGCCGCCGCCACCCACCGGAGAGCATCCGGTCCCGACGACGCAGGAGGTGGACACCGCCCCCAACCCGAACCCGACGCCCGCGGCCTCAAGCGCGCCCACCGAGCTGGAGATTCCCGCCGTCACCCAGCACCCGCCGCTGAACGGGGACGGGCGGCTGCGCAGCACCTCCATCATCCGCCGCGAAGGCGTGGAGGACGCCAACCCGCACGCGGTGCAGGAGATTGACCCCGCCCTCGCGCCGCGACTGGTGGTGCTGAACACGTCCTTCGCAGGCCGGGAGTTCGCCTGTATCCGGACGGAGCTGAAGCTGGGCCGGACGGACGAGAACGACATCAATGTCGACCACCGCTCCCTCTCCCGCACCCACGCCCGGCTGTCGCGCGAGCCCAACGGCGACTGGCGCGTGGCGGACCTCGAGTCTGCCAACGGGATGACGGTCAACGGCGAACCCTACGCCCAGTGCGTCCTGCGCAACGGGGACGTGGTGGAGCTGGGGCACGTCCGCTTCCGCTTCGTGGTGGCGGGGGACCCGTACCGCTTCATCCCGGGCAAAGAGGAGGGCGGCACCCGGCCTCCGCGGCGCTGGCCCCTGCTGCTGGTGCTTCTGGTCCTGGTGGGCGGCGGTGCGGCGGCCTACTTCTTCGCGATGCCGCTCTTGCAGCCTGCGTCCCTGGGCCCGGTCACGGACCCGGTGAAGCCGCCGGACCCGGTCACCGCGACGGGCGGCCCCGGAGAGACGGAAGCCAAGCTGCGGTCGGCCCGGGACGCGTTCGCGGTGAAGAAGTTCGAGAAGGCGAAGGACGTGCTGGAGGCGATGAAGGCCGCGGGAGAGCTGCCGAAGGAGGCCGAAGAGCTGCTGGCGCAGACCGACCTGGAGCTGGGCGCGAAGCAGGCGCTGGCCGCGGCGGGGCGGCTGCTGGCGGCGAACAGCTTCTCCGAGGCGGCCCTGGAGCTGGAGCCCGCCCGTTCCAGCGCGGCGTTCGCGGCGGAGTACCAGGTCCTGGCCGCGAAGCTCGACGCAGCGCGCGCGAAAGCAGACGCAGCGCGGCGACCTACCCCGCGCGACCACCGGCCGGTGATGCCAGACCGACCTATCGAGAAGGCGCCGGACGCGCCGGTCGCCCAGGGGGCGAACCGCCTGGCGGAGGAGGGCTTCGCGCTCCTGAAGACCAAGCAGTACGACAAGGCCCTGGTCGTCCTGAAAAAGTGCGTGGACGTCGACTCCGCCTTCGCGCGCTGCCACAAGGGTCTGGGGGTTACCTACGCCAAGCTCCGCGAGCCGGAGAAGGGCGCCTTCCATTACCGGAAGTACGTCCAGCTCGCCCCTAACGACGACGACGTGGCGAAGGTGCGCCAGATCCTGGACGTGTACGAAGGGTCCAAGAAGGCGCCGCCTTCAAATTAAGCCGTTCTCCGCTTGAGCCTTGCCGTTCGAGGCGCTACGTATCGCCGCCTGCTGGGGAGGGCACGTGCAGATCCGCATCCTGGTTGTCGACGACGAACAGGACAACTGCGAGTACCTCAAGCTCATCCTGGGCAAGGAGGGCTACGAGGTCACCACGCTGACGGATCCGACCAAGGTGGTCGAGACGCTCAAGCAGGACGACTATCACCTGGTCGTCCTCGACATGATGATGCCGCAGATGTCGGGGACCGAGGTGCTGGAGCAGATCCGCAAGATCGACTCGGACATCGCCGTCATCGTCGCCACCGCGTATCCGAACGTGGACACGGCCGTCGCGTCGCTGAAGGCGCAGGCGTCTGACTACGTGAAGAAGCCGCTGGACCCGCCCGCGTTTTTGGCGACGGTGCGCAGCTCGCTGGCGCGCAAGGGCCTGTCGAAGGACCCCGAGGCGGACCTCCACCGCGCCATCGGCCGGGTCATCCGCGACGCGCGCAAGAACCAGGAGCTCACGCTCAAGCAGCTGGCGCGGCGCACCGGGCTCTCCGTCTCGCTCCTCTCCCAGATTGAGCGCGCCGAGTCCTCCGCCTCCATCTCGTCGCTCTACAAGATTGCCTCCGCGCTGCGGCTCAAGATGTCGGAGCTGTTCGGCGGGGCGTGAGGTGGTCTGAAGTAGGCTGTCCTCAACCCAGCAGGGGTGTTGACGCGCCTCCCCGCTCCAGCGCGCGGCAAACCCTGCGGTTGCGGCAGGTTCGCTTGGGCCCGGCGCTTGAATCGTCCTCGCGCATGCGCGCGCTCCTCTTGACCCTCGTCTGCTTGCTTGGCTGCGCCGTGGGAGAGGTGGAGCCCGGCATCCCGGGGTTGGACGCGGGCGCCGAGGTGGACGGCGGGACGCCCGCGATCACTCCGGACTCCGGCACGCCACCGCCCGCGGATTCGGGCAGCGTCCTTCCGCCGGACGCGGGCACCGGCTGCGCCGCGCCGCCTGCCCTGCCCCAGGCCACCGGTGCGACTCGGGACCTGCGGCCCGGCACCACGCTCGCGTCGGTCCTCGCCGCCGCGCAGCCGGGGGACAAGATTGTGGTGCGCGCCGGCAGCTACCCCGCGGAGAGCCTGAGGGCGAACCCGGCCTCGCGCGTCTTCATCGAAGCGGCGGCCGGCGAGGTGGCGACGTTCAGCGGGCTGACCTTCACCTCGAGCAGCCAGCTGGTGCTTCGCGGGCTGCGCTTCACCGGGACGCTGAAGCTGGACGGGAGCCACGACTTCCTGCTGGACGACGTCACCATCGACGTGGGCACCGCGGACACCACCGGCCTGCACCTGCACGGCCAGGGCTCCGCCGGCGCGACGTACAACGTGTCTGTGGTGGGCTCCCGCATCTGGGGCGGCGCGCGCACCATCTTCATCCTCGGCCGCTTCGCCCCTTCCGATACGTGGAACCACCACCTGGAGTTCGTGGGGAACGACTTCGCCTGCGGGAGCCACAACTGCTTCCAGGTCTCCGGCGGAAGGGACCTGCGCATCGAAGACAACCTGTTTCATGACCCCAAGGGCGACGGCGTGCTGACCGCCGGCGCCACGCGCGTGCAGCTGCTGCGCAACCGGATGAGGGGCACCAAGACGGTGGCGGTGGCGGCCATCCGCCTGGCCAGCCCCGGCCGCGAGTGGGACAACTACGCGGGCGTGGAGCACATGGTGTCCAGCGACATCACGGTGGCGAACAACGTCATCTCGTCGTGGGGCGGTCCGGGCATCGAGCTGGACGCCGCCACCGACATCCGGATTGTCTACAACACGGTGGCAGACACGGTCGGGTTCAAGACGTGGGCGCGCGTGCCGCATGACCAGGCGGGCGCGGTCATCCTCACCGGCAACACGCAGGTGCGGCTGTGGAACAACATCCTGCCCAGCATTCAGCTGGACGGCGCGGACCCGCGCCCGGTCTTCGAGTCGAACAACCTGGCGCGCACCGGCGGCGCCGGCGCCGGGCTGGTCACCGGCGAGCCCCAGTTCGCGGACACGCAGAGCTATGGGCTGGCGGCCACCAGCCCCGCGGTGGACCACGCGCTGGTGAACGCGCAGACGCCCGCCGTCGACTTCACGGGCGCGCCCCGCGGCAACGCGCCGGACGTGGGCGCGCGGGAGCGCGGCGCCGTGGCCTGCCCTTAGAGGGGCCTCACGGCCAGGCGCCGAGCACCGCCCCCATCACAGCGAACGAGACGACGTGGAACCCGCCGTTGATGGCGACGAGGGCCATCGGCTTGCGCTCGAAGAGCGCGGTGATGCCCATCGACGCCGTCACCCAGCCCAGCCCGGCAGCCACTCCCGCCAGCGTGCCGAAGCGCACACCCGGCGCCTTGCCCAGGAAGAGGGCCAGGTTGAGCGCGATGATGAGGGCGAACACGAACGAGCCGCCGAAGATTTTGACCCTGTTGCCGCCCTTGAGCGACTCGTCGTCAAAGCCGTTGAGGCGCATCCAGGGCCGGACGAACAACAGCGGCGAGTACCACAGCCCGCCAATGAGGAACGCCGAGCCCGCCGCCACACCCACCGCCGCGTAGTTCAACTGCGTGAAGTCCATGTCATCTCCTGCGTGCAAGCCTCCCCGCTCGGCGCGGGCGCAGGGAGCGGAACCCGACGGAGCCGGATGCGGGCAGGACGAGGCGGGACGGGTGGGCGACGAAGCAGTGGCGGAACTGGAGCAGAATGCGCGGGCGATGCTGCCGGAGAACGACATCCACGACGGCTGGACCCGGCTGGTCTGCATCCCGGCGTTCGGCGCGGCCATCCCGCACCTGACCGGGCTGTACGGGGCGCTGACGCCGGACATGCCGCGCTACTGGATGGGCGCCGCGTACTTCATCGCGCTCTCCGTGGCCATCTGGCACGGCAACCGCTGGCTCCTCTTCCGGCAGCGGCGCCGCCTGAACTGGCTGGACCGGCCCCTCTGGAAGATTGCCCTGCTGCTCTTCGCCGTCGTCTGCTACTCGGCGCCGCTCTCGCTGGGCGCGCTCTTCGGCTGGTATGCGCTCCTGTTGCGCGCGCCGGCGGACCGGGGCGCCATCCAGGCGGCCACCTTGATGATTGTGCTGTGCGTGGTCTTCATCACCCACGTCTACGAGACCGTCTTCCTCATCAAGGACCGCGAGAGCGACCTCGTCCGCGTGGAGCGCCTGCAGCGGGCCCAGCTGGCCGCAGAGCTGGAGGGCTTGAAGGCGCAGATTGACCCGCACTTCCTCTTCAACTCGCTCAACACGCTGGGGCACCTGATTGACACCGCGCCCGCCCGCGCGCGGGAGTTCAACGACAGCCTGGCGCACATGTACCGCTACCTCCTGCGCAGCCGGGACCGGCGGCTGGTGCAGCTGCGCGAGGAGCTGGAGTTCGTCGACACCTACTTCCAGCTGCTCTCGCTGCGCTTCGGGAAGGCCATCCAGCTCTCCTGCGAGGTGCCGGAGGCGGAGGCCGAACGCCGCCTGCTGCCGCCCGTATCGCTCCAGCTCCTGGTGGAGAACGCGGTGAAGCACAACGCGTTCACGGATGAGGCGCCCCTGGTCATCCGCATCCGGCTGCGCGAGGGGCAGGTGGAGGTGGAGAACGAACGCCGGCCCAAGGAGCTCTCCGCGCAGAGCTCTCGGGTAGGCCTCAAGAACCTGGGCGAACGCTACCGGCTGCTGGTCTCCCGCGAGCCGGTGGTGCGCGCGGACGAGGCCCGCTTCGCGGTGAGCCTGCCCACGCTGGAGCTGGCCTGATGCGGGTGCTGCTCATCGAGGACGAGAAGCCGGCCCTGGAGCAGCTGCGCCGGATGGTCCACGCCTGGGACCCGACGGTGGAGATATGCGGGGAGCTGGGCAGCGTGCAGGCGGCGCTCGCGCACCTGCGCTCCAAGCCCGCGCCGGACCTCATCCTGTGTGACATCCAGCTCTCCGATGGGCTGTCGTTCCGCATCTTCGAGCAGCTGACGGCTCCCCCGCCCGTCGTCTTCTGCACCGCGTACGACGAGCACGTGCAGCAGGCGCTGGCGACCTGCGGCATCGACTACGTGCTCAAGCCGCTCCAGGCCCCGCGGCTCCACGCCGCGCTGGAGAAGTACCTGCGGCTGCGCGAGCACTTCGCCGGCAGGCCGTCGGAGCTCGCCACCGCGCTGGCGCCGCGCCCGCGCACCCGGTTCCTCGTCAAGCGCGGTGGGGACTTCGTGTCCGTGCCGGTGCCGGAGGTCGCCTACTTCGCCAGCGACCACAAGCTGGTGATGATGGTGGACCGCGCGCGCCGCCAGTACCTGCTCGATACCAGCCTCACCGAGCTCGCCCGGGAGCTGAGTCCCCAGGAGTTCTTCCGCGTGAACCGGAAGTTCCTGGTCAGCATCAGCGCGGTGCAGAGCGTCCGGCCGCACTTCAAAGGACGGTTGGCGCTCACGCTCGCCCCGCCAGTGGAGGAGCCCGTCATCGTGAGCCAGGAGACTGCCGCCGCGTTCCGCGCATGGCTCGGGGGGTGAGCCCGCGTCGCCAGACAACAATCAGGCTGCACCGGTCGCGTCTAGGGTTGCGCCAGCAGGCGCCTACTCGTCGAGACGTCGGCAGTGCGCTGGAAGCTCGGCGCAGGCGCGCGAAACTGCGGGATGGGGCGTGTGGCGTGCATGGTTCTGCGCTGGGCCGGAGGGTTCGGGGGGGCGGGCTTCGGGGAATGGTGTCTCGGGGGCGGGCTTCGGGGAACGGTGTCTCGGGTAGGGGTAGGGGCAGGGAGCACGCGTTCGCGTTCGCGTTCGCCTTCGTTCACGGCTAGGGGTACGGGCAGGGGTTCGGGTTCGGGACACCGCGCGCGGCTCGTCCGGTCGCCGACCTGAAGGGGTTGCCCGTCGTTGCGCTCTAGCCCGTGACCGACTGCCCGCGCCCGAACCCGAACCCGCGCCCGTACCCGTGAACGAAGGCGAACGCGAACGCGAACGCGTGCTCCCTACCCCTTCCCGAGACACCGTTCCCCGAAGCCCGCGCCCCGAGACACCATTCCCCGAAGCCCGCACCCCGCACCCTGCTCGAGATCTCTACCTTCCGACAAAGCGCGGCGTGCGCTTCTCCAGGAACGCCGCCCTGCCCTCGCGCGCGTCTTCGCTCAGGTACGCCGCGCGGCGCAGCTCCCGCAGCTCCGGGCCAGTCACCGAGAGCCGGCCCAGCGCGTCGAACTCGCGCTTCATCCCCCGCACCGCCAGCGGCGCTCCTGCCGCCAGCTCATCGCAGAGCGTGTCCGCAGCGACCGCGGCGTGCGTGGGCGCATGGATATCATCCAGCAGCCCCCATTCGAGCGCGGTGGCGGCGTCCACCCGGCAGCCGGTGAGGAAGATGCGCTTGGCGCGGGACCGGCCGCAGAGCGCCACCAGCCGGGCCAGCCCCTCCGGCGCGTAGACGATGCCCAGCTTCGCAGGCGGCATGCAGAAGACGGTCTGGTGCGTGCCCACGCGGAAGTCGCAGGCGGCGGCCAGGTCGCAGCCGGCGCCGAAGGCGGCGCCCTCCACCAGGGCGACCGTCGGCGCGGGCAACCGCTCCAGCTGCCCCACCACCTCCAGCAGCCGCTCATCCGGCAGCCGGTCTCCCATTGCGGCGGGCAGCTCCAGCGTCCCCACGTCGTAGCCGGAGCAGAACGCCTTGCCGCCCGCGCCGCGCAGGAGCAGCGCCCGGACCTCCGGCGCCTCCGCGGCGGTGAGCGCCTTTGCCAGCGCCTCAATCAGCTCCGGGTTGAGGGCGTTGCGCTTGTCCTCGTTGCACAGCGTGAGGACGCGTACGCCACCCGGCCGCTCCTCCACCTCTACGCCGTAGCGCTCCATCCTCGGGTCAGGCCAGGACGACGAGCACGTCGCCCTCGTTGACGGCCTGGGTCTCCTTGCAGCGGATCTCCTTCACCGTGCCGCCTTCGGGCGCTTCGATGGGCATCTCCATCTTCATCGACTCCAGGATGATGAGCGTGTCGCCGGCGCTCACCGCCTGGCCGACCTTCACTTCAATCTTCCAGACCGTACCCGTGATGTGCGCCGGAACGTCCGCCATCGTGACTGCTCCTTCGTGTGAGAGAAACGTTTAGGGTTTTGCGTGGTGTTCGAGGAAGCGCGTGTCCAGCTGCCCGTCGCGGAAGGCCTGCGAGGCGAGGATGCGCAGGTGGAGGGGGATGTTGGTCTTGATGCCTTCCACCTGGAAGGAGCCCAGCGCCGCGGTCGCTCGGTCGATGGCCTGGTTCCGGGTGTCGCCGGAGACGATGAGCTTGGCGATCATCGGGTCGTAGTTGGGCGTCACCACCGAGCCCTGCTCGTAGCCTGAGTCCAGCCGGACACCCTCCCCGGTCGGCGGCACGTAGGTCTTCAGCGGCCCGGGCGAGGGGAACATCTTCACCGGGTCCTCGGCGTAGATGCGGAACTCCAGCGCGGCGCCGCGCCGCACCACGTCCTGCTGCTTGACCGTCAGGCGCTCTCCGGCGGCGATGCGCAGCTGCCAGCCGATGAGGTCCAGCCCGGTGGTGAGCTCCGTCACCGGGTGCTCCACCTGCAGCCGCGCGTTCATCTCGATGAAGAAGATGTCGCCGTCCGCATAGAGGAACTCCACCGTGCCGGCGTTGGCGTACCCGAACGCCTTGGCCGCGCGCAGCGCCGCGTCGAAGAGCCTGGCCTGTATCGCGGCGTTCGCGCCGCCGGCGAAGAGCGGCGAGGGCGCCTCCTCCACCACCTTCTGATGGCGGCGCTGGATGGAGCACTCGCGCTCGAGGCAGTGGATGAGGTGCCCGTGCTGGTCGCCCAAAATCTGCACCTCGATGTGGCGCGGTGCAGGGAAGTAGCGCTCCAGGTACACGCCTTCGCGCCCGAACGCGGCCTTCGCGCGGTCCGTGCACTGGCGGAACACCTTCTCCAGCTCCGCAGGGTCCTTGGCCGCCGCCATTCCGATGCCGCCGCCGCCGCCAGCCGCTTTGCAAAGGACCGGGTAGCCCACCCGCTCTGCCTCGCGCGTCGCCGCCGCCACGTCCGGCAGCACGTCGCCCGAGCCGGGCACCACCGGCACGCCGGCCTCCTGGACAATCCGCCGCGCCTGGCTCTTGTCCTTCATCCGCGTCATCGCCTCAGGCGGCGGACCGACGAAGGTCACCCCCTGCGCGGTGCACGCGCGCGCGAACTCCGCGCTCTCGGAGACGAAGCCGTAGCCCGGGTGGACCGCGTCCGCCTTCGTCTGCTTCGCGGCCGCGAGCAACGCGTCGACATTGAGGTAGCTGTCCTTCGCGGGCGCCGGGCCAAGCCGCACCGCTTCATTCGCCTCGCG
The DNA here is from genome assembly GCA_044230055.1 of Myxococcaceae bacterium. Lineage (GTDB taxonomy): Bacteria > Myxococcota > Myxococcia > Myxococcales > Myxococcaceae > JBGART01. The sequence goes on along the minus strand of JBGART010000014.1, from coordinate 128,607 downwards.
GACGAACGGAAGGTCTTTGTCCGCGTCCGAATAGACCGCGACCGTGGAGATGCCCATCGACTGAGCAACTGCGTTGATCCGCCGGGAAATCTCCGCGCGGTTCGCGATGAGGAGCTTCTTGAACATTCGCACCGCTCCGAAGGTTGAAGGCGCGGCAAGCTAGTCGTGTGGCTGTAGGGCTGACAAGCACCGCGCTCGTCGTCGACGCGCGACGCGGCTCATCGGCCCTGGGTGGAATCAACCCGTTGCGTCGGCTGCGATCCGTGTCATACGGTCCAATCCGTGGCGAAGCGAAAGGCGAAGCCGTTGGCGCAGGTGGTGGATCTCGCGGAGGCGCGAGCGCAGCACCGCCTCTCGCTCTACCGCCGGAAGATTGCCCACGTGCTGGACTCCAACCGCCACGCCATCAGCCGCCTCTTCACCACCGGCGCGCTCTTCTCGCGTCAGGGTTCGCGTGCAGGCAGGGACTTGCTGCTCGCGCACCAGCACCTGTTGAAGGTCGTCTCGCTGCTCAACCAGCTGGCGGACCTGGACACCCTCCCCGCGCCCCGCACGCCGGCGGAGATCAACGCGGTCTACCGCGAGCTGGACCTGCTGCTGGACCGGACCTCGGAGCTCACCAGCCGCACCGGGCACTACCTGGCCCGGCTCCGGCAAGAGTGACTTTTCAGCGCTCACCGCGCGCCCGCATCGGCTAGAAGGTGCGGCGATGAAGGTGCTGATCGTCTACGCCCGGCTCTACGCGGATTGTCTTCAGAAGACCTTCGCCGGGATTGTGAAGAACGCGTGGACGCTCTTCCTGCCGGTGGGGCTGGAGCTCGCCTTGATGTTCGCGGGCGGACTGCTGGGGCCTTTGGGCATCGCAGGCGGCTTCATCGTCGGCCTGCTCAGCAGCGCGCTTCTGGGCAGCTACATCTACTTCGTCGGCGAGATTGTCTCCCACGCCAAGGTGAACCTCTCCGAGTTCCGCCGCAGCATCGGCGTCTACTTCTGGTCGGTCATCAACCTCTTCTTCGTGCTCTGGATTGTGGAGATTGTCCTGGGCATGGGCGTGAAGAACCCGCAGACCATGACGTACGCGAAGCTGGCCATCCGCTTCCTGGTCTTCGTCCTGATGCCCTCGCTGGAGGTCATCTCGCTGCGCGGCATGTCCGGCGGCGTGGCCACGCTGCAGCGCGCCTTCGACTTCCTGCAGGAGCACTGGATTGAATGGTTCGCTCCGAACGCCGTCATCGGCGCCGCTGCGTACCTCCTGCTCACCTCCCCGCTGATGGCGCTCGACAACCTCGTCCAGGTGGTGCTCACCGCCATCGTGCTGGGCGCGCTGCTCCACGTCGCCATGGTGTTCCGCGGGAACCTCTTCAACGCGCTGGACGGCTCGTCGCACCGGCAGCGGATGTTCAAGTACCGAAACCAGCAGTCCTGAAGGAGTGACCCATGAAGCGCCCCCTGATGCTGGCCGCCCTGCTGTTGACTGCCTCCGCCTACGCCGAGAGCGCCGGCGCGCTCACCTGGGTCCCGCCCGCGGCCTGGAAGGTTGGCGAGCCCAAGCCCATGCGCGCGGCGACGTACAAAGTCGCGGCGGCGAAGGGGGACCCGGAGGACGCGGAGGTCGCGGTCTTCTACTTCGGCCAGGGCCAGGGCGGCGGCGTGGACGCGAACGTGGAGCGGTGGATTAACCAGTTCGAGCAGCCGGACGGGAAGGCGTCGAAGGACGCGGCGAAGACGAAGAAGGAGACGTTGGCGGGGCTGCCGGTCACCACGGTGGAGCTGAACGGGACGTACACCGCGTCGATGGGCCCGATGGGGCCCAAGAGCAACAAGCCCAACTACAAGCTGGTGGGCGCCATCGTCGAAGGGCCGCAGGGCGCGGTCTTCTTCAAGCTCACCGGTCCGCAGAAGACGGTGGAGGCCGGCAGGGCGGACTTCATGAAGATGATCAAGGCGATTAAGAAGTAGCGCCGCTCGCAGGCTCCGACGAAGCCGCTGCCGCCGGACTCCGCTCCGGCTGGGACGCCGGGAAGAGGTGCCGCTCCGCGGGCGGGCGACGCACCTCGATGATGCTCCCGCCCTGCAGGCGCAGGCTGCCGCGCTCGAAGCTGACCGAGTCCCCCGGGGTCCACCCGACGAAGCGCCCGAAGTCCAGCTGCGCGGCCAGGTGGAACGCCGCCACCGGGATGGGCCACTGGCCCGGGAAGCGGACCGCGCTGGCCACGTAGCAGCGCGTCTCCTCGCCGGAGTGGCGCTCGCGCGAGAGCAGGACGTCCGCGTCCTCGCAGCGCACCACGTCGCGGTCCACCTGGATGACCCGCCCGACGTCGAGCCGCTCCAGCACGTCCTCGGCGAAGTAGGTGGGGCTGACGAAACGGTCCGCGTGCTTGAGCACCGTCGCGGTGCGCGTGCCGGGCTGCAGCGTCAGCGCCAGATAGCCGGTGGAGCTGCGCAGCGCGGTGGCCACGCCGAGCTCCCGCGAGCCCGGCTCTCCGAACGTCCAGCAGCCGCTCGCCGCGTCGGACTGCGCCGGGTTGAAGCGCTGCAGCCGGTAGAGGATGGCGATGCGCAAGAGCGCGTCGTCGAACTGGAAGCGGCGGGCGTGCCCGGGGACGCGCAGCTCCGCGCGCTCCAGCTCAAACAGCCCGCGCGGGGCCAGCTTGAGGGAGACCTCCCCGTTGCCGAACCGCGCCACCGCCTGGCTGCCCGTCCTGCCCACGTCGGCCACGCCGGCGTAGGCCTCCAAACCGAAGAGCCACCTCGCCCAGGCGAGGGTTTCGAAGAGCTTCGCAGAGAGCTGTTCAGGCTTGAGCCGCTTCGACTCCATGGGCGCGCGACGCTACTCGCACTGCTCGGCCCCAGACAAACCGGGGCCGGTGAGTCTTGCCTCTCGAGAAGTGAAGCCGGCGCCTCAGGGCATCTCCGTCTGTCCCTGCCGCCGCAGGAAGGTGGGGATGTCGAACTGGTCCTCGTCCGCCGGCAGCGTCGTCGGCTCGCGGGTGACGATGGGCCGCGGAGCGGACTTGGGGTTGCTCTGGGTGGTGGCCAGCGCGGACCCGCCGCCCTTCGGGGGCGAGAGCGTGGAGACCTCTTCGCGGATGGGCGTGGGCGGTGGCGGCTGGCTGACGATGGCCACCGGCCGCGGCGGCGGCGGCTGGCTGACCGGCGCGGGCGCCGGGCGCGAGGAGATGAGCGGCACCTGGATGGGGATGGACTGCACGGGCGAGAGGCGCTGCTTGGGCTCCCGGTTGACGAACCCGGTGGCGATGATGGTGATTTTCACCTCGTCGCTGGCCGAGTCGTCGATGAGCGAGCCGAAGATGATCTCCGCCTCGGGGTCCGCCGCGTCGTGCACGAGGGTGAGCGCTTCATTCACCTCCTGCAGCGTCATGTCCCGTCCGCCGGTGATGTTGATGAGCAGGCCGGTGGCGCCGTCGATGGTGACGTCTTCCAGCAGCGGGCTGGCGATGGCCTGCTGCATGGCAATCATCGCCCGGCGTTCACCCGCGGCGCGGCCGGTGCCCATCAGCGCCTGACCGCGGTCGCTCATGATGGTCTTCACGTCCGCGAAGTCGACGTTGATGTACCCGTGGTACTGGATGAGGTCCGAGATGCCCTGGACCGCGTTCAAGAGGACTTCGTCCGCCTTCTTGAACGTCTCCAGCAGCGGCATCGACTTGTCGGAGAGCGTGAGCAGCCGCTGGTTCGGGATGGTGATGAGCGTGTCCACCGCGGCGCGCAGCTCCACCAGGCCCTGCTCCGCCTGCTTGCGGCGCTTGTTCCCTTCGAAGAGGAACGGCTTGGTGACCACGCCCACGGTGAGCGCGCCCAGGCTCTTGGCGATGTCCGCGATGACCGGCGCCGCGCCGGTGCCGGTGCCGCCGCCCATGCCCGCGGTGATGAAGACCATGTCCGCGCCGGTGAGGTACTCCGCCAGCTCGTCGCGGGACTCCAGCGCCGCCTCGCGGCCCACCTCCGGGTTGGCGCCCGCCCCCAGCCCCTTGGTGAGGGTGCCTCCAATCTGGATGCGCGTTTCGGCCTTGTTGTTGGCCAGCGCCTGGATGTCGGTGTTGGCGGCGATGAAGTCCACCCGCTCCAGGTTGGCGGAGATCATCGTGTTCACCGCGTTGCACCCGCCGCCGCCCACCCCCACCACCTTGATTGACGCGGCCTGCTTGCTCTCTTCGAACGAGTTCACAAAGACGTCCTTTCCCACCGGACCACCCCGCCCAATCATCGGGCGGGGAGATCCGCTGGCAAGTTTTCAGCTACGTCGCTGTAGCGCTGTAGGTGTTCAGAAGATCTCTTCCAGCCACTCCCGCATCCGCCCCTTGACCTTCTTGTACACGTTCTCGTCGCGAATCCTGAAGATGCGCCGGTCCTGGTTCTTGGCGCCGTAGACGACCAGCCCCACGCCCGTGGCGTACATCGGGCTCTTCACCACATCCACCAGCCCGCCAATCCCCCGCGGCATCCCGCGGCGCACCGGCAGCCCCATCACCTCTTCCGCCAGCTCCGGCATCCCGGCCAGCAGCGTGGAGCCGCCGGTGATGACGACGCCCGAGGCGAGCAGGTCCTCGTAGCCGCACTTCTGCAGTTCGCGCTGCACCAGCTGGAAAATCTCCTCCACCCGCGGCTCCAGAATCTCGCAGAGGATTTGCCGGCCCAGCACCCGCGGCTGCCGCCCGCCCACCGAGGGGACTTCAATCGTCTCGTCCTTGCTCACCATGGACGCCAGCGCGCAGCCGTAACGCTGCTTGATGCGCTCTGCCTCGTGGGCCGGCGTGCGCAGGCCGATGGCGATGTCCGAGGTGAGGTTGTTACCGCCCAGCGCGATGACCGCGGTGTGGACGATGGAGCCGCCGGAGAAGATGGCGATGTCCGTCGTCCCGCCGCCGATGTCGATGAGGCAGACGCCCAGCTCCTTCTCGTCGTCGGAGAGCACGGCCTCCGCGGACGCCAGCGGCTGCAACACGATGTCGGCGACGTTCAGCCCCGTGCGGTTGGCGCACTTGACGATGTTCTGCGCGGAGGAGACCGCCCCGGTCACGATGTGGACCTTGGCCTCCAGCCGCACGCCCGACATCCCGAGCGGCTCCTTGATGCCGCCCTGCTCGTCGATGATGTACTCCTGCGGCAGGACGTGGATGACCTCCCGGTCGAGCGGGATGGCCACCGCCTTCGCGGCGTCAATCACCCGCGCGATGTCCATGTCGCGCACTTCCTTGTCTTTGACCGCGACGATGCCCTGGCTGTTGAAGCCCTTGATGTGGCCACCGGCGATGCCGGTGTACACGTGGGTGATTTCGCAGCCAGCCATGAGCTCGGCCTCTTCAATCGCCTGCTTGATCGACGAGACCGTGGCTTCGATGTTGACCACCACGCCTTTGCGAAGCCCCTTAGACGGGTGTGAGCCGATGCCGATGATGTCAATGCCGCCGTCGGTCAGCTCGCCGACGATGGCGCAGATCTTCGTCGTGCCGATGTCCAGGCCGACGATGATCTCCCCTGTCTTTCCCTTCGCCATGTGCTTCCTCCCCACTCCCCACTCTCGTGGAGGAGTGCCCTACTGCACCGCCGCCGTCCCCCTCTCGGGGGGCGCCGACGAAAGCTTCACCGTGACCCAGCCAGGCCGGGTGCGGTTGTCCAGATAGATCGACTCGGCGGTCAGACCGCGCCTGACCAGCTCCGCCCGCACCTTCGAGAGCCGCGCCAGCTTCACGTCCGCCGCGCCCTCGCCCAGCACGAGCTCCTGCCCCGCCGCCGTCACCAACGTCACGCCCACGTCCTCCAGCCGCACCTCGGAGAGCGCCACGCCGTCGTTCAGCCGGGCGTACTCCGCCACCCGCTCCAGCGCGCCCTTCAGCCGGGCCTGCGTCTCCCGCGGCCGCGCCACGTAGCCGTCCCGGTCCACCCCGGTCACCAGCGGCAGCTCCACCGCGTCGTGCGACTGCACCTTCTTGAAGGGTTCGCCCTCCGCGTCCACCAGGTAGAGGTCCCCCAGCGCCACCATCGCCGCCGGGACGTGCTCCTCCACGTGCACCACCAGCGAGGACGGCAGGTGGCGCACCAACGTCGCCTCCCTCACCCACGGGTGAGACGACATGGCCCGCGCCACGCCCTGGCTGTCCAGTTCGAAGAGGTTCTGCCCAGTGGCCAGCCCGGAGAGCTTGAGCAGCTCCGCCGGCGTGGCGCGCACCGCACCTTCGAAGGTGATCCGCTTGAGTGCGAAGGTGGGCGCGCGGTGCGCCCAGCCGTACCCGGCGCGGGCGGCCAGCGCGACGACGAGCGTCAGCCCGGCCGCCATCGCAACGCGCGACAGCCCCGGTCCAGACGCCCGCACGCGGGAGCCATCCGCTCTTCGTCGGTTCTTGCTCGAACGGAACGCCATGTCCCCTCTCCGCTCCAACCCCATGCTCAAGCGGGTTGGATCCCTGGGCAATTTTTTGGCCACAGCCACGTAGCTGTAGCGCCCCTCACTACGCCTTCAGCGACGCCCCCAACAGCAACCGCTCACACAGCGCCGGGAAGTCAATCCCCCGGCCGGCAGCAATCTTCGGCAGCAGGCTGGTCGCCGTCATTCCCGGCAACGTGTTCACCTCCAGCAGAAACACCTCGCCCGCCTCCGTCACGATGACGTCCGACCGCGTGGCCCCGCTGCACGAGAGCGCCTGGTGCGCCGCCAGGCACACCTCGTTCACCCGCGCGTACTGGGCGGGCGGCAGCGGCGCGGGGAACAGGTACTTCGTCCCGCTCCCGGCCTTGTACTTCGCGTCGTAGTCGTAGAACTCGTTGGCGGGGACAATCTCGATGGCGCCCAAGGGCTCCCCGTCGAGCACCGCGCCCTGGACCTCCCGCCCCTTCACGTACTGCTCCGCCATCAGGGCCCCCGCGTACTTCGCCGCGTCCTCCACCGCCACCTTGTATTGCTCCCGGGTCTTGCAAATGTGCACGCCCACCGAGGAGCCCTCCCGCGAGGGCTTCACCACCACCGGGTAGGGAAAGGGCAGCCCATCCGCCGCCGCCAGCGCCGCCGCCTTGTCCACGAAGGACACGAAGGCTGGCGTGGGGATGCCGTGCCCTAAGAAAATCTGCTTGGAGAAGACCTTCTCCATCCCCACCGAGGAGGCCAGCACCCCAGAGCCGGTGTAGGGGATGAACATCGTCTCCAAAAGCCCCTGGACCGTCCCGTCCTCGCCGAAGCGGCCGTGCAGGGCGATGAAGGCCACCTCCACCCGCTCCGCGGAGAGCTTCAGCGCCAGGTCCTTCTGCGCGTCTATCTCCACCACGTCGTAACCCAGCCCCTTGAGCGCCCCGGTCACCGCCGCGCCCGTGCGCAGAGACACCTCGCGCTCGACGGACATTCCGCCCAGGAGCACGCCCACCCGCTTCTTCTTCAGCTCATCTCGGGTCATTGGACTCACGGTTCTTCAAAGCTCCCCACGCGCTGCACTTCAGGCTGAAGCTCCACCCCGGCCGCGTCCCGCACCCGCTGCTGCGCCAGCGACATCAGGGCCACCACGTCCGCCGCCCGCGCCGCGCCCAGATTGACAATCCAGTTGGCGTGCAGCGTGGAGATTTGCGCGCCGCCCACCGTGTGCCCCTTGAGCCCCACGGTTTCGATGAGCCGCCCCGCGTGGTCCCCCTTCGGGTTGGTGAACACGCTGCCGAAGTTCGGCTGACCCAGCGGCTGCGTCCGCTTCCGGTAGCCCAGGTCCTCGTCCATCTTCCGCTGCGAGAGCGCCAGGTCCCCCTTGGGCAACCGGAACCGCACCCGGGTGACCACCGCGCCAACCGGCAGCGCCGTGTGCCGGTAGGTGAACGGCAGCTGCGCGCGCGGCACCCACCCCACCCCGTCCACCGTCGCCAGCTCCACCGCCTCCACCACCGTCATGCACTCGCCGTTCTTCGTCCCGGCGTTCATCCGCACCGCCCCGCCCAGCGTCCCCGGGATGCCGGCCAGAAACTCCGCGCCCACCATCCCGTTCGCCTTCATCTGCTGGATGAGCCGGACGATGGCCGCGCCGGCGGAGAAGCTGAGCAGCCCCTCCTCCCCGTCCATCACCACCTGCTCCGGAAACAAGTCTCCCGGCAGCTTCAAGGTGAGCCCGGGCACGCCCGCGTCCGCCACCAGCGTGTTGGCGCCGCCGCCCAGCAGCGTGACGGCCAGCCCTTCGTCCCGGGCAAAGCGCAGCGCCGCGACGAGCGCGTCCGCCGTCGCCGGCCGCGCGTAGAGCTCGGCCGGCCCGCCCACCCGGACGCTCGTCTTCGGCGCCAGCGGTTCGTCCTGCGACACCTGCCCAGCCACCGCCCGGCCGAGCGCGGTGACGCGAGAGGTGGCGAGCGCGGCGGCGCTCATGTCCCACCGCCAAGGAGCTTCACCAGCTCCGGGCCCACCGCGGTGATGTCGCCCGCGCCCAGCGTGATGACCAGGTCGCCTGCCTTCAGGCGCGGGAGCATGGCCTTGGCCAGGTCCGCGCGCTTCTCCACCACGGTGACGTCGCGGTGGCCGAACGCGGCGACCTCGTCCGCCAGCCGCTGCGCGGTGATGCCGGGGATGGGCTCTTCGCTCGCCGCGTAGATGCTGGAGATGAAGAGCACGTCCGCGTCGTTGAAGGACGTGGCGAACTCGGCCAGCAGGTCCCTCGTCCGGGTGTAGCGGTGCGGCTGGAAGGCCACCACCACCCGGCGGCCGAACGCGCGGCGCGCGCCGGAGAGCGTGGCCTTCACCTCGGTGGGGTGGTGACCGTAGTCATCCACCACCGTGATGCCGTTCACCTCTCCGCGAACGGTGAAGCGCCGCTGCACGCCGCCGAACTCCGCCAGCGCGGTGCGCACCGTGTTGAGCGGGATGTCCATCTCGTCCGCCACCGCGATGACGCCCAGCGCGTTCTGGGCGTTGTGCGCGCCCACCATCCGGACGGTGAACTCGCCGAGCTCCTCGTCGCCCCGCCAGGCGCGGAAGGAGGTGGTGAAGCCCTGCACCTTGACGTGCCCGTAGCGGTAGTCCGCCGTGTGCGCGCTCCCGTACGTCACGAAGCGCTTCTCCATCTGCGGCAGCAGCGCCTGCACGTTCGGGTGGTCCAGGCACAGCACGTTCAGCCCGTAGAACGGCACCCGGTTGCAGAACTCCACGAAGGCGCCCTTGAGCGCGTCCAGGCTCCCGTAGTGGTCCAGGTGCTCCGGGTCGATGTTGGTGACGATGGTGATGGAGGGGTGGAGCTTGAGGAAGGAGCCGTCGGACTCGTCGGCCTCCACCACCATGAGCTCGCTGCGGCCGAGCTTGGCGTTGGAGTCGAGCACGTTCACCTTGCCGCCCACCACCGCCGTGGGGTCCAGCCCGGCGGCGGACAGGACGGTCGCCACCATCGACGTGGTGGTGGTCTTACCGTGGGAGCCCGCCACCGCCACCGCGTACTTTAGGCGCATCAGCTCCGCGAGCATCTCCGCGCGCGGGATGACCGGGATTTTCCGCTGCCGGGCCACCAGCACTTCCGGGTTGTCCTTGCGCACCGCCGAGGAGATGACGACGACGTCCGCATCCACCAGGTTCTGCGCGCGGTGCCCCAGGCCGATGGTCGCGCCCAGCTGGGTGAGCCGGCGCGTGATGTCGCTCTCTTTGAGGTCCGAACCGGAGACCTGGTAGCCGAGGTTGAGCAGGACCTCGGCGATGCCGCTCATCCCAATCCCGCCAATGCCGACGAAGTGCACCTTCGCCGCGTGGCGCGTCTTGAAGAGGCTCTGCGTCCTCCTCCCGGGCTGGGTGACTTCCGAGCTCATGCCGCGTCCTTCCGCTTCTTGTCCGGTCGGTTGCGGCCGTGCGGGCCCCAGGCGTCCACCATCATCTGCACGCAGACATCCGCCAGCTCCTTGGCGGCCTCCGGGCGGCCCAAGAGCCCCGCCTTCTTCTCCATCTGCTTGAGCCGCGCCGGGTCCCCAGAGAGCACTCGGATCTGCTCGGCCAGCTTCTTCCCGTCGAGCTCCGACTCCCGGAACATCAGCGCCGCGCCGCTGTCCACCATCGCCTTGGCGTTGACCTCCTGGTGGTTGTCCGTCGCGAAGGGGAACGGGATAAGCAGCGACGCCTTCTTGGCCACCGTCAGCTCCGCCAGCGTGGTGGCGCCGGCGCGACAGATGACCAGCTCCGCCCGCGCGTAGGCGGCTGACATGTCGTCGATGAACTCCAGGACCTCCGCGGAGAAGCCCTTCTCCGCGTAGCCCTGCTTCACCGTTTCCAGGTCCTTCTTCCCGGTCTGGTGGACGAAGTGCAGCCCGCCCTTCAAGTCTTCGAGGTGCGCCAGCGCGTCAATCATCCGGCTGTTGATGCCCTTGGCGCCCAGCGAGCCGCCGAAGACCAGCACCGTGAAGCGCTCATGCGCCACCCGCGACCGCAGGTAGTTGTCCATCAGCTTGCGGCGGATGGGGTTGCCGATGAGCTGGACCCTCTTCGCCGGGAAGAAGCGCCGCGCCTCCTCGAAGGCGATGAACACCACCCCGGCCACCCGCCCCAAAAGCTTGTTGGTGATGCCCGGCAACGCGTTCTGCTCCTGCACCGCGGTGGGAATCCGCATCAGCCACGCGGCCAGCACCACCGGGCCGGACGAATAGCCGCCCACGCCCACCACCACATCCGGGCGGTAGCGCCGCAGAATCTGCCAGGACTCGATGAAGGCCAAAGGCAGCGCCAGAAGTCCCAGCAGGAAGCGCCCGGGCCCCATCCCCTTCAGGCCGCGGACCTTGATGGTCTCCAGCTTGTAGCCCGCCGCCGGTACGACCCGCGCCTCCAGCCCACGGTCCGTGCCGACGAAGATGACCTCGTTCTTCGGATGCCGGGTGACCAGCTCCTCCGCCAGCGCAATGCCGGGGAAGAGATGGCCGCCGGTGCCGCCTCCTGCGATGAGCACCCTCACGTCGCCACCCCGGACAGGTCGGCCCAGCCGCGCGAACCCTGGCTCTTCTCCCGCGCCGGCACCCTGGCCGACGCGCTCACCGACAGCAGCATCCCCGCCGCCGCCATCAGGACGATGAGCGATGAAGGCCCGTAGGAGACGAACGGCAGCGTGAGGCCCTTGGTCGGCAGCATTCCCATCGCCACCAGCATGTTGACGCTCGCCTGAAAGCCGATGAGCGCGCTCACCCCCAGCGCCAGATAGGCCCCGAAGGGCTCGCTGGCGTGCAGCGCCGCCCGCACGCCGCGCCAGAGGATGACGCCGTAGAGCAGCACCACGCAGGTCACCCCGAACAGCCCCAGCTCTTCGGCCAGAATGGAGAAGATGAAGTCGGTGTGCGCCTCCGGCAGGAAGAACAGCTTCTGCCGCCCGTCGCCCAGGCCCAGCCCGAAGAGCCCGCCCGAGCCGATGGACATCAACGACTCCGCCACCTGGTAACCCGCGTCGCTCCGGTGGGTCCACGGGTCCAGAAACCCCAGCACCCGCTTCATCCGGTACGGCGAGGAAGCCACCGCGTGGTAGGCGACGGGCAAGGCGAGCAGGACGGAGCCCACCAGGAACGAGAGCCGCGTCCCCGCCGCGAAGAGCATCAGGAAGAGCAACACCACCAACCCCACCGAGGTCCCGAAGTCCGGCTGCTTGATGCACAGCGCGACCAGCAGCCCGCAGACGGCCAGGTGCGGGAGAAAGCCGACGGAGAAGGTGGCCACCCGCTCGCGCTTCTTCGCCAGCGAGTAGGCCAGATAGATGACCCAGGCCAGCTTCGCCACCTCCGCGGGCTGCAGGCGGAAGCCCGGGAAGCGAATCCACCGCCGCGCGCCGCCCACGACGACGCCAATCCCCGGCACCAGCACCGCCACCAGCAGCACCAGCGCCACCAGCAGCAGCGGGTAGGCGTACCGCGCGAGCCGGCGGTAGCCCATCTTGAGCACCCCGGCCATGACGACCAGCCCCAGCCCCGCCGCCACCAGCTGGCGCTTCAGGTAGTGGAAGCCGTCGCCCAGCTTGTCCTGCGCGGTGATGGCGGACGCCGAGTAGACCATCACCAGCCCCAGCGCCACCAACGCCAGCACGGCGCCCAGCAGCACCGGGTCAAAGCCCGTGCGGACGGCGGACGGCGCGCTCTGACGGCTGGGGTTGCCCATCACTGGAGCTCCCCCACCAGGCGCTTGAAGGTGTCCCCGCGGTCTTCGAAGTTCTTGAACTGGTCATAGGACGCACAGGCCGGCGACAGCAGCACCACGTCGCCTTCCGTCGCCAGCTCCCGCCCGCGCGCCACCGCGTCCGCCAGCGTGCCGCACGCGTGGACCTTCGCCGCGCCCTCGTACGCCGTGGCGATGGCCGGCGCGTCCTGGCCGATGGTGAGCACTGCCTTCACCGTCCCGCGCGAAGCGGCCACCAGCGGCGCGTACGGCGCGCCCTTGCCCTTTCCCCCGGCGATGAGCCACACGAAGGGCCCTTGCCGCCGGCCCGCGAAGGCCTGCAGCGCGACAAGGGAGGAGTCCACGTTGGTGGCCTTGGAGTCGTTCACCCACTCCACGCCGTGCAGCTCGCGCACGCGCTCCAGCCGGTGGGCCAGCCCGCCGAAGCCTTTCAGTCCCTCGGCGATGGCGTCTGCGCCCACGCCCGACAGGTGCGCCAACAGCGCCGCCGCCATGGCGTTCTGGAGGTTGTGGTCCCCGCGCAGTGCGCCGCCCTCCGGAAGCTCGAACTGCTCCCGCCCGCCGAACTCGAAGCGCAGGCCCCGTCCGCCAGTGCCCTTGAGGCCCGCCATCGCCAGCCCCGCGAGCGCAGGCTTCGCCGCCGCTGGGCGCCCGGTCATGGAGAAGCCGTAGACCGGCACCTTCGCGGCCTCCGCCAGCCCCAGCACGCCCGCGTCATCCGCGTTCACCACCGCGAAGTCCCCCGACTGCTGCGTCGCGAAGATGCGCGCCTTCGCCGCGCCATAGGCCGCGGGGCTTGCGTACCGGTCCAGGTGGTCCGGCGTGAGGTTGAGAATCGCCGCGCCTTGAAACCGCGCCGTCTCAATGCCCTCGAGCTGAAAGCTGGAGAGCTCCACCACGTGCGCGTCGTACCCGCCCGGCTGGAGCGCCGCTTCGCTCAGCGGCCGGCCCAGGTTCCCGCCCACGAACGTCGTCCAGCGCGTGCGGGAGAACAGCTCTCCGGTCAGCGCGGTGGTGGTGCTCTTTCCGTTCGTCCCGGTAATCCCCACGCAGCGGTCGCGCCGGGGCAGACACCGCCAGGCCAGCTCAATCTCTCCCACGACGTGGGCGCCGGCCGCCCGCGCGCTCACCAGCGCTGGGAGCGACAGGGGCACGCCCGGACTGACCACGATGAGCGAGGCCTCCCGCAGCGCCGCGTCCCCTTGCGCGCCCACCCGCAGCGTCGCGCCCGCCGCCTTCAGCTTCGCGGCCACCTCGCCCAGCTCCGCCTCCGGCTTGGCGTCCACCGCCGTCACCTGCGCGCCGCGCGCGAGGAGCAGCTGCGCGGCCGCCACGCCGCTCTTCGCCAACCCCAGCACCGCCACGCGCTGGCCCTCGAGCGCCAGCGGCAAGCCTGCGGCATCTGGCGCAGAGGGCGTGGGCATGGGGCTCACCGCAGCTTCAGGGAGAGCAGCGCGACGCCGCCGCAGAGGATGGAGACAATCCAGAAGCGGACGATGATTTTCGGCTCCGCCCACCCCTTGAGCTCGAAGTGGTGGTGGATGGGCGCCATCTTGAAGACGCGCTTGCCCGTCATCTTGTACGAGGTGACCTGAATCATCACCGAGAGGATTTCGACCAGAAACACCCCGTGGATGATGGCGGAGACCAGCTCGTTCTTGGACAGCATGGCCAACGAGCCCAGGGCCCCGCCCAGCGCCAGAGAGCCGATGTCGCCCATGAAGACGGACGCCGGGTAGGTGTTGAACCAGAGGAAGGAGATACCCGCGCCCACGATGGCCGCGCAGAAGACCGCCAGCTCCGCGCCCCCCGGCACCTGCGTGGTCCCCAGGTACTGCCACAGGGGCTCGCCGGTGTTGGTCCCGGTCACCAGCGTCAGCGACGTCCCGGCCACGTAGCAGAGGACCGTGAAGGTCAACCCCGCGACGATGGTGGGCACGATGGCCAAGCCGTCCAGCCCGTCCGTTAGGTTCACCGCGTTGCTCGTCCCCACCACCACAATCCAGCCGAAGACCAGGTACAGCCAGCCGAGGTTGGGGCTGAACCACTTCGTCGGGATGAACGGGACGGTGACGCTCTGTTCAATGAGCAGCCGCGGCGCGAAGCCGCCATCCGGCCCGCGCCAGGCCATCAGAAAAAGCGCCACCGCGCTCAGGTAGAAGAACGTCTGCAGGACCATCTTCCAGCGGCCGGCCAGGCCCTTCGAGTTGCGCTTGGAGAGCTTGAGCCAGTCGTCGAGGAAGCCGATGAAGCCGTAGCCGAAGGTGAGGATGAGCGCCGCCCAGAGCGGGCGGGAGCCGTTCGGCGCGGGCGTGGTGACGTCCGCGAAGAGCAGCGTGGACACAGCGATGGCCAGGAGGATGAGCGTGCCGCCCATGGTGGGCGTGCCCTTCTTCTTCTGGTGCGTGTCCGGCACGTCCTCGCGCACGTTGCTCTGCCCGTGCTGGGAGAAGCGCAGCTGGTTGATGAGCCGCGGCCCCACCAGCATCCCCAACAGCAGCGCGGAAACCCCCGCGGCGATGATGCGGAACGACGGGTAGCGCAGGAAGTTGAGGAAGCGCGCCGCCCCGGTGTCCGCCAGGACTTCGTAGAGCAGGTAGAGCATGGCTAGTGCCCTCCCCCGCCCGCGGCCTGTCCGGTGAGCGCCGCCACCACGCGCTCCAACTTCATCCCGCGGCTTCCCTTCACCAGCACCACGTCTCCCTGCCGCAGCTGCGGCCGCAACCAGCCCACCAGCGCGTCCACCTCGGTGAAGTGCGCCGCGCGCTCCCCCAGCGCGGCAGCCGCCCGGTGCCCTTCGGCAGAGCGCGGCCCGAAGAGCGCCAGGAGCGAGACGGCGGAAGCAGCGCGCTCGCCCAGTGCCCGGTGCTCCTCGAGCTCACCCGGGCCCAGCTCCAACATGTCGCCCAGCACCGCCACCGCGCGGCCCGCCGGCGCCGCCAGGGAGCGCACCGTGTCCAGCGCCACGCCCATCGACGCGGGGTTGGCGTTGTAGCAGTCGTCCACCACCGTCACCCCGCCGCCTCCGTCCAGCACGTTCAACCGCCTCGCGTAGGGCCTGGCCGCCTCCAGCCCCTGCACGCACTCCTCCGGCGAGTAGCCCAGCGCCCGCGCCAGCGCGAAGGCGCCCACCGCGTTCTGCGCGTTGTGCTCGCCCACGAAGGAAAGCCGCACCGGGTACTCCTGACCGCCGCAGCGGACGTGCGCCACCAGCCCGTCGCGCCCGAGGGACTCGGTGCGCGCGAGGTGCACCTCCGCGCTCACGTCCCGCCCGAACGTCACCATCGCCACGTTCGCCTTCATCGCCTGTTCCACGATGAGCGGGTCATCCAGGTTCACCACCGCCTTGCCGCCCGGCGGGAGGGAACGGAACAGCTCGCCCTCCGCCTCCGCTACTCCGGCCAGGCTCCCCAGTCCTTCGAGGTGCTCCGGCTGGACCACCGTCAGGAGCGCCGCGTCCGGCAGGCAGATGCGCGCCAGCCGCGTCATCTCCCCCGCGTGGTTCATCCCCAATTCCACCACCGCCGCCACGTGTGAGGGCTGCAACCCGAAGAGCGTCAGCGGCACCCCCACCTCGTTGTTGAAGTTCCCCTCGGTCTTCAGCGCCGGGCCGCGCACTGCCAGAATCGCGCCCACCATCTCCTTGGTGGTCGTCTTGCCGTTGGACCCGCCCACCGCGCCCACCGGCACCTTGAAGCGCTTGCGGTGGAAGCGGGCCAGCGCGCCCAGCGCCTCCAGCGTGCTGGGCACTTCGAAGAGGGCGAAGTCCTCCGGCGCGTCCGGCACCGCGCGCCCGCGTTCGATGACGGCGCCGGCCGCGCCGCCCGCCGCCGCCTGCCCGATGAAGGCGTGGGCGTCGAAGCGCTCCCCCTGCAAGGCCACGAAGAGGCAGCCGGGGGAGAGCTTGCGGGTGTCGGTGCAGATGGCCTCGTATGCCGCGCGCGCGCCGCTGCGCACGCGGCGGCCGCCCGTGGCGACTACGACCTGTTCGTCTGAGAAGCGAACCGCCACGTGGGCAAGCCCCTTACGCCTAGGTCCACACCGCTTACGGCTGCGCCTGGCTCAACGCCTTGCGCGCCTCTTCCCGATCGTCGAACGGCAGCTTCTCGCCGTCGATCATCTGGTAGGTCTCATGGCCTTTGCCGGCGATGAGCACGACGTCGCCGGGCTTGGCCAGGCTGACCGCGAGCTTGATGGCTTCGCGCCGGTCTGCCTCCACCAGGTAGCCCTTCTCGCCCGCCTTCGCCTTGCCCACGCTCATCCGGCGGAGCCCCGCCTTCTCCATCCCGGGCGTAATCTCCCCGATGATGTCCTCCGGCGCTTCGCTGCGCGGGTTGTCGGACGTCACCACCGTGAGGTCCGCCGTCTCCGCCGCGGCCGTGCCCATCAAGGGCCGCTTGCCCTTGTCGCGGTCCCCGCCACAGCCGAAGACGCAGACCACCTTGCCCTTGGTGAGCGTCCGCAGGGACTCCAGCGCCCGGCGGAGGGCGTCATCCGAGTGCGCGTAGTCCACCAGCGCGGTGACGCCGTTGACCTCCACCCGCTCCATCCGGCCCGGCACGCCGGTCACCCGTTCGATGCCGTCCTGCACGTCCCGCCGGGAGAAGCCCGCGCCCAGCGCCATCCCCGCCGCGGCCAGGATGTTGTCCAGGTTGTGCGCCCCCACCAGCTGCGACTTGAGCGGGATGTCCCCCGCCGGCGTCTTCAGCGTGGCGCGGATGCCGGAGAGCGAGAACTCGGCGCCCGAGGCGGAGATTTCACCCGCACCCGCGCGGGAGAACTTCCACGCCATCCGCTTCTGTCCCCGCAGCTCGCTGTAGATGCGGTTCGCGTACGTGTCGTCGCCGTTGACCACCGCCACGCCACCGCTGGAGAGGTTCTCCACGAAGAGCTTCCGCTTCGCCTGGAAGTAGTCCTCCAGGTCCTTGTGGAAGTCGAGGTGGTCCCGCGTCAGGTTGGTGAACGCCGCCGCCCGGAAGGTCAGCCCGTGCACCCGCTCCTGCGCCAGCGCGTGCGAGGACACCTCCATCACCACCGTGTCCGTGCCCGCGTCCACCATCTCCCGGAACATCCGGTGGAGCTCCAGCGGGTCCGGCGTGGTGTGGGAGGCCTCCCGTTCGCGCCCGGCGAAGCGGTAGTGAATGGTCCCCAGCCGCCCGGTGGACGCCCCGCCCGCTGCGCACATCGCCTCCAGCAGGAACGTGGTCGTCGACTTCCCGTTCGTCCCGGTGATGCCCAGCAGCGTCAGCTCCTTGGCCGGGTTGCCGTAGAAGTTGCCCGCGGCGATGGCCAGGGCCTTGCGCGCGGACGGCACGCTGAAGGTGGGCACATCCAGCTTCTGCGCCTTCTCCGCCACCACCGCGACCGCGCCGGCCTTCAGCGCGTCCGGGATGAACTGCGCACCGTCCACCTTGGTCCCTGGCATCGCCAGAAAGAGATCTCCCGCCTTCACCTTGCGCGAATCCGTGGCAATCCCGGTCACTTCGAGCTTCGACCGCGCGCCAGAAATCTGCTCCGCGCCGCACCCACTGAGAACATCCGTCAGCTTCATCCAGACCTCGAAAAAGGGCTCTGCAAACGCTTGGCCCAAGCGTCTTTGTGGCCCTATTGCCGCGTTGCCATCTCCAACGTCACCCGGGATCCTCTCTCCACGCGAGCTCCGGGAGGGGGCGACTGAAAGACGACGCGCCCACTCCCGGACAGCCGCGGCTCCAGTGCCGCGGCGAGCAGCTTGGCAACAGCCTCGCGCCCAACCTGTCCCGTGAGGTCGGGGACCTGCACGCTACCCTCCCCGACGTGTCCGGTCACGGATGACGAGATACCTTCTTCACGTCCCCGGCCCCTCGCCTGGCCGGCCCCACCCGGTCCTGCCTCCCCCTGGCCCACTCCCGCAACCCCCCCTCGTACTGGGACTGCGGGAGGGGGCACAGGGGGAAGCATGGCGGCCGAAGCCTTGGCCGCATTTCCGGGTGCTACGCCCAGGTACGGCATGGCGTGCTGGGCGATCTCCTTGAAGGCGGGCGCTGCCACCAGCCCGCCGTAGATGTCCGTCTTCGGCTCGTCGATGACCACCAGGATGACCAGCCGCGGCCGGTCCGCCGGGACCACGCCAATGAAGGAGGCAATCCGCTTGTCCGAATAGCCCCGGACGACGGGGTCCGCCTTCTGGGCCGTGCCGGTCTTCCCTGCCACCCGGTACGCGTCCATCCGGGCCCTGGGCGCCGTCCCCTCCTTCTCCACCACCCCCTCCAGCATGGTCAGCACCGTCCGGGCCGTCCGGGCGGAAACCACCTGCCGCAAGGGTGTAGGCCGGTTGTCCAGCAGCACCACCCCGTCGGGGTCCACCACCCGGCTGACCAGGTAGGGCCGCATCAGGACGCCGTCGTTGGCCAGCGCCCCGTAGGCCGCCGCCAGCTGGACCGCGGTGGCCGTCAGCCCCTGCCCGAAGGACTGGGTGATGAGCGAAACCTCCGCCTTCGGGAAGGGCACCTGCCCCTTGCCCTCGCCCGGGAGCGCCAGCTGCGCCCTCTCCCCGAAGCCGAAGCGCGCGTAGGCCTGCACCAGCCCCTCCCGCCCCAGCACCTGCGCAATCTTCCCCGCGCAGATGTTCGAGGAGACCTGGAGGACCCGCGCCGGCGTGAGCCAGCCATTGGGGTGCGTGTCGTTGATGGGGTACGGCCCCACCTTCCACTCGCCGTTCTCGCAGAAGAAGATGTCCTCGGTCTTGATGGCCTTCGCCTCAAGCGCGGCGGCCACCAGGAAGGCCTTGAAAGTCGACCCCGGCTCGAACTCGTCCAGCGCCGCGCGGTTGCGCAGCCCGCCGCCCTTGATGTCTCCCGGCAGCAGCGTGTTCGGGTTGAAGCGCGGCCAGTTGGCCAGGGCCAAGAGCTCCCCGGTCCGGGGATCCAGCACCACCGCCATCCCCGCCGCGCCCTTGCTGTCCTCCACCGCCTTGGCCAGCGACTTCTCCGCCACGTACTGCAGGCCGCCGTCCAGCGTGAGCGAGAGGGAAGCGCCCTGCCGGTCCACGGTGGACGCGCCCCCGCCGATGAAGAGCCGGCGCCCCTTCGCATCCTGCAGCCCCAGCACCTGGCCGCTCTGGCCGGTGAGCTCCTCGTCGAACGCGCGCTCCAGACCCTCCAGGCCGCGTCCCTCGCGGCCCACCATCCCGACGACCTGGGCGGCCAGCTCCCGCTGCGGATAGAAGCGGCGCGGCTCCTTCGTGAAGCCCGTCGCCGGCCACCCCAGCGCCTGCACCGCCTCCACCTCGTCCCGCACCGCCTGACGCTTGAGCCAGGCGAAGCGCCGCGCCCGGGCCAGCCGCGCCCAGAGCTCCTCCACGTCCAGGTGGAGCCTGCGGGCCAATTCGCGCACGCTGGAGGGCGCCGTCCTGCCGGCGGCGGGCGGCGGGAGCGGCGCGTCCGGCAGCATGGAGGGGTCCACGAAGATGGAGTCCACGTCCACGCTCTGCGCCAGCGGCGTGCCCTTGCGGTCGAAGATGTCCCCGCGCCGCGCCGGGATGTCTATCTGCCGGACGTACTGGTCTTCCGCCAACTCCCGCAGCTTCTCCCGGTCGAAGACCTGGAGGTTCACCGCGCGCCCCAGCACCAGCGCCAACAGCGAGAAGAAGAGCAGCGCCACCAGCCGCAGCCGCAGCCGCAGCCAGCGGCCGTCCGTCGCCGGGTGCTCGGCCGTGCGCCGCAGGTCCCTCATGGCGCGTCCCTCCGGGCCACGCGGCCCTGGGTGGTGGGAGGCTTGGGGGCCACGGGCTCACCTACGTTGGCGCTGCGCACCGGCGTCACGGCGCGCGCAGGCGACGGCGGCGGGGACGCCAGCGAGAGCACCGCGCCCGGCGGCGGCGGGACCATGGCCAGCTGCTCGCGGGCAATCTTCTCCAGCCGGGTGGGGCTCTTCAGCGTGGCCAGCTCCAGCTTGAGCCTGTCGTGCTCCCGGGTGAGCTCCCGGCCCTGCTGCTCCGCCTTGGCGCGCTTGTACCCGACGTCCACCACCAGCACGCGGGAGGTGACATGGATGAGGCCCGCCGCGACGAACACCCCCGCCACCAGCGCCGCCGGCAGGAGCCGGGAGAACACCGTCCAGAGGCCGGGCGTGGCCGTCGTCCCCGTCGCGCGCGTCCTCATCGGACCTTCTCCACCGCGCGCAGGTGCGCGCTCCGGGCGCGCGGGTTCTTCGCCAGCTCGTCCTCGCCGGCGGTGACCGGCTTGCGGGTGAGGTTCGTGAACGCGCCCTGCGCACCGCATACACAGACCGGCAACCTCGGCGGGCAGGTGCAGCGCCCCTCCAGCGCCCGGAACGCGGTCTTCACCGCGCGGTCCTCGAGCGAATGGAAGGCGATGATCGCCGCCCGGCCGTGGACCTTGAGCAGCGCCGGCAGCGCGTCCAGCAGCGCGTCCAGGCTCTCCAGCTCCTGGTTCACCGCCATCCGCAGCGCCTGAAAGGTCCGGGTGGCGACGTTGATGCGCGAGGGCCAGGCCTTCCGCGGCACCGCGCGCTTGACCGCCTCCACCGCCTCAAATGTCGTCTTCGGCAGCGCCGCCTTGAGGTGCCGGGCGATGGGCCGGGCGAAGGGCTCTTCTCCGAAGCGGGTGAGCACGCCTGCCAGCTCGCGCTCGTCGAGGGATTCAATCAGCTCCGCGGCGGTCTCTCCCCGGTCGCCCATCCGCATGTCCAGCGGACCGTCAGTCTGAAAGGAGAAGCCGCGGGACGGCTCATCCAGCTGCGGAGACGACACGCCAAGGTCCAGCATCAGCCCGTCCACCGGCAGGTGCGCGGCAAGCAGCGTTGGGATCTCGCTGAAGTTGCCCTGCACGCCGTGGAAGCGGTCCCCGAAGGGCGCGAGCCGGGCGGCCGCCGCGCGCAGGGCGTTGGGATCCCGGTCCACGCCGAAGACCGTCGCGCCCGCGGCGAGCAGCGCCTCGGCGTGACCGCCCCCTCCCAATGTCCCGTCGACGATCACCTTGCCGGCTCCCGCTCCCAACAAAGACACCGCTTCGTCCCGGAGGACGGTCTGATGAACGAACGCCAACTACCCATCCTTCGGCTGCGCGAAGGCCATCGCCGCGGTGTGCGCGGAGGGGTAGAGCTCGAACGACTGGTGCGCGCCCGCGGCCCGGAAGATGGCCTGCAGGTACGGCGAGAGCGCGGCGAGCTTGATGTCCCCACCCGCGCGCCGGAACAGCTCCGCCCGCGTCATCAGCGGCCGCACCCCGCGGTAGTCCAGGTGCGTGACCGAGGAGCACTCCAGCACCACCTGGAACCGCCCGCGGTGCGCCAGCCGGAAGAGCTCCTCTTCCAGTGACGCCAGCTGCGTCTGATCCAGCTCACCCTCGAGGAACAGCGTCTGCACCCGCAGCGTCGCCCGCATGAACGACGGTCCAGTTGGAAGCCCGGTCTCGACTGAAAACATGTTCGCGTCCCTTCCCTTCGAATCCACAGCTCAGTGCTGCCGAAGCTCCGTGAGCACGCGCATCACGTCGGCGGAGTCCGCCTCGTTGCGCGCCTCGTCCTGCGCCTTCTGCCAGCCGTCCTTCGACCAGACCTCGATCAGCTTCACCATCCCCGCCCAGACCACGTCCTTCTCCAGCTGCGCGTGCGCGCGGAGCGAGGGCGGGATCAGCACGCGCCCCAGCTTGTCCACCGGGACCTCCTGCGCGCTGGCCACGTAGAGCCGCATCAGCGTCTTCACGCCGGGCTCCATCGGGTTGCGCTTGGCGAGCGCGTTCTCCAGCTGCTCCCACTCCCGCACCGGGTACGCGTGGAGGCAGGGATCCAGCGCGGTCGTGACGATCAACCGTTCGTCGTAGGAGCCCACCAGCGTCTCGCGCAGCTTCGCCGGGAGGCTCGTGCGCCCCTTCCCGTCGATCTGATGTTCGTAGACGCCCCGGAACACGCTCTGGACTCCCGGATGGCTGGCTTGCGCCACTCGATGGAGAGACGCGGCACTGCGATCCGCTTCTTACCACTTCTTGCCACCGGCCGGGAAACTAGGGCCCGCCCGCATGTGGGGTCAAGCCGACAAAGCGGGTGCACTTGCGGGAGGTTCTGTTCAGAAGGTGCGGGTTGACCCTCCGTAAGGCGAGGTGACACACTTCCGCGCACGCCCGCACCCGCTTCCCCACGCGGATCGCGTTGGCTCCCCGGAGGTCGTCATGAAGCGCACCGCAGCAGTCGCCTGTCTGGCCGTCTGCCTGTCTCTCCTCGCCTGCGGTGCTCCCGACGGCGCGAAACTGGGCGGCGGCAAGGAAGGCGCGGCGACCGCGGTCTTCACGGCGGCGCAGGCCCCGCTGGTGGAGGACGGCTTTCTGGACGAGCTGACCCGCGGCGCTCAGCCCGCCGGCTTCACGCGCGCCTGTTCGCACGGTGGATCCGTGACCGTGGCCGCGGACGCGGCGGCCTCTGCGCCCAGCTTCACGGCGGTCTTCCGCAAGTGCAGCTTCGACTTCAGGACCCAGTGGGAAGGCAGCACGCGGCTCACGCTGCTGGTGGAGAAGGTGGGGACGGGGTGGGCGGCCAGCGTGGCGTTCACCGGCAAGCTGACGATGACCGGTGAGATCAGCGACACCCTGGAGTTCGACGTCACCCACACCGCGTCGGTGAAGTCGCTGCGGACGGAAAACGAGAGCGTCACCCTCACCGTCCGCGGGTTCGCCCAGACCACCACCGCCCGCTACCAGTTCGCAAACGAGCCGCTGACGCTGACTCCGGGTAAGCTCACGCCCGCACCCACGTCGACGGATCGCAGCTCGCGAACTTGAGCCACCCTGCCCCCAAGCCCCCTCCTCCGAAAGACTCCGACGGCTCCATCCGCCTGAAGGTGTCCTACAAGAGCGCGTCGTCGCTCTTGAATGAGTTCACCCGGACCGTCGGCAAGGGCAGCGTCGCGCTCGAGAGCAAGAAGAAGGTCAAGGTCGGCACCCGCTTCGTCTTCGAGATGCACGAGAGCGGCGCCAACACCCGCATCGAAGTGATTGGAGAGGTCGTCTCCGTCACGCCGCTGGCGAACGGCAAGCACCTGCTCAACATCCGCTACGACCCGGGTGGCGCGCGCGAAGGGCTGGACGGCGTGCTGGCGCGCATCTTCGAGGACCAGACCAAGTACGAGAAGATGCGCAAGCACCCGCGGGTGCCCATCAACCTGCGCGCCACCGAAGACGCGCCCTACTCGCCCTCCTTCCTGGTGCGCGACATCTCCGGCGGCGGCGTGGGCGTGGAGGTGGAGTCCCCCACCGTCCCCAAGGCGGTCGCGCTCGCGTCGCCCTTCCTGCTCGAAATCTGGCTCTCCATCGGCACGCTCTCCCTGCACGGAGAGATTGCCTGGCTGGCGGCGCAGACCTCGGACGGCAGCAAATGGATGAACCCGGTCTTCGGCGTGAAGTTCGGCAAGCTGCGGCCGGAGAGCGCGGAACATCTGAAGAAGATTCTGACGCTCCGCGGGCTGCCCCCCGCTCCCTGGAAGGCGCGGGTGAGCTTCGGGCTGGACGCCGTGTCGCGCATGCCCTAAGTCGCGCTGCATGAGCGCCCTCCTCCGTACGGTCGCGGTCTGCGCGGTGGTCTTCACCCTGGGCGGCTGCGGCGCCACCGTCGGCGACCCGTGCACCCTCCCCACCGAGTGCGCCAACCAGCTGTGCATCAACAACCAGAGCTACACGCCGGGCGGCTACTGCAGCAAGCAATGCACCATCGGCAATGAGAGCACCTGCCCCGGAGGCAGCACCTGCATCCGCGCCGGCGCCGGCGCGCTCGACGCCTGCTTTCGCCTCTGCAAGGTGAACGAGGACTGCCGCTCCGGCTACATCTGCGACGCGCTGGGCGGCGGCACCGTCCGCGTCTGCATGGGCGCGTCCAGCTAGAACGAAGTGGAGGGTGAATCTCCTCCCGCTCGCCTCGAGCGTAGCGACGCACAGCGGCGCGTAGTCGAGATGTCGGCAGTGGGTTCGAGGCGCGGCGGAGGCACTCGAAATGGCGGATGGGGCGCGTGGCGTCCGAGCCGGAGTGTTCGGGCGGCGGGCTTCGGGGAACGGTGTCTCGGGGAGGGGTAGGGAGCACGCGTTCGCGTTCGCCTTCGTTCACGGGTACGGGCCCGGACAGGGGTTCGGGTTCGGGACACCGCGCACGGCTCGTCCGGTCGCCGACCTGAAGGGGTTGCCCTCGTTGCGCTTGAGCCCATGACCGACCGCCCGAACCCGAACCCGGGCCCGTGAACGAAGGCGAACGCGAACGCGAACGCGTGCTCCCTACCCTTTCCCGAGACACCGTTTCCCCGAAGCCCGCAGCCCGAGACACCATTCCCCCGAAGCCCGCAGCCCGCCCCCTGCCGCCTCTCGACGAGGGGAACCCCGCGATGTGGCAGCACCTGGTGAGCTGTTCTTCAGGAGCGTTGCGCCGTCAGGCGCATAGGTCGAGAGGTGGCGCAAACCCACGCGCCGCACCTTGTCGGTCTGTTTCGAGCAGAACGAAGCGGCCCATGAGCCAAGCTTCGGGAGCACTGCCGACGTCTCGACTATGCGCCTGACGGCGCAACGCTCGACGCGAACGGGAGGGCCGAACGGGAGGGCCGAACGGGAGGGGCGAGCGGAAGGGGCGAACGGGAGGGCGGGTAACCGGCGCTAGCGGTCCCCTCCAGCAGAGGGCCGCGGATACACCAGGCAGAGCTCTTCGAAGATGGGCTCGCCCTTGGCGCCGTACATGCCGGTGAGCGCGGAGGCGAGCGAGGACACCTCGGTACCGTAGGACGGGAGCAGACACGCGTCCGGGGCGTCCTTGAAGCGGCCTTTCAGCGCGAACAGGCCGCGGCGCAGGGTGGCGATGTCCAGCTGGCCGCCGCGGGCGGGCACCGTGGGCCCGTTGCGGTCGGAGCCGGGGAGCTTGCCGACGTTCGTCTGGAGCTCGAAGCCGTCCGCGCGCTGGATGATGCGGACCTTGCCGGGCCGGGGTTCGTCCAGCCACGCCTGGAAGGCCTTCTCGTCCCGCAAGTGCAGGGGGTACGCAAGGGGCGCGTCCGGGTCCTGCAGCCAGACCGGGACCTTCGCGTCGTCCAGCGCGGCCAACCCGGGGGCGAGCTGCGCCACGAACGCGTCCTTGTCCGCCTTCACCACCAAGGCGTCCTTTCCCTTGGCCAGCTCCGCCAGGCGCGCCGCGGTCGCCGGGGCCGCGGCTTCCAGCCGCTCCGCGCCCACCTCCAGCACGTCTCCCGTCAGGCGGACCTCCAGGCGGCGACGGGGGAGCTCGTGGCCCAGGCGCTCGGCGGCCTCCACCCGGTGGAGCGCTTCCCGCTCCGCGTCCACGCCTCCGTCGACCGGCCCCACCGCCAAAGGAACCCTCGGCAACGGGGCCGGCGCCAGGGAGCGGGGTGGTTCGCTGCGCTGCTCGGTGCACGCCGCAGCGAAGGCCGGCAACAGGAGCCACAGACACGCCCTCACGGTGCGACCTCCGCGGCCGGGAAGGCCTTGGCGCCGCACTCCGGGCTTATCCACCCGTGCTCCTGCGCGTCCTTGGCGACGGAAGCGGGCTGCTGGAACAGGAGCATGTCCTGGAAGCGCCCCGCGTCCTGCGCGCGGCCGGCGTCCCGGATGTAGATCCGCTGCACCCGGCCGGGGAACTCGGCGCGAATCTGCGCGTAGATTTCAGGGTCCTTCTCGCCGGAGTCCCCAACCAGGATGACCGGGTGAGGCAGCGCCTGAAGGAGCGAGCGCAAGAGGGGCTGCTTGTAGTCGCTCAAGGTGGAGGGGCCCAGGTCCCGCAGGTACAGCCCGGCGAAGGGGAACCCGTGCAGCCGAAGAAAGGCGGCGATGCGGGGCGCGAACTGCACGGGAGACCCGCTCACGATGGCCAGCCCGGGCGCGGCCGGCTTGTCCGAGAGCAGGCACCGGTAGAGCGGCGCCATCCCCTCCACCACCGGGTGGCTCTTCTCGTCCTTGAGCATCACGCTGGAGAGCATTCCCCGCGTGACCAGGACGTTGGTCACGGCGAGGGTGTCGTCAAAGTCGGAGATGAGCAGGAAGGGCGCCGCGTCGGCGACAATCTGCACCTGGGCCTGGGCGCCCGCGCCGAGGCCCGGGACGTGGGCCTGAGCGGAGGCGGACCCGAGGGCGAAGGGCTGGCCATCCGGGGCGGCGAAGGTGACCTGGAAGTTGCCGTCATGCCCGCTGGTGAGCCGGGTGCGCTGGGCGCCGAAGACGACCTCCACCGGCGCGCCCACCCAGTTGGAGGCGACCAGGCGGCGCAGGTTCTTGGAGAAGGTGGAGCTGCCGGTCGTCGGGGTGTCGCTCAACACCCTGCCGCTGAGCGTCAGGCGCCGCGGAGTGCCGACGGCGGGGAACAGGAGGACCGCGGGGGCGGCCAGCGCGGCCCCTGGGGCCACCGCGAGCAGGAGGGAGAGGACAGCAGCCGAGCGCATTCGGCGCGGGAGCTAACGATGGTTCGCCGCCGACTTCAACGGCCTCGCAAGCGGCGCCGCCCTGTCACATGAAAGGCGTTCGACGGCGCGCCTGCGTGTTAGCCTCCGCGGAACATTTTCGACGCGAGGCGAAGCCTGCCCGGTTGAGGTTCTACGCGTTGGCGCAGCCGGAGCCCCAGCGTTTTGGCAAGTACCTGCTGCTCGACCGCATTGCGGCGGGCGGAATGGCCGAGATCTACCGCGCCCGCCTGGACGCGGTGGCGGGCGTCAGCAAGCAGGTGGTCATCAAGAAGATTTTGCCGCACTACGCCGGCAACAAGAACTTCGTGGGGATGTTCGTCAACGAAGCGCGGATCGCCGCCGGGCTGTCGCACGGAAACATCGCGCAGATCTTCGACTTCGGAGAGGTGGACGGCGAGTACTTCCTGGCGATGGAGTTCGTCCACGGCCAGACGCTCTCGCGGCTGATGCGGCGGGCGCGGCAGAAGGGGCTGGCCACACTGCCGCCGCCCTTCGCGCTCTTCATCCTGCTGGAGCTCTGCAAGGGCCTGCACTACGCGCACACCCGGCTGGATGAGCAGATGCGGCCGCTGAACATCATCCACCGCGACGTGTCTCCCCAGAACGTGCTCATCAGCTACGAGGGGGAGATAAAAATCGTCGACTTCGGCATCGCCAAGGCTCGGGTTGCGGGCCAGACGGAGACCGAAGCCGGCGCGGTGAAGGGCAAGTACACCTACTTCTCGCCGGAGCAGGCGCGAGGGAAGGAGCTGGACGCGCGCACGGACGTCTTCGCGACGGGGATTGTCCTCTACGAGATGCTCTGCGGGCGGCTCCCCTTCGAGGGGAAGATGGTGGACGTCCTCACCCGCATCGTGAAGGGCGAGTTTGACCGCCCCCGCCAGGTGAACCCGGAGCTCGCGCCGGCGCTGGAGCGGATGATCCTCACCGCGATGGCCACGGACCGCACCGCCCGCTACGCCAGCGCGCAGGCCCTCCAGGAAGCAGTGGCGACCGCCCTCTACGCGGACGCGCCCACCTTCTCCGCCGGGATGCTGGCGCACCTCATGACGTACCTCTTCGAGCCGGAGCTGGCGGCGCAGGGCCGGCCCACGCAGCTGCCACCCGGCTTCCTGGACCAGCTGGCGGTCTTCACCAAAGAGCCCCCGCCCGCGCCGGAGCCGAGCTTCGTCGAGGTGGAGCCAGGCGCGGTGACGGCCGCGGCCCGGAGCGGCTCCGTCGCGCGCCGGCCGGACGACGACACGGACCGCGAGGAGGAGGGCTCCGCGTCGGCGACCAAGGGCGACACCTCACGCCAGGGCACGCACACCGCCATGCTGACCGCCGGCTCCCGGCGGCAGAGCGGCTCCCTGCGCACCGCCCTGGGCAGCTCGCTGGGACGGCTCCCGCCCCGCTGGGTCTTCGTCGGCGTCCCGCTCCTGGCCATGCTGCTGGCCGCGGCGGTGGTCCTCTCGGTCGGCCACTTCAGCACCTTCGCCATCCAGCTGACCTCCTCTCCGGCGGGCGCGCGCGTCCAGGTGGATGGGCGCCCTTCGCCCATGAGCACGCCGCTGCTCATCTCGGACCTCTCCGCGGACCGCCCCCACATCCTGGAGCTCTCCGCCCCATCGCGGCGGCCGTGGCGCAAGGAGGTGCTCCCCTCGCGGGGGCGCACGGTCAGCGTCCACGCCCTCCTGGAATCGGCCGAGCCTCCTCCCGACGTGGCCCCACGCGCGCAGGAGCCCGCCCTGCCCAGCGAGGGCCACGGACCGGGGTTGTTCACCCTCTCCGCGGTCCAGCACGCGTTCGCGGTGCCCTCCTCCCACAGCGCCAAGGTGCGGCTGGACGCCAAGCGGACCTACGTCGTGTGGGCCGAGGGCGCCATCTCGCTCGGCCCGGGCGGGGGGACCCTGGGCGAAGCCATCGCCTACCTCGATGTCGACCCGCCCTCCGGCCCGGCGGAGACCGCGGTGGTCATCAGCCGCAAGCCCACCACCGTGCGCGGCGTGGGCACGCTCTACGCCTTCATCCCGGACGACACGCCGCTGGACAACGGCGGCTCCCTGCGCGTCCGGGTGCAGGAGAAGGGCGCGCGGGAGGCGCTGACGCTGGTGCTGGACGCCCGGCACAACGCGGTGGCCTTCGTGAACGAGCGCCGGCTGAGAATCTCCGAGTTGGATCCCGCCACCCGCTACGAGCTCTCCTTCAAGGAAGGCGCCTTCGCCCCGCGCGTCAGCCCGGCGGGCCGCCCGGTCCGCGTGCTGAGCTGTGAGCTGGGCCGCGGGCCGAAGAAGGAGCCGGTCATCGGCCTGCGGGTGCTGGCGCTGGACTCACGCGTGGAGCTGAGCAACATCACCGCGGTGACGCTCACCATCCCGGACGACGTGGTGGAGGGGAACACGGGCGCGGTGCAGGTGCAGCTCACCGCGCTGGCCCCGCCGCCGGAGCCCGCCAACGCCCCGCGCGTGGGTTCGCCGTAACAGGCCTGTTGTTCGAAAAGTTGATCCGGCGGCGCCCTCTCCTACCCTGTGGGCGAACCGGAGACGCTACAGGCCTGGAGGCCTCAATGAAGAAGGCAATCGCGGTGGTGCTCGCAGCGGTGGCGTTGGCGGCGGTGGGCGGGACCTTCCCGGCGGGGCGGGAGGAGCCTGTCGACGAGGCGAAGGTGAACGCCCGCATCGACGCCCGGTTGCACCAGGTGCTGGGTCAGCTGCTCGCGGAGCAGCGCGCCTCCGCCCGGCGCTGACCGCCTTCGGGCAGACTTGACGCAACGTCATGGCTTCCTACAGGGCTTGGTGCTAGGACCCTTTGCCCTCCTAGCCCGAGGGGGAAATGGTCGAACCTGCTGTCAACCTGTCACTCGCTGTAGGCGACCGGGTGGTCTACCCGAATCAGGGTGTCTGCCGCGTTTCGGGGGTTGAGGCCAAGGAAGTCGCTGGCCAGACCCTCACCTTCGTCACCATGAAGCGGGAGGAAGACGGCGCCGTGGTCATGGTGCCCCAGGCGAAGGTCCAGAGCATCGGCCTGCGCAAGGTGGCGGACCGCGACGACGTCATGAAGATCTTCGCCTTCCTTCGCTCGGACAGCGACAAGGCGGACCTGGACTGGAAGCAGCGCGCGCGGACCAACTCGGACCGCATGGCGCAGGGCGGCCTGCTGGGCATGGCGGAGGTGGTCAAGGGCCTCCAGGTGCTCTCGGAGCTGCGTCCCCTGCCGGCCAAAGAGCGTGAGCTCTACGACAACGCGCGCCACCTGCTGGTCGCGGAGATTTCGGTCGCGCTCAGCGTCCCCGAGTGCGACGCGGAAGACTCGGTGGACCTGGTCCTCTTCCCGCCTGGCCGCGAGAGGCCCAAGCGGACCGCGGCGGAGTTCAAGCCGGGCGGCGAGGACGGAGATGACCTCGACCTTGGGGATGACCTGCTCGGCATGGAGTCCGACGGCTTGGACACGCCCGAGGAGGAGACCGCCGAAGAGGGTGCAGAGGAGGCAGAGGGCGAAAAGAAGGGCGCCCGCGCCCCGCTCTCCGACGAGGACGTCACGGTCGGCATGGGTCAGGCGCTGGTGCCGGACGACCAGGTGCCGGCGAAGCGCAAGCGCGGCCGCCCGCCCAAGCCGAAGCCGCCCATCACTGAGATAGTGGTGGAGGCCCCGAAGAAGCGCGGCCGTCCGCCCAAGCCCAAGCCGCCCGAAGTGGAGCTGCCGGCGCCGGCGAAGAAGCGCGGCCGTCCGCCCAAGGCCGAAGCCAAGCCTGCCCCCGCCAAGGGCAAGAAGAAGTAGCGGTTTGCATCACGCAACCTCGAAGAAGGGGCGTCTCAGGTGATCCGGGTCATCACGCTCGACGAGTACGACGAGAAGCAGCTGGGGAAGTTTTGCCAGGTCCTCTACACGGCGTTCGGCGTGGGCTCCGAGCACTCGGGAAGCGTCAAGCTGCCCGCCGGCTTCACCGAGCCCTACGAGGCGCACAAGCTGCTGGATCAGGTGGACAGCGTCCGCGCCTACGCCGACGACAAGCTGCTCTATCTCACGCCGCGCAAGCTCAAAGAGCGCGAGCTGCCAGGCGGTATCGCCCCCACGCAGGGCGTGGCCCACTACGGCAAGAACAAGGCGCTGCTGTCCACCCACGGCCTGAAGACCATGGAGGACACGCCCAAGAACGTGGCCCGGCACGCGCTCCACCAGCTGGGCCACCTCTGGGAGCTGCACCACTGCCTGGACCCGCGCTGCTCCATGTACCCGCCCTGGACGCCGTCCTTCCAGGCGGGCGACTCCATCTTCTGCACCTTCTGCCGCGAGAAGAGCGAGCAGAAGATCCGCCTTGCCAAGTCCTGACGAACAGCCGACGCCCACGCGCAAGGCGCTGAGGTGGCTGGAGCTGGCCGCCCTGCTCGGCGCTGGCCTCTTCGCCCTCGTCTTCCAGCTCACCCTGCCCGGCCGCCTCCCCTCCGAGGAGCACCACCGTCAGGCCGCGGCCTACCTGCGCGACCGCGCGCAGCCGGGCGACGCGGTGATGCTCTACCCCTGGTGGACCGAGCGCGCGCGGCTCTTCCTGCCTCCGTCGGTGGACGTCGTCGCGTACCTCGACGACGGGAGGGACCCGCTGGTGGACGCGCGGCGAATCTGGCTCTACGCGCAGCCGGACCTGCCGAAGTCGGATCTGCCGGACTTCTTGAGCCGGTTCGAGGGCGCCCGCAAACGGCTGGAGGGACCGGTGCGGTTCGGGCCCATCGAGCTGTCGCTCTACGAGAACGGCCTCTTCCAACCGGAGCGCTTCGCCGCCACGAAGGCGTTGGCCAGCGCGCGCGTGTATCTGGAGCTGCCGGACCGGCGGGTGGAATGCCGCTTCGACGGGCGGGCGCACCGCTGCCCCGGCGCAGGCGAGCACGTCCGCGTCGCCGCGGAGTGGCACGAGGTGTTCTACGAGCCGCGGCACTGCCTCTGGATGCACCCGCCGGGTGGGCCGGGAAAGCTGGTGCTGGAGCTGCCCGCGGTCCCGCCGTCGGAGGAGCTGGTGTTGGAGGCCGGCGTCATCTGGGAGTGGGCCATCGCGCGCGAGCCCAGCGTCACCCGGCTCAACCTTGGCGTGGAGGAGGTGACGACGGGCCGGTCGCTGGCCACGCTCTCCATCCCGCCCGGGCTGCAGCCGCTGCAGCGCGCCGCAGTGGAAGCGCCCACCACGGGCGGCGTCCGGGTGTGGATCCAATCCGACCGGGCCGACGCGCGAGGCACCTGCGTGGAGCTGAAGGGCCGCGGCAAGCGGGGGACGATGTGAGCGCCAAGCCGATGAGCGCGCCCGGCGCGACGAACGAGACGGGCGCTGCAGGAGGGTCGCACGCATCTTCGAGCTCAGGCACGTCGCGCGCATACGCCGCCGCGTCGAGTCCGGACGCGCCCGGAGCGCCACACGCAGGCGCCGCATCATCGAGCCCGGACGCGCCGATGCCGAACGCGGGCGCCGCCGCATCGAGCGCGGACGTGCCGCCTCCACAGGCTGACGCCGCTTCATCGAGCCCGGCGTCGCGCCCCTCACCCACGGACCGCCGGATAGCGCTGGCGCTCTTCGCGCTCTCCTTCCTGGCGCTGGCGCTCACGCAGCGGGACGTCGGCTTCGTG
Organism: Myxococcaceae bacterium; assembly: GCA_044230055.1. GTDB lineage: Bacteria > Myxococcota > Myxococcia > Myxococcales > Myxococcaceae > JBGART01. The sequence goes on along the minus strand of JBGART010000014.1, from coordinate 96,478 downwards.
CGCGACGAGGGGATGTACTTCTCCGCGGCGCGCTCGTACGGCGCCTGGTTCCAGCTGCTGGCGCGCAACCCCGCCCAGGCGTTCACGGACAGCGCCATCGTCGCCTCGTTCGACAACAACCACGAACACCCCGTCCTGATGAAGTCGCTGTTCGCGCTCTCGCGGCTGCTCTTCCACGGCGGCCTGGGGATGTCGGAGTCGTTGAGCCTGCGGCTGCCGGCCTTCGCCATCGCGGCGCTCATCCCGGCGCTCATCTTCCTCTTCGGCGCCGCGCTGTTCGGCAGGCGGGCGGCGCTCTTCGCGGCGGCGGCGTTCCTGCTCGTCCCGCGGCACTTCTTCAACGCCCAGCTGGCGTGCTTCGACATGCCGGTGGCGGCGATGTGGCTGCTCACCGTCTACCTGTTCTGGCGCGCGCAGGAGGAGGCGCGCTTCTGGGCCTGGTGCGGCGTCGCCTTCGGCCTGGCGCTGTGCACCAAGCACAACGCGCTCTTCCTCCCGTTCGTGCTGGCGCCGTTCGCGCTCTACCGGGCGTACCGCGCGGCGAAAGCCTCCTCGCCCAAGGCCAGGTTCTGGACGAGGTGGGTTGTCGTCTTCGCGGCCAACATCGCGGCGCTCTACGGGGTCCTGCTGGCCACGCTGGAGAGCGAGGGCCCCGGAAGATTCCAGGCGCGGTTCATCCTGCTCTCCCCGCACACGATGCTCTTCGTGCTGCTGGTCGGCGGAGGCGCGGCGATGCTCTGGCAGCTGCGCAAGGAGAGCGAAGCGGCCTTCCGCCCGCTGGCCACGCTCGCGGCGATGGCGGTGCTGGGGCCGGCGCTCTTCTACCTGCACTGGCCCTACCTCTGGCACCACCCGGTGGACCGGACCGCCTGGTACCTGGCGTTCCACGCCACCCACAACCACTACGCCTGGTTCTACCTGGGCACGCTGCTGCGCGAGCCGCCCTTCCCGCTCACCTACGTCATCGTGAAGACGGCGCTCACCGTGCCGACCAGCCTCTTCGTGCCGATGGCGGTGGGGCTCCTCTCGCTCGCGGGTCGCTGCGTGGCGACCCTGGTCAAAACAGCGCGGGCCGCGGTGCGTCCGGTCACTTTCGCGGAGCTGCTGGTGGGCGCGAACGCGGTGGCGTCCATCCTCATCATCAGCCATCCCCAGGTCCCGCACTTCGGCGGGGTGAAGCACTGGCTGCCGTCGATGCCGTTCCTCGCCCTGCTCGCCGGCGTGTCGGTGAGCCGGGCGGTGGACTGGCTCACGGAGCAGGCGCGCGGAAGGCTCTCCTCGCCCCGGGCGAAGGCCGCCGCGTTCGCCGCGGTGAGCGCGCTGCTCTTCATCCCCGCGCTCATCGCCAGCGTGCGCATCCACCCCTACGGCACCAGCTACTACTCGGAGCTCGCGGGCGGCGTGCCCGGCGCGGCGACGCTGGGGATGCAGCGGCAGTTTTGGTCCAACAACGTCACCGGCGTGCTGCCGTGGATCAACGCGCATGCCCCGCAAGGCGCGCGCGTCTGGCTGCACGAGGTGCACCCGATGGCCGCGTACGACTACCGGACCAACGGCCTGCTGCGCGCGGACCTCACGCCCGTCTGGAGCGCGGCGGAGGCCGACATCGCCGCCTACCAGTACCACCAGGAGTTCCGGGAGCAGGAGTTCAGCATCTGGGAGGCCTTCGGCACGCGCACGCCGGTGACCGGGCTCTACGTCGACGAAACGCCCCAGGTGGTCGTCTACCAGCGGCGCTGAGCTGAGCTCGAGTCCCGCAAACGGACGCGGGGCGAGAATTGTGGGAGCGGGCGGCCAACATCTGGCAGGCTTCCCGGCATGAACGCATCACGCTGGCTGTGCTTGTGCGCGCTCACGGTCGTGGGGTGCACGGCCGAAGTGAAGGCCCCCGCAGCGAAGCGGGCGGAGATTAAGCGGCTGACGGGGAGCACGCTGGAGATCATCCCGGCGCCGGGCCAGCTGCCGCTGTGCCTGGTCTTCACCGCGTCCCAGAAGGGCATCGTGCGCCAGCTGACGATGAACGCGCGCAACGAGTCCGTCCCCTGCGAGGCCGGCAAGCCCATCCGGAACACGTCCTTCCGGATTCCGGTGGACGAGGGGAAGATCCGCCTCTTCGTCATCTACTCGGACCGCAAGCTCAACGCGGGCTCGCTGGCGCAGCAGATTTACGAAATCCTCGAGAAGGCAGACCCCGCCGCGCTGGACCTCCGCGCCCCCGGGCAGGTGGTGACCGAACGGCTGGAGTTCATCCCCGAGGAAGACACCCAGCCTCCTGAAGTGGGCGGCGTCGTCTCCTCTTCTGGCGAGCTGACCGGCGCAGCGCCGGGCGCCGACGCGGGCAGCTGACTTCGAACGCTACAAGAGCGACAGGCTGAAGCTCAGGTCCTCGCGCGCCATCCGGAGGATGCTGTCCACCTCTGCCCGCGGAAGCTTGAGGTGCTCCGCAAGCTGGTCCCGCGTGTCCTCCAGCAGGCGCGTGCGCGCGGCGGTCAACCAGCGTGAGACAGTGCCCTGGTCCACGCGGTGCTGCGCGGCGAGCTTCTTCTGGGACACCCCGTCGATGAAGGACAGCCGCAGGAGGTTCCTGTCCCGCGGCGGCAGACCCTTCAGCGCCGCGCCGCAGGCCGTGCGGAACGCCGTCCGGTAGCGCGTTCGAAGCAGGTGCGCTTCGGGAGTGGGCGCGTCGGAGACAAGCGCGGAGAGGCTGGCGTCGGCGTCCGCCGGGAGGCGCCGCTTCCGCAGCCGGAGTGCAATCCGCAGGGCGGCCACCTTCAGCCACTGCTGCAGGGGCCCGACACCGCTGTACTGAGAGAGCTTCGCCGCGGCCCCGGTCAGCATCTGCAACCGGAGCTCCTGCAGCACCTCGTCGCAGAGCTCCGTCGTCGGCGCCACCTGTCGCAGCGAGCGCGCCAGGCGGCGCAGGACGCCCTCGAAGTGCGTGAGCGCTGGGGCATCGCCGCGCAGGCACGCGTGCGCGAGGTGGAGGTCCTCGACATGCAGCGAGGACCACTGCGCGCCGCCGCGGGTGGCGAGCATCCCGACGAAGTCCTCCGAATCGAACGCGACCCCCGGCCACCGCGTGCGGGCGCGGGTGCAGAGCGCGGAGAGCTCGCGCTGCAGCTGCGCTGCGGGCGGCGCCACATCGCGCAGGCGAGGCGGAAGCGCGGCGAGGAAGCGACGGGCGAGGGCTTCGGTTGGCACACGAGCCAGAATGCGACGGTTCTCTCCAGAGAACGTCAGGCGTTCAATCAACTTGGTTGAACCACCGGAGCTCGGCACGGTGGCGAGCACTACCTACCTTTGGAGCCTCCGGCGTCGAAGGGGGGCCCTCCTGCCGCGCCAGCGGGTCTGGACGCTTGGAGGCATAGTCCGCCCAAAGCGCGTCCCAGAAAGCCGGCGTAATGACTTCGTTGGGTGCCTGGTAGCTGCGAACCATGTTGTAGAGCTTGCTGCCCTGCAACTCGGAGGGATTCAACGCGGCGAGCGCGGCAACCGCGGCGGTGTCCCTCCCTAGCTCAGAAAGGCCGAGCTCGTGAATGGTGTGGACTTTGGGTCCAGCCGTGACCCGGACCACGCGACGGCGGTTGTCCACTGCGAGCTCAGACCAGCACCCACTGTCCTCTCGCCGGAGGGTCCCGGGCACCGCCGCCGACTTGCGATACGGCGGGCTGGGCCACTTGACGAGCTGTCTGCTCTGGTCGACCGCTCTCGCCGCGTGAACCCTCGCGACTGCGGTTCTGAGTTGAGTGAACAGGGACATGCGATCCTCGAGGGCGTGTTTGAAGGGACACCGTAGCAAGGAGACTCGAGCTGAGCCGAATCTCCCTGTCTGAGAGGACGGAGGCGCAGCTGCGCTGGCTACCTGACAGTCATCGCCTACTTCCTTCGAGGGGTGCTCCACGGTGATCCTCGTGCGCCACCACGGACGCGCACTCCACCGCAACGTGACTCAGGGGCTGATTTCTGAGATCGAGTTTCGGGTACAAGCGGCGCCGCCGGACGCGAATCACGGTTTGCACCGCGAGCGCCACAGCCGCGAGGGCGCAAAGGCCGCCTTTGACGGAGGCTCCAACCCAGTCATCACTTCCTTCGTCGGAGAGCGCGCTCGCGATAAAACTGGACGCGAAGACAGCAAAGACGACCGCGCCGAGGGTCGACACCAGAACCTGCACGTTGCCGATCAGCGTGAACTTGTGGCCACAGCCGGCGCATTCGAACCGGTATGCCTTCCCAGTCGAGACACCCCCTTGCCCATCATGCCCGCCATAGAAGTCAACCTCCCAGCCGCGACACTCCGCAATTCCCCCACACTTCGAGCAGACGCGAGGTTCGAGCATGAAGAGGCGCACTACACCAACCCGCGCTCGGTGTCGAACAAGCGCGAGGGTACCGGGAGCAAACGGCTGACCGCGTAACCGTTCAGGAGCAGGCCGATGGCTGAAACGCGCTGCATGGATGACACCGTCGCGCTCGACTACGCGACGGGGAAGCTTGAAGGCGCGCGCTTCGCCGAGGCCGAGCAGCACGTCGCCGAGTGCGCCGACTGTCGCGCGCTGGTCGCGGCCCTCATGCAGACCACCGGTTCCAGACCGCGGGGAGATGCCGCCACGCGGAGGGTGCTCGCGCCTGGCGCGCAGGTGGACCGCTACCTCGTGCTGGCGGAGCTCGGCGCGGGCGCCATGGGGGTGGTCTACGCGGCGTTCGACGCGAAGCTCGACCGCCGCTGCTGCCTGAAGGTGCTCCACCCCGCGCCGGCCCTGGACGCGGCGAGCCGCGGTCACGCGAAGCTGGAGGCCGAGGCCAAGGCGATGGCCCGCCTGGCCCACCCGAACGTCGTCACCGTGCACGACGTGCTGGCCTGGGGCGGCCAGCTCATCCTGGTGATGGAGCTGGTGGACGGCCTGACGCTCGCGCAGTGGCGGACTGCCAAGGCACGAAGCCACGAGGAGATTCTCCGCGTGTTCCGCGACGCCGGCGCAGGCCTGGCGGCGGCCCACCGCGCGGGCATCGTCCACCGCGACTTCAAGCCTTCGAATGTCCTGGTGGGCGACGATGGCCGCGCGAAGGTGGCGGACTTCGGGCTTGCGCACCTGGTGGAGCAGCAGCCCGCTGCGGGCGCCGTCCACGGGACCCCGGCGTACATGGCGCCGGAGCAGCGGCGCTCTCGCCCGGTGGACGCGCGTGCGGACCAGTTCAGCTTCTGCCTGGCGCTGCTGGAGACGCTGACGGGTGAGAACCCGTGGCGAACGTGCCCGCCCGTCGCGGACGAGGCCCAGCTGAGCGCGCCGTTCGCCGCGCTCCCTCGCGCGCTGGCGGCGTTGCCAAGGCCCGCGGCCTCTGCGCTCCAGCGCGGCCTGCGCCAGAACCCGGAGGAGCGGTTCGCGAACATGGAGGCGCTGCTGTCGCGACTGCAGTCACGGCGGCCGGGCTCCGCTCGGGTGGTACTGGCGGTCGCAACGCTCACCCTCGCGCTCGTCTTCGGAGGTGTGCAGCTCACGCGCGTGCGCGCCTGCGAATCTGACGCGACGCTCGCCACCCTCGCCTGGGGCGCCCGCGAGCGCGAGCAGGTCTCCCGGGCCTTCAACTCTCTGGCTTCGCCGCTGGCCGGACAGACGCTCCCACGCGTGGCGCAGCGGCTGGACGCATTCGTCGAGCGCTGGGCGGAGGCCCGGCGAGCGACATGCGGCTGGGTGCCCGCCCCGGAGGCGCCGCAGGTCCAGGCCTGTCTCGCCGGACAGCTGCTGCACCTGCGTTCGCTCATCCCCGTGCTGGCGGAGCTGCAGGAGCCCCAGCGCGCGCTTCAAGCGGTCAGCGCGCTCCCCGAGCCGTCCTCCTGTGCTGACCCGCGCCTCGCGCGGCCCGCGCGCCCGGTGGATCCCGCCCTGGAGCCCCAGGCTGCGGTCGTCCGCGAGGGGCTTGCACGCGCCACCGCGCTGCAGAGCACCGGCCGTTACGCCGACGCCAGCGCGGAGCTGGAGCGCCAGGTGGCCGCCGCGCGCCGGCTGGGAGACGACGCCTTGCTCGGTGAAGCGTTGGCGTTGCTGGGCTGGGCTCTGGGCAACCAGGAGCAGCCGGAGCCCTCGCGCCAGGCGCTCCAGGAAGCCGCCGTGTTGGCGCTGCGCGCGGGGGACCGCCTCACCGCCGCCCGCTGCTGGTTGCGCATGTCGGCAGGCGGCGGGTTCGACTCCGGCGAGTCCCTGCGGCTGGCGCAGTTCGGGATGGCGGAGGTGGAGCGCGCCGGGCGGCCGCCGGAGATGATGGCCCTCGCGCACACGTCGCTGGGCAACGCGCTGTCTCAACTGGGTCGGTGGACCGAGGCCGCCGAGGAGCACCGGCTCTCCGCGAGCGCGGCGCGCGCCTACGCGGGCCCCGACAGCTACGGCGTGGGCGTGGCGCTGTTCAACCTGGGCGGGGTGCTGGGGGAAGCGGGCCGGATGGACGAGTCGGCGCAAGCCGCCACCGAGGCGCTGGAGCTGTTCAAGCGCGTGCTGGGCCCAGGTCACCCCTTCGTCGCAGACTGCCTGGACAACCTGGCCACCCTCGACCGAGGCGGCGGGCGGATGGAGGCAGCCATCGCACGCTCCGAGCAATCGCTGGCGATAAGGCGGGAGACGCAGGGCACCTCCCACCCGGAGTACTGCTTCACGGCGCTGAGCCTGGCCTCCGCGCGCTTCCTCGCCGCGCCGTCGGACGCATCCCAGGCCGCCTACCTCGCGGCCCTGTCCGCCCTCGAAGCGGTCGAATCCCCCAGCGGGCATGCGGGCTCCGCGCTGCAGGTCGCCGAAGATCTCCTGGCCCGTGGCCGCCCGGCCGCCGCGCTTCCGCTCTGCGAGCGCGCCAAGCGCATCCTCGGCGAATCCGTCGGCGCGGACCACCCGCTGCTGGCGCAAGCCCGCAGCGCGCTGGGACGAACGCTCCTGGAGCTGCACGCGCCCGCCCGGGCCGTCCCGGAGCTGGAGGCGGCGCTGCGCGTGCAGAGAGCGCGAGACCTCTCGCTGCGTACCGCCGTGACCGCCCTGGCCTTGAGCCAGGCGCTGCCGACGACCCCCGCCGGGCGGAAACAGGCGGAGACGCTGGCGGAGGAGGCGGAAAAACTGCTCACCGCTCAAACCTCCCTCCAACGGGATGATCACGAGGCACTTCGCCAGGTTCGACAGTGGCGGGCAGAGCTGCAGCGGCGCTAAAGCGAAGACCGCGGCGCATATTTTTCAGGCTCGATGTCTCTCTCTGACCGGGGACTCTTCCCCCTCGAAGGAGACACCATGTCCAAGGTTGCCGCGACGACCCGTAGCGCGTCACCGCCTCTCGGCTCCGCAGTCGATGAAACAAACTTCATCGACAACGTCGCTCAGTAACCTCTTGAAACACAAACATGTTTGACTGAACACAGCTGACATTGAAACAATGTAGGCCCTTGTCGCAAAGATGAGCACCCGCCCCATCAACAGTGCACGCCCCGCCGCGGTCACCTCTGCAATAGAGACACTGCGGGAGCTCGACTTCGACGAGGCCGGAGACGTCCACGCGCTGGCGCAGGAGCTCATGGAGCGCACCCACGGGCGCGCAGGCACCGACGAGCCGTTCTTCTGTGCCGCGCTTCGGCTGGCCCACGCAAGAGGCGACGTGGAGGGCCTGAACAAAGCCCTCGGGGAGCTCTTGTTGGGCGAAGAGCCTGGGCTCTCGGTCGAGAACCCCGAAGGCGACGGCTACCTGCGCCACCTCATCGCTGAGGAGCTGAGCGGCAGCGAAGCGGAGCGCGCCGTCGACATCCTGGAGACCGGGGAGGACCGGTTTCGCGGCACCGTGGGCGACTACCTCACGGAGGGCATCCGCAAGCCGTTCGACGCGCTGGGCGACGGGTTTCACGACAGCCCGGTGAAGACGACGGCCATTCTCGGTGGAGCCATCGCCGCAGGGGCCGCGCTCACCGTCGCCGCCCCTGCAGTCGCGGCGGTCGCCGGCCTGGGCTTCCTCGGCTACGAGGCCATCTCCCTCGTGAAGAACGTGGCGCAAGCCATCACCGCCGACAGCGACAAGGACCGCGCGGAGCACCTCATCGGCGTGGGCGAGCACCTGACGGGTACGGCCTTGGCTGCACCCGCGCTGGTCGGAGCCCCGCTGGTGAACCGGGCCGTTGCTGCCAGCAGAGAAGCCAACGGCTTCCTGGACGGGGCGGGACGCTTCGTGCGGTTCAAGGGGCTCGCGAAGCCCGCGGATCCGCCTCCCGCAGCGGACGCGGCGCCTGCTTCGTTCGCCGCGCGAACGCCCGAAGCCCCGCCGCCTTCCACAACGGACGCCCCCGCCATGCCCACGGCGTCACCGGTGGCAGCGACGAGGCAGAACGTCGACCCTCCGCCAGCGCCGGCAGCTCAAACGCACGCTCCTGATCCGACGGAGCCTGTGCCTGTCGCCTCAAGCCCTGCGTCCTCCACCGACCCCTCACCGCCGTGGCAGCGCGATGGCGCCGCACCCTCACCCTCGCCTGCAATTCTCCGCGACAGCCAATCCATCGACGGCCCAGTCTGGGATGCCCACGTCAAAGCGCTCCTCGCTGAATCCAACTGGGACGGCCATGGAGCGGCCCCGGCAGAGCTGCTTGCGAGGCTCAACAGCGAGGAGTCGTACCTGGCAGGCTCCTTCCGGAACCCGGCGACGAGCCTCGACGACGCGACGGCAGCCACGTACGCGGCGCGCTACCGGTTTCATGGGACCTCGCCAGAGAACGCGACGCGGATCTCCGCTCACGGGTTCGACCCGAACCGCGAAGGCCTGAAGGCCGGTAGGCCCCAAGCGCTGGAAGGCGGCCACAAGGTGTCCTTCGGTGTCGAGCACCTGGCGAGAGACTACGGAGGCTCTGGCGGGAGCGTCTTGGAGGCGGAGATTCCCGTCGCCCGGATGGGGATTATCGCGAAAGAGCACGCGGACGACTGGGAGCGCTTTCAGTACCTCCTCGGAGAGATGGCCCGCTCCTACGCCCAACGCAATGGGTTGGCACGCGGTGAGGACATCACGCTCTTCAACCGGCTCGCGCGAAACATCCTCTCGCAGAAGTTCGACTCGCTCGTCATCCCCGGCTCGCAGAAGGCCGGCGGCGGACACCTCGCGCTGTACAACACCGATGGCCTCAAGCTTCGCATCCTCGGCGGCGAGGAGATTTGAGCCCCAACGCTCACATGAGCGCGCGCAGCGCCGCTTGCAACTCCGGCGCATGAATCCTCTTGGCCCGCAGCGCCCTGCGCAGGGCTGAGGGCACGCTGAGCGCCCTCCCCTCCCGCACGCGCTGCACGTAGAGCGCTTTGAACTCCGCCGGCACGCGCAGGCCCCAGTTCTCCGGGCCGACGGTGCCGGGCGCGTTGTAGCGGTCCGTCATGCCGAGCAGGTCCGCAAAGAAGACAGACACACCGCGAGCCTGAGCGGAGAACAGCTCCGCGAAGAGCGCCTCGACCATCGCCTCGGGCGTCGACAGGGACGCGGCGTAGGCGGCGCGCACCGAGGGCTCCGGCTCCAGGCGCTCGGCGAGATGCCGCGCGCGGTCCGCCATCATCTGTCCGCTCCACCCGGCCACCACGCTCCAGATGGACGCGGTGTCGTGAGTGCCCAGCATCATCCAGTCCTCTGGCCGCGCGTGTTCGCTGCGGTAGACGTCGTCCGGCTGGTTGGGGTCCGCCTTCTGCGTCACCAGGAACCGGCCCAGGCCGTAGCGCTCCATCACGCGGCGCAGCGGATAGGGCCAGGTGCTCAGCACCTCGCAGAGCACGCGCTTGCGGTCCCGGCCCTGGCGCTGCGCCTCGTCGAGGATGACCTGCAAGAGGACGCCGTACTGGTCCACCTGCGCGTCGCTGAGGCTGCGCACCCAGCGGTCCGCGTACCTCGGGAGCGACCGGTCCAGCTGCGCCTCATCGACAATCGAGTACTTCGTGAGCTCCGGGCGGTCCGGGGAGCTGAACAGCCGCGCGCCGCCCTGGACCGCCGCAAAGGAATCCGCCACGTCGGCGAGGTAGACCCACGGACAGACCCAGCCGTGCGGATGGTCCACCCGCACGCCGTCGAACTCCTGCAGCACGCGCCGGACGCGCGCCAACACGAAGTCCAGCGCGGGACCCGGTCCACCGTCCGCCGCGCGGTACTGCGCCGGGTCCAGCACCGGGTAGCCCCACGGCTGACCGTCCGGGTTGGTGCGGCTCGGCGGCGCGCCCAGCCGGAACCCGGGCAGGAACACGCTGGCGAAGCTCCACTGCTCTTGAAACGACACGCCCACCTGGAGGTCCCCGAAGAGCAGCAACCCCAGCTGCGCCAATCGCTCCCGGAGCGCCGCGTGCTGCCGGCACCAGAGCGTCTGCACGAACGCGTTCTTCGCGAAGACGCTGACGTGGCTGGCGCGCAGCTCGGCGCGCCGGGCCGTGGCGGCGGCAAACTCCTCCGGCGCGGGCCAGAGCAGCCTGCGGTCCAGCGGCGGCCAGCGGCGCCAGTCCTCGGTGCCGTGGAGGGCGCTCAGTGCGAGGAACAGCGAGTCCGCCTCCAGCCAGGGCGCCCAGCCTTCGCTGCACCGCTGCACCTCACGCTCGAGGTCCGCGCTGCCGCGCCGGGCGAAGGCTTCGTCGAGGGCGGCGCGCACCGCCTCACGCGCGTAGGCGGGATGGACGTGCGCGCCGGCCGGCCTCCCCGCCACCAGCGCTCGCAGCGCCTCCTCCGGGAGCAGTCCGTCCACGCGGGCGAGCGCGGACAGTGAAAGCGAGAGCTCGCTGCGCGCGAAGAGGGTGCCGTCGTACGGAGACGCGTTGACGGCGGAGGTGCGGCCCTGCGGGCCCAGCTGGATGACGTTGAAGCCCAGCTCACGCGCGAAGCGGAGGAAGTCGCCCGCGCCCTCGCCGTACGGCGTGCCGCGGCCAATGTCCTCGTCCGGGCGCGACGGGAAGCTCGCGTCGTGGATGGCGAGCGCGAGGTGATCCACCCCCAGCCGTGCCAGGGCATCTGCGAGGACCTGCGAGCGGTGAGCGGTTGCCTCCACGGGCCACAGGGTACGTTTCCGCGCAAGCCCCGGGTCAAACGAACGCGGGCACCCGTCCCCACATCAACCGACCAAGTGGGAAAGCCGTGTAAGGACAGTCAGGTCTGAAACCTTGGAGCCTCACTGCTCCTCAGGACTCATTCCGGTTGCCCCCTGGGCTTGGTAGGACCCGGAACCATGCCATCCTCCTTCCGGATGCTCTTTTTGCCGCTGACGGCCGGTCTCCTCATCGCGTGCGGAGGGACCATCGATCCGCCGGGGACCACCACGGATCCGTTGCCCGGCAAGGACGGCGGCGGCACCACCATCGAGCCCACCGTCGACTCCGGCACGCCCACCCTCGTCGACTCCGGCACGCCAGAGGTCCCTGATGCGGGCCCTCCGCCTCCGGACGCGGGCACGCCCGTTGTGATGGACGCAGGCGTAAAGGACGCAGGCGTCCAGCCGGAAGGGCCGCCTCCCACCTCTATCGCGCTGGTGGTTCCGTGGGTGGCCCAGAAGCCGGAGCTGCCGCGCGGCTGTGAGGTGACCTCACTGGCCATGCTGCTGCGCTCAGCCGGCGTGAACGCGCAGAAGATGACCCTCGCCGCGGAGATCGACAAGGTCCCGTATTACGTGAACGGCCTCTACGGAAACCCGAACGAGGGCTTCGTCGGAGACATGTACGACTTCGGCAAGCAGGGCTACGGCGTCTACCACGCGCCCGTCGCGCGGCTGGCCCAGAAGTACCTCCCCGGCCGCATCGTCGACATCACGGGCATCAGCTTCATCGACATGCTGCAGAAGCACGTCGGTCGCGGCCGCCCGGTGCTCATCATCACCAACGCCACCTTCGGCGCGCTCTCCCAGGGAGAGTTCACGACGTGGCGCACGCGCTCAGGGGACGTGCAGATCACCTGGCACGAACACTCGGTGGTCATCACCGGCTACGACCCCAGCTACATCTACATCAACGACCCGCTGGACGTGGGCAACGGCAAGAACAAGCGCCTGGGCCGCGAGTCATTCCGGCAGGCCTGGGAGCAGATGGGGCGCCAGGCCATCACCTACCTGCCGTAGCGCCAGCCCCGCGACTGAAAGGGGGCTGGCTCCCGCCCGCTCAGCCTCAGCGCCCGGTGTGCGGAGCAATCATCAGGATGGCGAGACACATCTCATTGCGCGTCCCCCACCCGGGCAGCACGGGCGCCGTGTCGCCGGCGGTGTCGTAGTCGCACGTGAGCGTGAGCTCGCTCTCTGCGTTCAGCTGCGGCAGCGTTCCCTCGTAGAAATAGAACTTCTGCCAGTGGAAGTCCCAGCGGTCCACCTTGGCCAGGCACTCGCTCTTCCCCTGCTGCTTCACCTCGAGGAGGCTCTTCTTCCCCCGCGTGTGCATGTGCGGCAGCACACCCACCAGGTCGTAGGGCTCGGCGCCGAAGCCCAGCTGCGCCCCGGTGTTGGTGAAGCTCAGCCGGGTGGACGCCGCACCGGGAGGGATGACCTTGGGCTCCGGGCCGAAGAGCGTCTCCAGCAGCGGGTCATAGAAGAGGAAGGCCGCCTGCCGCGGAACGCTGTCCGCGTAGCGCAGCTTCACCGTCGTGGAGTCGCTCTGCCCTCGCACCACGGGACTCTCGAGGTTGTAGTGGACCTGGAGGATGAGCACGTCCGTCGCCCGCTGCAGCACGCCCAGCCCTTCGGGGTAGACCACCTTGCCCTGCCCGGGCCCCCAGGAGATGGGAACGGAGTCGACCTCCACGCCATCGCCCGCCACGCCGAAGCACGGCCACCCCACGCGGTCCGCATCCGCGTCGTCCAGCGCCTGCATCACCTCCTGGTTCGTCTTGCCGCTTCGCGTCTTGCGGTTGGGGTCCACCACGAACCCCAGCACGTGGTGCACGAGCGCGGCGTTGCCCGGCAGCACCTCGTAGGCGGTGATGAACGAGCTCTTTGTAAGCGTGGGCGTCGCGCGGAAGCACCGGTACTCGTCCGACTCGGCGAGCTGACCGCCCTGCGCCACCGGAACGATGGACGGCGTCTGGACGGACACCGCGCCCTGAAGGCCCGGCGTGGACGGCAGCGGCACCGCGGCCACCTTGCCCTCCTCGCGCTTGGACGCGGCCCACGCGCCGAGCAGGGAGACCTCGTCCGCGCTCAGACTCTCCGCGGCGTTGAACTGACCGCAGGTCCCATCATGGGCGAGCAGATACGGCGGCATGGTCCCGGCGCTCGCCGCGGCCGCCATGTCCGCGGCGTGGTCCCGCACCGCCGCGTACGTGTCCAGCGCGAACGGGCCAATTCCTCCGGCCTGGTGGCAGGTGGCGCACTTCGCGTTGACCAGCGGCGCGACGTTGCCCCAGTACGTCACCGTCTCCTTCGGAGCCTGCGTCCCGCATGCTGCCATCAGCACAGCGCCCAGCACCCACAACCCCTGCTTCACCGTTGTCACGGAGATGACCCCCTGCCCTTCGTTCACAATGCCGGCGTCCAGGTAACCGGACGCCGCGGCCCACGCACGCCTTACGTCGCTAGAAGAATTGGATTCCCGCCACGACTCCCGGGACCAGCCGCGCGCGGTCGCTCAGCGCGAACCCCCACGGAGACAGGTACTGACGGGACGTCGCGAGCCGCGCCTGCATGTAGTGCAGCTGCGGACCGGCGAAGAGCGCCACGCGCGGCGCGAGTTGATAGCCGATGTTCAACCGCAACCCGGTGGAGTAGGCGACGTCTTGCCACCCGCGGGCGCTGAGCGTCAGCTGTTCGAAGGTGCCTTCGAGCTCTCCGTACACGCTGCCGAAGTACGCGCGCACTCCGACGCCCGCGCCGAAGCTGCCCACCACCGCACCCGCATTCGCCCGCGGGTTCATCCCGGCCAGCAGCACGCTGTACACGTGCTTGCCTCCCGCGCGGACGCCGACGTTCACCACAGACGTCTCGTTTGCCCAAACGGCCAGCTTGTAGCTCCCGTTGGCGAGGATGTTCAGCAGGCCGATGGGCGCGGCGCTCTCCCGCGCGATGTTGAGCAGCCCCACCTGCGTACCGCGCACGGTGCCCGCGATGTTCAAGAGCCCCACCTGCGCGCCCTCCACATCGCCGCCGATGTTCACCAGGCCCACCTGCGCGCCTGTGGCCGGCCCCACTGCGAGGTTGGCCAGGCCCGCCTGCACGCCCCAGAGGGGGCCGACGGTGACATTGGCCAGGCCCAGCTGCGCGCCCGTCGTCTCCCCCACCGCGGTGTTCCACAGCGCAAGCTGCGCCCCTTCCAGCTGCCCCCAGGACAGGTTGACCAACGACGCTTGAACCCCTTCGCTGTCGCCACTGTTTAAGAGCAGCGCGCCGGACGCCGCGAAGCCTCGCAAACCGCCGAGCTTGAGGAAGACGCCCGAGGCCGCGAAGCCGGAGACGCGCTCATCGACAATCGTGCCGATGGAGGAGACCGCCACCCCCTCCACCACGCCCACCCGCGACGTCAGCAGCCCCAGGTGGAAACCCACGCGCGGGAGGGGAGCGCTTGCGCTCATCAGTGGGTAGAGAAGTTGGAAGTCGATGGGCGAGTACGCCCTGGGCCGCCCGCCCCGCAGCACCGTCGTCTCCAGCGCGGTCGGCGCCAAACCGTTGCCGCTCACGCTCAGGCTCTGGCCTTTGGCCAGGCTCACCCGGGCCTCGCCCACCGCCCGGTCCCCCGCGTCCACCACCACGCGGTACTGCCCCGGCTCCAACCCCAGCTCCGTCGGCCGGCCCTTCGCCTTCGCCACCTCCACCACGAGGCCGCCGCTGGCGTTGAGCACGTAGACGCGGCCGCCCACGGACGCGTCCAACACCAGCCGCGCGCTGGAGGCTCGCACGTCGGTGAGCACCAGGTCGCCGGTGCCGACGAGGGCAATGTCGTAGCTCGGCCGCTGCGGCCCGGAGCGCGTGGAGGTGGTGCGGGCCAGCGTCTCCGCGAAGGCGTACTGGTACGCCTCGCTCAGGGTAATTTTGCCGTCGCGGCTTGCGTCCGCCGCCCCGCGCAGGCCTGACACCAGGAAGTGCGTGAAGATGCTCGCCTTGAGCGACTCGGACTCCTGGGCGCTCTCGTCTTCGGACGCGGAGGTGAGGAAGGCGTGTCCGCTCAGGGAGGACGACGCGTCGACCAGGAACGAGGGCCGCGCCACGCCGCCTTTAGAGCGGCTGAGCGCCCCGGACGCGCACGAGTCCAGCACCGCGATGCGCACGTCCGCCTTGAGCGCGTCCAGCCGCCCGCGCAGCGCCGCGTACGCCAGCTTCTCGCCCTTGAGCAGCAGGCCGGACTCGTCGCTGTGGCCCGAATAGTAGAAGACGACCTCGGTTCTCCCGGCGCCGGAAGCGTGCGCCTGCTCCAGGCGGGCGGCGAGCTGGTCGAACGCCTTGGAGAGCTCTCCCACCGACGGCTCCACCAGGATGACGGCGTCCTGCGGGCTGAGGCCGCCGAGCTCCTGGAGCACCGAGGTGATGGCCCGCGCGTCGGTCGCCGCGTAGCGCAGCAGCACCCGGTCCCCGCCGCCATCGTTCGCGCCCGCGACGAGCGCGAAGCGGCGCAGCGGAACCGCCGTCGGCTGCGCGACCAGCAGCGCAAGTCCCAGCGTCAACACATTCATGGCGCCACCTTGTCGAGCAAAACGGAGCGGACGGTGGCGGAGGCCGGCGCCTGCAGCGGAGCGGTGCGCGCATCCGGGCTCCGGGCGAGCGCGCTGGCCGCGCGCAGCACTTCCGCCTTCGAGAGCGGCCCATCCGACGTCACCAGGAAGAAGCGTTCGAAGCCCGGCGCCTCATCCAGCTCGAAGGCCTGCGGCAGCACCCGCTGCCCCTTCTCCAGCGGAGGCTCGCCCTCCTTCGGCGTGTGCAAGGTGACCTGCCCGGAACCGTCGATGCTGAAGATGACCGCGCTGGCCTGGCCCGCGGTGTCGAAGGACACCTGCACCAGCTCATGGGGGCGGACCTCAACGGGAGGTTGTAGCCGCTCCGGCCCGGCCTTCGTCATCCGGAACAGGCGCAGCGACGGCCCATCTCCCTTGAGACGGATCTCCTCGGGACGCTGCTGCACGAAGACGACCAGCGACAGGCTGGCCAGGGCCAGCGTGAACGCAGGAACCAGGACCTTGAACCGGTTGACGGGACGCACGGCGCGCGGCTGGAGGCGGCGGCGGACCTCGGTGGCGACGCGCGCGGGCGGCAGCGAGGTCAGCGTCTGCGCGGTGTCGGCGGTCTGCGCGGCGAGTCGCTCGCGCACGACAGGGTCCGAGGCCAGCGCACCCTCGACGCGGGCGCGGTCCTCAGGGCTCAGCTCCCCCACCGCGTAGCGTTCGAGCAGCCAGTCCGGAATCATTCTTCGCTCCTTTGCAGCTCCTGCAACCGTACGCCCAGGGTGCGGGCGCGCTTGCGCACCCCCGACACCGACAGTCCAACCTCCCGCGCCACTTCCTCCCAGCTCATCCCGTCGAGGTAGTGGAGCACCGCGATGGTCGCCGTGGACTCAGGCTGGTTCCGGAACAACCGCGCCAACACCGACCGGGCCTGCGCGTGCGACTCCGTGTCCAGCTCCTGCGCGATGGTGAGCACCAGCTCATCCTCGGGGTCCTCCGGCCGCCGGCGCTGACTGCGCAGGCGGTTCAGGCAGACATTCGTGGCCAGACGGAACAGCAGGGCCGAGGGCGCTTCGCTGCTCAGGCGCTCCTGGTGGCGCAGCACCTGGACGAAGACGTCGTGCAGCGCGTCCACCGCCTGGCCCTCGTCGCGCAGCAGCCGCCGGCAGCGGCGCAACACCATCGGCCCGTACTTTTCATAGAGGCCTTCGACTGGAAGCGTGGGGGTGGGCATGCAGGGTGCGGCAGAGCGCGGCGGATTCTGCACTTCGCACAGCCAATCTGCGAGCCCACTCCCCAGCGCGAAACCGCTAGGGCGCACCGAGCGTGACGTTCGAGCTGCCCGAGAGGCCCACGGTGGAGCTCGGGTTTCCGGTGATGAAGGCGTTGGACGCGCCGGACGCGGAGCCGGAGAGGGACGTGGCGACGCGGCCGTGCAGCGTGGAGGCGCCCGAGAGGGCGATGACCGCGCTGTCGAGCGGCAAGTCGCGCAGCGAGAGGTTGCTGCTGCCGGACGCGTTCAGCTGTCCGGTCATCGCGCTGCCGGCGAGCGTGACATCGCTGCTCCCGGAAGCGGAGACGTCCACCGCGTCAGAGCTCACGCCGGTGATGCTCACCGTGCTCGAGCCGCTGGCGGAGACAGCAAAGGTGGGGATGGCCGTGGCGGTGGCGATGACGTTCGCCGCGCCGGAGGCATCCACCCCCTCCACCACCTCGTTCACCACAGTCACCTCGAGGGCAGTGCTGCTGCCGATGCCCGTGCCCGGAGGCAGCCTCAGGACCAGCGCATCACCCTCGATGACGGACTCGATGAGGCCTTGAAGGTTCTCATCCGTGCGGACGGTCACGGAGCGCGCGCCGGTGGTGACCGTGGCGTTCAGCGCGTCCGCGACGCGGAGCTTCCGGAAGGAGGTGACCTCCCGGGTGGTGGTGGTGACGTTGCCGTTGCCGTTGACCTGGCCACAAGCGAGGAGGAGGACAGAGGGAAGCAGGATGAGTGTGCGCATGGTCCCCCTTAAACACCGGAGGCCGCCGCAGCTGTCACCTGGGCCGGAAGATCTATTCAAGCGGCGACAATTACAGGCAATAAATCGCCTCCCCCGCCCCACCGTTCGCCTCGAGGGGGAAACCGGCCCTGGCCGGCCATTTCGTCGGAGGAACAGCGGTTCTCAGTCAGGCGCCCTCAACGCTCGACTCACGATTGGTCACAAGTCTTCGCCGTCGCTTGGCGCAAGCAACGCTACGCTGTGCGGGCTGCGGGCTGCGGGCTGCGGGGAATGGTGTCTCGGGTAAGGGCTTCGGGCTGCGGGGAACGGGGTCTCGGGTAGGGGTAGGGAGCACGCGTTCGCGTTCGCGTTCGCGTTCGTTCACGGGTACGGGCCCGGGCAGGGGTTCGGGTTCGGAACACCGCGCACGGCTCGTCCAGTCGCCGACCTGAAGGGGTTGCCCCTCGTTGCGCTCTAGAGCCGGTAACCGACTGCCCGCGCCCGAACCCGAGCCCCTACCCGTGAACGAAGGCGAACGCGAACGCGAACGCGTGCTCCCTACCCCTGCCCGAGACCCCGTTCCCCGCAGCCCGAAGCCCTTACCCGAGACACCATTCCCCGCAGCCCGAACACTCCGGCCCGGATGGACGCAGGAGGTTCGCCCTCCACTTCTGTGATGCCTAGAACGCGGCGCGCGCCAGCTCGGCCAAGTCGGCCTCGGAGCACTTCCGGGGATTCGTCTGGTGGGATGCGTCCTCGAATGCCTTCTTGGCAATGAGGGGCAGGTCCGCCTCCTTCACGCCGACGTCGCGCAGGCGCAAGGGGATTCCGATAAGCGCGCTCAGCTTGCGGACCCTCTCGATGGCGTTCCCCGCGAGCACCTCTTCGCGCGCCAGCGAGTTGTCGCCCATCGCCACCGCCACCCGGGCCAAGCGCGCGGTGCAGGAGGCGCGGTTGAACTCGAGCACCGTGGGCAGGACGATGGCGTTGGCCAGGCCGTGGTGGAGGTTGGAGATGGGCGTGAGCGCGTGGGCCAGCGCGTGACACGCACCCAGGCCCTTCTGAAACGCCATCGCCCCCTGCATCGCCGCCACCATCATGTCGGTGCGGGCGACGAGGTTGGTGCCGCCCTCAGAGACGGCGGCCGGGAGGGACCGCGTGACGCGCTGGATGCCGTCGATGGCCACCGCGTCCGCGAGCGGATGAAACCCGCTGGCGATGTACGCCTCCAGGCAGTGCGTGAACGCGTCCATCCCGGTGGCGGCGGTGGGGCCCGGCGGCAGCCCCAGCGTCAGCTCCGGGTCGCAGATGGCCGCCCTCGGCAGCAGGAACGGGCTGAAGATGACCGTCTTGCGCCCGGTGTCCTTGAGCGTGGCCACGCCAGAGCGGCTCACCTCGGAGCCGGTGCCCGCCGTGGTCGGGATGGCGATGAGGGGCGGCAGGTTGTCCTGCACGTACTTGTCGCCGCCGGTGGCGTCGTCGTAGCGGGAGAGCGGCGGCTCATGCGTGGTCAGCAGCTGCACCAGCTTCGCTGCGTCCAACGGGCTGCCGCCGCCGAGCGCGATGATGCCGTCCGCCTTCGCCCTGCGGTACGCCTCCAGCCCGTCGAACGCGTCCTTCTCCGTCGGGTTGGGCTCCACGCGGTCAAAGACTTCGTAGGCCACGTTCGCGCGCTTGAGCACGTCGTAGAGCTTCTGCGCCAAGCCCGCCTTCACCACGCCCGCGTCGGTGATGACCAGCGGCCGCTTCATCTTCAGGCGCTCCACCTGCGCCGGGACGCGGGAGAGCGCGCCAGCCCCGAGGACAATCTTCGTAGGCCACGACATCTCCGTGACCTTCGCCTCGGAAGGCATGTCGAACGGCTTCATCGGAATCCCCATGTCAGTTCTAGATGAGCTCGAGGTACCGCTCGAGCTCCCACGTGGTAACCGCACGCTCATATTGGCGGACCTCCCATTCACGAGTCCGGACGTAATGATCCACGAAGCCAGCGCCGAGCAGCTCGGCAGCTCGCTCGCTTCCCTTCAAGGCGGCCACCGCGTCGCGCAGATTGCGCGGCAGAGGCCGGGCCTTCGCCTCGTAGCCGTTGCCCGCACACGGCTCCGGCGGTTCGACTTCGTTCTCAATGCCCCACAAGCCCGCGGCGAGTGACGCGGCCATCCCGATGTACGCGTTCATGTCCGCGCCCAGCTGCCGGTACTCCAGGCGGATGGCCTTGGGGTTGTCGCCAATGAGGCGGATGGCGCAGGTGCGGTTCTCCACGCCCCAAGTCGCCGTCGTCGGCGCCCACGTGTTCTCCACGCTGCGCTTGTAGCTGTTGATGGTGGGCCAGTAGAGCGCGGTCAGCTCCGGCATCAGCTCCACCTGGCCGCCCAGGTAGTGCCGCAGCGTCTTGCTCATCCGGTTGGGGCCGCGCGCGTCGAAGAACAGGTTCTCGTTCCCGCGCAGGTCCCAAAGGGACTGGTGCACGTGGCCAGAGCAGCCTGGGAGCTTCGCGTTGGGCTTGGCCATGAAACAGGCGGTAATCCCGTGCCGCGCGCAGACCTCCTTCACCACCGTCTTGAAGAGCACCGCCTTGTCGGCGGCCTGCTCGAGGTCGTCGTAACGGATGGCGGACTCATACACGCCCGGCCCGGTCTCCGTGTGCATCCCCTCCAGCTCGATGCCGAAGCCGTTGCACCCGTCGATGATGGCGTGCACCAGCGCGGCGTTGGAGGACGTGCGCAGCCACGAGTACCCGAACATCCCCGGCGAGAGCGGGCTCAGGTTGGCGAAACCCTTGTCGCGCAACGACTGCGGCGTCTCCCGGAAGAGGTAGTACTCGTACTCGGAGCCGAAGCGCGGCAGGAAGCCCAGCTCCCGCGCGCGGCGCCCCACGCGCTGCAACAGCTGCCGGGGGGACGCTTCGTACGGCGTCCCATCCGGGTTGACGAAGTCCAGCAGGAAGGCGGCGCAGTCCGGCTCCCACGGGATGATGCGCCCGGTGGAGACGTCCACCCGCGCCTGCGCGTCCGGGTAGCCGGTGTGCCAGCCGGTCACCTTCGCGTTGTCGTAGAGCTCATCCGCCAGGTCCCAGCCGAAGACGACATCGCAGAAGCCCAGGCCGCCCTTGGCCGCGGAGAACAGCTTGTCGGCGGAGACGTACTTGCCGCGCCAGACGCCGTCCACGTCCACTGCGCCCAGCTTGGCTTTGGTCAGCCCCTTCTCGGAGAACCAGCGCTTGAGCTCCTCCAGCCCGCCGCCCTCTGCCTTGGCCTTGCCGGCCACTTTCGCGGAGCGCGTCCGCGAGAGCGTCTTCCGTCCCTGCGCCATGACCGCCCGTCCTCTCTACGTGTCCGGGAGCTTCGTCCACACCGCCTTGACCTGCGTGTAGCTGTCCAGCGCGTGATGCGAGAGATCTCTGCCCCAGCCGGACTCCTTGTAGCCGCCGAAGGGGGCCGCGTCGTCGAACTCGTTGAAGCAGTTGATCCACACCACACCGGCGCGCAGCTTCTTCGCCAGGGCGTGCGCGCGGCCCACGTCCCGCATCCAGAGCGACGCGGTGAGCCCGTAGGACGTGCCGTTGGCGATCTCCAGGGCCTGCGCCTCGTCCTCGAAGCGCAAGCAGGAGAGCACCGGACCGAAGATCTCCTCCTGGGCGATTCTCATGGAGGGCTTCACGTCCCCGAAGATGGTGGGCTTCATGAAGTGCCCACGGGCCTTCACGCCGTCTACGTCCCGCTCACCGCCCGCGAGCAGCTTGGCGCCCTGCTCCTTCCCGCTGGCGATGTAGCTGAGGATGGTCTTCATCTGCTTGTCGCTGACCTGCGCGCCCATCTGCGTCTTGGGATCCAGCGGATCTCCCACCACCATCCGCTGCGTCCGCTCCAAAAGCCGCTCGAGGAACGCGTCGTAGGCCTTCTCGTGGACCAGCACGCGCGAACCCGCGTTGCAGACCTCGCCCTTGTTCCCGAAGATGCCCCAGAAGCAGGCGTCCACCGCCGGGTCGAAGTCCGCGTCGGGGAAGATAATCTGCGGGCTCTTCCCCCCCAGCTCCAGCGACAGCTTCTTGAGGTTCGTCTCCGAGGACGACGCCAGCAGAGTGCGCGCAGTCCGCACCGAACCGGTGAAGGCAATCTTGTCGACGTCGGGGTGACGGGCCAGCGCCTCGCCCGCGGGGTCTCCGAACCCGGTCACCACGTTGAGCACGCCTTCAGGGAAACCCACCTCCGCGGCGATCTCCGCCAGCTTCAGCGCCGTCAGCGGCGTGAGCTCTGAAGGCTTGAGCACCACCGTGCAGCCCGCGGCCAGCGCCGGGCCGAGCTTCCAGGCGGCGATGCTGGTGGGGTAATTCCAGGGGACGATGGCGCCCACCACGCCCACCGGCTCCCGCAGCGTGTACGTCAGGAAGTTGCCCGCGACGGGCAGCACCTCGCCGAAGCGCTTGTTCGCCCACTCCGCGTAGTAGGCCAGCGTGTGCGCCGCCGGCCCCACGTCCCCGCGCAGCGCCTCCTTGAACGTCTTGCCGTTGTTCAAGGACTCCAGCAGCGCCAGCTCCTCGCGCCGCCGCCACACCGTGTCGGCGAAGGTGTGGAGCAGCCGCCCGCGCACCGTGGCGTCCATCTTGGCCCAGGCGCCATGTTCGAACGCGCGGCGCGCTGCCTTCACCGCGGCGTCCACGTCCGCCGCGCCCGCCTCCGCCACGTCGCAGAGCTTCTCCCCCGTGGCCGGGTTGTTCACGGCCAGCAGCTCCCCGTCCACGGGGTCCACGAAGCGCCCATCGATGAACAGCTTCGCGGCGGGCAGCTTGGGCGTTAGGGTCCGGGGGTCGATCATTCGAAGTTTCGCGACTCTAGGCACCCGCCCCGAGAGCGGCAACAAACGATGAAGACCGTCCTGCTCCTCAAGACCGGCACCGTCGCGGCCCCGCTGATGCTTCAGGCCGGCGACTACGACCGCTGGTTCGCCCGCGCGTTCGGCTCGCGCTGCCGGCTGACCATCGTCCAGCTCCACCTGCGCCAGCGACCGCCCCGGCCCGCCCCACGCTACGACGCGGTGGTGATGACCGGGTCTTCCCTCTCGGTCACCGCGCTGGAGGACTGGATGAAGCGCGCCGCCGAGGACTTGCTGAGCGCCGCCGCGCGCCGCGTCCCGGTGCTGGGCGTCTGCTTCGGCCACCAGCTGCTGGGCCACGCCTATGGCGGACGCGTGGTGCGAAACCCGGCGGGCCGCGAGACCGGGACGGTGGACGTTTCACTTACCCCCGAGGGCGAGGAGGATCCGCTCTTCCAAGGCCTGCCACGCCGCTTCGCCGTGCAGGCCACGCACGAGGACATCGTGGACCGCGTGCCAGCCGGCGCCACGCCGCTCGCATACAACGCGAACACTTCCTTCCAGGCGGCGCGCTTCGCCCGCGGCGTGTGGGGCGTCCAGTTCCACCCGGAGCTGTCCCCGGGCGCCATGCACGCGCTCATCTCCACCCGCGCCGAACGGCTGGACGCGGAGGGCGTGGCCCGGGGTCTGCCGCGCGGCGAACGGGTGCGGCAGCTCTTTTCCAGACTGGCTCCCTCCCCCGCAGGTCCGCGGATTCTCTCGAACTTCCTGGACCTGTAACCTCGGCTTTCGCTTTGGCAGAGAACGAAAAAAGGGCTCGCCCCGAGAATGGGACGTGGCCCCCATCGCGATCCCCAGCTCCCCTGTCGGTACGCCCGCGGCTGCGTCCGAGCCCGCCGCCGCGTCCAGCAGCCCGTCCGACCTCGCCAAGGCCGCGAAGGAGAGGATGGAAGGCGCGGTAGACACCTTCACGCCCAACGTCGACTGGGAGCGGGTGGCCCACTGGACGGGACACTTCCTCGCGCCGGTGGGCACGCTCGCGCGGGGGTCTACACGCAAGGCGGTGGAGCGTGCCGCCCTGTCCTACTTCGCGCGGACGCCCCTGCCCGAGAAGCTTGCCGGGTTGCCCAAGAAGGCCGCAGAGGCAGCGGTCATGCGGGCCATCAAGTCCGCGGCGAACCTGATTGCGACGGGCAGCGGCGGCAAGGACTCCGAAGTCGCCATGCAGGTGGCGCACCGCATCCTCACCCAGAAAAAGCCCAGCGGCTCCACTGCCAGCACCGCGTTGGCCAGGTTGCTCGGGCAACACCAGGACGCGGTGAAGCCCGGTGCGCTGAGCAAGGCCGGAGCCCAGTACATCGACAGCGTCATCACGGCGGGAGACCTGGGCGCGCTGAGCCGGCTCTCCGAAGCCAAGGTCACCGCGATGCTGGGGAAGGAAGTCGCTGACACCGCGGCCTCGGCGATTCCCCGGCTCCGGAGGCAGGCGGAGGAGGCGAGCAAGGCGCTGGGCAAGATGGGGAAGATCCAGCCCGCGGTGGCCCGTTCGCTGCTTCGGCTCGCGCCCTACCTCAGCTGGGGCGTCGCCCTGAGCGATGCCAAGACGGCGCACTCCGTCATGACGGATTCCAAGTCGTCCAACCTGAAGAAAGCCTTCGCCCTCGGCGCCGCCGCGCTCAGCACTGGCGCTGCCGCCACCTCCCACTTCCCTCCCCTCGCCGGCCTGTCCGTGGCGCTGGGCGTCGGGTCGCTCGTCTCCAGCATCTTCCGCGAGCAGAGCTGAAGGTAGGCGCGGGTAGGCCGACTTGGCCGGGGAAGAACCGGGGCCCTATCATCCCTCTGGATGACCTCCTGGCTGGTGCAGTACCGGAAGCTGCGGCGCCAGGTCCTGGATCTCCGGGGCTACTTCGACTTCGACCGGCGCGGCAATGAAGTCGTCCGTCGGACCGACTTCACCCAGTGCCCGCGCCCGGTCCTGATGCTCTACGGCTTCATGGCCACCCGCCGCGTCTTCGAGGTGCTGGAGCGCCGGCTGCGCCGCGACGGCTACTGCGTGTGGTCCATCAATTTGGGCGGCCTCTTCGACGCCTTCAACACGCGCGGCATCGACGAGTCCGCGGAGAAGGTGCGGGAGAAAGTCGAACGGCTGTACTCGCGCTACGACCTCGGGCCCCTGTCCATCATCGGCCACTCCAAGGGCGGGCTGATTGGCCGCTACTACATCAAGCGCCTGGGCGGTGACCGCCGGGTGAAGAACCTCATCACGCTGGGCACGCCCCACAACGGCACCCCCACGGCGTATCTGGGCTGCGCCACGGTGGGGCTGGTCGCCAAAAGCGTGTGGCAGATGACGCCGATGTCGCCGTTCATCCGCCGGCTGAAGATGGGCGCCTTCCCGCGCAGCGTCCGCTTCGTCTCCATCTACTCGAAGGCAGACCGCGCCAGCCCCTTCCCCAGCTGCATCCTGGAGAACAGCGGGCGGGACAACCTCTACAACATCGAGCTGCCCGGCGTGGCCCACCGCGAGTTCAGCTTGAAGCGCTCCGTCTACTCGGTCATCCGCCGCGAGCTCGCCATCGGCTACGGCGACGCGGTCCCGCTCCCGCGCAAGGACCCCGGCGAGCTGCTCCCGCTGCGGTAAAACGAAAGCCCATGCCCCTCTCCCGCTGGGAGCGCCTGCTGGAGTCGAAGCCCGTCCCGGTGCTGGAGCACCTCCTCGACGAGGTGGCCACGCTCTTCGCGCAGGACCTCACGCGCTGGCCGCCGCCGGTGGAGGCGCTGGAGAACGCCGCCCAGCTTGCCGCGCTGACCGGGCCGGACGCGCCAGCGCCCACGCCGGTGCACCTCGAAGAGGCCTTCAAGCTGGCGCGGCTGGAGCTCTCGCGCGAGGTGGAGGGCGTGGACGACTACTTCCGCAACCAGCGCTGGCTCGCGCGCGGGCTGCCCGCTTCGGACCGGCAGCTGTTGCTCTTCCTGTCCCGCTGGATGGTGGAGCAGCTGCTGGCGCTGGGCGAAGCCACGCAGGGCCGGGTGAACCGCCCGCGGATGTTGGACTGCCTCGCGCGCACCGAACGGCGGCTGCGCGCTACTTGAAGCGGGCCAGCACCGCGTCGAACAGCGCGGTCTCCAGCCGGTCCGCCTCTGTCTCCGCGAGCGTCTCCAGCGAGAACGAGGCGCGCACCATGGCGCCGACTTTCGGCGCCGCGACGATGGTGGCCTGCCCGGTGACGGGGTCCTGCTCCCGCCCGAGCGTCAGCTTGAAGCTCACCCGCTGACCTTCCTTGAAGCTGGACGGCACCATCGCGGAGAAGCCCGAGCGCGAAATGTCCTTGGTCAGCGTCCGGCTGACGTTGTCCAGCTCCAGCGCGAAGGCCTGCGACACGCGGAAGAAGCGCCGGGCAGGGGCGCCCTCCGGCACGGTCAGCCGCTGCGCGGCCACCAGCGAGCGCGCCAGCTCCTCGCGCATGCCGACGTACTTCTCCTTCTCACTGGAGTTGAGCCCGCCCATCTTCGAGCGTTCGTGCGCAACCCTGAAGGCGTTCATCCACTCGGAAGGATCCATGGAGCGCGTCCCCACCGGCGAGAAAACGTCGCGTGGAAGCGTAGGCCAGCGCTCTGCGAGCCGGAAGAAGCTGGCCGCTTGGGTTACCTCCAGCCAGCGCCACCTACAGGAACGATTTTCAGTTCACGTCGGTGATGCGCACGCGCACGGTCCGGCTGGTGCCGGTGGAGGCGCCGTTCGGCCAGTCGTGCTCCGGGCGAATCTCATCCACCGGCGCGCCCGTCTCCGTGCAGCCGTAGCCCAGCCGCACGCCGGAGGGGAGCTTGGTGTCGGTCGCCGGCGGCCCGTTCCAGACCTCCGTCCAGATGATGAAGTCCGCGCCCACCCCGGTGTTGAGGAAGGGCTGGATGACGATGGAGGAGGCCGAGGGGGGCGCCACCTTGGTGACGTCAAACGCCAGCAGGTTGAGACTCTTGGAGGCCTCCAGCTGCGCCGCCTTGTCCGCGGTCTTCCCCGTCGCCAGCGCCTTGAGCGTGGCGCAGCTCACGGCAGAACCGTCCACCGCGCGCTTGAGGATGAAGCGCGTGTTGAGGGCGCCACTGTTCCAGGAGAGGCCGGCCAGCGCCGCGACGTCCACCTCGAACCGGAGGTCCACGCCCTTCGCGTTCTTCTGGCACTTGCTCGCCACGCAGGCCGGGAGCGGGTCGTCGTAGACGTAGGAGACCGCCAGGCACTCCGCCTGGCCGGTGCAGGGCTTTCCGGCGTCCGGGGTCATCATCGACTGACAGGACGGATGGGTGGAGCACTGCGGGTCGTCACAGTCCGCCTTGCCGTCGCCGTTGTCGTCCGCGCCGTTCACGCAGGACGTTTCGTTCCCCTGCGGCGGCGCGATGGGCCCGGGGCACGCCCAGAGGGAGACGAGGGACAGCGGAGCCAGAAGGAGGAGGAGGCGCTTCACGGGTGCTCCAAGGCCTCTAGGCCCGGCCGGCTCGGAGGAGCGGCGCTTGTAGCAAGGAGCTTTACGACGGGTCAACGCATCTGCCATACACCCGCGCCCGTGGTTGACCGCGACGCGAACAGCACCGGCCGCCGGCGCCTCATCATCCTCGGGAGCCTCTGGCTCTTCGTGGTGTTGGTCCTGGTGGCGTTCCGGTCCGTGGTCCTCCCCTTCGCGGGCGCCGCGCTCATCGCATACCTGGTGGCGCCGCTGGTGGACCGGCTGACGACGCTGCGCCTTGCCCAGCGGCCGCTGCCGCGCTGGGTGGCCATCCTGCTCATCTACGCGCTGTTCTTCGTGCTGGTGTACCTCGCCATCCTCGGCCTGGTGCCGCAGCTCTACCGGGAGTTGGCCCGCATCACGCGCGGCCTGCTGGACTGGCTCAACGCGCTCACCCCGGAGCGCATTGATCAGCTCTCGCGCGCGGCGGACGCCTGGTTCGCTCAGCGCGGCCTGCCGCTGGAGCTCACCGCGGGCAACCCCGACAACCCCTCCGCCGCGGGACTCTCGTTCGACCTTCAGCAGCTCATCCACGACGGCGTGGCGCGGGGCACCACCGCCGTGCGCAACAACCTGGCCGGCATCATCGGCTTCTCGCGCTCGCTGGTCAGCGGCGTGCTGGCCTTCGTCTTCATGCTGTTCTTCATCCTCATGGTGGCCGCGTACCTCTCCATCGACGTGCGGCACGTCCGCAGCTACGTGCGCGGGCTCATCCCGCCGGAGTACGCGGAGGACGTGAAGGTGCTGGCCACCCGTATCGACCGGTCGCTCTCCGGCGTGGTGCGCGGCCAGGTCACCATCTGCCTGGTGAACGGCGCGCTCACGCTCATCGGCCTGATGCTCTTCGGCGTGAAGTTCGCCTTCATCCTCGCCACGCTGGCCACGCTGTTGAGCCTCATCCCCATCTTCGGCTCCATCATCAGCTCCGTGCCCATCGTCCTCATCGGGCTGTCGCAGAGCTGGAAGACCGGGCTGGCGTCGCTGGCGTGGATTATCGGCATCCACGCGCTGGAGGCGTACTTCCTCAACCCCAAAATCATGGGCAGCGCCGCGCGCATCCACCCCATCATCGTCGCGTTCGCGCTCATCGCCGGCGAGCGGACGTTCGGCCTGGTGGGCGCGCTCTTCGCGGTGCCCATCGCCGCCATCGTCGTAGCCTGCTTCGACTTCGCCGCGCGCAAGGCTCAGGGCGCGGCGCCCGAACCTTACGGCTGAGCGGCGTTCATCCCGGCCAGCTTCCGCTCCGCCTCCGCCAGCGACGGCACGTCCCACTTCGCGCGCTCCTCGTCGGTGACTGAAGGGTCCACCTCGTAGAGCACCCACTTGTTCCCCTCGCGCCGGAACTGCGTCCCGTAGCGCTGGGGCTTCTTGAGCGTCATGAGCTCGCGGTCCTTGGTCGCCGCCACCAACCAGCGCGCCTTGGGGTACTGGGGGTCCCGCTTCACCGCCTCCTGCGCCAGCGCATTGGCCTCCTGGAAGTCAGCCACCTTCTCGCCGTGCTGCAGCACGAGGGCCGCGTGGTAGTAGTCCGCGGCGACCTTCGCGCCCTTCGCCGCGAGGATGGCCCGCACGCGCTCGCGCCGCTTGGCGTCCCGCGGGGCCACCTCCGCCCAGTTCACCTTCATCGGGTCCGCCCGGTCCGCCTGGTCCGCTTCGAAGAGCTGGAGCAGCTCCCCGTTCAGCGTCTTGAGCGTGGCCTCACGCTTCGCCGTGAGCTTGGCCATCAGCGGCGCCCAGCGCGGGTCGCTGCGCAAGGCCGCGAGGTCTGCGTCCGCCGTTGCTGCCGCGCCGTCCTCGAGGCCCGCGGCCACCGCCTGGTCGAGCGTGGCGAACGCCGCCGCCTTGTCACCCGCCAGCGCCTGGCAGCACGCGGCGTTGTAGAGGAAGTCTGCCTTCTTCGGCCCCGGCCGCCCGGCCACTTCCAGGTACAGCGCCGCGCACTGGGAGAAGGCCTTCTTCTCGTACGCCTTGTTGGCGTCGTCGATGAGGTCCAACGGCGAGCGCAGCACCCCCGCATCCGCCGCCAGCGCCGTTGTGGAGAGACACAGCCAGAGAATCAGACAGCGCATCAGGCGACTCCTCAGAAGCGGTGGGTTTCGAGGGCTAGCCCTTGGAGAGGAGGAGCTCGCCAATCTGGATGGCGTTGAGCGCGGCGCCCTTCATCAGCTGGTCCCCCACCGCCCAGAGGCACAGGCCGCGGTTGTCCGGGACGCTGTGGTCCTGACGGATGCGGCCCACGCCCACCTCGTCCTGGAACGAGCGCTCCAACGGAATGGGGTAGACGTCCGCCTTCGGGTCATCCTGGACGACGACGCCGGGGGCCTTGCGCAAGAGCTCGCGCGCCTCCTGCGCCGTGACGGGCCGCTCGAACTCCAGGTTCAGCGAGACGCCGTGCGAGCGCAGGACGGGCACGCGCACGCAGGTGGCGGTGGCCAGGAGCGCCTCGTGGTGGAGGATTTTCTTCCCCTCCCAGAGGAACTTCATCTCTTCCTTGGTGTAGCCGTTGTCCTGGACCGAGTCGATGCGGGGGATGACGTTGAAGGCAATCTGCTTGGGCGCCACCTTCACCGTCAGCGGCCGCCCGGCGCTCCAGTCGTGAATCTGCTGCGTCAGCTCCGCCATCGCCTGCGCGCCCGCGCCGGAGATGGCCTGGTAGCTGGACATCACGGCGCGCTTGAGCCCGTAGGCCTTGTGCAGCGGATAGCTGGGCATCAGCGCGACGATGGTGGTGCAGTTGGGGTTGGCGATGATGCGCCGCGCGCCAAACTTGAAGGCGTCCTCGGGATTTATCTCCGGGACCACCAGCGGGATGTCCGCCTCGTAGCGGAAGGCGCTGGTGTTATCGATGACGAGCGCGCCCGCCTTCGCCGCCGCCGGGGCCAGCTCCTTGCTCACGCTGCCGCCCGCGGAGAAGAACGCGTGGTCCACGCCTTCGAAGCTCTTGGCGGAGAGCGCTTCCACGGTCAGCTCCTCGCCGTTGAACTTGAGCTTCTTGCCGGCACTCCGCTCACTGGCCAGGAGCTTCAACGTCTTGATGGGGTACCGGCGCAGTGCGAACAGCCGCAACAGCTCTTCACCGACGGCGCCCGTCGCGCCCACCACAGCCACATTCACCGCGCGCATCTGAGGTCCTTGGTTCCTACGGGTTCACCCCGGGCCGAGCCCGAGGCGAAAAGGACCCTACCATCGCTCCCATTCGGCGATCACGCGCTGCGTCGGGAGCGGCTCAGTGCATGAGGCCGCGCGGCCCGTCGATGGGCGCGGGGCGAGCGACCTTGAGCAGCTCCAACCCTCCGAGCCGGCTGGCGTCCACCACCTGACCGCGCTCCGGAATTCGCAGGCCCTCCGCGGTCAGCTCCGGCAGGAAGAGGATGGCGGTCCCCTCTCCGTCGTAGCCCAGCTGCGCCAGCGTCCCCGCTTCGAACTCCCGGCAGCGGCGGTCACAACAGAAAAAGGCCTGGGCCACGCGGTAGAAGCCTTCCGGGTTCAGCGGGGACAGGGTGCGCGCGTAAGCGTCGTCCGGGACGGAGAAGCCGCGCTCATGCCACTGGGCTCGGTTCTGGACCCAGGCGCGCGGGAGGTAGATGCCCGGGCCGGGGGAGCCATGGTTGTGGAAGTAGACGAGGCGGCCCGCGGGGACGTCGCCGGCCAGGGGTTGAGTGGTGCGGTAGAGGCCGCAGGGGGGAAGGTCGCTCATGGCGGGGCGAGAGTGCCATGGAGAGGGCCGCTCCGTTCAGGAGAGCGTTCGGGCGCAGTGCCTTGGCCGGCACGGGGCTCGGGGGAGGTGTTCACGGGTTCGGGAGACGGAGACGAGGACGGGGACGGAAACGGGGTACGCGTTCGCGTTCGCGTTCGTTCACGGGTTCGGAGACGGGAAGGGGCTACGCCGGAGCTCGGTGAGACGGGCGCTCAGTCGCCGTCGAGGTTGCCCGTTCGCAGACGCCGTGCACTCAACGCTTCGCCGCTATCCGTTTCCGTCTCCGAACCCGTGAACGAACGCGAACGCGAACGCGTACTCCGTCCCCGTCCCCGTCCCCGCATGCCGAACCCGAACCCGAAGGCACCGCGCTCGACCTACCTATCTACGCCTCGTGCGCCTCCCGCCCCGCGGCGACCAGCGGCTGCGAGAGCGGCAAGACCACCTCGAAGCACGCGCCGCCCAGTGCCTCTGACTTGAGCGTGCGAATCCTCCCGCAGTGCCGCTCCACAATCCCGCGAGCGATGGCCAGGCCCAGCCCCGTCCCTCCGTGCGCGCCCTCCCGCCGGCGCCCGGTGACGAACGGCGCAAAGAGCTTCGCGACCAGCTCCGGAGGAATCCCGGGCCCGTTGTCCTCCACACGGATGAGCAGCTCCGACCCTGAGCGCTGAGCGCTGGCACGAAGCGCCGGAGCCGGCCCACCCTTCACGGCGAGCAGCGCGTTCTCGAACAGGATGACCAGCACCTGCGAGAGCTGAGCCTGGTCCGCCTCCAACGGCGGAAGCCCCTCTCCTTCCCGCGTGAACGTCACAGGCCCGGCTTCCGCCAGCGCCTGCTTCGCGGTGGAGTACGCCAGGTCCAGCGTGGCGGAGACATCCACCATCCTCAGCTCCAGCGGCCGCGGGCGGCCATAGCGCAAGAGCTCATCCACGAACCTCCGCGCCCGCTCAATCTGCGCGCCCATCTCCGACAGCGTCTCCGCCTCCACCCCCTTGCGCTCGAGCAGCTTCAGGTGGGCTGACAACACCCCCAGCGGGTTGCGAATCTCATGCGCCACCGCGGAGGTGAACTGGCCCAGCTCCGCCAACCGCCGCGCCTGATCCGCCCTCGCCTCCTGCGCCTCCAGCGCGCGGGCGACCTCGATGGACGCATGGCCGGAGAGGAACCGCCGGCCCACCCACTCCACCAGCTGTTGCCGCAGCGGTTCAAAGGCCAGCGCAGCCATGAACAGGAGGAAGAGCGCGCCCACGCGGTACTCCGCGAGCAGCGGCGTGCCCCCGCCCATCAGCGCCATCACACCGAAGAGAAACCCGGCGGAGAGGAACGCGGTGAGCGCGGAGTAGGTCAGGCTGCGCTCAAGCAACTTGCGCTCCGCGGGAGGCTCGTGAGCGCGGATGAGGTTCGCCAGCACCAGCAGACCCGCGAGCACGAGGAAGATGCCGAACGGCAGCGCGAGCCCGTAGGCCAAGAGCAGCGCGTTGGAGAAGCTGCCCACGTACGTGCAGACCCCGGCGATGAACAGCGTGCGGAAGCCCGGCCGGTCCACCGCGCCGGCCCGCTTGTACGCGCGCGCCAGCGTGACGAGCGGCACCGTGGCGGAGACGACGGCCAGCGCCATCGTCGGCCAGAACATCGGCCCGGGATGTAAGTCCGCCGGGTGGTAGATGACGCCCGGCGCCAGCCCTCCGACGACCGTCACCGCCGTCGCCACGACGTACGCGAACACCACCAGCGCGTAGGACCGCTGCTTCGTCAGGTCGAACGCGGCGTGGAGGTAGCCCGCGGAGGCGAAGGCACCGATGGCCACCAGCCGGTCCCCCACCTCCTGGGTCGCCGGGAACTGCCCGAGCAAGAGCGACGAGCACCAGATGGCCACCGCGGCGCAGAAGCTGGCAAGGCCCACCGCGTTCCGCCCTCGCAACGCCGCGGTGAAGCACAGCAGGTACGCGACCGAGAGGACCGGCACCAGGCTGTAGGCGAAGAGAGGATGGAGCACGTGGGCCTGCCTTCAATCGTGCCACAGCTCACGTCGCCGCCAGCAGCTCCTCGGTCACGTCGCCCACGCTCTCGGCAATCTCCTTAATCGCCTGCACCACCTGCGCGTCCGAGCGCCCGGCGAACTCCAGCAGCTGCAGCTGAGAGGTCATCTCCTCGATTTTGAGGACCGTGCGCTCCAGGTCCTCTCCGGTGCGGGCGCGCATCGCCGCCAGCCGTTCAATGTTGCGCAGCCGGGTCTGGAGGCTCTGCATGCGCGCATCCGTCTCCAGCGCCCCACGCGCGCGCAGGTCTCCCAGCAGCACCCGCACCCCGGCGGCGTTGAACTCGGGCGTGGCGAGCAGCTGGTCCATCTGGTGAATCCGCTGCTCCATCGCCGTGAGCGCCTTGGACAACCCCTGCACCCGGGCCACCTCCGGCGCCAGCACCTCCTCGGCCAACCCCTTGGCCCGCCCCAGCGCGGCGAGCAGCTGCGCCTCCGCCCGCTGGATGCGCGCCGAGACCGGCGAGAGGAGGCGAACCCCCGGTGGCGCGGCTTCGGACTGCCCGCCCACCAGCATCGGCGCATAGAACGGCCAGAACACCACCGCCGAGCAGAAGCTGAGCGTCCGCGACGCGAGCCCTTCGGTCGAAGGCTGCAGCGCCAGCGCTCCGGCCACCGTCAGCCCGACGAGCGCGTAGATGAGAACCGTGCCGGCAAAGTTCATGGCGGTCCTCTAGAAGACGCGGCTGAGGGCGTCAGCGACGCGATAGAGCGCCAGCGGAGCTACCACCGAGTAGAGCGCACCCCAGCACACCACCATCCGCCGCAGGAAGTTCCCTCGCCGCAGGTGGGTGATGGGTAACCGCCGGGCGAGGTCTCCGAAGCTCTTGTACAGCGCGCTCAATCCGGCCAGCCCCACCAGGAACGGCAGGAACATCCCCAGCGACAGCGCGCCCTCGGCAGTCACCCACCGCGCGGCCGCGGCCAGGAGCCACGCCGCGTAGAATGGCAGCGCACCGAGCAGGAGCACGGAGGTGGTGGCCTGCGCGCGCAGGGCCTGCACCACCACCTGCCGGAAGGACGCGTCCAGCCCGGAGAGCTGCGTGTAGAAGTAGAAGCTGGGCAGGCAGACGCAGAGCGCGCCGAGGAAGGCGATGACGAAGCTGCCCGGCATCCACAGCATGGGCATCCCGCGCAGGAGCAGGTCATCGGAGGAGCTTGTGGCGCGGGCCAGGAAGGACGCCCCCAGGCCCACCACCAGCCCGTGGACCGTCAGGCCCATCACCGACAAGCCCAGCAGTCGTTGCGTCAAACCGGGCAGCTCGGCGGGCGACGTCATCAGCGCCGTCAGGTGACGCTGTCCGCGCAGGATGAGGTCGAAGCTGCCTGGCGTGGGGCCCAGCTCCTCGAGCGTGGGGAGCGGCGCCTCGACGATGGGCGGTTCCGGCGGCGCAGGCGGCGCCTCGGCGACCGGCGGAGCGCTCTGCACTGCGAGAGCAGGCGTCGGCGCCAGGCTCAGCTCGCCGAGGCAGACGCGGCAAAACTCGGAGGCGGGGTCGCTGCTGGCGCCGCAGCTCTTGCAGATGACGGCGACGGGCAGGGCCTGGACGACGGGACTCAGGGAGGGGGAGCTCATGGGTTGTCTCTCTAAGGAAGGTTCAGAAAAGGTTGAGGAGCAGCATCAGCTCCAGGCCGATGACGCCGACCAGGGAGAGCCAGAGGAACGGGTAGCCGCGGCTGCGGGAGGGTTCGAGCGCCTTCATCACGCGCATGAAGACGTCCAGCATGCAGATGGCCACACCGGTGAAGACCACGATGTCCACCGCGATGCCGAAGAAGCGTCCGAAGGACTGGGGCGCGTCGATGGCCAGGAAGAAGAACCAGCTCACCGGGACGCTGGCCAGCATCGCCAGCGCGCCGAAGCTCACCGTGGCCAGCGCGGCGAGCGCGGTGGTGGAGAGGTCCAGCTTGGAGCCCAGCGACGTATTGATGATGTAGAGCGCGGGCAGCGCCAGGGTCCAGGCCAGCCCGGCAGCCAGCGGCGCCTTGAACGCGGAGAGGAGCATCGCGCCCGCGCCGCCGGAGAGCCCCATGGTCACACCGTAGGCCGCCAGCCCCAACGCCGCGTTGAGGAGCAGGACGGGGAAGACGAGGCGGGTCGGCGGATTGGCCACGTGCGCGCGGTCCCGCCAGCGCACCGTCAGCTCTTCGGGGCGGCGCAGGGCCCGCCCGACTTCTTTGAACGCAGCCTGGATGTCAGACATGTCCTCTCCTCAAGGGAAACGGGTTGTCGCGGCCCTTGAGCACCGCGCGTGCCCACGCCCTCGCGCGAGGAACTCCAGCGGTTTGCCCGTGGGAAAGCCCCGAAGCCGTTGACGGGGGTCGACAACGGCGACGACAGCGCGCGTGCTACAAACACCCCGGTCGATATGTCGCAGCGCGATGCCCGTTCTGGCGAGATGGACGCAAGGCCCCCGCCGCAGGCGCTCGTGCAGGAGTGCGCAGCGACCGCTCCGGAGGCGCCCAGCGACGCCGCGAAGGCGCTCTGGGCGGCGATGATCTCCCAGCATGACCACGCCGTGCTCCTCTCCCTGCTCGCCAAGGGCGTGCGGCTGGACCGGGCGCGCGAGCTGGCCCAGGAGACCTGGGCGCGCCTGTTCCAGCGCTACCTCGAAGGCCGCTTCGCGACCCTGGAGCTGCCCGGCCTCGCGGTCACCCAGGCGGCGTTCCTGGCGGCGGAGGACGGGCGCCGCGCCCGCCGCTGCGCGACGACGGACGACGCGGAGATGGGGACGCTGCCGGACCCCGCCGCCTCCGCCGAGGACCGCCTGATGCGGCGCCAGCTCCTGGAGCGGGCCTCGCGCGCGCTGGAGGGCTGCTCGCCCCGCGCGCGCACCGTCTTCGCGCTGGCCTACGAACATCCGGAGCGCCCCCAGGTGGAGTTGGCCCGGCAGGTGGGGCTGTCGCTGCAGCGCGTGCGGCAGATTCTGTGTGAGGTCCGCGCCAAGCTCCGCGCTGCGCTGGAGGAGGAGTCCGATGGTTGAGCTTCCGCACGTCACCCCCGCCGAGCTCGAGGGCTTCGTCCAGCAGCGGCTCGCCGCCGGGCCGCTTTCCAGCTTCGAAGCCCACCTCTCCCGGTGCGACGCCTGCGCGCGCAGGTTGGAGCAGGAGGCTCGGCTGGAGCTCGTCGCGCAGCAGCTGGCCCGGAGCGAGCGAGCCGCGATGGCCGCGCACGAGGCAGCACGGGCGCGAAGTCAGGTGCGAGGCACACGGGTCGCGCGGGGGGCGGCGCTCGCACTGGCGGCATGCCTGCTCGCGGCGCTCTTCGCCTCCAGCGCCTTCGCGCCCTCAGGCGCCTCCGACCTCCCGGTCGCGCACGCCAAGCCGGCCGGCGGACTGTGGGGCGCCGCGGACCTCCCCGACGGCGGCACCCGCCTCACCGCGCCGACCGCCGTGGCAACGTGGGACGGGGGACGCACCCGGACGTCCGCGCAGTAGCGTGTGATTCTGCTCTGCCACGCCGGACGCCGCTGTGTCCTTGCGACTCATCGCTGTGTCCTTGCGGACGCCTTTCCGCTCGCGTCGAGCGTTGCGCCATCAGGGGCACGGTGAGACGTCGGCAGTGCTTGTCGAGGTGAGCGGGAGGAGCGGTCCCTCGAGGCTGGGCGCTCGAAGGGGCGGTGCTTGCGGTGAGGGCGACAAGGCGGGACACGGGGACACAGGTCTTCAGGCTGAGCTGTTCGTGCGGCGGCGCGGAGACAGATGCGCTGCTCACGCGAAGGCAGCTGTCCCAGAGGGTGGTCAAGGCAGGCGGGATAGTCCTGGGCGGCTGCCGGCGGGCGCCCGCCGGCAGCCGCCCGCTCGGACTCCGCTTCCCACCCGCTCCAGCACTCCCCGAGGTCGGTCGGGACGGCTTCGTGGCTCTCCGGAGTTGTCCCCGAGAGGGGCCGGCGCCCACGAAACAAATCGCGTCCGAGAAGTGCGACGGGTTGTCGTTAATGGCAACGATATCCCGTCGCACTTCTCAGGCGCGTCGCACGATGGCGAAGTGGGCCAGCAATCCCCTCGGTGGGGGAAGGCGAATCGGCACTCGACAGCGCTCGCAGTCCTGCAGGCCGCAGCGCGCCTGAACTGCGATGAGTTGTCGACAATAGCGTCGATAACTCATCGCAGAACGAGAGCGAGGGCGCCTCAGTCGTTCTGGCCTCAGCCGGGGACAGCTCGGGGCTGAAACGAAGGCGGGGGCCTGCACCTCGGGGAGCGCGGCCTGGGTGCGGAAGCAGCAGCCAGGCCTGGCCGCTGCGGTCGTGCTGCCGGCGGGCGCCCGCCGGCAGCCGCCCAGGACTATCCCGCCTGCCTTGACCACCCTCAGGGATTGCTGCCTCCGCGCGAGCAGCGCATCCGTCTCCGCGCCGGCGCACGGACAGCTCAGCCTGAAGACCTGTGTCCCCCTGCTCATTTGTCTCCGCGCCGGCACTGCGGTCGCTGCTGGCGCAGAGCGAAGCGGCCCATGAGCCCAGTTTCGGGAGCACTGCCGACGGCCGACGTCTCGACTATGCGCCTGACGGCGCAACGCTCGACGCGAACGGGGAACGGGGGGCCCGACTCAGGGCTGAGTCAACGCGAACGGGGAATCCCCTTCAGACCTCACGCGATGACGCCGTCCCAGGTGTAGAGGTGAGAGCCCGCGAAGCCGGTCTCCACGACCGCGAGCTTCGGGTCCTCCTCCAGCGTGCGGGTGGAGAACAGGGAGAGCGTGGCGGTGGCGCCGTGGCTCACCACGAAGTACGCGCCATCCAGCGTCTGCGTCACGCCGCGCGCGCTCTCCAGCGTGACCGCTTTGAGCAGCGCGTGGCTGCGCACGTCCCAGAACGCGAGTTGGTTCCCGTCGGGGTTGGTGGTGGCCAGCCGCGAGAGCGGCTCATGGAGCGAGAGGCTGAGCGTCTCGCCGCGCATGGCGCCGGTCACCCCGGCGGGCTCGGTGAGTGTCACCAGCGGTCCCTTCACGTCGCGCAGGGAGACCGCACCAGGGTCCGTCTTGGGGAGTCCATCGCGCGGCGCGGAGATGAGCGCGACCGCGCGCTTGCGGGAGATGGCCACGTGCCCCGCGTTGATACGCGCGCTGTCCGGGCTCACCTTCTCCAGGAGCTTGCGCGTGGCGATGTCGATGAACGTGACGCACGGCGCGTCTCCCTCCGGGAAAGCGCCGCCGCCGTTGGTGACCACCAGCGTCTTGCCGCCGTCGATGAGCTGGCAGTCGTGCGGGTTCTGCCCGTAGGTCGGGAACTCTCCCAGCGGCGCCAGCGTGACACCGTCCCAGATGGACACCAGGCCCTGCCGCGTCTGAAGGGTGTTCTCCGCCACGAAGAGCGTGGCGCCGTCGCGAGAGAACGCCCCGTGGCCGTAGAAGGCGCGCTCGGCGGAGGTCTTGAGCGGCCGCAGGCGCTCGCCGGTGACCAGGTCCACCTCGCAGGCGCCCGGACCCTTCTTCTCGAAGAGCAGCGCCCGCCGCCGGCTGCGCGGGTCGAGCGCGAAGCCATGGGCGAAGAAGTCCAGCGTCACCGTGCGCCGCTTCTGGGTATCCAGGTCGATGAGGACCACCGCGTAGACAGGGACATCGCGCCGCCGGTCCACACCGCGCAGGCTGCCGATGACCACGCCCCTGCGCGCGCGGCCGCCGAGGCTGACGGCGGGCCTGAGCGCCGCGGCAGCGGCGAGGGCCTTGAGGAGGGCTCTGCGTGAGGGGGCGGTCATGCGAAGGCGGGTCACCATACCCGCACGTGCGCCGCCCACAGAAATCAGGCGCGCGCTACTTGGGCGCGAGCACAATCTCGATGCGCCGGTTCAAGCTCTTCCCCTCTGCCGAGTCGTTCTTGGCGATGGGGTGGAACTGACCGTAGCCAGCGCCAGAGAGGACGGTGGGGTCCACGCCCTGGTCCTGCAGATGCTTCACGACGGCGAGCGCTCGCGCGGTCGACAGCTCCCAGTTGGTGGGGAACGGGCCCTTGGGGTCCGTCGGGACGTCGTCGGTGTGGCCTTCGATGCGCACCGTCTTGCCCTTCAGGTCCTTCAGGGCGGAGGCGACCTTGTCGAGCGCGGAGATACCCTCCTTGCCGACCTTGGTGGAGCCGGAGGCGAAGAGGATCTTGTCCTTCATCTTCACCGTCATCTTCCCCTTCAGCTCCGAGAGCTCAATCTTCCCCTCGTCGATCTCCTGCTTCAGGCTGGAGGCGAGGTTCTGGTACTCGCTGGACTTCTTCTCCAGCTCCTCCTTCGCCTCCGCCAGCTTCTTCTTCGACCGGGAGAGCTCGTCGTTGAGCGCGGTGAGGGACGCGTTCTTCTCCTCGAGCGCGCGGCGCTCCGCCTCCTTGTTCATCAGCTGGCCCTCGCTGGCGGTCAGCCGCTGGGAGAGCGCCGCGTTCTGCTGGTCCAGGTCCGCGACCTTCGCCTCCAGGTCCTTCACTTTCTGCTCGAGCGCCGAAGTCTTCCCCTCGCTCTCCTTGTATTTCTTGGCCAGCTCCTCGGCTTCAAGCGACTTGGCCTTGAACTGCTCCGTGGGAACACAGCCGCTGACTGCGACGACGCCCGCGAGCGACAAAATCGCTGCTTGAACGCGCATGGCTTCACCCAAGGTAGTGCGTTGAACCGAACGCGTTTCTACGCCGCGCTGAAGGTCACTTCACCTTTTTGAGCTCTGCCAGGAACTTTTCCGGGCCCAGAAAGCCGGTGACCCGCGGGTCCACCAGCACCGTGCCCTCGGAGGAGACGAAGGCCACGGTGGGGAGGCCCTGGATGCCGAAGCGGTCGTAGAGGACGTCAATCATCTCGCCCTCCTGCGTCGCGTCCACCTTGATGCTGGTGAAGCGCCCCGCCTCCCGCATCACCTCGCGCGCCGGGTAGGTGTGCCGGTCCAGCTCTTTGCAGGCCGCGCACCACTCGGCGAAGAAGTCGATCATCACCGGCTTGCCGCTGGCACGTGCGGTCTGCAGCGCGGTGTCGAACAGCGAGAGCGCCTGCCCGCCCTTGAGCTTCA
Organism: Myxococcaceae bacterium; assembly: GCA_044230055.1. GTDB lineage: Bacteria > Myxococcota > Myxococcia > Myxococcales > Myxococcaceae > JBGART01. Next base: position 56,892 of record JBGART010000014.1, on the reverse strand, counting down.
CGTCCCAGGCGAACTCAGCCTTCGTCTCCGGCGCCTGCGCCCAGCCCAGCGAGACCCAGAGCGCACCGGTGGGCGGCGCGGAGAGCGCGCCCAGGCGCAGCATCAGCGCGAACACCACCAGCGCCACGCCCACGCCCTTCAGCGCGGCGTCCCTCGCGCCCTCCTTGAACGAGAGGTGCACCGCCCCGATGAGGACGCCCACCACCGCCAGCGCGGTCGCCACCGCGGCGCCCGGCAGCGCGCCCAGCTGGGCGGCCAGCCGCGCGACGGACGGGCCCACGCCCGCGTCGCGCAGGTACCCCAGCGCAAGCGCAACCAGCGCAATGCCGAAGCCGCTCTTCACCCACTCCATCCACACGCCGGCCTTCGGCAGCCGCAGCGCGAACGCGCCGATGAGCAGGAACGGGACGCCAATGCCCAGCGCGTACACGTAGAGGAGCGTGCCCCCGAGCACCACCTGCCGGGTGCTGGAGACGAAGGTCAGCACGCCGGCCAACGCGGGGCCGGTGCAGGGCGCCGCCAACAGGCCGGAGACGCTGCCCATCAGGAATGCGCCGAGGAAGCCCGCGCCGCCCACGCGGTTGAGCCGCTGCGCCAACCCGCTGGGAACCGCCAGCTCGAACGCGCCGAACATGGACGCGGCCAGCAGAAGGAGGAACGCGGCGATGAAGAGCGCCACCCGCCAGTCGCCCAGCAGGCCGCCGAAAGCCTTGCCGCTGAGCGCCGCGCCCACGCCGAGCACGGCGAAGACCAGTCCCATCCCGTTCACATAGGCGGCAGTGAGCGCGAACGCCTTGAGCCGGCTCTCCGCCTTCCGCGCGCCGAAGACGCCCACCGTGATGGGGATGAGCGGATACACACACGGCGTCAGCGAGGTGAGAAGCCCCGCGACGAAGATGACCCCGCCGGCCAGCCACAGTTGCCCACCCTGAAGGAAGGTGTCCGCCTTCAATCCCGTGTCGCCAGTGGGCAAGAGCCATGGGACGATGGCCAGCGCAGCGCCGCCGAGCAAAGACACGGTCCAGATTCTCTTCTTCATCGCTCGCCTCGAACGGGGTCCTTAAAGCCTAGCTTCACGCCCACGCGGGGAACCACCGAGCCATGAAACGAGTCCCCAAAGGGTACCGCGGCCTGAATCACGTCACCATCGGCTCCGACATCATGTCGATGATCGAGGCGCTCCCCATCCCCGAGCAAATCCTCGGGAAGGAGCGGACCGCGGAGCTGCGACGGGTAAAGCCGACCACCTGGTACCCCATCGCGATGTTGCTTGAGCCGCTGGAGCTCCTCGCCCAGAAGATGGGCGACCGGGCGCTGGTGCCCATCGGCTACGCGCTGGTCCGGCTCACGCACACCGAGGCGATCCGGAAGAATTTCCAGAGCGCTCGCCAGCTGCTGACGGGGTTCGACGGCATCTACCACGCGGCCAACCGGGGCACGGACATCGGCGGGTGGAAGCTCCACTCGTTCGAGCCCGGCAAGTGCGTGCTGGACAACTCCACGCCGCACCCGTGCTTTCTGGAGGTGGGCATCCTCCAGGAGGCGCTCAGAGCGCTGAACGTCACCACCATCATTCGCCAGAGCACTTGCGTGATAGACGGAGCGGACAACTGCCAGTTCGTCATCACCTCCAGCGTGGAAGACATCCTCTGGATGGGCCGGTAGCTCGCCTGCCGGGCGATCGGTAGACGCAGCGCAACAACGCTGGACAAGCTCTCTCAACAACTCGTGAATCCCTCGGGGCCCGCCCGCCTGTCGCCTTGACCTCAGGGGGTCCATTTCTATAATAAAGACCTATCCGGTCCACATTGTGGTGGGCCGATGTACGCAAACGCCGAGGCGGGAATGGTCAAGCTGCCGATCTACATGGACAACCACGCGACGACGCCGATGGATCCGCGCGTCCTGGAAGCCATGCTCCCCTATTTCGAAGGGGACTTCGGCAACGCGGCGTCGCGCAACCACGTCTTCGGCTGGAAGGCCGAGGCGGCGGTGGAGAAGGCGCGCAAGCAGGTGGCGGCGCTCATCGGCGCATCCGAGAAGGAGATTGTCTTCACCAGCGGCGCGACTGAGTCCGACAACCTGGCCATCAAGGGCGTCGTGGACTTCTACCGCTCGAAGGGGGACCACATCGTCACCCTGAAGACCGAGCACAAGGCGGTGCTCGACAGCTGCAAGCGGCTGGAGCGGATGCGGGCGGAGCGGATTGAAGAGCTGCGCCAGCTGCGGCTGATGGAGCTGAGCGGCGGCGAGGTGACCGAGGAGAACGCCGGAGCGCTCGCGCAGCAGTTCAAGCTCGACGAGGACCCCGTCCTGAAGAAGTGGACGGAGAAGGTCAACGCGGGCGCGCGGGTCACCTACCTGGACGTGGAGAAGGACGGGCGGGTGAACCTGGACGCGCTGCGCGCCGCCATCACCGACAAGACCGTGCTGGTGAGCATCATGCTTGCCAACAACGAGATTGGGACCGTGCAGCCGGTCAACGAGATTGGCGCCCTCTGCCGCGAGCGCGGCGTCCTGTTCCACTGCGACGCGGTGCAGGGCCTGGGCAAGGTCCCGTTCGACGTCGAGGCGTCAAAGGCGGACCTGGTCTCCATCACCGCGCACAAGATGTACGGCCCCAAGGGCGTGGGCGCGCTCTACGTGCGCCGCAAGCCGCGGGTGCGCATCGCCCCCATCCTGGACGGCGGCGGCCACGAGCGCGGCATGCGCTCCGGCACGCTGAACGTCCCCGCCATCGTCGGCTTCGGCAAGGCGGCAGAGCTGGCGCGCGTGGAGATGGTGGACGAGGGCAAGCGCCTGCTCGGCTTGCGCGAGCGGCTCCGGAAGAAGCTCTTCGCCAGCCTGGACATGCTGACGCTCAACGGGTCAATGGAGCACCGGCTGCCGGGCAACCTGAACGTCTCGTTCTCCTTCGTGGAGGGCGAAGCCATGATGATGGCCATCAAGGACGTGGCGGTCTCCTCCGGCTCCGCCTGCACCTCCGCCTCCCTCGAACCCTCGTATGTGCTACGGGCGTGCGGCGTCGAAGAGGACATGGCGCACAGCTCCATCCGGTTCGGCATTGGCCGGACGAATACTGAAGAAGAGGTCGACTACGTGGCGGACCTCGTCATCTCCAAGGTGAAGAAGCTGCGGGACATGAGCCCGCTGTACGAGATGGCCAAGGACGGCATAGATCTCAAGAGCATCCAGTGGGAGGCGCACTAGCCATGGCGTACAGCGAGAAGGTGATTGAGCACTACGAGAACCCCCGGAACGTGGGGACGCTGGACAAGGACGACCCCAACGTCGGCACCGGGTTGGTGGGCGCTCCCGCCTGCGGCGACGTGATGCGCCTGCAGCTGAAGATCGACGACGACGGCACCATCCAGGACGCCAAGTTCAAGACCTTCGGGTGCGGCTCGGCCATCGCGTCCAGCTCCCTGGTCACCGAGTGGGTGAAGGGGCGTTCGGTGGATGACGCGATGAAGATCTCCAACAAGGACGTGGCCCGGGAGCTGGCGCTGCCACCGGTGAAGATCCACTGTTCCGTGTTGGCGGAGGACGCCATCAAGGCCGCCATCGCCGACTTCAAGAAGAAGCGGGAAGAGCGGCAGAAGAAGGCGCTGTAAGAGGACACTCGATGGACCAACCGGCGACCGCACCCTCCCCTGCTCCCTCCCCCGTCCCGGCCAAGCCGGCGATGAAGGGCTTTGGCATCACCGACCAGGCGGTGGTGCGCTTGCGCGCCCTGCTGGAGGAGCGGCAGACGCCTGAAGCAGGCCTGCGGATCTCCGTGAAGGGCGGCGGGTGCTCGGGGCTGTCCTACTCCATGGAGTGGGCGGAAAAGCCGCGCGAGCGCGACAAGATTTTCGAGAAGGACGGGGTGCGCTGCTTCGTGGATCCGAAGAGCTACCTCTACGTGATGGGCTCTGAGCTGCACTTCGAGCAGGGGCTGCTCAGCTCGGGGTTCAAGATTCAGAACCCGAACGTGAAGACCGCCTGCGGCTGCGGCGAGAGCTTCACGGTCTGACGATTCAAGGCTCACGCACATCCTCATCAGGGCGGGGGCGGCGGCGAGCGAGGACGACGCATGACGTGCGCCAGCTGTGAAGCCGACACCCGGGGCGAACCCTTCTGCCCGCAGTGCGGAAAGCTCTCTCCCCGCCCTCCCGGCGCCACCCACTTCGACGTCTTCGGCCTGGCACCTGGCTACGCGCTCGACGTGGCGGCGCTGGAGCAGCGGTTCCGCGAGCTGTCGCTGAAGCTCCACCCGGACCGCTACGCCAAGGCGGAGGCGCGGGAGCGCCGGCTGTCGCTCGAGCACACCACCGCGCTCAACGACGCGTACAAGGCGCTCAAGGACCCGGCGCGGCGCGCCTTCTACCTGCTCAAGCTGCGCGGCGTGGACCTGGACCGCGAGGAGCAGGGCGCCACGGATGAAGCGCAGAAGCGGCTCACCACCCCGCCGATGGACTTCCTCGAGGAGGTGATGGAGCTGCGCGAAGCCCTCCACCACGCCAAGGCGGACGAGGCCCGCGTCGCAGCGATGAAGCAGGACGTGCAGGGCCGCAAGGAGCGAGCGCTGACGTCGGCCGTGGCTGCCCTCGAAACGCCGCCAGAAAACGCCACCGCGTTGCAGGAGGCCGCGCAGTCTTTGGGCCGGGTGCGCTACTACACGCGCTTCCTCGAAGAGGTGGACCGGATCGAGGAGGAGAACCTGGCGTGAGCAAGGACGGCTATCTGCAGATCCACGACCCCCTGAAGCCCAAGGGGCGCGCGGTGGGGATTGACCTCGGCACCACCCACTCGCTGGTGGCGGCGGTGGTGAACGGCAAGCCAGTATGCCTCCCGGCGGACGAAGGTGGCGCGCTGCTGCTGCCGTCGGTCGTCCACTACGGCAAGGACGGCGGCGTGGTGGTGGGCGCCCGCGCCAAGGTGCTGGCGGGCGAGTTCCCCACTGACACGCTGGCGTCGGTGAAGCGCTTCATGGGCAAGAGCCCGGAGGACGCGGAGACGAAGAAGCTGGGCAGCTACCGCTTCGTGCCCGGGGGAAAGGTCGTGCGCTTCGAGGTGGCCGGCGGCCAGCCGGTGACGCCCATCGAAGCGTCCGGGGAGATTCTGCGGTCGCTCAAGCGCCGCGCGGAGGAGCACTTCGTCGGCAAGGTGGAGCAGGCCGTCATCACCGTCCCCGCCTACTTCGACGATGCCCAGCGCCAGGCCACCAAGGACGCCGGGCGCCTGGCCGGGCTGGAGGTGCTGCGGCTGCTCAACGAGCCCACCGCCGCGGCGCTGGCCTACGGCCTGGACAAGGGCAGCCAGGGCACGTTCGCGGTCTATGACCTCGGCGGCGGCACGTTCGACATCTCCATCCTCAAGCTGGTGGACGGCATCTTCGAGGTGAAGTCGACGGGCGGTGACTCGGCCCTGGGCGGGGATGACTTCGACCGCGCCATCGCCGAGCGCACGCTCGCGGCGATGAAGGTGGACGCGCCGTCGGCCGCGCAGGCCCACGCCGCGCTGCGGGCCGCGCGCACCGCCAAGGAGGCGCTGACCGACGCGCCGTCCGTCACCCTCGAGGTGGGCGGGTTTCAGCAGACCGTCACCCGCGCGGACTTCGAGGCGTGGATTGCGCCGCTCATCCAGCGCACCGGGAAGGCCTGTCAGCGGGCGCTCAAGGACGCGGGGCTGACCGCAGACCAGCTGGACGGCGTCATCCTCGTCGGCGGCTCCACGCGGGTGCCGGCGGTGCGCCGGTTCGTCGCGCAGCAGTTCGGCACGGAGCCCCTGGGCGACATCGACCCGGACCAGGTGGTGGCGCTGGGCGCCGCCGTGCAAGCGGACCTGCTCACCTCGGACGACCGGAAGGATGAGGTCCTGCTGCTGGACGTCATCCCGCTCTCGCTTGGGCTGGAGACGATGGGCGGCGTGGTGGAGAAGCTCATCCCGCGCAACTCCACCATCCCCACCGCCGCCGCGCAGGTCTTCACCACCTTCAAGGATGGCCAGAACGCGATGGACATCCACGTCCTGCAAGGCGAGCGCGAGCTCGTCCAGGACTGCCGGTCCCTCGCGCGGTTCCGGCTCTCCGGGATTCCGGCGCTGCCCGCCGGGATGGGCCGGGTGGAAGTGAAGTTCCAGGTCGACGCGGACGGCATCCTGTCCGTCTCCGCGCTGGAGCAGACCACCGGCGTCACGCAGACCATCACCGTCAAACCCAGCCACGGCCTGACCGACGAGGAGATTGAGCAGATGCTGCTCGACTCCATCGAGAACGCCGAAGGCGACATGCAGGCGCGGTTGCTCGCCGAGCAGCGGGTGGAGGCGGAGCGGATTCTCCTGGACGGGCGCAAGCAGCTGGCCGAGTTCCCGGACCTCGTCTCCCCCGAAGAGCGGGCTCAGCTGGACGCCGGGCTCGCGCGCGTGGAGGCGCTGGCGAAAGGCCAGGACCACAACGCGCTCCGCGAGGCCATCCACGCGCTAGACGAAGCCTCCAAGCCCTTCGTGGAGCGGGTGATGAACCGCGCCATTAACAGCGCCGTCGCCGGCCACCGCCTCGAGGAGTACGAGGGTGCCTAAGGTTCACTTCAAGAGCCCTCTGGACGACGTGACGGTGGAGGTCCCAACGGGCACCTCGCTGCTGGACGCGGCGTTGGAGTGCGGGGCGCACGTCGGCCACACCTGCGGCGGCGTCTGCGCCTGCTCCACCTGTCATCTCTGGGTGAAGCGCGGGCTGGACACGCTCTCGGAGCAGGCGGACAACGAGATGGACCGGCTGGACCAGGCGTTCGACGTCCGGGCCTACTCCCGGCTGGGCTGCCAGGCGGAGGTCGGGACCGAGGACGTGGACGTGCAGATTACCGAGGAGTCCCTGAGCGCCTTCATGGACGAAAACCCGGACCTGCGGCACCAGCTGGAGTCCGAGGGAAAGTGGCCGCCGAAGAAGGTCGTTTGAGCCTTTACTTCCTGGGACCTCGAACCTATATAGGCGCCCGCCGTCGCCCAGGTGGTGGAATTGGTAGACACGCCAGATTCAGGGTCTGGTGGTAGCGATACCGTGGAGGTTCGAGTCCTCTCCTGGGCACAAGGGATCCGGTTCGCCGGGTCCCTTTTTTTTTGCCCGAATCGCTAAAGCCCCAGGCGCGCCTCAAGGGCGGCGACTCGGCGCTCGAGCGCTTTCATGTCGGACTCTTTGGTCCCAACACGCTGCGAAAGATCGTCCAACTTCTCGAAGAGAGTCTGGATGTCTTCGCTGTTCTTCCGGATGTCTTCGCTGTTCTTCCGGATGTCTTCGCTGTTCTTCCGGATGTCTTCGCTGTTCTTCCGGACGGCCATTTCAAGTGCATCCAGTCGCAGCCTGATGGAGGCGAACTCGGCATCCATTTTGGCATGCACTTGGGCGAACCCGGCCCGCATGCCCTCCCCAAACGCCTGAAGATCCGACTGCATCTTCTCAAAGAGGACGAGCATTCGGCTCTCTGAGGGGGACGCCGCTTGCGTGGAGCGGCTCGGCGTTTTTCGTCTTGTGGCCACAGCACGGCTCCCTGAGCAAGCGTCCGCCGAAAGCTAAAGGAACTCTCTGACTCGAACAAGCCGCCGGCTCAAGCGGCGCCTCGATGCAGGGCATCGACTACGAGTCGAAGAAGCTCTGGCTCCGCCTTCTCGCCTTCGCCGCTTCTTCGGAGAGCTCCTCCGGAGCTTGGCCAACCTGAAGCATCCCCAGCACGACCGGTAGCGAGAGCCCTACGCGCTCAGCGATGCCGGCGATGTCGTTGGGGGTCTCCAGCTGCGCTGCCCGGATGCGCTCGAGGTCGACACGGATGAGTTGCTCGACCTCGACAGCCGTGCACCCCATCTCGCGCCCCACTCTCGCGAGGTCTCCGACGCACAGGCCAACCAGCGACGTTGCCGTCTTCGCGGCCACCTTTCGGCGCGTCTGCTCGAAGTCCTTGGAGACCTCCTCAAGCGTCGCTTGGAGGTCGGCCGCGCCTCGCGGGGGCGAATTTCGCAGGGCGTTCTGGGCAACACCCACCGCCAACTTCTTCGCAAACCGCGCCGTCGCCTTCTTCACCTTCGCCCCGAGAACTCTGGGCGCAGGCTTCTTCGCGCGCGCTGCCTTCTTCGACTGGGTGCTCTTTCGTTCTTTCGCCATGGCGTCTCCGGGCATCACGACCCGTGACCGCCCGAGAAAGTGAAGGAGCAGCCTCAGTACGTGTAGCGAAGCGCCACAGTGCCGCCGAACTGCTGGTCGACAAGGTCGGTGGCGGAGTAGGTGGCGCCCTCGGTGACCTTGAACTTCAGGGTGTGGCGCTGGAAGTGGACCAGGGCGCGCGCGTCGAAGCCGGCGCCGATGGCGTAGTTCACGCCGCCGCCCACTTCGAACCCGTTGGCCACGGTGCCGGGGAAGAAGTCCTTCCCAATTTCGCCGGTGGACAGCGGCTTGAGGTACGCGCCGGCAGCGGAGAGGGAGAGCACGTCCAGCAGCGGGACGTTCAGGTCCAGGCCCGCGCGCAGGGAGCGGTAGCTGATGTTGGGCAGGCCATCGAGCTTGGAGCCGTCGCTGCCCGCGCCCACCGCGAAGTCCTGCATGCGGAAGCCGGCGAAGGGCGTGACGGAGAAGTGCGAGCCCTTGATGGGCGCAATGCGGAAGCGCGCGGCAATGTCGAGCTGGCTGTTGCGGGTGCCGAAGATGACGCCGTCATTCGGGCGCTTGGTGCGACTGGCGACGGAGAACAGGTAGTCCGCCTCCACGCCCACGCCGGTGACGATGCCCTTCATGAACAGGCCCAGCGGGTACGCCTCGAGACGGAAACGCGGGGCGACGACCAGCGGGGAGCTGTAGTTGCGCAGGTTGGTGGTGGTGACGCCGGCGAACCGGAGGCTGGGTGTGAAGAGCTCCGAGCCCACCTGGACGGAGACGAAGGACTCGCGGAACGACTTGTCGGTGCGGGACTCGACGTGGGTGGAGACCTCGGAGGCGCTGGTGCTCTCTTCCTCGGTGGCCCGCTCACGGCGGCGGGAGCGGGTCTCGGGCACTTCAGACGGCGCGGGCTCCTCGGCCGCAGGCTCCGCGGCGGCGACCGCCTCGGTCGCGCGGCTGGGGGCCTCGTCCGCGGGCGCGCTCTCGCGCTCGGCCACGGCGGCAGGGGCGGACTCTTCCTCTCCCGCTCCGCCGCCCGCGGCACCGAGGACGCCGGAGATGGCCTGGCTCACCTGCTTGGGCGCCAGCTTGCCGTTGGGAAGCAGCGCGTAGCTCTTCTTCAGCAGCGACTCGCCGCGCGGGCCCACCAGCTTGAGCTCCAGCGTGAGCTTCTTCTTCGCCTTGACGACGGTGCCGACGAGCAAACCGTCGATGCGGTTCTTGCGCGCCTTGGCGAGGTCCGGACGTCCCTTGCTGCTCGCCTTGTCGACGGCGACGCACTCCGCTTTTTCGCAGAGGGGAAAGTAGATCTGGGCCCTGGAGGAGTTGGCCTTGGTGCCTTTGAACGGCAACACGGAGATGCGGGCGCCGGCCAGAGCGGAGGGCGCGGCCAGCAGGCTGGCCAGTGCGATTGCGCGGATCATTTCGGAGTCCCCTTGTTGAGCGGGGGGACTGTGCATCTCGCGTTCCACGACTTCAGCCGCTGCGCACCTTGGAGCACATGGTGCCAACTGCCCCAGATTCCTGGCGCGCGGATGTCAGCAAAAGGGGTGCATTTCGGACTGCGACAGGCTCGCTCCGGCCGGGTGGAGCGCCCTCACCACACCGGACCGGCAAGCGACATGTAAAGCGGCAAGGCGCAGCGCCCGGCTGCCCGCACGGCCCTAAGCGCTCGCCGCTGCCGCAGCATCCGTGGCCATCGTGCGGCGCACGCGCAGATCCGCCCAGCGCAGCTTGCGGATGCGCACCGAGCACGCGCCCACCGCCGTCTGCGTGAGGAAGGTCCCCAGGTGCGTGAGCACGCTGAACGCGGCGGCCTCATCCGCGGAGGCGCCCAGCGCGCGCGCCGTCCAGCTGGTGACGAAGTAGTACACGCCCATCCCCACCGGGACGCCGGGCGCCGCCTGCCCCAGCGCGATGGCGCCCAGCACCACGATGCCGGCGGAGATTCCCGCGTGGACGCCCACGCCGCGCAGGCCAAGCCCGTAACCGAGCGCCGGCGCCAGCACCGGGCCAAAGGAGAACACCAGCGCGATGAGCATCCCCCGCAGGGAGCGCGCCGCACCCAGCCCGTCGCTCACGTGCACCAGCCCCTGGCGCAGCTTCGGGAGCTTTCCCTTGCGCTCCAGCGCCTGCGCCAGCGGCCGGGCGAAGCGGGCCAGCACCACCACCACCACCACCAGCGCCACACACACGCCAGAGGCCACGCGCAGCTGCGGCGCGAAGCGCTGCAACGTGTCGGCGAGCGGCCCAAGCAGCGCGAGCGCCACCAGCATCATGAGCGCCGCGAACTCGAGCAGCTTGCAGACTGCCACCGAGCCCAACACCTCAACGAAAGGCAGCCGCTGGGTCCGAGCGAGGAGAAACGCGCGGAAGATGTCGCCCAGCTTGCCCGGGAGCGCGTTGTGCACAAACGCGCCGATGGCGACGACGTGGTAGCGCTCGCGGAACGGCACCGGCTTGGAGAGCGTCCGCTGCCACTGGAGCGCTCGGAGCGGGAGGACCGCGGCGCTCAGCACGACGAACGGGACCAGCCACGGCAGGTGCGAGGGGATGTCCCTCAAGAAGCGCAGCAGCGGGAAGCGCGGCTCGAGCAGCGGGGCGTCGCCGGAGAGGTGGATCCGGAAAAAGGCGGAGAGCACGAGCGCGACGGAGACGACGACGCCCAGCACCGTCCCCAGCACCTTGAGGGTGGTGCGGCCCGCGGCGGCTGTGCTCAGGCCCCTCAATTCCGGTAGACCTCGGAGAGCTTGTCGTAGAGCTGCGAGCAGTGGGTCAACCCGCGCAGGTCGGCCGGCGACGTGCTGGGCCAGAGCACCACGCTGTTGGTCTCCACCTTGGTGAGCCCGCCGTGGGAGCCGAACTCCCATGCAAAGCCCACCGTACCGCTCTCGTGCGTGGCCTCGCCGTAGAGGACCAGGTCCCCCGCGCTGGGCATGTGCGGCAGCTCTTCCAACAGATCCGCCAACGCGCGCCGGCAGAACGCGCTGGAGAGCGGCGCGCTGTCCAGCTCCCGCGGCCCGTAGGCGCGGCCCTTCACGATGGCCACGGCAGAGGCACCCCGCCGGACCGCGACAATGCCAATCTGCGGGCTGGCCACTGCCCGCGCCAGCACGTCCGGGTGCGAGGCCAGGAGCTCTCCCGCATCCAGCGGCTGCTTCCCGCGCGAGAGGTACACGTGCGAGAAGTTGCCGGACTCCACCACCACCGGCTCGTCCTTCGGCGCGCGGGAGGGCGCGAAGGGCTCCCGTCCGTCCAGGAGCGAGCGCGCAAGCTCCGGCGGAATGCCGGCCGGCGGCCCGTCCAGCAGAAACGACTTGAGCCTCTGCCCGGTGTTCTTCTCGAACGGGGCGCTGTCGACGTGGCCGTGGTCCGTGATGAAGACGATGTCGTAGGGCTCATCCAGCGCGCTCGAGAGCGCGTGGAGCTCTTCAAACTGCGCGTCGGCGCGGTAGAGCTCCGAGAGGGCCTGCTGCGACCGGGGCCCGCGGCGATGCGCCACCTCGTCATAGTGCCCAAACACGAGGTAGATGGCGGGCACGCCGCGCACCATGTCGATGAGCGTCCGCGTGTGGGCCAGGTTCCAGCCCAGGGACATCATGAAGAAGCGGTTGTAGAGGTACTCGCGCTCGTGCCGGAAGTCGCGCAGGCGCCGGCCCCAGCGGAAGCCGTCCATCCCCGCGCGCCAGGTGTCCTTGAGCACGTCCAGGATGAAGCGCCAGGGCGTGCGCCGCTGCGGGCCGCAGACGCCGCGCAGCTCTCCGGCCAACGAGCGCAGCATCACCTTCAGGTCCGCCAGCGCGACCATGCACAGCCGGTTGGTGGCGTCGCCCTGGAACAGGCTCAGGTACGAGGTGCCGCCGTCCTCCAGCAGGCTCTTGCCCGCGCGAAGCCGCTGCTCGACCGCGAGCGCGTCCTTCGGGACGTTCATGTGGATTTCCTTGCCCAGCCCCCGGTCGTACCAGTGGTACGCCGGCAGATTGGCGTGCCGCAGACCGAACAGCGCACCTGCCTGGAAGCACGGCGTGGAGGCTGGTGAGCCCCAGAACGCAGAGTCGAGGTGGTAGGCGCCCGACTGCAGCATCGAGGAGAAGAACGGCATCTTGCCGCTGGCGATGGCACCGTCGAGCACCGCGCGCGGGATGCCGTCCAGGTGCACCAGGACCAGCTTGCGGCGCCGTCGCGTCTGGCACCGGGCGACGTTCGGACCCACCCGGGCGATCGCCGACTTCGCCCACTCCTGCATTTGAGGCCTCACCACGGCGTTCTCCATCCCCATCCCTCCCCTGAGTGCTTCCCAGCTGGAAGGTAGGCATCACTCAAAAAAATGCCGCCGGGCGAGCCACCGTTGCCCTCTCCCACGGAGAGCAGGCGACCGGGCAATGTGGCGTGGCGCCGCGTTGAACCTACCCGGGGGGTTCACGCAGGTTAACGCCCCATGCCGCTCATCACCTCGCTGCTCGCCGTGTTGCTCGCGGCGCCCAGCGTGTCTTCGCAGAAGGAAGAAGGCGTGGACGCCCTCGGCCTGCCGTTGGTCAGCTTCAACTCGGACCAGGGCGTGGGCTTCGGCGCGGCGGGCGGGGCCTACTTCTACTCGCGCGGCTACGCGCCGTACCGGCACGCGCTCGGCGCCCAGGTCTTCTTCACCACCGGCGGCTCGCAGAACCACTGGCTGCGCTATGACGCGCCGGACCTCTTCGGCAAGGTCCGCTTCGAGGCGCGCGCAGAGTTCCGCCGCGAGCGGTACTCCCCGTACTACGGGCCAGGCAACCTCACGGAGCCGGGCTTCGACGGCCCGAGCAACGATCCCCGCTTCAACTACGACCGGCTCTCGCCCGGGGGCTTCGTCCGCCTCCGGATGCCCCTCGTGCGCCCCGACTTCCCCCTGCAGGGCTACGTGTCCTACGGCTTCCGCTACACGAAGGTGGACCCGTATCCCGGCTCGCTGCTGGTGCAAGAGGCGCCGGTGGGCATCGCCGGCGGGCCGACCGGTCAGCTGCAAGCCGGGTTGCTGGTGGACACGCGCGATGACGAGTCAGACCCCACGTCCGGCGGGCTGGAGGAGGTCGCGCTCCGCGGCTCCGCGGAGCCCACCGGCAGCAAGTACCGCTACGGCGGCGTGACCTTGAGCGAACGGCGGTTCTTCCCGCTCGGAAGCAAGAACCTGATTTTCGCGCAGCGGATAACCGCCGACTTCCTCTTCGGGGATGTGCCCTTCTTCGAGTGGGCCAACACCGGCGGGCTCTACCCCACCGAGGGGATTGGCGGGATGAGCAGCGTGCGCGGCGTTCCGCGGCAGCGCTTCGCCGGGGACGTGAAGGTGTTCAGCAACACGGAGCTGCGCTACTCGCCCTACGCGTTCAACCTGTTCGGCGCGCTGGTGCGGGTGGGCGGCCTGGCGTTCGTCGACGTCGGCCACGTCTGGCATCCGCACGTCTACGACGGCGGCGCCGGCGACTGGCACTTCGGCGTGGGCGGAGGGATTCGGCTGGCGCGGCGCGCGGCGGTGGTGCGGCTGGATGTCGCGTACGCGCCGCAGCTGAACCGGTCCGGCGTCTACGCCACGTTCGGCCAGATGTTTTAGGCGGAAAGCCAGGCGGCGAGGCGGCTCTCGGCCACGCTCTCGCCGCGCAGGCCCGGCTCAATCGTGAGCGGGAAGGCGAGGTAGCCGCGCGAGGTGAGGGCCTGGAGCATGCGCGCCCGTTCGTCCTCCTCTTGCGAGAAGAGGACGCAGCCGTCGCCGCCGCCCGCGCCGCTCACCTTCCCCGCCGCGCCCTGCGCCCTCGCCAGCGCGAGCAGCCGGCGCATGGGTTCGGTGTCCACCGGCCCCAGCGTGCAGAGCAGCTCGTGGAGTCCTTGCGTCGCCTCGCGCAGGGACGGGAAATCTCCGCCGTTCAGGGCGTCCTCCAGCTGCGCGCCGAGCTCGTCGGAGCGGCGGACGAAGCGGTCCCGTCCGGCTTCGTCCAGCTGCTCTTCAACGCGGGAGATTTGCGATTGGGTGGACGCGCTCTCGCCGACGAAGGCGTAGCTGAGCAGGACGCGCGGCTCCGGCAGGCGCCAGAGGTCCACCGGCTCCGCCTGCGCGAGAGCCGCGTTCAGCTGGCCGGTGGTGGTGGCCGGCGCGAGCGTCTCCACCGGGTAGCGGCGGTAGCGGACGATGCCGCCTGCGAAGATGGCCGCCACGTCGCCGCCGCTGCCCTTCAACCCTTGGGTCTGCGCGTGCGAGAGGAGCGCAAGCTTCAGGGAGTCCAGCCGCTCCTCGAGGATGAAGCGCGTCGCCTCGGTGGCCAGGAGGCACGCGCGCGCGCTGCCGCCCAGCCCCAGCTTGCGGCCGTCCGGCGCGTCCGGGCTCGGCGAGAGCGCGAGGGAGAACCCCAGCGATTCCCTGGCGTGCGCGCGCCAGACGGCGTCGATGGCCCGCGCGGCGAAGAGGAAGGGCCGCGGGACTTCGCCCGGCCAGCGCACGCCGAACGGGGTTCCGGTGCCGACCAGGCGGCCGCTCTCCAGAACGAGGTGGACTTCGCGGTCTCCTCGGCGCTCCACGAGCGCTGCGGTTCGAGGGCCTACCGCTGCGACGCGCGCGGTTCCGCCCCAGAGCACGGAGTATTCGCCGGAGAGGAAGAGCTTGGACGGGGCGGAGAGGGCTCGCTGCATTCGCGCGGGGACGGTAGGCGATTCGGTCCGGTTCGAGAAGCGTGCAGGGCGAAGGGATTGCCGCAGGATCGCGAACCTCCCCCGCTCGCCTCGAGGAGAAGACCGGCCCTGGCCGGCCATTTCGTCGGGCGCCTCCCCCCCGCTCGCCTCGAGGGGGAAACCGGCCCTGGCCGGCCATTTCGTCGGAGGAACAGCTGTTCTCAGTCAGGCGCCTCCCCCGCTCGCCTCGAGCGTTGCGCCGTCAGGCGCATAGTCGAGAGGTGGCGCAAACCCACGCACGGCACTTTGCCGGGTTGTTTCGAGCAGACCGAAGCGGCCCATGCGCCAAGCTCCGGAAGCACTGCCGACGGCCGACGTCTCGACTATGCGCCTGACGGCGCAACGCTCGACGCGAACGGGGCCTCGGGCGCGCCAACGTCACCTCTCAGCGCCGCTGCCGTGCGAGCCACGCCTCCGCCCGCTCCCGCCTCGGCGCAAATCCCGGGCTGGCGGCCCACGCATCC
Source organism: Myxococcaceae bacterium (assembly GCA_044230055.1). Lineage (GTDB taxonomy): Bacteria > Myxococcota > Myxococcia > Myxococcales > Myxococcaceae > JBGART01. The sequence continues at coordinate 41,613 of JBGART010000014.1, read as the reverse complement.
CGCGCCTGTTCAGCAAGCACCCGCGCGCGACGACCGTCGCCGCCGGAGTTGACCAGGGCTTGCGCCAGCACAAAGCGCGCATCCGCGAGCTGCCGGGGCTCAGCCTGGGCCTTCTCCCGAAGCGCCAGCGCCCGCTCGAGCAGCGACACCGAGCGCCGCGGCGCGCCCTGCGCGAGCCAGCACTCGCCAAGGTCCATCAGAGGGCCGGCAGCGCTGGGATGCTCTGGGCCAAGGACGCGCTCGACAAGGGCGAGCGCCCTCTCGGCCAGCGGGATGGCCTCCGCGCACCGGTGCTGCGCGCTCAGCACCCCGGCGACCTGAGACAGAGACGCGACCAGCTCCGCACTCTCCGGCCCCAACCGCGCCTCTCGGATCGCCAGCGCCCTCCGCTGAAAATCGAGCGCCTCCGGGAGCCTCCCCTGCCCCCGGGCTACCCACCCGAGGTTCTGCAGCGTGAGGGATTGATCCAGCCCACTGCCCGGCGACTTCTGCTGAATGGCGAGGGCGCGCGCGAACGCCGCCTGCGCCTCGACGAGCTGGCCCTGACCTCCGTAGAGCGTCCCCAGGACGTTGTAGGAGCTCGCGACGTTCCGGCCCTCTGGGCCAAACGTCTCTTCGCGCAGCGCCAGCGCCCTCCGCGCGAAGCCAATGCCCTCTGCATACCGGCCGAGCATCCGCAGACACTGGGCGATGCTGCTGAGCGGCATCGCGACCTCGGGGTGGTCCTCGCCCAGCGCGCGCGTAAGCAACTCCGCGGAGCTCCGGTATTCGGCGAGCGCCGCTTCCGTCTTGCCCTCTCGCCAGAGCACGCCGCCGCGCGAGTGCGCGAGCAGCCCCTCCAGCTCCGTGCTCCCTCCCAACCGGGTGATGGCGGCGGCAGCGTCCTGGGCGCGGCGGTGGCCCTCGGCGGTGCGGCCCAGCCGAACGCCCACCACCCAGACCCCCGCCACGCGGCTTCGCGCCACCAGCTCGTCGTGGCTTGCGCCTTCGCCCGTTGCCGCGGCGAGATCCAACAGTGGCTCGGCGGCGGGGAAGCTCCCCTCGTCCTGCGCGAGCTTGCCCAGCAGATACAGCGCCTCCGCCTCGACCGCAGGCTGTCCCAGCGCCTTCGCCTCTTCGCGCACCCGCGTGGCAATCACCCGCGCCGGCTCCAGCCGCTCCAACCCTCGCTGCGCCTTCGCATCCGCGAGCTGCCCCCTGAGCGCAGCGACCTTGGCTCGGACTGCAGGTTCCACCGGGAGGCGCGGGCGATGCACGAGTGCCCGCGCATCCGCGCACACATCGGCGGGCGTGAGCTCGCGAACGGCGAGCACCGCGTTCTGCGCGGCCTCCCGGCTCTCCAAGCCAGAGAGCAACGCCGTGAGCGCGCCCATCTCCTCCCGACGCTCCGCGAGGCAGAGCATCCGTCGCCAGAGCAGCTCCTCGTCCTGCGCGCGCGGCAGGCCCGCTTCGCAGGTCTCCCGCTGCAGCGCGGACCACCGCTTCGCCTGCGCATCCAGCGCCACGCGAACAGATTGGAAGGCGGCCTCCGCGTGCGGCCCGCGGGCTTTCAGGAGCGCCGCGCGAACGGCGGCCTGCGTGGGCGCGTCCCAGATGCCGGCCAGGCGCGCGGCCGGGCTCGCGCACAGCACCGGGTCGGGTCCGCGCCGAAGGGCGATAACGGCGACGGCGACGAGGAGGAGCGCGGCAGCAGCCAAGCTGCCTCGCAGCCACCGTCGCGGCGGCGGCGTCAGCGCGTCGAGCACGCCCTCCAGCGACGCGTGGCGCTGCGCGGGGTGGCGCGCCAGACCCTTGAGCACGGCGCTGCGCAGCCGCCGCGGGACCTGTGACTTGGGCGGCTCCCGGACGGCCCCGGCGCAAACCTGCGCCGTCAGCTCTCGGACCGTCCCGCCCTCGAAGGGCGGCTGACCGAAGAGCGCCTCATAGAGGGCCACACAGAAGCTGAACTGGTCCGTCCGCGCGTCCGCGGGCTGCCTCTCAAACTGCTCTGGCGCCATGTAGCGGGGCGTCCCCAGCCGCGCGCCACTCCGGGTGAGCGCCGGGAAGGCGGGCCCGTCCTGGAGCGGTGCGGACGCCTCCGCGTCGGAAGCCCCCGCGAGCCCGAAGTCCGTGACGCGGACCTCTCCCTTCGCCCCGACCAGCACGTTCTCCGGCTTGAAGTCGCGGTGGACCAGCCCGGCCTCGTGGGCGGCGCGGAGCCCCTGCCCTGCCTTCGCGAAGACCGCCGCCACCTCACGCCAGCTCCGCGGACGGCTCGCCAGCCAATCCGCCAGCGTGCCGCCATCCACCCGCTCCATCGCCACGAACACCTGGTCCCCGACGGTGCCCACGTCATGGACCGCGACGACATTCTGGTGAGACAGCCGCGCCATCGCTTGCGCCTCACGCAAGAGCCTCAGCCCACCCTCATCGCGCTTGCCGCGCGCGTGCAGGACCTTGATGGCCACCTGCCGGCCCAGCGACGGGTCCAGCGCCTCGTAGACGACGCCCATTCCTCCCGCGCCGAGGAGCCGCTGGACCTGATAGCGCCCGACGGAGGTCGGAAGCGCCCGGTCCTCGAAGCCAGACGGGCCGCCTCCGCTCAGCAGCCCGGCAACGAGCTCGCGGCAGTCCGGGCATCCGTCGAGGTGCGCGTCCAGCGCCGCTGCCTCCGACGGCGGGAGCGCGTGGTGTGCGAGCTCCAACAAGGTGTTTTCAGCAGGGCACGGCACGGCGGCGGGGGACCATCGCGCGCCGGCTCCCGGAATTGCAAGCCGGGGGCAAAATCGCGGTGAATCTCAGGCCAGAAGGACCCGTCAGCGGGCCCCATCGGGAGGCGGCACATGAAGACAAGCATGCGCGCGGCGATGGTCCTCGTCTGTCTGGCCTGGAGCGCAGCGGCGGTCGCAGGTGAAACACGGCGCTCCGGGAGGGGCGTCAGAATTGACATCTCGGGTTCGGAGCGAACCTCGCTCCACGGGCTGGGCGACGACGTCCGCTGGGTAGACGCGTCCGACACCCGCATCTCCGACCTCTACGGCCTCCCAGGGCGCGTCGAGACGCTCTTCGTCGCACGCACGAACATCCGGTCGCTGTATGGGCTGCCGGTGAATCTGCGAACCCTGGACATCTCGATGACCGAGGTCAGCAGTCTGTACGGGCTCCCGAGGAGGCTCGAGGTGCTGCGCGCCGCGAAGACCCCCGTCTCCAGCCTGTACGGGCTGCCCGCCAGCCTCCGGGTGCTGGATGTGTCGATGACGCGGGTCACGAGCGTCTACGGGCTTCCGGAAGGGCTTGAGGAGCTCAGCATCCGGGGCGCTCCCGTCACCAACCTCTCCGGGCTGCCTTCGGGCCTGCGCGTGCTGAACGCAGCAGACACCAACATACGCAGCCTGAACGGGCTCCCGGAGTCCATCCAGTACCTGGATATCCGGGGCACCGCGGTCTCCTCGGTGCCGGTCCACATCGCATGCGTCGTCAGCGACGCGCTGCGCGGGCCCAACATCGTTCGCCACCCGCGGGCCTGCGCCCGCTGACCTGTAGAAAAAAATCTGTGAGACAGCTTCCGGACCGTGGCGTCTGACCGCGCAGCTTCACCCGGAGCGGTCATGGTCAAGATGATGTGCGTGGTCAGCGCAGCGGTTTTTCTCTGCGCGTGTGGCGTCAACAACAACAACACTCCGACGGATGGCGGTGGGCAGGTGCCCTCCGACGGTGGGCCTCCCGTGGCCTGCGTCGCCGAGACCCAGGCGTGCGACCCCTTCTCCACCTGTTGCCGCGGCAAGTGCTCCAACGGCAGATGCCAGTGCAAGACGTCTGGCTTCTGCGACGGCAACTCCGACTGCTGCACCGGCTACACCTGCTCTGGCGGCACCTGCGGCGGAGAAGCCGGCACCCCCTGCGGCGGCAACCTGGACTGCGCGGTGCAGTACGTCTGCAACCTCACGAGCCAGAAGTGCGCGCCGTGCCTCAAGACGGGAGAGACCTGCACCGCCAGCGTGGAGTGCTGCGGACGGGTCCCCGGCTGCGGCTTCGACAAGAAGTGCGGCTAGGCGCCCAGGCTTGCGTCCAGCTGGCTGCGCATCAGCTGGATGAGGCTGTCGACCTCTGAGCGACGCAGCTTCATCTGCTCGGCCAGACGCCGGCGCGTGTCGTCGAGCAACTGCTCGCGCGCGCTGGCAATCCACCGGGCCAGGGTGGAGCGGTTGCGTCCGTACATTGCGCCCAGCTTCTCCAGGTTCAGCCCATCCACCGCATGGAGCCGGAGCACGTTGCGGTCCCGCGGGGAGAGTGCGCCCAGCGCGCCGCGGAAGGCCTCCTGGAACTGGGTCCGGTAGCGCTGCTTGATGACCTGAAGCTCGAGGTCCGCTCCGTCTACCGGCGTCCCGAGCAGCCAGTCCTCAGCTGGCACCTCCGGTCTGGGGCGGCGGCGGAGGGTGGCAGCGGTGCGAAGCGCCATCGCCCGAATCCACCCGCGCAGCGGGCCGCGGCCGCGGTAGTCCGCGAGCTTGGGCGGGCTCTGCGGTCCGCCCACCAGCGCCCGTTCGCGCACCAGCGCGGTGACTTCGTCGACGAACGCCGGCTCCGAGCCACGCAGGGTGACGGCCACCTCGGGCAAGGCGTGCGCTTCAAACGCTCTCAGGGCGTCGCTCCGTCCGGCGACGCAGCCGCACGCGAGCAGGAGGTCTCCAGGCCACAGGCCAGTGAGCGCCTCGCTCGCCGGGAGGTTCTCCGGCAGCCGCTGCGCGAGGTAGGCGAGGAGCTCTTCGTCCGGGACAGGCAGCTCCGGCCACGCGGCCCTCGCCTCCGCCAGCAGGGCCTCCAGCTTCGCCTGCAACGCGGGCGCTGCGAGCGCGCTGAGCCCCTGCCGCAGATTGGGCGAGACCGCGGCGAGGAACTGGTCGGCAGGGGGGACGCTCACGCGGTCGGCAGGCATAGCCCGGTCCCCGGGGTGGGTTCAAACCACGCCGGGTCAGCCGCCCAGGCTCGCGTCCAGCTGGCTACGCATCAGCTGGATGATCCCCACGTTCGCCTCGAGCGTTGCGCCGTCAGGCGCATAGTCGAGAGGTGGCGCAAGACCCACGCACGGCACCTTGCCGCTTTGTTTCGAGCAAAGCGAAGCGGCCCATGAGCCAAGCTTCGGGAGCACTGCCGACGGCCGACGTCTCGACTATGCGCCTGACGGCGCAACGCTCGACGCGAACGGGGGAACAGCAAACGGCCCGCTCCCCTCAGAACAAATGGTCCTCGTGCAGCCTTGCATCACCGCCGGGGAGGCAGGTGATGACCTCGGTGGCGCCCGCGGCGAGGGCGAGCGCTTCCACGACCTTGGCGTGGGGCTCATCCGTGAGCAGCACCGGGTTGGGGCCGGCGTCGAGCGTGAACCAGACGGGGATCCCCTTGCGGCGCTGCTCCGGGAGCAGCTGGATGAGCGCAAGCGTGGCGGGCTTCAGGTAGCAGAGCGGTGGATCCGCAGCGAGCGAGGTCGCGTGCATCCTCCAGGCGTTGCGCTCCGCGAGCTCCCCCAGCGCCGGCAAATCCCTCCGCTTCACGAGCGCCGCGGCGCGGTCCACCTCCGCCTCCGCGTCCTTCGCCCACGCCGGGTAGTACGGCGAGGTCTCCACCGCGGAGCGCATCCCATCCCGCGACTTCACGTCCTTCTCTTCCCGGCTGACGATGGCGACGACGAGCCGCAGCTGCGGCCAGTGGCGCTCATCCACCAGCTGCTCCGCGTAGCTGTCGCTCCCGTCCGCCTGCTCTCCTCGCCGCCAGATGCAGACGCCGCCCTGAATGCTGCGGCACGCGGAGCCGCTGCCCCGCCGCGCGAGGACGGAGGCCGCTCGAACATTGGACGGGCTCCCCGCCGCGGCGCGTCCCGCCAACGCCAGGGCCGCGAACGCCGCCGCGCTGCTGGCCAGCCCCGCGGACGACGGGAAGTCTCCACGAGATACCACGCGCGCGTGGTCCAGCGGCGCACGCGTGTCCTGGCGGATGGCGTCGATGACTTGCAGCACCCGGTCGCGCTCGCTGCCGGCGGCGCGCTTGCCGTTGATCTCCACCTCATCCAGGTCCGCGCCGAACTCCACCGTCGTGGTCACCGACAGCGGCGCCAGCGTGACGGAGAGGCTGGACTGATGCGGGAGAATCAACCCCTCGTCGCGCTTCCCCCAGTACTTCACGAGGGCAATGTTGGGGTGGGCGGTGGCGGTTGCCTTCATAGAACGGTGGGTCCTGAGAGGTGACTGGCGAAGCAGCGCACGCCGGCGCGGGTGAGGCTGCCGACTGCAGGCGCGGGATCCGCGAAGAGGCCGATGACCGCGCCGCCATCGCCGCCCGCGCCGGTGAGCTTCGCCCCCAGCGCGCCCGCCGCGCGCAGCCGGTAGACCATGTCGTCAATCTTGAGCGACGACAGGCCCAGCGCGCACAGCAGGCCGTGGTTCAAGTTCATCGCGTCGCCCAGGGACTCGAGATCTCCGGCCTGCACCGCCGCGGAGCCGTCCTTCACCAGCGCGGCGATGTCGCGGAACAGTCGGTCATACCGTGCAGGCCAGCGCGCCCGGCGCTCCCTGAGCGCGGCGACGGTGGCGCGCGTCCCGGTCCGCGGCCCGACGATGGCGACCAGCACCGTCACCGGCCTGCGCGCGACCAGCCGCTTGAGCTTCCCCAGCGTCTGGTCCGGCGCCTTGCGGTACTCGATAAGCCCGCCCACCGCGCTGCAGGTGTGGTCCACCCCGGAGGGCGTCCCGTGAAACTCCTTCTCCATCTCCAGCGCCGCCTCGACGACCTGGGAGACAGAAGCCCGCACACCGGAGGCCTGGAACAACACCCGCGCACAGGCGACCGACAAGGCGGCAGAGCTGCCCAACCCCATCGACATCGGCAGCTCGCTCTCCAGCCGCACCTTCACCCGCGGCCGTCGCGTGTGCTTGGCCAGGCGCTCGAACGCGGCGCGCAAGGCCTTGCGCTGGCCGGCGCTCAAACCCGGCGGCAGCTCCAGCGCGCAGCCCGCGGCCGGCGTGGCGTAGGCGGTGACGCCGAAGGGCAACGGCGCCACCAGCGCGGGATGGCCGTAGACCACCCCGTGCTCGCCCAGAAGGATGACCTTCCCCGGACCGAAGGCCCTCTCCGGAGGCTTGGCCGCCTTCAAGGTCAGCCGGTCCCGGTGGCCGCGGCGGCGTCCTCAGGCGAGAGCGAGTCCAAGAGCTCCCGCGCCTTCTCCACCTTCACATGCCCGGCCTTCACGAGGAGGTTGGCAATCTTCTCCACCCAGTCCCCGCGCGCGCCGGCGGTCACCGCCACGCAGCGGGCGTGCAGCGCCATGTGCCCCTTCTGGATGCCCACCGAGCCCAGCGCGCGCAGCGCCGCGAAGTTCTGCGCCAGGCCGACGGCGGCGAAGACCATCGCCAGCTCGCGTGCGCTGGAGACGCGCAGGAGCTTGAGCCCCAGCTGAACGCCGGGGTGAATGCGGATGGGACCGCCCACCGTGCCGAGCGCCAGCGGCAGCTCAATGCGGCCGACCAGGTGGCCCTCCTCCAGGTGCCAGGTGGAGAGCGGGCGGTACTGCCCGTCGCGGCAGGCGAACGCGTGGGCACCCGCCTCGATGGCCCGCCAGTCCTGGCCGGTGGCCAGCGCCACCGCGTCCACGCCGTTCATCACGCCCTTGTTGTGCGTGGCAGCGCGGTACGGGTCCGCCTGAGCGAAGCGGCTGGCCTGGGCAATGCCCTGGGCAATCTCTTCGCCATCGAGGTCAAAGTCCGCCAGCAGCGGGACGGGGATGCGGCAGGTGGCCCGCGCCAGTCGCCGGTCCGCGAGGTTGGAGAGGATGCGGAGGTAGACGCGGCCCCCGGTCACCTGCTCGATGAGCGGGGCAATCCCTTCCGCCACCGTATTGATGAGGTTGGCGCCCATCGCCTCCTGCGTGTCGATGAGCACGTGGACCACGAGCAGCGGCTCGCCGCGCGGGCCCTCCGGCGCGGGAAGCACCCGGACCTCCACGTCGCGCGCGCCGCCGCCCCTGCGCACCATCTGCGGGTGGAAGGAGTTGGCCAGCGCCAGAATCTGATCCTTCGCCTCCAGGATCTTCTCCGTCGCCAGCGTGGGGTCCCCGTACTCGGTGACCTGCACCTGGCCGATCATCGTGGAGTCGTCCGCCTCCGCGCTGAAGCCGCCGCCCTCGCGCACAATCTTCGCGGCGAAGGACACCGCGGCGACCACGGACGGCTCCTCCACCGCCATCGGGACGATGTAGTCCTTCCCGTTGACCGTGAGGTTGAGCCCCAGACCCAGCGGCAGGCTGAACGTGCCGATGGCGTTTTCAATCATCTGGTTGGCGGTCTCAGGGAGCAGGCCGGCCATCGACGAGAAGACCGAGAGCTCCTCGGAATCCAAGCTGTAAATCCTGCCCAGCTGGGCGACCCGCTCCTCCATCGGGAGCTTGTGGAAGCCAGCCAACCGGGATGTGAACTCTTCGGACATTCCAGCTCCTTCTCGACAACCTTGAGGACGCCTTACAGCGCGCTCAACCAGTCCTTCAGTTCGCCTGTGATGACCCGCGGACGCCGCCGCAGCTCCGCGACATCCCGGCTTCCTGTCAGCGCCAGCACCTGCCGCAACGCCGTGGTGACAACAGCCAGCGCCCGCTCTGCCCCCGCCACCCCGCCCACCTGCTGCGCCCGGAACAGCGGGAGCGCCATCCCCGCCACGTCCGCCCCCAGCGCCAGCGCCTTTGCAACCTCGAGACCCGTGCGCAGGCCGCCGGATGCAACCAACCTCGCCTTGCCGCCCACCGCCCGCGAAACCGTGGCAATCGCTGCGGCCGTGGGGATTCCCCAACCCGAGAGCACCGCGCCAACCTCGGCCGCCTCCCCCGTCGAGCGCAGCTGCTCCACCCGCACCCACGACGTCCCGCCCAGCCCGGAGACGTCCACGGCGTTGACGCCGAGGCTCACCAGCCGCGCTGCGACCTCAGGGGAAATGCCGCACCCGGTCTCCTTCACGAGCAGCCGTTCGCCCAGCGACTTGGCCAGCTTCTCCACCAGCGCGTAGCCACCGCGGAAGTCCCGGTCGCCCTCGGGCTGCGTCAGCTCCTGCCCGGCGTTCAGGTGCAGCGCCATGGCGTCTGCGCCGATGGCATCCATCAGGCGGCGCACGCCGTCCACGCCCAGCCCAAGCGCCTGGTACAGCCCGACGTTGCCCAGCACCACCGTCGTCGGCGCCACGTCGCGGACCTGGTAGCTCGACGCGCGGTCCGCGTTCTCCGCCATCGCCCGCTGGCTGCCCACGCCGAAGGCCACGCCTGCCCGCTCGGCGACGAGCGCGAGATCCCGGTTTACCTGCCGCGCCCGGTCCGTCCCGCCGGTCATCCCCGTCACGAGCAGCGGCGCCTTGAGCACCTTGCCGAAGAACGGCGTGGCGAGCGTCACGTCGGAGACCGCGAGCTCCGGCATGGCGCAATGCACCAACCTCACGTCCTCGAAGAGCGTGCGGTTCTCCGCCGGCTCCACGTCGCCCGTGGCGCACAGGTCGAGATGGGCATCCTTCCGCCGCGCTGTGGTCTCTTCTCCCATGACGAACAGCGCGAGCTGCCTCCGACTCCGGCGCACACCGGCTAAGCCCGCGAACGAGCGAGGGATTCCTAGCAAGGTGGAGCCAATCTCCGCAAGAGAATCAAGCCCCAACGGTCGGGGGTGGTCGTTGGCTGGACGGAGGCCGGGACCGAACGGTAAGAGGCGCCTCCTTGTCGACCGCCGCCCCACGCCTGGCCGTCTTCCTCCACAGCGGGGACTACGACCGCGTTCACCAGGGGCTGGCCATCGCGGCGGCGGCGGTGGCAAGCGGGCGGCGGGCGGACGTCTTCTTCTTCTGGTGGGCGCTGGAGCGACTGGCCCAGGGCCGCGTCGAGGAGCCCGACTTCCACCCGCCACGGCCAGAAGTGACGGACCGGTTCGAAACGCGCCGGATGCCCACCATCGGTGCGCTGCTCACCTACCTCGCGGAGTCGGGGCTTTGTACGACCTACGGCTGCACAGGCTCCATGGCGGCAATGGGCATCGACCCCACGGGAATGCGTCAGGGAGTGGACCAGTTCGTCGGATGGGGCACGATCCTGCAGCTGACTGCGGGCGTGACAGATCGCTTCTATCTGTGACGCGCTTCGGGCGTTGCCTCGTGAAGGAGGTCGCTCCGTTCGGCACATCTGCCGGCGCGGCGAACGGTGCATGGGAAGCGGAACACTTTCGAAGAAGACAGCGCTGGTGCTGGAGGACGCGCTCCCGGTGGGGGCGCTGCCGGACACCCTGTCGGTGCACGGCGCGGCAGGTCCGCTCGCCACTGCCAAGCTGCTGTCGGAGCTCCGCCCGGAGCTGATTGTCGCCAGCGCGACGGTCGCCTGGCAGCGGGCGCTCTTGGCGACCCTCCCGGCCCGAAGGCCGGCGGTGCTCCTGGTAGGCGAACCGGACGGGCTGGAGCCCTGGCTGGATGAGTGGGTGCCTCCGGGCGTGACCCCGGGCGAATTGGCGGCGCGCCTCAAGGTCGCGCTGGCGCGCGCGGCAGAGAAGCGGCGCTCGGCGCGGCGGCTGTTTGTGGATCCACTGACCGGCCTGCCGAACCGGCGCGCCGTGGTCCGGGCGCTGGTGCGCGAGGCGGGGCGGGCGCGGCGCTGCGGCACCGAGGTCTGCCTGGTGATCCTGGACCTCAACGACTTCAAGCGGGTGAACGAGACGCGCGGCCACCCGGAGGGCGACCGGCTCTTGCGGCGGGTGGGCGCGGCGCTGCGGCGGACGGTGCGCAGCCACGAGCTGTGCGGCCGCATCGGCGGGGACGAGTTCGCCTTCGTGGTGAACGGGCGCGAAGAGGACGCGGACGCGCTCATCGACCGCGTGGCCGAGGCGCTGCTGGGCTGCGGTGTGACCGCCTGCGCGGCGGCGTGCGAGCTGCGGCCGCACGAGCGCCTGCGCGCGCTCTACCGGCGTGCGGATGAGCGGCTCACGCGGCAGAAGGAGGTCTCACGTGCGCGCCGGGCGATGGCGCTCACCCCGCTGCCGCCTTCAGGCGTGCCGGAGGAGGAAGAGGCGGAAAGCCCCTCCCAGCCTCCCGGCGACTCCGACGCGCTCACGCAGTAGCGCGCGGCCTTGCGCGCGCGTGGCGCCCGGCGTGAGATGCGCGGTGTGAACGACCCGGCCGTCCTCCATCGGCAAGAGGGGAAGCTGGCGGAAGCGCACCGGGGCTTCGCGCGCTCCGTGCTGATGGGCCTGGGGGTGCTCGCGGCCATCGCCGTCATCGGCCCTCTGGTCTCCTACCGCAGCGACCTCTCCGTCAGCCGGTCCGAGTTTCACCACCGCGTCTACCGGGAAGCGTCCCTCTACGCGGAGTCCCTCTGGCTCCACCTGCAGATTCTGGAGGCGGAGCTGGAGCGCGTGGCCCAGCGGCCGGAGGTGGACTTGCGCGACAACTCGACCGCCTCCGAGATGAAGCTGCTGCAGCTCACCCACCACGACTCCTCGCTGTTCAACGGCGTGGCGTTCCTCGACCTGCGCGGCAAGCTGGTCTGGAGCGAGCCCGCGGACGCGCTCGGCGGCCTGGACGGGCTGGAGTCCCGGCCCTGGTTCCAGAAGGTGCTGGCCACCGAGGGAACGGCGATTGACGCGCTGGGCGGGCGCGCCGGCCTGTTCGCGGTGGCCGTCCCGGTGGTGCAGAACCGCCGCCTCACCGGCGTGCTGGTGGGGCTCATCGACGGCTCCACCTCCACCCTCCCGGGCGGACTTCAGGAGGGAGAGCAGCTGCTCGTCATCGGCGCGCGGGGCGACGTGCTCTTCCCGCGCGAGGTGCCGGCGTGGGCGCGGCGGCATGACCTGGGCGCGCTGGGCCAGGCGCGACTGGAGCCGGAGGGCGGCGAGTGGACGCTCGAGGGCCGCGACGACTTCTCCTACGCCATCAACGTGGGCACCAGCGGGCTGCGCGTGCTGCTGCTGGCCAATGAAGCCTTCGCCGCCGGGCCCATCCGCTCCCGCCTCCTGCTGCAGCTGCTCTTCATCGCGCTGCTCCAGCTGTCCACCATCGTCCTCTTCTCGCTCTACCTGCGCCGCACCTACCGCGGCTTCCTCGCGGTGGAGGCGCGGGCCGCGGAGCACGAGAAGATGGCGGCGCTGGGCTCGGCCGCGTCGCTCATTGCCCATGAGGTTAAGAACTCGTTGAACGGCTTGAACGCGGCGACGTCGCTGCTCGCGTCCAGCGGCGCGCCGGCACCCGACGCGGAGGTGCCCATCAAGGCCATCAAAGGGCAGGTGAACCGGCTGGCCCACCTGGCCACTTCGCTCCTCTCCTTTGGAAAGCCCGCCGGGCCGATGTTGCAGCGCGTACGGCTGGACAAGGTGGCGCTGGAAGCCGTGGAGGGCATCTCCGCGCTGCCCGAGTCCGGCGACGTGGAGATGTCCGCGCACCTCCCCTTCGCGACGGAGGTGAAGGCGGACCCGCTGCTGCTGGTCACCGCGCTGGACAACCTCATCCGCAACGCCATTGAAGCCGCGGTGGCGGCGAAGGACCTGGGCACCATCGGCAAGCCGCGCGTCCAGGTGTCGCTGCGCGATGAAGGGCGGATGGCGGCCATCGACGTCGAGGACAACGCCGGCGGGCCGCCCGCGGACTTCGAGGCCCGCCTGTTCGTCCCCTTCGCCACAACCAAGCCCAAGGGCATTGGCCTGGGGTTGGCGATGGCGCGGCGGGCCGTCGAGCAGCAAGGCGGCAGCTTGAGCTTCGCCCGCACGCCGCAAGGCAGCTGCTTCTCCATCCGACTCCCCACCGCCGGTGAGGCCCCGTCATGACCGCCCAGCGCACGCCTCCCACGGCTCAAATCTCCATCCTCGTCGTCGACGACGACCGCAGCTTCTCCTCCGTCGTCGCGGCGGCGCTCGGCCGGGAGGGGTTTCCGGTGAGCGTGGCGCACTCGCTCCACGAAGCGCGCGGGCTCTTGCAGAAGGGCACGCACGAACTGGTGCTGCTGGACCGTCGCCTCCCCGACGGCGACGGCCTCTCCTTTCTCCCGGAGCTGAAGAGCGCCTCGCCGGCCTGTCACGTGGTGATGGTCACCGCGCATGGAGACATCGCCAGCGCGGTGGACTCCATCCACGCCGGCGCGGCGGACTACGTCGCCAAGCCCATCGAATTGGCGGACCTGGTGATGAAGGCCCGCCGCGCGGTGGAGCAGATTCGCCTGAAGGACCGCCTGGACCGGGTGGAGACGGAGCTCTCCGGGAGGCGGCGCCTCATCCCGCCCACGTCGGCCGCGATGAAGCGTGTGGTGGAGATGCTGGAGCGGGTGGCGCAGGTCCCGCGCAGCCCGGTGCTGCTGCTCGGCGAGACTGGCGTGGGGAAAGAGGTGCTCGCCTGGCACGTGCACGCCACCGGCGCGACGCCCAGCGCGCCCTTCATCCACGTCAACTGCGCCGCGCTGCCGGAGAGCACCGCGGAGAGCGAGCTCTTCGGCAACGAGCGCGGCGCGTTCACCGACGCGCGCGCCTCCCGCCGGGGCCTGGTGGAGGTGGCCAGTGGCGGCACGCTGTTCCTGGACGAGGTGGGCGAGCTGTCCGCGGCCATCCAGGCCAAGCTGCTCACGTTCCTCGATTCGGGCGCGTTCCGGCGGCTGGGCGGGACCGCGGAGCTCTCCAGCACCGCGCGGATTGTGGCCGCCACCAACCGGAACCTGGAAGCCGACATCCGGGCGGGCGCGTTCCGCGAGGACCTCTGGTTCCGCCTCTCCGTCTTCGCGGTGCAGGTGCCGCCGCTGCGCGAGCGCAAGGATGACCTCCGCGCGTTGGCGCAGGGAATCATCGAGGAGATTCGCGTCCGCGTGGGCCGCAAGAGCGCCTTCCTCGGAGAGCGGGCCTGGGCGCGGCTGGACGCCTACGCCTTCCCCGGCAACGTGCGAGAGCTGCGCAACATCCTCGAGCGCGCGGTGGTGCTCGAGCCCGGACCGGAGCTGACACTGGACCTGCTCTCGCCTTCGGCCTCGCCGCCCGCCGCGGCGGTCCCGCGCTTCACCGTGGAGGGAGACCTGCTCACGGCGGAGGAGGTGGACCGGCGCTACGCACGCTGGGTGCTGGAGCGCCTGGACGGCCGGCGAATGGATGCAGCCAAAGCGCTGGGCCTCTCCTACCCCACCTTCCTCAAGCGCCTCGAAGAGTGACTTCAAAAAGGTTTCAGCGGCCGCTGAAAGAAACTTGAAGCGGCCACGACGGGTGACGCGCAGCCCCACGACTTTCCTCCGGGCGTGACGCGGCACAGCGCGTGCTCAAGCAAGGGCGCGGAGGGACCTACCCTTGCGCTGTCTTGCCGCCTCGCTCGTCCTGCTCACACTCCCCGCCCTTGGCGCTGACCGTGCGCCGCTGAAGCTGTCGGACCTCCCGGAAGACGCCGGGCTCGCCGCGCTGGTGGCGCAGCAGACACCGGACGTCGTGCTGGAGCGCGGCAAGGTGGAGGCCGCGCGCGCCGAAGCCCTGCGCGCGCACCTGCTGCCCAACCCCTCGCTGGACCTCTCGTGGAACACGGTGCCGCTGGGGCCCACCAACCCGGAGGGCCTCTCCCCCCTGGCGGACGTCCCGAACTACGCCATCGCGCTCTCCGTGCCGTTCGAGCTGGGCAAGCGCGGCCCGCGCCAGGAGGCCACGCGGCAGGCCGCGAACGCGGCGGCGCTCTCGGCCCAGGGACTGGTGCGCGAGCGCTACTACGATCTGCTGGACAAAATCGCCGAGGTCGCCGCGGACGAGCTGCGCATCCGCGCGCTCAGCTCGCTCTCGGAGGACGCCACCCGGCTGAGCGACATCCAGCGGGCCCGCGCGCAGAAGGGGGACGCGTCCGAGCTCGACGCGGACCGCGCGCTGCTAGAGCAGGAGAAGCTCGCCTCCTCGCTGGGCGAAGAGCAGGAGAAGCTGGCGGCGGACCTGCGCGGGTGCGCGCAAGCGGCCGGCACGCGGTGTGAGCCCTTCGGCGCGGGAGAGCTCGCGGCCCGCTACCTGGCGCGCAGGCCGACCGCAACCGCACCGGCGGAGCAGCGGCCGGACGTGGCCGCGCTCGCGGCGCAACAGGCGTCCGCGGAGGCCAGCCTCACGCTGGCGAACCGCCGCTGGCTCCCGGACCCGTCGCTGCGCGTGGGCTACGTGAAGGACCAGTTCATCGTCTCCGGCAACCAGCCCAACAGCCTCTTCGTGGGCTTGAGCTTCCCGCTCCCGGTCTTCGACCATGGCCAGGCGGACGCGCGCGCGGCCCAGGCGGTCGCGGCGAGCGCGGGCCAGGCGCGGGACCTGCTCATCGCCCAGGCCCAGCGGGACTTGGAGCGCATCGCCGAGCAGAGCTCCGCCATCGAACGGCGCCGTTCTCTGCTCCAGGAGCGCACGTTGCCTCTGGCCAAGGCGCTCACCGCGCGGCTGGAGGCGGCGGTGCAGCGCGGGGCCACGCCCGTGCAGGAGCTGCTGCTCACCCGCCGTACCTATGGAGAGCTCCTGCTGGACGCGAGCGAGCTCGACCTGGCCGCCTTCCGCCTCGCCCACGCGCGAGCCCGTCTGTCCGCCCCTTCACCCGCCTCCCTGGAGAAGCCATGAACCAGCCCGCAACCTCTGAAGCCACCCCTCCGCCAGGCGAGGGCCCCGTCCCGGCGTCTCCGCCCCGCCGCTGGCGGCTGGCGGTCCTGCTCGCCCTGGTGGGCGCGGGAGGCGCGACGGCAGTGGGCCTCTCTCGCCGGGAGCCTGCGCAGCCGGAGCCCAAGCAGACGCTGGCCGCGGACACCCAGGGCGTCACGCTCACCGACGACGCCCCTCAGTGGAAGTACGTGGAGCTGTCGGTGGCCCAGGCGTCCCCGCCGCTGCCGCCGCTGCCCGCGCCGGGACGGGTGGACTTAGACCCGCGCCGCACGGCCAACGTCGGCGCCGCGCTCGCCGGACGGGTGGAGTCCGTGAGCGTGCGCCTGGGGGACCGCGTGAAGCGAGGGGACCGGCTGCTCTCCGTCCGCTCCGCCGCCTACGCGGATTTGGACCGGGAGCTCGCCTCCGCGCGCGAGGAGGTGGCGGTGAAAGCGCGGCTCAACGAGCGCGCCCGGGAGCTCCTGGAGCTCAAGGCGCTCTCGGAGAAAGAGGTGCTGGCCACGGCCGCGGAGCTGAAGGAGGCGGAGCTGGCGCTCAAGGCCGCCTCCGCCAAGCACCACAGCCTCTCGGTGGTGGCGGGCGGCGACAACCTGTTCTGGGTGACCGCGCCCCGGGAGGGCACGGTGGTGGAGCTGGACGTCTTCGAGAGCCAGGAGGTGGGACCGGACCGGGACAAGCCGCTCTTGCGGCTCTCCTCTCTGGACGAAGTGGTGGTGGTGGCGGACGTCCAGGAGGCGGACATCGCAGACCTCAAGGATGGGATGAGCGTGCGCATCCTCCCCCAGCACGGCGGGGAGCCGGTGCCGGGCACGGTGGAGCACGTGTCGCAGGTGGTGGACCCGCAGCGCCGTACTGTCGAGGTGCGGGTGCGCGCGCCCAACCCGGACGGCTCGCTGCGGCCGAACGCGTTCGTGCAGGTGGCACTGGAACCGGAGGGGGAGAGCACGCGGGTGCGCGTGCCGGCGGAGGCGGTGGTGAGCGAGGGCAGCAAGTCGCTGGTCTTCGTGGCCAAGGGCGGCGGGCGGCTGGCCAGCGTGCCGGTGGAGCTGGGCCGCCAGCGCGACGGCGTGGCCGAAATCCGCAGCGGGCTGCCCGCGGGGACGAAGTTCGTCTCGCGCGGGGCGCTGCTCCTCCTCAACCAGATTGACCTCGTGGAGTGACGCGCGATGTTTGAAAAAATCGTCAGCTTCTCGCTGAAGAACCGGGGCGCGGTCCTCTTCTTCACCTTCCTCATCGCGGTCTGGGGCTACCTCTCCTTCCGAGAGCTCACCGTCGAAGCCTTCCCGGACCCCACCGACACGCAGGTCAACGTCATCACGCTCTACGCGGGGCAGCCGTCGGAGGAGGTGGAGCGGCAGATTGGCCTGCCGCTGGAGCGCGCGCTCAACGGGACGCCGGGCCTGGCGCGCCTGCGCAACCTCTCCATGTTCGGACTCTCGTTCGTCACGCTGACCTTCAACGACGGGGTGGACGGGCTCCTGGCGCGGCAGCAGGTCTTGGAGCGCCTGCGCGAGGCGGAGCTGCCGGAGGGCGTGACGCCAGAGCTGGGCGCCTACGCCACGCCCATCGGCGAGGTGTACCGGTACACGCTGGCCGGAGCGAAGGGCGACCCGATGAAGCTGCGGACGCTTCAGGAGTGGGTGGTGCGCCCACTCCTGATGCGGGTGAACGGCGTGGCCGACGTGGTGAGCTACGGCGGCCTGGTGCGCGAAATCCACGTGGAGCCGAAACCGGCACAGCTGGCCAGCTTCGGGCTCACGCTCGAAGACTTGGAAGGCGCCATCAAGGAAGCGTCCAGCAACGCCAGCGGCGGGGTGCTGGAGCGCGGCGCGGAGCAGTTCGTCATCCGCAGCGAGGGCCTCTTCAAGCGGCTGGATGACCTGCGCGACGCGCACGTGGCCACCCGGCTGGGGACCCCCATCCTGCTGCGCAACGTGGCGGACGTCTCCGAAGGCTGGGCGCCCCGCCAGGGCGTGGTGAGCCGCGGGGACGCGCTGGACGTGGTGGAAGGCATTGTCCTCATGCGGCGGGGCGAGAACCCCTCCGTCGTCCTCGCTGCGCTCCGGGGGCAGCTGGACGCGGTGAACGCGCGGCTGGCGCCCGAGGGCGCGAAGGTGGAGGCGTTCTACGACCGCACGGACCTGGTGAGCACCACGCTCAAGACGGTGGGCCACAACCTGCTGGAGGGCGCGCTCCTGGTGACGCTGGTCCTCTTCGTCTTCCTGCTGGACCTGCGGGCGGCGCTGGTGGTCTCCGCGCTCATCCCGCTCTCGCTGCTGACATCCTTCATCTACCTCAAGGTCCGCGGGATGAGCGCCAACCTGCTCTCCATGGGCGCGGTGGACTTCGGCGTCATCGTCGACGGCGGGGTGGTCATCATCGAGTCCATCCTCACCCGCCTGTCCCACGCGGACCCGCGGGACGTGGCGCTCACGCCGGTGGAGCGCATCCGCCGCGCCACCTCCGCGGTGGTCCGGCCCACCGTGTTCGCGCTGCTCATCATCATCGCCGCGTACCTGCCCATCTTCATGCTGCAGCGGGTGGAGGGCCGCATCTTCGCGCCGATGGCGAACACGGTGGTCAGCGCGCTGGTGGGGGCGCTGCTGTTCTCCGTGACGCTGGTGCCGGTGCTGGCCTCGTTCGTCTACCGCAAGCCGGTGCCGCACAAGGAGTCCCCGGTGCTGCGCTGGGCGGCGGCCGCGTACGAGCCGGTGCTTCGCTTCGCGCTGCGCTGGCCGGCCTGGGTGCTGGCGGCGGCGACCGCGGCCCTCATCGCGACGGCGGCGCTCATCCCGCGGATGGGCTCCGAGTTCCTCCCGGAGCTGAACGAGGGCGCGCTCTACATGACGTTCACCCTCCCCTCCAACATCTCGCTCACCACGGCGCGCAAGCTGGTGCCTCGTCTCAACGCGCTCATCAGCGCGCAGCCGCAGGTGGACTCGGTGCTCTCGCAGCTGGGCCGGCCGGAGGATGGGACGGACGCCACGCTCACCAACAACCTGGAGTTCTTCGTGCGGCTGCGGCCGCCGGATGAGTGGCCGAAGGAGACGCCCGCGCTCTCAGACGTCATCGCCTCGCTGCAGCGGAGCATCGCCGAGGTGCCGGGGCTGGAAGTGAACTTCTCCCAGCCCATTCGCGACAACGTGAACGAGAGCATCAGCGGGCAGTTCGGACAGATTGCCGTGAAGCTCTACGGGGATGACCTGGTGGCGCTGCAGGAGGCCGCGGAGAAGGCGAAGCTGGCCATCTCCAAGGTGTCCGGCGTGGCGGACCTGGGCATCGTCAAGAGCGGCGAGGTGCCGCAGATTCAAGTCTCGCCGGACCGGCAGGCGCTGGCGCGCCACGGCATGCACCTGGGGGAGTTCCAGCACGTCTTCCAGACCGCGGTGGGCGGGAGGCCGGTGAGCGAATTCTGGGACGGCGAGCGCCGGTTCGACGTGGTGATGCGGCTGCCGCTGCAGTCGCGGGATGACCTGGAGAAGATTCGCAAGCTGCGCGTCCCGGTAGAGGGCGGCGCCACCGTCCCGCTGGAGTCGCTGGCGCAGGTCACCACCGGTCTGGGCCGCGCGTCCATCAACCGCGAGAACGGCCGGCGCTACATCGGCATCCGGATGAACGTGCGCGGAAGAGATTTGGGCGGCTTCGTGAACGAGGCGCGTGAACGCGTGCAGAAAGAGGCGCCGCTGCAGCCGGGGATGCAGATGGAATGGGGCGGCGAGTTCGAGAACAAAGAGCGGGCGATGGCGCGGCTCCTGGCGGTCGTTCCCGTCGCATTGCTCTTGACGTTGCTGCTGCTGTTCAAGGCCTTCGAGTCCTTCGGCCGCGCGGTGGTGACGCTCCTCAACGTGCCGTTCGCGCTGATGGGCGGCGTGCTGGGGCTGGCGGTGACCGGCATGCCCATCTCGGTGTCGGCCGCGGTGGGCTTCATCGCGCTGATTGGTCAGGCGGCGCTCAACGGCGTCCTGGTGACCTCCGCCATCGCCGAGCGGCGCAGCGCCGGGATGCCGCTGGATGAGGCCATCCTCACCGGCTGCCGCGACCGCCTTCGTCCTGTCCTGATGACCGCCGCCCTCGCGGCGCTGGGCCTGGTCCCGGCCGCCATGAGCCGGGCCATCGGGTCAGAGACGCAGCGGCCGCTGGCAGTGGTCATCGTGTTCGGCACGCTCTCCGCCTGCAGCCTGACGATGGTGCTGCTGCCGGTGATGTACCGCTTCTACTCCTCCCTCCTGGAGCGGGTGGTCCCGGTCCAGGGCCAGCCTCTTGAGGCCGCGCCCTCCGTGGAGGCCAGCCACGGATAGGGTCCTAATGGCAGCAGGTGCCGCTGCTCCAGACCGGGCCGCCGGTCTGGCCGTAGACGACCAGGTTTCCGTCCGTCTGCAGGCTGAGCGACGCGCCGGGGCTGTACGTGCCCGACGCCCAGAGCGGCGCGCCGGCGCTGTTGTAGAGGACGAAATTGCCGTCGGTCTGCATGACGGCCACGGCTCCGTCCTTGCCCCACGTGTTGGTGGACCAGAGCGCCACGCCCATCTTGTAGAGGACCAGGTTGCCATCCTGCTGCAGCTCCAGCGAGAAGCGCCCGTCGCAGGAGAGGAGGCGCCGGCCGCGCTCCAGGCGCTGGCGGGAGATCATCCACCCGCAGGTGGACGTCCACAACGGGGCGCCCTGCCCGTCCCAGATGGCCAGCCGGCCATCGTCCTGGACGAGCAGGCTGGCCCCGAGGTTGGCGCCGTAGCTGCCCGAGGTCCACACCACGCCCTGCGGGCCGTAGAGCGCGAGGTTGCCGTCGCCCTGCATCACCGCGCGGTCGGCGCTGCTGCCGGAGGTCTCCGAGGACCAGAGCGGGGTGGGGCCCTGATACAGGACCAGGTTCCCGTCCTGCTGCATGGCCAGCTCGTGGCGGCCGCCGCACGCCTTCACGCCCTCGCCCCGCGCCAGCACCCGGCTCTCCTGGAGGGTCCCGCAGGGCGGCGCGGTGGGCGCGGACGGCGCAGCGCGCAGCGTCCCCTTCACGCGGACAATCTTCGCCGCGGAAGGCACGCCCTGCGCGTTGAGCAGGAACATCATGTAGTCGCCCGGCGGCGCCAGGTTGCTGTGGGCAGGCGCGCGGACATGGAGCGTGGTGGCGGTGGGGCGCGCGAAGGTGAGCTCTACGAAGCGCTGGTTCTCGTCGTAGGCGTGGGTGACTGAGCCCAGCCGCACCCAGGTCACGCGAGAAATGGCCGCGGAGTCCGGTGTACCGACCTGGAAGAGCGTGTTGTAGGTGACCTCGGCGGCCACGGAGGTGATGACCGGCCGCGCCCCCTTGAAGAGGTACGGGGGCGAGTACACCTCCACGTTGTAGTAGTCGCCGTAGCCCGCGACGCCGGGCTGTCCACCGCCCCCGGAGAACACGCGCCCATCCGGCAGCAGCACGGACGTGGAGTGGTAGAGGCGAGGAACGGCGTTCGCGGCCAGCTGCGTCCAGTTCCCGTTGGTCGGGTTCCAGAGCTCCGCCGTGAAGACGGCGCCGTTGGGCCCCAGGCCTCCGGTGACGAGCACCGTTCCGTCCGGGAGCAGGGTCGCGTTGAGGTGCTGGCGCGCGTAGCCCATCGGCTTGGCGCGCTTCCAGACAGGCGTGGCCAGGTTGAGGTCGAGGGTCTCCGCGGTGTTCATGAAGCCCTGGCCGTCCGCGCCGCCCATCGTGAGAACCTTGCCGGGGCGGTACATCACCGAGCTGCCGTAGACGCGGATGCGGTTGTCGGGCTTGCGGCCCAGCTGCACCCAGCCGCCTGTGCCGCCGGGGTAGAGCAGCTCGGTGAGCGGCTCCGGTCCGGCGTAGAGCACCGCTCCACTCGGGGCGACGTGCATGAACGGGTAGTACGGCTGCATGCGGAGCGCAGAGGTCAGGTTCCGCCAGGTGCCGGCTGCGGTGAAGACCTGCGGCATCGGGTTCCCGAGGCCGGCGATCTCCGTGCCGGAGGACACCAGCACCTCGCCGTTTCCGAGCGAGACGTTGGTGGGGTACCAACGCCCGGCATTCATCGGCGGGCCTTGGGTCCAGGTGTTGGTCCGGTAATCGAAGAGGTTGGTGTCCGCCGGGCCCTCTCCGTCATGGATGTGGCCGCCGGTGACGAGCAGCCGCCCATCCGGGAGGAAGGAGTGGCCCGCGCAGAAGAGGTTCGTGTCGTGGTTGGGGACGGGCGTCAGCGTGGCCGTCGCGGGGTCCCAGAGGGACGCGGAGGGCGTGTGGTGCTCATCCGTCCTGCCCCAGGACAGCACCTTCCCGTTCGGGAGGACGCTGGTGTGGATGGCAACGAACGGCCAGGTCGTGGGTGCAGACCAGGAGCCGAGGGTGGCCTCGTTGAGGCTCCCCTCCGCGACGGCAATCGGCTCTTCGGGTGGGGTGCCACAGGCGGCGGCGAGAAGACAGACAACAACAACGAGACGTTGGGGGTTCATGGGGCCTTAGACAGCCCCGCCCCCGATCTGTCGCCGACTTCCTGCGGACTATTTCATCCGGACGACTACGACCGGACTCAGCGGTCTCCAGCCGGCGGGCCGAAGACGTTCTCGCGGCGAGCGACTACTGCTGCGTCGCGAGGTGCTGTTCGAGCCGCGCGAGCGTCTGATTCCCACCTTCGATGGCGTACTTCGCGGCCTGCTCGCGCGCCTCCACGGTGGGCAGCGTGTGCTGCAACGTGACGCGCGTCTTTCCGGCCTCATCCTTGAAGGTGACGACTGCCTTGAACATCACTTCGGCCTCCTTCGAGCCGTGATCCCACTCGAGCCGCTCGTTGGGGACGACCTTCGTGTACACGATGTGGTTCGGGTAGTCGGTGCCATCAGGACCATGCATCGTGAACTTCCACGCGCCGCCCGGGCGCACCTCTTTGCTCACCGTCGTCGTGCGGAAGCCGTTCGGCCCCCACCAGTTGGAGATCATCTTCGCGTCGGTGAACGCTTGAAAGACCAGCGCGCGCGGGGCGTTGATCAACCGCGAGAGCTCAAGCTGCCGCTTCGCGAGTTCGTTGGGATCAATCGCTGCGCTCATGTGTGTGCTCCTCGTTTGGGCTTTCTTGGGGTTGGAACCTTGCGGGCGCGTACCGGGCGTTTCTGCCCCTGGACGTCGGCGAGGTAGTCCTCGAGCCGGTCGAAGCTGCCCTCCCAGAATTCGCGGTAGCCCTCGAGCCAGACGTTCGCTTCCTTCAGCGGCTTCGGCGCGAGCCGGCAGGGGCGCCACTGCGCTTCGCGGCTCCGCGTAATCAGCCCCGCGCGTTCGAGCACCTTGAGGTGCTTCGTCACCGCCGGGAGGCTCATGTCGAAGGGCTGCGCGAGCTCCGTGACGGAGGTCTCCCCTTTCGACAGCCGCGCGAGGATCGCGCGCCGGGTCGGGTCGGCGAGTGCGGAGAAGGTGGCGCTGAGTGGATCAGCCGACATGGCGTAATTAACCATGCGGCAACTTAACCACCTGGTTCACTCCACGCAAGCGCGTTTCTGCAAATCGGGTTGAGCAGCGCGCTACGGAGTCAGCATTCAGAGACGCCCGTGATGATGGCCATCAGTGCGTCAGCCTGCGGAAGCACGGAAGGCAGCGCACCTACTCGGCTCAGGCGCACGACAAATCTGCAATGGGTCTTCCGTGATCGCGAATCGCCCGCGCCTCAGTGACTCGAGCGATGCGTGCCTCCGTCGGCGAGACAGCTGCCGAGCCTTCCTGACCTCGCCTGATCGGAGGCGCCGATGTTCCCCTTGGAAGACCGGCCTTTGTCGCAGTTGCAGGTGAGTTCCTTGCCACACACTTTCACCTTCTCACCACAGCCCGCATTGCGACTTCCCATCCCGTCGAACACCTCGATGTTTCCGTTTTGATAGAGCGTCTCAGATTCGGGGCCGACCCGACATCCCGCACCGCTCGGAAGCAGTGATACGCGGGCATCGCAGCTACCACCATCCCAGTGCTGCGCAACAATCCACGAAACATCTGTCGCAGACTTGGCTTCCTCTTGGGCGAAACTCGCTCGTTCCGAGATGAAGGGAAGGAGCCAAACGACGAGAAGTGGACCTGCCATTCTGCGGCGCATCCGTTCTGCTCGAACGATTCTCAGAGCCACTGGATCAACTCCTCTCGCTCCGAGGGGATGAGCGACCTCAGTGAGATGTCAAAGCTCCTTCGCCCTCCCCGGGCTTGCCGCAGATACAGTGGACCGGCATCTGGCAAAGAACACGCTCCTCCCCACACCTCAGCGCAGCTCGCCCAGAGCCGTAGGTCCGCTCCCCGTCAGTTGCTCTTTCGACGGGGCGTATCGTGCTTGTCCATTCAAGGCTGCATTCACCGACTCAACGAACGATTCGGGCTGTACACTCTTGCCTCTGATTTCCGCCGATATCTCGATGGGCAGCTATCCGCACCTCTTGCCATATCGGTTCAACCGTTACGCCCTGGCGATGCTGGCAAGCAGCAACGACCAATCCCAGTGATGCGTAACAATCCACGCGAGATCGGTCACAGTCTTGGCTTCCTCCTGGGCGAGACTCGCTCGTTCCAGGATGAAGAGGAGGACCAGGACGGCGAATGGCAGGCCGGCGATTCCTCGACTCATCGTTCTGCCCCTTCTTGCGCCCTTCGACCGCCGAATGCCTACCCGGTGGCCTTGGACTCGGACGCCCCAGGAGAGGACGGATGGGCAGTAGTTGGTGCGTCGAACGCCACTATGGGTCGACATCACTCCTGTGTTTCGGCTGCACCCGCCGGAGAAGCGCCTCTGCCTGCTCTCTTGTGTCTTCGCTGATATTTCTCGCACCGACCAACCGACGAAGCACGGGCCTAGCCCGGTTTATTTCGCCCATTCCGTCGATATACAACTTCGCGAGATTGAGAAGAGCGTCAGTGGCACCGAGCGAAACTGCCCTCCGAAACCACCGCTCGGCCAACCGTGGCCTGCCGTCGTCTCGATACATGGTTGCAATATTGTTGGCGGCCGACCCACTGCCCTTCGACGCAGCCAGGCGATACCACCGTAGAGCGCGGCCCGCTGAACGTCGCACTCCTCGGCCTGCATCAAAACAGTAGCCCAAGTTTAGCTGGGACGCTAGATGCCCACGGCGAGCCGCTTCCTGGAAAAGACGTGCCGCAATCCGATCTTCACCGGCATCAAGATGAGAGCAGGCCTGTCTAAACCTCTCCTCAAGATTCATGCGAACCCCCGCTCCTATTTCTTACCTTTCATCCAATCGTCAAAGCCAGCAGGTTTTGGTTTAGAGATGTCCTTTCCGGTGTGCGGGTCTTTGTAGATTACCTTGTTCGGGTCCTTGGGATCCTGTCTCATCTTCTTGAACGGATTGTCTGTCCCGCTCGGTTTCGCCGTCTTGCCGCGCTCACCCTTTCCTCCACCCCCACCTGCGGCTGCGGCTGCAGGGTCATACTCGTGCTCGTACTGTGGATTGTTTGCTTCTGCCTGACACTGGTCGGGCGAGAGCGGTTGCTTCCTTCCATCGGGGAGTTTTTCTGGACAGTAGCAACCAGCCGCGCTTGGGTCGTTACAGATGACCCCCACGCAGTCTGGCACTGAACCGTTGGGATCCAGACCTGTCGAATCAGTGAACGAAAGCGAATTGCTCAACGCGTAGACATAGACAGGAACCGAATGACCTGCGAGCGCCATACCTTGAACGTAGTCTGGGCTCTGCATCATTGGCTCAGGCTGTAGGTATCGACCCAGAGAAGGTTCGTAATAGCGGTTCCAATTCTCGAAGAGGTCCGTCTCCACATCGTGGTATTGACCCGGGAACCGAAGCGGAACCATGAACGGTCCGGCGCCGGACTGGACGCGACGGAACTCGTAGGAGTCGACTACTGCACCTGGCCGGCTCGGTATCGTCTTCGGTCCACAGGCTGGCATCAGCAGCGCTGAGCCGGCCACGTTCAGCTTGACCGCAAGCAGCCCAGTCGAGGGCTGTACCCACCCGCTCTGGACCTGACCCGCGTGGGGCCCCCCGAGGCCGCTCGCAAGGACGCTGCTGTTTGCCCCATCGAGAAGCTGAAGCGTGTCGTTGGTCGTGGTGCCGCAACCGACGTCGCCCTCGCCTTGGCTCACGTCGACCATGTTGAAGCGCACCTTCATCTGCGTGGTGGTGCCAGCGACGACCGGCTGCTGAAACTGAGCGACCGTCGACGACGTGCGGACGTATGGGTGCGCCGTCTCTACCGCCGCGGCAACACGGTTCGGGTAGCCATAGATGTCGTACTCGCCCGTCGCGGCAACTTTCCGCGCCGCATCCAGCACCAGCACGACCTTCCCGAGGTAGTCGGAGACGGGGAAGTACCGCCCGCAGGCTGCGGCCTCACCGTTCCGCGCGCAGGCGGTAGATGAATCTGCCTCCGGCAGATAGGCGGTCGTCAGTCGCCCTCGAACGACAGCGATCGGTTTGCCATCCAACCAGACGTAGTCATCGTGGACGTAATACGCGGGCGACGTGACCGTCGCGTTGCCTTGCTCCACCAACATCTGATGGCCGAGGTCGTAAAAGAACTCGTCCTTCGTCCCGGTGGGGTACGCCTTCAGCCGGCGCCTCTGCATTGAGTCGTAGTAGTAGTTGTATTGAGCGCCGTTGACGGTTGCAGACTTGAAAACGGTGGTGACTGCGCCGCTGGAGTCAGGTCCCGAAGCAAGGGGAATAATCCAGCCGGCGTCGGCGGTGGAATCGATGGGGCCAGCAATCGAAGTCGCCCGACCATCGGCGTCGTATTTGTAATTGCGAGAGTAGAGTGACCCGGGTTTGGACGACTTCCACGTCTGAAGCATGTCGACACGCTGACCGGTGAGGTAGGTCGTCGTGTAGCCGCCATCCTCGCGGGCTTGGGTCAGCACGTTCCCACGAGCATCGTAGGCGAAGGCTTCGGAATCGAAGCTACCTCCCCTTGTCGCCATCGTGTCGCCACCTCGGCCGGCGCCCTTCACACGCAGGGCGAGGTCGTACGTGAACGTCTCTATTCGCTCCGGCGTATTCAAAAGGCACGTATCGGCTCGGGCGAGCTGATCCGCCTTCCAGGTGTAGACAGTCTTGTAGATGTCCCCCGAGGGCGGATTGCCGGTGCTCGAAACCCAGAGGCCTCGAATACGACCAGTTGCGTCGGTCGGGAACGAGGCGGGGCGTGGGCATCCCGTTGAGGGCGCCACTTCGCCGTTCTCACCCCGGAGGTATTCGATCGTTGCCGGCCCAGCGGTGGTCAGCGCCCTGTAGCTGCGCATCGGTCCGTACGGCATCCACTGGACGCTGTCGATGATGGGCGAGTCCACCCAGCCCACCCCGCCGTCCGTCTGTGTGGTGGCGACGGTGGCGCGAATGCCAGAGACGCGATCCTTGAGCGCGCCCGTTCCGTAGTCGAACGTGATGGTCCGGCCGTACGGATACGTGATGGTCTTGAGATTGTTGTTGAGCGTGTAGCTGTAGAGCGTCGCAGGCCGTGCATTGGGGCCGCTGTTGCACGCAACGCTGGCGCGCTTCCGCAGCTCTGCGATGACGTTCCCCCGCTTGTCGTAGGAGCTCCAGGTGGTGCCGAAGGAGTCGTTCCTTCCAGCCAGCCGACCGAGCAGGTTCGTCGGGGCGCTGCCGCAGTTCGCGTCCCACGCTCCCTGCAGCGCGTCGTAGAAGTACTCGAACAACGTCTCTGTCCCGCCGCTTGTGATCCGCTGGGTCTGCGTCGGCCGATCCAGCGCGTCGAACTTGTAAAGGAGATATTCGGTGCTCGCCATCGCCGGCGACTGCCGCTTGATGACATTTCCGAAACGGTCGTACTCAAAGCGGATGGGGACAGCTGTGCCAGTGCCGAAGTCAGGAAGCGTGGCAGAGACGACGTTGCCGAAGTCGTCGTAGGCGTAGGTGGCGACGGGCTGGGTGCAGGCGCTGCAATCCCCGCCGGCTCCCGAAGTCGCGCAGCCGGATTTCACCTGCGCGGTGTTTCCATGGGCGTCGTAGGCGAAGCAGCTGCGCAGGCCCGCGCCGGGGACGGTCGCTGTCGCGTCCGGGAAGACGTCAAGGCCCGAGAGACGGTTGGCCCGGTCGTAGCTGAGGGCTGCGCACAGCGGGGAGAGCGCTCCACTGCCCTGCTTGCAGAGGTTGGGCGCTCCGCTGAACGGGAAGCCGATGGCGACCAGGTTGTCGGCGCCGTCGTAGAGGCGCTTCGTCGAGTACTGGCCGGGCGCCGGTGCTCCGATTTGTCCGGCGACAGAGAGGACCTCGCGGCCGTGCGCGTCGCGGTCGTACTGCGTCCAGGCCAGGAAGTTCTCTGTGGGCGTCGAAGGCTTGGCGTACCGGACCTTGCCGTCGAACGTGTAGTCGTAGCCAATTCCCTCGGCCCAACCGGAGCCGTCCAGCGCGGCGACCTTCGCCTTCCAGAGAACGTTCGGACGCCAGGCGCCTCCTGTGAAGCCCGGCCGGCAGTCGCCACCGCCGACTGCGGCGAATCTCCGGCAGAAGACTTCCGCGTTCCCCTCAGGGAACTGGATGGCCATCAACTCTTTGTTGTCGTACTCGTAGGTTGTCGTCGCGGCCTCGGCTGTCCCGAACGCCACCGTCGCGCTCTTCACGAGGTCGCCGACATACGTGTACTTGGTGACGACTCCATTCGCGTCGGTCGCGGTCCCCGGGTTTCCGCGCGAGTCGTAGTTGTCGAACGTTGTGTCGATGGAGGCTGCGCCGGAGCACGCCGTGACCGAGGTCGCCTGGGTAAGCTTCGCCACTCGCTGCAGACGCATGGTGTTAGCCCCAGACCCCGCCGGCCAATAGAAGTACTGAGTGATGGGGTAGTTGGGCGCGGAGACATTGCAGTCCGTGGCAGTCGCGCTCGCGACAAGGCATGGGCCGTGGACCTCGGCGACTCGACCGTACGAATCCGCGGTCCCGGCAAGGCAAACGTGGTTCGTGAAATAGAAGGTCCCGATGAAACGCTGCACCGTGGACCACGACGTGCCGTTGAACGTCCGCGTGTAGCCGGACTCGATCACCGATTTGAGGCGATTGGTAGCCGTGTCGTACTGGTAGCGCCGCACGGTGTTCTGACCTGACTGCAGCACGGAGGCGCGCGTCTCCTGGGTTCTGCGCTGTTCGAAGGCAGCGGTGCCTCCTGGCGGCGAGCCGTTGTAGCTGTAAGCGAAGTCGGTCCTCTCGAGCGCGCTGCCGCCGTCCGCCGCCAGGGCGCCTCGGAGGGTCGTGCGTAGCTCGGAGTGGCGGATGCTGCTGCCCGCGTCCGGCGGTGCGTAGGCGTGGGCGGTCCAACCATCCCGCTTGTCCTTGACGCCCGTGATGACGACATCGCCGTTGGCGAGCGTGGCGGACTCCCAGCGCTCAGTGCCTGCGTTGGCCGAATCGGGGCAAGTCGTGTTCGGCGGGCAGTCTTGCCGCTCGTACATTCTGGGTCCGAGCGTTGCCGCGGTGCGAACAAATGAGGCCAGCTGGAAGTACTGCACTCCACTGCTTCCGCCGTTGCCCGCACCGCTGCCTGTCTCCGCCCAGCGGTAGGCGGTGCCTTGCCTGCCACCATCGGGGAGGCAGTTGGAACCCGCATCGCACGGGATGGGCGTCGCCGAGTTCTGGCTGCGCACGAGGCCGTTGTAGGTCTGCTCGGCCGTCATCACCCCGCCACCGGGCCCGCTGTGCGTGGTCGAGGCCACTCCATCGATTCCGCTCGTGAACGACGTCGACGAGTACGTGTAGCTGTGCTTCTCCGCGGTGTCGGGGTGCGTGACGGAGGACAGCTTTCCCGCCAGCTCCGTGCCGGTGTACGTGGGCGGAGCGCCGGAGTAGTTGTAGACAGCGACGTACGGCGCGCCTCCATCGGGGAGCGGTGTCGTCCCAAGCGTCACGGACGCGAGAACGCACTCCACTGGCACTTGCGGCGTGAGGCTGGGCAATTGTTTGTAATTGAAGGTGAGCTGCGCACCCTCGAGGGTGGTCGCGGCGGCGAGATACGGGACGCCTGGATTGCCGGTGCTGCTCTGTCCGGGGCACGCGACGAACGGCGCGGCGTAGGTCAGCTGGACAATGTTCCGCGCTGAGCCTCCGGACGCGGGGTACTGCTCATCCTCGAGCCGCGTCAGGAAGTACCAGGACGCCAGGTAGCTGCTGGCGGTCCATTTGTCCTGGTAGACGTAACGTCCCTCTCCCGGCACGTAGGCGATGAAGCCGCCGGTGCTCGGGGCGAAGAGCCGCAAGGCGCGGTCCCGAAACGACGGTGCAAGCGGAGCCCAGCAGCCGTTCGCGCCCCGGTTGCAGGCGATGAAGTCCACCCGCGTGCCATCTCCCTGCCGCAGGGTCCAGAACGAGGAGCCGGCAGTCGTGCCGTGCGCGTGGACGAACGTGTAGAGGCTGTGCCACCACTCCAGCGACGCACCGTAGGAGTGGCTGCCGCCGAACGGTTTGGGGAGGTATCCCGCGTCGAGCTTGCCCAGGCTGACGAACGAGGCCCACTTCTTCTCGTTGGAGGTGAAGTAGCGACGAAGCTCCAGCGCTCGGACGGTGCCCTGAATCCTCACGTCGATGGCTTCCTCGACCGAGTTGCCGCTGGTCATCTGGATGGGGTCACCCACCCATCCCGGCTTGGGCTTCGGCCCGCCCGGTGCGGGTCCGCTACCTCCGCACTGAGGGGCGTCAGTGTCGTCGCAGGACGACGGTGAGTCCGGACAGTCCTCGCCCGTCGGGCATGTGCTGTTCGGAACGCAGGAGGTCGCGGAGGGGCTGTGTTCCCCCGTGCTGTGGTTGATGGTGATGGGGTCTGGGTTGGGTTTGCAGGTGCCCTCGCGGCACTTCTCGAACGGCATGGAGCACTTCGAATTCAGCGGGCACTGGGGATTGCAGGTGTCCACACCCATCGGACCCGCGTCGGTGCATCCCGTCACCGGCGAGATGCAGCACGGATAGTCCCCAGAGGGCTGGGTCGTATTCTGATTGTTCGCCATATCCGGCACGTACTTGCAGTCCGTGAGGAGGCAGTCCGGGCTCTCGCTTGGATTGACGCAGTTGTGGATGAGCTGCCCGTCGCAGGCACAGACCCAGTGGAAGTACCCGTTGTTGCCATTGGGCTCGCAGGTCTCGAAGCCCGCGGAGGCCGTGCCGGCGAATGCAGACAAAAGGATGGCCGCAGCACTCAAGTGCAGTCGCATGAACCGTCTCTTTGACTTCTCAGGAGGGAACTACTTGGCCGATTGAGGAACGCATACCCAGCCGTCATCGCTGGGGAAGACCTGGGCGCAGCCCCACCCGTCTCGGCAGGACTTGCTCTGGCCACACTGCTCAGAGCAGACGTAGCCGGAGTGGCGATCAAATCCTCCGAGATGGAGGCACAGGTTGGAGCGACAGCCTGATTCGCCCGTGGCAGAGCAGTCGCCTCCGAGGTCCAGGCGCGTGCTCGGGGGCGCTATCGGCCGATGCTCATCAAAGACGTTGATGCGAGCAGGCTCTTCGTCGGAGCCGTCGCGCATGCACGAGGTCAGTGCCGCTGCCGCCAAGACAAGCGCGACTCGCCATGGATGGAGTGAACGCATGGGCGCACCTCATACTCCATGTGCGGCAGCAAATCCATGGTCAACTCTTAATTATGCATATCCTCCAATCAACTGATTTCCATGAGTATCAGTTTTTAACTGACTTACCGGCTTGAGGGATCGCGTCTGCCACCTCAGCGGCGCACATAGCGCCGGGCTATGGCCGCCATGAAGGACTGCTAGTGGGAAGCGCGGGGGCTGCTTCGCATAGTGCGCCGCAGGTAATGGCCCATGGCGCTCCCGTCCTTTCGCCTGCTTCCCGCTCCTCCGACCTCCGGCGTGCCGGAGGCGTTCGAGGAGTACCGGCTCCTCCGCATGCTGGGCCGCGGGGCGATGGGCGAGGTGTATCTGGCCAACGACACGCTCTTGCAGCGCGCGGTGGCCATCAAGTTCCTCTCTCGTGACGGGCGGGCGCTCTCCGCGGCGCAGCGCCGGCGGTTCAAGCGCGAGGCTCGCGCCGTCGCCCGGGTGCAGCACCCGAACGTTGTGTCCCTCTTCCGGACGGGCGAGGTGGACGGGCGGCCGTTCCTGGTTTCGGAGTACTTGCGTGGCCAGTCGCTTGACCTGCTGCGCGCGCCGCTGCCTTGGGAGCGCGTGCTGTCGCTGTCTCTGGGCCTCTTGCGCGGGTTGGCCGCGGCGCACCGACAGGGCGTGCTGCACCGGGACCTGAAGCCGGCCAACGCGTTCCTCACTGAGGACGGCGAGGTGAAGCTCCTGGACTTCGGCCTGGCGCAGGTCAGCGGCGAGGCGGAGCCGGTCGAGCGCGAAGACGCGCCGGAGGTGGCGGCGCCGCTGGTTCTTGCCGAGAGTCCCGCTGCAGACCAGACGCGTGACGCGACCTATCGCCCCCTCCCCTGCCGCGCCGTGCAGGACGGGCCGCGCAGCGCGGCTCCGGCGCGCTCTGCCCTCGCGGGAACGCCGCTCTACATGGCTCCGGAGCTCTGGCGCGGCGAGGACGCGAGCCCACGGTCTGATGTCTACAGCTTCGGTGCGCTCGTCTACGCGCTGTGCGCCGGCGAGCCTCCCTTTGCGCGCGTCCCGCTCGCGCAACTTCCGCGCAGGGTGCAGGCGGAGGCGCCGAGGTCGCTCGTGGAGCAGGGAGTGGATCCCCGCTTCGCCCTCGTGGTGGAGCGATGTCTGCATCGGGACCCGCGGGCGCGCTACGAGGGCGCTCAGGCCGTGCTGGATGCGCTCGAACGGCTCGTCGCGCGGCCTCGCGCGTGGGCGGCGCCGGATGGAAATCCGTTCCGCGGGCTGCGTCCCTTCGAGGCCGAGCACCAGGCGGCGTTCTTCGGCCGGGCCGCGGAGGTGGCGCAGCTGTCGGAGCGGCTGCAGGCGGACCGCTTCGTGGTGGTCGCTGGCGACTCGGGCGTGGGCAAGTCGTCGCTGGTGCGAGCGGGGTTGGTGCCCGCGCTCTCCCAGGAGAGCGGTCCCCTCGCCCCTACTGTCCTCGTGCTCAGCCCTGGGCGCCGGCCGCTGCAGGCGTTGGCGGAGCTGCTCAGCCCTGTCCTCGAGGAGCCCGAGGCCGTGGTCGCGCAGGCCTTGACCGAGGAGCCTGCGGAGGTGGGCCGTCAGCTGCGACAGCGGTTCGGGCGGTCTGGGCTCACGCTCATCGTGGATCCGCTGGAGGAGCTGGTGACGCTCAGCGGTCCAGCGCAGGCGGCGGCTGCGTCAGAGGCGCTGGCTGCGCTGGCGCTGGAGGCGCAGGGCGCGCGGTTGGTCGCCACCGTGCGCAGCGATTTTCTGGGCCGGGTGGCGGCGCTCCCGCGGTTGGGCGAGGACATGGGGCGGGCGCTCTACTGGCTCCGGGCGCTCTCTACGGAGGGGCTGCGAGAGGTGGTCGTCGGTCCGGTCCAGACGCAGGGCTTCGGCTTCGAGTCGGAGGCGCTGGTCGAGGGGCTGGTGGGCTCCGTGCGCGAGGGTGGCGCGCTGCCCTTGTTGCAGTTCGCGCTGGCGCAACTCTGGGAGCGGCGGGACGCGGGTGCACGGCTGCTGCGGGCGGACGCGCTGCAGGCACTCGGCGGCGTGGAGGGGTGTCTGGCTCGCCACGCGGACAGCCTCCTTCAGGCGCTGTCTCCCGCGCAGCAGGATGCCGCTCGGGCGTTGCTCATGGCGCTGGTCACCGCGGAGGGGACGCGATCTCGGAGGACCTGCGCCGAGCTGACGCGCGGGCGGCCGGCGGCCCTCGAAGCGCTCGAGGCGCTGGTGCGCGGGCGGCTGGTGGTGGCGCGCAGCGCGGCGGACGAGGACACGTATGAGCTCGCCCACGAAGCGCTCATCACGCGGTGGGCGACGCTTCGCGGGTGGCTTCAGGGCGGCGTGGCGCAGCGGATTCTGGAGGAGCGGGTACAGCGCGCGGCGCGCGAGTGGCGCCGGCTGGGGAGGACAGCGGACGCGCTTCTGGGACCGACGCAGTTGAAGGAGTTGGAGGCGCAGCCCGCGCTTGAGCTTGGCCCTCTCGAGGCGGAGTTTCTGCAGGCGAGCGCGCAGGGCCACCGTCAGCGCAGGCGCAGGCGTTGGGTGCTGCTCGCGGTCGTCCCTGCTGCGCTCGCGCTGGGGCTGCTGCTGACCGCGAAGACCGCGTACGACCGGCGGAAGGCTCGTGAGTTTCACCGCGCGGTGGCGGAGCGCAGCCTTGAGGAGGCGCAGGGGCGCGCTCGGGAGGGCGCTGGGCTTCGCGCTGCGGCGTTTGCTCGCTTCGACGCTCAGGATGAAGGGGCGGAGGAGAGCTGGCGCTCCGCGCTGGAGGCCACGCGCGCAGCGGAGAGCCGGTACGACCAGGCGGAGGCGACCTTCGAGCAAGCGCTGCAGGTGGATTCGGCGTCCTCCTCGCTGCGCGAGGGGTTGGCCACGTTGCTGGTGGACCGCGCGCTGCAAGCCCGCGCGCTGGCGCCGCACCTCTCGCTGGACGCGCTGCAGACGCGGCTCCGCGCTCATGATGTTGACGGCGTTCAGGCGCGGCGGTTGACGGCGCCGGCTCGCGTGAGCATTGCGGCGTCGCCTCCCGAGGCGCGCGTGGCGCTCAGCCGGTACTCGCTGGAAGGTGGCCGCTACCGGGAGGACGACGCGGGGCGCGAGTGGACTGCGGGCGGTGAAGTGGAGATCGCTCCGGGCTCGGTGGTGTTCACGTTGACGGCGCCGGGGCGGCGCGCGGTGCGGCTGCCCGCGGTGCTGCGCGCGGGGGAGGACCACCGCTTCGAGGTGGCGCTTCCGTCTGAGGACGCGCTTCCTTCCGACTACGTCTACGTGCCGGCCGGGTCATTCCTGCACGGCAGCGCGGCGGACGACGGGTTGCGCCGGTTCTTCTTGAATGCGGCGCCACTGCATGAGCGCGCCACCGGCGACTTCTGGATTGCCCGGCGCGAGGTGACGTTCGCGGAGTGGATTGAGTTCTTGGAGGCGCTCCCGCCCGCCGAGCGCGCGCGCCGCAGCCCCGGGGCGAATGCCGAGCTGCGCCAGAACAGTCTGCGTCTGGGACAGGGACCGCGCGGTCGATGGCGGCTTTCGTTTCAGATGTCTCGCCAGCGCTACGAGGCGGACGCCGGCCGGCCGCTGCGTTATGTCGGCCGGGCGCGGCGCTCGGAGCAGGACTGGCTGCGGTTTCCGGTCTCCGCCATCTCGTTCTCTGACGCCCAGGCGTACGTCGGCTGGTTGTCTCAGACCGGCCGGGTCCCAGGCGCTCGGCTGTGCAGCGACGCGGAGTGGGAGCGTGCCGCGCGCGGCGCCGACGGTCGGACGTATCCCGCTGGCGAGGAGCTGTCGCCCGAGGAGGCGAACTTCGATTTGACGTATGGGCGCGTGCCGGAGGCCTTTGGCCCGGACGAGGTGGGCAGTCACCCCGAGTCGCGCAGCCCGTTCGGCCTTGAAGACACCGCCGGGAATGTCTGGGAGCTCACCCACGCCGACGGTGCGCCGCAGCAGCCGATGATGCGCGGCGGCTCCTGGTACCACGAGGCGCTCTGCAGCCAGCTGAGCAATCGCGAGCGCAGTGAGCCCCAGCAGCGCGATGCCCTGCTCGGGCTGCGCGTCTGCGCCACCCCTTCACCCACGCCGAGGTTGTCTCCATGAGAACGCTGTCCGCCGCCTTGCTGCTCCTGTTCACCGCTGCGCCGTTCGCTTGCGGGCCCTCTGACCCATCGGACGCGGAGCCTGTGGCTGATGTTGAGCAGCCGCTCCTGAACTCTCAGGGCATCACCATGCAGGGCATCACCATGCAGGGGACGCATCTGCTCGGGACGTCGGGCAATGGTCCCACGCTCAAGGGCTTCCGGCTGTCCACGCTCATCCTGGCGGATGGCAGGCCGGCGAGTGGCGCGCTCGAGGGCGGTGAGCTGGTCGCTACTGTCTCCGGGCAGATGCTGCGCGGTCCGGCGCTGGCCGGCGCGACGCTGGAGGCGGAGCTGTCGGACGGGCGCAGGCGCCGCGTGCGTGTGGCCAGCGTGAAGGCGGAGCTCGGCAAGCATGCCGGGCCCGATGAGCCTGGGCAGCTGACGCTGCGCTACGAGCTGCAGGAGCCTCGGGATGGCGGGTATGTGGCGCTGTGCGGGGCTGATGCCGATGGGCAGAAGACGGCGCTGGCGGTGTCGGGCTGGTGGGATGCGAAGGGGGCGCGGTTCGATGATTCGGATTTGTTCACGTTCAGCTGCGCCAATGGCGTTATCGCGAAGTGCTACCGGTGGGGCTATCGCCCGTGGGCTCGCGGCGGGGCGCTGAAGGATGTGCACCAGGCGTGTACCCGGATGGCTCGCGCGGATTACTGCGGGGATGGTCGGTCGTTTACGCAGGAGAATACGCAGATAAATGTCTCGGATGAACTGGGGCCGTCTATTCAGACCGCGGCGAAGGATGCGGGGATGGTGTTTGAGGCCGGGTGGACGACCCGCGGCGCGGTCTGTTTCAGCCACCGACGCTGGGTGGAGGTGCGCGATCATTTGAATGACAACCGGTGCACCGCGGAGCTTGAGACGGCGAGCACTTGTGACTCGGCGCAGGCGGCGTACTCGCGGGATGCGGGCGTGCTTCTGGTGAATGAGTCACGACCTCAGCTCATTGACGGCGGACATTGAGCTCGTGTTGCATTCGGAGGTCACCGCTCCGCTCGCGACGCCTCCCCCGCTCGCCTCGAGGGGGAATCCGGCCCTGGCCGGCCATTTCGTCGGAGGAACAGCTGCTCTCAGTCAGGCGCTTCCCCCGCTCGCCTCGAGGGGGAATCCGACCCTGGCCGGCCATTTCGTCGGAGGAACAGCTGTTCTCAGTCAGGCGCCTCCCCCGCTCGCCTCGAGCGTTGCGCCGTCAGGCGCATAGTCGAGAGGTGGCGCAAACCCACGCACGACACTTTGCCGCGTTGTTTCGAGCAGACCGATGCGGCCCATGAGCCAAGCTCCGGAAGCACTGCCGACGTCTCGACTATGCGCCTGACGGCGCAACGCTCGACGCGAACGGGGGCACCCCCGCGATGTTGCGGGGCCCTGGCGAGCCGTTCTCTAGGAGCGTTGCGCCGTCAGGCGCGGCGCAAACCCACGCACGGCACTTTGCCGATTTGTTTCGAGCAGAGCGAAGCGGCCCATGAGCCAAGCTTCGGGCGCACTGCCGACGTCTCGACTATGCGCCTGACGGCGCAACGCTCGACGCGAACGGTGGGGGTGCGGTGGGGGGCCACCCCCGCGATGCGGTCGTTTCACCAATACAAACAGGTGAATCATGCAAGACACGATTGAAGGGATGGACGGCAGCTGTGGCTCCGGGCTCGGTGGACGCAGCATTTGCCGCCTGGTCGTGGTGCACGGTGAGCGACGCGGTGGGGTCGCCTCGCTCGACAGCGACTCGTGCACGTTGGTCCGGGAGGGGACGAGCCCGGGCGCCTTTGCTCTGGAGGACCCACAGGTCTCCAAGCGCCACGCGGTGCTCGAACGCGGCGCGGCGAACACCTGGTCGCTGACTGACTGCGGCAGCCGCAACGGGACCTTCCTGAACGGCGCGCGCATCGAACGCGCTCCGCTCCGGGACGGCGCTGTCCTCCGCGTGGGCGGCACGGTCCTGCTCTTCGAGCAACTCCAGCTCCCCGCGACAGCACAACTCCTGGCGGAGACCACCGGACTCAAGGGCCCGAGCCTGCACCTGCAGCGCATCCGCGGGGACCTCGCGCTCTTCGCGCCCCACCCCCTCTCAGTCCTCATCCTCGGTGAGACGGGAACCGGGAAGGAGCGCGTGGCAGAGGAGGTGCACCGGTTGAGCCGCCGGCCGGGGCGCTTCGTCCCCGTCAACTGCAGCGCGATCTCCGCGGAGCTGGCAGAGAGCGAGCTCTTCGGCCACGTGGCAGGCGCCTTCACCGGCGCGGCACGCGCCTCGGAGGGGCTCTTCCGCGCCGCCCACCGCGGGACGCTCTTCCTCGACGAGGTGGGTGACATGCCGCTGGAGCTGCAACCGAAGCTCCTGCGCGCGCTCAGCAAGGGCGAGGTCCGCTCCGTCGGTGCGGCCGAGGCGGCGACCGTCGACGTGCGCGTGGTCGCGGCGACGCACCGGGACCTCTCCGGCGCCGTCGAGTGCGGCCAGTTCCGGGCGGACCTTCTCGCGCGGCTGGCGGGCTGGACGGTGGAGCTGCCAGCGCTGCGGGCGCGCAGGGAGGACATCCTCACCTTCGCCCGGCTCACGCTGGAGCGCAGTGGGGGCTCACCCAGGATGAGCGCCAACGCGGCGGAGGCGCTCCTGCTCCACACCTGGCCCTTGAACGTACGCGAGGTGGAGCAGTGCCTCGGCGCGGCGGCCGCTCGCGCGGGCGGCGGCACTCTGGAGCGCAGACATCTCCCTCCCGCGATGGCCGGGCTCCTTCGGGACCGCGCCTTCCCGGAGGACGCGGCCGTGGGCTCGCCGCTGGAGGCTCGGCTGTGCCGGAACCAGATGCCCACCCGGGAGGAGCTGGCGCAGGTGCTCTCCCGCGAGCAGGGGAACATTGCCCGCGTGGCGCTCTTCTTCGGCAAGGACCGGCGGCAGGTGTACCGTTGGGCGGAGCGGCTGGGCGTGGACGTGGACGCGTCCCGCCGGATGAGTGAGACACCGGCCGCCGCCGGCGAGACACCGGTGAGACACGCGTCGTAAGCGCCTGCGACTGCTGCGCTTCGCAGACGGAGCGCCGGTTGCAATCGCCCCTGGTCGCAACCGACCCGAATTGTCGGGCCGCGAGCAACCCACGCTGTCTCTTTTGAAAGGCAAAACCACCATGAAGCGCTCCTCTCTCTCCGCTGCTGTCGCCACGCTCGTCCTCTCCGGGCTCGTCGCGGGCGGTATCGCTCACGCGAACCCCACCGACGCAGGCTTCCCCTGGTCAATGGGCGGGCTCCGTACCTCGAACATCTCCCAGGGCGCGGACAACGACACCTACGTGACGTTCAAGAACCCGGGCGGCGACATCCGCAAGTTCTGGCCGAACTCGGCGGGCGTCGACATCTGCTTCGGCCAGGACAGCCTGCGCCTCTCCCGCGCGCGCACCAACTACCGGGAGATTGTCGAGGCGTTGAACATGTCCGGGCTGGCGGGCCGCTCCATCTGGGTCGCCTACGAGCCGTTCAACGGCCGGTGCTACATCAAGGCCGTCACGGTGACCCTGCAGTGACCTTGGACGTCCTCTCTCACCGTCGAGGTCAACCATGACAACGCAACGAAGACGCACGGCCTCCGGCGTGGCGCTGCTCGCGCTCGTCACGCTCGCCGCCGCCGGCTGCGGCCCCGGAGAGGCCTTGCCGGATGAAGCACCGGGGGCCGCGCGAACCGCGGCAGTCCCACCGACGTTCGAGGAGTTCCTCGCCGCCGCCGAGCGGCTGGACGATGGGCGGCTGCTCATCGACCAGGACGTGCTGGTGAACAACGAGTCGGAGGCGTTCGAGTACTACCAGCAGGAGCTGGCGCGGTCGGCGGAGCAGCACCCGGTCGCCGCCTCGGGTCAGCGGCTGGGGACGTCGCGGCAACCGCTGACCGTGAAGAACGTGAATGGGGTGGACAGCGTCTGGCCGCTGGCGCAGCGGACGGAGCTCACCTACTGCGTCGACGCGGCCAGCTTCGGGACGAACGCCAACCTCTTCATCCAGATGCTGGAAGAGGCGACGTACGGCTGGTCCCGGCGGATCAATGTCTCGTTCCGCCGGGTGGAGGCCTCTCCCTGCAACAACACCACGCCGGGGGTGGTCTTCAACGTGCGGCAGACGTTCATCTTCGCCATCGCCCGGGCCTTCTTCCCGGACGACGTCCGCGCGGACCGGGAGCTGCTGGTCACGAAGGAGGCGTTCACTCCGACGGCGAACGGGGTGGACCTGCTGGGCGTGCTCAGCCATGAGCTGGGGCACACGCTGGGGCTGCGGCACGAGCACATCTGGCTGCAGAACCCCTGCACCTCGGAAGACACGGCGGACGCGCGGCTGGTGAACGCGTACGACGTCGACTCGGTCATGCACTACCCGCAGTGCCGGCCCGTCAACGCCGGCGGCCTGCGGCAGACGGAGCTGGACTACACCGGAACGCACACGCTGTATGGGATGGCGCCTGCGCTCCTCTTGAACACGCTGTGAGGTTTCACCGCAGGCCCGCGCCGGTGCGCTCACCGTGACGGCGCGGGCCTGTGCTCCCTTTCGGCCGGCACAGGTGCTATGGGCGCGACCATGGAGCTGCAGGAGCTGCGCTACTTTCAGGCGGTCGCCCGGTCCAAGAGCATGACGGCGGCCGCGAAGTCGCTCCGCGTGAGCCAGCCCACGCTCACCGTGGCCATCCGCAGGCTGGAGGAGCGCTTCTCCACCAAGCTGTTCCTCCGGGAGCGCAGCGGCGTCCGCCTCACCAGCACCGGCGAGGCGCTGCTCTCCCACGCGGCGAACATCTTCGCGTCGATGGAGGCCGCCGCGCAGGACGTCACGCGGCTGGAGTCTGACGACGTCGGCGCCTTCGTCATCGGCTGTCATGAGTCCCTGGGCGCGTATTTTCTCCCCGACTTCATGGCCGGGTTTCTCAAGCAGGCGCCGCGGGTGACGCTGTCGCTCTGGAACGGCACCTCGGCGGATGTCGAGGAGGCGGTGGTGGACCGGCGCGTCCACTTCGGACTGGTGGTGAACGCCCGCCCACACCCGGACCTGGTCATCCTCCCGCTGTTTCACGACGCGGTGGACTTCTTCGTCTCCGCCCGGCACGCGGCGGCCACGGCGGACCTGCTCTCCGCCCACCGGCTCATCCAGGAGGGGCCGCTGGTCTACGCGGGCCGCGTTTTTCAGTGCCAGGAACTGCTGGAGCGGCTGGCCGCGTCGTCGCTGTTCCCGTCCAAGACGCTCACCTGCGGCGACCTGGAGCTGGTGAAGAGCCTGGCGCTGGGAGGCATCGGCGTGGCGCTGCTGCCGCGGCGGGTGGCCGCGTACGGGCAGGAGGGCCGGCTGCGGCGGCTCCATCCCGGGCTGCCGTTCTTCCCGGACACCATCGCCCTGGTCAGCCGTGCGGATGCGCACCGGACGCGCGCCTATGTGCGGCTCAAGGACGCACTGCTGCTCTACGGCAGGAAGCTCGAGGGGGAGTCGGAGGACACCGCGCGGCCGCGGCGGCGCAGCAGCGCCCCGGGGGACTAACCGGTAGGATGGCGCCCTCATGGCCCCTCCCGTTCGCATCCTGGTGGTGGACGATGACCCGCACCTGCGCGAGGTGGTGGTGTTCGCGCTGCGTCAGGCGGGGTTTGAGGTGGAAGAGGCCGCTGACGGCAGCGCCGCCCTGAGCGCCGTGGCACGCGCGGCTCCGGCCCTGATGGTGCTGGACATCGTCATGCCGGAGCTGGACGGCCTTGAGGTGTGCCGTGAGCTGCGCAAGAAGACGTCGCTGCCCATCGTCTTTCTGTCGTCACGGGATGACGAGGTGGACCGGATTCTCGGTCTGGAAATGGGCGGGGATGATTACCTGACCAAGCCTTTCAGCCCGCGGGAGCTGGTGGCCCGGGTGAAGGCGGTGCTGCGCCGGGGTCAGCCGAGCGAGCCGGCCGCCGCGCCGCCCGCTTCTCCCGCGCTGCTTCGGCGGGGTCAGCTCTCGCTCGACGTGGACCGCTGGCGCGCGTTCTGGGGCGAGCGCGAGGTGGTCCTCACGGTCACCGAGTTCAACCTGCTGGCCACGTTCCTGCGCGCGCCGGGGAAGGCCTTCACGCGCGATGAGCTGGTCACCCGCGTCTATGACGATGTCGTGGTGAGCGACCGCACGATTGACAGCCACGTCCGCCGCATCCGCCACAAGTTCGCCGAGGCGGGTGGCGAGGTCATCGAGACGGTGCACGGCTTGGGGTACCGCTTGGCGATTCCGTAGACCCTCCCGTGCCGGCACGGAGGCCGTCTGGACAGGGGGCACAGGTCTTGGGCAGCGCTGTCCGTGCGCCGGCGCGGGGACGGGCACGCTGCCGGCTCCGAGGCAGATGTCCCTGAGGGTGGTCAAGGCAGGCGGGATAGTCCTGGGCGGCTGCCGGCGGGCGCCCGCCGGCAGCA
>JBGART010000122.1:0-5448 GCA_044230055.1 Myxococcaceae bacterium | reverse complement strand
CGTAGGTTTGCGCCACCTCTCGACTATGCGCCTGACGGCGCAACGCTCGAGGCGAGCGGGGGAGGCGCCCGACTGAGAAGAGCTGTTCCTCCGACGAAATGGCCGGCCAGGGCCGGTCTCCTCCTCGAGGCGAGCGGGGGAGGCGCCCGACTGAGAACAGGTGTTCCTCCTGCTCAGCTGTCAGGTTTCGCGCGCCTGTCACAACCCATCTTCCGCGTCGCGTTTGCGGGAGGTCTGTGGTGAGAGCACTCATGTCGGTCGTCTGTCTGGGGCTCGCCGCGGGCTGCACCGTGTATCAATTGGAGCCGGTGGAGCCGTTGGCCTTCTCCCAGCGCGAGCGCAGCGGGGTGCTGTACGGCACGGTGCGCAAGGCGAACCTGGTCTTCGCGGTGGACCGCTCGGGGTCGATGGAGGACCCGGTGAACCCCGCGTGTCCGGTCGGCCCGCTGTGCCCCACGCGCTGGAGCGAGCTGCGCCGCGCGATGGAGGACTTCCTGGCGCGCCAGGGGGAGCTCGCGCGGATGGGGCTGTTGCTCTTCCCGCGTCAGGGCGGCGCCACGGTGGAGGCGCAGTGCGCAGGGCCGAGTCTGGATGAGCCCGGGGGGCTCGCGGTCCCCATCCCGGACACCGCGGATGTCCCCGCGCAGCTGCGCGCCGCCGCGCTGCAAATCTCCTCCGCTCTGCAGGCCAGCGCGCCGGCCGGCGGCACGCCCACCGCACAGACCTTGCGGCTCCTCGCGCAGTACCCCGCGCTCACCGCGCAGGATGGGCGGCAGGACGTGGTGGTGCTGCTCACGGATGGGCTGCCCAACTGCAACTTCCAGAACGCCGCCAGCGGCGAGGTGCCGGGCTCCGGGTGCCAGTGCGTCAGCTCGCCCTGCACCGGCGCGCTCGCGCGGGCGGGCTGCCTGGACGACGGGGACGCCGTGGCGGCAGTGACGGCGCTGCGCGAGCGCGGCATCTTGACCGGGGTGGTCGGCTTCGGCGCCGCGCTGGACAATCCGCAGGGCGCCGCGGTGTTGAACCGGATGGCGGAGCAGGGCGGGCTGGCGCGCGTCTGCACCGGCGTGGACTGTCCCCGCTTCTACCAGGCGAACACCGCGGATGAGCTGGTGCGGGCGCTCGAGGCCATCTCCCGCGCGCTCCCGGCAGAGCCCTGCGTCTTCACGTTGGACGCGGAGCCCTCTTCGCCGGAGCTGGTGAGCGTGCTGCTGGACGGCCAGGCGCTGCCGCGGGGCGACGCGTCCTGGCGGTACGAACGGCTGGATGGTCAGCCGCGCATCGCGTTTCTGGGCAGCGTCTGCGAACGGATTGTCGCCACGCCTGATGCGGAGCCGCTGCCCGTCGTCGTCCGCGTCGTCACTTCACCAGGAAGATGACGTGCTTCCGGATGGGGTAGTTGAAGGCGACGAAGACCACGAAGGTGCCGAGGAAGGACAGGAGCTCCGGCGCCACCGCGGGCAGGACTTTGAGCAGCCCCTGGAAGAGCAGGAGGTTCAGCCCGAGCGTGGTGGATTCGAAGAGCAGGAACAGCCGCGCCTGGCGGGAGAGGCGGCCCTCCTGCGCGCGGAAGGTGAAGCCGCGGTTGCCGAAGAACTGCACCAGGCAGCCGGTGAGCAGCGCGGGGAAGCGCGCGTAGGCGGGGCTCACCTGAATCAGGCGCACCAGCGTCGTCAGCACCGCAAAGTCTGCCGCCGTCGCGCACGCGCCCACCATCAGCGCCCGGCTGAACCGGAAGCCTCGCGTGGACAGGGTCTCCTTCGCTGCGCTGGGGGCCGGTGCGTCCAACCGTCAGGTCTCCGGAAAATGCTCCCCTTCTCTAGCCGCCTCCGTGACCGCTGTCACGAACGGGTGGGCTCGCTTTAGTCGAGCCCCCGCTTCCCCACGGACCAGTAGGCGCGCACGGCCGGCGAGAAGGGGATGCGCTCTGACTTGAGGCGCGCCCGCACCGTTTGGAGGGTCTGGGCCTTGCCCGTCAGCACCAGGCGGGCCCGGTCTCCGCGCAAGAGCTCGCGCAGTCGGCCGATGACCTCGTCCAGGTGCGCGTCGCCCGGCGCGCGCTCCACCTCGTCCCCGAGCAACCCGAGCGCCTCCAGCGCGGGCGCGCACTCGGCCTTGCGTGAGACTTCGAAGACTGTGCGGACCTGCCCGCGCGGGCGGTTCTCCCGGAGTGACTGCGCGACCGCGAAGGAGGTCTCGTCGCCG
Organism: Myxococcaceae bacterium; assembly: GCA_044230055.1. GTDB lineage: Bacteria > Myxococcota > Myxococcia > Myxococcales > Myxococcaceae > JBGART01. The sequence continues at coordinate 3,243 of JBGART010000122.1, read as the reverse complement.
AACAGCACCAGCGGGCCGTCCTGCAGCGAGAGCGAGCGGTGCGGGCCGAAGAGCTGTACGGACTCCCCGCCGCGCAGGCCTCGAGCCCAGTCGGCGCCCGGCGTGCGGCTGTGGAGATACACCAGGAGCTCCGTCGCGCCGCGCGCTGCGTCCCACGAGATGGGGGTGTACGTGCGCAGGCCTGCGTCTCCGAGGAAGACCCGCGCCTTGTCGCCCGGCTGCCAGTCGGCGCCCCGCAGTCCCTCGCCCTCCAGCCAGATGCGCCGGAAGGCCGGCCCCACCTCCGCCACGCGCGCCACCGTCGCCGCGCGGAAGATGAAGCGCCCCAACGTCTCCCCCAGTACTGCCTTCACGGATGCCATCAGCCGTTGCTCCTCACGTTCTCGAAAACAGTCTCACCTCTCTGCAGGCCAGACGGTTCAAGCAGGGTGAAGAAGTGTGAAGCCCAGCCATGACGAAATCATGAACCTGGTGCGGATGTGCGAAGGGAGGGCAAGGCGCTGGCCCGGGCGCTCAGCCGTTCCAGGTACTCCTCGAAGGGGAACAGCTCCACCTCCGCGCTCCCCTTCGTCTCGCTCCCGGCGGGCGCGTAGTCGAACGGGTCATCCAGGTCCCGGATGAGCTGCAGCATGTACACGTAGATGAGCGTGATGAACGGGACCAGAATCTCCATCGCCAGGGCCGACTTGTACTTCGCCGCCACCACGAGGATGAGGATGAGCCCCAGCAGCGTCTCCAGCAGCGCGTAGGCCGGCGGCAGAAAGCCGGTGCGGGAGATGACGCCAATCCGGGTGACCGTCCGGCGCAGCGTGTTCAGCTCCGCCACCGCGCGCGACGCGTACGCGCCGCCGCCCGCCAGCTCCAGCGTGATGAGCGAGCTGTGGAAGGCGGTGAGCGCTGCGAAGGCCTGCGGCTGCGTGGCCTTGCGCAGCAGCCAGTCGCGCAGCGAAACGCCCACCTCGTAGACGGCTCGGCGGTACGGCGCGGCGTCCAGCCCCTTCGAGGCCGCGCCCTGCACCAGCACCTCCTCCAGCGTCTCCAGCGTGCAGGCCACGTCCCCCGGGAGCTTCTCGCTCTCCTTGTAGTCGCTCAGCGTCCCCGCAAGCATGAAGCCCATCAGGAAGACGCCCGCCGTCAGGACGATGCCCACCTCGGAGAACTCCACCGCCCCCGGCCACCCCAGCCCGAACTCCAGCGCCAGCTTTATCCCCAGGACCAACACCACCCAGGGGAACGTCGTCACCATCAAACGCCACTTGAGCACGCGGACTCCGCCTCCTCGTTCGTTCGCTACTTGCCCTGCTTCGGAGGGCTCGCATTCACCACCGTGATGGCATCCCGACCCAACAGCCGCAGCCGCACCGCCAGCACGCCGCACTCGAGGGAGGAGCGCTGCGTGCCAGGCTCAATCAAGGCGCGCGAGATGCCCTGGCTCACCGGGTCCGTCTTCCCTGCGACGAGCTTGCGCGCTTCGTTCTCCAGCGCAGTGCACGGCGCTGTCGCGCCGAACAAGAGCGCCCAGGTGCTGATGGCGAGGACCAGCACAGTGGTCAGCGCGATGGCCGCGGTCTTCAAAGGTGGGGCACTCCTCCCAAGCGGGAAGCCTAGACGAGGAGCGTCGAACGGCGGGTGTCGATGTCAGCTCGGAGGCAGCTATCCCTGAGGAGACGGGGGTCGGATTCATGAGCGCCGCAGTTCCACCGGCTCGGCGGAGGGAAACTCCAGCCGCGGTGGAGTCGGCGCTGCGGCTCGGTAGGGAGGGCGGCCGGGGAGATGCAACCGTTCGTTGAGCAACTCGGTCGAAACGGGGGGAATGTGCCCTCTGCAGCCGACTTGGTCGACGAACGGTTGCATCTCAACGGGCCGTCCCGCTCCATCCACCTCCACCTCCACCGCGGTCCGGATTCGGGCCAGCCACGAAGGGGCAGTGCGTAGGCCAAACCGTCCCCCGCCTCCTCAAGGCCCACTGCACTGCGCGCGGCTCAGGCTCCACCTCCGAGCACCCACTCACCTGCCGCCGACTGTGGACCGTTGACGCGCCGACGTCTGTCAGACCTCCATGCTCGTATGCCGCGCATCTCGTGGAGGTGGTGGATGGGCGTGCGGCGGGGTCGGAGCGAGGCGTGGGAGCGGTTGCGAAGTGTTGCCGGGGAACAAGCGGGAGTCTTCTCGCTGGAGCAAGCGAAGGCCGCGGGCCTGTCCAGGGTCACGGTCTGGCGCGCGGCGGACCTGCTGTGCGCTCAGGTTCACTGGGGCGTGTACCGGTACCTGGACCAGCCGGTGACATACGAGCAGCGGCTGCATGCCGCGGTCCTGTCGCGTCCTGCCGCGTGGGTAAGCCACAGATCCGCGGCGCGGCTGCATGGCCTCGACCTGGGGTCGTTTGACAGCGTGGAGCTGACGGAGCGCTCCCCCAGTGGACGCGCCGCGCCGGGACTCATCATTCATCAGAGTCGAGGTGCTCCGGACCTCGCCCACCGCGTGCGCGGGCTACCCGTGACAGGCCTGGTCCAGACGCTGGCGGAGCTTGCGCAGGTGCTGCGCGTTGAGCCTCTGGCCGTGAGCGTCGAGGAGGCGTGGTACCGCCGCCTCGTCTCTCCCTCGCACCTCGAGCACGCGCTGAGCCGTCAGTCGGGGGCGCACGGCGTCCCGGAGCTCCGAAAAGTGCTGGAGGACTGCAGGGTGCGCGGTCGGCCGATGCGGAGCGCGCTCGAAGTTCGAGCCTGGTGGGCGCTGAAGGAGGCGGGCATGCCGCTTCCCATCCCGGGCCTTCAGTTCTCCGACGCCCACGGCCAGCCCGGCGAAATCGACTTCGCCTACCCCGACCGGCGGATCGCCATCGAAGCCAACGGGTTCCGCTTCCACAGCGACCGGGCTGCCTTCCAGCGTGACGCGACCCGGTCTCAGCGGCTCGCGGCCCTGGGCTGGAGCCTCTTTCCCGTGACGTGGAGCCACGTCATGAAGGAGCGGACACAGTGGCTTCGCCGCCTGCGGGAGGCGCTCAGCTCGCGACGGAGGGTGGCTGCCCCCTGGCTGGAGGCGGTCTCTTGAAGCGCACACCCAGACGCAACCGTTTGTCGACAAAGTCGATGAAATGGGGGGTAAAGTGCCCGTCACGGAATTAAGTGATCGGTTTCTGATCGACTGGCACGCCAAGACGTGATCTGTCGGCGCTGTGGACAGGGGCGCTCCGGTTGCGCAGAGATACTCGCTGCTGAAGCACTCTCTCGACGAGCGCGGGCG
>JBGART010000013.1:0-173429 GCA_044230055.1 Myxococcaceae bacterium | reverse complement strand
TAGCCTTGAGCAACTCAGCGACTGCTTCGGGCACTTCCAGCGTCACTTTCACCATGGCCCCTTCTTGCCATGGACTCCCACGACGGAGTGACCCACACCGATCAGCTCAGATGATGCTCAGGATCAGATCCACACCCGTTCGGGAAGCGGTTGGGCTCGGGAAGGGGTTCGGACAGGGAGTGGGCCCGACTCATAGGCGAGGCTGGGCGACCGCTTCAGAACCTGCACTCGGACGATCCGAGCTCGGTTCCGTCTCCGAACCCCTTCCCGGCCCCGTACCCCTTCCCGAGCCCGAACCCCTTCCCGGGCCCGTACCCGTGAACGAACGCGAACGCGAACGCGAACGCGTGCCCGTGCCCGTGCCCGTGCGCCGTGTCGCCGTGCGCCGTGCAGGTGAGCCCAAGCGAACCCCGGAACCCGGAACCCGAACCCCGAAACCCCGGAACCCGGAACCCGGAACCCGGAACCCCGGAACCCCGAAGACACGGACCTCGGAGAGCCTCAATACCGGCAGTAGTTAGGGCACTCCAGAACCTCAAGATAGCTCTGCCCCGCCGCACACGACGCATTGCTATTCGGCGAGCACAGGTTGTTGTACTGCGCCTGCCCCGCACGACACACCTGCGAAGCAGGACACTCCGACGTCGCGCCGTTGCAAACGCACCGCCCGCTCACCCCCGCCGGCGCAGGGTTGCACGCTGAAGTGGTATTCACCGGCTCGCAAGCCCTACCCGTAAAGCACTGCAGCCCGCACCCTCCGCAATGACTGCGGTTGGTACTGATATCAACGCACTCCGTCCCGCAGCACCGGCTGGCGTCCGCCGCCCCGCACTTCCCGCCCTGATTAACCGCCGTGGCGACACACTTGTTATCAACACACGCCTGAGACACGCAGGGGTTGGTATTGGGACACACGCTCCCGCCTCCGCACGCGCCCGCGCCATCGCACGTCGCCCCGCCAATGCAGCCGTTCCCGGTAGTGCACGCCGTCCCCTTCGGCTTCGGCGAATACACGCACCCAGCATCCAGCCGGTTGCAGCTGCCGGCCGTCTCCCAGCACTGGCCCGGCGGCGCGCCGCACGCCTGGGTGCTGCCGCCAAGGCACTGCCCGTTCGCGTCGCACGTCGTCCCCGTCGTGCACGCGTTGGCGTCATCGCAGGCGGTGCCAGCCGCCAGCGGCGGGTACTCACACTGCCCGGAGGTGGTGTTGCACGTCCCCATGTCCTGCCTGCACGCGCCCGGCGGCGTGTTGCACCGCACCGGCGCATTGCCAGCGCAGTCCCCTACCCCATTGCACGTCGCGCCGTTCACGCAGGAGGCCGCGAGGTCGCACAGCGCGCCCGCGGGCTTGGGAACGTAGAAGCAGCCCCCGCTGGTGGAGTCGCAGATGCCCGCCGCCTGATGACACGCCCCCGGCGGCGAGGTGCACGTCTTCCGTCCGCCGCCTCCGCACCCGCTGGCGCCGCAGGTGTCGCCCAGCGTGCAAAGGTCCCCGTCCTCGCACAGCTGACCGCGACAGTCCGCGTCCGCGCAGTCCGTCTGGCCATCGCAGTCGTTGTCGAAGCCGTCCGCGCACTGCGTCTCGGTCGCCTTACAGGTGGCGCAGACGCCCTGGTAACAGAGCAACCCGCCATCCGCGACCGGGCAGGTGAGCCCCTCGCAGCGGCGGTCGACACAGCCGCCCGCGGAGCAGACCTGACCAGGAGGACACGCCTGCGCGCCGCAGGACGTCGGCACGCACGCGCCCTGCACGCAGAGCGCGCCCGCCGGGCAGCTGATGCCGTAGCAGGCCATCTGCACGCAGCGGCCGGCCTCGCACACCGCGCCCTGCGCGCACGGCAGGCCGGGGCAGCTCTGGGCGATGCAACGCCCGCGCACACAGGCCTCCTGCGCGCCGCAGGACAGGCCCACGCAAGACGCCTCCACGCAGCGCTGGTCCAGGCACACCTCGCCCGCGCCACACGCGCCGCCCGCGCACTGCCGCGGGTAACAGGCGCCTCGCGCGCAGCCCTCGCCCGAAGGACAGCTCACGCCAAGGCACTGCGCGTCCACGCACGCATTGCCCTCGCACAGCTGGCCGGGGCCACAGGTGACGCCCGCGCAGCTGGTGGGGTAGCACTTGCCCAGCGCGCAGCCCTCTCCCGCTTGACAGGAGCAGACCGCGCAGTGGCCGTCGCGGCAGGTGCTGCCCACGCCGCACTGACGGTCCTCCGCGCACTGCGCCGCGGACCCTGCCGGGCAGCCTTGCAGCGTCAACGCCAAAACGCCCAAACCACAGAGGAGGGGGAACCCTGCGAACTGCGTCTTCACGGAAGCCACCTTCACCCAGGACTTTGCCGCACTGCAACTGTCCCCTGGCCCCTTTGAGACATGGGAGACTCTCTCAGGTCTCAAGGAGCCAAGGAAAGCACTCCCCAAAATGTCCGTTCCTTCCGCGGTGTATCGCCCCTCTCTGGCGCTGCTGACGGACCTCTACCAGCTGACGATGGCGGCCGCCGCCTGGCACGCGGGCCTGCAGGAGCGCGAGGCCGTCTTCCACCTCACGTTTCGCAAGACGCCATTCAAGGGCGGCTTCGCGCTCGCCTGCGGCCTGGCCCACGCGCTGGACGTGATGCAGGCGCTGCGCTTCGAGGACGAGGAGCTCTCGTACCTGCGCGGGCTGAAGGCGCCCACCGGCGCGCCGCTCTTCCCCGAAGGCTTCCTGCACTACCTGCGGCGGATGCCGATGACGCTCGACGTGGACGCCATCCCCGAGGGCACCGCGGTGTTCCCCCACGAACCGCTGCTGCGAGTGCAGGGGCCCATCATCCCCTGCATGCTGCTGGAGACGCCGCTGCTCACGGTGATGAACTTCCAGACGCTCATCGCCACCAAGGCGGCGCGGGTCTGCCTGGCCGCCAAGGGCGAACCCGTTCTGGAGTTCGGCCTCCGCAGGGCGCAGGGCTTCGACGGGGCGCTCTCCGCCTCCCGCGCCGCGTACGTTGGCGGCTGCGCGGCCACCTCCAACGCGCTGGCCGGAAAGCTCTACGGCATTCCCGTCCGCGGCACGCACGCGCACAGCTGGGTGATGCTCTTCGACGACGAGCCGCAGGCCTTCGCAGCCTACGCCAAGGCGATGCCGGAGAACTGCACGCTGCTGGTGGACACCTACGACACGCTGGAGGGCGTGCGCCACGCCATCGAGGTGGGCCACGCGCTGCGCGAGCAGGGCCACGAGCTGACCGGCATCCGCCTGGACTCCGGGGACCTGGCCTACCTCTCGGTGGAGGCGCGCAAGCTGCTGGACGCTGCGGGCTTCCCCAAGACCAGCATCTTCGCCACCAACGACCTCGATGAGCACGTCATCGCCAGCCTCAAGGAGCAGGGCGCGGCCATCTCGGTCTGGGGCGTGGGCACCCGGCTGGTGACCGCGCAGGATGACCCGGCGCTGGGGGGCGTCTACAAGCTGGCCGCGGTGCGGGACCCGGGCGGGGCCTGGAAGCCGCGGGTGAAGCTCTCCGAGCAGGCCGCGAAAATCTCCACCCCCGGCATCCTGCAAGTCCGCCGCTTCACCCACGAAGGCGGCGGCTTCCTGGCGGACGCCATCTATGACCTGGCCAGCGCCACGCCGTCGGAGTGGACGCTGGTGGACCCGCTGGACCCGCTGCGGCGACGGCCTCTTCCCAGCCAGGCGCCGCATGAAGACCTGCTCATCCCGGTGCTGCGCGGCGGCCAGAGCGTCTGGACCGCGCCGCCGCTCCCGGAGGTCCGCGAGCGCGCCCGCACGCAGCTGGCGCGCCTGCCCGCCGGCGTCAGTCGCTTCCTGAACCCCCACCAGTACCCGGTGGGGCTGGAGTGGTCCCTGCACGAGCGCCGCAGCGCGCTGGTGCTCAAAGCCCGGGGGATGCCCAAGTGAGGACGCTCGTCTTCTCCACCTTCGCGTACGACTACCTGCGCACGGAGCTGTGCCACCGCGGCAGCTTCGAGTCTGGCGAGGTGGAGCGTCAGCGCTTCCCCGACGGCGAGCGCTACCAGCGGCTCACCTCCGACGTCGAAGGCCGGGACGCCGCCGTCGTCGGAGGCACGCTGACCGACGCGGACACGCTGGAGCTCTACGACCTGGCCTGCGGCGTGGTGGGCTGCGGGGCGCGCAGCCTCACGCTGGTCATCCCCTACTTCGGTTACTCCACCATGGAGCGCGCGGCGAAGCCCGGCGAGGTGGTGACCGCGAAGACGCGCGCGCGGCTGCTCTCCTCGCTGCCGGTCCCCGGCGAAGGCAGCCGGGTCCTGCTGCTGGACCTGCACACCGAGGGCATCCCGTACTACTTCGAGGGCGCCATGCGGCCCGTCCACCTCTACGCCAAGCCCGCCATCCTACGCGCCGCGCGCAGGCTCGGTGGGCCGGACTTCGTGCTGGCCTGCACTGACGCGGGCCGCGCGAAGTGGGTGGAGTCGCTCGCCAATGACCTGGGCGTGCTGCCGTCGTTCGTCTTCAAGCGGCGCCTGGACGGCCAGCGCACGGAGGTGACCGCGGTCAGCGCCCAGGTGAAGGGCCGGCCCGTCGTCATCTACGACGACATGATTCGCACCGGCAGCTCCCTGCTGAAGGCCGCCCGCGCCTACGCGGATGCGGGCGCCACCCGCATCAGCGCCGTGGCCACCCACGGCCTGTTCCCCGACGGCGCGCTGGAGTCACTCCAGAAGAGCGGCCTGTTCGACCGCGTGGTCTGCACCGACAGCCACCCGCGCGCCCTGGCCCTGCGCGGGGAGTTTCTCCACGTGGAGAGCGTGGCGGACCTCTTCGCGGAGCACCTTCAACCTTGAGCGGTGTTTTTCTCTGACAGCGGAAGGACCCGTTGGGGCGTTACCGTTTCGCCCCACGCCGGGCCCATTGGGAAGGGACCCTGTCCCGTTCGACAATATCCATGCACCGCCTGGATACGGTAGTGCGGGACCCGCGTGAATATCCGATTGGAGTTGGGCGAGCGCGGTCACCACCGCCTTCGCCGAAATGAGGCGTCCGGGGGGACCGCCAGCGCCGAGACAGAGGCGCAGCTGCGCGCGAGGGCTCGCACGTTGGAGGGCCTGCTCCAGTCACTCCCGGATGGTGTGCTGGTGGCCGACCGCGAGTGCTTCCTGCACGCCAACACCACGGCGCTCAGGATGCTGGGAGCGGAGAGCCTGGACGTGCTGAACGGCCAGTTCCAGGACCTGCTGGTTGCGCTGGACGCCCGCTGGCGGGCCTCCGGTCAGCGCGTGACGCCGCAGAACACGCCGCTGCGCCGCGCGCTGAAGGGCGAATCCACCGTGGATGAGCTCTCCGTCCGTTCGCTGAAGGGGCAGGCCCTCATCGTCCGGCTCTCCATTGCGCCGGTGTGGCTGGAGGGAGAGGTGGCCGCGGCGCTGGGCATCCTCACCGACGTCACGGCGGAGCGGCAGGCGGAGGAGGCGCTGCGCGCGAGCGAGGCCCGCTTCCGCTCCCTCGCGGTGGCCACCTCGGAGATGGTCTGGGTGGTGGGCGCCAACGGCGAACCGACGACGCCGTTCTCTCCCAACTACTGCGGCTTCACCGGTCTCTCTGAGGAGGCCTGCGCGCGCTGGGGCTGGCTGGACGTGGTGCACCCAGACGACCGCGATGTGCTTCGGCAGTGCTGGGGCGACGCCACGGCGAAGCCCGTGCCCTTCCGCGCCGAGTACCGGCTGCGGCGCGCGGACGGGGTCTACCGGAACATGCTGGCGCGCGGCGTGCCGGTCCTCAACGCCCACGGCGCCGTCCAGGAGTGGATTGGCATCATGGTGGACATCACCGAGAAGAAGCAGGCGGAGCTGCTCTTCCGGCAGAAGGCGGAGTTCGAACAGCAGATGATTGGCATCGTCAGCCATGACCTCGGAAATCCGCTGGCGGTCATCACGATGTCCGCCGAGCGCACGCTGCAGCTGAGCCGCGGCGGCAACGCGCTGGTCGACGAGGGGCTGACGCGCATCCTGTCCGCGGCGCGGCGGGCGCAGCGGATGATGCGGGACCTGCTGGACTTCACGCGGGCGCGGCTGGGCGGCGGGCTGCCTGTGCGGCGCGGCCTGATGGAGCTGGAGGTGTTGGCCGAGGAGATTGTCGCGGAGCTCTCGCTGAACCATCCGGAGCGGCAGATTCAGGTGCAGTGCGAGGGGGACACCGTCGGGCAGTGGGACGCGGACCGGCTTGCGCAGATGGTGACCAACCTGCTGGGCAATGCGCTGCGCTACAGCCCGAGGTTCACGCCGGTGACGGTGCGGGTGCGCGGGGAGGAGGAGGCCGTCACCCTGGAGGTGGAGAACCAGGGCTCGCCCATCCCGGAGACGCTGCTGCCGCACTTGTTTGAGCCGCTGAAGCGCGGGGCGCACCGGCCGGACCAACAGGGCTCGGGGTTGGGGCTGGGCTTGTACATCGTGCGGCAGATTGTGCTGGCGCACGGAGGGAGCGTGGAGCTGTCGTCGTCGCCTTCCCGCACGTGCTGCCGGGTGTCCTTGCCTCGAACGTAGCGGGGCTATCGTCTGCGCGCGCGCCACAGCCCCAGGGCGGCGGCCAGCGTCCAAAGCGCCAAAGCCGGCACCGGCACACCGGAGCAGCCGCAGCCCTGCTGCGCCACGGTCTGGCTCCCGCCGTCCGCCCCGCCAGCATCCACCCCGGCATCCTTCGAACCCGCATCCGGAGCCATCCCGCCGTCCGGCAACAGCTCCACCGGGAAGGCGCCGCAGGCAGGGCCCAACGCCCCCGCGGCACGCTGGGCCAGCGCCAGCGCGTAGACGCCGGCGCCAAAGCCCGTCATCGGCGCGTTGAACTTGTAGCGCCCGGTGCCCTCGTCGTACGTCTCCGCGAACGCGCCGTAGTTGGCAGCGGACTGCCGCGTCACCCAGTCCAGCACCGCGTCCGCCCTCGCCGTCCGCCCGGCCAGCCGCAGCGCCAGGGCCGCCCGCAAGTCCGTGAACACCCACTCGGCGCTGTCGTACTCGCTGCCCCAGGGGCTCAAGTCCGTCTTGCCCGCGTGGTCCTTGCGGTCATCGTTGCGCGCGAAGCCGGCGCCCGCGCTCACCCGCAGCTCCCGCTCCACCGTGTCCAGCGTGGCCAGCGCCACCTTGCTGCGCGGCTCCACCAGCCCCAGCGCGATGACCTCCAGCGCCGCCGCGTCCGCGTAGCCGCCGCCGGACTTCAGCTCCTCGAGGTTGGAGGCGAGCGTCCCGTCCGGGGCCACGCCTTTGGACAAGAGCGCAGTGCGCAGCGCCAGCGCCGCGGTCTGGTACTTCGCCTGCCGCGCTGCGTCCCCCCGGCGCCGGGCGATGGCCGCCGCGTCGCACAGCCCGCGGATGGCGGTGATGTTGGTGTACGCCCACGTCCGCTCGCGGCCGTTCCAGTGCGTCTCCCAGATGGAGGAGTCCTTCCGCATCAGGCCCGTCGCAGGGTCCACCAGCGCCACCAGCGGGTCCGCCACCTTCTCCGCCACCAGCGGCCACTGCGCGTCGACGAAGGCGGTGTCCGCGGAGCGCTCCTCGTAGAGCCGCAGCGCCCAGAGGAAGAGGCCAAACCCGTCGAGCTCCAGGTTCGGACCGAAGCCGTTGAAGTCCGTCTCCTCCACCCCGAAGCCTTGATAGCGGGTGAGGGAGATTTGGTACGGCGGCATCCCGTAGGAGGCCAGCTCCATCCAGGCGCGGAAGCGCCCGCCCTCCGCGCGCAGCAGGAAGCCCAGCCCCTCCTTCGCCTCTTCGTTGAGCCCCAGCGTGGCCAGCCCGGCGATGGCGTAGGCGGAGTCCCGCGCCCAGGCGTAGGTCCACTCGCCCGGGGGCAGGCTGGCCAGCAGCGCGCCCTTGCCCCGGTGCGCGACGACGGCCGGCAGCGCCGCCACGCCCCCATCCGGGCGCAGCGCCCGGGTGCGGCGGACCTCGCCGTCGGTGGCGAGCCACTCCCGGAGGAAAACGCTCTCCTCGCGGACCTGGGCCATGGCCAACATCGCCGCCGACTGGCGCAGGAGCGCCTGTTCTGCCGCGGACGTGCCCGGCGGCAGCTTCACCCGGCCCTGCAGTGACGCCCAGGCCTCGCGCTCCGCCTCCACCAGCGCCTGCGCGTCGCGGCCGTTCACGTAGGCGCCGACGTCGGCCGCCAGCTGCGCGTCCCCGAACGGGTCCCCGTGGTGGGCCACCACCACGCCCGCCCAGCGCGTGGCGCCCGGGGCCAGCTCGCCCAAGTCAAACTGGAAGGCGTGCGCCCAACCGGTGCCCACGCCCAGGCTCCCGGTGGCGACGTCCGGCAGGTCCGCCGCGCCGCCGCCCTGCACGAGGAGGAAGCCGTTCTGCGCCTCGGGGCTGGCAAAATTCCAGGCGGCGCGGTGGGTGACCGGCTGCAGCGCGCGGGTGAGCACCGCCCCGGCGAAGGCGCGCTCGAGGAGGTCCTCCCCGTTCGAGAGGACAGTCTCCCCCGCCTCCTGCAGCTCCTGCCCCACGCCGGGCCGGCCGAAGCCCAGATGGAAGTTGTGCAGCGAGAAGACGCTCACGCCCGGCACCGCGGTGTCACCCGCGTTCTTCACCTGCACCGCCAGCACGAAGCCGGCGCGAGGCAGCGCGCGCGGCGCGAAGGCATACGTCGTCACCTCCAGCCCGCCGGCGCTCTGCCGCCAGTGCACGACGCCGGTGCCGCCCGCGGCGCCCGGCGCGTACGGCAGGTAGCCGCTGGCGTCCAACTCCACCGGCACCGAAGAGAGCCAGCGCTGGGTGCCGCCCGCGCGCAGGCCGACATACGCGTCGAACAGCAGGTCCCGCGACTTGACGTCACCCACCTCTTTGCCGGCGCCATCCAGCAGCGGCTCCTCCACGGCGTAGAGGTGCTCGCGGAAGTGGGTCAGCTTCCCGGTGGCGAGGTCCGCCAGGATGGCGCCGTACCCGTTCGAAGAGGGCAGCGCCTTGAAGGTCCGCTCCACGGCGGCCTCGGCCAGCGCGGGGGAGACCGGCAACAAGATGAGGACAGTCAGCAGGACGCTGCGAGGGAGGGCGGAAGCCACGGGCGTTCGAAGGGAAGCGCGCCCAGAGGCCTGCTGTCAATGCCGGCTCACTCCTCCCAGAGGCGCAACCACTGGGGGATGAGGCGGGAGAGGCGCTCCTTCTCCAGCGGGAGCGTCACCCGGGGCAGCGCGAGCTTGGCGAGGAAGACCTGTTGCTCCGGGACGAGGGTGGCCGGGACCAGGAACACCAGCCGGCGCTGCTGCTGCGGCGCCACGGTGGCCAGCGCGTCGTGGAACCCGCTGGCGTCCACGCCGTCGCTGAAGAGCGGCAGGAAGATGAGGTCAAAGCGTTCCCCGCCGTGCAGCCGCTCCAGCGCCTCGCCCGCGGACCTCGCGCGCACGACGGTGTGGCCCAGCGCCGTGCCCGCCTCGCCCGCCACCTGCGCGGCTTCGCCGATGGCCAGCAGCCGCACGGCGGCGGGGACATGGATGGGCTGGCTGTCGCCCACGCTCTGCTGGGAGGCGGGCAGCACCACCCGGAACACGGAGCCCTCCCCCGGCTGGCTCTCCACCGTGATTTCTCCGCCCAGCGAGGTGATGATTCCCTGCGCCATCGCCAGCGAGAGCCCGGTCCCCTTGCCGAAGGACTTGGTGGTGAAGAACGGGTCGAAGATGCGGTGAAGGATGTCCTGGGAGATGCCCACCCCGGTGTCCCGCACCTCCACCACCGCGCGGCCCAGCACGTCGGTGGCGATGCCCACGCTGACGTAGTTCCGCTCCGGCGACCCGTGGGGGATGGCCTCCGCGGCGTTGGTCATCAAGTACACGAACACCTGCGAGAGCCGCTTCTGGTTCGCCTCCACCGAGGGCGCCGGGCGGAAGTCGCGCTCCAGCCGCGCCGTCTTGGCGATGCCTTCGTGCGTGATGCGGATGGCGTCCTCCACCACCAGCTGGAGGTCCACCGGTTCGCGCGTGTCGTGCGCCTGCCAGGAGAACTCCTGCAGGTCGCTCACAATCTTCCGGATGCGCAGAGAGCCGTCGCGCGCGTCCTTCAGCGCGTCCACCGCCTCTTTCAGCGCGTCGCCCGTCAGCGGCACGCCCTTGAGCAGCTCGCCCTCGATGAAGGAGAGGTTGTGCATCACCGCCGAGAGCGGGTTGATGATTTCGTGCGCCACGCCGGAGCCCAGCTGGCAGACGGCGATGAGCTTCTCGCTCTGCACCAGCCGCTGCTGCGCGCTGCGCAGCTCCGCCAGCGTGGCCGCGGGAGACTCGCCGTGCAGCGGCGCGCTCTGAGCCAGCTGCTCTCCCCAGGTGAACTTGAGCACCGTGCCGCCGCCCAGGCGCAGCTGGTCCCCTTCGCGCAGGGTGCTCTGCTTCACAATCTGGTTGTTGATGTACGTGCCGTTGCGGCTGCCCAGGTCCACCAGCCGCGCCTCGCCGTCGACCAGGCGGATTTCCACGTGGCGGCGAGAGACCTTCGCGTCGGACACCGGGATGTCCACCCCGTTGTGACGCCCGAGCACGGAGACCTCGCGCAGGTCGAACACCTGGCCGACGTTCTCACCGGAGAGGCAGATGAGGTTTGCGCGCCGTCGCGGGGAAGGCGGCTGCGCGGGAGGGTTGCCCATGCACGGTTTGCCTACTACGAGTGGAGGCCGCTTTACACCCTTGGGTTGGGGCACACACGAGCGGAGGGGCGATGGCACGGCTGAACCGGCGGGCATGCAGGCAGCTGTCGTGGACGGTGTGGATGTGGGCCGCGGCCGCGCTGGCGGCGCCGGACGCCGGGACGGACTTCCGGCCGCTGATGCGGGAGGCGCGCAACGCCTACCAGAAGCCCGACTACGCCGCCTACCTGCGCTGGGTGCAGCAGGCGGACGCGGTAGAGCCCGGCCACCCGATGATTCTCCACAACCTGGCCGGCGCCTACGCCCTCAACGGCAAGGCGCCCGAGGCGCTGGCCACGCTCGCCCGCCTGAGGGCCATGCAGGTGGACTTGGGCGTGGCCCAGGACACCGACTTCGACCGGCTGAAGGCGGAGCCCGGGTTCACCAAGCTCCTCGAGGAGCTCAAGGCGCTGCAGCGCCCGCTGGGCAGCAGCGCGCTCGCCTTCCACCTCGAAGACCCGGCCCTGCTCATCGAAGGGATTGCCTTCGACCCCAAGACGGGGCGCTTTCTGCTGGGCAGCGTCCACCAGCGCAAGGTGGTGGCGGTGGACCCCAAGACGTTGGCGGCCAAGGACCTGGTGCGGGAAGCCCAGGACCGGCTGGGCGGCGTGCTGGGCCTGGAGGTGGACGCCAAGCGCCGGCGCCTCTGGGTGTGCAGCAGCACCGTGCCGCAGATGCGCGGCTTCTCGCCCGAGGAGCCGGCCCGCACCGCCGTGTATGTCTTCGACCTCGACAGCGGGAAGACGCTGCAGCAGGTGACCCTCCCGGGCGGCGGCCGGCACGCCTTCAATGACCTGGTCCTGACCAAGGCCGGCGGCGCCTTCGTGGCCGACAGCCAGTCCGGCGGCGTCTACGCCGTCTCGCCCAAGGGCGTGATGAGCGTGCTGGTGCCGGACGGGACCTTCGCCAGCCCGGGCGGGCTCGCACTCACGCCGGACGAGAAGCGCCTCATCGTCGCCGCCTGGGGCCGCGGGCTGCACGTGGTGGACGTGGCCACGCGCGCGGTGCGGCCGCTGCCCGCGCCGGCGGACACCACGCTCTATGGGCTGGACACGCTGCGCCTGCACAACGGCGCTCTCCTCGCCACGCAGAACGGCGTCAAGCCGGACCGGGTGCTGCGCCTGACGGTGGACGAGGGGCTGACCGCCATCTCCAAGGTGGAGGTGCTGGAGCGCGCCCACCCGCTCTTCCACGAACCCACGCTGGGCGTCATCGCCAACGGCGCCTTCTACTTCGTGGCCAACAGCCAGTGGGACCGCTTCGGGCCGCAGGCCCAGGATGAGCGCGCGCGGCTGAAGACGGCGGTGCTCAAGCTGCCGCTGTGAGGCGTCACTGTACTTTGACCAGCTCCACCTCGAAGAGGAGCGTGGCGTTGGGCGGGATGGCGTCCCCTGCACCCGAAGAGCCGTAGCCCATGGCGGGCGGGATGGTGAGCTTGCGGCGCTCGCCCTCCTTCATCCCGACGAGGGCGACGTCCCAGCCCTTGATGACGTGGCCCTGACCCAGGCGGAAAGGGAACGGCTCTCCGCGGTCCACCGAGCTGTCGAACTTCGTCCCGTTCTCCAGCGTGCCCGTGTAGTGGACGAAGACCTTGTCACCCGCCTTCGCCACCGCGCCATCGCCCGTGGCGAGCACCTGGTAGCTGACCCCGCCCTCAAGCACCGTCGGGGGAGCGGGCGCGGCGACGGGGGTGGACGACGCGGCCTTCTTGCAGCCAGGCAGCAGCGCCCAGAGCGACAGGCTGAGCGCGCAGAGGAGTCGCAGGGACATGCTTGCCCGTCTATCAGGGGTCGAAGAGACGGCGCCAGAGCGGCAGCACGCGCTCACCCAGCGCGCCCAGCAGCAGGAAGGTGGCGGTACCCAGGAAGAGCGCCCCCACGCCCCGGAGCCAACCCAGCCCCCAGCGCCCGAGCGCAATGGCCACCACGCCCAGCGACGGGGTGACCTTGAACGCCGCCCAGTAGGAGACGTTCGCCAGCTCCAGCCGGCTCAAGGCAGGGCCGCGCTTCATGGCAGCGCGAGCAGCTCGTCCACCTTCACGTCCAGGGTCCGCGTCTCGAAGCCCAGCTGGTGGACCGCGCCGACGTCCCCGTGCAGGAGGTTGTCCGCGTCGCCCGCCTCCAGCCCGTTGAGCGGCTGGCCGTCGACGGAGAGGATGTTCTCCCCCACCTTCACGCCCTTCGCCGCGGCGTCCGTCCCGGCAAGCACCTGCGCGACGGCGTAGCGCGCGGCGGAAGGCGCACGCGCCGGGCCGAGCATCACGCCCACCCGGCGGAACTCGTCCTGCACGTGGGCCTGCGTCGCGTAGCGGGCGAGCCGCAGGGTGTTGGTGGTGTAGTCGGCGGTGACGAAGAATTCGCGAAGGTAGGTGCCGCCCAGAAGCCCGTCCACCGGGTGGCCCACCTCCTGGCTGAGCGAGGCGAGCAGCTGCCCGGCGCTGGCGTCCGCCACGGCGACGTTGGTGACCTCGGCGCCGGCGACGGAGAGGGAGCGGGCGCGGGTGACCTTGGTCTGCGCGCTGCCCATCACGGTGCTGGCGGAGAGCCCCTCCAGCTTGCCGCGGCCGTCGCGGGTGAGGTCCGCGTAGAGCTGCGGGCTGATGACGGTGTAGCTGGCGCCGGTGTCCAGCACAAAGCGCTTGTCCACGCCTTCCACCTGGACGGTGAGCGAGATGCGGGTGTTGGGGAATTCGACCAGCGCGCCGCTGGGGAGCAGGCCGCGGCCGCCGCCTTTGAGCTCGAAGGGGGAGGTTACCGCGCTCTGCACCGCGGAGGGGTCCTGCGCCGGGCCCAGCGTCACCTGCGCGTCCCGGTAGTTGAAGGACGCGGGGAAGTGGCACAGGAGCGTCCCGCCGAGGAGGCCGGCAATCTCCACGCCCGGGACTCCGAGGTTGAGCGCGCCGCCCACCACAGGCGCTTCGTCGAAGGCCAGCCCCAGCGTCTCCAGGGTCTTCACCGTGCCGGTCCCGTCGGGCACGGCATTCGCCGGGTAGGAGGAGGCGTTCAGCAGGGTGATGGGGGCGCCGGTGTCGACGACGAGGTAACCGCCGTCCGCGCCGTTTACGGAGGCGTGCACGCCGAAGATGTTGGCCAGCACCACCGCCGGGACGGGGGTCCCCGGCATGCCCCGGGTGTTGAGCGGCTGCTCTCCGCAGGCGACCGCGGGCGGGGTGACGGCGGGGGGAGGGCCACCGCAGGCGGCGAGCGCGAGGAGGCTCGCGGTGGAGAGGGAGGAGAGGGAGAGGATGCGCACGTGCAGGTGCTCCGGGTTTCGGCCGAGGCGACTGCTTACACCAATCGTGTGCGCTGCGGCCAAGCCGGGGCCGTGGAGGGAGCCTGGATCGCGACGGGGAGCGGAGCGGGACGTTCTCTGGGAAACGAGGCCCCGAGGTTGATGGGGTGAATGGTCGGGGGACGGATTTCCGGGCTTCGGGGGACGGGTTTCGGGTTTCGGGTTCGGGTTTCGGGGAATGGTGTCTCGGGTAGGGTTTTCGTTGCCGCGTTCGCGTTCGCGTTCGCGTTCGGGCCCGGGTAGGGGCAGGGGTTCGGGCCCGGGTGGGATGTGGCGCGCAGGCCCTGGACGTTGGGGAGTCTCTGCCGCGGATTCCTCCGCCCGATTCCCCATTCCCCATTCCCCTGCCCCTGCCCCTACCCGGGCCCGAACGCGAACGCGAACGCGAACGCGGCAACGAAAACCCTACCCGAAACACCATTCCCCGAAGCCCGCAGCCCGAGACACCGTTCCCCGCAGCCCGAGACACCGTTCCCCGCAGCCCGAGACACCGTTCCCCGCAGCCCGAGACACCGTTCCCCGCAGCCCGCAGCCCGCAACCCGCACATCGAAGCACTGCCGACGTCTCGACTATGCGCCTGACGGCGCAACGCTCGACGCGAACGGAGAGGCGTCCGCCGTCACCCGCGCAGGCGCGTCCTCCTCCGTCAGCCGCTGGTGCTCCACCAGCTGAGCGTACCGTCCCTGCGCCTTCATCAGCTGCGCGTGCGAGCCCGACTCGACGAGCTCCCCTTTGTCGAGGACGAGTATCTCGTCCACGTCCTGCACGGTGGAGAGCCGGTGGGAGATGACGATGAGCCCGGGCCCGCCGGGAGCGTGGCACAGCCCGCGCACGACCTGGCGGATGGCCTCGTCGCTCTCGGCGTCCAGCGCGCTGGTGGCCTCATCCAGCAACAGGAACGCGGGGGCCCGCAGCAGCGCCCGGGCGATGGCCACCCGCTGGCGCTGGCCGCCGCTCAGCTGCAGGCCGCGCTCGCCCACCTCCGTGCCCAGCCCCGCGGGCAGCTCCTCCAGGAGCGGGCCGAGCCCCGCGCGCTGCGCGGCCTCCAGCACCTCCGCGTCCGTCGCCTCCAGGCGGCCGTAGCGGATGTTCTCCCGGAGGCTGGTGCGGAAGAGGAACGCCTCCTGAGGCACCACGCTCAAATGCTCCCGCACCGCCGGGGCGCTGGCGCTGCTCAGCGCGGCGCCGCCCACCAGCACCTGCCCCCGCGTGGGCTCCACCAACCCCGCGAGCAGGCGGAAAAGGCTGGTCTTCCCCGCGCCGCTGCCGCCGACGATGGCGTAGCTGCGGCCCGCCTTGAAGGTGACGGAGAGGTCTCGCAGCGCCTCGCCCTCGCGTCCGGGGTACTTGAGCGACACGCGCCCCAGCGCGAGCGACGCCGGCCGGCCCGTCGGCAGGAGGGCCAACGGCGGACGCAGCGAGGACGGTTCGTCTTCCTCAAGCCGAGTCGCCGACACCGCCGCCAGGCGCGCCTCGGTGAGCGCCGCGGTCAACCGGCCCACTGCGCCCTCGGTGGCGAAGAGGAAGAGAAAGAACGTCGTCAGCGTGCCGAACGTCAGGCTGCCCTCCGAGATGGAGACGCCCGCGCGCCACAGGATAAAGACGATGCCCGCGGCCCGGAGCAGTTGGCTCCCCTCGGTGAAGGCGTTGACGATGACGTCGAACCGCACGCCGGCGCGGTAGGCGACATCCAGCGCCTTTCGGTAGCCCGCGGCGTGGTGCGGCTCGCGGCCGAAGAGGCGCACCGTTTCGATGCCGGTCAGCGATTCGTGAAAGAGGTCCACGCCCTTCTCCGCTGCCTCCTGGCTGGCCTCTCCGTAGCGACCCAGCACCTTGCTTAAGGCCACGGTCGCCACCATCACCGGCGCGACGATGACCAGGGTCATCAGGCCGAGCGCCGGCGCCGTGTGCACCATCAGGGCGACTCCGGCCGTCACCATCAGGAAGTCCTGCACGGAGGTGGAGAGGCGCTGCCGGACGAGGTCCGACACCCGGGTCACGTCTGAGCCTGCGCGGGTAAGCGCTTCGCCGATGGAGGCCTGGGTGAAGTGCGCGAGCTCCCGCGCCAGGAGCCGCGCGTGAAAGCGCTGGCGCAGCTGGCGCGCCACCCACTCCGCCAGGCTGGCGAAGAGCACATCGTGGGAGAACTGCAGCACCGCGGTGGCCAGCAGGAGCCCGCCGAGCCACGCCGCGGCCACTCCTACCTGGCGGCCCTCTCCGCGCAGCGCCGCGTCCACCACCCACCCGAAGAGGAGCGGCCGCACAAGGCCCAGGCCTCCGGAGGTCACGCTCAGCGCCAGCCCCAACGGCACGCGCCCATCCGGCGGCCGCGCCGCGTACAGGAGTCGCCACAGTCCGGTCAGCGTCAGCCCCGCGCGCGCGGGCGAGCTCACGGGCGCTCCGGCGGAAGCTGCAGCGACAAGAGCGAGGGGACCTCGGCCGGCGCCGCCGCGCGCAGCAGGCCGTAGCCCACGCCGGCCAGCCCGGAGAGCAGCCCGGGCGTGGACACGTTGAACAGGTTCCCGCACTGCCAGCCGGCGGACCTGCCCAGGCGCAGGCTCTCCGCCAGCGCGCCGTGGGCGCCGTGGACGATGGCGGGCGACTCCAGCGCCGCGCCCAGCTGCAGCAGGAGGTCGTGGTTCCCCAGGTCCCCGTGGCAGAGGCAGTGCGACTCGCCGAAGCCGCGCGACAGCGTCACGCGGGCCGCGCGCTCCGCGTCCTCCCGCAGGAAGGGGTCCTCGCAGTGTCCCAGCAGCGCGAGCCGCGCCAGCCCCACCCCCGGCCCGCCCCAGCACCAGCGCACGTAGTCATCCTGGAACCGCTCGCCGTCCGCCGCCTTCCCCGCGGTCAGCCAGTTGCCCGAGGGCCCATCGAAGAGTCCGTGCTCAAAGCGCATGGCGGCGAGCGAGAGCTTGACGCAGGCCTCGTCCGACAGCCTGCGCCCCGCACGCGCCAGCGCGTAGGCCACGCCGCCCACGCCATGGCCGAAGCCGGGGTTGGACTCGCCCTCTTCCAGCGCCCAGTCCACCGCGTCCGGCCCCTGTGGCCGCGCGCGCGAGGAGAGCTGGGCGACGGCACTGCGCATCACCTGGCGCGCCTCCGAAGCGCGGGTTGCCTCGTCCACCAACGTGGCGACGGCCAGGAGGCCCGCGGTCCCGCTGAGCAGGTCCACCCGTGAAGGCTCATCCTGCGCGGACGCCCGGGCCAGCGCCGCCACCGCGCCGTCGAACAGGCGTCGCTCTCCCCAGAGCCGGCCGAGGAAGAGCTGGAGGTAGGCCATGCCGCCCCACCCGTTGAAGGGCCCCACGCCGCGCACCGCCTGCGGGTGCTGCGCGGCCTGCGCGAGGAGGTCCTCGAGGAGGAACCTGGCGGTGTCGGTGAAACGGGGCTCGCGCGTCAGCGCGCCCAGCTGCGCGAGGAAGAGGCAGATGCCGCCGCGGCCGTCGTACAGGTCGCCCGAGAGCGGACGCAGCATCCTGTACGCCTCGGCGCCGGTGGTGATGCCCAGCCAGCCCAGGCGGCCGTTGCGGCGGTACGCGGAGTCGAGGAGCTGGTCGCCCAGAAGCGTGGCGTCGGCCAGCAGGGGCTCAGATTCCAGGCGCTCGAGGGCCACCACCGGACGTTCGCCGGGGCGCACGCGCGCAATCTCGGTGGTGCTGAAGCTGGCCCGGATAATCCACTCCTGGCGAGTCAGGTCTGCCTCGGAGAGCCCTCGCAGGCGCTCCACCGCCTGGGCCAGCGGCGTCTGCGGGAAGAAGCCCTCCACCTTTGCGCCGCTGCAGGCGACGAGGTCGCGCTGCGCGGGGTCTACCGAGAAGGCCGGGATGTCCCCGCGCAGCAGCGCGGCCACTTCGTGAGGGACGACCTCCGGCCAGTGCGCGGCCTGCTGGGCGCTGCGCCAAAGGAGTCCAAAGAGCCGTTCCTGCGCCTTGGCCTGCCGCAGGTGGTCCGGGTGGTAGGAGGCGCGCAGCAGGTTCGCGTACTCCTCCGTGCTGCGGAAGATGACGCGGACGGGAGCCCCGGCGAACGCGGCCAGCGGGCCGGCGATGAAGGCCTCGCGGTCCCGCTCGAGGAGCCGGTACACCGCGCGGAAGCCTTCCAGGAATTCGTCGAGGTGGGGTGTGGCGGCCAGCTGCCGCCCTTCGAGCATGGGGAGGTGGAAGCCCTGTCCCTCGGCGAGCGGCTCCAGGCGGACGGCCAGCGTGTCTCCCTCTCCCGCGAGGGTGGGGAAGAGGCCATCAGAGCCTGCGCCCTCCGTCTGGTAGGCGCCGCCAGAGGCGACTGCCTTCGCGGGGTCCACGGTGTAGTCATGCTCCGGCAACAACCCCACGCTGAGCACGGAGTCCCGGTAGGCGTGCACGGCGGGGTCGTCGTCCGGCCGGTGGCTGGAGGCGCGCGTATCCGGATGCAGCAGCGTCTCCAGGTCGATGATGACCGGGGCCTCTCCCGCGGCAATCAGGTTCTCCTCGTGAAGGTCCGTCCCGCGCAGCGCGTGCAGCAGCGCCAGCTGTGCGCCCTCCCGGAAGAAGAACCGCTTCGCCTGCGCGCCATCTGCCAGCGGCGCCTGGTCCACCCATTTCACCCAGCCGTGCGTGGGCAGACAGACCAGCTGCAGCCCCTCGAGTCGGGGGCCGTTCAGGCGTTCGTTGACCCACGCCAGCACGTCGAGGAAGCGCTGCGCTGCGGCGCACGGGCGCGGCTTGTACGCCAGCCGCGTGCCGTCGGTGAAGGTGAAGGCGCTGACCGTCCTTCCCCCGCTGTGCCGGTCGCCCAGAGACCAGGTGACCGAGGAGAGCTGCGCGGAGGGTTCCATCTGGAACGCCGCGAGCAAGCTCGGCAGGTCCTGGCCCAGGCGCGTGAAGGTCTCCTCCACGCTGGCGATGGCGTCCGCGTAGCGCTGGCGGATGCGCTGCACCAGCTCCGGGTACTCTTCGACCACCGCAGTCGAGAAGTCCGCCGGGAACCTCGCGAGGAAGTCCCTCAGGCGCTCGGCCGGGCTGTCGCCTCGAAGGTGTCCGCGCACGCGGGCGACGTTGAGCTCCAGGACCAGCACGCTGGAGATAAGCGAGGAGAGCTGCGACCGAAAGCCCTCCGCCAGCTCTCCCAGGAGGCCGGTGAGGTCATCCGGGAGGACCTGCGGCGCGCTCCGCCGCAAGAGGGGCGCAAGCTCCACCTGGAAGCGCTTGAAGACGGGCGCGAGCGCGCTCGGCAGCTCCACGTCTGAAATCAGCGCAGGAAAGCCGCGCAGGGTCTGCTGGAGCCAGTCTGCCGCTTCGGACGGCGGCGCAGCGGGAGATGCAAAGTCAGCGACGTTCGGGCCGCGGACGCCGGGAGAGGCGAGGGACATGGGGCGCTCGGGGCGGACGTGAAGAAGGCCCGGACCCGCTCATGCAGCGGGTCCGGGCACCTGCCTTCAACGGAAGGCCATGTTCAGCTCAGCAGCAGCAGCGGCCCTTGGTGCGGACGCGCGAGGTCTGCGAGCCACACGTCGGAGGGAAGCGGCCGGTGAGGTTGCCCTCGCCCGCGAGGGTCTCCAGCTCCACCGCGGCGACCGGGTTGCCGGCGATGGCCAGCTCCTCGGCAGAGAGGGTCTTGCGGTACTCGGCGTCCTTCCATGCACGAACGATGTCCAGCTTCATCTGTGACTCCCTGAGGTGCACCCGCCACGGGATGTGAACGGGATCACAGAGTCATAGGGGCCCGGCCGTGGTTCGTTGCAGGCTCGGCAGCACTTTCCAGCGGCACGTCCATGACCTGCAGGAAGAACGCGTAGATGAGCGCCAGCCGTTCATTCTCGGCGGACGCATCAGTTGTTCCGTGTCCCCCTTCCAACTCGCAGCGAAGGAGGACCTGCCCCGGCCCGCTGCCGCGCTGGCGCAGCCCCACCGCCCACGCAGCGGGCCCCCAGAACGGGACCCGGTGGTCCTTCACACCGGTGAGCAGCAGCACATGCGGGTGCGGACCGCCCAGGTTCAGCGTCGGGTCATACGACGCGATGTAGCGCCGCACCTCGGGGTCGCGCGGGTCTCCCCACTCGCCGTACTCCAGCTCGGTGAGCGGGAGCGACGGGTCCAGCATTGTCCCCAGCACGTCGACGAAGGGCACCTCCAGCGCGACGCCGCAGAAGAGCGCCGGGCGCAGCCGGCAGGCCACCGCCGCGGCAAGGCCTCCCGCGCTGGTGCCCCAGAGCGCGAGGGCGGCAGGCGCGGTCACTCCAGAGGAGACGAGCCACTCGGCCGCGCTCACCAGGTCGATGAACGTGGTCCACTTTCGCAGGCGCCGGCCCGCCGCGTGCCAGGCAGGGCCCAGCTCTCCGCCGCCTCGCACGTGGGCGAAGGCCAGCGTCACCCCGCGCTGCAGGAGGCTGAGCTGCCCCACGGAGAAGGTCATCGGCAGGCGGGCGCCGTAGGCGCCGTAGACGCTGAGGACGGTGGGCGCGGGACCCGCCTGGCCCGCCGCGCGCACGAGCGTGACGGGAATCTCCACGCCGTCTGCGCCGGGCGCGTGGCGCTGCTCGCACTGCAGCGTCAGCCCGCCCAGGTCCACCGGGAGCGTCTCTTCCTGCCGGACGCCGCCGGTGGAGAGGCTCACCGCGCAGCGCACCCACGGGGCGGTGGGCGAGTCCACCACGACGAACGCCTCGTCACCGTCGAAGTCCGAGGCCTCGTCCAACGCCAGCTGCACGGGCGGGCTCACGCCGAAGTCGCGGACGTCGAAGGTGCTGCCGTCGCTCCGCTGAACGCGCAGGAAGGCGGAGCCCTGCTCGCGGTACAGGAGCACCCGCGCGCGCCGGAAGGCCAGGCACTTCGCCAACACGGCCGAGGGATGCTCCGGCACCAGCAGGCCGGGCGCCTGGCCTTCGCGCTCGCGCTCCAGCCTTCGCAGCGGCGCGCCGTCATTGGTGAGGAACAGCAGGCCGTCGCCATCGCAGTCCACTTCGAAGCGGACGCCGTGCACCCGGGCCTTCACGCAGCGCAGCGGCCCGTCGGGCGCAGCGCGCGGCAGCGCCCAGGCTTCGCAGCTCTCCCGGCTCTCGGAGACGACCAGCGCGTATCCGCCGCACCGGCTCTCAAAGACCCGGACGGCGAAGCGGCCGTCGCGCTCTTCAAAGAGCAGCTCCCTTTCCCACGCGCCGTCGCGCAGGGACGCCCTGAAGACCTGCGCGGGCCGGCGCGCGGCGCCCTCGATGACGAAGAGGAGCGACGTGTCGGAGCACCAGGCGAAGCTGGTGGCGGCCTCTACCTCCAGCGCGGCGCGGGCCGCCACCCGGAGCACGCCGCGCTCGTCTGCGCCGATGAGCTCGAGCGTGGCGGCGAGGGCGCCGGAGGGGCTGAGGCGCGGTGCGGGCGCTGGCTCCGGCTCCGGCTCCGGTGCCGGGAGTCGGGCGGCGAACTCGGCCAGCAGCTGGCGCTGCAGCGGCGCGCCGTCCGCGAGCACGTCGGCCAGGTAGCGGTTCTCCTCCTCGAGGTAGGCGAGGACCTCCTCGCGCGGGCCCTCGCGCAGCCACCGGAAAGCGTCCACCTTAGGGGGCATCACGGGAGGAGCGGGCCGTCTCAACATCGCGGGCCAGGGCAGTACACGAGCTTCGCCGCCGATTTCAACCCGCCCTCGCAATCGACTGCGTACGCTGCCCGTACGCGGTTCATTCTCTGGAGGGGAACCCATGCGCGTCGCGCGGTCGAAGCTTCTGGCGGTGTCTCTGCTGCTCCTCGCCACCTGCGTTCCGCTGGCGAACGTGAAGCACGGCTCCTGGGTGGAGCCCGTCTACCGGGTGAAGGAGATCAAGCTGTCGAACGGCCTGCGCGTGATTGTGGAGCCGGACACCGGCTCTCCGATGATGTCGATGGCGCTGGCGGTGGGCGCGGGCTCCGAGAAGGACCCGCTGGGCAAGGAGGGCCTGGCGCACCTGGTGGAGCACCTCGCCTTCCGCTCGCGGCACGGCGAAGCGTTCACCGTGCAGGAGGCGCTGGAGTACTCGGGCGCCGCGGGCGTGAACGCCTTCACCGAGAATGACCTGACGTCCTACGTCGCCAACGCCCCGCGCGAAGCGCTGGGCGCGCTGCTCAAGGTGGCGGCCCGGCAGGTGCGCGGGCCGGACGCGACGTTCGACCCCGGCGTGTTCGAAGCGGAGCGCGAGGTGGTGCGCTCCGAGCTGGCGGAGGCCTCAGACCTCGGCGGCCACGGGCTCTTGCGTGGCTGGACGCTGGCCGCGGTGTACCCGTCGTCCCACCCGTACGCGCGCCCCACCGGCGGGACGCAGGAGTCGATGGCCAGCCTGGTCCCCGCGGATGTGGCGGCGTTCGTCCAGAGTCACTACCGCCCGCAGAACGCCACGCTGGTGCTCACCGGCGGCGTGGACCTCGCGCAGCTGGAGCAGCTGCTGGGCGAGGTGTTCCCGGTCATCGGCGTCCCGGTGCAGCGCCCGCCCCCGGCGACCGCCGCGCTCCCCGCGCCGGTGCTCAAGCCCCCGCCGGTCCTCCTGCGCCGCTTCGAAGCGCCGGTGGAGGACCCGGAGCTCTACGTCCTCTGGCCGCTGCCGCCGGGCTACGGCAAGGACGCGGCGACCAACCACGAGCTGGTGAGCTTCGCCCGGACCATGCTCCTGCGCGGCGAGCGCTCCATCGAGACGCTGAGCGTGCAGTACGTCTCCGGCGTCCACGGCTCCCTCCTCCTCGCCAGGGCCGTGCTGCCCGCGGACGAGAACCCGGACAAGGCGTTTGAACGGCTGCGCACCCGGCTCGACGAAGGCGCGGCGCTGGTGGAGGAGCAAGGGATAGGCATGTACCGGAGCCAGCAGCTCAACAGCCTGCTCCAGGGCCGGGGCGTGGGCACCACGCTCAACCTGTCGGACCCGATGGAGCGCGCCCAGCTGCGCGCGCGGCTCACCCAGCTGACCGGCGACGTGCTGGCGTTCTCCCGCTGGCGCGCGAGCGTGCAGCCGACGGACTTCACGCCCTCGCTGCGCTACCTGCGCGCCCCGCAGGCGCGCGCCATCTATGTCAAGCCGAAGGGGACGCTGCACGCGCGCACGCTCGCGCTGGTGGCGGAGCTGGACGGGCGCGAGAGCGAGGGCGCGTCCGCCTCCGTTCACTTCCCGGCGGACGCCGTGAAGAAAGGCCTGCGCCGGCTGGACGAGCGCAACCTGCGCAGCGAGCGTTTGGCAAATGGGCTGGAGGTGGTCATCTACTCCGCACGCTACCTGCCCAGCACCAGCCTGGTGCTCTCGCTGCCGGGAGGCACCTCGCTCTCGGACCCGGCGGGCGCCGCGGAGCTGGGCTCCTACCTCGCGGAGCCGAAGGCGAAGGACATGAAGGGCCCCTTCTGGTCCGGCGCCCTGCGCCATGAGTCGCTGACGCCGGACCGCCTGGAGGTGACGCTGGAAGGCCAGCCGCAGAACCTGGAGGCCATGCTCTCCTGGCTGCGCGGCTCCACGCTGGGTTGGGAGGTGGACTCGGGCCTGGTGCCGTGGTTCGGACGCGAAGTGCTTCCCAACCTCCGCGCGCGCGCCGAGCGGCCACAGGCCACGGGCGTGCGGTCGTTCTGGAGCGCTGTGTACGGCGCGCACCCGTACGCCCGGCGGTCGCAGCCGGCATCCTTTGACGGGGTGGGCGATGGGCAGATTGAGCGCTGGCTGGCCCGCGTGTACGCGCCGGACCACGCGGTGCTGGCGATTGCCGGGAGCGTGGACCCCGAGGAGGCGCTCCGGTTCGCCCGGGCGGCGTTCGGCAGCTGGCCTGCGAAGGGCGAGAAGGTCCCCGCGCCTCCTGCGGCAGCGCCAAGCGCGCGCTCGCCCGAAGTCCTCATCACGGATGTCCCGGGCGCCGTCCAGACCCGGCTCGACGTCGGCTGCCTGCTCCCGCCCGCGTCACCCCGGCAGTCCGCGGTGAACGCGGTTGCGGGGCGCGTGCTGGAGCAGCGCCTCTCTCGCGCGCTGCGGGAGCGCACCGGCCTGTCCTATGGCGTCCACGGCGGCGCGGCGTCCCTCTGGGGCGGCTCCTCCCACCTGACGCTGGAGACCAACGTCCGCGCGGACGACCTGGAGCGCACGCTGGCGCTGGTGAAGACGCAGCTGGGCGCGGAGGCGTTTGAACCGGATGAGCTCTCTCACGCCGCCTGGGACTTGCTGCGCCAGCGCAATTTGCGCCTGATGAGCTCCAGCGCCATCGCCACATCGATGGCCCGGGCGAAGCACCACGGGGCTGGACCGGAGGCGCTCAACGGCGAGGCGGAGTTGTTCACCTCGGTCAATGAGGGCGAGGTGAAGGCGGCGCTCGGCGCCTGCCAGGGCAACCTCACCGTCCTGCTCACCGGCGCCGGGAAGGTGCTGCATGAGGCCGCTACCCGCGCCGGCTGGCCTGCCCGGGACGTGGCGTCGGCCAAGCCCTGAACGGCCGGCCTGTCTATCCGTCCGGATTTCCTTGACCGCGCTTTCCCACGCAACCTTTGTGACGCCGGCTCAGAGAATGAGAATCGGCGGGAAAGCGCGGAGGGTTCATGGGCTTGGACGGCGTTTCAAGGAAGCAGACGTTCACCGGAGACGTGGCGACGGACCCGCTCGCCACCGCGGACACGAGCACCTTCGACACCGGCGGGGGATGGGCGTCCCCCTCTCCCACCGGCTTCAGCGGCGCGTCCGGCTTTGACCAACGCAAGGCGGCACCGGTGGCGCTGAACTTCGAGCCCGCGGCGCCCGCGCCGGCCGAAGCAGCGCCCGCTGCGACGGGCAAGGGCGAGCTGACTGCAGAGCAGAACGCCGCCTACGTGGCCATCTCTGACCCGAACGAGTCCCACCGCTTTTTCAATGACTGCATGGCCGGCTTGAACCCGGACCCTGCGAATTACGGCCTCGTCGAAGGCGCGGACCCCGCGGCGGCCAAGCCCACCGGGCTGTCCGAGGAGCAGAACGCGGCCTATCTGGCCATCACCGACCCCGACGAGTCCCACCGCTTTTTCAATGACTGCATGGCCGGCTTGAACCCGGACCCTGCAAGCTACGGTGTCAGCGCGGAAGCGGTCGCGGGCGCGAAGCCCAAGCCGACGGGCCTCTCCGAGGAGCAGAACCGCATCTACCTCGCCATCAAGGACCCCAACCTCTCGCATCAGTACTTCAACGCCTGCATGGCGGGCGAGAACCCGGACCCTGCCGAGTACGGCGTCCAGAACCCGGCACCTGCCGAGTCGGCGTGAGGCAGCAGGGGCGCGCGGGGTAAGGTCCGCGCCCCATGTCGACGAACCCTTCGCCGGACCGGGCGGCCCTCATCGCCCGCGAGCTGTCCCTTCCCCTCCCCGGAGTTGCGCGCACCCTTGAGCTGCTGGGTGAAGGCGCGACGGTCCCGTTCATCGCCCGCTACCGGAAGGAGATGACCGGCGGGCTGGACGATGGCGCGATTCAGAAGGTTGCGGACCACGCCGAGCGCGTGGACGCCCGCGAGGGACGGCGCGCGAGCATCCTGGAGTCACTGCGGGAACAGGGCGCGCTCACGCCCGCGCTTGAGGCGGCGGTGCGCAAGGCCGGCACGCTCACCGAGCTGGAGGACCTCTACCTCCCCTTCCGGCCCAAGCGCCGCACCCGCGCGCAGACCGCCCGCGAGCGCGGGCTGGCGCCGCTGGCGGAGCTCATCCTCGCCCAGGGCCCGAGCGCCGCGTCGCGCGAGGCGTTGGCCAAGCCGTACGTGGACGCGTCGAAGGACCTGCCCGACATCGAAGCGGTGCTTCAGGGCGCGCGCGACATTGTGGCCGAAGTCGTGGCGGAGCGCGCGGACGTGCGCGCTGCGTTGCGCGCGCTGTTCGAGGCCAAGGGCGAGTTGGCGGTGGATGTGGCGCGCGGGAAGTCAGAAGCGCCGGAGCTGGCGAAGTACCGGGACCACGTGGGGCGGCGGGAGAAGGCGACGCAGGCGCCCTCGCACCGGCTGCTCGCGGCGGAGCGCGGGGAGGCGGAGTCCGTCCTCAAGGTGAAGGTGGAGGTGGACCGCGACGAGGCGCTGGCGTTGGTTCGCAGCCGCGCCGCCCGCCGGGGAGCCGCGCCGGTGCTGGCGCAGGAGCTGGAGGGCGCGCTTGAGGAGGCGGTGGACCGGCTGCTGCTTCCGTCGCTGGAGAGCGAGCTGCGCCGCAAGCTCAAGGACCGCGCGGACGAGGAGGCCATCCGGGTCTTCGCGCAGAACCTGGACTCTTTGCTGCTGGCCTCGCCGCTCGGCGCAGTGCCGGTGGTGGCCATCGACCCGGGGCTGCGCACCGGCTGCAAGGTCGCCATGCTGAGCGCGGAGGGCGCGGTGAAGGCGGTCGCCACCGTGTACCCGCACACCGGCCAGGAGAAGGACGCCGGCGCGAAGCTCTGCGCGCTGGTGCGGGAGCACGCGCCGCAGGCCGTGGCCATCGGCAACGGCACCGCGGGGCGGGAGACGGAGGCGTTCGTCCGGAAGCTCCTGGCGGCGGGCGCGCTGCCGGCGACTTTGAAGGTGGTGATGGTGAGCGAGGCCGGCGCGTCCGTGTACTCGGCCTCGGAGCTCGCCCGCGAGGAGCTGCCGGAGCTGGACGTGTCCCTGCGCGGCGCCGTCTCCATCGGCCGGCGGCTGCAGGACCCGCTGGCGGAGCTGGTGAAGATTGACCCCAAGAGCATCGGCGTGGGGCAGTACCAGCATGACGTGGACCAGCCCGCGCTCGCCGCGTCGCTGGACCGGGTGGTGGAGGCCGCGGTGAACCGGGTGGGCGTGGAGCTCAATACGGCGTCCCCCACGCTGCTACGCTACGTGGCGGGGCTGGGGCCCGCGCTGGCCAAGGCCATCGTCGCCCACCGCGATGCGAACGGCCCGTTCAAGACCCGCGCGCAGGTGAAGAAGGTCCCGCGCCTGGGCGGCAAGGCCTTCGAGCAGTGCGCCGGGTTCCTGCGCGTGCGCGGCGGCGAGGAGCCGCTCGACGCGTCCGCCGTGCACCCGGAGCGCTACCCCGTGGTGGAGAAGATGGCCAAGGCCCTCAAGGTCTCCCGCGGCGCGCTGGTGGGCAACGCCGCGCTGGCCACGAAGGTGGAGATTGCGGAGTACGTGGATGAGCCCTCCGGGCTCGGCCTGCCCACGCTGCGGGACATCATCGAAGAGCTGAAGAAGCCCGGCCGCGACCCGCGCGAAGAGTTCCGCGAGGTGGGGTTCGACGCCCAGGTGACGGAGCTGGCCCACGTCAAGGAAGGCATGGTGCTCAATGGCGTGGTGACCAACGTCGCCGCGTTCGGCGCGTTCGTGGACATCGGCGTTCATCAGGACGGACTGGTCCACGTGAGCGAGCTCGCCCACCGCTTCGTGAAGGACCCCGCGGAGGTCGTGAAGGTGGGCGACCGCGTGCGGGTCAAAGTCCTCTCCGTCGACCTCCCCAGGAAGCGCATGGGCCTCTCGCTCAAGGCGCTGCAGGCTGCGCCCGCGCAGGCCCAGGCGGCTCGGAGTGCCCCTGCGCGCGAGCCGTTCAATCGGCCCCGGCAGCGGTAGGCTCGGGCGCTGGCAACTGCATCCCTGAGAAGCCGGGACAGGCGGGTGTGCGTCGCACAGGCTTCGCCCACCTGGCTGTGCCTGCGCCATTCAAGAACTGCTCGTTTGGGTCGCCGGGTGCCGGTTCGGGCACCGCGCCGAGGAGTCAGACTTCGTCATCCGCTCGACGTCGCCACCTCGGGCGAGTGCGGCAGCGGCTCCTCTGCCATGGTGCGTCGATTATCGGTGCCTCCACCGGCCTGTTGCTTATAGCGGACATCTATCCGCTGAAACGGACGGCGAAGGCGCGCGCACCTCGCGTCGGTCCGTGCGCTCGACTGGGCGAGGGCCGCGGTTCACTCGACAGGCCGCGAAGGGCACCACAGCTTCTGGAAGTGGAGTCCATTCCACAGCAGGAGCTGCCGCGCGGCTTCCTCGGCACCTACGCCTCCGAAGCCACCCTGTGCTTCGGGGACGAAGGCACCCTCACGGGCGCGAGCCCGACGGCCGCCCGGCTGTTCGGCTACGCATCGCACGCGGTCTTCCTCCGGGCGGTGGCGCGAGGCGAGCTCGCGAAGCTGGGCCTGCCTGACGCGCAGGCGTGGGTGAAGCAGCTGCTCGCGGCCGGCGAGGTGGTGGTCGAAGACCGGCCGCTCAACCGGCGCAACGGCACCCCGTTCCCCTGCCGCATCATCGCCGGACCGCGCTGCCAGGAGGGACGGGCGGTGGGCGTCCAGGCGGTGCTGGAGGACCGGACCAACCAGGACGCCGTGCGGACCTTCGTGGCGGCCATCATGAACGCGCTCCCCAACCCGGTCTTCGTGAAGGACGCGGCGCACCGGTGGATTGCCCTCAACGAAGCGTACTGCCGCTTCATGGGCTGCACGCCGGAGGAGCGCCTGGGCAAGTCCGACTTCGACTGCCAACGGCCCTCCGAAGCGGTCATCTACTGGCAGCGAGATGACCTCGTCTTCGCCACCGGCGCCACGGACGAGAACGAAGAGCCCTACACGGACGACGAGGGCCACCTCCACTTCCTCATCACCCGCAAGAGCCGCCACCTCGTCGGCGGCCAGCCGGTGCTGGTGGGCGTCATCACCGACATCACCGAGCGCAAGCGGATGGAGGAGGAGCTGCGCAGCTCCCGCCTCCAGCTGGAGCAGCGGGTGCAGGAGCGCACCGCGGCGCTGCAACAGGTGAACGAGGACCTCCGGCGCCTGCACCTGCACAACGACGAGTTCATCAGCATGCTGTCGCACGAATTGCGCAACCCGCTCTCGCCGCTGGGCAACGGGCTCTACCTCCTCAAACGCAACCCCTCGCTGGACGCGCCGGCGCGCGCCACCGTCGCCATCATCGAACGGCAGGTGCGCCACCTCACCCGGCTGGTGGAGGACCTGCTGGACATCACCCGCGTGGCCCACGGCAAGACGCAGCTGCGCAAGGAGCGGCTGGACCTCTGCGCAGCGGTGCAGCGGACGCTCGAGGACCACCTCGCCACCCTGACCGAGCGCGACGTCTCCGCGGAGCTGCCGCCGAGACCGGTGTGGATTCTGGCGGACGCCACCCGGCTGGCGCAGGTGGTGGGCAACCTGGTGGAGAACGCGGCGAAGTTCACGTCGACGGGCGGCCACCTCCAGGTGTCGCTGCGCACCGAGGGCACGTCCGCAGTGCTCCAGGTGACGGACGACGGCGTGGGCATCGACGACGACACCCTCCATCGCCTGTTCCACCCGTTCGCGCAGGCGGACCGCACGCTGGACCGCAGCCGTGGAGGCCTGGGCCTGGGGCTGGCGCTCGTCAAAGGGTTGGTGGAGCTGCACGGCGGGAGCATCGCCGCGCACAGCGAAGGGAGGGGGCGCGGCGCGCGCTTCACCGTGACACTTCCCCTGGCAGACCCTCAGGACGCGACGCCCAGCTCCACCCGCAAGCCCGGCCCCGACGACGGCGGCGCGCACCGCAGCCTGCTGCTCATTGAAGACAACCGGGACGCGGCGGACAGCCTCAAGGCCATCCTCGAGCTCGAGGGCCACGCCGTCGAGGTCGCCTACGACGGTCCCAGCGGGCTGAACCTCGCCAAGGCGCTCCACCCCGACATCATCCTCTGCGACATCGGCCTGCCGGGGATGGACGGCTACGCGGTGGCCCGCGCGCTCACCGGGGAGCTGAAGCAACACCCATCCCTCCTTGTGGCGCTCACCGGCTACGCCCGGCCCGAGGACCAGCGACGGGCGCGCGAGGCCGGCTTCAACCGACACCTCGCCAAGCCGGTCAGTGCCGAGGCGCTGTACCAACTGCTGGCGGAAGCACACCCCGTCCACCCCGCACATTGACCCGTTCACCGCCCGAGGATTACCTTGGTGTTACCTCCGGAGGCGCCGATGACCGTGACGACGACCTTGAAGTTGCCCGTCGAGCTGAAGCGGCGGATTGGGCCCATCGCCCGAAGGTCCGGCAAGACGGCGCACGCCTGGATGCTGGAGGCGCTGGAACGCGAGGCTGAGCGCTCGGACTTGCGAGAAGGTTTCATGCAGGACGCCCTCGCCGCGTCAAAGGCGCTTGACGAGGGCGGTCCACTCTTCGCGGCGGAGGACGTGCACGCCTACCTCGCTGCCCGCGTCGCGGGCAAAAGTGCACGGCGCCCGCAAGCCCTCAAGCGGGCCTCCCACCGGACGCGATGACGTCTGTCGTCTACTCGGCGCAAGCCCTTGACGACCTGGAGCGGCTCCTCGACTTCCTGCTCGAAAGCGAGGTCGCCGAGGCGGTCGAAGCCATCGACGCCATCACCGATGCCGTTGGCGTGCTCGGCCGACACCCCTTCATCGGGCGCCCGGTGCGAGGCGAGCTGCGGGAGTTGGTCAT
Organism: Myxococcaceae bacterium; assembly: GCA_044230055.1. Taxonomy (GTDB): domain Bacteria; phylum Myxococcota; class Myxococcia; order Myxococcales; family Myxococcaceae; genus JBGART01. The sequence continues at coordinate 143,212 of JBGART010000013.1, read as the reverse complement.
CTCCCAGGGTCGGACGGGCTACGTCGCGCTGTACCGCGTCGTCCGCAAGCGGAACCGGGTGGAGATTCTCACCCTCCGGCACCCACGTGAGGCCGGGTTCGCCTGAGCCAAGGTCCCGGATTTCTGACACCCCTGTAAGGACCCTTGCCGCAAACGTACCGAAACCGGGGCATGCCATCAGGCGATACCCAGGTGGATGACGTCACAGCTGCCACGCCTCCCCCCCAGGGCTGCGGCAACCCCCGCCCGGGCTGCCACAGGGCTGGTCATCATCGAAGAGGCGGACCGCGCCGCTGCGGCTGAGGCGGCCGTCACCGCGCGCGCGGCGGACGCGTTTCAGCGCGCTCGCGAAGCCCAGCTGGAGACGCTCCACCCTCAGCAGCTCAAGGTCGTGCAGCGGCTTCACGAGAACGCGCCCCTCTCCTCCGCCGCGGCGAGGACGGCGCTGCTGCACCGCGCCGAGGCGCTTGGCTACACCGAAGCCGACGTCCAGGCGGTGCTGGACCGGATTTTCACCGACTCGCACCTCGCCCTGCACTTCTGGCCGGACGTCCCCTCGTGGAAGCACGGGCCGCTCTGGAGCTCGCTCATCAAGTCCGGCCAGTACACCGCCGGAGGTCAGGCCAAGGAGGCCGGGATGTTCGACGACCTCTACTCGGGAACGGCGGTGGCCAAGCCCAAGTACGCGGCGCTGAACGCGGAGGGGCCGTACGCTTCCGGCGCGGCGAACGGCTGGGGGCCTGCCTTCCTGGAGCTCAAGCCGGAGGTGAGCGTCCGGACTTCGCTCACACCGTCCAACTCGGTCGGACTCGACACGCTGGCGACGATGGGCACCACGGAGCACTGCGCCCATCTCCTGGCCGACCCCCGCATCTCCGATGGGCACTTCCGGAGAATCTTCGACTACCTCCTGCGGGGGGAGTTTCGTCCCTTCGACTTCGCGGACCGCCCGTACATCGAAGGGCAGATCCACGGCGATGTGCAGCTGGACCGGGATCTCCAGGCGGTGGTGGGAGTTCAGAAGCCGAAGAGGGCGGAGGACGAGGACGGCCTGCGCGCGCTGGCGGACCACTTCGGCGTCCCGCTCATCTGGCATGAGCCGTCGCCGGGGCTGAGGTCCGAATGACGAGCCCTCCTCGCCCCCTTGCCCCCAGCCCTCTGGCCGCCGCCTCCCGGCGCGTGGCCACCGCGTTGAAGTACGTGGCTGCAGCGATCACCGCGCCGCCGAGCGGGTTCAGCACCTCCGCGGCGGATCCCCATGGGCTCATCCCGGTCTTCGAGGCCGCGCCCTTCGTCCTGGCGGATGGCGTCGCGCAGGTGGGGAAACTGGACGCGCCGTGGGGCGGGCGGCTGGAGGACGGCTACGCCATCCGGATCGCCCCCAGGGGAAAGCAGACGGTCCGGGCGCACCTGCTGCGCGCGGGCCAGCGCTACGAGCGCGCCTTCGCGGCACTCCCGCCGGCACACGGCCTGAACGCGCCGCTCTACCGGCTGGCCATCGCCCTCCACGAGGCCGGGCGGATTGGCGCGGAGCTGGCCGGCAAAGGACGCGGGGACCGCCACGCCTTCATGGGGCGCTTCCTCGAAGCCAACCGGGCGATGCTGCCCGTCGACGGCGCGACGTTCAATCGCCTCAAGGCGCTGCTCACCACCAACCCGCTGGGGCCCTACTTCCGCCCCGACAGCAAGGCCGCCTCGCTGAAGGACACCGTCGCGCGCATCGAGGCCGGCGCGGACGCCGCGGACCTGAAGCCGTGGGAGTTCCTCAAGGCCATTACCCCTATCTACCAGTCGGACCTGGCGGCCTACACCGTGGACGCCGGCTTCCCCAGACCGTACTTCGACAGCGCCTTCGAACTGTCGTCCTCTGGCAACCTCGTGTTCGACACGAGCCTCGGCCGGCTTCGGATGAACCCGGAGAACGAGAAACGCTGGGCGGCGCTGGAGGCCGCGCTCGGCGCGCCCAAGCCCAAGCTCACCATCGTGGAGGAAGCGGACCGGAAGGCCGCCGCCGAGGCCGCGAAGACCTCCAAGGCCGCACGCGCGCGGGAGCTCGCACGGGACGCGCAGCTGGCGACGCTGAGCGGCAACCAACTGCAGGTGGTCCAGCGGCTGCACGCGGAGGCGCCCCGCTCTTCGGCCGCGGCGATGGCGGCGTTCCTCGGACGCGCCAAAGCGCTGGGCTACACCGAAGCGCAGGCGCAGACCGTCCTCCAGAAAATCTCCGCCCACTCCACCTTCACCATCTACTTCTTCCCGGAGACCCGCGCGCGGTCCGGAGATCTCGTCAGCGACTCTCTGATCGCCGCCGGGGAGTACCAGGCCAAAGGGAAGCGTAAAGAGCCGCTGATGTTCGAGCACTTCTATGAGCTCCCCCGCACCCGCGGGGCGCCGACGCCTCCCAAGTACTCGGCGCTGAACGCCGAGGGACCGTATGTGCCAGGAGCCTCGAGAGAATGGGGGAGCGCGTTCCTCGACTTGAAGCCCGAGGTGAACGTCCGCACGTCCGTCGCCCCCAGCAACTCCCTCAGCACTGACACCCTGAAGACGCTGGGCACGACCGACCATATGGCCCGGGTGCTTCACTCCCCGCGCGTGAGCGATGACCACTTCAAGCGCGTCTTCGACTACCTGCTCAAACGCGAGTTCCGAAGGCCGCTCTCTATGGGCCGGGTGTACATGGAGGGCCAGGTCCACGGGGACGTGCAGCTGGACCGCGACCTCCGCGCCGTCGTGGGGGTGAGCAAACCCTCCAGCGGCAAAGTGGAGAAGAGCCTGCGTCGGCTGGCCAACCACTTCGGCGTCCCGCTGCTCTGGCATGAGCACGGAAAGCTCGTCCGGGACTCCTGACGCCGCTGTAAGGGCGGTTGGCGAAAGCCGCCGAAACCGGGGCCCCGCCCGGGGCGATACCCAAGGTCTGAGGTCAGAATGACGACACCCCCCTCCGCCTCTGCAGCCAGGCGTGTGGCCATCGCACGGACGCACTCCGCGGCGCCCTCCAGCGGCGCCAGTCTGGCGGTTCCGCCCGTAGGGTTCGTCTCCGCCGTGGATCCCCACGGGCTCGTCCCGGTCTTCCAGGCAGTGCGCTTCGTTCCGGCGGATGGCATCGCGCTCGTGGGCCGGCTGGAGGCGCCCTGGGGCGCGCGGCTGGAGGAGGGCTACGCGCTGGCGATTGCGCCGAAGGGGAAGCAGACCGTTCAGCAGCACCTGCAGCGCGCCGGCGAACGCTACGAGCACGCCTTCGCCACTCAACCCCCGGCGCACGGGCTGAACACCCCGCTCTACCGGCTGGCCATCGCCCTCCATGAAGCGGGCCGGATTGGCGCCGAGCAGGCCGGCAAGGGACGGGGGGAGCGCCACGCGTTCATGGGTCGCTTCCTCGAAGCCAACCGCGCCCTCCTCCCGGTCGACGGCGCGACGTTCAACCGCCTCAAGGCGCTGCTCACCACCAACCCGCTGGGCCCCTACTTCCGGCCCGACGGCAAGGCCGCGTCACTCGAAGACACCGTCGCGCGCATCAAGGCCGGCGCGGACGCCGCGGACTTGAAGCCGTGGGAGTTCCTCAAAGCCATCACGCCCCTCTACCAGTCGGACCTCGCGGCCTACACCGTGGACGCCGGCTTCCCCAAGCCGTACTTCGACGGCGCCTTCGGCCTGTCACCCTCCGGCAACCTGGTGTTCGACAACGCGCTCGGCCGGCTGCGGATGAACCCGGAGAATGAGAGGCGCTGGGCTGCGCTGGAGACCGCGCTCGGCGCGCCCAAGCCCACGCTCACCATCGTCGACGAGGTGGACCGGAAGGCGGCCCCCGCGGTGACGGAGGCCGCGCGGGCTGCGCGCGCTCTGGAGGTCGCCCGCGACGAGCAGATGGCCACGCTGAACCCCACCCAGCTGAAGGTCGTCCAGCGCCTGCACGAACGGGCGCCCATCGCCTCGGCGGCGGCGATGCCCTCGTTCCTCAACCGGGCCCGAAACCTCGGCTACACGGACGCCGAAGCCCAAAACGTCCTCGAACGCATCGCCCAGCGCGGCAACCTCACCATCTACTTCAAACCGGGGGTTGGAGGCTCGCCCAGTGGGTTCATCACGGACTCCTTCATCCGCGCGGGTCAGTACACCGCCAAGGGCAAGACGAAGGAAGATCTCATGTTCGAGAGGCTCTACCCCACCGATACAAGCGCGGTTCCGCGGCCCAAGTACTCGGCGTTGAACGCGGAGGGACCGTATGTGTCGGGTGCCGCTATCTACTGGGGGAAGGCGTTCCTGGACCTGAAGCCGGAGGTCAATGTCCGCACCTCCCTCGCCCCGACCAACTCCGACACGCAGGACACCCTGAGGACCCTGGGCACCACTGAGCACATGGCCCGGGTGCTCAATGACTCAAGGCTGGAAGACCTGCACTTCCGGCGAATCTTCGACTACCTCCTCAAAGGTGAAATCCGAAAGGCCCCGTCTTGGGCCTACGTCGAGGGTCAGATTCACGGCGACGTGAAGTTCGACCGCGACCTCCGCGCCGTCGTCGGCGTCTCCGGGCGAACGAGCACCGTAGGTGAGGCCGGGCTCCGCCGCATGGCCAACCACTTCGGCGTCCCGCTGCTCTGGAATGAGCATGACAAGCTGGTCCCGGACTGACCATGACGACGTCCACCGCAGCCACCTCGAAGGTCGTCACCGCCGCCGCGAGAGCGCGCGCGACTTCGAGCGCTGCGGGCGCGGCTCCAGCGGTGAGCTTGCTAGGCTTTGCGCCCTCCGCCACGGATCCCCACGGGCTCGTCCCGGTCTTCCAGGCGGTGCGGTTCGTTCCGGCGGACGGCATTCGCCTCGTGGGCCGGCTGGAAGCACCCTGGGGCGCGCGCCTGGAGGACGGCTACGCGCTGGCGATTGCGCCGAAGGGGAAGCAGACCGTTCAGGAACACCTGCAGCGCGCGGGCGAACGCTACGAGCACGCCTTCGCCAGCCAACCCCCAGCGCACGGGCTGAGCGCGCCGCTCTACCGGCTGGCCATTGCCCTCCACGAAGCGGGCCGGATTGGCGCCGAGCAGGCTGGCAAGGGGCGCGGAGACCGCTTCGCCTTCATGGGGCGCTTTCTCGAAGCGAACCGCGCGTTCATCCCCGTCGACGGCGCCACCTTCAAGCGCCTCAAGGCGCTGCTCACCACCAACCCGCTGGGCCCCTACCTCCGGCCCGACGGCAAGGCCGCCTCACTCGAAGACACCGTCGCGCGCATCACGGCAGGCGCAGACGCCGCGGACTTGAAGCCCTGGGAGTTCCTCAAGGCCATCACCCCCCTCTACCAGTCGGACCTCGCCGCCTACACCGTGGATGCCGGCTTCCCCAAGCCGTACTTCGACAGCGCCTTCGGACTGTCTCCCTCGGGCAGCCTCGTGTTCGACAAGGGGCTCGGCCGGCTCCGGATGAACCCGGAGAACGAGAAGCGCTGGGCCGCGCTGGAGACGGCGCTCGGCGCGCCCAAGCCCACGCTCACCATCGTCGACGAGGTGGACCGGAAGGCGGCCCCCGCGGTGACGGAGGCCGCGCGGGCTGCGCGCGCTCTGGAGGTCGCCCGCGACGAGCAGATGGCCACGCTGAACCCCACCCAGCTGAAGGTCGTCCAGCGCCTGCACGAACGGGCGCCCATCTCCTCGGCGGCGGCGATGCCCGCTTTCCTCAACCGGGCCCGAGACCTCGGCTACACGGACGCCGAAGCCCAGACCGTCCTCGAACAAATCGCCCAGCGCGGCAACCTCACCATCTACTTCAGGCCGCAAAAGTTCCTCTTGAGCCATGCGTACATCGCGGACTCCTTCATCCGCGACGGTCACTACAACGCCCGAGGTCAGGAGAAGGAATCAACCCTGTTCGAGGGCCTGTATCCCACCGATACGCGCGCGGTTCCGCGGCCCAAGTACTCGGCCTTGAATGCAGAGGGCCCCTATGTGACGGGGGCCTCCTCCGTTTGGGGGACGGCGTTCCTGGACCTGAAGCCGGAGGTGAATGTCCGCACCTCGCTCGCTCCCACCAACTCCGAAGCGACGGACACCCTCCAGACGCTGGGCACCACCGAGCACATGGCCCGAGTGCTGGCGGACCCAAGGCTGAGTTACCTGCACTTCCGGCAAATCTTTGACTACCTCCTCAAGGGGGACGTCCGGAGGCTCCCCGACTGGTCCTACGTCGAGGGCCAGATTCACGGCGACGTGAAGTTCGACAGAGACCTCCGCGCCGTCGTCGTCGTCTCCGGGCGAACGGGCGCCGACGGCGAAGCCGGGCTGCGTCGCATGGCGAACCACTTCGGCGTCCCGCTGCTCTGGCATGAGCACGGCAAGCTGGTGCCGGACTAGTGCTCCGCCCGGATCGAACTGATTCCACCTGCAACCCCGTTTGCGTCGAGCGTGGCGCCGCGCAGCGGCGCGTAGTCGAGACGACGGCACTGCACACGGAGGGCGCAGCGCACTCCCGCCTGTCGGCGAGATCCGAGAGCGCGAAGAGAGCGTGCGTGGGCCCTGCCACGTCTCGACTACGCGCCGCTGCGCGGCGCTACGCTCGACGCGAACGGGGAGACGACGCTGTGCTGAGAACTAGAACCCCAGGGGCAACGCGAACGCAGCGCCGTTCTGCGTGCCGGTGCGGTAGCTCGCCGGCGCGCCGATGGTGAGCACCGGCGCTCCCGTCGCACCGCGGGCCAGCGAGAGGACCTGACCGAACTGCCCGCGCTCCGACGCGTCTCCCGCGGCGATGAGCAGCGGCTCTGCGCTGGAGCCGGAGAGCGTCCCGCCGAGGTAGACGAAGACCGCGCCGGTCCCCTCCCCGGCAAACCCGGAGCCCGGGACGCCGACGATGAGCTCCGGCTTGCCGTCGCCCGTGAGGTCCACGTCGCCCGCCAGCGCACGCCCAAAGTTCGGCGGACGCTCCGGGTGCGCCAGCACAGCGGGCACAAGCCCGTCGCCGAGTGCGCCCACCAGCGCCTCACCGCTCGCCGGCCGGCGCGCCACCAGCCCGGCGACCTCGTACAGCAGCACGGCCGGCTGCGTGCGCCCGTCGACCGGGAAGGTGCTGGCACTGATGGCCAACCGTGCCTTCCCGTCGCCTAGGAAGTCGCCCGCGCGTGCGATGGCCACGCCGAAGCCGAGGTTGAGCAGGCCCACCTCGGAGTCTCCGGCCAGCCGGACGCTGGAGGGCGCCGTACGTCCACCACAGCGCGTGCCGCCCGCGTCGAAGCCAAACTGGATGACCACGCCCGCGCGGGTGCCGTCGGAGTAGCGGTAGGCCAGCTCCGCGCAGCCGTCGCCGTCGAGGTCCCCCACTCCCGCCGGCATCGACGTGTTCTGCGCGGAATAGGCGGTGGTGAGCACCGGGTCGCAGACCATCGTCAGCTTGGCGAGGTTGGCGCTGTCTGGCGCGCGCCCGAGGTAGACCTCGACGCCGTTGTTCCTCAGCGCCGCGAAGTCCTGCTTCCCGTCGCCGTTGAAGTCGAACCCGCCGGCCAGCCCGCGGCCAATCCCGCCGCGCCGGCACTTGCTGTCCCCCACCGGCGTGCAGCCGGCGATGTCCAGCGGCGCCCAGACCCGGTAGGCCGGCTTGAAGCTCCCGTCGTCCTGTCCCAGCAGCACCTGCACGCCGCCCGCGGTGGTGGACGTGGCCGGCACGCAGCTGGCGTTCTCCTCGTAGAGCGGCGTTATCTCCGCCGCCCGGACGTTGGCGCCCGGCGCGGCGAGCGCAGGCGAGCCGACCAGCGCGTCCGGCTTCCCGTCGCCGTTGAAGTCGGTGAAGGCCACGTCCGCGCCCACCAGCCTCCCGCCCTTGATGAGCGGAGAGCCGGCGCCCTCCGCGGCGAGCGCTGCGGTGGCCGGCGCGTCCGCTGCGAAGGTGAACGCCTGACCGGCGCCGAGGTCGTTGCCGTCGTTGGTGGAGCCCGGGCCTGCGTAGCCCGGCGCGCCCACCAGGACGGCGGTCTTGCCGCTGGGCTGCCGGGCCGCGGCCAGCGCGGTGCCGAACAGCTCGCCCGCGGGCCGCGCGGGCACGGAGGCGGAGCGGCGCGTCCACTGCGCCAGCGGGGCCGCGGTGCGCGCCAGGAAATCAATCCGCCCGGTGAAGACGCCCGCGGGCGTGGAGGCGCGCGCGGCAAGGGACACCAGCCCCACGCCTCCTGGCTGCGTCCAGGCCGCCAGCGCCGCGCCCAGGCAGTCCATCCGGGCGGGCCCCGCAACGGTGTCCAGCGGCTTGTTCAGCGTGGCGCCCGCGGTGAGCCCGTCCAGCGGGAACGCCAGGAGCTTGCCGGTGTTGGTGAGGCCGCCGGCGCCGGCGGCGTACGGAGCGCCGAGCACCAACTCCTGGCCCGCCACTCCGTCCACGTCCGCCACCGCGAAGGAGCGCCCGGCGTTGATGCCAGCGGCGTCGCCGTAGAGGCGCGCGAACGCGTCCGTGCGGCCCAGCTGCGGCGGCGGGTTGGCCGCCGCGCCGGTGGGCGTGAAGCGGGAGAGCTCGTAGAGCAGCACGCCGCCGGCGTTGGCGCCGGACTTGTTGCCGCCCATCGCGGAGAGGTCCGGCGAGTCCGCGCCATCCACCACCACCATCAGCAGCGCGGGCCGCGGGCCGAACGCCGGGGCGACACCCAGGCGATAGGTGCCCTCGGAGCCATCCGCGGTGTTGGTGGGCAGGATGAAGAGGTCCGGGCTGCTCTCGTAGGGCGCGGCGCCGCCGCGGGAGAAGTACACCTCCACCGCCGGCTGGTTGCGGACCAGCGGCGTGCCGCCGAGCAGGCTGTTGTTCACCGTGCCGAGCGCGGCGAGGTCTGCCTTGCCGTCGGCGTTGAAGTCCGCCACCACCAGCGCGCGGCCCAGGCGCAGGTCCGACTTCGCCTGCAGCTTGCCGTCCGGCGCCAGGTCCGCGCCGCCCAGGCGCACCGCGCCGAGGTCCGGCAGCGGCTGGCCGCGCTGGAGGAGGAAGAGGTCGATGACGCCGCGCCGGGCGACGGTGGCGGTGGGCGCCAGGTCCGCGCCCGGGGAGCCGACGATGAGGTCTCTGTCGCCGTCGCCGTCGACATCCGCGATGGCCAAAGACGCACCGAAGTTGCCCGCGCGGCCCAGGCCGGTGAGCGGGTCCCTCAGCGGCACCGGGCCTTCGGCGGTGAAGCGGTAGAGGAAGAGCGCGCCGGAGTCGCCGATGGTGACGTCCGCGCCCGGCGAGGAGACCGCGAGGTCATCCCGGCCGTCACCGTCCAGGTCTCCCGCCGCCAGCACCGCGCCGAACTGGCCGGTGTCGGAGCTGCCTTTGAGCACCCACGTCGGCTCCGCGCCCGGGCCTTCGGGGGTGCCCTTGAAGATGAACACCGCGCCTCCCTGCGGACGGCCCAGGTCGCTCTCGGGCACGCCCAGCGCCAGGTCCTGCGCGCCGTCGCCGTCGAAGTCGCCGGTGACGGAGGCGCCGAAGTCGGTGAGCCGGCCGTGCGCCCGCGTGGGGCGGACCAACTCGTCCAGCACGCGCACCGAGAGGGTGGCGCGCTCGCCGGTGAAGGGGTCCCTCGCCTCCAGCGTGAGGGCGCCGGTGGCGTTTGCGGAGACCTGCAGCGTGTTGCCCTCCACCGCGCCGGCGCCGCTCATCACGGACCACACCGGTGAGTCAGAGCCCTCCGCGGTGAAGAGCGGCGCGCGGGAGCCCGCGGGGAGCGACAGCCGCGCCGGGCTGGCGCGGAAGCGCGCGGAGGGCGTCACCTGGTACTGCAGCAGCGCCTCGTCCCCGGTCAGCCCGTCGCGGACGGCGAGGATGTCCAGGCCGGTGGCGGCGCCCGCGGTGTAGATGCCCGTGGCGCTCACGCTCCCGCCGGAGCCGTTGAGCACGAGGGTGAAAGCCGGGGTGCCGAGCATCCCTTGCACGGAGACCTGGAAGGACGTGAGCGGCTTCAACGTGGCGCGCGCAGGCTTCACGCCGAACGCGGCGGTCACGTCGAGCGTGGCGGTGGCGCGGGAGCCGCACGCGTCCTCCACGAAGAGTCTGTCGGTCCCGGGCGTCAGGCCGGCGACGAAGCGGTCCCCGTGCGTGACGCCGCTGGAGCCGCCCGCCTCCACGCCGAACTTGTAGTGTCCGCTCCCGCCCGAGGCGATGAGCTGCGCCGGCTCCTTCACCCGCACCCGCGTCGGCAGCACGCTCAGGGCGACTTGACCCACGCCCTCGCACACATCCGGCTCCGGCGGCGGGTTCAACACCGGCTTCGCGCAGGCGGACAGCAGGAGGAAGGCAGCGAGGAAGCCCGCTCGCCTCCCCGTTCGCGTCGAGCGTTGCGCCGTCAGGCGCATAGTCGAGACGTCGGCAGTGCTCCCGAAGCTTGGCTCATGGGCCGCTTCACTCTGCTCGAGACAAAGCGGCAAGGTGCAGTGCGTGGGTTTGCGCCACCTCTCGACTATGCGCCTGACGGCGCAACGCTCGAGGCGAACGGGGGAGGCGCCCGACTGAGAAGAGCTGTTCCTCCGACGAAATGGCCGGCCAGGCCCGGTCTCCTCCTCGAGGCGAACGGGGGGCGCGACGCACAGAGAGACAGCTGCTCCTCCGACGAAATGGTCGGCCACGGCCGGTTTCTCAGTGCCGTCCTCGTATGACCTGGCGCGACTCACGGGTTCATCCCTCCCGCCACCCAGCGCTGAATCTTCAAGGCCAGCGCGGGGTCGAGCGGGCCGTCCGCGGGCATGCGCTGGTCCCGCACGGCGCCGAGGATAAGCTGGGCGTTGGCGCTCCACGCGGGCAGCCCCTCGAGCGCGCGGCCCGGGCCGCTCTGGTGGCACTTCTGGCAGCGGGCGACGTGGATGGGCTGGATGTCCCTCTCGAACGAGAGCGTCTCCGTGATGGCCGGGCGGTAGTCGAACGTCAGCGTGCGCCTGGCCGAGGTGCCGTCGTCATACGTGGCGATGGCGGAGAGCGTGTAGAGCCCACCGGCCAGCCCAGCGAGGGAGAACGCGCGCAGCCTCCCGTCAGACTCCTCACCGCCCAGAGAGAAGCCGGGCGCGGGCGCGGCGACCTCCTCCGCGTCCTGCAGCCGGTAGAGCACCTTTGTAGGCGCGGGCCCGGGCGGGAAGCCCGCGTGCACCACCACCTCTTCCGCGGAGAGCCTCATCGCATCGTCGAGCCCGAAGATGCGCGGCGTGCGGCCACGGCTGACGCAGTAGGCCTTCTCGCCGCTGCGCACCCAGGCCGCGCCGCTGGCGTCCACGCCCAGGAGCACGGGCGCGTCACCCGGGATGCCCACGGCCTCCTCCCACTTTCCGGTTCCCAGTGGGTCCGCCGTGGCCTGCACCGTGGCGACGGTCCGGTCCGCCTCGTAGCGGAAGAGCTTCGCGCCCACGCGCACCCAGAGGACGCGGCCCGCGCTCATCACCTGGTCCAGCGGCCCGCCGAGCTCATACGTGAACCACCCCTCCATCGACCGCCGCTCCAGCGTGCGCTCGGTCACCGCCCACAGCTCTCCCAAGGACGTCGACGACGGGGTGAGCGACTTGAGCTGGCGGATGCCCTTGAGCGCGCGCGACGAGGTCCGGACAACGAGCTCCGTCTTGCTGCGCTGCACGAGCACGCGCAGCTGGTCTCCCTGGGCCACCCAGAGAGCGCTGGCGCCATCCTCCGCCGGCGCCGCGGCGATGCCGGTGACGCCCTCCAGCGGCTGCCCATCCAGCTTCAGCTCCAGCAGCGCGCCGTCGCTGACGCGGAACAAACCGCGCTGGTGGGCAATCCACGCGGTGCCGTCGTTCGACATCGCCGTGGCCACCACGCCGTCGGCCGGGAGCGCCGCGCGCCAGGAGGGCGCAATCATCCACCCACCCTGCGCCACGAAGAGGCCGCCCTCGGCGCTGACCAGCGCGCTGTGCGGGCCCAGCGGGCGCAGCGCGCTCACCTTGCCCGGCGCCACCGCGTTGCCCGGGTGGGGCAAGAGGGCCGCCACGCTGCCGTCCAGCCGCAGCCGGGTGGGCTCGCCGGCAGCCGTGAAGAACATCCCGCCGCCGGACTCATCCGCCACGCCTGGCTCGCTGGAGAGCGCCGCCTCCGACTCCACCAGCAGCGCGTCGAACGGGGTGATGTCCGGCCGCGAGCTTCCGCAGCCGCACACCGCCCAGAGAAAGGCCGTCGCAACCCCCGCGCGCATGGGCCTCATCCGGCAAGGAGGGAGCGCAGCGGGTCCATCCGCAAGATGGAGTAGTCGAGCTTTGCGGACGCGAGCACAGTGGCGATGACGTGCTCCGGGTAGAGCGGCTGGCCGTCGGGAGAGACCCTCCCGGTCTTCAAGTCCACCAGCGCGGGCGCCATGGAGATGTCGCCGCTGGCGCCGAACACGGTGTTGTGGGCGACGCCCGCGCCCATCAGGAGCGCGGAGCTGCACAGGTGGTGGTCCCGGCCGCCGGTGTTGTTGATGAGCGGCGTTCGAGCGAACTCGGAGAAGGCGAGCACGGTGGTGTGGTCCATGAAGTTTCCGCCTGAGGGATGCGGACTGGCGCGCAGGTCAGAGACCAGGTCCGCCAGCGCATTGAAGCCAGTGCGCAAGCTGGTGGCGTGCGCCAGCTGGGTGCCGAAGTGGGTGTCCAGCCCGCCCACCAGGTTGATGGAGACGCACTGGCTGATGCCGCGCTTGAGGGCGGTGGCCACCAGGGCGGCGCGCCCGGCGGCGGTGTCGTACGGGCCGGTGGCCGGCAGGCCGTAGGTGGCGCGGACCGGGGCGTTCTCCGCGAGCTCGAAGCGGAAGGCATTGTCCAGCTTCTGCGAGAGCACGGTGGACATCTGGTCCCGCGAGTTGGCGTACGTGGAGACGAGGCCGCGGGTGTCGAACGCCTGGGCTTCGCAGGTGACCGGCTGGCCGCGCAGGTCCACCAGCTGCTTCTCAATCTCGCTGTCCAGCAGCGTCTTGCTGGGGGAGAGCGTGAGCAGCAGGTCCGCGGAGCGCGCCACGCGCAGGGCGTTGGCCGCGCCGGCGTAGCGGTCGTTGTAGGACTCCACGCCGTAGGCGATGGAGGGGATGGGGACGCGCGGCATCATCTGCCCGACAATCTCCGTGGCGGTGGAGGAGCCGCGCGCCGCGCTGCCCACCGGCGACTTGCCGGTGAGGAAGTAGCGGTAGCCCACCTCGTGCGCCAGCGTGGCCATGTTGATGCCGCGCACCACGGTCATCAGGTCGTAGTGGTCCGCCAGCCGGCCGATGGCCGGGCCGAACGCAATCTTGCTGGGCCCGGCGCCGGGGCGCTCTGCAGGGAGGACCGGCATCACGGGGAACGAGGTGTCATTGATGAGGCTGTAGCCGGGGAGGATGCGGGTCTCCGCCAGCCGCTCCGCCGTGAAGACGGTGGGGTCTCTGGGGTCCAGCGCCAACAGCTGGTCCCAGCCGCCGCCGAAGTAGACGAAGACGAAGCAGCGGTCCGCCGGCGCCAGCGTGCTCGCCTGCGCGAAGGCCTTGAACGACAGGCCGCCCATCAGGGAGCTGCCGGCGAAGGCGGAGGCCGCTTTCAGAAAACTGCGGCGGGGGAAGCAAGGGTTCGGTCTCTTCATGGCGAGAGCCTTTGGTCAGTAGCTGAGGAAGCGCGGGTCGGTCATCAGGGCCACGCAGATGGAGCCCCACGCCTGGTCGCGCTTGTTGATGGTCATCGCCCGGTTGGCCAGCGCGACGAACGTCGTCGCGTAGCGTTCGAGCTCGGGGCCTGCCAGCGGCGCGCCCCAGAAGCGGGTGGAGAGGTAGACCAGGTTCTTGCGTACCGCCGCGGCCTCAATCCGGCGCAGGTCCGTGATGCCGTCCGGCACCTCGCGCGAGAGCACCCGGTCCGCCGCCAGCGGCTTGCCCAAGTCCGCCGCCGCGGTGGCCAGGCAGACCTCGCGCGCGCCGTCCTCGAGGAACTTGGCGAAGACCAGGTTGGGCTCGGTGTTCTCCGAGTTCACCACCGCGAAGTCCGCCTTCCCCAGCGACGTGGCCAGGGTGTCTATCTGCGACCACTGCCGGCCGGTGGTGACCTGGATGGAGGCCTTCAGCTGCGCCACGGTGAGGCGGCGCGGCGCCCGGCCGATGTGGCCGCCCTGCAGCTCCGGGTCCGGCAGCGGCACCACCGCGGGATCCGCGGCCACCTCCACCGGCGTGAGCTGCGCGGGCGCCTCCGCGGGGGGACGGGCGCAGGCGGCGAGGCTCAAGAGGGCAATCAGGATTCGGGTCTTCATCAGTCAACCCTCTGGTACGCGTCGGTGGACAGCACCCGTTCGATGAGCGACTTCATCCGGCGGTTGTCCTGGATGAAGCCCTGCACCAGCGAGTCCAGGTACATCTGGTCTTCCTGCTGGCTCATCGGCCGGCCGAGGAACTCGCTCCAGACGCGGCGGACCGCGCAGCGCTCCAGGTCCCCGGTCTGCGCCATCCGCTCGACGAGCAGCCGCGGGCCGCCCTCGATGTTCGCCTCCTCGGAGGGCGTCCGGTACAGGTAGGTCTTGAGCATGCCCAGGGACTCGGCGCCGTCGCCGTCGTAGGCCTGCATCACGTAGTTGGCGCACTCGCCGCCGCAGTTGGCGTCCCCGTTGAGCGCGCAGTCGCGGCAGCGCGGGTCCAGGCGGGGGTAGGCCGCCGCGTCGAGGTAGGTGGCGGCGCGCTCGCCGTAGCGGCCCCAGTGCGCGCCCGTGGGCTCAATGGTGGCGTGGCAGTAGTTGCAGCCGCAGCGCTTGGCGAGGTTGTTCTCGCGGTTGCAGCTGTCATCCGCCGCGGGGAGCCGGGCGTTGGGCGCCGGGACGAAGGTCTTGCAGAGGAAGGCCTCGTAGAACTCGCTCACCCGCGCGCGCTGGGTGGGGAAGCGCAGGAGGAAGGCCGGGGTGGTGAGCACGCCGGAGTGCTGCGGGCCGCGCAGGTATTCGGACCAGGTCGCGGCGTCCGCGTAGCCCACGTTCGGCACCGCGGCGGCGTCCACCGGCGGGGAGAGCGCGAACACCGTGAAGCCCTGCGCGGCGCGGTAGAGCGACGCGATGGGCCCGTTCACGAAGGACCTGCGGGTGGTGAGGATGTTGAAGTAGGGCTCGTCGCGGCGGAGCACCGAGTCGGCGATGAGCTCCGGCTCGCTGTTGAAGGCGGCGACGCGGGCGTTGTGGACCGCATTGTCACCGGACTCGCAGCGCCGCCCCGCCACGCCGCAGCCGCAGCTGCGGTCGCCCAGGAAGCGGTTGGTTTCGCAGCTCTCCAGCGTGGCCGGGTTCACCGCGCGGGTCTGCGCCTCGATGGCGCACATCGCGACCTGGGGCCGGGTGGCCGGCTCCCAGAACGGAGAGGGCGCGGTCACGTAGCCCTCGCGCTGGACGCAGCCGCGCTGCACCGCGTAGGAGCCGCGCACGCCGTTGCGCAGGGTGAGGTTCAACGTGCAGCGGTCCAGCTGCGGCAGGGACGACCCGGCCGTGGGGTTCTGGAAGGCGATGACGCGGTTGGTGACCGGCTCCAGCACGCGGGCGGTGAGCGCGGCGGTGTTGGGCTTGGCCGCGTCCGGCAGGCAGGTGTGCGGGTGCAGGACGTTGTTGGCGTCGCGCCGCATGTCGCAGAAGTAGAGGAGGTCCGCGGCGAGCGCGCCCTTGGTCACCGCCACGTCGCACGACGTGATGGTGGTGTCCGTCACGTCCAGCCGCGTGCAGGTGTAGAAGTTGGTGTCGTAGTCGTAGCTGACCGGCAGCGGCACCTGGTTGCTGTCGAAGCACGTCTTGCTGGCGGGCTCCGAGTGCGGGTCTTCCTTGAAGGCGTTGCAGTCGCTCTGGAGGATGTTGCCGTCGCAGAGCACCCCGTTGCGGCCGCGCAGCGTGGCGGAGGGGTTGCCGCCAATGCTGTACGGCCGGGGCGCGGTGCCGGTGCCGTTGAGCCGCGCGTCGCCGTTGTTGTAGACGGAGGCGGAGATGTTCGCGCGGAACAGCGCGCGGTGGTACCCGCGCATCCGGTCGTAGAACTCCTCCCGGGTCATCAACTCCCGCACGTCGGCGGGGGCGACGGCGCCCTTCGCCTGCGCCGCGCGGTATTCGTCGATGGTCGGCGGACGGCCGAGGAGGTCAAGGTAGAGCTGGCGCAGGTGGCGCTCGACCGGGGGCGAGGCAGGGCTCTCACACGTCGCCTGCTGAGCGAAGGCAGGCAGCGCAACGAGGAGCCCGGCCACGAGGGCCAGGCGGTTCAACATGACGACCTCCGGACAACGGAAGCCCCGATTAGGGGCGAACGGAGGCACGCCCTTCAACCGCACATCGGTGTCGCTCGCACGTGCTCGCACCCGGGCCTCCATGGCAGGCCCTGGAGAAGAGCAACCGATGTGCCCTGGAGGCCGGAGGGAACGGGGCCGCCACGCCTGGGGACTCACCTGCGCGCCCAGTCAGCGCTGGGGGTTGGCCACCCCAGCGGCGCCCCCCAATGGACGGGTCAGCCCTTGCCGCCCAGCATCGCTCCGACGCGCGCCCGCAGCTCCAGGGAGGTCCAGCTGGCGAGCATCCGCTTGATGGCCGGCCCGTCCTCCGGGTGCACGGTGCTCTCGCCGCGCAGCATCCGCTTGGCGGCGGCGAAGGCGGCGGGCGGGTGCGCGGCCAGCGCGGCCAGGCGCTCCCTCGCCACGGTCAGGAGGTCTCCCTCCGTCACCTCTGCGATGAGGCCCAGCTCCAGCGCGCGCCGCGGCGGCACCAGCTCCGCGGCCAGCACCGCACGGTTGAGCCGCTCCGGCGCCAGCTGGGTGCGCAGCATCCGGAAGACGCCCGGGGGAAACTCCAGCCCCAGCGCCACCTCGTTGAGGCCAATCCGGATGTCGGGGTCCGCCCGCGCCACCGAATGGTCCGCGCAGAGCGCCAGCACGCAGCCGCCGGCGATGGCGTGCCCGTTCACCGCGGCGACCACCGGCCCCGGGTAGGTGAAGAGCGCGTTGATGAGCTGCTCCAGCGTCTTGAGGAAGGCCTCCATCCCGGCGCCGTCCAGGCGGGCCACCTCCTTGAGGTTCAGCCCGGCGCTGAACGCGTCACCCTTCCCGGTGAGCAGCACCGGCCCGCCGCCCGCGCGCTCCAGCTCCCCGAGCAGCGCGTGCATCACAGGGGAGCCCAGCGCGTTCTTTCCTGGGCCTTCGATGACAATCTCTCGCATGCGCGAAAGCCTACCCCGTCACCGCTCCGGCCGGGCCCGCGGACTGCGGCGCAGTGGAGGGCAGCACTTTGAGGTTCGCGCAGTCGCTCGCCGACGCCATGCTCGGAGCGCGAGTCTGGGGCGGGCCCGGGCGGGCGCCATGTAGGCGCAGGCGGCGGGCCGCCCGCTTCGCTTACGCTCTGGCGCCCATGGGAGAGCTGACCCGAAGCGCCACGTCAGTGGTGGAGGAGCTGCCGCAGCTGGACGGGCCCGCGCGCCCCTCGGAGCTGCCGGGCCGCTACGAGTGGGTGTCGGAGCTGGCCCGCGGAGGGATGGGCCGCGTCTTCGTCGCCCGGGACCAGGTGCTGCGCCGCGAGGTGGCGGTGAAGGAGGCGCTCAGCGCCACCGAGACCTCCCTGCGCCGCTTCGAGCGGGAGGCGCTGCTCACCGCGCGCCTGCAGCACCCGGGCATCGTCTCCGTCTACGAATTGGCGCGCCGCGCGTCCGGCGAGCCGTACCTCGTCATGCGGCGCGTGCACGGCGAGCCGCTGGACCAGGCGCTCACCCGCGCCCCGGCGCTCGCGCAGCGGCTGGCGCTGCTGCCCGCCTTCGTCAGCGTGGCGGAGACGCTGGCCTACGCGCACCGCGAGGGGGTCATCCACCGGGATCTGAAGCCCTCCAACATCCTGCTCGGCGAGTTCGGCGACACGGTGGTGATTGACTGGGGGCTGGCCAAGGACCTGAACGCGCCGGAGCTGGCGGACGAAGGGGAGAGGCCCTCGCCTCAGGACGGCCACCTCACCCGTGCGGGCGCCGTCGTGGGCACGCCGATGTACATGAGCCCGGAGCAGGCGAAGGGCTTGGCGGTGGATTTCCGGACGGACGTCTACGCGCTGGGCGCCATCCTGTACGAGCTGCTCTCCGGGAATGCGCCCTACTCCGCCCGCGCCACCTCAGACGGCGTCCTGCAGGGGCCACCGCCTGCCCTCTCCGAGCGCAACCCGGGCATTCCTCCGGAGCTGGCCTCCATCGTGGCGCGGGCGATGGCGCGGGAGCCGGCGGAGCGCTACGCGGACGCCAAGGCGCTCGCAGAAGAGGTGAAGCGCTTCCAGACCGGGCGGCTGCTCGCGTCGCACGCGTACTCGCCCCGGGAGCTGCTCCTGCGCTGGCTGAGGCGCAACGCGCGGCCGCTGGCGGTGGCCGGAGCCTTCGGGGTGGCGCTGCTCGTTCTCGGCACGGTGAGCGTGCGCCGGGTGGTGGCGGAGAGGGACCGCGCCAACCGCGAGGCCGCCACCGCGGAGCGCGTGTCGCAGTTCATGACCGGGATGTTCGCGCTGCTGGACCCCAGCGAGGCCAAGGGCAACACCGTCACCGCGAGGGAGGTGCTGGACCGCGCCGCCGCGGAGGTGGAGCGCGGGCTGGCGCAGGACCCGGAGCTGCAGTCGCGCCTGATGAAGACGATGGGCGAGGCGTATCAACAGCTGGGCCTCTACAGTCGCGCGCAGCCGCTGTTGGAGCGCGCCGCCGCCACACGTGAACGGCTGCTGGGGCCGGAGCACCCGGAGAGCCTGCGCCTGTCCAGCGCGGTGGCCTCCGTGCTCTTCGCGCAGGGGCGCTACGCGGATTCGGAGAAGCTCGCCCGCGCAGTGCTGGCGCGGGAGAGGGCGGCGCTGGGGCCGGACAACCCGCAGGCGCTGGTCACGCTGAATACGCTGGGCAATGCCGTGAGGGACCAGGGCCGCTTCCAGGAGGCGGAGGCGCTGCACCGCGAGGCGTTTGAGGCGCGGCGGCGGGTGCTGGGGCCGGACGCGCGGGCCACGCTGGTGTCGATGGGCCACGTGGCGGATGACCTTCATGAGCAGGGGCGATTCCAGGAGGCGGAGCCGCTGTGGCTTCAGGTCTTGGCTGCTCGCCGGAAGGCGCTGGGGGAGGAGGACCGCGACACCGCGTGGGCGCGCAACGGGTTGTCGGCCACGTATCAGCGGCTGGGGCGCGTGGCGGACGCGGAGGCGCAAGACCGGGAGGCGCTACGGGTGCGCGAACGGGTGCTGGGACCGGAGCACCCGGACACGCTGCAGACCATGCACTCGCTGGCGAATGACTTGTTCGACCTTGCCCGCTTCCCCGAGTGCGAGGCGCTGAATGCGAAGATTCGGGATATCCGGCGGCGCACGCTGGGCCCGGAGCACCCGGAGACGCTGAGCTCGATGAACAACCACGCCAATGCGCTGCGGATGGTGGGGAGGTTGGAGGAGGCGGAGGCGGAGCACCGGCTGACGCTCTCCATCCGGGAGCGGGTGCTCGGGCAGGGTCATCCCATCACGCTCGGCTCACGGTCCGCGCTGGCGCAGGTGCTGCTGGCACGCGGGCGGGGGCAGGAGGCGGAGGGGTTGCTCAGGCAGGTGCTGGTGGAGCGGCAGCGCAGGATGGGGCCGGACCATCCGGACGTTGCGGGCGTGTACTACGACCTGGCTTGCACGTACGCGCGGATGGGGCGGAGGGCGGAGGCGCTAACGCATATTGCGCTGGCGCTGGACCATGGGCTGGAGCCGAGGGACCGGGCGCACCTTGCGGAGGATACGGACCTGGCGGTGCTCAGGGGGGATGCCACGTACGAAGCGCTGATGAAGCGGGCACGGGGCGAGGGGAGTGAGGCCCCGTTCGGCTTGAGGGGCGCGCCGTAGCTGGCGTTGGCCGCGCAGGCGTTGCCCCGTCGGTTCTGGGAGGGACGGGGACGGGCTACGTTCACGCGACCGAGGAGCCGAACGCTGATGAGCACGCAAACGCAATCCGGCAGCCACGGCTCCACCTTCAACGAAGTCGCCGTCCCCCAACCCCATCTCTTCGTCGTCCTCCAGTGCAACCGCCTGAACGCGCCCGGCCTCCGCCTCTGCCTCAAAGGCGTGGACACGGTCCGAATCGGCCGAGGAGACGCCCGAACGGCAACCCTGAACGGCGCCATCCTCACCCTGGAGCTCCCCGACGAGCGCATCTCCTCCGCCCACTGCGAAGTCCGCCTGGAGCACCGGAGAGCCCTCCTCGCCGACGCCGGCTCCAAGAACGGCACGCGGGTCAATGGCCGCGCAGTGACCGGCACCTCCCCGCTCGAGGACGGCGCGCTCATCGAGCTGGGCCGCAGCTTCCTGCTCTTCCGCTCCGCCTGCCTGGCAGAGCCGGGAGCCCCGGCCATCGTGGAAGCGCGAGGCGAAGACCCGGGCCTGACCACCCTCCTTCCGCAGCTGGCCGCCCACTTCGAGGAGCTGAAGCGGTTCGCCAAAAGCCCGCTGCCCGTCCTGGTCCGCGGCGAGAGCGGCACCGGCAAAGAGCTGGTGGCCAGCGCAACCCACGCCCTCTCCGGCCGGCCCGGCAGCTTCGTCCCGGTCAACTGCGGCGCCCTCCCCTCTGCGCTGGTGGCCTCTGAGCTCCTCGGCTACCGCAAGGGCGCCTTCTCCGGCGCCGAAGGGGACCGACCCGGCCTGGTCCGCGCAGCAGACCGCGGGACCCTCTTCCTCGACGAAATCGGAGAGCTGCACCGCGACGCCCAAGCGGCGCTGTTACGCGTCCTCCAGGAGCAGGAGGTCCTCCCGCTGGGCGCGACGAAGCCGGTCAAAGTCGACGTCCGGGTGGTAGCCGCCACGCACCGGGACCTCGAAGCCATGGCGGCGACCGGCGCCTTCCGCGCAGACCTCCTGGCCCGCCTCTCCGGCTTCACCCTGCGCCTTCCGCCCCTGCGCTCGCGCCGCGAGGACCTGGGCGTGGTGCTCTCCGCCATCCTCTCCCGGCGACTGCCAGAGCGCGGGGAGCTCTCCTTGCGGACGTCCGCCGCCCGCCGCCTGTTCGCCGCGCCCTACCCGCGCAACATCCGGGAGCTGGAGCATGCGCTGCTCGCCGCCGCCACGCTGTCGAACGACTCCACGCTGGAGCCCACCTTCGACATCGGCGAGCCCGAAGCCCAGCGCATCCTGGACGCGGCTGAAGACGCGGACCTCGAAGCCCGCCTCAAGGCCCTGCTGAAGAAGCACGCAGGGAACGTCTCCGCCGTGGCGCTGGAGCTGGGCAAGGCCCGCATGCAGGTCCACCGCTGGATGAAGCGCTTCGCCCTGGACCCGGACGCCTTCCGGCAGCCGTAGAGACGCATCGCCCGGTAAGCAGAGGTGGGCTTGCGCGCCTGAAACGCGCACCTGCTGGCGGTTACAGCGTGACGGCCCCTTGTTGCACCCCGCCGGCGCGCTCGGCCGAGGGCGACGGCGCCCCTCGCAGACCGCCTCGCGCAGGCACCGCGGATGCAATCGCCCCCGGCCCATGTGCGCCTACATTCGGAACGAGCCGTTGCCCGCTGAACGCTCAGCTATCGTCGGCGTCCTCTCCAAGGTCGGCCGGGGTTCTCGGATGCGTCTTCTGAGTTCGTCGTCGGTATGGGCCGTGGTCTGTCTTCTTTCGCTCGCCTCCTGCGCGCCGCCCGAGTGCACGCCCGGCGCGCCCGGCTGCGGCTGCAAGGAGGACGGGACGTGCACGGTGCCCGCGGGCCCGCTCTCCGCGGTGTGCCTGGCCAACCGCTGCCAGACCTGCGTCCCCGGCGCCGCCGGCTGCACGCCCGTCTCTCCCCGCTGCTACTCGCCCTGCAAGGCGGACCTGGTGCGCGCGGACGGCAGCCTCTCGGCCTGCTCGGCGGAGGGGTTGATGGACGGGTGCCTGGCAGACACCACCTGCGTGTCCGGCTCCTGCGTGGCGCCCGGCGGCGCGCCGCCCACCTGCAAGCTCCGCTCGGACTGCCCGGACCACCAGAGCTGCATCGGCGGCGGCTGCTACTCCGAATGCGAGGTGAACGCGGACTGCGGCGCGGGCCTGGGCTGCTACCGGCACGTCTGCCGCACGCCGTGCACCACCGCGAGCTCCGCCTGCGGCCCGGGCACCGCCTGCCTCACCTCGGACGGCAACGCGGGCTACTGCGCGGACGTGGCGCCGCCCACCGGCCCCGCGCAGCGCACCGTCACCGGCACCTTCCCGCTCAGCACCCGTTCGCTCGCCTTCACCAACCTCAAGCTGACCGGCAGCTTCGAGCTCACCAACAACAGCCCGGTCTCCAAGGAGTTCAAGGTCCGCAAGGCGTCGCACCGCGAGTACAAGGACGGCACCACCACGCAGGTGACCGACAACCCGCTGCACTGGCTGACGCTGGCCAAGGACGCGGACGCGCTCGCCGCCGTGCAGGAGCTGACCGTCCGGGTGGACGCGGGCGCAAAGGTGACCCTCAAGGTCGGCGGCGCGGTGAACCGCACGCTCAAGCGGTGGGACGGCGCGCTGGAGGTGACCAACCCGGAGCTGGGCGCGCAGCGGGTGGACTTGAAGTACCTGGAGCGGCCGGAGGGCCAGTGGCGGGGGAAGATGACCTACTTCGCCAACTTCCCGAGCACCGGGCTGGACGCCTGGGCGCAGGACCGCTCCAGCGCCTCTGCGCTGCTGCAGGTGGAGAACGCTTTCATCCAGAAGTGGGCGCTCTTCCGCAGCGGCGGGATGTCGCTCGATGAGCTGAAGGCGATGATTAAGTCCACGCAGCTGGGCTCCTGGAAGGACGCGTCGGTCAAGAAGCTCTGCTCGCCGACCAACGACACGGTCGCGTGCTACCCGTACTCCAACCCGCAGGGCTACTCCGTCTATTCGCAGTCGCTCAGCACGTACCCCATCCCCACCGGCGCCACGCAGCTGCCGGTGGCGATGAACCTCAAAGATGACCCGGCGGGCGGCGGGCGCGGCCTCATCGGCAAAATCGTCACCGCGGACTCGCTGCACGAATCCGGCGACCCCGCGGTGCGGCTGACGTTCGAGACGGACCCCACCGCCTGCACGCCGCGCGCGACGGGCGTCATCTGCCCCATCGCCGCGTTCAGCTCCGACATCCTGGTGGGCGGGCGCTACGTCACCACCGCCAGCGACACCGGCTGCGCCGCGGCGCCCAAGGACGGGCAGGGCAAGTCCACCTTCACGCTGGTCCGCACGCCCTGGCTGGTGCCCGGCTTCACCGCACAGACCGATGTCGATTCCACCACCGGGCTGCGCTACCGCTACGAGTGCCGGGACAACCTGCTGCCCGGCGGCCTCTCTGAGAAGGAGCTGAACAACAGCGTGGTGGCCGCCAACCCCATCCCGGACGGGCGCACCCGCAAGCGGAAGCTGGAGCTGGTGGACGGCGCGCTCATCAACTCCGAAGACCTCATCCTCCTCTTCAAGGAGAGCTTCCCCTCCTTCCTCGACGCCAGCGACAGCAGCGGCTTCTCCGCCTACGGCCTGATGGTGCTCAACCGCGCGCCCGCGGACTTAGACCCGCTGGCGTACACGCCCGGCGCCTCGGCCGACACGCGCACCCCGCCGACGAATCTGCTGGCCATCAGCTGCAGCCCGGAGGTCCTCCAGGCCGCCACCGGCAGCGCCACCTTCCCCACCACGCCGACCGGCCTGGACGCGCTGGCGGACACGCTGGTGACCGGGCAGCGGCAGGTGGCCGGGCCGCCGGTGAAGCTCGCGCCGGCAGACCCGGTGAAGGTCCACTACTACTGCGAGGACACTGGCCTCTTCGACGGCGGGCCTTTGGACAAGGGCGCCGCGCCTCAGAAGGTCGCCTGCCCCGCCGGCAGCCGCGTGCAGTACTTCACCGTGGGCAGCGCCAGCGTCACCGCGCCCACGCAGGACGACTTCGCCAACCTCCCCTGCCAGCAGGCCTTCGTGGCCGGCACCAGCCCCGGGCAGATTGTCACCCGCGGCACCTGCCAGCAGACGCTCAACACCTGGAAGACGAACCGGCTCCACGCCCTGGCGCTGGATCCGGTGTGGCGGTGCACCAGCGCGTCGTTGGCCTACTGCAGCCTCAACCGGCTGGACCTGCGCGCGGACAAGGACTTCTACAGCGCGACAGAGACCCGCGCCGCCTTCCTGCCGCTGCGCACCGAGGTGGAGAACGCCTTCCGCTACAAGACGCGCTTCCGCAACCGGCAGGGCAAGTCCGTGGGCTTCGCGCCGCAAATCTGCCCGGACGCGTCCGACGCCATCCCCTACTGCTACGACCCGGCCGCCATCGAGCGCGCCCAGCAGCGGGTGAACTGCGCCATCGCGCTCTACACCGGCAGCTGGGGGAACCTCTCCGCTGGCTCCCGCCTGGCGCTGCAGCTCTACCTCAAGACCAACTTCTCCTTCGAGTCCGAGCTGGACCCCACGCTCCCCCTGCCCATCATTCACGACGGCTTCGAACGGCTGAACGCGGAGCTGCTCATCATGATGGGCGACGAGTCGTACACCCGCGCGTTCTCCTCGCGATTTGACCTGGCGGGCGCGTCCATCGTGTCCTTCGAGGGCCGGCTCTTCGAGCCCACCGGCATCGACCTCTCGGGCGGCGCGGGCTACGAGCTCTACAGCCTCTACCAGGCCGTCCAGTACTACCAGCAGGCGCTGGACCGCTTCTATGCGTTGAGCCCCCGCATCTGGACATCCATCGGCGGGATGGGCACCAGCGGCTTCATCAACAAGGACACCGTCGTCTCCTACTTCGACCGGCTGGTGCGTGCCTCCAGCCAGAAGTCGCGCGCGTGGAGCGAGATTGCGCGCCGCTATCAGGCCTTCAACCGCCCGGACCTCGCGCGCCGGGTGGTGGAGCGCAGCTATACGGCCGCCTACCTCGAATCCATCATCCTCTCCCGGATGATGCTGAAGCTGGGCGACATCGTGCAGCCGGAGGACCGGCCGCAGCTGGTGGAGCGCGTGGAGTTCGGCCAGCTGGTCTACAGCTCCGCGCTTTTGGCGATGCGGGAGAGCTACCAGGCCATCACCGACAGCCAGACGCTCTTCGGCTTCCAGCCGGACTACATCCCCTTCCCTGCGCTGGACGCGTCGGACGCCAACGCGTTCGAAAAGGTGCTCTCCTCCGCCAAGGCGCAGCTGGCCGTGGCCTCGGAGAAAGAGGACCTGGCGCTCAGCGGCAGCCGCGCGTTCGAGACGGACACCGCGGCGTTCCAGAGCGAGCTGGTCTCCATCCGCAACAACTACGAGAACCAGCTGGCCACGGTCTGCGGGACGTTCACCGGCACCGACGGGCGCATCTACCCCGCCGTGCCGAAGTACGCCTACCTGAACGAACGCGCGAAGCTCATCGGCAACCCCTGCGGCCTGGCCGGCAACGGCGAGCTGTTTCAGGCGCTGACCGACGTGGACAAGGTGGTGACGGACTTCGCCGCGGTCCGCGTGCGCTACGAAAACCTGCGCGAACGGATTGCGCTGGAGACGCAGCGGGTGAGGACGCAGTGCGCGCTCTTGAGCGAGACCGTGGAGTACCAGTTCGCCATCGAGGACAAAGTCGGGGACCTGGAGACGGTCATCAGCGTCGCCGAGGCGGCCATCAACTACGTGAAGGACGCCACCAACCAGGCGGCCATTCTGGCGAACTTAGGGAAGTGCATGACCATCGTGGGCACCGCCGGC
Source organism: Myxococcaceae bacterium (assembly GCA_044230055.1). Taxonomy (GTDB): domain Bacteria; phylum Myxococcota; class Myxococcia; order Myxococcales; family Myxococcaceae; genus JBGART01. The sequence goes on along the minus strand of JBGART010000013.1, from coordinate 117,678 downwards.
GGCACCGACTGCCCGCAGGCCGGCCTGGGCATCGCCGCGTATGAAGCGGCCGCGCAGACGGAGACCTACGTCTCCATCGCGGCGAACATCGCCATCGCGGTGGCCAAGCGGGAGATTGGCAGCATCCAGCGCGAGGGCGCCCGCTGGATGCTCAACCGCCCCTGCGACTACGCGACGGTGGACTCCAACGCCAAGGTCGCGGAGATGGTGCTGGGCTTCAAGGAGCTGGAGATTGAGGCCTACGCCACCGAGCTCACCCTCTCCGAACGGCTGGGCCGCGTGCAGAGCCTGCGCAACGGCGCCGCCCGCATCATCGCCGAGCAGAGCGAGACCGAGCAGCTGGCCATCAACCTGGAGGTGGCCCGCAACGACCCCAACGTCCGCATCTACAAGAACGACGCGGTGCTCACCGCGGACCGCACCTTCCAGACCGCGGTGGCGGAGGCGTACCGGGCGACGAAGGTCTTCGAGTACTACACCAGCCAGTCCTACTCGCACCTGGGGGACCTCTTCCTCGTCCGCCTGGCCACGCGCGGCGACATCAGCCTGGAGGCGTACCTGGCGCGGCTGGAGCACGACTTCCGCGCCTTCCAGGAGACCTACGGCAACCCGGACCAGCGGGTGGCCATCATCTCCCTGCGCGACGACGTGCTGGGCATCCCGCGGCTGGCCGAGGACAGCACCGCGCTCTCGGAGGGCCAGCGACTGGAGCGCTTCCGCGCCGCGCTCACGGACGTCCGGCGGCTGGATGAGAACGGCTATCTGACCTTCCCGTTCTCCACCTCGTTTGACCCGCTCTCTCCGCTCACCCGCAACCACAAGATTCTGGCGATTGAAGCGGAGCTGGTGGGCGCCGACGTGGGCGACGCGGTGGGCCGGCTCTACCTGCGGCAGAAGGGCACCGGCGTGGTGCGCGCCGTGGAGGGGGAGAAGAGCTTCTACGTCTTCCCGGTCCGCACCGCGGTGTTGAACCCGTTCTTCAACGGGACGCGCGTCTTCTCCAGCGCCATCTACCGCAACGACCGCCTGCGGGACCGGCCCTTCGTCAACACGCACTGGGAGCTGGTGCTGAACCAGAAGGATGAGCAGGCCAACAAAGACATCAATCTGCGCGCGCTGACCGACGTCCGCCTCTACGTCACCTACTCCGACTTCACGAGCCTCTAAAAATGCGCCCAAGCCTCCGTCGTGCGCTGTGGTGGGGTCTGCCTGTGCTGGCCCTGCTGGCCCAGGCCTGCAGCTGCGGCGGGACCACGCCCTGTCCCACCAGCGGCAGCTGCGCGGACGGCAAGGTCTGTGACGCGAGCTCCAAGGTCTGCCGCACCGCCACCCGGTGCGCCGACGAGGGCGTCTGCAAGGAGAACCAGCAGTGCGAGGACGGCGCGGCGGGCGCGGACGCCACCTGCCTCACCGCCTGCACCGGCGGGCTGTTCTGGAACTTCACCACCCAGGAGTGCGGAACGGTGCCGCCCGGCTGCGGGCCCAATGACCCCAACAGCATCCTGGCCGCCTGCACCACCCAGCACCGGCTGTGCGCCACCAGCGGGCAGATGGCCGCCTGCGGCGCCTGCGTGGACGGGTACCAGGACTTCGCCGGCAGCTGCGAGGTGCCGGCCACCTGCGCGGAGAAGAACTGCCTGGCGGAGAACCGCGCCTGCGAGGCGCTACCCAACGGCCACTGCACCACCTGCCTGCCGGAGTTCGTGGAGGACACGGCCAGCAAGCAGTGCCGTCCGCCCATCAGCTGCGCCACCCTCACCTGCCCGCAGGGCCAGTTCTGCCTGGAGCCCGCCGGCGTGGCGGACGCGCGCTGCGACACCAGCTGCGGCGCCAACGCGATTCTCGGCCCGGACGGGAAGACCTGCCACGGCTGCCCCGCTTGCACCAACACCGCGGCGGGCGAGCGCGGGCCGTACCTCGGCGGGCTGACCGGCGCCAACCAGTGCATCTGCACCACGGCCAACGGCTTCTTCTGGCGCGAGGACAGCCGCGCGGTCAGCCCGTGCGACCTCGACGGCGACGGCTGGGTGCGGGAGAGCGCGAAGCTCTCCCTGGAGTCCACCAACGCCGCGGTGAAGACCAACGCCCGCTGCGCCCTGCGCAAGGTCAACGCGGTGGTCCTCGAGAACGAGCTCGGCCAGACCGCCGTCGACTCGCCCGCCACGCCGCTGGACCTCTACGAGACGGACCGCAACGACGACGCGGCGCTGCTGGCGCAGCAAATCTCCATCGGCAAGCTGCCGGCCAGCTACGGGCCGTCGGGCCGCCAGCTGACTCCGCCGGAGCTCAACTCGCTGGTGAAGTACTGCGGCCACGAGAGCGCCGACTACAACGAGAACGGCCTGGCCGACGTCAACGAGTGGCAGGACAACCCCAACCTCGGGACGGTGAAGGCGACGTTCCGGGGCTTCGCGCCCTTCGTCTACTTCGGCGAGCTGCACGTCGGCTGGTACGAACCGCCCACCAGCGGCACCGGCCCCGGGCGCTGGCACGTCAAGGAGCGCTCGCGGCTGACCGGCGCGACGCCGGGCGCCGGCGTGGAGATGGTCTTCGCGCCGGACGCGGGCGAGCACGGGCGCATCTGCGACCGGCAGCGCGACACCGACAGCGCGCTGGCCGGGGTGGACCGCAACGGCGTGGACTTCACGCGCTTCCCACCCGCGCTGGACGCGGGCTTCGCGGGGATGAACCACCACAGCCAGTTCAAGTGCGTGCAGGTGGCGGCGCAGGCCTCCAGCAAGCTGCACTGGCTGACGCCGCAGCAGCTGGCGGACCAGGCCTACGTCCTCAATGATTGCACGCTCACCGCCACGCCCGTCCCGCCCACCGGCGTGGACTCGGTCAACCCCTCCACCCCGGCGCTCACCTGCGCCGTCAGCGCCGCCGTCCCCGCCGAGCACCAGGTCCGCTGGGCCAACGTCGGCTACGTTCCGTACACCACCGGCGGGTACCACCGCGGCTGCGTGAACGAGTGCGCGGAGTACCCCAACCGCTGCCCCGGGTATGACCCGGCCATCGCCATCAACCCGTCCACCTGCGCGGGCATCGTCACCAACTTCGGCAAGCTGCAGTGCGCCTGCGACTACCGGTTCTCCGGGCCCACGTGCGGCGCCTCCTGCCCGGGCAACCCCGCCAACCCGGCGCTGGCGGTGAGCAACCTGTTCCTCGACTCCACCACCGGCTACGTGCTGCCGGACGGCGGGCTCGTCCCCAGCCCCACCGGCTACTGGATGTGCGGCAAGCCCTCAGCCACCGCCTACGCGGACCCCGCGCAGCCCTTCCTCGGCGAGCGCTGGGACGGCGGCACCGACAGCGGCTACTACGTCGAGGGCGAGATTCCCGCGCTGCGCGCCACTGCGGAGCTGGTCTCCGAAGACGGCGACGGCGGCGGCTACGCCATCCGCTGACCTTTCTCTTTCCCCCACGAGAGCCCTCCTCTATGCGCGCCAAGACTCTGCCCGTGCTGCTCCTGCTGCTCGCCGCCACCCCCGCCCTGGCCGCGCCGGAGCTCCCCTACCAGGGCCGGCTGGACCAGAACGGCACCCCTCAGAGCGGGCTGTTCGACTTCCGCTTCCAGCTCTTCTCCACGGCCACCGGCGGCACCGCGCTCTGGACCGGCACGCATACCGGCGTCACGGTGGTGGGCGGGGCGTTCTCGGTGAAGCTGGGCAGCACCGCGGCGCTGCCGGACTCGCTGCTCTCGCTGCCGCAGCTGTTCCTGGAGATTTCGGTCAAGCGGCCGGCGGACGCGTACACGCTGCTCAAGGGGCGGCAGCAGTTGTTGCACGTGCCCTACGCCGCCAGCACGGCCGGCAGCTTCCGCGTCAATGGCACGCTGGTGGCGGGCGCGACGGCGGATGGCGGGACCTTCATCACCGACGGCGGCACCGCGGTGACCGTGGTAGGCCCGGATGAGAACGGCGTCGCCACCGCGGCGCTGAAGGTCGTCAGCCCGGGGGGCAGCGTGCTCATCGACGGGCGCGGCGTGGAGACCGCCAGCGGTTCGCTGAAGCTGCAGACCGCCAGCGCCAGGCCAGTGGAGACCGGTGGTCCGTTGACGGTGAACGGCGCGGTCACGGCCAGCAACAGCTGGACGAAAATCTATGACGGGAACTATGCGACCAACGCCGCCAGCGCCATCCCCATCGTCGGCGGGCGCATCTACAAGATTCTTTTTAATGGGTTGATTGTCGGCAACAGCGACACGCGGCTGCTGCTGCGCTTGAACGGCAACCCCAGCTACCGGAGCTACATCGTGTTCGATGGGGATGCTACCGGCGGGGAATGGGAGACCACCGGCGCGTACCTCATCCGCAGCGTGTACGGCCGCACCTGCGGCGTCTCCGGCGACTTCACCCTCGCCAGCGGCAACTCCGCCTGGACGCACGTGTTCGGAAACTCCATGGCAGATGACTACAACTACGGGCTCGGCTCCGGCGTCTTTGGCTCGGGCCGTTCCGCCGCGTGGATCTCCAACGGAAACCCCACCAGCTTCACGCTCGCCACGGCCGGCACCAGCTATTTCTCCGGTCACCTCATCGTGTACATGGTTGGCCCGTGATGGCGTTGCCGGATGGCGAACCACCCCCGTTCGCCTCGAGCGTTGCGCCGTCAGGCGCATAGTCGAGAGGTGGCGCAAACCCACGCAGGCCACCTTGCCGGTTTTGTTTCGAGCAGAGCGAAGCGGCCCATGAGCCATGCTTCGGAAGCACTGCCGACTCGACGCGAACGGACGCCGTGCCAGGTGGCTCGACCGCGGCACGGGTCATGGTTCGAAGGCAGCTGTCCCTGAGGGTGGTCAAGGCAGGCGAGACAGTCCTGGGCGGCTGCCGGCGGGCGCCCGCCGGCAGCTCGAACGTGAGCGCTCCGCACGGAGTCCGCTTCACGTCCTGCTCCTGCACTCCCCAAGGTGATTCGTGGGCGCCTCGGTGATTCTCGGGAGCTGTCCCCTCTTCAACCGAACCGGGCGGCCGGGTCCGATTCTCCGCGGCACAGACCTGACACCCGCCAAGACAGACAACACGTAAAAGGTGCGATGAGTTCTCGTCAATTCTCGTCAATGACGCGCGCAAGTGACGGATACGGCAAGGCTCGGCCGCGCCTCAAACGAATCCGGGTACGTGGACGACACCGCGAACCCGGACGGGACGCCGGCGCCGGTCCGCCTGGCGCCGCTCATCTACCTCACCAAATCCAAGACCCGCTGCGCTGGAACTTCTACAACAGCACCCTCACTGACGGCGCCGGCCATCCCCACGCGCTACTCCTATGACGGCGTCCAGTGGCACGCCGGCCGGGACATGGTGGGCTTCGACGGAATGCCGCGCTGGTCGCGCGTCGAGGGAGGCCTCTCCGGCGACGAGCAGGGCCACCTCTCGCCGGGCAACACCCTCGTCGCCTTCGGCTGCCCGCACGGCGGCTGCACCTTCCTCGGGAAGAACGGCGCCGCCACCCAGCCGGCCAATGGCTTCTGGGACATGTGGGCTACGCGATGCCCAACCTCTCCGAGGCGCTGTTCGCTCCATAGGACGCACCCCGGTGCACAAGCGCCGCTCAAGTCCAGGTGCACGGAGGGGCGCCGCGAGGGCAAGATTCACACAGCCTCCGCGATGAACCGCTCTGCCCTGCTCGCAAGCCTCGTTTGTGCGGTGATGGCGCCCGCCGCGGAGGCGGCGACGACGGTGGTGTTCCGCGACGGCGTCTCCCCGACGGCCGCCTACGCGGGCACCCGGGACGTCATCACCTACTCGATGACCGACCTCTTCTGGGACCCGAACGCGGTCTACAACAACGCAGAGCTCCACGCGGACAACAGCCCGGCGCTGGAGTCGTCGCTGATGGCCTGGGACGTCAGCGCCATCCCGCCGGGCGCCGCCGTCAACTCCGCGACGCTCACTCTCGACGTCACCGCCTTCAGCGCGTATCCCGTCCCCCTCTTTGCGTGCCTGCGCCCATGGGTGGAAGGCCAGGTGACCTGGAACCAGTACCGCGCCGGCTCGCCATGGCAGACGCCCGGCGGACAAGGCGCGCTCGACCGCGGCACCGTGGTGCTGGGCACGTTCAACGGCACCGCGCTGGGCGCGACGACGGTCACCCTCAACGCCGCCGGAGTGGCCGTGGTACAGGGCTGGGTGGACACCCCGGCGACCAACTACGGCTTGGCGATCAACGACCTCGGCAGCAGCGACAGCCTCATCTGGTCCAGCGCCGAGCACCCCACGCCCTCGCGGCGGCCCCGGCTGACCATCACGTACAACGGCGGCACCGTGCTGCAGCTCCAGCAGGGCGTCCTGCCAAGCGCCGCCTACGCAGGCGCGAGAGACCAGGGCCTGGGCAGCGGACCGGACCCGGCAACGCGAAACCACAACGCCTCGGGCCAGCTCGACATGTGGGGCGGTACCGGCAAGATGGGGACGCTCATCCAGTGGGACGTGTCCGCCATCCCCGCCTGGGCCACCGTCAGCGCCGCCGCGCTCCTGGTGAACTGCCGCGGCAACGCGGGCGCCGCCAGCTACCCCGCCTACGAGCTGCTGCGCCCCTGGGTCGAGTCCGAGGTGACCTGGACCCGCTACACCACCGCCAACCTGTGGACCACGCCCGGCGCCGACAGCCCGCAGGACCGCGGCAGCGCGGTCATCGCGGTGGCCACCTGCCCCAGCGCGGGCGCGGCGACCTGGCCCCTGACGGCCGCCGGCGTCACGCTCGCGCAACGTTGGGTGGCGGGGACCACGCCCAGCCGCGGCATCCTCTTTCAGGACTACACCGTGCTCCTCGGCATGAGCATTGACCGGCGAGAGAACACCACGCTCTCGTTAAGACCCGGCCTGAGCATCACGTACACCGAGGGCGCGCTCATCTTCTCCCCTCCCTCCGGCACGGTGACGGCCGGCGCCGCCTCCGCCGCGATGAGCGTCCAGCGCCAAGCCCTGGGCGGAGCCCCGGTGGCCGCCGGCGCGCCGCTCCTGACCGTGGCGCTCACCTCGCCCTCGCCCACCGTGGAGTTTGCGACGTCCACCTCGGGGCCCTGGTCCAGCTCGCTGAACCTGCCCATCCCCGCCGGCGCCGCGGCCACTGCGGCCTTCTTCATCCGCGACGCGACGTCAGGCGCCCGCACGCTCAACGCAGCGGCTGGCACGGCCTGGAATGCGGGCAGCGCCAGCTGGACGGTGGTCCCGCCCGGCGCGCCGCTGCAGCTGGTCCCCACCTCGGCGAACGTGGCGCCGCGCGAGCCCATCGTCTTCAGCGCCTCCGGCGGCACCCCCGGCTACACCTGGACCCTCCTCACCAATGGCTCGGGCGGAAGCGTGGACGCCGCCGGCCGCTACACCGCCGGCGCGACCGCCAGCACCACCGACGTGGTCCGGGTGACCGACAACGTCGGCGCCACCGCCACCGCCACGCTGACCCTCGGCCCAGGCGTGTCCCTCTCCCCGCCCTCCGCCTCGGTTGCGCCGCGGCAAGCGCTCAACTTCGTCGCCTCGGGCGGCGCGGGCAGCGGCTTCACCTGGTCGCTCCTCACCAATGCCTCTGGGGGCACGGTGAACGCCCTGGGCGAGTACCAGGCCGGGCCCACCGGGGACGTCTCAGACGTACTGCAGGCGATAGACCCGTTGGGGAACGCCGCCACCGCGACCGTCGCCGTCGGCCCCGCGCTGCGCCTCTCCCCTGCAGCCGTGGAGCTGACGCCACGCGAGCAGACCGTCTTCGCCACCAGCGGCGGGCTGCCCCCGTACGCGTTCGACCTGCCGGACGGCGCTGACGCGGGCACCCTCGAATCCGACGGCCGCTACACCGCCGGCACCACCGCCGAGCGCGTGCGCGTGACGGACGCGCTCGGCGCCACCGCGGAGTCCCAGGTCAGCATCCGCGCCGGGTCCGGCATCCTGCACGTCGGGTGTGGCTGCGCGGAAGCGCCCGCGCTCCTCCCGCTGCTCACAGTGCTCGCCTTCGTCCGCCGGCGCGTAACCTCGCGACTTCGCTGCGCAGAACTCAGATAGCGAGAGAGTGCGAAAGCCACCCACATTCAGGTAGGCTTCGCGCCAAGCGGTTTGAGCTCGATTGAACGAAAAGGTCCAACCCCCGGACCCTTGCCTCGTGCCTTCCCTGCGCCCACTGGGACGGCAGCGCCTCAGCCGGCGAACGCCCTGGCCCTGCTGACGGCGCGGCTGCGCACGGACCCCGTCCTCTCCGCGCGGCTGCGCACCCTGGACGGGCTGAGCGCCCGGCGCGAAGAGGTGGTGGCCGACTTGCAGGGCACCCAACGCGCGCTGGAGGCCTGGCGCGAGGAGAACGAGGGCTTCAAGAGCAACCGCCGCCTCGCGCTCGGCGTGGTGCACGCGGTGGCGGACGTCGCGCAGGACGTGGGCGAGCTGGTGGGCCGGACCTTCCGCGGCGAGGCCCCCTTTGACAGTCCGCTGAAGAACCCCGTCGCTGACCTGGTGTCGACCGCCAAGGACCCGGAGCTGCTGGGCCCTGCGCCGCAGCGCGCGCGGCTGCAGGCGCTGCAAAGCGCCTTGAGCGAAATCGACGAAGGCATGAAGGCCCTCGCCGAAGGCCAGCCGCTCACCGCGCGCCCCGACGGAGACTGGCGCGTGAAGGAGCTCGCCGCCGAGCAGAGCAAGGGACCGCGGCCAACGCCGGAGCTCCTCAAGGAGCGCGTGAAGACCCTGGAGGCCCACGTCTCCAAGGGTGACGCGGACGGCGCGCGAGAGCTCTACCTCGCCGCGCTGACGCCCGCGCTCCTGGCGGCGGATGACCGCGGCGAGAGCGTCCAGCGGACCGACGGCGGCGCGCGCTTGAGCCTCACCGGACAGGTGAACCAGCTCATCCTCGCCGGCGCCATCGACACCGGCGGGCGGCTGGTCTCCACCGCGGAGGACCTCCGGGCCGCGCGGAGCGGCATCGCCGCGGTGCACGGCTACGCGCCGAAGGCGAAGGCCCAGGAGGCACAGGCCGCGCTCGCGGCGCTCACCCCTGAGGCGCTCGACGGCGAAGAGCAGCGGCTGCAACGCCTCACCCAGCGCGGGCCGCTGGCCTCGCTGCTCCCCTCCGTCCAGGCGGCGAACGCGGCGCTGGCCAAGGTGGGCGCGGGGCCCGGGCTGCTCGGCTCGGTGGCGGGAGGCGTGGGCGCGGTGCTCGACTCACCGCAGACGCTGCTGATGCTCGGCGTCGGCGCGATGACCGCCGGCGTCGCCACGCCGCTCTTGCTGGGCAACGCGGCGGTGGGCGCTGCCGATGTGTCGCTGGCGCTCCGGGCCCTGCTGGCGGCGCGGCGGGCGGGCGCGCTCCAGTCCAGCGGCGCGCTGCAGGCGGGCGCCGGCGTGCTGGGCAGGGGGCTGGGCACCGCCGCCGTCAACGGCGCCCTCTTCACCGTCGGGATGAACGCCGCCAACCACGCGCTGGGCGAGCGCGACCTGGTGGACTGGAGCGGCTGGGCCTTCGCACGCAACGCGGCGCTCTTCGCGGTCCTCGGCGGAGTGGAGGGCGCGCAGCTTTTGCGGCCGCTCGCGCAGACCCGGCCGGGGAAGCTCGCGCAGGGGACGTTGGCCCTCGGTGAGCAGGGGCTGGCGCTCACCTCCGTGGCGCTGGCGGAGCAGCTGCTGCGCCAGGGAAACCTCGCGGGCGCCGGGGCGCTCCTGCAACACAACCTCGAGTTCCTCCTCGCGCTGCGCCTGCTCGGCGCGGCCCGCGTGCTCACCCAGCGCGGGAAGGAAGACCCGATGAAGGCGCTGCGGCAAGCGGAGGCCGTGGCCCGGTCCGCCGCCGGGCGCACCTCCCGCGCGGCTTCCTACGGAGATCTGGTCCGCCAGCTCATCGCCTCGCGCGACCACGCGCTCGCCTTCGACGCGGCGCTCGCCAGCTCCTCCGCACGCGGCCTCCCTGCCCTCGGCCGGGCGCACGTGGAGCTGCTGTCCGCACGCGACTTCGAGGCGGTGGTGGACGCCATCGGCGCCTCCTCCGCGGGCCACGCCAAGTCCCCCGAGGAGGCCTCCTACGCGCGGGCCCGCGCGGCGGACGCAAAGCGCGAGGGCAAGGCGTTCTTCGACCCGGCGCTGGGCCGCACCTTCGTGAACCGGGAGTGGCTGGAGGACCCGCGCACCCCTGTCGAGGCCCGCGTCTCCGCGCTGCGGCACGAGAAGGCGCACGAAGTGTGGGCCGGCTGGTCCGACGCGCAGCGCAACCAGGTCATCGACGCCGTGCTTGCCCCACCCGGCTTCGCGCAGATGAAGGCGAGCCTGGAGGCGGAGGTCGGCACATCGCTCTCCCCCGCCCGCGTCGTGGAGGAAGCCTTCGCGCAGTGGCGGGGCGGCGCGCCGGGTGAGGTTGCCGCAGCGGTCGGCCGCGCGCTGTCACCTCTCTCCGCCTCGCTGGGGCTGGACGCGCCGCAGCCCGGGCTCCGCGACATCCTCTCCGCCTCCACGCCCTACTGGCGCCGCTCGGGTGAGACCGCGCTCGTCGGTCACTCGGGCGCCCCGCGCGACGGCTTCGGGCCGCCTGCCGCCAAGCCGCCCTCTGCCAGCAACGGCGCAGTGCCCGCCGCGGAGCGGCTGCCGTCGACGGACCCACTGGCCGCGGCCGCGAAGTCCTTCACCGCCCCGTGGGAGAGGTTCGACTTTGACCGCCAGGCCCCCAAGCTGGCGCAGGAGCTCGGCACGCTCGGCGTGGGCCAGGCGGCGTGGGACCCGGTGCAGCGCGCGCTGGAGGTGGAAGGCGAAGGCTTCCGCGTCACCGTCCAGGCGGCAGGGACGGCCCTTGAGGTGAACCTCGAGGGTACGGTCCCCGGGGCGCTGGTGCCCGCGCTGGACGCGGCCGCGCGCACCCTGGGCGCGGAACAGGTAAGCGTGCAGGTGCCAGCGGGCAGCCCGGCCGTCGCGTCACTGCTGGAGCTCCGCTACCGCGACGAGGACGGGCGGTTGGTGCGCCGCGAGCAACCTCCCCCCAGCGGCCCGGCGGTCGAACGGCTCGCGAGCGCGCTCCGGGAGCTGGACCCCGACGCCCGCGCGGTGGGCGACGGCGTGGAGCTGCCGGGCTTGCGCGGCGCCGCGCGCGTCCTCACCCACGAGGGCAAGCGGTCGCTGGTGGTGAACCTGGCCCAGATGCCTTACGGGGAGACGCTGGCCGGACTGCACCGCGTCGCGAAGGCCTCCAAGCTCCCCTTCCTCGAGGTGCAGCTGCTGGAAAACGCCTCCCCCTTCGACCTCGCCGCTGAAGCGACGGCCAAGGCGATGAGGGACCAGGGCTTCGAAGCCCCCACGGCGCTGCGCGGCTGGCGGGCGGCGACGTGGAGCGCGCGCGGGCTGGCCGCGGTGGACCGCATGGAGGCGGTCACCCAGGCGCTGCGAAGCGCGGAGTTGGTGGACCGGATAAAGCCGCAGCTCCTCGGCTCGCTCGACGGCCACTACGCCCGGGTGGACCTGCATCCGAAGGTCGGCGACCGGACGGTCTACGTCATGGCGGACCCCAGTCGCCCGAACGAGGCCCGGGTGCTGCTCTCCAGCGCGGCGGATGCGCCGCTGCTGATGGAGCTGGAGCCCGCCCTGCGCGCCGCGGACTTCACCACCGTCCGGGTGGAGGCGGGCGGCGCCACGGGCAAGGACGTCTACACCCAGCACGACGCCGAGCTGTACGACGCGGCCCGCAACCTCGGTTACCGCGAGCAGCAGGGGCGGCTTTCCACGGGACTGCGGAAGTCTCTGACCGTGGAGGCCGAGCGGGACCTTCTCTCTTTCAGTGACCCGCGCGTGCGCGACGGCCTGGCAACGCAACTGAGCGCGCTGCCCGGCGTCCGTGAGGCGCAGCTGCAGGGCGACGGCGCCACGCTGAAGCTCAAAGGCACGGGCCAGGTGCTGAACCTGGAGCTGGATGCGCGCGGGCCCCTGCGGGCGCTGGTGGTCCGGCCCACCGAGCCCGGGCTGCCGCCTCTGGAGACGCTGCGCGCACTGGAGGCCTTCGGGCGGGAGACGTTCGAAGCGCAGGAGCTGGCGGTCGTCACGCGCGGCGGGGACGCGCTCTCCCTTCGGGAGCGCGAGGGCTACGAGTACGGGGCTGGCGCTTACCGCAAGCCCCTCACGTCGGAGCGCCGCGCTCCGGAGCTGGCCACCCGCTACGAGCAGCTCGCCTCGCTGCTTCAAAAAGACCCGTACGTCTCCAACATCGAGCTGGACGCGGCGCGGGGCGAGATTGAGTACCAGCGCCAGGCGCCCGGGCGCGGCGGGCTGCAGACCCATCGACTCTCCGCGTCCCCTGAAGGACTCTGGGTGCAGAGGCTGCGCGACAACCGCCCGCTCTCCCCCGCGGACCTGCCGCGAAACATCGAAGCCATCGCCTCTCGCGCAGGCGCCGCGGCGCTCTGGGTGAAGGCTCCCGCAAGGACGTCTGCGCGAGCCGAAGCGGAGCTGACGGAGGGAGGTTTTGTCCGGGAGGAGGCCGGCTTCCGGCGCGGCGTGACGCCGACTCTCGGCGTTCCGTTGCTCTCGTCGTTCCGGTCGCAGATTCATGAGCTCGCGCAGCAGCTCGCGTCGGAGTCTTCGGTGCGCTCGGCGGAGGCCTTCGCCGCCGAGGAGCAGCTTGCGCTGACGCTCCACTCCGGCGCGAAGGTGGACCTCTGGTCTGACGGCGACGTGCTGCGGACGGCGCCGCGCGCTGAAGACGAGGCCGCGCTCACCCCGGAGCTGCTGCAGCGGGTGGACGCGGTGGCGCAGGCGTCCGGCGCGCGGGAGAGCGTCATCACCGGGGCGGCAAGCTCCGCGGCCCGTGGGAAGCTTGAAGCGCTCGGCTACCAGGAGGCAGGCGGCGCGTTCCGGCGGACGCTGGTGCGTCCGGCCCTCGACGCCCAGTCCGTCGCGCAGGCGCTGCGGTCTGAGCTCCCGTCGCTGGAGCTGCGCGTGGGCGAGGGTCAGGTGGAGCTGCCGGCGTATGGGTTGACGCTGCTCACCAACCTCGACGGCCAACCGGTCCTCCATGGCAACGTGGCCGGCGCATTCCGGGCGGAGCCTGCGCTGCCGCTGGCCCTTCAGGTGGCGCTGCGCGGCCGGTTCCAGCAGCTGGAGGTGATGGAGCCGCTGGAGAGCGCGAGAGACCCCTTCGCCCAGACGGCGCTCGAAGACTACGGCTTCGAGGCCACCCCGGCAGCGGAGGCGCCCGGCTGGCGGACGGCGCTGTGGAGCGACGCGGAGGTGGCCGCCGCCCGCGACACGCTGCAGATGGCCCATCTCCTGCGCCAGCACGTGGTGGGCCAGGTCACCCCGTATCTGGGCGGCGGGCAGAACCACCTGCTGGTGGCCGACCGCCTGGGCGCCGGCCCTCAGTGGCTGGTGCGAGACACCTCCGGCTGGAAGCGCGACGCCGACATGAGCAGCCCCCTGCGCGAAGGCCTGGCGCTCGCCCTGGGCTATGCAGGCCTGCCCTCGCTGCGGAACGACGCGCTCAAGCTCTCCGACAACTGATTTGCCGGCCATTTCGTCGGAGGAACAGCTCTTCTCAGTCGGGCGCCTCCCCCGCTCGCCTCGAGGGGGGAAACCGGCCCTGGCCGGCCATTTCGTCGGAGGAACAGCTCTTCTCAGTCAGGCGCCTCCCCCGCTCGCCTCGAGGGGGAAACCGGCCCTGGCCGGCCATTTCGTCGGAGGAACAGCTGTTCTTTCTATGCGTCGCGCCCCCCCGCTCGCCTCGAGCGTTGCGCCGTCAGGCGCATAGTCGAGAGGTGGCGCAAACCCAGGCACGGCGCTTTGCCGGGTTGTTTCGAGCAGAGCGAAGCGGCCCATGAGCCAAGCTTCGGGAGCACTGCCGACGGCCGACGTCTCGACTATGCGCCTGACGGCGCAACGCTCGACGCGAACGGGGGAGGTTCTCCATTCGACGGGGGGCGAGGGCAGCGGCAGGCCTCAGCCCATCAACCGGGCCAGCTCGTCAATGGCGCCCTGCGCCTCTCCATCACTCGTGGCGAAGCGCAGCACGGCGAGCTCGAACTGAACCCGCTGCAGGGTGGTGGCGCGGTCGAGCGCGATGGGGTCCTGGCCCTTCGCGGCGGCGTAAGCGCGGATGAGCTGCCCATCCAGGGCGCACGCCTCTTCGCGGGTGAGCGACGGCGCGCCGTCGCGGCGGGGCCACGAGTGCAGGGACTGCGCGAGCCTTCCCACGTCGCTCAACGCAGTGCCGTCGACGGAGCCGTCCGCGAGGCGCGAATAGCCCATCGTGGCGAAGTCGAACGTGCGGACGGTACCGCGCCGGACGGTGTAGTTGCCCAGGTGCGCGTCGTTGTGCGGCAGCGTTGCCCGCAGCGGCGCGCGCAGGAACTCAGGGATGAGCTGCGCATTGAGCGCCTGCTCCACCCGCAGAAGCTCCACCCGAGCCTGAGGATGCTCGCGCAGCCAGCGCGCGGAGAAAGAAGCGCCGGCGTTCGGCTGCCGCAGCTCTCGCAGCGCCGCGCGCAGGCGGCCGACAATCTCTGCCTTCGCCTCCGCGGAGAGCATCCGGCCATCTTCGAACCGCGTGTGCAGCTCCGCCAGCGCCTGGCCCAGCAGCTCCAGCTTGCGCCCCACCTCCACCAGCTGCGCGGCGCGGCTGCGCAAAGGCAGCGGCAACCCGAACCGGGCGCTGGCCACCATCGCCTCACCCACGCGCCGCGCCACCTGCCGCTGCCCGGGCAGGCCTGAAATCTCCTTGCCCAGCGTCCGGCCGCGGTCCGCCATCTCCATCATCACGGCCATGTAGCGCGCGTCCCCGGCGTGGACCGGCGCGCTGCCGCGCAGCTCCACCGCCAGGTACCTCTGGAACGGCTGCTTCTGCAGCAACTTCAAATGCGCGAGCTCCGCGTCCGCCCGCGCCTCGGAGCGGAACACCTTGAGGACACCCAGGGGCTGTCGCCGGTGGAAGACCATAAACACCAGGTCCCCCGAGCGGCCCTCGCGGGGAGAGACCAGGTGCAGCCGCCGGGCGGGGACGTTGAGCGCCTGGGCGAGGTGAGCGCGCACCTCGGGCGCCCAGCTCCGCCACGTCGTCGCGTCGTCCGCGGCCGGGGCGCTCAGCTGCAAGGGGCGACCCTCGTCCAGCCGGAACGCGTACACGTCGCGCGCGGGCGCGGCTGCGGGCACCCTCTGCCCGGCGAGCAGCTCCACCACCGCACGGACGGGGACCCGCAGGAACGCCGGGGCCGCAGGCTTCCCCTTCGGGGGCTTCGCGCCATCGGGACGGGCCAGACGTGAGCGCTGTGCGCGGAGGGTGACGCGGCTCATTCTCTCTCTTGAGAAGGGTCGCACCGAGCAAGCCCAAAGTTGCTCCTTGGACCGAAGGGGTGAAGCTTCGCGCTCGAAACCTTCGTATTCTTGTGGGGATGAATGCCCCGTCCGTCCGGAGCGTGCGGTTCGAATGGATCCGCACTCTGGGCGCGGGCGGGATGGGCGTGGTCCACGAAGTGGTGGACCGGGACAGCGGTGAACGGCTGGCCCTCAAGACGCTCACCTCTCTGGAGCCCCGCAAGCTCTCCGCCCTGAAGAAGGAGTTCCGCTCCCTCCAGGGCCTGGCGCACCCGAACCTGGTCAGCCTGGGGGAGCTCATCGAAGAGGAGGGGCAGTGGTTCCTCACCATGGAATTGGTGGAGGGCCAGGACTTCCTCTCCTACGTGTGCGGCCGCCTGCCGGAGCCGCGGGCCACCCCGTTCGACCCGGCCACCGTCACGATGGCCGAGTCGCCCACCGGAGAGCTCGCGCACGCGAGTCCGCGCCCGCCCAGCGCGCCCCACGCGTTCGACGAGGCGCGGCTGCGGTCCTCGCTGGGGCAGCTGGCGCTGGGCCTGTGCGCCATCCACGCCGCGGGCAAGGTCCACTGCGACATCAAGCCCTCCAACATCCTGGTGCGCGCGGACGGCCACCTCGTGCTGCTGGACTTCGGGCTGGTGACGGACCCGGGGGACGCCCTGCCCGGTCAGGCGACGAAGGCCGCCTTCCTCGGCACCCCCGCCTACGTCGCGCCGGAGCAGGCCGCCGAGGGCGCGGTGGACGCCGCGGTGGACTGGTACGGCGCGGGCGTGGTGCTCTTCCAGGCGCTCACCGGCCAGGTGCCCTTCCGCGGCACGGCGCTGCAGATGGTGCAGCGCAAGCAGCTGGAGCCGGCCCCGGACCCGCGCACCTTCGGGGGCACGCTCCCCGAAGACCTCGCCACCCTCTGCCTGGCGCTGCTGGAGAGGGACCCGGCGAAGCGGCCCACCGGCGCGCAGGTGCTCGCCCGGTTGGGACTGGACGCCCGCCTCGGCGCGGTGGCGATGGCCCGGGCGCCGTTCGTCGGCCGCGAGGAGGAGCTGGCGCGCCTGCAACGGGCGCTCGCGCGCAGCCGCGAGGGCGCCACCGCCGTCCTGGTGGAGGGCGAGTCCGGGATGGGCAAGACCACCCTGGTCCGCCACTTCGTGGAGCAGCTGGACAGCCCGGACCTGCTTCTGCTGCGCGGCCGCTGCTACGAGCGCGAAGCGGTCACCTTCAAGGCCTTCGACGGCGTGATGGACCAGCTGGCGGCGCGCCTGCGCGGCCTGGAGCTGGAGGCGCTCTTCCCGGTCGGGCGCGAGGTGCTCGCCTCGGCGTTCCCGGTGCTGACGCAGCTGCCCGCCCTGTCCGGGCTGGAAGCCGCCGCAGCGCTGGGCGAAGCGCAGGAGCGGCGCTCCCGGCTCTTCCAGGCACTCCGGGAGCTCTTCACACGGCTGGCCCGCCGGCACACGGTGGTCATCACCATCGACGACCTCCAGTGGGCGGACGCCGACAGCCTCCTGCTGCTGCGCGAGCTGCTGCGCCAACCCGAAGCGCCCGCGCTGCTGCTGGTCGGCACCCTCCGCACCCTGCCCACCACGCGCGCCCCGCTGGGAGAGCGCGCAGAGCACCTGCTGCTGCGCTCCCTGGAGGCGAAGGAGTCGCAGGCGCTGGCCGCGCTGCTGCTCCGCGAGTCCGGCGCCAAAGCCAGCGAGGTGGCCGCTGAGGCCGGAGGGCACCCGCTCTTCATCCAGGAGCTGGCCCGGTACTGGGCGGACGCCGGCGCGCGCGCCCCGCAGGCGCCGGTGCAGCTGGATGAGGCCATCGCGGCGCGGACGCGGGACCTGGACCCGGGCGCCGCGGCGCTGCTGGAGCTGGTGGCGGTGATGGGCGGGCCCACGTCGCTGGAGGTCTGCGCCTCCGCCACGGGCGTGGAACAGGCGGAGCTGCGCCGGCAAGCCGCTACGCTGCGCGCGGGCAACCTCGTCTGGGCCAGCGGCGCGCGCCAGCGGGACGCGCTGGAGCCGTACCACGACCGCATCCGTGAGGCCGTCACCGCCCGCCTGACGCCACCGCGGCGGCGCGCCTGCCACCAGGCCCTGGCGCAGGCGTTGAACACCCACTCCCCGGAGGCGCACGAGGCGCTGGCCACCCACTGGCACGGCGCCGGGGAGCTGCCGCGCGCCGCGGACCACGCGCTGAGGGCCGCGGACCGGGCGGTGGGCGCGCTGGCCTTCCACCACGCCGCGCAGCGCTACCGCAGCGCACTGCAATGGGCCCCGCCCACCGGCGCGGCGGAGCTGGCGCTGCGCGAGAAGCTGGGTGAAGCGCTGGTGAATGCGGGCCAGGCCGAAGAGGGCGCCGCAGAGCTGCTCACCGCCAGCGCGCTGGAGCTGCGGCCCGGCCCGGCGAGGGACTTGAAGCGCCGCGCCGCCGAGCAGCTCTTGCGCAGCGGGAGCTTCGACCGCGGCCTGGAGTTGATGCGGGAGACGGTCACCAGCGCGGGGATGCGCTTCCCCACCACGCCGAAGTCGGCCTTCCTGTCGTTCCTCTGGAGCCTCGCCCGGCTCAAGCTGCGCGGGATGACGCCCAGCGCCCCGGCGCCGGACGGCCTGCCGGAGGCCTTGCGCAACCAGATTGACCTCTGCTGGTCCGTGGCCGTGGGCTTCGCGCTGGTGGAGCCGGTGCGGGCCTGGGACTTCCAGGCGCGCCACCTGCGGCTGGCGCTGGATGCGGGAGACCCGCGACGCATCGCCCGGGCGCTGGCGCTGGAGCTCTCCTGGACGGCGTCCACCGGGCGGCGCAGCTGGGCGGACATCCAGCAGCTGGCCGCCACCGCGCGCGAGCTGACCCGGGACGTGGCGGACCCCTACGTGACGGGGATGATTCTGGCGCACTACGGCGCGGCCGCCCGGCTCTGCGGCGAATTCAAGGAGGCGCACGCGCTGCTCAAGCAGGCGGAGCAGCTGCTGAGCGAGCAATGCGTGGGCGTGGAGTGGGACCTGACCGCCATCCGCCTCTTCCTCAACGGCGCGCGGCTGATGCGCGGCGAGTGGGGAGAGCTCTCCCGCATCGTCCCCGCGCTCGTGCAGCGCGCGACGGAGCGGCAGGACCGGTTTGGCGCCATCATCCTCGCGGTGGGCTACATCAACCTCGCCTGGCTGGTGCGGGATGAGCCGGACGAGGCGCAGCGGCAGGTGGAGGACGCCATCCGCCACTGGTCCCGTCGCGGCTTCCACCTGGAGCACGCGCTGGCCCTCTACGCGCTCGCGCAGGCGGACCTCTACCGCGGAGAACCCGAGCGCGCGCACGAACGGCTGAGCGACATCGGCCAGAAGCTGCGGGGGTCGCTGCTCAGCCGCATCAAGTCGCTGGTGTTCTCCCTGACGCAGCTGCGCTGCCGGGCCGCCATCGCCGCCGCCGCCCGCCCGGGCGCGGAGCCGAAGTGGCAGGCCGCGGCAGAGACGGACCTCGCGGCGCTCTCCAAGCGTCCATTGCACGGCTACGAGGGGGAGGTGGAGTTACTGGCCGCCGGGCTCTCCGCGGTGAAGGGAGACGGCGCACGGGCGCTGCAGCAGCTCGCGCAGGCGGAAGCGCTGCTCAGCAACCCGCTGCAGGTGGCGGCCGCGCAGTGGCGACGCGGCGCCATCGCAGGTGGAACGGACGGCGCGCGCCAGGTTGCCCAGGCGCGCGCGGCGTTCACGGCTCAGCAGGTGAAGCGACCGGAGGCGATGGTCGCCTTACTCACGCCGGGCTGGGCGAAACCCCAGCCCTAGCGTGTACCGGCGTCAGATGGCGACTTCCGCCTTCGCGGCGGTCATGAACGCGTTGATCTTCTCGCGCATGAACGCCTTGCTCTTCTCGTCCAGCGGGTACTGCTCCAGGCGCGCCAGCATCTTGCCCTGACGGCTGATGACGTCGTTCAGGACTTCCTTGAACTGCGGGCCGGGGAACTGGGCGCGCAGCTGCTTCAGCTCGGCCGGGTAGTTGACCGGCTTCTGCTGGTTCTTCCAGTAGCCGGCGTACTCCTCCTGCAGCACGAACATGGAGAGGTCGAAGTCCGTCGCCACCGGCTTGCCTTCGCCGGCGTTCGGGTTCATCGGGTCCGGCACGTAAATCATCTTCGAGTTGTGCATCCGGCCCGCGTTGCTGGTGACGGTGGGCTTGTCGAAGGTGCCGTTGGTGCCGAAGACCCAGTCGCGGTTGGCAATCAGCAGCAGGCCGAGGTTCAGGCGAAGCACGTCCTTCGTCTGGATGGTGGCGCGCAGGTTCGGCATCTGGTCGTTGTTGCCGATGTTGCCGGCCTCGACGCCCTTGTCGCCCATCCAGCGCTTGGCCAGGCTGTCGGCATCCTCATTGAGGAACGCCGGCTGCGAGCGGACCTTGCCCTGCGAGTCCACGTAGTCAAAGTTCGCCACGCGGGCGCGGGGGACCACGAGGCCCATCTCATCCAGCAGCGCGTAGGTCGCCGCCTCGCGGGGCGGGGCCTCCGGGATGAGCACGCGGCCGAGGCCGTCCTTGCCGCCGGCGCCGCCCTGCACGCCAATCTCCAGCGACCCTTCCTTCTCGAAGTCCGTGCCCTCGCGCGCGGCCTTGTCGAGCTTAATCTTCAGCTTCGGCTCGGGCATGTAGTCGAGGCTGCTCTGGCCGCGGGTCCGGACGTTCACCGGGATGCTCTTCGGCGCGCCGTCCTGCTGAATCTCCAGCGTGCCGGCGAACCCGGGATTGCGACCCGCGCCGTGCTTCTCCGAGAAGAGCTTGGCGAAGTCAGAGGTGAGCTTGAGCTTGAGCGGCTCGTCGCTCTTGAAGAGCTTGGTGCGCTTGGTGGGGTCCGCGGCCTTCACCTCCACCGCCGCGGTGGCGATGCCCTCCAGGACAGGTCGCGCGTCCGGCGCGATGAAGATGTCCGGGTTCTTCAGGACCTCGGCCACCTCCTTCTGCGCCTTCTCGGAAACCTTCAGCGGCCCCGGGCCGCCAACCCGCGCCTCGTTCTCGATGGCTTTCGCCTCGGCGAGGTCAATCTTCTTGTCCACGATATAGGGGGTGATTTTCAGGCCCATGTTTGTACGCTCTGTGGTTGGAGAAACACCGTTGTTGTGGTTTCGGCACAAAGGGGCCGTTTGTTGCGATCTCCGCGTGTAAACGCGACTGCCGGAGCGGCGCCACTGAAGTCGCTCTCAGCCGCGAAGAATCCGAGAGCATTCAGGGCACGGACATGGCCCTGAGCATTTCCTCCGTCAAGTGGCTCACGCAGCGCTTCCAAGCCCTCGGCACGCCCGAGCGCGCGGAGTGGGAGAAGCGCTACCTGAAGAGCGACCTCAAGTTCCACGGCGTCACCGTCCCAGTGCTGCGCCAGTGCTGCGCGGAGCTCCTGCGCGAACAGCCCATCAAGACGCGGGAGCAGCTGCTCGCGGCGGTGGAGCCGCTGACGGAGACTGGCTTCCATGACCTGCGCGCCGCGGGGCTGGTGCTCCTTGAGCGCAAACGCAAGCTGCTGACCGCCGCGGACCTGCCGTGGCTCATCCAGTTGGTCCGCACGTTCGCGAACTGGGCGCACGTGGATCTCCTTGCGACGAAGGTCATCGGCCACGTGGTCAAGGAGAACCCGGCCACGCTCCGGCAGCTTCGCGTCTGGGCGCGCGATGACAGCTTCTGGGTTCGCCGCACCGCCCTTCTCGCGCAGCACGACGTGCTGAAGGCAGGCGCCGGCGACTTCGAGCTCTTCGAGGAGCTGGCCGTGCCCATGCTCCCGGAGAAGGAGTTCTTCATCCGCAAGGCGCTGGGCTGGGTGCTGCGCGAGGTCTGCAAAAAGCGCCCGGCGCTGACCTACGAGTTCGTCCGCCGGCACCGGGCCGAGCTCTCCGGCCTCACCTACCGCGAGGCGACGAGGTGCCTCCCTCCGGCGATGCGCCGGCAGCTGGAGTGAGCTGGTACTTTCTCAGGCTTTCGCGGGTGTAAGCGGCTCAATCAGCTCTGACAATGATTGAGAAATGTATCCCTGCTTTCGGATCCGCTCTCGGTGCGACGGCTGAAGGGAGGGCGCGATCGCTACCTTTTCCAACTTGAATTGTTGATAGCTCGGGTTCGCCGCAAGGAACCGCTTGATGTGACCATCAAACGAGGAGAGCTGAGACGCAAGCCGATCTGGCGATCGTTTGCACGTTCCCAGCCGAAGGATCTTCGATGTGTCGTTGACCGCCACCAGGTCGATCTCCGTGTCGCTGCGATCCCACCAGCCGCGCACGACCTGGGTCAGCGCAAAGTCTCCGACGCTCTTCCTGCTCCGCTCTTCGTAGACGGCGGCTACCAACCGCTCAAGCCCGTGACCCTCCGCGTCCACCAGTCGCGCGTCCGCCTGCGCCACCAACTCGTCGAGGGGGCGAAAGGCGACTGAAGCGACGGGAGTAGCCAGCGCCGCAAGCCAAGCACGTAAGAAGTTGTCGCGTATGTAGAACCGGCCGCTTCTGGCGGTGGCCTTCGCGAAGACTGGCTGCAGTCGCTCAACCATCTGAAAGCGCTCGTCAAGAACCTTCAGGTAGCCGCCGACCTGTTTCTCGCTCTCGAGCTCAACAGACTTCACGTGTTCAATGATGTCCGCGTTGGTGCACCCAGGATGTGTTGCGATAAACTTGAGCAGGAGATCGTATCGCCCGCGGAGTTCGCGGAGAAACCAGTTGTCCGCTTCCGTGCGAAGTGGCGAACTGCTCGAAAAGAACATCTGCCGCAGCAGCGCCCGCCGATCGGCCCCCAGAACCCCCTGCTCGAAACAGTCGCGATAGAACTTCGGCACTCCTTCGAAGAGATTCCACAAGAACAGGAGTCGCTCTGGCTCGAGGTCCGCGTGGATCGCGAGCAACTCGAGCAGCGACGCGATATCCAGGTGACCAACATCCAGATCGTCGGTGAGCCGGTTGAACAGCGGTGCGTTCCGATCCTCAAGGAGGGCGGTCATCTCGGTGTGAACGGACCCGAGGACGATCAACCCACCAGGCACCTGATCGGCTCTTGCAGCCAGCCGATCCACTTCAGCCTGCAGCTGCGACGTGAACTCGTAGAGGGCCTTGCGGTTGAAGTACTGAAATTCGTCGAGGGCAATCACCCAGCCCGACTCCGCCAACGCCCCCAAGCGAGACGCGAACGTTCGAAGGCTTGTCGGCAAATCTGCGGTGATGCCGAACATCGCCATAAAGTCTCGAGCCGAACTCACAACACCGGCTGGATCAGAATCAGGAATCTGGATGTAGAGGACTTTCTGGCGGTGGGCAGGGGCGAGTGTCTGCTGCACCAAGCTCGTCTTGCCTATGCGGCGACGACCCGTGATCTTGAGGAAGAACCATCGGTTTCTTTCGAGGATCGAGCGGAGCGTATCGATCTCCGTCTTTCTTCCGTAAAAACCCCATTCATTCGGCATGCTTAGGCCCCTTCGCGGCCTAAGGTAAAAGACTTTATCTTACGAAGCAAGCACCCCTTCGCGGCGCTCCCACCTTCCCGCGAGGACCCGCGCTCTCCCGTCCATTGGCAGCTCGCGCTCAAACACCTCCGGAACCCCGAGGCTCCCCGCCAGCTCGGCGAGGTGCCGCATCCACGGCCGGTAGGGCATCCCGTTGTCCGAGCAGCACGGCACGACCGCAAACCCCACGCGGTGCCGCGCCGCGTACTCGATGATGAGCCGCGTCGCTCCGTCGGGGTGCATCCCCACCACCAGGTCGCACTCGCAGGGTTCGTCCAACGTGAACGGCCGCTGCTCGTACGTCACCGCGAGCCGCTTGTGGCGCAGGTCGAAGGTGGTCACCCTCTTGCCCAACCGGGTGAGCGACTCGTTCAGCTTCCCCTGCCCTCCGGCCACGTCGTAGATGCGCGACGCTGGGAACTCTGCAACCAGCAGCTGCGCGAAGAGGTCGAAACGTCGCTTGTCCGCCATGGGTCAGCTCGAGAGAGCGCGTGTACCAGAGCGACCTTCTCTCCGGCAAATAGTACCGCGCCCGCGATGAGACAGGCGTCCGCCTCGCGTGGCTCACTTTCTTGTGCGTTGTTGTTTGTATTTCGTTGTTCACGACCTGATTTCAAAATTGAGCTGACGATGTGTTGACCCGCGGAGCGCTGCCTTGCGAAGGTCGCCGCCCGCTTGGGTGCAGGACCCACGCGCCGAACAAGGACCGCTCGATGCCCAACCGTCTTCTGCCCCTCCTCCTTGCGCTGTTTGCCTTCAGCTGCGGCCCTTCCCTTGAGAGCGAGGAGAGCGAGCTCACCGACGTGGCGCAGGAGGCCGTTACTGAGCAGACGGTCACGGCGGACGCGCTGCCTACCGTGCAGATTGACGGCGTGGTCTGGGCGCAGGCCATCTCTGGCAACACCGTCTACGCGACCGGCCAGTTCGCCAACGCGCGGCCCGCGGGCGCCGCGGCGGGAACCGGCAACGTCGCGCGCGGAAACCTGCTCGCGTACAACATCACGACGGGCGTGCTGGATACGTCGTTCGTCCACGCGCTCGAGGGGACCGGCGCAGAGGGCCGGGCCATCGCGGTGGCCGGCAACCGGCTGTACGTCGGCGGAAACTTCACCTCAGTCGACGGCCAGGCGCGCAAGAACATCGCCGCGTTTGACCTCACCACCAAGGCGCTGCTCCCCGCGTTCGCCGCGCCGGCTGGCCGCGTCCGCGCCATCGCGGCCACCGACACGCGCGTCTTCATCGGCGGCGCGTTCAGCACCGTGGCAGGGCAAGCCCGCGTGCGGCTGGCGGCGTACAACCTGGACGGCACGCTGGTCAGCGGCTGGGCGCCGAGCGTGGAGGGCAACGTCCCCAGCGTCACCGCGCTCACCATTGCGCAGGGGAACCTCATCATCGGCGGCGCCTTCAACAAGGTCGCCGGCCTCACCTACTACAGCCTGGCGGCGGTGAAGCTGACCACCGGCGCGCCGGTGACGCCGTGGGCAAGCCAGAGCGCCAGCTTCCCCATCCGCAACCAGTACAAGGAGAACCCGGATCCTTCCGCCGGGACCGGCGTCACCAGCCTCTCCACCGATGGAACGAACGTCTTCTTCACCAGCTACGGCTTCGGCTCCCCCTCGCTGGACGCGTTCTATGAAGGCCGCGCCGCCATCAGCGCGGTGGACGGGAAGCTCCTCTGGGCCAACGACTGCCACGGCGACAGCTACAGCGCCATCCCGCTGAACGGGGTGCTCTACAGCGTCGGCCACGCGCATGACTGCCGGCCGATGGGCGGCTTCCCGGAGTCCTCGCCGCTCACCTGGCGCCGGGGAATCGCGGAGAACCTGGTCATCAGCGGCGTCAACGTCGCGCCGGTAGACCCCAAGTACACCAACCTGACGGGCATCTCGCACACCACGCAGCTGCCCTGGTACCCGGACTTCGCGGCGGGGACTTTCACCGGCATGTCGCAGGGCGGTTGGTCCGTCACCGGCAACGCCAACTACGTCTCAGTGGGCGGCGAGTTCCCGCGAGTCAACGGAACAGCGCAGCAGGGCCTGGTCCGCTTCGCCATCTCCAACATCGCCCCGAACAAGCGCGGCCCGGCCGCCTTCCCCGCCGGCGCGGTGGCCGCCAGCAGCGCCAACGCCGCCGGTGCTTCAGTCGTCATCTGGAAGTCCACGTGGGACCCTGACAACGGCACCCTCAGCTACAAGGCCTTCCGCGACAGCGGGACAACCGTGCTCGCCACCGCCTCCGCGGACTCGCGCTTCTGGATTGCCCAGACGATGTCCTTCACCGACAGCGGGCTCGCGGCGAACTCGGTCCACTCCTATCGCGTCGTGGCGAACGACTCGCCGGGCAACAACACCGCGCAGGCGACGACGCCGGCTGGCGCGTTCACCCCGGTCTCCAACTGGACCAACACCGCCTGCCTCGACGCCACGCACGCCTGCGTCACCTACCGCATGGAGATCCGCCAGGACGCCGCCGGCGCGTTCTCCGCCTGGGTGGCCGTGGTCCCCAGCCCTAACCAGGGGACGAAGACCGCCGTGCTCCGCGTCCAGGTGACCAGCGTCACCCTCGGCACCGCCGCCGCAGTCTCCACCACAGGCGGACCGTTCGCGTTCTCCACGCCGCACGTCTTCGGCGAGACCGCCAAGGTCACGTCTGGCACGCCCAGCGCACTGCGCACGCAGCTCACCTTCTCCGTGCGCTACGCGGACAATGCGCTGCTGCAGAAGACGACCGGCTTCCTCAACTACGGCCAGAAGAACTGAGGACGGCCCCATCGAACGGTTCCCCCCGCTCGCGTCGAGCGTTGCGCCGTCAGGCGCATAGTCGAGAGGCTGGAGAACATCGCCATAGGGCCCCGCAACATCGCGGGGATGCCCCCGTTCGCGTCGAGCGTTGCGCCGTCAGGCGCATAGTCGAGACGTCGGCAGTGCTTCCGAAGCTTGGCTCATGGGCCGCTTCGGTCTGCTCGAAACAACCCGGCAAAGTGCGTGCGTGGGCTTGCGCCACCTCTCATCGAGTAGGCGCCCCCGTTACCGGGGGCGCCTCTCACAGAACCGGACTTGTGATCGTCACATCCGGCTCTTCGGGACGTCGGGTTGTTACCCCCGCCGCCAGCAGGTTCGTCTGCCTCCGCTATCCCTGCATCCACTGCTTTGGGCCGGCGATGTGCCGAGCGACTTGCTCGTACAATTCCCTCAGCGAAGCGAGCCCCCGGTCGGCGATGAACGCGTAGCGAGATCCTCTTTTCACTGCAGGCAGTTTCATCGTCGGGTGCTTTGCCTGTTCTTTCTTCGACCTTGGCTTCGGCGCCCCGTGCGCTTCAGGTGAAGGTCCGCCCGCACCCGTCACGCCGTTGACCCCCTCGCGGGGATTTTCTGCTGTCCCAAGGTCCAGATTGAGCCGCATTGCTCCTTTGCTGACCGTGCTCGCCTTCCCTCCCTCAGCGTGTCGCCTTCCTGAGTTGGGACTGCCTTTCGGCAGCCTTCCGGTAGTACGCGAGCATCTGACTTCTGCCGGGTCATTCGCCTTTCGTCTTTCGTCCTACGGGCTACCTGAGCTTTTCGGCGCAGGAGGCCCGGCAGATCTCCGTGGGTAAGCGCAACAGTTTCTATGTGGCCGAACCGTCGCCAGTACGCCGGCACCTCGGATGGAAATTGGGTTTCGTCGCTGGTCGCCGACTCACCCGGTGACGACGCCTTCACGGCGCTTCACTTTCGTTCGATTCGTCCACACACCTATGACTTCCATCGGACGCACCCTCGCAGGCTCCAACCCCGTAAGCGGCTTCGCTAGCGCTAGGCCTACCCCACTCACGCCTACGCCCTTGTCCCGTTGGTGTCGGGTTCCCTCCATCAGGGCCCCGTTGGTTCCTCCTTTCTGTTGCGCGTGCCACGCGCACGACTATGCGCCTGACGGCGCAACGCTCGAGGCGAGCGGGGGAGGCGCCTGAGTGAGAACAGCTGTTCCTCCGACGAAATGGCCGGCCAGGGCCGGTTTCCCCCTCGAGGCGAACGGGGGAGGCGCGCCTGACGGCGCAACGCTCGAGGCGGGCGGGGAGGCGCCTGACGGCGCAACGCTCGAGGCGCCTGACACGGCTGAAATCTGCGCAGACCTGCGACCTGTCGCCCGCCTCCCCAGCACGCCCCACCTGGGAACACGCCGGCCCTGCTGCTGCGCTTCGGGTGAGTCGCAAATAATCCATCCTCTATGTCCCCGTTTCGCCCAGGCGTCATGCTGCTGGTCGCGTTGCTCTGCGCGCCCGCCTGGGCGCAGAAGAAACCCGCGGCGCCACCGCCGCCGAAGCTGACACCGAAACCCGCACCTCCGAGCCCGGTGGTGGAACCCCCGCCGCCGCGCGCGTACGTCGAGCAGCGCCCGGCCGCGCCGCCTCCTCCGGAGAACGGCCTGCGCCTGGGCATCGGCGCGGACTTCTTCGTGGAGACGTCCAAGCTGGTCGCCGAGCAGTGGATAAACCAGTTCCGCGGCGACGAGTCCTTCGACTACTCCAGCGGGACCTTCTTCTCCGGCACCGCCTGGCTCCTGTTCCCGATGAGCCCGCGCCTCCGCCTGGGGCCTGGCGTGCGGGTGCTGGGCATCTACTCCGGCGCCGGGCAGCAGGACTTCAGTTTCGGCCTGCTCACCGAATGGTTCGCGCAGGGCGAGCTCTCCTTCCGCACCTTCGAGCGCTTCGAGCTGGTGCTCGCCGCGCGCCTGGGCCCCGCGGTGCTCTGGCCCACCACGGGGAGCGACTTCGGGCACGAGATTGACCGGATGCAGGCGCAAGGCGTGGGCGTGTTCCCGGGCCCACGGCTTGGCTGGCTGGGCGGCATCTCCGCCGGAATGCGGCGGAAGATGACCGATTGGTTCCACCTGCGCGCGGACCTCCTGGGCCAGCACGAAGAGCTGTACCTCTTCGCGACGGACCAGAACGTCTCCGGCCTGCGGGTGCAGAAGTGGTGGCGCGTCTCCAGCTGGCGCATCGGGCTCAACCTGGGCGCAGAGCTGGCGCTGTAGGAGCTGCACGTGACGTTTTCTTCCAGAGGGCTCGTCGCGTGCGCTGCGCTGTGGCTGACCGCCTGCGGGAGCGCCAACCTCTTCGACCCCGCCAACCCGGCCTACGGGCCCGGCGGCGCGGTGGGCAACGGCGAACCCATCACCTCCGGCGCCTTCGCCGGCGGCGAGGACACGCTCCCGGCCCCGCGCGCAGTCCCTCCGCCGGATGACACCCGCCCGCCGGACTGCGACGGCTCGTGCGTGGCCTTCTGCGAAGGCGCGGGCCTGCAGAACCCGGTCAACCGCGGCCTGTGCCGCAGCCTCTGGGGCGTGGGCCTGGCGCACCGCCCGGTCGACGCGGGCGAAGCCTGCCGGCGGATGGCGATGGACCTGCTGGGCCGGCTGCCCACGGAGGACGAGGCGCAGGGCCTGTGCGCGGGCGGCTTCGGCGCGGCGGCGCAGCGGATGCTGGCCACCGACGAATTCGTGCGCGTCAACCAGCGCCGGGCCGCGGACAAGTTCCTCTACAGCACCGAGGTCGTGAACGTCGAAGCCATCTTCGACATGGACCGCCTGGTCGAAAAGCTGATGCGCGGCCTCATCCCGTACGACCTCTTCGCGGCGGTGGTGAGCGCGCACCCGGTGCTGGTGCGGCGCGCGGCGGACCCGCGGGACCGCGCGGAGGCCCTCTTCCGCCACTTCCTGGGCCGGCCGCCCTTCGACAACGAACGCTCGGACATGGCGCGCCTCTACGCGCTCTGGCACTCCGGCTACTACGACCACCCGGTGCTGCAGATGCGGCTGCCGGACGCCTTCGTCCGCTTCCGCTGCCTGGACGACGACAACCAGGTGGACCCGCAGACGCGCGGCGAGTGCACCAGCGTCCTCTGGGGCTACCAGGAGCTCATCCTCCAGCCAGACATCCGCGCCGCGAACGACCGCCAGGCGGACGCGCTGACGATGTGGGCCGGCCTCGTGAAGCCGGACGAGTGGGCGCAGCTGCAGGCCCCCGGACGCACGCTGGCGCGCGACGTGGCCTTCTGGGAGCGCGCGGTGGACGAAGTGCTGGTGCAGTACCTGGGCTACGAGCTCTCCACCCTCGTCCCCGAGGTCCGCCAGGAGCTGGTGCGCTACCTGCTGGCCAACAACGGCGACATCCGCGCAGTGCACTTCGCGGTGGTGACCTCCGCCGCGTACCTCCAATCCAACGGCGGCGACAGCGGCGCGCGCTACCGGTGGACCTACGGCCCGCTGAAGCAGGTGGACGCGGAGGTCTGGCTGCAGTCGCTGGCGGACCACTCGGGCGTGGCCATCACGTCCTGTGACCACCGCATCAGCGACCCCAGCACCTTCCTCGAGGCCGGCAGCATTGGCGCCTACAAGCTGCTGCAGAGCTCCCGCTGGACGATGGGCGGCGAGGAGGGCGGCGTCGACACGCGCTACAGCGAGCTGGCCCGGACGCTGGGCGGCTGCCCGGAGAACGTGGTGGGCGGGCGCTTCAAGGTGGTGAGCATCCTCACCACCGCCACGCAGCTCTCCTACGTCGGAGAGCTCTGCGCGCCCGGCCGCGCCACCGACGCGCCGCGCGCCGCCTTTGACCGGCTGGTGCCCTCAGGAGTGGACGCGTCCCGCGCGGTGGACGCCGCGCTGGCCGGCGACATCGCCAGCCACCAGTACCGGCTGCTCCTGGGCCGCCCGCCCTCGACGGAAGAGCTCACCGAAGCCAAGGCCGCCGGCGAACAGTGCGCCGCCGCCCGCTGCAACGCCGAACAGTTCGCCCGCCCCCTGTGCTTCGCGCTGCTCACCGGCGCGGAGACGTTCCTGTACTGACGAGACGCGCATGACTTTGCCCCGCTCACAGAGGTTCGGCCGGCGCGCGCTGCTGACGGCCGCGCCGTCGCTCTGGATTGCGCGCAAGGCCTTCGCGCAGACCTCCGGGCGGGGCTCCGTCCGTCACCTCATCTATATCCGCCTGGCCGGCGGCTTCCGCTTCACCACCGCGTTCAACGGCGAGGTGGACGGCCAGTTCAACCCATTCGGCGTCTCCCGCTACCGCGCTGCGGGCACCGAGTGGGGCGCCAGCACGCTGCTGGAGAGCTCCAAGTGGCTCTCGGACCGCGACGGCGAGACGCGCAAGAAGCTGGGCATGCTCCCGGTCACCGCCTTCACCAACACGATGTGCGTCCTGCCGTGCGTGGACCACGAGCCCGCGTCGGGCCGCGCGGACGGAAACCACGGCAGCGGGCTGGAGCGCTTCCTCACTGGCTACGTCGGCGGCGGCACCAGCTTCTTCAGCCTGCTCAACTACGGCCTCAAGGGCGTGGTGGAGTCCTCCGCCGCGTCGGGCAAGACGCTCCTGCCCGCCTTCTCCCTGGGCGACGCGGGCATGGCCATCGGCGCGGGCGTGTACGCCGGCTACCGGCCGCCGGTGCTGGACGGCGACGGCTTTGACCGCTTCGCTGAGAGCGCCGAGGACGGGCTGCCGTCCTGGGCCACGAACATCGCCGCCAAGCTCGATGAACGGATGCGCGTCCGGCTGCACCCCGCGCTGCGCGGGCAGGTGGAGGCGTACCAACAGACGCGCGAGGCCACCCGCACCTACGGGAAAATCTTCCGCGACGAGCTGCTCAAGGTCGGCAACCGCTCTACGGAAGCGGTGGACGGCATCAGCAACCGCGAGCTGGACGACCTCTTCGGCACCGACCGCGCCGGCCGCCGGGTGGCGCTGGCGCTGCGGCTGTTCCACTTCGGCAGCCACGCCGTCTTCCTGAGCCAGGGCGGCTACGACATGCACTCGGACGAGCAGGCCAACCTGCCGGACGAGATGGACCGCCTCAACCGCGTGCTCTCCGGCCTGCACGTGGCTCTGCACCGGATGCAGCACCCCGAGGGCGGCACCTACTGGGACAAGACGCTGGTGGTGCTCGGCAGTGAGTTCGGCCGCACCACCGGAAGCTCGCGCTTCAACTCCGCGGGCGGGAGCGACCACAGCAGCGACCTGGCCACCCGCTGGATGTCCATGCCCATGATGGGCGGCCTCATCGAACAGATTGGCAAGGGCGGCCGGATGCTCGGCGCCACCCGCGCGAATGACCTCAAGGCCGCCGGCCCGGTCTACTCGTATCGCGCGGTCCTCAAGACGCTGATGGACCTGCTGGGCGCGGACCACAGCACCGCCTTCCCCTCGGACCGGCCCATCGAGGACCTCTTCGTATGAGGCGCCTGCTGCTCATCGCCGCGCTGGCTGCGGGCTGCGGCCGGGGTGCGGACGGAGACCCCTTCGCGGGCGACATCCCGTTCACGCCCTCCCGCCCGGAGCTCCCCACCGCGCTGAGCGCGCCCGTCTACACCGGCACGGACCCGCTGGTGCAGGACGCGCAGACCCGCTACCCCACGGGCCTGGACCTGCACCGCAAAGTCGTCTTGCGCACCTGCGGGCCAACCAACGGCGTCTGCCACAACCAAAAGGAGTACCCGGACCTCCATACGCCGGCGACGTTCATGGCCGCCTTGGGCGCACCGTGCAACGTGCAGCCCGGGACCTGGTCCAGCGTCTTTGACCGCTGCGAGCGCGAGGGCGACCGCTTGGAGCTCGACGGCCAGGCGATGCCGGCCACCGAGATTGCCTGGCTGGAGCTGCTGCCGGGAGAGACGCCGGACCTGGAGGAGACGAAGCAGCAGGCCGATGAGACGACGCCGGGCCTCCACCTCGTCCTGCGCACGCCGGTGCCGGACAAGGTGAAGAACCCATACTCGACGGGCGTGTTCATCCGCCCGTTCGTCACCTCCGACGGCTCCGTGCAGCCACTGCCGTTCGCCACGTACCGGACGCGCTGGTGGATTCTGGCGGACCGCCGCCACCTGGTGGCCGAGGTGCGCGACTACCAGTCGGACGACGCCGCGCGAATCGCCGCGGCGGCCATCCAGCAGGGAGACCAGAACCGCAACGGGATGTTCGGCGCCAGCGCGGGCAAGCTGGTCCCGCTCCTGAACGCGGGCAAACCCGAGGAGAGTTACCTCGTGGCCCGCCTGCGCGGCGTGATGCAGGGAGAGAAGGTCCCCGGCACGCGCATGCCACTGGCAAATCAACCGCCCTCCATTCCAGACATGCTCGGCCTGATGTGCTTCATCGAAGGCCTGTCGATGACGCCCCCGCCGTCCATCTCCAACGGCATTGACTACAACCGCTGCTCGTACAGCGCGGACCCGGGAGCGCTGAACCTCGTCGGCCTGGGCGTGACGTGGAAGGGGAAGATTCTCCCGCTGCTCGAGGCCAGCTGCGGCGGTTGTCACAACGCCACCACGCCCACCGCCGGGTTGAACATCCTGGCCGCGGACGCGCACGCGCGGCTCCTGGCGACATCGACCCAGCGGGGCTCTTTGAACCTCATCCAGCCCGGCAGCCCGGAGAAGAGTTACCTCTGGCTGAAGGTCTCAGGGGACGGCAGCGTGCTGGGTCAGCGGATGCCGCTCAACTCCAGCAATCAGCCCGCGCCGCTGACGCAAGAGGCGCTGGACGCGCTGCAAACGTGGATTCTCGCCGGGGCGCTGCAGGACGGTTAGCGAGGGGCACGCACCTGGAGCGCGTGGACGAATGAGTAAAACGTGGGAAGCGCCAGGAGGGTGAACAGCGTCGACGTCAGGAGCCCGCCGACCATCACCACGGCGAGAGGCCGCTCCACTTCGGTACCGTGCAACGGAAGGAGCAACAGGGGAAGCAGCCCAAGGATGGCCGTGGCCGCCGTCATCAGCTTCGGGCGCACGCGCCCCAGGCTCGCTTCGCGCAAAGCCTGGTCGAAGGGCTTCCCCTGAGCAACCAAACCCTTCGTCTGAGCTACGAGGACCAATCCGTTCTGCACGGCGATTCCGAACAAACCGATCAAGCCCACAAGAGAGGAGACGTTCCAGGTCTCCCCAGCGAGGAGGAGCGCCAGAATCCCTCCGACGAACGCGTCAGGTAGGGTTGCAAGGATGACGGCTGTCTCCGCCAGTGAGCCGAGCGCAAGGTAGAGCAGAACCGCGACGGCAAGCAGCGCGACCACGATGGCCAAGAACAGCGACCGCCCGGCGCGCTCCTGGCTCTCCACACGGCCCCCGACGTCGAAGAAGTATCCGGTGGGAAGCTTCAGCTCCGCTGAAAGCTTGCTGCGAACCTCGGCAGCCGTGCTTCCGAGATCCCGACCTTGAACACTGGCTTCAACCGCGATCCGCCGATTCCCTGCTTCGCGTCTGACACTGCCAACCCCCTCCGTCTCCTCGATGTCCGCCAGCTGGCCCAGAGGAATCCGCCGCCCATCATGCCCGTCGACCAGCAGACTTCGGATGGCGGTGACATCTGCGCGCCTGTGCTCCGCGAGGCGGAGCACAAGGTCGAAGCGACGTTGTCCTTGCCAAATCTGGGACTCATTCTCGCCCACCAAGCCAATCTGCACCGCGCGGATAACGTCCCCGGGCGTGAGACCGACTCGAGCCACTGCAGCCCGGTTGATCCGGATCTGAAGCTGCGGCAGCCCGGAGAGCCGCTCCAGTCGGAGGTCTGCCAGACCATCGACCCGACTCATAATCTTCCGCGCAGCCTCGCCCTGCTCGGCGAGTGATGCCAGCTCCGGTCCGAAGATGCGCACGGAGATGTCCGCTGGACTTCCGCCCAGGCCCTCGTCGATACGCATGCCCAGAGGCGTCGTGAAGAGAGAGGAGACGCCCGGGACGTGCTCGACAGCCTTGCGCAGGTCCGCCTCAAGCGCTTCGAGACTTCGCTTCCGCCCCTCCTTCAGCACGATGAGCACATCGGAGAGGGTGTGCGGCATCGGGTCCTCGGTCCGTTCCGCCCGGCCCGTGCGGCGGACCACGTCTTCCACCTCAGGAAACTTCCTCAGCTCATCCTCGACGCGGTGATTCAGACGATCCACCTCATCAAGTGATGCCTCCGGCGGCAGCATTGTTTGCATCAGAAAGGCGCCCTCATCCAGCTTGGGCATGAAGTCACTCCCGACCACGAACGCCAGCGCAAGGGCGGGAACAGTCATCATCAACGCGGCCAGCCTGACCCAGCCTGCTCGACGCATACACGCATCCAAGAGAGGCCCGTACACCTGCTTGATCTTCCGGATGATCCAGACGTCTTCCTCCTCACCAGACCGTCCTGGGCGTAGGAGCAAGGCAGAAGCAACCGGGACCAGGGTCATCGCGAGCACGAGCGACGCCGCAAGGCACGCGACGACCGCAGCGGCCAGGGGGCGATACATGCGTCCCTCAACTCCGCTCATGGCAAACAGCGGAAGGAAGACCGCGACGACGATGAGCGTCGCGAAGGTGATCGGGCGTCCAACCTCGAGAGCGGCCTCGAACGCCTGCTGTCTGCGCGCATCCGGTGGCCCTGCGCGCATCCGGTGGACGATGTTCTCTGTAACAATGATGGCTGCATCCACCAGCAGGCCGACTGCGATTGCGAGCCCACCCAAGGTCATCGTGTTGATCCCAACGGAACCGGCCTGCAAGAGGATGCCTGCCAATGCCAGAGAGAGCGGGAGCGTCAACGTGACAATCGCCGCCGCGCGCCAGTCTCCGAGGAGGGCAAACAACACGAGGACGACGAGGAGCGCGCCGATAAGAATGGCGCGGGAGACGCCCCCCAACGCCGAACCAATCAGCTTGGACTGGTCGTAGACGATTCGAAGGGTGACCCCCTTGGGCATGCTGCTCTGCAGGTCCTCGAGGGCGCGGCGCACGTCCTTCGCTACCCTCACAGTGTCGGCGCCAAACTGCTTGCTGACGCGACAGCTAACGACCTCTCCGTCAAGCCGATGAGCGATACCCCGGCGCACCGCAGGTGCCTCACGGACCTCCGCGACGTCCCCCAGCAAGACGGGCGTCTGCCCGCGGACTGCGACCACCGTGCTGCGGAGATCGTCGAGAGCTTGAACGCGACCGATGGCCCGAACGGTCCACTCCATGGCCCCTTGCACCACGAAGCCTCCAGAGGCGTTGACGTTGGCGCCCTCGAGCGCGTGCTCAACTTCGTCAAGCGTGACGCCCCGGGCAGACATCTGGTCCGGATCCAGCAACACCTGGAACTGACGCAGGTAGCCGCCCAGGCGCTCCACCCCTGCCACTCCAGGAACAGCCAGGAGACGGTTCTTGACCTCGAACTCCGCGAGGTCCCGCAGCCCCATCAGGTCAACCGTTTCCGGTTCGGCTTCAAGGGTGAACTCGAAGATCTCGTTGAGCCTGCCGGTGAGACTGGAGACGAGTGGCGGCTCGGTCCCAGGAGGAAGCTCACCCGCGACCGTCGCAACCCGTTCCGACACGTATTGTCGACTTCGGAAGTAGTCCGCATCCGATTCAAACTCGACCGTCACGGTGGTGACACCCAGCTGTGAGCTTGAACGTACTCGCCGGATGTCCGGCAGCCCGGCGAGGCCCGCCTCCAGCGGAATGGCGATCGCTGTCTCAAGCTCCTCCGCGCCCATCGCGGCGTTCTGAACGATGACGTTGAAGATGGGCGCGGACAGATCCGGAAAGACGTCGCGACGCAGGCCGCGCAGCGCGACGGCTCCGAAGGCAGAGAAGACGAGCGCCAGAAGCACGGTGAAGCCCGGACGGGCAAAGGTAGCTCGAAGCACTCGAGCTGTCAGGGTCGGGGGGCTCTCAGTGCTCATGATGCTCTCCCTCACCCCTGGACTTGTCGAACTCGGCCTTTAGGAGAAAGGCGCCGTCCACCACCACCTTCTCTCCAGGCTTGAGCCCGGAGAGGACCTCGACCTCGCCCCCGAGCGTCCGACCGCGGCCAATCTCCCGGCGCTCGAAGGCGCCCTCTTCGTCGGTCGGCAGAAAGACGTACCAGCCGTTCTCCAGTCGCTGGAGGGCGGCGGCCGGAATGGTCGTGACGGTCTCGCCCTTCTCTCCAAGCGGAAGGAAGGCCGAAGCCGACATCCCTGGCTTCAAGACGCCATCCTCGTTCTCTACTTCCAGGCGCACAGGGACGGTCCTCGACGCAGCCTCGACCTCCGCGCCGATCAGCGCAACCTTCGCATTGAAGCTGCGACCCGGCAGGGCGGCGAAGGAAAGACGAGCCGAAGTGCCCTGCCGAATCCGCACCGCATCGCGCTCGAACGCATGCACCACAAGCCAAAGGCGCGACAGGTCGCCCACCCGGAAGAGCGGCACCGCGGGATCAGCCATCTGCCCCACGACCGCCTTCCGAGCGATCACCGTGCCGCTCATGGGCGAACGGAGCACCAACCCGGATGCGCCCAGCGCGCCTTTCTCGCTGCCACCTTCGATACCGAGGGCCGAAAGGGCCCCGCGGGCCGCGCTCAACTCCGCGGCCGCAGCCAAGGCCTCTGCCTGCGCGGCCTGAACGTCGCGAGCGGCGACAATTCGTTCGGCGGCGAGCGACTCCTTCCGTTCCGCCGCCGCCTTCGCTGACGACGCACGTGCACGCGCAGCTTGAAGCGCGGCGCGAGCCTTGCCCAGCTCGGGACTTAGGAGCTTCGCGAGCGGCTGACCTGCGCTCACCCGGTCGCCCGGCGCGACAAGAACCTCCACAACTCGCGCCTCCACAGGTGCCGCGATCTCGGCATAGGCATCTTCATTAACCGCGAGCTCCCCCAGGGCCGCTACGCCGTCGCCGCCGGGCCGAGTCTCGACTGCGGAGGTGGTAATCCGGAGGTCGCGAAGCATCTCCGGATCAATATGGACGCTGGCCACGTCGGCACCGCCGTCGTCAGCCTTCTGCTCGTGATGCGCGGATTGCGCTTCGCGCTGCGAAGCGGCCTCCCGGTCTTTGCGGCAGCCGACGAAGGAGAGCAGACCCAGCAAGACGAAAAAGCGCGCTTTCATGGAAAGCCTCCGCCCTGTAACAGAACGTTGATCCGAGAGAGCGCTGCCGCGAGGAGTCGGTCCAGATGATCGGCTCGCGCCTCAAGTGCTTCCCGTCGCACCACAAGAAACTCGCCGAGGTCCATTTGACCGGCGTCGTAGGACTTTCGGGAGAGGGAGAGGTTGTCCTCAGCCAGGGGAAGGGCGTCCCTCTCCAGGATTCTGACCGCATTCAGGTTGAGCTCATGCTGCTGCTTCGCTGCAGCGCTCTGGCGGTCACGCGCCACCTGGGTGGATTCAACTGCGGCAGTCAAGCGTTCGACACGCGCTCTGCTCGCGACTCGCTGCTCCTGACCTCGGGAGAAGAGCGGCAACGGGATGCTCAGGGCTCCCAGGAGGGTCTCCTCCTGACCCTCGCGTTCGTAGCCAACGCCCAGAGTCACGTCGGGCCACGCCGCCGATTCTCCGAACCTCAGCTCTGCGGCTGCCTGCTGCAGGTCCGACTTCAAGGCAGCGACATCCGGCCGTGGGTCAACTGTCCCTGGAGGGAGTGGCTCCTTAGCCAGTGTGCCAAGGTCACCAAGCGGACGTACGGCAACGGCAGGCCCCAAGGCCAGCAACCGGCAGAGCTCGCCGTTCAGAAGCGCAGCATCGCCCTGCGCCGCTGCCAACGCCGCTTCCGCCCGAGCCTGAGCGATGCGGGCGACATTCAGGTCCACAATCGGCAGCTCGCCTGCCTCGACGCGGCGACGAGTCGCTTGGGTGAGCTCCTCCCCAGCGCGCGTCAGCGTGGAAGCCAGTGCAATCCGTTGCTGCGCGTGGAGTGTCTTGACGAACGTCTCTGCGACCTCGCCAAGGACAAGCCGCTCGGTGTTTCGAAGTCTTGCTTCCTCCGCTGCGACGCCCGCGGCAGCGCTGTCGCGCCGGGCGGCGCGCTGCCCAGCAACCTCGAACGTCTGCGACAATCCAAGCTCGAGCGTCAGACCCCGCCCTTCCAACGGAGCGTTGCGGGGGCCTGCAGCGACCTGAAGGGTCGGGTTGTAATGCAAGAACGCTGACGCGCCGGAGACTGCACCTCTCGCTTCCGCGACACGCCCGCGCGCCGCCGCCAGCTCGGCCGAGCGGTCGCGAGAAAGTGCGAGCACCTTCTGGAAATCAACTTCAACCACCTCGGCTGCCCACCCCGAGGACGGAATGAGCAGGAGAACGGCGGCCGCCAAGGCCACCGCAGCTGAACTGGAGCGCACGAGTAAACCCCGCGTTGACGTGCGTCCACGGCCGCCTTCGTCAGAAGGTTCCAGTCGCGTCGCAAGTGGAGGACGACAAACCGCCTCGGACCCTTACGCGGGTTTCGGCACGTGCAAGATGTCGCCTACGTCCACAGACTCAGGAATCCGCACTGTACTCTCCGCCCGCTGTCGGCAGGGCGAGTTGAGTCCAAGAGGAAACAACACGGCGAGCGCCGTTGGGCGCGAATGGGAACAGCACGCGCAATCCTCGCAGCTCGGCGCGCACCTTCCCTGCTCGTCGTCGTCCGGGCAGCTCTGCTCGCACCGGCCACCTTCGCCAACCAGCGGCGCGAGCGCACCGGTCGGTCCCAGCAGCAACATCGATAAGCAGACAAGAACCCGGACGAGCACGCACAGCACAACTAGCACCTTCAACACCTGATGCCCAGTCGTGTTCCGTCAGGTCAGACGCTTACGGGAGGAGGACCAAACCAATCCTCAGGAGGCCTCTCCATTTCCCGGCGAAAGTCTTCGACCAGCCCTTCCGCTGGGCCATCCTGGTGCTCGTCGACAATCGGGTTCCTGTCACGGAACCGCTTGAAGGCGAGCACGACGTCGGGTGGATAGCGCAGGTCGCGGAGCAGTTGATTGCCTTGAGCGATGTCGTCGACGCGCTGCTGCGGGGTCAACCTGGCCCAGCGCTCCGAGTCGAGCAGCGTGACGACTGATGCACTCTTCAGCAGCTCATCTGACTTGAGGCGCTCGTTCAGCAGTTTGGTCAACGCGGACAAATCCCCCACGATGTTGAAGGGCATGAATGCAGTCGAGTCGACCGGGGACGTCACGAGGGCGCAGGCCTCTGGAATCGACTTCCGCGAGTTCTCCACCAAGTCGAGCAGCCACTCCGCCGGCACCAACGACGCAGGGCCGAAGAATCGCGTGGAGCCGGGTCCCTCGAGCTTCACCTCTTGTCGGGGACGGACCCAGCGAGACGGTTCCCTCCTTGCCGTCGAACAACACCCGATAGGGCAGCGGGTTCTCGGCGGCCTTGGCAGCCACCTGGAACGCCTGATCCAACCCATCAGGGCTCAGAGGGCCGTCGCCCATCGCCTCCTTCATGCGCCTGAGAGCTGCCAGCCCCGAGAACTCGACGAAGTCACCTTTCGGAAGCTCAAGCCGCGCAAAGCGCCCCTTCTCTGGCAGAGCCCGCAGAAAGTCCGAGGAGACCGTGTGTTGGCGCAGCTCCCCTGACAGCTTGTAGGAAACCTGCAACTCGTCCGGAGAAATGGGGTTGAAGCTCAGGTCGACCTTGACCGAGGTCCTTCCCCCCGTCTCCAACGGAACCATGGCGCGCCGGCGCAGTCCGACCTCGTCGACTCCGGGGCGGCAGTCCCGACCCGCTCTGCTGAAGAAGCGGGACAGGGACCCAAGAGCAAGGAATGCCATGCGACGTTATCGGGACTCAGAAGCGACGGTTGCGTTCCGCCCTTAGAGCGTCCTGTCAAAGAAGGCCCGCGCGCCGGCGTTCACCTCGCGGTGGACCTGCGCGCGGTCGACACCCGCAGGATCCTGACACAAATCCGGTGCATCGCTGACCATCCCGGGGCTGCAGGAGAGGAACACGTAGTGCCCCGCCGCGGGAAACTCCTTCGTGCCGGCGAGCGTCTTCAAGTGCCGCTTCACCCGCGCCGCATGCTCCTCAGGAAGAAGCACGGCGTCCTTCCCTCCCCAGGCAAGAAAAACCGGCGCGCGCACCTCGTCGAAGGAGCCCGGGCCGAAGCAGACCGCGAACGGCGCCATCACGAAGGCAGCCTTCACCCGGGGGTCCACCGTCGGCTTCGGATTTGAGATCGTTCGCTTGAGCTCATGGATGCTACAAATCTCCGGGTCCTTCGGGTAACGCTGGCAATACTCGCTGATAAGGCTGAAGTCCGGCCGCGCGCCCACCACCAGCAGCGACGTGTAACCTCCGGCAGAGAACCCGGCGACGCCAATCCGATTTGTATCGACCTGCGGCCCCAGCACCGGGTCCGCGAGCACCGCGTCCAGCAAGGCGCTCACCTGATACGCGCGGCCCAGCATCGCCCGGTCGGTGCCGAACGCGCTGTCGTCGTCGAACGAGTCGCCGCTGTGTTTCACCGCCGCGGCGATGTAGCCCGCCCGCGCCAGCTGTTCCGCGAGGTCGTGGTGCCCCAGCTGACTGCCCAGGTGTCCGTGGGAGATGAGCACCAGGGGATGCTTGCCCGCGGCGAGCGGCAACCCAAACTCCCCCTCCACGCGATACGGGCCGAGCTGCGTCCCATCACCATCGCCCGGCGCGACCGGCGGGTAGAAGGCCAGCGCCATGAGCGGCTTTCCGGTGAGCACATCCATCGGTGAGAGCGCTCGAAGGCCGACCGATGGACCTGCGGGAGTGTTCGGACGAGAAGCGGAGTGAGCGCAGGCAGCACACAGGCTCAACGCAACAACGAGAGGGACGCGCATCGGCCGACTCTCGCGGCTGCGGCAGAGCGACGTCAACCGCCCGAGGCGTTTACTTGGCTATCTCTCTCGCCTTGGCGAGCACCTTGGCGTTGTCAGCCGCGTTGGCACGGGACGCGTAGTAGACCTCCACCGCCAGCAGGAACGCGTCACCCAGGCCTTTGCTCTCCTCGAAGTACGCCACCAGGTCCAGCGCGTTGAGCAACTGCCGAATGGACAGCTCCGGCCTGTTCTGCTCTCGCAGCTCTTTGCCCAGCTTCCCGCGCTCGTATCCGTCCGCCACCCAGTGGTGCAGGTCCACCAGCGCATCCGCCACCGCCTCCGGCACGCCCTTTCGCGCGCCGATGGCTCGCAGAATCTCCTTCTGCTCCTCCGGGCTGTTCAGGTCTGGCACGTAGATTTGCGTCAGCCGGTTCTGCATCGCCACCGACAGCTTGTTCCGGCCCCCGTACTCCTTCGTCGGCGGGTTCATCGCCGCGACAAAGCGGAACTGGGGATGCATCCGAATCTCGTCCCCCTCCCTCTCCGCCAGCACCAGCTTCCGCTCGTCGTCCAGCACCGAGTTCAGCCGCTCCAGCAACGAGGAGGCGCCAAGGTTCAGCTCATCCAAGAGCAGCATTCCGGGGACGTTCTCAGGACGGCCGGCTTCGAGCAGGAGCCCGTCCTTCCACCCCAGGTTGTCGTACCCACCCACCAGGCCCATCGCGTCCGTCGAGCCGCTGATGAGCTGCCGGTAGAACGGCTGGCCCAGAATCCCCGCCAGCATCTCCGCGATGGCCGTCTTCCCGGACGCGCGCTCGCCGACAAGCCCGACGTTCTCTCCGTTGTCCAACGCCTTCGCCAAGCGGTACAGCACCTGCTTCGTCCGGTCCGTGAGCACCAGCCGCGTCACCGCGTCCGGCACCAGCGGGTGGCCGGTGTTCAACTTCCGCAACGTCACGTCGCCGATGGTGAAGGTGTCGTTCGTCTCCTTCACCTCCAGGTTGTCGTAGAAGCCCGGCCCCGAGTACGGCATCGCCGTATTCAGCATGTCGTCCACCGACTTGAGGTCATCCGGGTCAAACAAACCGCCCCGGTAAATCTCCTCCATCTCCCGCC
Source organism: Myxococcaceae bacterium (assembly GCA_044230055.1). Classification (GTDB taxonomy): domain Bacteria; phylum Myxococcota; class Myxococcia; order Myxococcales; family Myxococcaceae; genus JBGART01. Next base: position 76,381 of record JBGART010000013.1, on the reverse strand, counting down.
GCATCAGCGCCGCGTCGCTCAAGCCCATGCCCCGGTAGCGCACGAAGCGGTCCGCCACCCGGTTCAGGTTCCGCAGCGAATACGCCATCCCGCCGGACGCGCGGCCGATGTTGCCGTCGTCCGCCGCCCGCGCCAGCGAGTCGTGCGCCGCCACCAGCTTGGCCAGCTCCGCCTCTGGGATTCTGCCGCCGTAGCGCGCCTTCAGGATTTGAGTGATGTCCGCCTGGGTCAGTCCCTGCACCTCCAGCGTCGTCCAGCGCGAACGCATGGCCTTCGACAGCTTCGCCCGGCCCGCGTAGCTCGCCGGGTTCATCGTCGCGAACACGCGGAAGCTCTCATGCGGCGTGACCGGTTCGTTCCGGTGCTCCGTCAAAATCAAGTTTTTGCTGTTATCAAACAGCGAATTCAGCCGCTCCAGCACCTCTGGCTTGGCGAGGTTCACCTCATCCAGCAGCAGCACCTCACCCCGCCGCATCGCCTTGACGATGGGCCCATCCACCCAGCGCGCCTTCTTCTGCGCTTCGAACAACCCCGCCACGTGCTCTTCCCGCGACAGCTCCGGCTCCAGCCCGTACTCCTCCGCCAGGTACTTCAGCTCCCCGTCGGTCTTCTTCTCCAGCTGCTCCAGCGTGTACTTCTTCTCCCCGCCCACGTACCGGCCAATCAGGTCCGACACGTCGGTGTCGTAGGACAGGTTGATGCGCCGGTACGGCGTCCCGGTCAGCCACGCCAGGTACCGCACCATGCTCGTCTTGCCGGCGCTCGTCGGGCCTTCCAGCAGCACCGGACGGCCACGCACCCACTCCGCGGCCATCAGCCGCAAGTTGCGCGACGTCGTCTCCGTCGGAACCAGGTCCGCGTTGTTCTTCCGCGGAATCGCCCGCACGTCTTTCAGCGGGTCCTCGTTGAACGCCAGCTCAATGCCGCCGACCGTCACCTTCTTCTCGGCACGGGGCGTGCCCTCTTTCCTCCACACCCGGCTGGCAACGCCGCCCAGCTCCTCGTCCACCTGGCCCAGCGGCAACACCTGACGCAGGTCATGCTGGTGCAGCTTCAGCAGCGCGTCTTCCGCCAGCTCGTCCGGTGCCAGGGCCGCGGCGTGCGCCTTGAGGAGCTCCACCAACTTCTCCTCCGCCCCGGGTCGGGTGAGCGGATCCGCCTTGGCAATGGCGTCCACCGCCGCGGAGAGCTGCGCCTCCAACTCCGGGTAGACCACCGTCAGGCCGTTCCGGCTCACCGCATATCGGAAGTCAGACTTCAGGAACGACCCATCGTCCAGATCCGCCCGCAGCAGGTCCTTCACGGCATCCTGCGAGCCCCTGTCCATCCGCACCGCGCCCTCAATGAGCGTCGCCGCCACCTCCGATGGGTCATAGGCGCGGTATCGGGCGACCAGATCTTCGACGTCGGACGCCGTGAGGCGCCGAGCCTTCGCCAGCTCCAGCCGCAACGGCAACAGCAGGAAGTCCGGCTGCTCCGCCCGGAGCCCCCTGAGCGCCCACGCGCGGTCCTCCGACGCCAGCGCGGCAAGCTCCTGGGCGTACCCCGTCCACTCGGCCACCTGCTTCTCCGAGTACCCGAGCGACTTCAGCGCTCCGGCAAGCTCCCCATCCCCACCCTTCACCAGCAACGACCAGAGGACGGTCGTCGCACCCAGGTGGTCCAGCGACAGCAGCACGTCCAGGACCCGCTTCCGCTCCGCCTCGGACAGCGCCGCGAACTCCACTGGCGCAAGCTTGCCGGACTCCAACCCGTCCTGAATCGCAGCCACCAACGCCGGGAGCTCCGCGGCGCGCTCGCCCGGCGCCATCAGCTGCTCGAACGCGCGCAGCCGCTCTGACGTGCCGGCGGCCGCCAGCTCTCGGGACGAGCTCCCTCGGCTGGGCACCGGAGCCAGCGCACCCTCATACAGGCGCCGGAACTCCGGACGCCGGTGCAGCCGTTCCCCCGTGCTGAGCTCCACCTTGGAAGGACGAAGCTCCGCCTGTTTCAGCAGGCGCATTAGCGCGGTGACGAACGCCGGGCTCTCGAGCGTGTCGAGCGGGAACTGCGGCCCCTTCAGGTATTTACGAACGCTGTCGCCAGTGGTGAGCCCCACCTGAATGGCGCGCGTCCAGGCGTTCAGGAATGCGGCGTGCCACTCGGGGTCCTCCACGACCCCTGCCTCGTCGGCGATGTTGTTCAGATCGCCGCCCTTGCTGACCAACAGCAGCTCCAGCCCGCCATCGCTCAGGAGGAAGGCGCTAGGGTCCCGAGCGCTCAGGAGGCTGTGAAGCTCCTTTGACATCGGGCTGCGGGTGGACAGCTCGGAGGAAGCGAGGCTCTCTATGGGTCCGGTGGCCTCCGGCTTCCTGCGAGGGGTTCGCTCCACCTGCTCACTGAGAGGGGTTCGCTCCACCTGCTCACTGAGCGGCTTCCCGCCCAGGAGGATCTTGGATTGATCGAGACCGAAGACGTGGGCGGCGCGACGCAGCGCAGACACCGTCTCGTTCGAAGCTGGGAGCTCCTTCTTGTTGAGCTGAGCCTCGGTCAACGGCAAGGCAGCGCCCCGCTCCTTCCCCCGCACCCACAAGCGGAGGGCGCGCAAGCGATCCTCGGGGACCGCGGCATCAAACCACTCGAAGGTCGGCTTGTTGCTGTAGAACCCTTTGTCTCCGAAGATCTGGTCCACGCCGCTGTCGTTGAGCTCGAGCTCACCGTCCGCAACCTTGTGGCCGGCATCCAGCTTGTTGTCGACCTGCTCCTTGTAGCGGCTGGCGACGAACGAGGTGGTCCCGAGCGGCCCCAGCTCTTCGCTCTGTGCAGCCGGCCGTGAAACGCCGGCGCTGCGTTCGGCGAGAGCACGGAGGTCCACCGGGAGCGAGAGCTCATCGATGAAGCGCAGCACACCTGGCGCCAGCTCCTCATGGCCGCCCAGGAGGAGGGCGGTTCCCAGCGCCGGATAGTAGCTGCGCAACGACCGTTCGACGTCGACACCCGAGGTGTTCACCGCGCCACCGAAGGACAGGCGCCCGTCTCCAATCCCCGCGCGGAGCGTCTGCAGGTAGAGTTTCGCGCGCTCCAGCAGGACGCCGCGCTCCGCCACCCGAGGAGACCTGAAACGCAGGACATCGCCCCGGACAAAGACGTCTGGTTTGACGAGCGACACCACATGACGGTGGCCCGGCGCGAGCTCCGCTGAAGGGGCCCGCGAGCTGGCGGCGCGACTACCTGCGTTTCGAACTGTCTTGGGGGACTGCATGCTAACCGCCGTTCTCGAGGATAACGTCCTGCAGCAGCTCGCCGACCTTGGTGGGCAGCTGCGTCACGGTCGGGACCACGAGGTGCCGGCGATACGTATTGGGCACTTCCCCAACACCGGCGCCGATGCCAATGCCAATCACCTTGAGGTCTGTCTCGGCTTCGGTCTTGTCGACAAAGGCCTTGGTACCCTTCACCGCCGCGCCGTCGGTGAGGAAGAACACGACCTTGTTATTCGCGTCGCTCTCCTCAAGCATCTCTCGCGCGAGCGTCAGCGCCGCTACCTCATTGTTCCCGCCACCGGCGACCAACCTCGCGAACGCGCTTTCACTGACCGCGTCGTCGCTCAGGTCGAGAGGCGCGGCGATGTTCGCTTCGCTGTTGTAGATGACCACGCCATTCACAATGCCCAGGTCCTTCAACGACTCACGGAAGAGGACGTAGGCCTCGCGCGCGGACCGGAGGTTGCCCCCTCCGCCCTCGCCCATCGACTTGGAGATGTCGATGCAGAAGACGATGGCCGTCTTCCGCTGCGTGGGCTCGCCACGCCGCAGGAACTGATTGTCGTCCCCGTGCCCCGTGGCCTCTAACCGGAACTCGTCCTGGATCGCCTTGCGCAGGTCATAGACGCCGCTGCGGAAGTGGCCTCGCAACTGTGGCCGGTCATCGCGCTGCAGGGCGTTCTCAATCTCGGTAACGAGCTCGTCCTTTTCCTTGCGGTACTTGCGACTGATTCCCTCGTAGTTGTCGCGGAAGGCGCCGTCGGTGGCGCGCTTGGTTCGGAGCTCCTCGTTCAGCGCCTTGAGCTGGTCCTCGTAGCTCACGTCTGTCGTACCCTCGTACTCCAGCGTGCCCTTGCGCTTGAGCATGTCCTCTTCGGAGGCGTCCTCCGGCTCCGCGTCGTCAATCTTCGCGTCCAGCTCCTTGGCCGCTCGGTCCATCAGCTCGTCAAGTCGCCGGCGCGCCTCGTCGACCGCCGCGTCGCCGGTGCTCTTCGCCAGCGGGTTCTCGGGGATGCTCTTGGTGTTGATCTTCCCGCTGTCGTCGAACTCGCGAGGGTCAACCCCCTCAACGCCGGAACCCGCGCTCTGGGACCCTGAGGGCTTGCCTCCTCCCACCCGCTTCGACCGAGCGCCCTCCGCTCCTTCAGCGCCCTCGCTCTTGCCCTTGCCGGCCCCGTCGCTCTCTCCCGCTCCCTGACCAGCCCCTTCGCCCTCCCCCGTGCCCTCGACGCCTTCAGCGCCCTCGCCCTCAGCGGCGCCGTCGCCTTTCCCCGCGCCCTCGGGGCCTTCGCCTTCGCTAGCGCCGGACGCGCCCTCGGCGCCGGACGCGCCTTCGCCCTCCCCCGCGCCCTCAGCGCCTTCCTCGGCCTCGGCCCCTTTGCCCTTCCCGGCACCCTCAACCCCCTCGGCGCCCTCCTCACCTTCGGTGCCTTCACCCTTCCCGGCTTCCCCGGTGCCATCAGTGCCCGCGTCACCCTTCTCAGGCTTGGCGCCCTCTGCGCCCTCAGCCCCCTCCTCGGGCTTCTCGCCGGCCTCGGGCTTTCCGCCACCCTCTGCCTTCCCGCTGTCCCCGGGCTCAGCGCTCTTGCCGTCGTGGGGCTCGGTGCCGTCCTTCTCCTCCAGCTTCTTCTGCATCTCCGGGTCGCGGACGTCCTTCTCGAGCAGGCGCTCATAGATGGGCCACACGCGGTCGCGGAGGACGTTGAACGAGGAGAGCGCTTCGGCCTCCACCTCTTCCGGGGTGAGGTCATCAAAGCGGAGGTCAACTCCCTCGGGCAGGCGCGTCGCCTCCGCTACGTGAGGCCGGGCCTCCGCCACGGCCGCCTTCACGTCGGCATCGGTCAGCCACGGCAGCTCCTCGCCGCCGCTGGCCCAGTCGGTGATGAAGGCGAAGGCGAACTGCTGGGACCGCGGCAGCGAGGCGTAGTCCGTCTTCGCGTAGTCAATCGTGTCCGCGTAGAGCTCTTTCATGTAGTCCGGCACGCCCGCGTAGCGCTCGGAGATGATTTTGTTGATCCGGATGTCTTCGATGGCATTCCACAGGAAGTGGAACGCCCGGTTCTTGACCACGTCGCCCGTCGGCGTGCGGGAGTAGAGCCGGTGCGAGAGCTCGTGGCAGATGACGCCCAGGTTGTAGGCGTCGTTGTGCTCGAGCATGTCGTCAATGGGATACGTGATGGTGTTCGTATCGAAGTGATACGCCCACCACTTGCCGGGCTGGAGCCGGATGTTCGCGTCTTTCCCGAGGCTGCGCGCCATGACCTGGAGGCGACGCGCCAGCTCCTGGTGGCGGAAGCGGTCCGCCATCGAGCGCTGGGTCGCAACCTCACCCTCCGCCTTCGGGCGTTGCGGCTCCTGGATGCTGTGCACGGCGCACACGTGGTCGCCGTCGCCGTGCGCAAACGGGGCGCGGCGAGGCACGTCGACAGCCGGACGCGCCGGCAGCACCGCCGCGCGCACCCGCCGGGCGAGCGCGAAGAAGGGGCGGTCCACTTTCACCGCGCACCCCGCAGCAGGCCCGCGGCGATTTGCAGGGGAAACAGCGCCCCCACCTCCGGCGACACGCTGCTTGCCGTCGTGAGGGCAATCGCCCTCGGCGAGCCCGACCGGTCCATCCACTCCGTCAGCACCACCCGCACGCTCGGATCCACCCGGCTGCCGAACAGGATGACCAGCGGCTCCGACGTTGACCGGCCCTGCAGCTGCGCGCGGAGCTCTTCTTCGGAGATGACGCCGCGCGCGTCCACCGGATCCAACTCCTGGTCCAGCGCGACCTCCAGCGCCGCCAGCGAGTCAGCGAAGCCGCTCACCTGATAAATGACCGCCCAGCCGCCGGCGCGCAGCCCAGCGACCAGCGCGCTCTCGGTCACGTTCCTCGCGGGGGCAGAGCTCACTTGGCAATCTCCTTCGCCTGAGCGAGCACCTTCGCGTTGTCAGCCATATTGGCGCGCGACGCGTAGTAGACCTCCACAGCCAGCATGAACGCGTCACTCAGGCCCTTCGTCTTCTTGAAGTACGCCACCAGGTCCAACGCGTTGAGCAGCTGCCGGATGGACAGCTCCGGTCGGTTTTGCTCTCTCAGGTCCCTACCCAGCGTCCCATCCTGGTACGCGCCCACCGCCCAGTGCTGCAGGTCCACCAGCGCGTCCGCCACCGGCTCCGGCACACCGCTGCGCGCCCCAATGGCTCGCAGAATCTCCTTCTGCTCCTCCGGGCTGTTCAAATCCGGCACGTAGATTTGTGTCAGCCGGTTCTGCATCGCCACCGACAGCTTGTTCCGTCCCCCGTACTCCTTCGTCGGCGGGTTCATCGCTGCGATGAAGCGGAACTGGGGATGCATCCGAATCTCGTCCCCCTCCCTCTCCGCCAGCACCAGCTTCCGCTCGTCATCCAGCACCGAGTTGAGCCGCTCCAGCAGCGAGGAGGCGCCGAGGTTCAGCTCGTCCAAGAGCAGCATGCCCGGGACATTCTCCGGACGACCGGCTTCGAGCAGGAGCCCGTCCTTCCACCCCAGGTTGTCGTAGCCGCCCACCAGCCCCATGGTGTCCGTCGAGCCGCTGATGAGCTGCCGGTAGAACGGCTGGCCCAGAATCCCCGCCAGCATCTCCGCGATGGCCGTCTTCCCGGACGCGCGCTCGCCGACAAGCCCGACGTTCTCTCCGTTGTCCAGCGCCTTCGCCAACCGGTACAGCACCTGCTTGGTCCGGTCCGTGAGCACCAGCCGCGTCACCGCCTCCGGCACCAGCGGGTGCCCGGTGTTCAGCTTCCGCAGCGTCACGTCGCCGATGGTGAAGGTGTCCTTCGTCTCCTTCACCTCCAGCCTGTCGTAGAAGCCCGGCCCTGAGTACGGCATCGCCGTATTCAGCATGTCGTCCACCGACGCGAGGTCCTCCGGGTCAAACAACCCACCCCGGTAAATCTCCTCCATCTCACGCCGCATCAGCGCCGCGTCGCTCAAGCCCATGCCCCGGTACCGCACGAAGCGGTCCGCCACCCGGTTCAGGTTCCTCAGCGAATACGCCAGCCCGCCCGACGCCCGGCCGATGTTGCCGTCGTCCGCCGCCTTCGCCAGCGCGTCGTGCGCCGCCACCAGCTTGGCCAGCTCCGCCTCCGGGATGGCGTCCCCGTAGCGCGCCTTCAGAATTTGCGTGATGTCCGCCTGGGTCAGCCCCTGCACCTCCAGCGTCGTCCAGCGGGAGCGCATCGCCTTCGACAGCTTCGCCCGGCCCGCGTAGCTCGCCGGGTTCATCGTCGCGAACACGCGGAAGTTCTCGTGCGGCGTCACCGGCTCATTCCGGTGCTCCGTCAATGTCAAATTCTTGCTGTTATCAAACAGCGAATTCAGCCGCTCCAGCACCTCTGGCTTGGCGAGGTTCACCTCGTCCAGCAACAGCACCTCGCCCCGCTTCATCGCCTTCACCACCGGCCCGTCCACCCACCGCGCCTTCGTCTGCGCCGCGAACAGCAGCTCCACCTGCTCGCCACGCGACAGCCCCTCCTCCAGCCCGTACTCCTCCGACAGGTGCTTCAGCTCCCCATCGGTCTTCTTCTCCAGCTGCGCCCGCGTGTACTTCTTCTCCCCGCCCACGTACCGGCCAATCAAGTCCGACACGTCCGTGTCGTAGGACAGGTTGATGCGCCGGTACGGCGTCTCGGTCAGCCATGCCAGGTACCGCACCATGCTCGTCTTGCCCGCGCTCGTCGGGCCCTCCAGCAGCACCGGACGGCCACGCACCCACTCCGCCGCCATCAGCCGCAGGTTCCGCGACGTCGTCGCCGTCGGCACCAGGTCCGCGTTGCTCTTCCGCGGTATCGCCCTCACGTCCTTCCGCGGGTCCTCGTTGAACGCCAGCTCAATGTCCCCGACCGTCACCGTCTTCCCGGTCCTCGGGGCCTCCTCTTCGCCCCACAGCTTGCCGGCCACGCCGCCCAGCTCCTCGTCCACCTGCCCCAGCGGCAGCACCCTGCGCAGGTCATGCCGGTGCAGCTTCATCAGCGCGTCGGCCGCCAGCTCGTCCGAGGGGATGACCGCGGCGTGCGCCTTGAGGAGCTCCAGCAGCGTCTCCTCCGCCCCGGGACGGGTCAGCGGATCCGCCTTGGCAATGGCGTCCACCGCCGCGGAGAGCTGCGCCTCCAGCTCCGGGTAGAACAGCGCCGGCCCGTGGCGGCCCACCGCGTAGCGCAAGTCCCCCGACAGCAGCGACCCCGCCGCGAGCTGTGCGAACAGCACGTCCTTCACGGCCTCCTCGGAGCCGGCGTCCATCCGCGCCGCGCCCTCGAGGAGCGTCACCGCCACCTCCGAAGGGTCCAGCTCACCGTACCGGGCAAACAGCGCTTCGGCGTCCGGCGTCGTCAGGCTGCGCGCCTTCGCCAGCTCCAGCCGGAGCGGGAACAGGAGGAAGTCCGGGGCCGCCGCCTCCAAGCCCTTCAGCGCCCACACGCGGTCCTCCGGCGCCAGCGCGGCCAGCGCTCGCCCGTGGCCATCCATTCGTCGACCTGCTCCGCGTGTAGTCCAACGCTTTGAGGGCCGTCGCCAGCGCTGCGTCCCCTCCCTTCACCAGCAAGGACCCGAGGACCGTCGTCGCGCTCAGGTGCTTCACCGCCAGCAGCGCCTCCACCAGCCGCTTCTGCTCCGGCTCCGACAAGGCCTCGAAGTCGAACGGCGTCAGCGTGCCGCTCTCTATCCCCGCGCGCGCCCCCGCGACGAACTCACCCACCTCGCTCGCGTCCTCCCCCTTGCGGAGCAGCGTCCCCAGGGCATCCAGCCGCTCAGAGACCGCTCCTTCACTCAGCACCTCCCGCAAGCGCCCCTGAATGTACGCCAGGTGGTCGCCCGCCAACGTGCGGGAGGACGCGTGTTCGGTGAGCGCGAGGGTTGAACCATCGCCCCGCTGAATTCGGACGCTCGCAGGGTCCACTCCCACCGCTGCCGCCAGCTCGCGGAGCTGCTGAACACCCGCCTTCAAGTTGAAGAACGCCGGCAGAGGCGTCTCGAGCCACGCCCGGATGTCCGGTCTGCTGTTGGGGCTGACCTTGCTCACACGAGTGAGGAAGCGGGCGAGCAGGTAATGGGGGAGGCGCTCCACGAGCGAGTCCAGCGAGTCCTTCGACATTCCGGGCTCGAACGCTTTCTCCAGGTAGTCGTCGGGAGCGCGGTAGTAATCGAAACTCCCCTTGTCGAGCAGAGCGGGCCAGACGTTGAAGGGGGTCTGCGAGGGATCGAACGTCTGGGTATGGGAGGGCGCCAGCGTGGTTCGTCGGGCTGGGACCGGCGCGCTCTCTGGACGCGCTGGCAAGCGGCGGCTCGACTGTGGCGCCCCGGGCAGCTCCAGGGGCTGGCCCTGAAACTGAATGGCGGTCTTGTCGAGCCCGAAGGCGTTGGCCGCGCGGTGCAGCGCGCCGGCAGCCTCAGGCGTTTCCGGCCAGGTCAACGAATTGAGCTTGGCGACAGGCAGCTCCCCGCGCCACCCGCGCTCCCTGGCCCGGGTGATTAGTCGAAGCGCCCGCAGGCGGTCCTGCGGCACCACGCAAAAGAAGTTGAGGAAGTTGGCCCCGTGCCGGAGGTAGGCCGCGACGACCCCTTCGTCGTCGAGCTCGAGCTCCCCTGCCGGGCGCCGTTTGGACCCGGCGCGCTGCAGACGCAACCACTCGAACGGACTCTCAGCCTCAACGTAGGGCGTTGTTCCAATAGGCCCGGGCGGTTCATACGCCGGCGTGACTCTCTTGACGGGCGTGACGCTCGCGGCACCCGAGGCACGCTCGACGAGGGGCCGGAGGTCCGCCGGAATGGAGAGCTGGTCGACGAAGCGGAGCCCCCCCCGCGCGAGCTCGGGATGGGTAGAGAGCACGAGGGACGTGGCGAGCGAGGGGTAATAGCTGCGCAGGGTCTTCTCAGCGTCCAGCCCCGAGTCAGTCAGCGTTCCGCCGAAGGAGAGGTTCGACTGCCCCCCGCCGCGCAAGGTCTGGAGAAAGAGCTTGGCCCGCTCCAGCATCCCCTCTCGCTTCACCGGCACGAGCCTGAACCGCAGCACGCCGTCCTTCACGAAGACGTCCGGCTTGACCAGGACGACGGCTCGCCGTTGGGACTTTGCCCCCTGTACTCGGGAGGCTACGACGTCCGTGGCCCGGCGGCCGATTTCAGGAAGCATGCGGGACGCACCGATCGGGGGTGAACCGCGATCGATTTATCCCCCCGGGTCCTCAGGCGGTTGCCTTGAGAAGCGGGAAACCGGCGTCCCCTCTCGCCGACAGGCCTAGAAGCGGCCGGCCAACACGAAGGCGCCTTCGCCTTCTCCCACGCTGAGGCTGGCAACCAACCCGGTGTAACGATTCGGGTCCTTCCCGCTCAGCCAGAGGTAGGTCGAGGTGCCAGCTGCGGCGACGCCGACGACGGCCAGGCTCCAGGTGGCAATCTGCTGCGCCCGGAGCGACCCCTCCAGCTTCTGCAGCTCCGCGCGGCAGGCGGCCGGGGTGAGCACGCACTGCTGGCGAACCCCCTCCGCCCGGGAGTCCCCTGCGAGCGCCTCCGGCAGGTACTCCCCACGCAGCCCGCTTTGCCGGGGCAGGAACTCCCGCTGGTAGGTGGGCTCGGTGGCGGCGCGGTCGATGGCGATGGCGCTGCCGAGCGCGGCCACGGCGAGCGCGGTGGTGAGGTAGGCGCCAATTCGCAGCCGGCCGTGGCGCTCGCGGTAGGCCTCCGCGTAGTCGGCGGACGGAGCGAGGGTGACCTCCTCCACAGTGAGCTGACCCGCCTGGACGCGCAGCGTCCGCAGCTGACTCACGAAGCCATCCTTGCGGACCTGGAGGCGGTGCGGCCCGCGGGCCACCTTGAGCGGGGTGGCCATCGGCGTGGAGGCGACCAGGACATCGTCCAGCACCACCTCGGCCCCTTCCTCGCGCGCGTGGACCAGCAACGTGCCCTGTTCGCCCTGCAGCCGCGAGGCGACCAGCTGCGCCGCCACCGTGGGCAGCTCACGCGCCACGGCTTCCATCCCGCGCACCGGCCCCAGCGACTTCTGCGACAGGACCGTGGTGGTCTGCGTGTCGAGCAGCCGGACTTCCACCTGGAGCTTGTCCGGGGTCCCGCTCACGGAGCCAGCGACGATGAGCCGGGCGCCCAGCGGCTTGGCGAGGTTGATGCCGGTGGCCTCGGAGCCGAACAGTTGGCGCGAGCGCTCGATGGCCAGCAGCTGGCGGATGTCCTCGGAGCTGAGCACCTGAAACACATCAAGCTCCCGCAGCCCGCGGACGATGCCCAGCGTGACGGCCTGCGCTTCGAGCGCGGTGGCGCCCTTCGCTTCGAGGTCGAAGACCACCAGCGTGGGCTTGCCCGGCTCTGCCGCCCAGGCACCGGTGCACGCCATCAGGACAAGACCCACCGCCGCGTGGCGTGTCAGTCGCACCTTGCCTCCATGAGCTTTGCGGAACCGCTGCAGTCTATATGACCTTCGCCCGCTTCCGACCTACGCTCCAGCGCCGATGCGCACCGACCTCGCCCTCCCCCTCCTGGCGCTGGCGCTGGTGGCCAGCTGCCGAAACCTGGACGTCCCTCCGCCTGAGGCCACCGCCGGCAAGGGCCCCAATGTCCAGGTGCTCAGCCCTCAGGATGGGCAGCGGATGAGCCTGGTCTACCCCGTCCGCCTACAGGTGGAAGACCTCGACGGGGTTCAACACGTCCTGCTGCTCTGCGGCGGGCTCACGCTCTGGACCTGGGTGGCACCTCCGTTTGAAGCGTCCGTGGACTTCAGCTCCTGCCGGCAGCTCGCCCCGCCGGACGCGGAGACGTTCTCCGCCCCGCTCACCGTCACCGCGACGGACTCGCAAGGCAACGTCACCACCCGCACGCTCTCCGTGACGCTGGACCTCACCGCCCCCGTGCTCACCGTGCTGATGCCGCGCAGGGTGCTGCCCAACGCCACGGTGCACGTGACGGTGCACAGCGACCGGCCGCTGCAGGGCCCGCCGACGGTCCGCCTCGCCGGGACGCCGATGGCGCTCACCCAGGCAGGCACGCTGGAGTTCGCCGCGGCGGCGAGCGCCCCCGGGCTGGGCACGGACTTGCTGGAGCCGGAGCCGACGGGATGTCCGTATCCGATTGACGCGCTGGAGGACATCGAACGGTCGATGACGGTCTCGGTGGAGGGCCGCTCGCTGGCGGGGAACACCACCGCGCTGGACTTGCCGCTGGTGGTGTCCCGCGTAGCGTGGGAGCGGGCGCTGCCGGGCGTGGTGTTCACCGACACCGGCACCGCGGACCCGACGCGGACGCTGCAGCCCACCGCCACAGATGGAGGGCTGCAGGTGCCGATGGAGATTGAGGGCACCCGCTGGATTCCGGCGTTCCTGAGCGCGGACGATGGGCGGTACGTGCCGACGGACCCGGCGCTGGTCTCCGGGAGCTTTCGCGGCCGGGCGTTCGACAGCGTGGGCCGGGCGCTGCTGGACGACGGGAACGCCCTGCTGAGTGTGGAGCCCGCCGCCCTCACCGGCACCGTCGTGCCGGTCCCCGCCCGCTTCCCTGCCGCAGCGCTCACCCGCGTGGGGGATGCGCTGTGCGTGCAGACCTCTGGGACGTGCGGGGCGGACCAACTTCGCTGCGCGCGCGGCGCGGCGTATGTCACCTCGAACGCGGTGACGTCTGGGGCGGGCACAGGGTTGGGCGCGGCGGCGCGGCTCCTGGTGCGCTCCGGGGATACGGTGATGGGGCTGGACTTCAGCGCCAGCACCGCCTGCTGCGCGGGCTGCGGCGGCCGGGCGCTCTTCGGCGGCCTCACCACGCTCTCCAACCGTCCGCTGCTGCCCTCCTCCACCATCGCCATCCTGCGCATCCTCCCCACAGGTCACGGCGCGTTCGTCGTGCACTCGCGCGCGGGCGCCGCCGCGCCGGTGGAGGACCTCGGGTTGGTGGACGCTGCGGGGACGTACCGGTCCGCCGCCTACTCCGCGCCGGTGACGGACACGCTGCTGCTGGCGACGAAGAACAACTCGCTCATCACCATGCGCGCGCTCCCGTCGACGACGCCGTTCTTCAGCTGGAAGCCCGGCGTCGCCGCGGCGGAACGGTCCAGCTGCATCCCCGGCGTGTTTCTCACCCAGCCCGGCGGGACGCCGCCGCTGGAAGTCCCGCTGCACGCGATTGAGGGGCCGAACGGTGAAGTCACCGCGCTGCTCACCAATGAAAACTACGGGCGGGTGGTGGTGCACTTCGACGCGCAGCTGAAGCCGAAGTGGATTTACCGGTATCCCCGGCTGGTGGTCACCGGGACGGGTTTCCTCGCTGCGTATGGCGATGGGCCGCTGTACTTCGTGGACCCGTTCAACGGCGTGGTGGTGGCGCTCGGGCGATAGGCTGTCACCTTTTGCCGGGCTCGTTCGTGGTGCTCCTTGAAATGACCGACAAGGAGCAACCCATGGAAGTGACTGTGGTGGGAGGCGGGCTGGCCGGCCTGACGGCTGCCACCCTGCTGGGGCGCGCAGGGCTGCGGGTGACGTTGTACGACAAGGTGGCGCTGGGCGGCCGCGCGACGACGAGTGAGCACGGCGGGGGGAAGTGGAACCTCGGCCCGCATGCGCTCTACCGGGGCGGCGTGGCGAAGGCGGTGCTGGAGGAGCTCGGGGTACCGCTCATCGGCGGCGTCCCCTCTGCTGCCGGGAACTTCGCGTTCCTCGATGGGACGCTTCACGCGCTGCCGGGCGGACTGGTCTCTCTGCTCAGCACTTCGCTGCTGCCCCTCTCCGGGAAGCTGGAGCTGGGGCGGCTGCTGGCCGGGCTCCCGCGGCTGAAGCGCTCGTGTGTGGAGGGGCTCACCGTGGAGGCCTGGCTTCAGCGCGCGGTGCGCAGCGAGGCAGTCCGCGCCGTCATCCGCGCGCTGTTCCGGGTCAGCTGTTACGCGAACGCGCCGGACCGGATGTCTGCACCCGCCGCGCTCACGCAGCTGCAGCTGGCGCTGCGGGACAACGTCCTTTACCTGGACGGCGGCTGGCAGGTGCTGGTGCAGGGCCTGCGCGCCGCGGCGGAGGGTGCGGGCGTGCGCGTCGTCGAGGGCGTCAAGGTGGAAGGCGTGGCGTGTGACGGCGGCGCGGTGAGGGGCGTGCGGGTGGCGGGCGGAGAGATGAGGCCGGCGGACCGGGTGGTCCTCGCGGTGCCGCCTCACGCCGCGGCGGCGTTGAGTCAGGACGCGGAGCTCACGGCGTGGGCGGGCCGACTGACGCCCATCCGCGCCGCGTCGCTGGACCTCACGCTCTCGCGCCTGCCCAAGCCGCGCGGGAAGTTTGCGCTCGGCATCGACCGGCCGCTCTACTTCTCGGTCCACAGTCTGGTGGCGAAGCTCGGTCCGGAGGGGACGCACGTGGTGCACGCGGCGAAGTACCTCTCCGTCGAGGACAAGGGCGCGCCGGCCCTGGGGGAGCTGGAGGCGCTGTGCGACGTGATGCAGCCCGGCTGGCGCGAGGTGACGCTGGAGCGGCGGTTCCTCCCGGAGCTGCACGTCACCCACGCCATCGTCACCCTGGAGGGCCGTCCGCCGGTGGACGCGGCGCAGACGCGCGGGCTGTTCGTCGCCGGCGACTGGGTGGGAGCTGAGGCGATGCTCGCAGACGCGGCGTTCGCCAGCGCGCGCGAGGTCAGCGCCCGGATTCTTGCGGGCGCCCATACGCAGGCCGCCGCGTGAAGGCTCCCCCCGCGCCGGTGGAGGCGTCCTTCCGGGAGCACCAGGGCTTTCTCTGGGCGCTCTGCTACCGGATGACCGGCGTGGCGGCGGACGCGGATGACCTCGTGCAGGAGACGTTCGCCAAGGCGGTGGAGGCGCCGCCCAGGCTGGACGCGCCGCTCAAGCCGTGGCTCACGCGGGTTGCGATGAACCTGGCCACGGACCAGCTGCGGCGACGGCGACGCTCGCCCTACGTCGGGCCGTGGCTCCCCTCGCCCGTCCTCACCGGTGAGCAGGAGGCTGCCGCCGCCGTGGAGCCGCGGTCTACCGAGGGGAGATACGACCTGCTGGAGAGCGTCTGCTATGCGTTTCTCCTGGCGCTCGAGGAGCTCTCGCCCACCCAGCGCGCGGTGCTCTTGCTCAGGGATGTGTTCGACTACTCAGTGCGCGAAGCCGCCGAGGCGCTCGGGCTCTCGGAAGCCAACGTGAAGACCACGCACCTGCGCGCGCGCAAGGCGATGGCGAAGTACGACGGCACGCGGAGCGTTCCCACGCGGGACATGCAGGAGCGCAACCGGGAGGCCCTGCAGGGGCTGCTCGCGGCGCTGGCCGGCGCGGACGTGGGCGCGGTGGAGAAGCTGCTCGCTCGCGAGGTGACGCTGCTCTCAGACGGCGGCGGGGAGTTCCTGGCCGCCCGCGTCCCCATCCTCGGCCCGGCGCGGGTGACGACGTTCCTGCGACGGCTCACGGAGATGCGGGGCGTGCCGGACCAGGTGGCGCTGGTGATGGCCAATGGCTTCCCCGCGCTGTTCGCGAGCTACGACGGCGTCCTGGCGCCCACGCTGGCGCCGCGCTTCCTGATGCGCGTGGAGGTGGACCCGGAAGGGCGCGTCTGCGCCATCCACTCCGTGCTCACCACGCGGAAGCTGACCGCCCTCACGGCGACACCGCCTTGATTGGCCGGGCGCGTGCCTCGAGCCACTGCGAAGCCTTCGCCTCGCCGCTGGCGTCCTTGGCCGTGGCGGACGCCGCGCGCGCGTGGCGCGCTCGCTTGAGGGCGGGCTCCCGCTCACCTCGAGCCCAGAGGAGCTCCGCCACTTCAAGCTCGGTCTGCGCTGCGATGCGTGGGTCCGCCGTCACCAGCACGGGCAGATAGCGCCTTGGCGGGCTCGCGTGCGCGTCGGTACATGCGGGCAAGCCCAAGCCAGAGGTCCGCGTAGATGGCGGCAACGGGATGGATCTCGACAGCATGCAATCCCTGGCGAAGCTGAAGGACACCTACAACGTGATGGTGGCCGTCTACGACGCGTTCACCCCTCCGCTGCTCGAGTCGGGCGAGGCCCTGGCGAAGGGACTGACCGACGTGCAGCGGTACCTTGAGGGGTTGTCCGCTTCCAAGGGCCTGCCCGCGTGCAAGACGTTGCGCGTGGTGGGTCACAGCTTCGGCGGAGCCGCGGCGCAGCTGATGCTGCGCACGCTGGCGTCCCAGGGAGCGATCGGGGAGGGGTCGGGCAAGAGCTTCAACAAGGTGGTGAACGTGCCCATCGACACCCCGTTCCGCGGGATTGACGCGCCCCCGGGCGCGGTGCAGGCGGCGGCAGGAATGGTCCCGCCGGCGATGCTCTCCCTGGCCAACGACTCGGCCAGCATGGAGGCCCTGCGGCAGACCCAGCTCCCGCCGGAAGTGGTGACCGACGTCGTGCAGGTGCGCGGGATGAGTGATCCGCAGCTGGGCCTGAAGAACCCGCTGGACAACCTGCACAGCTCCGAGCTGGCCCCGGGCGAGCTCGAGCACCTGTTCGGCTGGCTGCGGGCGGACACTCAGGACGTCGCGGCGCTGCGCTACCCCGCGCTCGGCGGAGCCGTCGAAGCCAGGAGCCTGGAGAACCTCGTCGCCGCGCTGCTGCGGGACAAGGATGGGCCGGCGACTTTGAAGCAGCTGGCGGAGGAGGCGAAGACCTGCGCCACCGCGGAGGAGTTCCAGCCGAAGCTGGACGCCGCGCTGGAGAAGGCGGTGGAGTTCTTCACGGGAGACCACACCGGGTTCATGTGGACGGCGCCGGAGTTCCTGCCTGCGCTGCGCCAGCACCTCACCACGGGGTGACCGTCCTCACACCGAGCCCTTCGGCCACACCACCTTGAGCGGGCCGTAGCGCTTGGCCGCCGCCAGGATGGCCGCGGAGGTCTCGGAGACAATCAGCTCGCCCGTCCGGTAGAGCTCCAGCACCTTGAAGCCGCGGGGCAGCGCGGCGAGCAGGGCGGGCAGCTTGGGGAAGGTGGGCGAGCTGACGCTGTTGGAGTGGACCCGGAGCGTCTTGAACGCCCCGGGCGGCTCGCGGAACGTGATGAGGTGGGTGTTGCCGTCCGTGAGCGTCAAGGCGTCCAGCGACGTCTTGGACAGGGCCTTCGGGTCGAGCAGCGGCGCGATTTGGGCGAGGTCGGGCTCCTTGAGCTCGACCACCCATCTTTTGAGCTGTGTGGTCAGCAGCCGGGAGCTCTGCGCGAAGGTCAGGAGCTCTGCAGCGGTGGCTTCGCGCTTGTGCATCTCGAGGAGGGACAGCTTCGGCGCCTTCACTCCGTCGAGCGCGCGCAGTCCCTCCAGCGTGGAGGCCTCGCCCACCAGGCGCAGCTGCTGGAGCGGCAGCTCCCGGCCAGAGTCGCGCCACGCTTTCAGGACGTCTACGTGCTCCGCGATGCGGCGCTCCAATGCGTGCGCCCTCGGGCGGCGGCGCATCTCCTCCTCTGCTTCGGGGAAGAGGAACTGGACGGTCGACGCCGTGTCGAGCAGCCCGCTGCGGATGGCGTTGAGCACGTGGGCGCGCGCCGCCATCGGCTTGCCGACGTCCGCGTGCGAGAGGAAGCCGCGCGTGAAGCGGCACTTGGTCTTGACCAGGATGTTGGCGTGTTCGTGGAACCAGTCCTGGAAGTGGGCGTTGGCGAGCTTCCGCGCCGCGGTTCGCTGCTTGTCCGTCGCGGTGCCCTGCGCATCCAGGAGCTCCAGCTGGATGAACTCGCCTCGCGGGTCTCCTCGCTGCAGGAGCCAGTCGGCGTAGACCGCCCGGACCGCGTCGTCCTGCGGCGCGTCCAGGATGCGGTCCAGGAGCTCCGCTTCGGTCTTGCGTCCTCCGCCGAGCGGGTGGATGCGCGCTTGACCAGCGTCTTGCGCGCGGGCTTCGCCGGGGGCTTCGCTTCAGGCGCCTCTATCGCCATGGCCTTGAGCTGCTCGCGCTCCCCGGCGGAGAGGGGTTTGGGCGCGGGCAGCGCGCTGAGCGCTTTGACCAGCGCGCCCACTCTCGCGGTGTGCCAGGCCTTGGCTTCTTTTCCCGTCAGCCCCGGGGAGGCGAGCGTCGGCTCCAGTCGCTTTGCGGTGGACACGTCTCCTGCGTCGCTCAGGTACTTCACGATTGGGGTCCAGATGCGCTCGATGGCGGCCATGGAGCCCCACTGCGGCGCCGCCAACGCCTCGGTCAGCTCGCGGGTGATACGGGGGTCGTGCGGGCGGGCCATGAGCGTGTTCGCGTTCGCTGCCGCCTCGGCGATGGTGCCCACGGTCCAGGTCGCGAGCAGGACGGGGAGGTCCTCGGGGCGCGCTTCCGCCGCCAGCTTCTTCCAGAGCGCGGGGGCTTGTTGCCGGTTCGCTGCGCGCAGCTCCGCGTTTGTCTCCGGCAGCTGCGCGGAGAGGTTGATGACCAGCTCCGCGACTTCGGGTGAGCGCGTTCGCCTCCAGGCTTCGGTCAGCGCGTTCACCGCCTCCGGTAGGGCGCCCCGCTTGAGCGCCGCCTGTGCTCGTTTCAGTTCGGTCATGTTGTTTTCCGCAGGATGCTCCGACGCTCACCTCGAGCGTAGCGCCGTCGGGAGCGCAGTCGAGAGGCGGCTCCCACCTACGCACGCATGAGGCCGGCGCCCGGCTCGAAGGCCAAGAAGCATCCTTGAGGAGACGGGGCGGGCCAGTGTGGGTCGCACTGCCTTCGCCTCTCTGGCTGTGCTGCCGCTACTCGAGAACTGCTCGTGTGATTCGGTGGCAGGCGGGCACTGGCTGTTGTCGCATGAATCGATGCGACAATTCACCCATCCAACCTGAATCCGCTTGACAGCTTATCGGCGAGCCTCGGGCCGACAGGCTCGACGGCCGGCCGCGAGGTGCTTCCTGTCGCCATGCTGGTACCCTGTGCTTCGAGCGGGGCCCGCGGGCCCCGCGCGCCGGAATCGACTCCGCCCGCGCCTCCTTGGGGCCTTCCCGGCCTTCGTGAAACAGCGTGGTAGTGATTGAGACATGACAGAGAACATTTCGGCGCTCGACAACAGTGCGCTGCTCGCCTCCACCCGGGATGTCGTTCGCCGGTCGAATGAGCTGACCGCGGAGCTGCTCATTCATCTCGCCGAGGTGGAATCGCGCGGGCTGTATCGCGACCAGGCGTTTCCTACCCTCTTCGCGTACTGCATGGGCGAGCTCGGGCTCTCCGAAGACGTCACCTACAACGTGACGACGGTCGCCCGACTCGCGAAGCAATTCCCGGAGCTGCTCACCGGGCTCCGCGAGGGTCGACTTCACCTCTCCGGGCTCCGCCTGCTCGCGCCGCACTTCAAGGAGAAGGGCAGTGATGACCTCATCGCCCGCGCCTGGGGGAGGACCAAGCGCGAGATTGAGGGGCTCATCGCCCACATCAACCCGCAGCCTGATGTCCCGGACAGCGTCCGGAAGCTCCCTGCTCCCCGCGCTCCCAACGCGCCGGCACCGGAGACGCCCGCGCTCGACCTGTTCTCGTCGCCAGCTCCTTCCTCTCTGTCGGCGACCGCCTCGTCACCCCAGGTTGCCGCGCCTCCGCCCGCCCCCGAGATGTCGGCCGCGCCCGTCTCCGCTCCACCGCTCGCCAGCGCCCCGAAGCGAATCGACCGGGTCAAGCCACTCGCTCCGAGCACCTACAAAATCGAGTTCACCGCCGGCGAGCCACTCCAGCAGAAACTCCAGGAGGCTCAGGCGCTCCTTCGGCACCGGCGGCCTGACGGCAGCCTTGCCTTCATCTTCGAAGAAGCGATCGACCTTCTCATCGCCAAGGTCAAGAAGCAGCGCTTCGGTATCGGCGCCAAGCCGCGGCCGACCCCAGCACCCAAGCCCCCGCACCAGGAGGAGAAGAAGACGCCGAAGCTACCGTCACCGCACATACCCTACGGGATGCGTCGCGAGGTGGTCGGGCGCGACACCCTCCGTTGCTCGTTCGTCGGCCCTGACGGGCGCAGGTGCTCGGAGACGGCCTATCTCGAGTTCGACCACGTGAAGGGGTTCGCGCGCACGGGCCAGCACTGCGTCGATGAGCTTCGTGTCTACTGCAAAGCGCACAACCTCCTGGCCGCGGAGAAGCTCTACGGCCGGGACTTCATGAAGAGAAGGCGCGAGACGGCCCGTCTCCGGACGGCCGAACAACCCAGGCACGAGCGCTCGCGCTCGGATGCCGGAGCAACCTCCCGTCCCGGGACGGCCGAAACAGCCGCGCACGAGACCTCGTGCTCGGAATCTGCACCGGTATCCCGTCCCGAGACGGCCGAACAGCCCACGCACGAGCCCTCGCGCTCGGAATCTGCACCGGCCTCCCGTCCCGGGACGGCCGAACAACCCACGCACGAGACCTCGTGCTCGGAATCTGCACCGGTATCCCGTCCCGGGACGGCCGAACAACCCACGCACGAGCCCTCGCGCTCGGAATCTGCACCGGCCTCCCGTCCCGGGACGGCCGAACAGCCCACGCACGAGCCCTCGCGCCCTTCACCCGAGATCACCCTTCCGTTCCGGGACGGGTAACCCGCGGCGCACCAGCATCGCGCTCGGCAGCCGGCGCAGCTCCCGTCCCGGGACGGGTAACCCGCGGCGCACGAGCATCGCGCTCGGCAGCCGGCGCAGCTCCCGTCCCGGGACGGCAGAGCACTCGCGCATCAGCCCACGCCTGCGCGCACGGACCGCCCGTCCCAGGCGGGCGAGCAACCCACGCTTGGGCATTCTCGAGCGGAAGAGTGCCGATGCCCGAACCGGCGACCTGCAAACCAGACGAGCAGTTCTTGAATAGCGCAGGCACAGCCAGGTGGGCGAAGCCTGTGCGACGCACACTGGCCTGCCCCGTCTCCTCAGGGATGCTGTTGCGGCGATCGCCTCGAGGCCGCGACCGTGCACGCTCGAACCTGCGTCGCCCTGAGCAAGCTCGGACCCTGCAAACCAGACGAGCAGTTCTTGAATAGCGCAGGCACAGCCAGGAGGGCGAAGCCTGTGCGACGCACACTGGCCCGTCCCGTCTCCTCAGGGATGCTGTTGCCAGCGTCGGATACGAAGCATTGAGGAGACCCACCCGCCGCCCACCTCGGCGTGGGTGGGACGTTCCACATCTCGCGCTTCGAGCGTTGCCCTCGCTAGAATCGCGCCTCAATGCCGCTTCATCGCCTGCTCTCCCTACGCCAGCACGCGCTCAGCGACGCGCTGCTCCTGACGTTTGGAGTCTTCACGCCCTGGCTGTTGGGCTACTCGCACCATGCGCTCGCCACGGGGTACACGCTGGCCATGGTGGGCCTCGGCGTGGTGCTGAACGTCTTCAGCCAGTATCCGCTTGGCCTCGTCCGGGTCATTCCAATGCGCGTCCACTCCCTCGTCGAGTACCTCGGGTTCCCGGGTTTCTGCATCGGGCCGTGGCTGCTCTTCCCGGAGGTACCGCGCGCAGCTGTGACGCTGACCGTGCTTGGACTGCTCAACCAGGCCACCAATGTGCTGACCGACTATCCGCGGCCCACCGTAGCGCCGCACGCGACGCGCTAAACGTCCTCCAGGCTCCCGACGACGCTCCGAGCCCTGGAGGCCCGTGGCAGCCACGCGTAGGCTTCGCCGGGTGAGCCCACAACCGTCAGAGCAGACCCTGGAGGCCGCGCTCGCGTGGCTGAGCGCTCAGCTCCCCTCGGCCGAGCGAGACCTCGCGGCGCTGGTGAACCTCAACTCCTTTACGGCCAACCCCGCCGGAGGCAACGCTGTCGTCGCGGAGCTCTTGCGGCTCTTCGACCTGCCGGGCGTCACCGCGCGCCGCGTGGCCAGCCAGACGTTCGCAGACCACCTGGTGCTCACCACGCGCGGCGCACCCGGCCGCGCTCCCGTGGCCTTGCTCGGTCACCTCGACACGGTCTTCCCTCCCGGCAAGTTCGAGGGCTACCGGGTGGACGGGGCGCTCCGCCGCGGGCCGGGGGTGCTGGACATGAAGGGTGGGCTGGTGGTCATCGCCCAGGCGCTCGCCGCCCTCTCGAAGCACGGGGGGCTGGACGCGCTGGCGCCGCTGCGCATCGTCATCGTCTCCGACGAAGAGGTGGGCTCGCCCGAAGGACAGGACGTCATCCGGCAGGCCATCGCCGGCGCGCGCGCCGCGCTGGTGTTCGAATCCGGCCGCGCGAAGGACGCCATCATCACCCGCCGCAAGGGCACCGGCGCGATGGAGGCCTCCGCCCACGGCAAGGCCGCGCACGCCGGGAACGCGCACGCTCGGGGGAGCAACGCCATCTGGGCGCTCGCCCGCTTCATCGACCGCGCGCAGGCGCTCACCGACTACGCGCGCGGCGTCACGGTCAACGTGGGTCAGGTGTCCGGCGGTCAGAGCAAGAACACGGTCCCGGACCACGCGCTCGCGCAGGTGGACCTGCGCTTTGAATCCGAGGAGGACGCGCGGCGCTTGATGGCGGCGCTGCGGCAGGCCGCCCAGGAGAGCGCCGCATCCGTCGCCGGGACGACGCTGGCGCTCAGCGGCGGCGTCGCGCGTGCACCGCTGCAGCGCACCGACGAGAGCGCGCGGCTGCTGGAGGAGTACGCGGCGTGCGCCCGCGCCTGCGGCCTGGGCACCGGCGAATCTCCGCTCGTCGGCGGCGGCTCTGACGCCAGCACCTCTTCAGCCATGGGCATCCCGTCGATCGACGGCCTGGGTCCCCGCGGCGACGGCTTTCACACCGTCGAAGAGCACATCGAGGTGGACACCCTCATCCCCAAGGCGCAGGCGCTGGCGCGTTTTTTAGCCATTTCCTGACACGCAAGTGTCTGTAATTAGAGGAATGGCACCAAAGTACGACAATGAACGACAATGGGAGGCCACTTTCGGAGTCACGCCTCATGTTTTTTACCTCCCAGCCAAATTCGTCCCCCGAAGGTGAGGCGGTCTACCGCCTCAACGGACACGAGTTCGGCCCCACCTCGTCCGCCAATGAGGTCACCTGCAGAAAGTGTCTGGAGCGCAGAGAGCTGCTCGACGTGCTGATGGCGTTGAGCCTCAATGAGCCAGACACGCTGCTGCTCTGTCCCGGCAGTGAGCCCATCCTCGCGGTGGACCCCTGCGCCCGCTGCAGGCGAGAGCTGTCGCGCTCGTACCTGGACTTCTATACCGGGTTCGACCCCATCGAGCGGGACCTCTGCCGCGACTGCCGCAGCCTCTACTCGGCGCGGATGAAGAAGGCCTTCAACCTCGTCCCCGCGTAGCGACTGCTACCGGTGGCAGGCAGCGTCTTCGGCGTCCACCACGCCCGTTGGACAGCACGCGCCCACGCTCCCACCGTCGACCTCTTTGGTCACGCAGGACGGCGTGTTCCCTGTGCACACGGATGAGGACTGAAACGCCGCATTGCCGCTGATGGCGCACGCGTTGAGCGTGCTCCCGCTGCAGAACGCGCTGTTCGCCGGCTGGCCGTTGGAGCAGCTGGTGGGCGGGGGGCTGCTGGAGAAGTTGATGACGCCGCAGGCGGACGCGGTGAAAGCCATCACAAGCAAGACAGTCCGGTGCGTGGAGCCGGGGTCGTGGGGAGCAGGCATCGCGCACAGGAACGCACACTCCCCCGTCCCTGTAAATTTGCTGACCTCCGCGCAGCGAGGCCGTCACCTCGGCTGTAGGTCTTCCGGCGTATAGGCTTCGCGGTGAAATGGCCGAACCCCTCAGAGGACGTGCGCTCCGCACGCTTGCTGCGGGGCTGCTCGCGCTCGCATCTGCGAGCGCCTCCGGCCAGGCGCTGACCGGCTCCTTCGTCGGCAACGGCGTGGACGCGCGGGCCATCACCGGGTTGGGCTTCAGCCCCGCGTTCGTCCTCATCACGGCGGCGAACGGCCAGGAGTCCGTCGCGCGCACCTCGACGATGGTGGGCGACTCGGCCAAGCCGCTCGGCGGAGCGGACACCGGGATTGCCGCGAACCTCATCGAATCGCTCGACGGCAATGGCTTCACTGTGGGCAACGACGCGCGGGTCAACCAGTCCGGCACCGCCTATCACTGGACCGCGTTGAAGGCCGTGCCGGGCGCCATCGCCGTCGGCTCGTTCACCGGAGATGGCTCGGACAACCGCTCCCTCTCCGGCCTCGGCTTCTCTCCGCTCGTCGTCCTCACGCTGGTGACAAGCAACGCGCGCATGGGCCTGCGCTTTGCCACGCAGCCACCGGACGTGACCTCAGGCAATGGCGCGCTGGAGTACGCGGACATGAGCAGAGCGAAGCGGCCCATGAGCCAAGCTTCGGGAGCACTGCCGACGTCTCGACTATGCGCCTGACGGCGCAACGCTCGACGCGAACGGGGCATCCCGCGCGCCGGGAATGCGTCCGGCTGCCGGCGGGCGCCCGCCAGCAGCACGACCAGGACTATCCCGCCTGCCTTGACCACCCTCTGGCACAGCCGCATCCGCGCGAGCAGCGCATCCATCCATGCGGCGACACCCAGACAGCTCAGCCCAAAGACCTGCGTCCCCCTGTCCAGACTGCCTCGGCACCAGCTGGCCGCTCGGGCGCGCGGATCCGGCGCGCTGTATTTTTCCGTCGGATAAGTGCTCGAACCGTGGCGGCTGCGGTGCTCGAGCCGAGGCGAACCGGACCCTCTACGGCGCGCTGCTCTGCACCTGCGCTGCCTCCGCGGCGAAGTCCGCCAGGCTCAACCCGGGGCGCGAAGTTTCAAACAGCTGGTCCTCATGGGCCCAGTACAGGTGCGAGTACTTGCAGGACGCAGCGACGCGGAGCGCAGCCTTCATCATCGCGCCGCCGTAGTTGGCCTCAAGAGGACCGGGGTTCTCCCCCGCCGCGCGGACTCCGTACTGACTGGCAATCCAGCCGGTGTAGCGGCCCACGTCGAAGCTGCTGACCACAGCGGACGTGGGGAGCTCCGCGGCGTCCGTGCTCAAGCAGTCCTGCCCCACCGCCTTCTCTCCGAGCGAGGACGTGTAAACCGTCAGCCGGGAGCGCGTCTTGTACAGGCCAAACAGGTTGTACCAGGCCACGCCCTGGCCCAGATAAACGCTCCCGCACCCCAGCCGGCAGTTGATCGCCGTGACGACATCGCGCGGTTTCACTGCCGCCCCGGGCTGGATGGGATGAAAGACGCCGCTGTACCCCAGGCGTTCGTACGCGAGCACCTGGAAGTCGACCGCGTCCGCCAGCGCGGCGAGGTACCACTCCAGCCACACGCGCACCTGCTCCGGCGTGAGGGTGGCCTCTCCCGGCTTCCAGTTCCCGAAGGGGCGGACCGGGATGGTGGACGGCCGGTCCGCACCGCCGGAGGCGTTCGCGTCATAAGCCCAGTAGCTCCCTCCGCCCGGGTAGCTGATTTCCCCGGAGACGCCGGCGGTCATCACCCGCACCGCGCTGAAGTGGCTCAACCCAAAGTCCGCCGAGAGCTGCTCGATGGCGCGGACCATGGCGGTGCGGACGGTCTGGCTGAAGACCAGGTTGTGCGGCTTCCCGCACCGCGACTCACCGCGCTGATTCACGAAGCTTGCACCTGGCAGCAGGCACACCCACGCTGGCGTGTAGTGGTGGCTGAAGCTGAGCGTCGGCCGGATACCCGCCGCGAGGAACGCCTGAAGGTCCGCCTTGCGCGAAGCGGTGTACGCAGGGTCAAACTTCCCCTGCGTGGGCTCGTAGCGCGCCCAGCTGATGACAAACTCGGCGGTCCGAAAACCCGCCTGGAAGACCTGCCCCGCCCGCGCAGGGTTCGGGTTCAGCGTGCCGTAGACCCGCGTCAGCGGCGCCTCCACCCGGAAAGTCACGTGCTGGGCCTCGTCCCGGAAGACGCCGCGCGCGTCCTGCCAGGTCGAATACGCGTACCACTCGCCGACCGGGTCCGTGCGCGCGAGGGTGCGGGACGCCTTGAGCGTCACCGTCTCCCCCGGCGCGAGGGTGACCGGGCCCTGCTTGGGGCTGAAGTCCAGGAAGGGGCCGCCCGCGCTTGTCCCGCCCGGCGGACGCGCGGCGAGGATGAGCTGACGCACCCCCACCGGCTCGCCGGAGACGTTGCGGTAGCTCACCTGCCCGAAGACGGTCTCCCCTTGCGCCGCCACGCGGCGGTCCAGCACCAGGGGGCTTGAAAGCTCCAACCCACCCGGGGGGCCGCGAGGGACGTCGCCGCCTACGACCGACGGCTGCACCTCCGCCGGAAGCTCCCCCGGTGGGAGCGCCTCTTCCAGCGGCTCACCCGGTCCGGACGGCCCGACCCCGAGGGTGCAGCCGGTCGCGAGGAGGAGAACGAGGGGCCAGGCGCGGCGCAGGGGCATGGGGCGGCAAGCAGAGCACCTGCCGTACCAGCGCGGGAGCGCAAGCCGAACCGGGCGGTTGAGCGCCCAGCAGCGCGGCGAGTGGACCATCCGTGCTCCCCCTGTTGTCTCAAACTTACGACACGCGCTCTAAGGCGACTGGGGGCCGAACTGCCTCGCGTCCAGCGCAAACCGCTTGAGCCAGCGCTGAATCTGCGTGCGACCCTTGCCCATGGCCACGGCGACCTGGCTGATGTTCCCGCCGTGTGCCTTGAGCTGCGTGAGCAGCGACTCGCGCAGGGTGGTGTCCGCCTCTGACAGCGGAGCGGGCGGGGCCGGTGGCTCGGCCAGCGCCTCGGCGCGGGCCGAGGTGAAGGCCTGCCCCTGGGCGAAGTAGGCCCCTGAGGCCCGGAGGTTTCAGGTCCACACAGGACCTGTTCTCTCCCCCGGGCCTTCCTTCTAGCGTGATGCCGGTCAAAGGGACGGCTGGGAGGTTGTCGGAATGCTGCGAGACTTGGTCGTCCGTTGGGCGCGGTGTGTCCTCCCCGCCCTGCTCCTCTGGGCGTGCGACTCCGAAGTGGAGAGGCCGCCCACGCCGACGCCCGACAGCGGCACCATGCTCGTCCCGGACGCAGCCACTCCGGATGCCTCCACCCCCATTGTCGAGACCGACGCCGGGACCCCGGATGCGGGCCCCAGCTCCTGCGTGCAGCCGAAGGGCCCGCCGCCCTCGCCTCTCGGAAGCTCGTTGGGTTTCCTGGGGCAGCGGGACGCCATCGCGCTCGACTATGACGGCTGCAACTCCGTCGTCTACGCGCAGGTGCCGGGCAGCACCGACGACTTCCTCGGGCGGAAAATGAACAACACCAGCCCGGCGGACCCCTGCAACGGCAACGGCGGGCACGTCGCGCGCTACCGGATGGACTGGGCCGCGAGGAAGCTGCGCTGGGTGAGCGAAGCGTTCGCCGTCCCTCAGCTCATCCAGAGCGGGAGCTACCAGGTCATCTCCGCGTACGACCCCACCATCACCGCGTTCAACGGGGAGCTCTGGGCGACGTTCGAGTGCATCAGCCCCACCAGCCGCACCGCAGACGCCTGCCTGGGGCCCTACAACCCGGCCACCGGCAAGATTGACCCGGCCCGCACCGTGGTGGCAGCGGTAGGCGGCAACGCGAACCCGAACGACCCGTACATCTATTCGGCCTCGGTGCCCTACGTCCTCGGCTTCAAGGGCAAGGTCTACCTCTACTGGACCGCGGTGAAGATTCGCGACGCCGACAACAAGTGGGACAGCCTCACCGCGCGCGGAATGGAGCTCACCCAGGAGAGCGCCGGGCTCCGGCGCCTCTGGGCTGCGGGCGTGGGCGGACCGGTCAAGGCGTATGACCCCGCGCGCAACATCGAGGTGTGGGGACTGGGCAGCGACAACCAGTCCAACAAGACCGCCGACCTCCAGGGCCTCTTCGCGGATGGCGACTACCTCTACGCCATCGCCGCGCTGGGCGGAGAGGGCTGCTTGGAGCCCAACGGCTCCAAGCCCGGGTGCTACCGGATGGCCATCTCCCGCACGCGCGAGCCGCTCGTCCCCGGCGGCTTCGGCGGCGGGTACCGGCTCCCCCCGGAGTACCTGCCCTCCAACGCACACAACTACACGCGGCTGGCGATAAAGCCTGATGGCTCGCGCAACCTGCTCGGCGCGTTCTACGCCGCCTACCCCGGCGCGCCAAACGTCGTCCCCGGCAACATCCTCCTCTTCCCCATCCCGAAGGACGCGGCGTATTTCTCCCCGCCGGCCGCCGCACCAGAGAGCAGCGAGGTGATGGCGGTCAGCCTGGACGCGCTGCATGACCTCCACGGCGGCTGCAGCGCGGGGACCCTCTTCTCAAGCGGGTGCAGCAGCGCCATCGCGCGCTACTGCCAGCGCAGCTTCGGCTACGTCTCCGGCTATGGCCCGGTGGAGGCGGTGGGCAACACGGCCCACGTCGTCTGCATGGGCTCCAAGGTCGCCGTCGCGCGCGACGCCCCCTTCGAGGCGCTCGACCCCACCCGGTCCGCCTGCACCTGGACCTCCTCGGACGGCGTGCCCTGCGACGCGGCGGTGAACCGCAGCTGCGGCGCGCAAGGCTACGTGGGCGGCACCTCCATCTCCGAGTACTCCGCCACGTCCGCCGCGTACGCGTGCGTGAACACCTGCGCCGCGGATGCCCTGAAAATTCCGTGGGCCGAAGTCACCGCCAGCTTCGCCGACTGCTCGCGCACCCTGACGTCTGCCAGCACCCGCTGCCTGCCCGCCGCCAACCGCCTGTGCAAGGCGCGCGGCTACACCTCCGGCTTCGGCGTCCAGGACGTGGGCAACGACGTCGCGCAGGTCCGCTGCGTGAGGTAGCCCACCTCCCCGCAGGGCCAAGCGATGGCGCAAACGAGAGTCGCTGGTGCGCCCAGCTTCGACTCCTCAGTGCGCAAAGACCCACGTTGATGGGTCAGATCCGCCCTCTTAGCGTCTCCGCGCTACCCCCCATTTCTGTTCGGAGGCGAACGAATGCTTCGGTGTCGACCTTGGGTCGCAGCAGCCAGCCTTGCCCTCTGTCTCCTTCAACTCTCCTGTTCCTCCAATCCGCCGCCCTGCGCGGGGACCGGACTGTCGCCCTGCGACGGCGTCTGCAGCGACCTGCAGAATGACCGCCTGAACTGCGGCGCGTGCGGCACGGCCTGCGAGGCCGGCTTCATCTGCAGCGCGGGGAGCTGTACCGCGTCCTGTCCCGCGGCGAGCCCGGACGCCTGTGGCACCGGCGCGGCCGCCACCTGCACCAGCCTCCAGACGGACCCCAAGAACTGCGGCGCCTGCGGGACGGCGTGCGCCAGCGGCCAGCTGTGCGCCGCCGGCCAGTGCACCCAGACCTGCAGCGGCACCCAGACCGCCTGTCCCCCGTCGGCGCCCACCTACTGCGCGGAGACCAAGACGGACGCCAACAACTGCGGCGCCTGCGGCACGGCGTGCGCACCCGGCCAGCAGTGCACCAACGGCACCTGCGGCTGTCCCGCGGCCACGCCCAACGCCTGCGGGACGGGGAGCACCGCCTTCTGCACCCAGCTCTCCGCGGACCCCAAGAACTGCGGCGCCTGCGGCACCGTCTGCGCGGCCGGCCAGCTCTGCTCGAACGGCTCCTGCTCGCAGACCTGCTCCGGCAGCCAGAGCGCCTGTCCCACCGCCAGCCCCACTTACTGCGCCAACACCCAGACGGACGCCAACAACTGCGGCACCTGCGGCACCACGTGCCCAGGCGGAAAGGGCTGCCTCGCCGGCCAGTGCAGCTGCCCGGCGGTGACGCCGGACGCCTGCGGCACCGGCAACAGCGCCTTCTGCACCGCCTTCCAGACCGACCCGAAGAACTGCGGCGCCTGCGGCACCGTCTGCGGCGCGGGCACCATCTGCTCCAGCGGCCAGTGCGTGCAGACCTGCTCCTCCGGCCAGACGGCGTGCCCGACCGCCACGCCCACCTACTGCGCCACCCTCAACACGGACGCCGACAACTGCGGCGCCTGCGGCACCAGCTGCCCGCTGGGCCAGCGCTGTGACATGGGGACCTGCGGCTGCCCCACCGCCACGCCCAACGCCTGCGGCACCGGCAGCAGCGCCTTCTGCACCGCCTTCCAGACGGACCCGAACAACTGCGGCGCCTGCGGCACCGCCTGCACCGCCGGGCAGATCTGCAGCTCCGGCAGCTGCACGCAGACCTGCTCTGCGGGCCAGACCGCGTGCCCCACCTCCGCGCCCACCTACTGCGCCAACGTGACGAACGACGCCAACAACTGCGGCGCCTGCGGCGCCGTCTGCGCGCGGGGCCAGACCTGCAGCGGCAGCGGCTGCGCCTGCCCCACCGCCCGCCCTGACGCGTGCGGCACCGGCGCCTCCGCGTTCTGCACCACCCTGCAGAGCGACCCGCAGAACTGCGGCATGTGCGGCATCACCTGCGCTGCCGGCAAGGTCTGCAGCTCCGGCAACTGCGTGCAGACCTGCGCCGCCGGCCAGACCGCCTGCCCCGTGGGTGCGGCCACCTACTGCGCCACGCTGCCCAGCGATGCGGCCAACTGCGGCGCCTGCGGCACCGCCTGCGGCGCGGGAAAGAGCTGCGTGAGCGGCGCGTGCCGGCAGACCTGCGTCGCCGGACAGACCGCCTGCGGCAGCCTCGACGCGGCGCCCGGCAGCGGCGTGGCCTCCGCCTACTGGAAGATGGACGGCACGCTCACCGACAGCGCGGGAACGAACAACGGCGCCTCCTCCGGCACCTTCGCTTATGCCCCCGGCGTGGGCGGCGGTCAGGCGGGCAACTTCACCGGCACGTCCAAAGCCACCTTCCCGTTCGTGGCGATGAACAACCGCAACTTCACAGTGGAGGCGTGGATAAAGGGCACCTTCGCGGCGGGCGTGGACCAGACCATCGTCGTCCAGTGCCCCACGCAGGCCGTCAACCAGTGCATGCACTTGCTGGTGCGCAACCAGCGCCTCTACTTCGGCTTCTACGGGAACGACACCGCGGGGGCCGCCGTGGTCACCAACAACGTCTGGCACCACGTGGCCTTCACCTACGCCCTCACCGGCGGCGTCCAGAGCATCTATCTGGACGGCGTGCTGGACGCGACCACCTCGGGCCACGCGGCCTATGCGGCAGCCACGGGCTCCATCGAGGTGGGGTTCTCCAACCTGTCCGCCACCATCAACGGCCAGGTGGATGACGTCCGCATCTACCCGGCCGTGCGGACGGCAGCGCAGGTTGCCACCGCGGGCGCGGCGAACACGTGCCAGGGGCTGCAGACCGACGTCAACAACTGCGGCAGCTGCGGCAACGCCTGCGGCGCCGGGAAGGCCTGCGTGGCCGGCGCCTGCGTCACCAGCTGCGGCACCGGCGGCACGGCCTGCCCGGTGGTGAACCCCACCTACTGCGCCATCCTCCCGACGGACAACGCCAACTGCGGCGCCTGCGGCGTTGCCTGCGGCGCTGGCAAGGTTTGCTCTTCGGGCACCTGCTCGCAGACCTGCTCCGCCGGCTACACGACCTGCAGCGGTTCCTACTGCGCCCTCACGGCAACGGACGTGAACAACTGCGGGACCTGCGGCAACGCCTGCTCGCTGGCCAACGCGGTCCCCAGCTGCACCACCGGCACCTGCGGCGTCGCTGCCTGCGCCACCGGCTACGGCAACTGCAACACCACGGCAGGGGACGGCTGCGAGGTGAACCTCACCAACACGCTGGCCCACTGCGGCGCCTGCAACAACGCCTGCGCGTTCGCCAACGCCACCGCGGCCTGCACCGCCGGCCAGTGCACGCGCACCGCGTGCAACTCCGGCTACAAGGACTGCGATGACAACGTGACCAACGGCTGCGAGCTGGCCATCACCTCGCTGCCCAGCGACGGCACCGAGGGCGCCTTCGCACCGGGGGCCAACATCGCGCTGGCGCCGGGGGTCCACAACTTCACCACCATCAACGTCCCCGCAGGCGTGACGGTCACCGTCAGCGGCTCCGGCGTCCTCGACTTGAGGGCCTCCGGCGCCGTCACCATCGCCGGCACGTTCAACCTGAACGGCGGCAAGGGCGGCGACTCGGTCATCTCCCAGGACCGCGGCAACGGCGGCGGCGGCCACACCGGCACCGGCGTGAACGGGGCCAACGGCGTCAACGCGGTGACCCCCGCAGTGGCGGGCGGAGGGTCCGGTACTGCCGGCGGCAACGGGAACTGCGGCGCCGCCTGCGCGGGCGGCGTCTTTGGCGGCGGGATGGGCGGCGCCGGCGTCATCTCCTCGCACAACGTCGGCGGCGGCGGCGGCGGCTACGGCGGCGGTGGCGGCGGCGGCGCGTACGCCGGCGGTGGCGGTGGCGGCGGCGGCGCGTATGGCGGCGGCGGCGGCAGCACCGGCTGCTTCAGCCCAGGCTGCGGTGGCGGTGGCGGTGGCAACGGCGGCGGCTCGCCCTACAACGGCGCCAACGGCAACGGCGGCAACACCAACGGCTCCATGTGCACCGGCGTCTCCGGCGGCGGTGGTGGCGGTGGCTCCATCGGCTCCGACGCCGCGGCGGACCGCGCGGTGGCCACCACCTTCCGGCCGGGCTCGGCGGGCGGTGGCGGCGGACAGGGCACCGACTTCGGCTACGGCGGCGGCCCCGGTGGCGGCGGCGGCGGTGGCGGCGGCGCCATCCGCATCGCCTCCGCGGTGAGCATCAACGTGCTGGCCTCCGGCTCCATCACGGCCAACGGCGGTGGCGGCGGGATGGGCTGGAACGACGGCGGCAACGGCGGCGGCGGCTCTGGCGGCGTGGTGTACCTCACCGCGCCCAGCCTGACGGTGGCGGGCACCGTGACGGCCACCGGCGGCGCGGGCGCCAACCGCAACAGCTGCGGCGGCGCGGGCGGCGGCGGCGGACTCGGGCGCATCCGCCTGGGCACCGTCGCGGCGACGTGCTCGCTGCCGGGCACGTTCAACCCGCCGCTGTCCAACGGGTGCAACCCTGCCAGCGTGGCCGGGCAGGTGAACGTCGTCTCCGAAGCGCCGAGCTGCGGCTAACAGGCACTGACTTCAGACGGGGGCCCCCGGGGGTGTTTGCTCCCGGGGGCCTTCTGCGTTTGGGGGCTTGCCTGCTCATCGGTGCATCGGTCGACGGCAGCAGGCTGCCAGCCAGACCCTGAAGGGCGTGCGGGTTCCCCGGGTTCGGCGCTCGGGGGATGGTTTCTCGGGCACGGTCGGCTCGAGCGAACGGGGAACCGGGCGCTCCACCTCGCGCTCCGACATCAATGCGCGCGCGCCGGCACGGGCGCACTTATGCATTGAGGTCAGGCCATTCGTTCGCCGGAGGACTGCATTGCTGACACTCGCCGACGTCGATCAGACGCTCTGGAGCCGCTTCCAATCAGAAGCCGACCCGCGGTTGGACGGCGCAGAGCCGCTGACCTTTGCGCGCTGGAGACGGGCCCGCCGGCTGGGCGCACGCGTGGACGGCACCCGCGGCGAGGAGCACGTCGTCGCCCCATCGGCGCTGCAGGAGCGCGAGCGGCGGCTGGCCGGCGTCATCCTCCGCGCGCACGAGGTGCTGCCCGGCGTCCTGAACGAGCTCCACCGCCGTGGCTACGCCGCCGCGCTGGCCGACGAGGACGGCGTCGTTCTCTGCTCCTGGGGCGGGGAGCTCTTCGACCCCCGCGTTGCCTCCGCCTTTCGCGCCGGCGCCCTGTGGGATGAGGGCACCCGCGGAACCAACGCCATCGGCACTGCCCTCGCCGAACACACCGCCGTCTCAGTGCTCGGCGCCGCGCACTACATGCCCTGGGGTCACGCGCTCGCCTGCTACGCCGCCCCCATCCGCGATGCGGACGGCCGCCTCATCGCCGTCCTGGATGTCACCGGGCCGGTGGGGAACGCGGATGTGCTGGTGGGCGCGCTGGTAGAGGCGCTCGCGGCGAGGCTCGAGCAACCGCCTCGGGGGCATGCGGGCGCCGGTCCCTCCGTGGAGCTGCTCGCCACGGTGGCCCATGAGCTGCGCAACCCGCTGAGCAGCATCCGGCTCAGCGCCAGTGTGCTCGAACGGATGCTGGCGGGGCGGCACGGCGACGCGCGAGAGCTCCGCTCCGTGCGCGCCATCCTGGCCTCCGCGCAGCGGACGAACCGGATGGTCGACGACCTGCTGCAGGCCAGCACGCTGGAGACGGGCCGCCTGCGCCTCGCGCTCGCGCCGCTGCCGGCCGCCGCGCTCCTCGAGGATGCGACGGAGATGGCGCGCACCGCCGCCAGCACCCTCAAGCTTCACATCCACCGGGACGCCGCCCTGCCCCCGGTGCTGGCGGACCGGGACCGCATCCTCCAGGTCTTCTCCAACCTCGTGACCAACGCGGCCAAGTTCACCCCCGCCGGGGGCGAGCTTCACCTCTGCGCGCGAGCGACAGCCGATTGGGTGCGCTTTGGCGTGCAGGACAGCGGGCCCGGCATCGCGCCCGAGGACCTGCCCTCTGTGTTCGAACGCGCCTGGAAGGCAGACCCACGAGACCCTCGCGGCGCCGGCCTGGGGCTCTTCATCTCCAAGCGGCTGGTGGAGGACCACGGCGGGGTGCTCACGGTGGAGAGCTGGCTGGGCCAGGGCACCTGCTTCATGTTCACGCTGAGCGCCGCGCGCTGACGCGCTCGAATCCGTTTAGCTGCGCAGAAAGCCCAGCATCAGCTCCGTGAGCAGGTCCGCGTGCGTGGCGGCGAACCCGTGCGGCGCGCCCTTCAGCACTTCGAACCGGCTGCCCTTGATGAGCTCATGCGAGCGCCGCCCGGAGAGCTCGAGGGGGACAATCTGGTCCTTGTCGCCGTGGACGATGAGCGTGGGGAGGTTGAACGCCTTGAGGTCCGCGCGGAAGTCGGTGGTCCCGAACGCGCGGATGCACTCGGCCGTCCCCGGCGGAGAAGCCGCCCAGGCCACGGCCTTCGCGTAGGCCACCACGTCGTCGCTCGGTTTGCCGCTGCCGGGCTTCCAGTTGAAGAACGCCTTGAAGAACTCCTCGAGGAAGGCCACCCGGTCGCTCTTCACGCCGGCAATCATCTTGTCGAACACGGCCTTGTCGATGCCCTCCGGGTTGTCCGGGGTCTTCAGCATGAAGGGCGGGACGGCGCCCAGGAGCATCGCCTTGCCCAGCCGCGCGGTGCCGTACCGGCCGATGTAGCGGGCCACCTCGCCGCCACCCATTGAGAACCCACCGAGCGCCGCGCCCTTCAGGTCCAGCGCCGTCATCAGGTCGTTCAGGTCCGAGGCGAACGTGTCGTAGTCGTAGCCTCCCTCCGGCTGCCCGGACTGGCCGAAGCCGCGACGGTCATAGGCGACGCACCGGAAGCCCGCGTCCACCAGCGCGTTCACCTGCGATTCCCACATCCGGTGGCTGAGCGGCCAGCCGTGGACAAGCACCACAGGCTTGCCGCGTCCGCGGTCAATGTAGTGGAGCTCCGTCGAGGGCGAGGCGGTGGTCTTCAGCGTCGGCATGGCAAATCCTCCGGAAGGATGCGGCGTTCGCGGTGGATCTACCTCCCGACGCTCGACCGCTATCAGTGGCCCGTCGACCAGCGCTTGCGTTGAGCGCGCAGCAGCGCGCGCCAGGGCTCCAGGTTGGCCCTCAGCGGTGAGAGGGGCGAGGGGCCCTCCGCCACGCCAAAACGCAACGGCGCGACGAACCGCTTTGCGAAGGTGCCGAACAGCCGGTCCCAGACCACCAGCACGCCAGCGAAGTTGCGGTCATGCAGCTCCGGATTGGACGCGTGGTGCAGCCGGTGGATGAACGGGCTGTTGAGCACCCACCCCGCCCGGTCCAGCCAGGCGGGAGTCCGGGAGTGCCAGAGGAAGACCACCGCCGCGTGGAGTCCGTAGGCAGCCAGGTACGTGACGGGGTGCAAGCCCAGGAGCGCAAGCGGGAGATGGAACAGGGCGACCAGCACGCCCGCCAGCATCGGCACCCGCAGCGACACGGAGGTGTCGCAGAGCTCCGACTGATGGTGGACGGCGTGCACCGCCCAGAGGAGGGGCAGCCGGTGCTCAAGCCGGTGTTGCCAGTAGTAGATGAAGTCGATGGCGAGGACGGCGGCGAGGAACGCGCCCGGCGTGAACGCGGGCAGGAGCTGCAGGCCGTGCTCGTAGGAGCGCGCGTACCCCGCCGCGCCACCCCCGCGCAGCGCCAGCGCGACGAGCCCCGCCAGCGCGCCGCACCCGTAGTTCGACAACCGCTGGCGCCAGATTCCCTTGACCATGACCGGCGACGCTACCCGCCGGCCTCACGTACCCAAATTCATTAATCCACCGGCCGTCAATAGCTAGAGCTTATTGATTTGTGCCTTCCTCCAGGTTGTTGCCGATGGTGGGCTCCTCGCTCGCCACCTTCATGTTGGCCACGCCCTCGACAGTGAGCGGGATGCCGCCCTTCGAGTAGGCGTTCACCACCCGGATGTCGATGGCCATGTTGGTGAGGTCCATCCGGTCCACCCGCTCCAGCAGCGGGACGCGAATCCCGCGGCCGAGCGTCAGCACGAACGCTCCTGCCGAGGTATCGCCATGTCACCAGAGGCGTACGCCGTACGGCGGGCGGGCGGCGCTGATTTCCGAGGCAGGAGTGACAGGGGGTTGACACCCCCCGTTCGCGACGAGGGGGGACCATTTTGCGCCGTCAGGGGTATTCCCCCGAGCGCTGCGCGATCAAGCGCGGAGTGTGTCGGGGTTGCGGGCTGCGGGCTGCGGGCTGCGGGCTGCGGGCTGCGGGTTGCGGGTTGCGGGCTGCGGGCTGCGGGCTGCGGGCTGCGGGCTGCGGGCTGCGGGCTGCGGGCTGCGGGGAATGGTGTCTCGGGTAGGGTTTTCGTTGCCGCGTTCGCGTTCGTTTACGCGTTCGGGCCCGGGTAGGGGAGCGGGCACGGGCAGGGGAAGGGAAATGGGGTCTGGGGCGGAGGATACCGCGGCGAAGCCTCTCCAACCCACGGCCCGCGCACAATGTCCCCCGTGCGCGTGCCCGGGCCCGCTCCCGCTCCCCTACCCGGGCCCGAACGCGTAAACGAACGCGAACGCGGCAACGAAAACCCTACCCGAGACACCATTCCCCGCAGCCCGCAACCCGCAACCCGCAGCCCGCAGCCTGCAGCCCGCAACCCCGACACACTCCGCGCCTGACGGCGCAACGCTCCACGCGAACGGGGGCTCAGTGCGCGGTCTAGTTAATCGGGATTCCGCAGGCGTAGGCGACCTCGAGCTTCGCCGACGTGTCCGCCTTCACGCGTGCGCAGGCCTCAGGGCAGAGCTGCACCCGGCCGGTCTGCGGGCTGAGGGTGTAGTAGTTGGAGCCACAGGTCCCGCCCGTCGGCACCGACCGGAGGTACTGGATGGCTCCGCCGCCCCCGGGCGTGTACTCGACGTAGGAGTCCCGGTAGTTCTGCCCAGCCGGAGGAGGCGGGGGCTGGAAGTCGCAGGCGAGCTCCGCGCTGGCAATCACGCCCTGGGCGGCGGCGCGGAAGGCGGCGTCGTAGTTCGCGGTCTCGCACACGGGGAAGCGGATGCCGCCGGTGCGGATGGCGAGGTCTTCGTAGCGGACGCCCGGCTGCGCGGCGCTGGCGCACTTCGCGCTCTTCTTCGGGTCCGTCGGCTGCCAGGCCGCGGTCGTCGGCGTGTTGGCGACGATGCCGATGATGCCGTGAAAGATGTAGCGGCGCGCCGCGGCGCTGCCGAAGTCAGCGCTGGCCTTGGCAAACAGCTGCGTCTCGAACTGGTCCGCGGTGAGGTTGGACTCGTCGTCGGTGATGAGGAGGATGGACTTGAACGAGTCCGGCCGGAGCCAGGTCTTCCAGCCGCCGGGCGCGAAGTTGTGGGTGTCCGTCACGTCGTAGGTGGCCAGCATCCGCTGCAGGCCGTTCACGCTGCTGATCTCCGTGTCGTAGTGAAAGAACCGCGCGCCGTTGACCGGCTGGGCGCCCGGCGGCATGCAGGTGTTCGCGGAGAGCGGGCTCTTGATGCAGACCGATTGGTCGCCCGCCGCACTGCCGTGCTTCGCGATGAGGATGACCCGGTAGTCCAGGCCGCTCGCGGCGATAATCTGCGCGAAGTTTGTATTCACGTTGTTTTCAACGGCCTGAATCTCCAACGTCATGCTCCCCGAGTTGTCGATAATCATGATGACGTCGACAGGGCGGTTACCGAGCGCCGCCTGCGACTTGAGCACCTGACACGCGTCCGCCTTCGGGAAGGGCGCGGAAGGGGCAATGCCGCCGTCGGAGAGCTGGACCGCGCCATCCGGCAGCACAGTCACGCCGCCGTCGGGGTCACCGCCTGGGAGCGGAGGCGCTCCACAGTCGCAGCCCGCGATGGCCATCGCCACCGCGACAAGAGACATCCGCGCCGCTGCTTTCATCGACAGTCTCCAAAGAACCATTCGAGACGGCGATCAGCGCCCGGGCACGCTGACCTGCCATCTGGGGGTGCGACAGGATACGCGTAAGCGAAACAGCGGAGCACCCTCACACCGGACCACACGCACTCTCTCCAGGAAACTCACGGCAGTCCGAACGTCCACGGGATGCGGGATGCGCGCTCAGGTGAGCAGCGTGGGCACAGTCTGGTTCACCTTGAGTGCCCCCGCGCCAAACTCAGAGACCGGCATGTCCAACGCCTGCAGCAGCGTCATCAGGACCTTGGTGCTGCTCTCCGCGCTGGGCGACCGATAGTGCACGCCGGTGCGCAGGGCGCCGCCGGCCTTTCCCGCGAGGAGGATGGGGAAGTCCTTGTTGCTGTGGTCGCGCCCGAGCTGGCAGTCGGAGGTCGCCAGCAGGGCCATCCGGTCGAGCAGGTTTGCGCCGGTGGGGTCCGTGGTCGCCTTGAGCCGGGCGAGCAGCACCGCCAGCTGCTCCATGGCGAAGACGACGCAGCGGTGCACCTGCGGCTGGTCTCCCCCTTCGCCGTGCGTGAGGTCATGCACGCCGGTGGAGATACCGGAGAGCGGCAGCACGGTGTTGTCCGCGGGCGGGGTGAGCCGGATGGAGAAGACTCGCGTGAGGTCGCACGCCAGCGCCAGGGCGATGAGCTCCGTGAACGCCTTGAAGCGCGCCGGGACGTTGGCCCCGCTGATGGAGAGGTCCGCCGGCCGGACCGGCGCCGCGCACGCGGAGGGACCGGACGCCAGCTGCCGCTCCAGCGCGCGGATGCTCTCGAAGTGCTGCTCCATCCTTGCCTTGTCCGCGGCGCCAAGCTTCCCCTGCAGCTGCCGCGTGTCCTCGGCCACGGCGTCCAGCACGCTGGCGCGGGCAGCGCGGACGAGCGCGCCGGGGTCCTTCACGCCGAAGAGCCGGTCGAACGCCTTGGCCGGCGAGAGCTCCGCCGGGTTCACGTCATTGGGCCCGTTGTGGGAGAGCTGCTCGTAGGTGGTCCCTTCGTCGTAGCGGTTGGGGAGCACCGACAGCTCCAGCGACCGCAGCCGCGTCAGCCCCTGCCATTTGCGGGAGACGACCACGTCGAGAGACGGCGCGGCGAAGGTGGAGCGTTCATTGGCGCCGCCGGGCGCGGTGCTCTGGTCAATGGCCGGCGTGCCTGAGAGCATCCCCACCGTCGCGCAATGGTGCCCCATCCGCGAATCCTTCACCTCCATGCCGGAGACTACGCTCACCCCGTCGCGCACGGCGGCCAGAGGCTTGAGCTCATCCGTCAGCGCCCAGGTGGTACCGGTGGCCGCCGGCACCCAGCGCTCCACGCGCACGCCGTTGGCCCAGTAGAAGATGCCGAACGTCTTGGGGGCCGCGGACTGCGCCAGCGCCTTGCCCTCGAGCATCACCTCGAGCAGCGGCAAGCCGAGCGTCGCGCCCAGCCCGCCCGCCATCCCGCGCAACAGCGTCCTGCGACCTATCGGCGTCTTTCCCATCCGTTCTCCTTCAGCGCTGGCCCAGCGAAGAGCGGAACCCCTCGCTGAGGGCGATGGCCGCCGCAAGGTCCAGCAGGCGGTAGCCTGAGGCGTCAAAGCCGCGGATGGCTTCGGCCAGCGGCCGCGCCTCCTCGGGCTGCACCGCGTGGCCCACGGCGTGACTGTACAGCCGGCGCGCCACGCAGTCGGTGAAGTCGACGTTCGAGCGCAGCGCGGCTCCCAGCTGCGCGGCCCCGTCGAAGGCGGCGCCGTCGAGCTCCCCGCGCGAATCCACCGGCTGCCCGTTCTCCGCCGTCCGGTGGGCGCCCACCGCGTCGTAGCGCTCCAGGCCCAGCCCCACCGGGTCGACGGCGGCGTGACAGCCCGCGCAGGCGGGGTTTTCACGGTGCGCCTGCAGCCGCTGCCGCAGCGTCTCACCCGCCGCAGGCGCCTGCGCATCCAGCGTGTCCACGGCGTTCGGCGGCGGCGGGGCGATGACCTGACACAGCAGGCGCCGGCGCAGGAAGACGCCGCGCCCGGTGGGCGAAGTCCGGTACGGGTGCGAGGTGATGGCGAGCAGGCCGGAGAGCCCCATCAAGCCCGCGCGCCCCTGTCCCGCCGGGAAGGCCACGCGCGCGAAGGCGCTGCCGGACGGCGCCGGCATCCCGTAGAGCGCCGCCAGCTCCGGGTTCACCCAGGTCGTCTGCGCGGTGAGCAGGTCGCGCAGGTCAGCAGTGGGCGCGAGCGCGTACTCGCCCAGCACCAGGTCCAGCTCCTGACGCATGGACGGGCCGAGCGTGGCGGTGGCGCGGGGAAAGAGGGCCGCGTCCCGCTGCAGCGTGTCCAGGCCGCCCACCGCGAGGTGCTCTCCCAGAAACGCCAGCAGGGCCGGCCGCACGCGAGCCGACGCCACCATCCGCGCCACCTCCGCCTTCAGCCCGTCCGGATTCACCAGCGCGCCGCTCTCTGCCGCCGTGAGCAGCGCTTCATCCGGAGGCCCGTTCCAGAGGAAGTAGGACAAACGGCTGGCGAGCTCATAGCCGGTGTAGCGGAACCAGCCGGGGTGCGCGGGGTCAGGCTCGCCCAGCTCCACCCGGTGGAGGAAGGCCGGCGACTGAAGCAGCGCAGACACGGCGTACTCCAGCCCTGTCCACGCGCTGGAGAGCGAACCCGCGACGGTCTTGCTGAGCGCGGCGTAGCGGTCGACCTCCGCTTGCGTGAGCGGCCGGCGCCAGGCGCGGCGACCGAACCGCGCCAGGAACGCGCGGGCGCAGGCGTCGTCGCCGGCAACCGGGGTGCACCCGACGAGGCCCTGCCGCCGCCCCGCGTCCGCGAACACCTGGCTTGCGAGAGCGCGCGCGGCGTCGTCATACAGCTCCACGCCGCGGGAGGAGATGGGCACCTCGGTGGCGCCGACCGCGGTGAGCCCATCCACCAGCGTGTCGACCTCGAGCTCCACCGGCAGGGTGAGCCCGTCTCCGAGCAGGTCCACCACGGTGTTGCGGTATTGCTGTCGCGTCAGGCGGTGGAGCGCCGCGGGTGAAGGGACGAAGGCCGGGAGCTCCGCGACGGGCGGTTCGCCGTCACTCCCACCAACGCCGACCTCGACGGACGTCCCCTCGCACGCCATCAGGAACAACAGGGGCACCAGCCCCGCCACCCTCCGATTGTTCCGGCGCATGCTTTGGGGCGCTGCAACTTCGACTCCGTTTCGGCACAGCGCAGCAGTTCCAGGAACCTCAGCGGGTTGGTGGCCGGAGGTGTCCCGCTGACGGGGACAGGTGGGGCGCCGCGGCCACGCAGGCCAGTGTACCGTTCGCTTCGTGCGGAAGACTCTCTTCGTGGGTGTCGTCGCCTGGCTCTGCGGCTGCTCCGCTCCAGTCACCGGCGAGGATGCGGGCGCGCTTCTGGAAGATGGCGGCACGCTCCCGACGGACGCGGGGATGTCGCCGATGCTCGGCGGCTGTCCGGTCCTCCCCGCGAACCACCTCTTCAATACGCCCATCAACGCGCTGCCCGTTCACCCCAGCTCCGCCGCGTTCATGGCGACGATTGGCAGCCGCAACGTGCACCTGGACCTCGGACGCCAGGAGACGATGACCGCCGGCGACTACTACGGCATCCCGTACAACATCGTGAACGGCGCCACGCTCAGCTGGGTCAACGTCGCCTATCAGTCGACGGACCCAAACCTGGACTGGGACCCGCGAGAGGAGTCCGACTGCGCGACGGGCGCGGGCCACACCCGCGTCAGCCCGTGCACCGCGGGCGCCGCGCCCACGCCGCAGCTCCCCATCCCTGCGAACCCCAAGGTCGAGGGCGGCGCGTTCCCCGACAGCACCAGCTCGCCGTACGGAGACCACCACATCCTGGTGATTGACTCGTCGACGTGCGTGCTGTGGGAGGCGTATCACGCGTACACGGGAAGCTCCGCGCCGTGGAACATCTTCGGGTCCGCCGCTTTTGACCTGCGCTCCAACGCGCTCCGTCCCGCGGGCTGGAGCTCCGCGGATGCCGCGGGCTTCCCCATGCTGCCGTTGCTCCTGCGCGCGGACGAAGCGGCGACGGGAGAAATCCGGCACGCGCTGCGCTTCACCCTCCCCAGCGGGAGCATCCGCAACAGCTACGTCTGGCCCGCGCGCCACAAGACGGGCAACGCGACCTCCACCAACCTGCCGCAGATGGGCCAGCTGTTCCGCCTGAAGGCCAGCTACGTCATCCCCTCGGGCTTCAGCGCGCAGTCCCGCGCCATCCTCCAGGCGCTCAAGGTTTACGGCATGTACCTCGCCGATGGCGGCAGCGCGATGTACATCACCGGCGAGCCCAGCACGGCCTGGTCCACCACCGTGTTCTCCCAGGTCCAATCGGTGAACAGCTCCGAGTTCGAAGCGGTGGACCTCAGCCCCGTCTTCGCCCGCGCCGGCTTCAGCGCGAGCTCGGCCGCCGTGCCTCCCTAGTGCTTCGCCCGCGGCAAATTGAGCACAGCGTCGTCTCCCCGTTCGCGTCGAGCGTAGCGCCGCGCAGCGGCGCGTAGTCGAGACGTGGCAAGGCCCACGCACGCTCTTCGCGCTCTCAGATCTCGCCAACAGGCGGGAGTGCGCTGTGCCCTCCGTGTGCAGTGCCGTCGTCTCGACTACGCGCCGCTGCGCGGCGCTACGCTCGACGCGAACGGGGTTGCAGGTGGAATCAATTCGATCCGGACGGAGCACTAGAGGGAAAGCGCAGTTAGCGACCCGGCTGGCGGCGGGGGCCGGGGACGACGGATACTCCGTGCGCTATTCGACTCCCTCTCCCCACCGCGGTCGCCCTCCTCTGGCTGGGATGCGTAGGAGGGATGGATTCCCTCGGCGGCCCGGATGCGTCCTCCCCTCCCCCCGACGCGAGCACGACGCCCGGGCAGGACAGCGGCGCGCCGCCACGGCCGGACGCGGGCACCCCGCCGGACGCAGGCACGACGCCGGACGCGGGCACGACGCCGGACGCGGGCACCACGCCGGACGCGGGCACCACGCCGGACGCAGGGGGCGGCGCGGAGTACGTGCTCGCCGCCGCGGAAGACACCTACGTGGGCTCGGACCAACCGAGCAGCCAGCATGGCACCGGCGTGAACCTGGTGGCGGACGCCGACGCAGCGCCGCCGCTCACCAAGCACACGCTGCTGCGCTTCCACGTCGGCGGAGGTCCCATCACGCGAGCCACACTCCGGATGTTCTCCACCAACGGCTCCGCGTCAGGCGTCCGTATCTACCGAACGCCGGACGATGCCTGGACGGAGCTCGGCACCACGTACAACAACCTCCCCACGCTGACCGGCCCGCTGCTGGCGACCGTGCCCACCGTCCCCACGGACGGCGGCATCACCGTGGACCTCACCGCAGCGGTGACGCCCAACGCGCCCCTGTCGTTGGCCATCGTCGGCGCCTCAGATGACGGCGTGGTCTTCAATTCGCGCGAAGCCCCGGCAAACCCTCCCACGCTCACCCTCGCCACCTCGAACCGCCCCCCACGCAGCTGCCCGGTGTGCGCCAC
The DNA here is from genome assembly GCA_044230055.1 of Myxococcaceae bacterium. Lineage (GTDB taxonomy): Bacteria > Myxococcota > Myxococcia > Myxococcales > Myxococcaceae > JBGART01. The sequence continues at coordinate 32,574 of JBGART010000013.1, read as the reverse complement.
GGGCGAGGTCTGCGACCCGACGGTGGGCCGCTGCGGCTGCTCCGCCACCAGCTGCCCGGCGGCGCGGGTGTGCAGCCAGACCGGCCGCTGCGCGACGAAGCTGAAGGTCCTCCAGTTCAACATCCTCGAGGGCGCGGTGGGCACGCTGGCCAACGGCGTGGCAAAGCTGGACGCGGTGGCCTCCATCATCAATGGGCTGACTCCGGACCTGGTGTCGGTGGACGAAGCGAACGACGAGGCCAACTTCAACGCGCTGGCGACGAAGACGGGCCTGTTCGGGAAGCTGTGCCTGGCGACGAACGGCTACCACGTGGGCGTGCTGTCGAAGCTCCCCTTCGCCTCCACGCAGTGCTACGCGGCAAGCCCCCTCACCAAGACGGTGACCGTCGTCAGCGTCGTGGTGGGCGGCCGGACCGTCTACGTCTACGCCACCCACCCCACCGCGACGGGCACCGAGGACCAGCGCGCGCTGGAGATTCGCGCGGTGGTGGACCTCGCCCAGGCCACCGCCAACGCGCCCCGCCTCATCCTCGGGGACCTCAACAGCGCGGGCCCGATGGACGGCAAGGTCGGCCTGGTGACGCCGGTGCTGACGGACGCGAAGTACTCGGACTCCTACCGCGCGGTGTACCCGGACTACGGCGCGTACCCGGGCATCACCTTCGTCGGTGGCACCCGGCGCATTGACTACATCTTTCACGACAGCCTGAACTTCCGCGCCACGGCGGCGGGCATCTTCAGCAACTACACGCCGTGGCCCTCGGACCACTACGCCGTCTGGTCCGAGCTCGAGCTGTTCTGAAACAAACCAGGTCGCAGAACGGACCTGGCGTCAGGTCCGTCCGCTCCCTTGCGTTGGCTAGTTCGCCGCGAGCTCCATGTCGATGTGAGAGCCCTCGGTGCCGGCGTCCTTCTTCTTCCCCTTCGCCAGCTCCATCTCCCCGCCCACGCCCTCCGTCCCGGCGTCCTTCTTCTTTCCCTTCGCCAGCTCCATCTCCCCACCTACACCTTCCGTCCCGGCGTCCTTCTTCTTCCCCTTCGCCAGCTCGATGGGGTCCTGCTTGGGCTGGGGGGATGACGCCAGGCTGGTGATGCCGACAAGCGAGGCGAGCAGTGCAGCGGAGAGCAACAAGGTCTTCATGTGTGAGCCTCCTGAAAGTTTGTGACGCAGGGGCTCACGCACATCTTGGGCCGCGCGCTCGTTGTCCGGCCCCACAGCGGAAGTTGGGGACCGAAGGCCGATTCGCCCCGTGGCAAATGGGGACATGGGGCTTAAAGACCCCGCCCCTACTTGGAGCGGGAGGCCTTCGCGGCGGGCAGCGGGACCGGCGTTTCACCGCGCGCCAGCATGTCGACGAGCGAGGCGATTTTCTTCACCCGGCCTGCCGGGGTCTTCACGCTGTTGACGCGAAAGGTGAGCGCGAAGAGGTTCATTCGGTTTAGCTGCCCGAAGAGCTTCCGCGCCTTCGCGTTGGCCTGGATGGCCGCCCGGAGGTCCGCGGGCACCGTCTCCGGCGTGGCCAGGCGCATGGGCGCGTAGGCCGCCTCCCAGCGGCCGTCCGCCTTCGCCAGGTCGACTTGCCGCTGACCGTGCTCCGTCATCCGCCCCGCCGCCGCCAGCCGGGCGATGTGTTCGCGGTTGACCTGGCTCCAGGTGCTGCGGGCGCCGCGGGGCACGTAGCGTTGAAGATAGGACTTCGCGTCGAAGCTCTTCCGGATGGCGTCAATCCATCCCCAGCAGAGACACACGTCCAAGGCCTCAGGCTGGCTGACCGACGCGACGCCGGAGTCCTTCTTATAGAGCCGCAGCCACAGCTCCGGCTCGCGGTCATGGTTCTTCGAGAGCCAGGTTTCGAACGCAGCGGCGCTCTCGAAGCTGCGGATGCGCGCCTTGTTGGGAGTCACCATGTCCCGGACTCTGGCAGAGTGCCGCGGCCATGCCCAAGCCCAAGGCCTCGAAGCAGAAGCTCCCCTCGCGCAGCGGCGAGGCGGCGCTCCTCAAGCGGCTGCGCGCCCTCTGTCAGGCGCTGCCTGAGGCGACCGAGAAGCTGTCGCATGGAGAGCCCACCTGGTTCGCCGGGCCGAAGGGCAAGGTCTTCGCGATGTTCGACAACCACCACCACGGCGCCCCGCGGCTCTCCGTTCACGTCCCCGCGCCTCCCGGGCTCCAGGACACGCTGGTGAAGGCCGAGCCCGAGCGCTACTGGGTCCCGCCCTACGTCGGACACCTCGGATGGGTGGGCATCTATCTGGATGGCGATTGCGACTGGACGATGGTGAAGAGGTTGGTCACCGAAGGCTTCTGCAAGGTCGCCTCGGCGAAGTTGCTGGCCCGACTCTAGGGCCTGATGTGGGGGGAATGACATGGACGTGAGAAGCGACAGACTGGTGCGGGAGATTCACCACGTCCGGGAGGCGCTCGCCGCCTCCGCGGGGCGCGAGCCCGTCGGCCACAGCAAGGACCCGCACGAACGAAAGTTGGAGGGCCATCTGCGCGACGTGCAGCTGGGCTCGTGGACCGTGAACGACGCGGAGACGTACCTGGGCGGCTCCTGGTCCGAAGACCCGAAGGCCCTGCGCAAGGCGCTGCCCCGTCTGCTGGAGCTCTTCGCGTTGGAGCCCCACGGCAGCCAGCTGCTGGCGGCGACGACTCGCAGGTTGGCGAAGGGGAAGTTCTGGGAGTGGTCGGCCGCGGAGAAGGACGCCCTCGTCTCCTTCTTCAGCGCGTACTGGCAGCACCTCCTCGTCACCCGCGCCCCGTGGGAAATCAGCAACGCCACCATCTCCGCGCTCGCGCTGGTCCTCGAGGACCTCTCCGCGGAGCTGCTGGCGTGGCGGGAGGGCGGCCACGAGGAGCTGCGGCGCCTGGCCGGGTTCGTCGTCGAGTGGTGCCGCCACACCCGCCTCGCGCCCAAGCCAGGGGACGCGCTCGCGCAGCGCGCGGCCGCCAACCTGGACCGGCTGGACGAGTGGCTGCACGCCCCGCAGACCCGCGCCGCGCTGGAGAAGGCGTTCTACGCCGCACAGGCGCCCGGGGAAGGCGAGGAGCTCTCCAAGGCCGTCGAGCACCTGGAGCAGACCGCGCGTCCGTGACGCTTACGGGTGCTGACAGGCGGCGAACGGGTCCGCCACGTCCTTCGCGACCGCGCGGTACACCACGCAGGACGGTCGCCTCCCCCGCCGGCCTTGGCCGGCCATTTCGTCGGAGGAACACCTCTTCTCCGTCGGGCGCCTCCCCGCTCGCCTCGAGCGTTGCGCCGTCAGGCGCATAGTCGAGAGGTGGCGCAGACCCACGCACGGCACTTGGCCGGTTTGTCTCGAGCAAGAGCGAGCCGGCCCATCAGCCAAGCTTCGGGAGCACTGCCGACGGCCGACATCTCGACTATGCGCCTGACGGCGCAACGCTCGACGCGAACGGGGCAACCCCGCGATCTTGCGGGGGCCCCATGGTCGCCTCTATGCCAGCTGCGCCTTGAGCGTGATGGTCGTCCCGGCCAGCGCCTTCCCGACAGGGCAGCCCTTCTTCGTCTCCTCGGCGATAGCGGTGAAGCGCGCCGCGTCCACGCCGCTGACCGAGGCCAGCGTGGTGAGCTCGATGCCCGTGATGGCAAACCCCTCGCCCTGCTTCTCCAGCTTCACGCGTGCGTCCGTCTTCACGCTGGTGGGCGACAGGCCCGCCTTCTCCAGCGCCACGGTCAACGCCATCGAGAAGCAGCCTGCGAGCGCGGCGCCCACCAGCTCCTCGGGGTTGCTGTTCGCGTTTCCCTCGAAGCGCGACGCCACCGAGAAGAGCGCCTCCGGCGCGTGCGCCGGCTTCATCGTTCCCTTGCCGGTCTTGAAGCCACCCTGCCAGTGCGCTGACGCCTCGCTGATGCCCATGTGATGCCTCCAGGTTCGAGTTCCGCGCGAGGATGCGGCCGGCGCGAGCGCGCCCGCCACTCCTATTCCGAAACCCGACCCTGGAGCGTGCGCCAGCGAACGCCCGGCTCAGCGCACGTAGACGTCGAGGTCCTGGCTGTTGTTGGCAAACCCATGCGTCGCCGAACCGGCCGCAAGCTCATAAAGAACATGAAGCCCCGCCGCGTTGCTGCACGCCCAGTAGATGGCCGGGTAGGTCGCGCCGTAGGCCGTGGTCTCGCAGGTGTAGTTGAGCGAGGCGGGCAGGATGGCCCCGTTGGTCGTCCAGTGCGAGCTCGCGGTGGCCTTGTTGGCGTCGTCCGTGAGGATGCGCAGGGACTTGAGGCGGGTGATGGGGTACGCGTCGGCGCTGGTGATGAAGTTGGCGGTGCCGCGCACGCGAATCATCACCTCGGTGGAGGCGAGCGCGAGCGGCAGCACGAACCCGACGGGCATGTAGCGGCCGGAGGCGAGGTCCACCGGCATGCCGCCCACCGTGGCGACGTTCACGTTGTGGGATTGGATGAGCGTCCAACCGCCGCCCTGGGTGGACATGTCGCAGTAGCCCCGGAACGCCTCTCCGGCGACCAGCGTCTGCGGACCGTCCGTCAATGCCCCGTTGGCGGCCTTCAAGGTCTTGCAGGTGCGGGTGGCCGCCACTGCGAGCGCGCCGGCCGGGCCGGTCGGACCTGCTGGCCCCACCGGACCCTCAGGCCCCGTCGCGCCAGTAGGCCCCTGAGGCCCCTGCGCCCCCTCGGGTCCCTGCGGCCCGGTCGCACCGGCTGAACCCTGTGAGCAACCCACGGCCATCAGCACTGCCGCCACAAGCAACACGCGCATCGGCCCCTCCGCAAGAAGGCCGCGGACTGTAGCAGCCAGCTCGAAATCTGGCGCCCTTCGGAGGGTGAACGCACTATCCGCGCATGCGGACAACGCGCCTCCTCTCGTTGGCGGTCCTTGCCAGCTTCGCCGCGTGCAAGGCACCCAAGCCCAAAGACCGCTGGACTTTCGCCGAGTCGTGCCGTGGGGAGAAGCTGGCCCCGGGAGAGCGAATTGTCCGCTTCGACGCGACCCTGAGCTCCGCGACGGACTGCCAGGGCGTGACCACCACGTTCGTCTCCGCCGCGGACGCCGACGGAGACGGAAAGCTCTCCGAGACCGAGGTCCTCAAGATGGGCCAGTCCGACACCCGCTGCCCCTGGTTGAGGGACGCCGTCTTCGGCCACGCCGACAACCCGCTCGACCGCGGCCTCAAGCTCGTCCCCGGCTCTGCTGAGCGCGAGTGGTTTGTCAGCCCCCTCGCCGACGTCGTCTGGCAGCCACCCAACGCGCGCAAGTTCCACACGGTCGCGGTCACGGACCGCTGCCGCTACCTCGCCATGCCGTGAGCGAGCGAGGTGAATCAACGCCGCGCGGGCTTCCGTGTTCATCCGCCGTGTGGACCCGAAGCATCCGCAGCGCAGGGCGCTCCGACGCGCAGCCGCGGCCAGCCTCCTGCTGCACGGCGCAGCCCTGCTGCTGCTCCTGCTTCGGGCAGCACCGCCACGTCCAGCGCCACCGCCCCCGTCCTCCTCCACACCCATCTCCGTCGAGCTCCGGGTGACGGAGTCACCCGTACGTGGCCCTGGCAAACCAGAACCGACCCGCCCTCAAGGCCAGCCAGCGCGACGCCCCGGTGCTCCTGCCGCCACACCTGCGCAGCAGCCCACGTCGTCACCTGACGCGCCGGACGCCCCCCTCCGAGAGGTCTCCCTCGCCCCCTCGAAGACGTGGGCCGTGCTCACGCCGCGCGACGGACACGCCGACGGTGCCGCGGGGCTCGAAGGCAGCGCCGCCGCCGAGGGACAAGGGGGCGCCCGGTCCGCGCCACCGGAGCTGGCGGCACTGCATCAGGTGGTGACCACCTCCTGGGGTGTGGTGCCCATCGAGGAGGGCCTCGGCGGAATGCTCCGCGACACCCTGGAGCCGCTCCGGACCTGGCAGGCGCAGGCGGAGCGCTTCGGCGCGACCGGCGTGATGACCCGCGGACCGGACGCGGCGCAGACGCCGCTGAGCGGCGCGCCGGAGATGGGCCAGTCCGTCGCGGATCTCCGCGCGTCCCTCCCCACGCAGCTGGACCGCTCTTTCCGCGCTCGCGTCGAAGTCCGCTGGCGCTGTGAAACCTCGGAGCGAGAGGTGCGGTTGATTGCCACCTCCGGACGCCCGGAGCTCGACGTCGCGGCGATGCGGGTGGTGACCTCCGCCGGCGAGAAGGAAGGACGGCCGACACTGTGCGCGGGCGCCGCCGCCGTCGTCGCGACCTGGGAGCTGGTGGACACCGTCCGCACCGAAGAGCTGCCCGTCCGGATGAACCACGTCGACACCAAGGAGGACGGCAAAATCAAACGCGTGCCGCAACTCATGATGACCGTCGGCGCGAACTTCGACGAAGCCCGAGGGAAGGTCGAAGTCCGGCACATCCCGCGCCACACGCGCTCAGCGCGCTTCCTGGGGTGGCACGTTCCGAAGTGAGCTCACCACCACTCGAAGGACCAGACCACGCCGCCCGCGAGGAGCGCCGCACCGCCCGCGCCGAGCAACACGGTCGACGCGCGCGCCTCGCCCTCCGCGGTGGACTGCAACGCCACCGCCGCGCCGACCGCAGGCTCCCGCACCGCGCTCTGGTGCGTGGCCCCTGCGCGCAGCCCAAGGTACGCGGCGGTCCCCATCCCCACCGCGCCGAGGATGAGCAGCCCGGTGCCCGTCGCGCGGCGCACGGTGGAGGCGACCGGCCGCTCGGTCGGGGGCGGCAGCGCGAGCGCAGCGGGCGGCGCCGGCGCGGGGGGTGTGAGCACGGGAGGCGGCGGCGCGAGCTGGTCCCGGATGGCCTTCCACCACGCGCTGACCCGCGGCGACGTCTGCTCCGGGAGCGGGAGGCCCGGCTCCAGGCGCAGCGCCGCTTCGAACGCGCGGCGGGCCTTCGCCTCCTCACTCAGCCCGGCGTACGCCAACCCCATCCAGAGCTGAATCAACGCCAGGTCATGCAGCCCGTTGCCCGACCAGCGCGCCGCCAGCTCCAGGCTCTTGAGCCCCGCGCCTTCGTTCATCGAACGGACCTGCTCCATCGCGCCGCGCAGGTGGGGGTTACCGGTCTCGCCCGTCGCCAGGGGCGCAGCGCTCAAGAGGAGCGACAGGAGGGCGGCCGGGCCGTGCATACTCGAGGGACTATAGCGCGGGAGGGAGCAGCGCCCTTGGGGACGACAAAGGCCTCACTCACCACGCGGGTGATTGCCAGGAGAGGCAAAGGCGCACACGCGTTCGCGGACCCCGTCCTGGAGCTGCGGGTGTCCGGGGCCTCCGCGTCGCGCAAGGTGCGCCTGCCGCTCCCGCGAATCCTCATCGGCAGCTCGCCCGCCGCGCAGCTCCAGCTCGAGGACCGCACGGTGAGCGCGCTGCACTGCGAGCTGGTGTCTGACCTCGAGGGCCTGTGCGTGCGCGACCTGGGCTCCAAGAACGGCGTCTTCCTGCGCGACCGGCGGGTGCGCGAGGCCTGGATTGAAGCGGGCGACACGCTGCGGCTGGGCCAGTCGAAGGTGAAGCTCCTGGAGACGGACGCCTTCTCCGAGCGCCCCTTAAGCGAAGCCACCCACTTCTTCGGGCTGCGCGGCAGCTCGCTGGCAATGCGGCAGCTCTACGCGCTGCTGGCCAAGGCCGCGGCGGCCGACGCGCCGGTGCTGTTGCTGGGGCCCACCGGGACGGGCAAGGAGCTGGCGGCGGAAGCGCTGGTGGCGGCCGGCCCGCGCAGCGAAGGCCCGCTGGTGGTGGTGGACTGCAGCGCGCTCCCCGCCGGCGTGGCGGAGCGGGAGCTGTTCGGCCACGAGCGCGGCGGCTTCACCGACGCCACCACCTCCGCGCCCGGCGCCTTCGAGCGCGCCCACGGCGGGACGCTCTTCCTCGACGAGGTGGGCGAGCTCCCCATGGACCTGCAGCCCAAGCTCCTGGGCGCGCTGGAGCGCAAGAGCGTGCAGCGGTTGGGCGGCACCGCGCCCATCCCCGTCGACGTGCGGGTCATCGCCGCCACCCACCGCCCGCTCGAGGCCATGGTCAACGCCGGCGGCTTCCGCGCGGACCTCTACTACCGGCTGGCCGCGCTCACGGTCCCGCTGCCACCGCTGAGCACGCACCGCGAGGACATCCCGGAGCTGGTCCTGCATTTCCTGTCGCAGCTCGAAGGAACGCCAACTCTCTCGAACGGCGAGCTCGCCCGCCTGTCTGGGCTGGACTACCCGGGCAACGTGCGCGAGCTGCGCAACGCCGTCCTGCGCGCGGCCCTGGAGCTGCCGGACGCGGCGCCCGCCCCTGCTTCCGCGCAAGCGCCGCGCTGGCGTCTGGACGCGCCCTACCGCCAGCAGCGGGACCGGCTCGTCGCGGAGCTGGAGCGCGGCTACCTGGTCCAGCTCCTGGAGCACGCCGCGAGCAATGTCTCAGAGGCCGCGCGCATCTCCGGCCTCAACCGGGTGCACCTGTACGAGCTGTTGCGACGTCACCGGCTGAGCCCCCGCCTTGGCCCGAAGGGGCGCGAAAAGTAGCATCGCGCGGGTGTGGTCCTTCCGCCGGTCGAAGTTCGAGCCGCTTCGACTCCTGGGCGTGGGCGGGATGGGCGAGGTCTTCCTGGCGCGCACCTCCAGCGGAGAGCAGGTCGCGCTCAAGCGGCCCCACCGCCACCTGGCGCGGACGCGCGAATGGATGCGGCTGTTCGACGCTGAGTCGCACATCTGCTCGCTCTTGCACCACGAACACATTGTCGCCGTCCGCGAGTCCGGCGCTGACCGGGACGGGCCGTACCTGGCGCTGGAGTACGTCGACGGCTTCACGCTGCGACAGGTGCTCGTCGCCTCGAAGCTGACCGCACGGCCGCTGCCCCTCGAAGCGGTGCGCGTCCTGGCGCGGCACCTGGCCGAGGGCCTGCGCTACGCGCACGCGCTGAAGACGGCGGGGCGCGAGGGCGTGGTCCATCGGGATGTGTCGCCGGAGAACGTGCTGGTCTCACGCGAAGGGTGCGCCAAGCTCTCCGACTTTGGCGTGGCCAAGCTCCTCTCCTCCACGCTCTCCACCACCGGGAACCTGCGCGGCAAGCTGGGCTACCTCGCGCCAGAGCTCTACGAAGGCGCCGCGGCCAGCGTCCGTTCGGACCTCTTCTCCGCCGCCGCCACGCTCTACGAAGCCCTGGTCCAGGCGCGGCCGTTTGAAGGGCGAACGGAAGGAGAGCTCATGCGCGCGACGCTCTTCTCCACCCCGGTCCGCGTGGACGCCCTGCGGCCGGACGTGCCGGCAGGCCTCGCCGGCTGGATTGAGCAGGCGCTCTCGCGGGACGCCGCCGCGCGGCCACCGGACGCCGCCACGCTGCTCGAAGCGATTGACGGCTCGGGCGGAGAAACCGGGCGCAACCCGTCGGCGCTGGCGCAGGCGGTACGGCAGCTCGGGGAGGCGGGAGCCTTCGCCAGCCTCCACCACGAGTCCACCTTGAGAGGGCCGGCCGCTCGACCGACGGCGCGCCCGCGAGCCTGGCAGGGGGTCCTCGCGCTCCTCGTCCTCGGCGGCGCAGGCGGAGCCGTCACGCTCTGGCCGCGCGCGCCCGCAGTCGTCCCTCCTCCCCCGAGCGCGCCAGCGCCGCTCCCCAGCGAGACGCAGGCCCGCGCTGCACCCATCCCCGTAACCCAACCGCCCGCGCGCACCGTCGCCCCCAAGCCGGTCAAGCAAAAGGCGCCCGCCACGGAGGCCCCTGCGTCGCTGTGGATCCGCGCCTCGCCCTGGGCCGAAGTGATTGTCGACGGCGAGTACCGCGGGATGACGCCGCTGCCGGCGTTTCGGCTCCCCGCAGGCCCGCACACCGTGCTGCTGGTGAACAAGGAGCTCAAGGCCCACCGCTCCATCAACCTCAAACTGAAGCCGGGTGAGGAGCGAGTGTTGAGAGAGGACCTGGCGAAGCCTCAGTGACAGGCGCCGCTGCCCTCGTCGGTGAACGGGTCCTCGGCCGTGGCGGCGAAGCGGAAGTCGTAGCCGCCGTCGCGCAGGGTGAGCTGGAGGACACCGAAGGAGTCAATCTTCGCGGACTCGGTCGCCGGGAGCAGCGCGTTGAACGCGTCGAAGCCGCCCAGCCCGCCCGTGCCAACGACAAACTCCCGGATGCCGCGCCCCGGGTCCGCGCCGCCGTCGGGCGCCAGCGGGGCCAGCCGTTCGTATTGCTTCACCCCCGCGTTGAGCACCAGCTCCGCGCCAGCTTCATGGAGCGCGCGCCAGAACGCGTCGTACGCCACGTCGCTCCGGCGCGAGGAGAACCGCGGCTCGCTCCAGAAGGCGAGCGTGCAGAGCGCCGGGTGCGCCGCTAAATCCGCGCGCAGCCATTGCTCCTGCACAGAGCCGGCGCCGCAGCCCCCGACTTCCGCGCACTCGCTGTTGAGCGCGATGAGGTGCCAGCCGCCCAGGTCGAAGCTGTAGTAGCCCTTCGCCGGCGGCCCGGCCCGCGCCCCGAAGTAGCTGAAGTAGCCCTGGGCCTGGCCGGTGAAGTAGTCGTGCCCTCCAGGCACCGGGTACGTGATGGACTTGAAGCGCCCCCAACCGCGCTCAAATGAGTGCGTGTACTCCTCAAGCGAGCCGCCCGACATCTGCGCGTTGCCCAGGAGCAGCACCGCCTCCGCCGCGTGCGCCTCCACCACCGCGGCGGTCGCCTTCATCCGACACCCTCCCGGCGTCCCTTCCGCGTCGTTGAAGTCTGGCCAGCTTGCCGGGCAGGCGATGTACCCGGCCGCGGAGACCCGGACGCCGCCGCGCTCCCCCGCCGTGCACGTACCCGTCGTGGCGCCCGTCGGGACCGCGCAGCGGTAAGGCTCCGGGCACGGGTCTGCGGCGGAGCAGACCTTCCCCTCCAGCTCCAGCGCGGGCACCGTGCACGCCCAGAGCGCGAGCAGCGCGCCCCAGAGGGACCTGGTCGCTTCCGGGCGTGGGGACACGCCGGCAGTCTGCCATGGCGAACTGGAGAAGCCGCGCCTCGCCTGACTGTCGGTCCGCACTGACAGGCGACATCCGCCTTCCCGGCGCTGCCCCTGCGAATCCCCCTCCTTGGCCGGCCGCTCCCGTCGGAACGGTGCTTGCTCATCCCCCTTTTCGGAACGGGAGAGAACGATGAAACCAGACATCCTGAAGTGCTTGTCCGTGGTGCTGCTGCTGGCCACGAGCTGCGGCGCAGAGGCAGTGGACCCTACCGACACGGACGCGGCCACGGAGGACGACCTCACCGGTGAAATCCGGCTCTGGCCCGCCGGCACCGTCCCTGCCCATCCCTCGGTCCGCGACAGCGAGCCGGTGGAGCTGGGGGTGAAGTTCAAGTCCTCCGTCGCGGGGCGCGTGACGGGGCTGCGCTTCTACAAGGGCACCGGGAATTCGGGCGAGCACACCGGGCACCTGTGGACCCGCGACGGGCAGCTCCTCGCGAGCGTGACGTTCGAGAACGAGACCGCGACGGGCTGGCAGCGCGCGCGCTTCGCCACGCCGGTGCAGATTCAGGCGGACCTCCTCTACGTCGCCAGCTACTTCGCGCCGCGCGGCAGGTACGCGGGCGACACCTTCTACTTCCTCTCGAAGGGCCGGTCCTCGGGGCCGCTCTCCGCGCCCCGGAACGACGAGGCCGGAGGCAACGGCACCTACCGCTACGGCGCCACCAGCGGCTTCCCCGGCTCCAGCTGGAACGCGAGCAACTACTACGTCGACGTGCTCTTCGTGCCGGAGACGGGCGCGTCGCCGCCGCCTCCTCCTCCTGCCCCTGTTCCGGACGCGGGCACCCCGCCGCCCGCGGTCCCTGATGCGGGGACTGCGCCACCGCCGGATGCCGGGACGCCCCGGCCCGACGCGGGCACCACGCCCACCGCGCTGCGAGACTGCGCCGCGCGCCCCTCTGCGTGCGGCTACCCGGATGACACCAACACCGGGCCGGTTGCAGGCACCGTCTTCCGCCGCGTTCCCGAGGACGTGACCTCGGGCCCGGGCTGGGCGTGGGAGAGCAACTTCCGCCGGCTGCGTGTGACAGGGACGAACGCGGACCTGAATGGCCTGAGCGTCACAGGACCGGTCGTCATCGACGCGCCGGGCGTAACGCTGCGCAACTCCATCGTGACCGCGTGCGACTCGGAGTCCGACGTCGTGGCGGTCCGCGGCGGCCGCCCCTCCGACGGCTACGACGGCCGCAACGCGCGCATCCTTAACAACCGCCTGCGCTGCGCCACCGCCGGGATGCGCGCCAGGTCCGGCATCCGCGACGTGTACGGCGGCGCGACCAACCTCGTGGCGCAGGGCAATGACATCAGCGGGACGGGCAATGGCATCACCATTGAGGGCAGCGGCCTGGCCTCAGACAACTGGATCCACGACCTCGGGCACCTTTCGGGCGACCACCACTCCGGCCTGAGCAACCACGGCGGTTCTTCCGGCGTCACCTACCGCCACAACACCGCGCTGCTGGCCAACACGCCGACCTCCGGCGGCGGCGGGCTCTCCGGCGCCATCACGATTTACGGCGACTTCGCGCGCGCCCAGAACGTCACCGTCGAGGACAACCTCGTCAGCGGCGGGGCCTATACATTCTACGGCGGCATCAACAACGAGAGTGTCTACGGGCAGCCGCTGGAGATTCACATCGACCGGAACCGCCTGGTCTGCGGCTCGTGGATTTACGGACCGGTCTTCCGTCGCACCGGGCTTACAGATACCTTCAACAACAACCTCTGCGACAAAGACGGTGCAGCGGTCGGTGGTTGAGAACACTTGACGGGCAAATGCTGCACTCGGCGCGCAGTCTTTGCCCTCCGGGGCGAGACTGCGTGTTCGGGTTGTTGTCGTTGACGCACAGGGCTGAGGAATACGGCGCGGCTTTCTCTACAATTACAACAAGTGTCGACGTTTCACAGAGCGCATGAACGCATTGCCGTCGCGATAGACGCGGGCATCCAGCTTCGCGACCCGGAGACGCTGCGGTCATTCTCCCAGTCCATCTCCGGAAAGATTGTCGACGTCAGCCTGGGCGGCGTACGAATCGAGTTCGAGTCCCTGCCCTCGTCCCTGTCGGACGCGCTGGCACCGGGGGTGCTCATCTCGGTCCTTCCCGCGAACAACGTGGCGCCCACGCTGTACCTCACGGTCGCCTGGTTCAAGGCTCGCATCGAGGAGGGCAGCGCTTCCCAGTCCTCCCTCGGCGCGCGCTACAGCCCACGAACTGCTGAGCCAGAGCGGGCGGCCTTCCTCGCTCATACGACGCAGCCCAGGCGGAGCGCCCAGCGCAGCGGCGAGCTCCGTCGCTGGTTGCGTCACGGTGTCAGGGCCGCGGCCCTGCTCATCATCGGCCTGCTGCTGTGGCAGAACCACGACCTGCGGCAGCGCCTTGACGCGCAGGACCAGCGACTGGCGGAGCGCGCAGCCGCGCCCGTCGCCATCGCGGCGGTCGTCGCAGAGCCGGCGCCACCTCCGCCAGCGGCGCCCACCCCCTTCATGCGCTACCAGACGGAGCGCGCCCCACCGGGCGTCAAGATGGCGTCCATCGAGCTGCTCAACGGCGACTTCGTGGGGAGCATGACCAACGAGCAGGCCGCCGCCCGGCAGCTCAACGTCACCCTGGAGTACCCCTGCGAGCTCCCAGCGGGCGCCGGGACGAGCTGCCGCTGCCAGACACCGGCGATCAAGCTCGCCGGGAACTCCCGGGCAGACTTCGCGTGCACCCCCGTGCCCGCCCGCAAGACGAAGCCGGAGTCGCTCACCGTCCGGCTCGACGAGCCCAATCCGTAGCCCTTCGGGTGGGCCGCCAACGTCCGAGGTGTGACAAGCACCCCGGGTGGCGAGGGACCGGCCTCGGACTATCGTTCGAAGCCTATGCCTGTCTCGCCTCGCGTCTCCCGGTTGGGCCAGATGCTCGTGCAGGCCGGGTTGATTGACGACACGCAGTTGGCCTCCGCGCTGGCCCAGGTTGAACAGTGGGGCACCCGGTTGACCAAGGTGGTCGTCGAGATGCTGCTGGCGAAGGAGAGTGCCGTCGTCGACGCCGTCGCGCGCGGCGCGCGCTGCGCGAAGGTGGCCTTGCACCAGCTCAAAGTAGACCCCTCCGCCGTCGCGCTGCTGGACGCGCAGACCTGCGAGCAGCTGGGCGCTTTTGCCTTCGTGCAGAAGGACAACAAGCAGGTGCTCGGCGTGGGCATGCCGGACCCCACGGACTCCGGCGCCCTCCAGCTCCTCGGCAAGAAGACCGGCCGGCAGATTGTCCCCGCGGTGATTCCCGAGAGCGTCCTCGCCAAGGCCATCCAGAAGCACTACCACCGCGCGGACGTCAGCCTGGAGCCGGACCCCGACAGCACGCTCATCTCCGAGATGAGCGAGTTCAAGCTGGTGGACTCGCGCGGAAAGACGCTCATGGTGTCCAACGCCGTCTTCGTCGGCGCCGGCGCCAACCTTCAGCTGAGCAAACCCTCAGAGCGCGCCGCCAGCGTGGCGGCGGTGACCGACCCCACGGAGTTCTCCTCCGTCAACTCGCCCATGCTCGCGCTGGAGGAACAGCCCGCGCCGCCGCCGCCGGCCAACCCCGCCGCGCAGCTCGCCGCGCTGAACGCGGACCGCCAGGTCAGCCCTACCGGCACGCTTCAGCTCAACCTCTCCGACATCTTCGGCGAGGAGCCGCTCCCCCCTGCCCCGCCCGCACAGCCCGCGGCCGCCGCGCGCCCGGACGTCTCCCCGGCGGAGCTGCTCTGCAAGCTGCCGCTCTTCGCCGGGTGCCCGGCCGCCACCGTGGAGAAGATTGTCGGCTACGCGGAGACGCTGGACTTCCCCAAGGGCGCAACGGTGGTCGCCGCGGGGGCGCGCCATGACTGGCTGGGCGTCGTCCTTCAGGGGCGGCTGCACGTCCACTGGCTCCCGCCGCGCGGCGGGACCGAGGTGCCGTTCGAAGCGCTCGGCCCGGGCGACTGCTTCGGGGAGCTCAACGCGCTGGTGCCGGACGTAAGCCCCTTCAGCGTCCGCTGCGATGGACCGGTGCGCGTGCTGAAGCTGCGCGCGGAGCTCTTCGCCTCCGTCTACCAGCGCGTCCCCTCCCTGGGCGGCGCTCTCGGGCGAAAGCTGGCGGAGCGCTTCGCAAAGGTCCTCCACCTGGCCCGCAAGACGCCGTAGCGTCGCGCTGACCATGAGCCCACCCACAAGCAGCACCCTGCCCGTCACCGGGGACCTCCTGGGCGAGGTGGTGATGGACCGCTTCGAGAGCGGGGCGGTGCTGCGGTTCACCCTCCGGCTCCGTACGCTCGCGCCGCCCCTGGGGGCCGTCACGCTCGCCAGCATCCGGTTCTTCAACGTCCGCACGTGGGAGGCGTTGGAGGGCAAGGTGCTCACCGACAAGGACGTGGAGCTCTTCGACGGCGAGGCGATCTCCCGCGCCGGCTCGGGTCAGGCCTCTTTCGGCGGCGAGGTCTGGTTGATGCGGGTGACACGGTTGGAGCTCTCCGGCGGCACGCCCGGGCACCTGCGGGTGCACGTCCGCGGGGAGGACACGAACGGAGCGCGCGCTGCGCTGGAGCTTGAGGGCGAGGTGGAAGCGGGCGGCATCCAGGTGCGGCAACGGGACCTGAAGACAGCGGAGCGACTCTTGGAGCTCGACCGCTTCGAGGCTCAGCCTGACGGCGACCGCGTTCGGCTCATCCCGCGCGCTGCGCGCTGACCCGCGCTACATCGGCCAATCGGAAAGAGCGCGGCGGCTCAGCTGCACGCCTTCAGGGCAGCGCGCGGCCATCGGCGGATAGGTCCGCCACCAGGCCACCGAGGGCTCACCTTTGGTCGGCTCCACCGGCTGCCCCAGCATCGGCGTCACCACGGAGAGGCCCTGCTTCGCCGCGGACGTCGTCAGCGTCTCCGCCGGCTCCAGCCAGGAGTGGAGCCCCAGCTCGAAGGTCGCCCAATGGATGGGAAACAGGCGCGCGGCACCCAGCGCTTTGTGGGCTGCCAGCGCGCCCTCGGGGCCGAGGTGAATCTGCCCCCAGCTGGGGTGCCACTGGCCAATCTCCAGCATTGACACGTCGAACGGACCCAGCTTCTCCCCAATCGCCTTGAACGCGTCCGTCATCCCGGTGTCGCCGCTGAAGAAGACGCGGTGCTTGGGCCCCACCAGCGCCCAGGACGTCCAGAGTGAACGGTTGCGGCTGAACACCCCGCGTCCGGAGAAGTGCCGGGCGGGCGTGGAGTGCAGCTCCACGCCGTTGGGGAGCGCGAAGTGATTGCCCCACTCCACCTCCACAATCTGCTCCGGCTTGACGCCCCAGCGGTCCAGGTGCGCGCCGTTGCCCAGCCCGACGTAGAACTTCACGCCCGACACCGCCAGCGCCTGCACGGTGCGCATGTCCATGTGGTCGTAGTGGTCGTGCGAAATCAACACCGCGTCCAGCTTGGGGAGCTGGTCGAACGGGACCGGCGGCGGATGGAACCGCTTGGGCCCGCCCAGGCTCGTCGGCGACGCGCGCTCACTCCACATCGGGTCGGTCAGCACGCGCACGCCGTCGAGCTCAATGAGCGTGGTGGAGTGGCCCATCCAGGTGATGCGCAGCCCGGTCTGGGGCGCGGCGGCCCACTGCTTGGGCGCGGAGGTGTCCAGGGGCAGCGCGCAGCTGGGCGTGCGCATCTGCCCATTGCCGAGGAGGAACTCCTTCATCGTGGTGAAGGTGTTGTCGACCATCATCGTGGTCGCCTCGTCGTTCTTGAACTCGCCCTCGATGAAGTGCGGGTTCTTTGAGATGCGCTCCTGCCGCGCGCCCTCCGGCAGGGAGCCGAAGGTCGCGCAGCCCGACGTCGTCGCGTACAGGAGCAGCGCGCCCACCAGCACCAACGCGCTCACCCCGGCTGTCCCGCGCTTCACCCACCGTCTTTTCAAAGCGACCCTCCCGTGGGGCCGGGACTCTAGTGCACCACGCCCCCACGCCCCCGAATCTCCAGGCGAAACCCGAAAAGTTGGCCTCGCGCGTGTCACATTTGGCGGACGCCGCCTCTATCCGGGGCGCACCACTTTTCCTCGCGCAGGGGAGCAAAAAAACACCATGAGAAAGACGTTCGGGGCAGTCGTTGCAGTGCTGGCGCTCGCGGGTTGCGGCAGCGCGGAGGTTTCTCAGGACGAGGTGGCGGATTCGACGTCCTCGGCTGAGCTCCGCGTCCTGGCGAAGCGGCTGCTGCAGCAGCGCCCGGCCAAGGAGGCGCACAACGGCGGCGGCGGAGCCGTCCAGTTCCCCGTCCCCTTGGCGGACGGCGGGACCGGAATCATCACCAGCGTGCAGGCCACCTTCCTGGCCCACCCCGATGGGGGAACCGGCAGCCCGGCGTGCGTCATCACCAAGCAGGGTGACTGCGATGTCCGGGTCTGCGAGGTGGGCCTGCAGGGCCCCGGCGGCAGCGCGAGCGACTCCATCCCCGTCAGCGCCGGTGACGTGCACGTCCTCGGCGGAAGCGGCGGCGTGCTGACCCTGAAGCCTGACGCCAACAACGACTACGGCGCGGCGACCATCGAGCACGAGGGCGCGCTCTGGAAGGCCGGGCAACCGCTGATTCTTGCGGCTTCGGGCGGTCCGAAGAACAAGACGCCGTCCAGCGTTCCGGCGTTCGTGGGCGGGGTCCCCTTCCCCCGCATGGCCACCTTCACCAGCCCCGTCGCCGGACCGGGCGGGCTGCTCGTCATCGACCGCAGCCAGCCGCTCACCGTCGCGTGGAACAGCTTCTCCTCCAACCGGGAGAAGATTGCTGTCTCCCTCGTGCAGCGGGGCATCACCATCAACGGCAAGCCGGGCTCGGTTCAGCTCTTCTGCAGCTTCGCGCCGAACCTCGGGACCGCCGCCATCCCTGCCTCCCTGCTGAGCAAGTTCCAGGTGGCGCAGGTGCCCGCCTTCGCGGTCCTGCAGAACCTCAACGAGCAGCTCTGGAACGTGGGCGACTACAGCGTCGGCATCGGCGCGACCAGCGCCTCACTGCTGGGCGGCGCGATTTTCCAGTAACTCCAAGCCGGTCCTGACACACGAAGGCCTCGCCACCTCCAAGGACGGCGAGGCCTTTGCGCCTTTCTGGACCCCTCCTTCGGGCGTGCTATCCGCGAAGGGGTGAGCTCCCTCCAGCGTGCGAAGCGAACTGTCTCGGCACCGGTGAAGCGCCCCACCGCCTCCGGTCCCATCCTGCTGCGAACCCCCCGCCGGAAGACGCACGTCCTCGACGTGCCCTTCGCCATGCGCGCAGTGGCCTCTGCCAGCGGCGCGCGCTGGGACGCGGACCACAGCGTCTTCCTCTATCAAGGCGAAACGCTCCCTCCCGGCCTGGTGCCCTTCCAGGCCCCGGCCTTCTCCTGGGAGGCGCACGTCCAGCGGGAGCTCGACGGGACCGGGGCGCCCACGCCCTCAGCGCCGACGGGCGCCATCTCCCTGCGGCCGCATCAGGAGGCGGCGGTGAGCGCGGCGTTGGCGGCGAAGGCGGCGGGCCGGCCGGGCTTCTTACTGGCGGACGACGTCGGCCTCGGCAAGACCATCACCGCGTGGGAGAGCATCCTGCGGATGCGCGAAGCGCGCTCGGTGCTCATCGTCTGCCCGCTGGCGGTCATCGCCCACTGGCGGCGGACGCTGGAGCTGATGGGCGATGGCGGCAAGGACGTCGTCATCCTGAACTACGACCGCCTGGGGAAGCTGTTCGAAGTCAGCGCGCAGGCGCGCAAGAAAATCCGCACGCGCAAGGGCCTGGCCCGGGCAGGGACGGCGCCGGAGCTGGACGTCGTGGTCCTGGACGAGAGCCACCGCTGCAAGAACCCCACGGCCGCGCGGTCCAAGCTCGCGGTGAAGTTGGTGGCGAACGCGGGCTTCACCTTCTGGCTCTCCGCGACGGCCGGGCAGAACCCGCTGGAGCTCTCCTATCTGGCGCCGCTTTTGGCCAGCACCACCGGCGCCCGGGCGGCGGACCTCAAGGACTTCGAGCAGTGGTGCGTGGACCAGAAGCTGGGTGTTACGCGCGGCAAGTTCGGCAAGTGGGAGTGGGCGGGCAAGCACAGCGACTGCGAACGGATGCGCGTCCTGCTCTTTGAGCCGCTCAAGGGGGGCGGGCCCGCAGGCATCCGCCGCCGTCCGGAGGACATCGCCGGGTGGCCTGCCATCAACCGCATCCTCACGCCCATCGAGTTGGACGCCTCCGCGCGCGCCCTCTACGGACAGGCGTGGACAGAGTTCCGCCGGGAGCTGGCGCTGGCCCCCGCGGGGAAGGACCCCAAGTCGGCGCTCGCCGCCTCGCTGCGCCTGCGCCAGAAGAGCTCTTTGATTCGCGCCTCTGGCACCGCGGAGCTGGTGCGCGAGCTTTTGGAGAACGGGCACCAGGTGGCCATCTCCGTCGCCTTCCGGGAGACGCTCACCGCCCTGCGCGAATCGCTGGAGGCGGGCTTGGGCGGCGTCCCCTGCGCTGTCATCCACGGCGGCCTGGCGGCCGGGCAGCGCGAAGAGGAGCGGCTGCGCTTCCAACGCGGCGAGGCGCAGGTGGTGCTCTTCACCGTTGAAGAGGGCATCTCGCTGCACCAGGGCGAGTACGGCGAGGCGCCCCGCTCCGAGGTGATTCACGACCTGCGCTGGTCCGCCATCCAGATGGCGCAGATTGAAGGCCGCTGCCACCGCGACGGCCGCTTCGCCCAGGTCTACTGGGCCTACGCCGACGGGACGGTGGAGGAGAAAATTGCGCGCGTCGTCGCCCGGCGCATCCAGACGATGAAGGCGATGATTGGCGACGACGTGGAGACGCTGCGCGAGATAGAGGGCCTGCTGCGCGGCGAGTAGGTCTTGCGGAGACGACTGTGCTCAGAGGTGGGCGCGGCGTCCTTCAACTTCATCGGGGGTACCGCGCCACGCTACGCTCCGGAGTCTCCCCAACCCGGAGCATTCATGTCCAAGAACCAGTGTCAGCTGGTAGGCAAGGGTCCTCACAAGGTCATCGCGTTACACGGGTGGTTTTCGGACAGGCGCGGGTATGAACCGCTCTGGCCGCACCTCGACGAGGAGGCGTTCTCCTACGCCTTCCTCGACTACCGCGGGTATGGCAGCGCCCATCAGCACAAAGGCCCCTACACGCTGGCGGGGATTGCGCAGGACGCGCTCGCCGCGGCGGATGAGCTGGGCTGGGGCAAGTTCAGCCTCATCGGCCACTCGATGGGCGGCATCGCCGCGATGCAGGTGGTGGCGCAGGCGCCCACGCGCGTCACCTCCTTCGCCGGCATCTCCGCCGTCCCGCCCACCGGCGTCCCGTTCGATGAAGCCGGCTGGGGGCTGTTCAGCTCCGCGGCGAAGTCCCACCAGTCGCGCTCCATCATCATCGACATGACGACGGGCAACCGGCTGAGCAAGAAGTGGGTCACCTCCATGGTGCGCAACTCGCTGGAGCAGTCCAGCGCCGAGGCCTTCGGCGCGTACCTGCCGCAGTGGGCGCGCAACGACATCTCCGCCTCGGTGGCCGGGACGAAAATCCCAATGAAGCTCTTCGTGGGCCAGCACGACCCTGCCCTCGGCGAAGGCGCCGCGAGGGCGACGTGGCTCAAGGCCTTCCCCCACGCGGCGCTGGAGGTCATCCCCAGCGCCGGGCACTACGCACCGCAGGAGACGCCCATCGCGCTGGTCACCGGGCTTGAGGCCTTTCTCCGGGCCTGAAGGCACCCGCGATGATTGTCAAAGGCGCCGCCTTCATCTCCCGCCGCAACGCGGTCCACGCCGCGTTCGGCGAAGCCTCCTGGAAGAAGGTGGAGGCGGCCCTGGTGCCGAAGGATGCCTACTTCGCCAACCCCATCTTCGCGGTGACGCCCATCCCGATGGCGTCGTTCCTCGTCTTCACCGACGTGCTGGTGGAGCAGCTGTACGGAGGCGACACCAAGGGCCACTTCACCTTGAGCGAGCGGGCCGGGTTCTGGTCCGTGACCAAGGGCCCCTCGCAGAACAAGTACTCGGCCAGCAAGCAGCTCAGCTCGTTCCTCAGCATGATGCCGGGCATCTGGCGCGGCCACTACGACGCCGGCGCGCTCACCGTCCAGATGGGCGAAGGGAAGGTCACCCTCGGCATCAGCGGCATCCCGGTGCGCCACGCGTTCTTCGAGCTCGGGACCTTCGGCTTCATCGCCGGCGGGATGAAGGCCTCCGGCGCGGCGCAGGTCACGCCCAAGGCGTTGAAGACTTTCTCCCGCGGGGACAAGGAGCTGCTCTACGAGCTGCACTTCACGCTGCAAGGCGCGCACTGACCGGTCAGGTCAGCTTGCGAAACAGCTCCGGCTCAATCCCCAGGCGCTCCACCCAGCGGTACACCTGGCGGCGGTCCTTGCCAAAGCGCTCCGCGACCTTGGCCATGTTCCCGCTCTCTGCCTCGAGCGCGCGGCACAGCTCTTCGCGCGTGGGCGGCTCTTCCTGACGGTCCGCGGTGGGCACCGGCGCCGCACGCGTCACCGGGCGAGCGAAGAGCTCCGCGGGCAGATGCTCCGGCAGCACCCGGCCACCCGCGGCGCGCACCGCCGCGGCGGCGAGGGCCTGCTCCAGCTCGCGCACGTTGTGCGGCCAACCGTAGAGCAGCAGCGCCTCCGCCGCGGCCAGGCTGAGCGCGCTGCCCGTCCGGTCCAGAAACAGCGCGCTCAGCGCGAGCACATCCGCCTTGCGGCTCCTCAGCGGAGGGACATGGAGCCGCCAGCCGGAGAGGCGCGCGAGGAGGTCTCCTCGAAAACCCTCGGTCTGCGAGGACAGCTCCCGGTGCGTGGCCGCGACAATCCGGACATCCACCCGCGCGCTCTGGGTGGCGCCCACCGGCCGCACCTCTCCGTGGCCGAGCGCGCGCAGGAGCTTGGGCTGCAGGGCCACGGGCAGCTCGCCAATCTCGTCCAGGAACAGCGTGCCGCCGCGCGCCGCGCCGAAGAGCCCCTCTGACTTGCTGGTGGCGCCGGTGAAGGCGCCGGCCGCGTGACCGAAAAGCTCGCTCTCGGCGAGCGTGGCGGCGATGGCGGCGCAGTTGACCGGCACGAACGGGCCAGACCGACCGCTCTGGCGGTGGAGCTCCTGCGCCACCAGCTCTTTGCCCACCCCGGTTTCGCCGCAAATCATCACCGCCAGCATCTGCGGCGCGACGAGGGCAATCTCCCCTCGCACGCGCTCCAGCGCCAGGCTGGGTCCGGGCAGCTGCGGGGTGGCGGGGGCCAACCGCAGGAAGCCCGGGGCCTCGAAGTCCTCCCAGACGAGCACCGTCGCGCCCACCCGCAGCACGCTGCCGTGCACCAGCGGGCCGCGGCCACAGCGCACGCCGTCCAGGAAGGTGCCATTCCTGCTCGAGAGGTCAACCACGCTGGCGCTGTCACCCTCCGCGCTGCGCTCGATGGCGGCGTGGCGGCGTGACACCTCGCCGTCCCTCAGGGCCAGCTCCACCTCGGGCCCCTCGCGGCCCAACGTCACGCGCTGACCCGGCGCCACCGCCACGCTCAGGCCCGCCTGAGGCCCGAAGGCGACGAGCAACCGGCAGACGCGCTGCGTCCCCGGGCCTGCGCGGGCCCCCGCGCTGGAGAGGGTTCGAGCGGGGTCCGTGCTCACGCGCTACATCCCGCCGTCAAAGAGGTTGTGCTTCGAATCATCAAACGTCAGCACCGTGCGGCCCGCGGCGTGACCGAACTCCAGCGCCTGCTCTTGGGTATTGCAGACCTTCTTGTTGATGACGTCGCCTCCCCTGAAGAGGTCCGGGCAGGCGATGGGATCAAAAATCTGCGCGGGCGCGTTGCTCCAGCGCGCGTGGCTTAAGCACACCGCGCCCTTCTCGCTCCACCCGGCTTCGAACGTCAGCGAGGGCGCGTCAGAGGCCCGCACCTGGAACTGGGGCTTGAGCAGGTCCCACAGGTTGATGAGGGTGCCGTCGTAGGTGAAGCTCCGGCCGTCGCCGCAGTAGTCCGCCCGCGCCATCCGCGTGCAGGCCTGGTGCACCTGCGCCAGCGTGACGGTGACGCCGACTCTCGGGTACGTCGCCGGTCCATCCCAGGGACGGTAGCCCCAGCGATAGCACTTGGAGATGACGCCGGTCTTGCAGGCGAAGGTGAACGACCCGGCGTCGCTGTGAAGGCTGCCGGACGCGTCCCACCAACCGGCCACCGGCAGCGCCACCGGGGCCTGGTCGTAGTCCGGACCGCAGAGGTCCTGCCAGCCGCCGCCCGCCTTCGGCTCCTGCACCTGGTAGCGGAACGTCCTGCCGTGCCGGCCCGTCGGCGTGACGGGGACGTACGGCTCCAGCTCCGGCAGCACCTGGGCAATCTTGAACGTCTTCTGCGTCCCGTCCTTGAACTCCGCGGTCAGCGTTCCACCGGACAGCTCCGCTCCCCGGTGCGTCACGTTCACTTCGGGGTAGGTGCCCGCGCTGACCTTCAGCGCCACCGTCGCGCCGCCGCCGGCGGTGAAGGGGGCAATCAAGACGTTGTAGTGGCCTGACGCGGGACAGGTGAACGCGACAGACGGGCACGGAGAGCCGCACGCGTCATCGCTGGAGGCAAGCGCGGTGGCCTGCTCGCACGGCGCGGTGCCCGTGCAGACGCGCAGCATGGGGTTGCCCACGCACGTCCCGCCGCACGCGCCCGCCGCTCCGGCGCCCAGCCGCACCGCAGACGCCGGCGCGCACCGCCCTCTGCCCGCCGACTTCCAGCCGCACGCGCGCGCCACGCCCGCGCCGACCGCGCCGGTGCCGCAGGCCGCCAGCGACGCCGTGGTCCCCGAGGGGAGGCTGCGGTACATCACCAGCTCTCCTTCCACCAGGCGCACGTCGTCCACCGTGCTCACCGGCT
The DNA here is from genome assembly GCA_044230055.1 of Myxococcaceae bacterium. GTDB lineage: Bacteria > Myxococcota > Myxococcia > Myxococcales > Myxococcaceae > JBGART01. The sequence continues at coordinate 8,840 of JBGART010000013.1, read as the reverse complement.
CTCCCGGGAACGTCTTGCGGAAGCTGGACGCGAGGTAGCGCTTGAGCGCGAAGTTGTCCCCCAGGTTCGTTCCCTGGCTCTGCCGGCCCTGGCTCTGCCGGCCCTGCCCGCTGACGAGCTCCGCGACGGTGCCCGTCAGCGAGGGCGAAGACGACGGCGAGTCGACGCCACAGCCGAGCAGCGCGCTGAGAACGACGAACGACAACCACTTCGACGAGGGAAAAATCACTGCGACTCCACTTCGGTGACAGACCGCCGCTTCGCGCGACGGTCCGGGGTTTATGGGTTGGTGAGCGGGGGTGCAAGGCCCTGGGGTGTGGCGCAGATGCGGAAGCCCACCAGTGGATCCCGGTTGTTCGCTTCACTGTCCTCCCGGTTGGGGATTTGCGCGGAGAGCGCGCCCTGGTACCAGGAGCCGCCCCGCAGGACCGGGCCCGCGCTGGACTCCGTCATCTCCCAGGCGTTGCCCGCCAGGTCATCCGCGCCGAATGGGCTGCGCGACGCGGGGTAGCTCCCGACTTCGTCCGGGCCGAACCCGGTGGGCGAACGGTCGAACGTGAGGTCGTGGTTGAAGTCGCCCGGGCTTGCCTCGTCGCCGCCCGGGAAGCGGCGAGCGTCCGCGCCGCGCGCCGCGCGCTCCCACTCGGCATCCGTGCACAGGCGCGCCCCTGGCACCCGCCCCGTCGACGCGAGCCAGCCGGCGTACTGGCGGGCTTCGACGAAGGAGATGGCGGTGACCGGGAAGCGCCGCCAGTCCAGCGCCGCGCGCCCAGGCCGCCCCGGGAAGCGGATGCGCTCTCCGTCCCGCGCGACGTAGCGTTGGCTGGAGGGCGTAAGCGTCAGCTGCCAGCGCGCCCCCGGCAGCGCGGAGAGCGCCAGCCCGTTGAGGCGCTCAGGCGAGTACGGCGCCAGCTGGGCCCGCCGTTGCGCGCTCTGTTCCAAGAGAAACGCCATCCAGTCGCCGAAGGTCACCTCGTGGCGGCCCATCAGAAACGCGCCCGTCGTCCGCAGGTGGAGCGGCTGCGCGTTGAAGAAAAACCGCCGCAGCCCCTCGTCGTCTCCGCTCCCATAGAGGAAGCGCCCCGCGGGGACATACACAAAGCCCGGCGGCAGGCGTTCCGGCGGAAGGAGCGCCACCTCCGTCGAGTACCGCTCGCCCGGGCTGAGCAGCAGAGGCACCCGCGCCGGCAGGAGGCCCTCGCGTTCGACGGTGAGCCACCAGCCCCCGGGCGGCAGCGCGCCGGACCAGGGCGTGTGGCCCTCCACCGCCCGCCGGCTGGGCGCCGAGCGAAGGCCCACGGCGTCAAACGGCTCCAGCCGCACCCGCGCGCCGGAGGGCGACGACCTGAGCGACAGAGGAGCGGGCTCGAACAACCTCGCGCGCTGCGCGCCGGAGGTGTCCAGGGCGGTGAGCAGCCGCGCATAGCGCTCGGCCTCTGTCGTTTGCCAGAAGCGATCCGCCAGCGTCACCTGCGCGAGAAGGAGCCGCGCGCGCCCCTCCTCCAGCGCTCCAGTGGGGCCGCCAAGCGCGAGCGCCCTGTCCACCACGCCGCTGGCCTGGTGAAGCGCCGCCTGCGCGTCCCGCACGGACTGCAGCGCCGCGCGCCAGGCCACCTCGCCGTGGGCAGGGTCCTCCGCGTCGAAGCGGGCCAGCGCCTCCTCCCGCGCGCGGGACGCCTCTGCGACCTCTCGCGCCGCGGTGGCCTCCAGCGCAGCCAGCTCCTGGCGGTAGAGCGCAAGCCCGTGGGCGCGGTCGTAGCGCAGCTTGGCGAAGGGGAACGCCGCCAGCGCCAGCAGCGAGGGCAGCGCCACCGCCGCACCCCAGCGCCGCCGCTTCCGTCCGCGCGCCGCCCGCTCAGAGGCCGCCACGAAGGCCCGCTCCGGCGCGCGCAGCGCCTCCGGCCGCAGCCGCCGCGCCTCCTGCAGCGCACGCTCGCCCAGCAGCGCGTCCGGGGAGCGCCCCAGCCGCTCCCAGTCCAGGGCCGCCCGCTCCACCCGCGCCAGCAGCACACGCGCCTCGGCGCTCCCGTCCAGCCATTCGCGCAAGGTGCCCCAGTGGCGCAGCAGCGCCTCGTGAGCCAACTCATAGCGAGCCTGGGCGCCGCCCTCCCCTCCCCTCGCCGACACCAGCCGCGCGCCCACCAGCGCCTCCAGCGCCCGGCGCCTGGCTTCATCCCCTGAGACGAGCTCGGCGTCGGTCCGTTGCGCACGGCTGCCCTCCGGCGTGACCAGCTGAAGGAGCACCTGCCGCGCGCCTTCGCGCCGCTCCGGCGTGAGGGAGTGCAGGAGCGCGTCCCCATGCCGGGCCAGACCGCCCGCCACCCCGCCCAGCTGGGCGAGCGCGCTGGCCGTGAGGACCTCCGTCCCTTGAGGGAGCGCCTCCCAGAGCTGGCTGAGCGCGAACTGGAGCAGCGGCAGCCCACCTTCTGCACCCGCCTGCACCAGCGCCTCCACCATCGCCTCGGACTCGAAGTCCACCCCGCGCGCCTTGGCGGGGGCCACGATGGCCTCCCTCAGGCCGGCGCTGGAGAGCGACCGGAGCAGGCAGAGCGCCAGGGGCGCCGTCTGGTCCAACCCCGGCAGCGCCGCCACGCGCGCGAAGCAGTCGCTGCGCACCGCGCCCAACAGCTGGACGCCCCGCGCGTCCACCGCGATGGCCTCCAGAGCCAGCGCCGCCGCCGCGGCCTCCTGAGGCGAGGCGACGGTGATGAGCTCCTCCAGTTGGTCCACGAAGAGGACCAACCCTTCGCGGTGGCGCTGGCGCAGCGCGCGGCCTACGGAGGCGGGCTCCTGCCCCAGCTGCGAGAGCACCGTCCCCTCCTCCTGCTCCAAAAGGGGCGCGAGCGCCGCCGCCAGCGCCTGCAGCGGGCTGCGGCCGGGGACAAAGGTCACCGCCGGACGAGGCCTGCCCAGCGCACCGGCGGCGAGCGCCGGCAGGACGCCCGCGCGGCACAGACTGCTCTTGCCCACGCCGGAGTCCGCCGTCACCAGCACGCAGCGTTCGCTGCGCAGCCGCTCCAGCACCGCGCGGACATCCGCGTCCCGCCCGAAGAAGAGGCCGCGGTGCTCGGCCTCGAATGGCAGCAGGCCCCGGTACGGGCTGCCCTCCAGCAGCGCCTGCCGGGGAGAGCCCAGCGCCAGCGCTTCCAACACCTCGCGCAGCGCGTCGCCTGACTCGTAGCGCTGCCACGGGTCCCGGCTCAGGCAGCGCTCCACGGCCAGCGCCAGCGCGGGGTCAATCCCTGGAACGCTGGCGGTCAGCGACGCGGGCTCTCTCAACTGGGCGGCGCGAGGCAACTCCTCCAGCGGCACGTCGCCCAGCGGGGCGCGGCCGGTGCACAGCTCGTAGAGCACCGCGCCCAGCGAGTACACGTCCCCTCGCCGCGAGGCGGGCTCCGAGCGCCAGGCCTCCGGCGGCATGTAGAGCGGCGAGCCCAACAGCGCTCCCGCCCCGGTGAGCGCCGGCTCCTGTGCGGCGAGGGCGTCTGGCGCCTGCGGCGCAGGGTCCGGCTCCTCCAGCAGCTTGGCCAGGCCGAAGTCGAGCAGCTTGGCCGCGCCCTCCTCCGTCACCCAGGCGTTGGCGGGCTTGATGTCCCGGTGCAGCACGCCGCGGCGGTGCGCGGCGGCCAGACCCCGCGCAAGGCCAATGCCGAGGTCCAGCGCCCGACGCCACGGCACCGGCTTGGGCAGCGTCTGGAGCGACTCGCCGCGAAGAAACTCCGAGACCAGGTACGGCCGGCCCTCCGCCTCACCCACGCGGTACACGGTGACGACGTTTGGATGTTGAAGGCGGGCCAGCGCCCGGGCTTCGATGAAGAAGCGCTCGCGCGCCTGCGCCGTGGGTTGCGCGGCTGCGATGAGCTTCACCGCCACCAGCCGGTCCAGCAGCACGTCCTGCGCGAGATACACCTCGCCCATCCCGCCGCGCCCGAGCAGGCGCAGCAGCCGGTACTCTTCGAGGTCTCCCCGCTCCAGCACGGCAGGCGGTATAGCCCGTCGCCCTCGATGGATTGTGCGCCGCTGGCGCCTCGTCCAGAGGCGCGCCCTCAGTTGCATGGCGGCGCGGCTCAGCAAGGGCCGCGCCCGGGGGCCTGACGCCGCAACCCTCCGACTTCACGTGCAGCGGGCGACGAGACCCCGGTGTGACTGCGACGCGCGCTGTCACGCTGTCCCGTGACGCCGGGGTTACGTCGTAACTGCGTTCGTTACGCCTGATTTTTCATGACAACCCAACCGCAGTACCCGAGCGCGGGCCTCCGCCTCGGTGGAATCGTCGTCTCTCTTGTTCTCGGTGCCTGGGCCTGTGGCGGCCAGGAGATAGACGAGGAAGAGAACCTGGACGGGCTGGACACCGTCCAGTCCCCCATCAACGGCACGGTGAACGTCGGGCCCAACTGCACAGCCTTGGAAGGGGTGAAGGTCCGGGACGCGATGGCGGTGCTCGTCAACGCCATCACCCCGCCCGCCGCGACCAACGCGTTCCTGGCGTGCCTCAAGGACGGCATCCTCTCCGAGCCCAAAGGGCAGACGGCGGAGGACGTGCTCACCCGCTTCCGGGCCAACCTGCCGACAAACATCGACTGTCTGCCGTCGGTCTGCGGCGACGGCGGCACCGCCATCGGCTGCGGTGGCATCGGCATCCCGGAGGAGCGGCTGACGCTGCAGAAGGCGTACATCAACAGCGCGACGGCCACGCAGCTGGCCGGGGTCATCGCCCATGAAATCGCCCACAACAAGGGCTGGGACCATCAGGATGGCGCCATCGACTACGGCTACCGGGTCACCAACCAGGTGAACCGGTGCATCGCCTCGGGCGCGCCCTCCGGCCTGCGGCGCTCCGCGGCGCCGGGCGCGACGGAGCTGGCGCCCTCCGGCGGCTCCGGCGGCAACCCCTTTGAGCGCCACTGTCTGGGAGAGCAGTTCCTGCAGGGCGGCTCCGCCCGCCGCACCTCCACCGCCCTCAACCAGTTCACCCCGTGGTGCGAGCTCTCCTCGCTGACCCCCGTCGGTGAGGTGAAGGACGCGACGGACACCACCCCCGCCCGCTGCCCGCCCAACACCGTCGTGGTGGGCATCACCGGCCGCGCCAGCGCCACGGTGGTCGGCTTCAACTTCCTCTGCGCGTCGCGCACCGCCGTCTCCAACGGCACGGTGAATCCCCCCACCTCCACGGTGGCGATGGGCGTCTGGGCCGGCGGCACGGAGTTCAGCCGGATGTGCCCCACGGGCATGGCCGTGAAGCACCTGTACGGCCAGTCCGGCGCGCGGATTGACCAGCTGCGCCTGGGCTGCGAAACGGTCGCCGGGCTTCGCCGCGGGGAGCGCACGCTGCTGCCCGTCGCGGGCACCCAGACCGGACCTTCGCAGCTGTCCAACTGCCTGGGCCACGGCGCCATGGTGGGGCTGTACGGCAACGTGCTGGAGAACGGCGCAGTGGTGAGCCTCGGCAGCCTGTGCCGGCCCACCAAGCCGTCGGGCCCGTTCGGCTACCCGGCCATCGGCACCGAGGAGCACATCGCGGACCGCATGGGCGGCTGGGGCGGCGACTCGTCGTTCCTGGACCGCTGCCCGACCGGCCAGCTGATGGTGGGCTACACCTTCTACGGCACCGCGCAGATTGACAGCGTGCGCGCCCGTTGCGCGCTGCCCAGCGAGTGGAGCAACCCCACCGGGACGGCCACCATCGCGCTGACCCCGGTGCGCGGACACGCGGTCGGCATTCTCCGCGAGCGCGGCTGCCCGCGAGGCAAGTACGTGGTGGGCTTCCAGGCCTGGGCCACGCCGGCCAACGGCCAGGTCCTGCGCGCCATGGTGCCCATCTGCCAGAAGCTGGACGTTCCGCCGGTCCTCGCCCCCAACTAGCGCGGTTCGTCTCCCATCCGGCCGTGGAGTAGGGTCCGCGGCCGGATGGATTCACCTGAAGCAAGCGCGCTGGAGGATGTCCTGCGCCAGTTGCGTGGCAGCGAGGCGCCGGCTCCAGCGGGCGTGCGGGAGCTGGTGCAGCTGCGGCTACTGCGCGTCGGCGGCGCCACCCGGCAGCTGCTTGAAGTGGCGGCCCTCTTCGGGGCGCGGATGGAGGAGGGCCTCTTGCGCGCCACCGCCCTCACGCAGTCGCTCTCTCCGGCGGCGGTGGACGCGGCGCTGGCGGAGGCGGAAGCACAGGCGCTGCTGTTGCGCGCGGAGCCGGGGCAGCGGACCTTCCCCCACGCGCTCATCCAGGAGGGCGTGGAGCGCGGGCTGTCCCCGCAACGCCGCGCGGAGCTCCACCTCGCCGCGGCGCGCGTGCTGGAGGAGCAACCGCTCACGGAGCTGGAGCGGGCACTGCACCGGCAGCTCTCACAGTGGCTGCCGCTGGCGAACGCGGGGGACGCGCTGGTCCTCTGGGCGGTCAAGCTGTCGGCGCGCCACGTCCAGCAAGCGGCCTACGAAGACGCCATCGCCGTGCTGGAACGCGCGCTCGCCACGGTGCAGCCATGCGGGACGGTCCGCTGGAGCGCGGAGCTGTGGCTCGCGCTCGCCCAGGCGCACGGCGCTGCAGAGAACGTCTCCCGCGCCCGGGAGCTGGCGCTGCGCGTGGCGGAGTACGCCCGGGCGCAGAGCGACCCGACGTTGCTGGCGCGGGCGGCGCTGGCCTACGCCACTGAGCCCGACATCGGCGTGACGGATGACGTGCAGGTGGCGCTGCTGCGGGAAGCGCGCGGGCGGCTCTCCAGCGACGCGGTGGCCTTGCAGGCGCGGCTGCTCGCGGCGCTGGCAGCGGCGCTCCAGCCCTCCCTCCAGCCGGAGGAGCCGGTGGCGCTCGCGCGCGAAGCCATCGCCGTGGCGCGGGCGGCGGACGACGAGGAGCTGCTGCTGGCGGTCCTGCACAGCGCCCTCGGGGCGATGATGGACTTCGTGCCCGCGGCGCAGCGCCTGCCGCTCAACCTGGAGCAGCGGCGGCTGGCGCGGAAGCTGGGGGACCGGCTGCGCGAGCTGCGCGCCCACCTGCGCCTGGTGCTGGACGGGTTGGAGCTGGGAGACTTGACGCTCTTCGAAGGCCACGCCGCGGCGTTCGAGGCGCTGGCGCGCTCGCTGCGGCAGCGGTCGCTGGAACCCATCGCCCTGCGCATCCACTCCACGCGGGCGGCGATGGCGGGGGACTTCGACCGGTCCCTCGCGCTGACGGAGCAGGCGGAGGCGCTGTACCGGAGGACGGACTGGGGCCTGCGTCGGTGGGTGGGCCTGCACAGGCTGGGCGTCGCGCGCATCGCCGAACGCAGGCTGGAGCAGGAACGACAGGCAGAGGCGCTGCTGCAAGAGTGGGGCGCGGACTCGGTCTGGCAGCTCTTCTTCCCTCCGGTGCAGGCCAGCCTGGAGGCGCGGTGTGAACGCCCGGAGCAGGCGGCGTTCTGGCTTGCGCGCTGCGCGAACACGCCGGTGCTGCTGGAGGACGTCTCCAGCTCGGTGATGGTGGGTGAGGCAGCCGCCCTGGCGGGCGACCTCGCATTCCGCCGGACGCAGTATCAGCGCCTGCTGCCGCGCGCCGGCAGCCTGGTCAGCTGGGGACTGGTGGGGATGGTCTGCGACGGTCCGCTGGACCGGACGCTGGCGCTGCTCGCGGCCTCGCTGGAGGACTGGGACGCGGCGGCGCGCTTCTTCGATTCTGCCGAGCGACAGACCCGGGCGCTGGGGTTGCGTCCGTACCTCGCGCGCGTGCTCTACGACCGCGCGAGGGTCTGGCTGGCCCACGGACGGGCGCCGGCGCAGGCCCAGGCGAACCTCGCGGAGGCGCGGGAGCTGGCCCAGGCGCTGGGGCTCGACGAGCTGGTCGAACGCATTGAGCGCTGCGCCCCTCCTCTCGCTCCACGCGTCCCCTTTGAGCTGGAGAAGGATGGCGACCTGTGGCGGGTGCGCGGGCAGGACCAGAGCTTTCACCTCAAGGACAGCCGCGGCCTGCAGCTGCTGAGCAAGCTGGTGTCCGCGCCCGGGCAGGACTTGCACGTGTTTGACCTCATCGCGGACCGTCCCGGGACGGAGGCGACGGCGGATGCGGGGGATGCCGGCCCGCTCTTGGACCCGCGGGCGCGCAAGGAATACCGGGACCGCCTGGAGACGCTGGCCGCCGCGCGCGACGAGGCCGAGGCCAGTGGAGACCTCGTCCGCGCCCGCCGCGCACAGGAGGAGCGGGACTTCCTGGTGCAGGAGCTCTCGCGGGCCTTCGGCGTGGGCGACAAGGCGCGACGCGCCGGCTCCGCCGCGGAGCGCGCCCGGGTCTCCGTCACGGTCCGGCTGCGCAAGGCCATCCAAATCATTTCCGGCCACGCACCCAGGCTCGGCCAGCACCTCGACCGGTCCGTCCGCACCGGGCTCTACTGCTCCTACCGGCCCGAGGAGTAGCGCCGGATGATGGGCGCGTGGAGGTCCCCCTCGCCTCCCCCGCTCGCCTCGAGGGGAAAATCGGCCCTGGCCGGCCATTTCGTCGGAGGAACAGCTGTTCTCAGTCAGGCGCCTCCCCCGCTCACCTCGAGCGTTGCGCCGTCAGGCGCATAGTCGAGAGGTGGCGCAAACCCTCGCACGGCACTTTGCCGGGTTGTTTCGAGCAGACCGAAGCGCCCATGAGCCCAGTTTCGGAAGCACTGCCGACGTCTCGACTATGCGCCTGACGGCGCAACGCTCGACGCGAACGGGGGCAAACCCGCGATGTTGCGGGGCCCTGATGACCTGTTCTCTAGGAGGGGGGGACGCGGTTGACCCGCGACATTTCTAGGGACTAACTCGCTTGAGACATAGCCGGGGTCCGAGGCCGCGCACACACTGGTGTCTTTGTACCCGTCTAGGAGTTTGGTCCGGGGAGGCTGTCC
>JBGART010000072.1:0-40347 GCA_044230055.1 Myxococcaceae bacterium | reverse complement strand
ACGAAGACCGGACGGGAGCGGGCGTTCCCTATCCCTGACGAGCTCATCCCGACCCTGCGCGCCGCGATGCAGGACAGCAAGGAGGACTACGTCTTCCCGGGGCCCAACGGCGGCCGCTTCCGTATGGACACGAAGATGACCCGGATGTTTCGCAACGCGCTCCGTTCAGCGGGGGTGGTCAGCGGGTGGGAATACCGCTGCGCTCACAGGGGCTGCGGGCACGCCGAGCTGCGCCAGGAGCGCGAGGACATCGACTGCCCCAACTGCGGCTTCAGGCTGCGCTGCAGGGGCGTGCCCAAGCCGGCCCGGTTCTACGACCTACGGCACACCTGCGCGACCCTGCACCGTCAGGCCGGTTGCGACCCGCTGGTCATCCAGCAGCTCCTCGGGCACGCGTCGAACCTCACCGACGACACCTACACCCATCTCGATGAGCACTACCGAAGGGCGGAGCTGAACAAGTTGGAGATTTGAGAGAGGTCGAAAGAATGAACAAGAAGTGCAGGGTCGATGCTTGCCAGCGTCCCGCAGGCCGCAGTCGCGGCCTTTGTGTCACGCACTACAACAGGTGGCTCGCAGGCATCTCGCTGGATGCCCCGATCCGCTCTCACCGGAGCCCCAGGGCCAAGGCGCGGGAGCCAGGGCAACACGTGAAATGCCGGATAGAGACCTGCGAACGGGACGTCGTCGCACGCGGGCTCTGCGGGACCCATTATGCGAGGTGGTACACCGGGAGCACGCTCAGCACGCCAATCCGCCAGGTCAAGACGCCTGCCTCAAGAGCGAAGCCGCGCCGGCCCGGGTTGCCGCCGGCCTTGTGCCGCGCGGCCGGATGCCCTCGCCCTGTGGAGGCGAGGGGATACTGCGACGCTCACTATCAGCGCCTGCGACATGGGCGGCCGATGGACCTCCCGCTCAAGCGCCGGCCGGGAAGACCGCATCGCCGGTTCCCATAAAGACCTTCGCCCACCCCAGATGCCGAAGATTTAGGCTCAGTAGGAATCGAAGTTGGGGTAGACCCCTAAAAAGCGAAGGCCCCGGGACGGCAATCCCAGGGCCCTCAAGCAGTGAACTGAATCGGAGGCAACCGAGTCAGCTATGCCCTTTTCTACGTGCTGCAACAACACCTTTCCAAGAGCGGCGGATGGGGTTCGAACCCACGACCTCAAGCTTGGGAAGCTCGTGCTCTACCAACTGAGCTACCACCGCGTAACCGTTTTCCTAGCACGACGCCGTTCGAGGTCAAGGCCCGCGACCTCGGCACGCCCAGTTGGCCGTGGTGCTTGTCTATTCCTGTGCAGGGGCTCTCCAGCGGAGTCAGCTTCCCGGTGCCCTGCCCGACGACGTCGTAGTGCGCGCAGTCCTGACCGCAGACCCCTGCCACCGAACCGAAAGGTGCCGCGCGGCTCGGAGAGCTTTCCTCCATACGGCTTCGTCGAGCCGACGTCGCCGCAGTGCTCTTAGGAAGGGGTGCTTGCCGCTCCTCGGGCACGAGCACGCAGAGCTTGGGTCAGGACCAAGGGGGACGTAGGCAACGCCTGCATCCAATCTATGTCGGGGTCCCGTGAATTTTACCCAAGAGACCCCGTTCCAGGCCGCGATGCTGACTAGACGGCCGGAGCTGGCGACTCACCTTGGCATTACAGCCCTCGTAAGCCTGTTGACCGTATGGAGCTGCCTCCACTGGGCGACAATGCTTTCAAAGTTCGAATTGAGCGAGGGCCATCCGTTTTTCTGGGCGTTCCTTATTCTCACGGCCGCGCTTTGGCTCCCCTTTGTCGCAGTCTCCACAGCCGCGCGCTTCCACCTGCGCCTTCATCCAGTAGCCCTCTACGCAGTTAGCGGCCTCGCATCCCTCCTGGCGGGCGGGATTGCTTGGGGCGTCCTTGTGCTTGTGTAGGCAAGGTTTCACAGCGAGCGGGGCTTGAGTACCTACGTCGACCCTCAACCCTAGTTGCTGGGAGAACCTGCGAGTGCGGTGACACGCACTCCACGAAAATGCGGGCTCGCGTCAAAATTGTCATCAAATTTGTAATCTAATTTTGGATCTTTTTTTGACATGCCCTGTGTCACTCGCCAGGGTCATGGGACCACCCATGCCGCGAAATGTGCCGTCAACTGCACACTGGGCTACGGGTGCGGCCTGCGTGGTACGCCGTCGCGCATTCGAGCCGGCGACAGATGAACACCAGCACCCGGCGTATGCGAACCTCCACTGGGATTGAGCCCGCGGCTAAATAAACACTGAATTGTCTGACGTGCGCCTGCCATCCAGCGCGCCCGCTCGTGCATTTGGCTTTTCGCAGAGCACGAAATGCAGCGAAAAATCGGACCGAGACACTACCTGCTGAGGAGGGTCGAGGACGCCGCCGTGCGCCGGGTTAAGCACACCCAATGAGGAGCAAGCTCTTTCCAAGTCCACTGACGAGAGTCAGGCCGAGGACCTGTCATTAATTATTCAGAAAGGAACGACGAATGCTTTCATTCAAGAGGTGCTCGCTGTTGCTGCTTATTTCAGCGTCGACGTTGGTGAGCACGGTGGGTTGCGGCGACGGCCGGGCTGCGGAGGGGGTGCCATCAGTGGCCTCTGGCGACTCCGTCTCCGAATCGCCGGCGAAACCTTCGGAGGAGGACGTTTCGCGTGAAGCGGCATACTGCTGGCGAGCGCCCGAATGCATCACACACTGGTCCGGCTGCTGCTCGGGTGTCGCCCTCACCGGGCAACCGGGCTGCCAGCAGGGCTACCGATGCTGTGACAGGGCTGGAGTGACTGTGAGCAGCAGCAGCAAGTGCTGCTCGGGAAAGGCGTACTACTGGGGTTACAGTCTGGTCTGTCAATAAAGGACGCCGCTGCTCAGAGTGAAGGGCCTCGTTCCGGAGAGTCTTGCCGGGACGGGGCCCTTCCAGTTTCGGTGCAAGGAATGAAGACGAGAACCCTAGTTGCTCGGAGGAACTGAGAGCGCCTCCGCGACTCGCGCGCTCTCGTTGATCGTCCGCTGGTTCCAGGCTCCGGAGGGGCCGAAGTATCCGAACGCTCGCAGGAGCTGTGGGGCGTCCGATGCGTCATCCACCAGCGTCAGATTGAATCGTGGGTTGCTGCGGAACGCTTCTGGGAAGCCGGTCGAGTCGATTCCAAGGTGCCGCTCTGCGCCCAGTCGGGTGCGGGTCGCGAGGTGGCAGCTTCCACAGTCGACCTCGTGAACCCCTCTTCGATCCGGGTTCTCCAGGAGCAGCGCTGTCGCCATCCCGGCTCTCACCACGCCTGCATCCAGGAGCGGCAGCTCCTGCCCGTCGAGGATGCGCCTGAACTCGTCGGTGGGAGGGCTCGGGACCAGCGTCATCGCTGGCAGCTGCGCGCCGCCAAATGCGATCACTTGTTGCAGGACCGTCGAAGGAGGGAGCCGTGGGATGTTGACGGTCTTGATGACAGTCCCGGCCACGTCGACCGCCGCAAACCGCCACTCCACGTCGTTTGCCACCAGCGGCATGGTTGCGATGCGCACCAGGTTGGCGTCTCCGCAGTAACGCTGGACGATCTCAATCAGCTTTCGGGCGTACGGCCCCGTCAGTCCCTCCAGCTTCATCACCGGGTGAACCTCGAGCGGCCGACCGTCGGTCAACCCGGCGCTCATGCGCTTGAGCTCGAAGAGGCTCAGGTGCGCCTCGCGAAACTCTGCGTCGGTCAACTCGTACAGAAGATGAATGGGCGCGTCGAGGGTCAGGACTGGCACCCCTCCACCCGGTACGACTGGTTGCGCGACCAGCCGGATTTGCTTCGCGCATCCCTCCGCCGGGCTCACTCCGCGCGGGAAGCAGGGGTCGAACCGCACTGACACCACACGGAGCGCCGCGTACAACGCGTCCGCCGTCCTGGCCGGAGCGAAATACAAGATCGCGTCGAAGCGCGCCCGGGGCAGCAAGGGCCCGCGCGGGCCGCTCGCCCCAACGCTCAGCAGGTCGCCGACGCGAGCGGGCGCACTGGGCAGTGGAAACAGGAACGACACGTCATTCAGGTCCAACCCGCCGTCCGTCACTCCCGTGTCCTGCAGCCCCGAGTCCGGTGTCCCGGCGTCCGGCACTCCGCCATCGCCCTGCCCTGCGTCCGGCAGTCCCGCATCCAGCATCCCGCTGTCAGCGGCGCCACTTCCAGAATCGAGGGACGCTCCGCCGCCATCTGGCGCCGTGACCCCGTCGAGGCAGCCCGCGAGAAACACAACGAGACCGAACGCGCAGTAGGCCGCGACGGCGTTCCGGCCAGGGGATTTCATGGAGCTCCAGAATCGTTCGTCCGGCCGCGCTGTCTGATTACCCTTGCGGCGTGGATGGCTGCAAGCGCGTGGAGCTCAAGCGCGGCCCCGCGAATCCGGACAGATGTCTCATTTAGAGGACTGAGCACTGTGGGGACCACCGATGGGCGGGAAGGCGCTGTGCCCTCGACGCGCACGGGGTTGCAGGAGCACCCGCGACTCAGCCGTTCATCAGCTTGCGGGCAGCCTGAACGATGGGCTGCCTCGCGCCGCCTTTCGCCAGGAGCTTCAGGTCCGGCATCGGCACTCTCGGCAGGAGCTTCACCACCAGCGGGATGGGCATCGACGGGTTCTTTGCGAGGGCGGCGCAGATGGCGCCACTCTTGCCCCAGTCGGCGCTCTCAGAGATGAACTTGAGCGCTTCGCTGGAGCAGCTGGGCATTTTCGCTGCCGCCTGCACTTCATCGAGTCCGATTCGCGGATTCTTCAGCACGTACAGGTGCAGCACTTTGTTGGTGTCGCGCAGCAGGAAGTGCCGCACCTGACGGTCCCCTGAGAGCGCGAGCTGCATCTTCTGCGGCACGGTCATCGTTTTGAGCTGTTCGCTCAAGGTTGCCGAGGACTCGGTTGCCCCCTCCCCTTCCGGCGCCGGCGACTTCAGCTTCGCGACGAGCGCGGCGACTCGCGGGTCGGCGGACTCGAACATCACCGCGATGCCAACGTTGGGGATGACCGCGGCGATCTTCGCAGCCAACAACAGCGGTGGCTCTGCGCCGACCTGGAGCTCCAGCTCGCAGCTGGCCATCGCGGTCGCGTTGGGCAGCGTCCCGTTGCGGATAAGGAGACCTCCCTTGGAAATCTCCTGTTCGAAGGCCTGCAGGAAGTCGGTCGCGCTCGGGAACATCGCGGTGAGGGAGGCCATGCCTCAATGTAGAGCCGTAGAGATGGGCGCCCAATGTAGCCTCCGACCTCTTCCGCGCGCACAGCGCCCGACCCAGGCCGCGGGCATAAGATCGCGGGCGATGTCTGTGATTGCCACGCCTGCCGCGGCCTCCTGTCCTTCCTGCAGCGCACCTTCCGTGAGCTCGGTTTGTTCTCATTGCGGCGCGGCGTTGCGCGTCCGTTCGTATGAGATTGACCGGCTCATCGCCCAAGGGCCGCGGGGCCGGGTGTATGAGGCGCGCAATGCGTCCGGTGCGCGCGTGGCGCTCAAGGAGCTGGTCTTCGCAGTCGCGCCGGACCCCCGCGCGATTGATTCATTCCGTCGCGAGTTTGACCTGCTGGCCCAGCTGAGGCACCCACAGCTGCCGAAGGTCCTCGAGACATTTGCTGACAATCCACCCGGCGGCCAGCGGCTGTACATCGCGCAGGAGTTGATCGTCGGCGAGCCGCTCAGCGTTCGGCTGGGCAAATGCACGGAGCCGGAGGCGTTCCGGTTGGCGAGGCAGCTGCTGGACGTCCTGGAGTATCTGCACGGCCTCAGCCCACCGGTGGTGCACCGGGACCTCAAACCGGCGAATGTGATTGTCACGCCGGAGCAGAAGCTGGTGCTCGTCGACTTCGGCAGCGCGCGGGATCTCATCGCGGCCACTCACCGCGCGACCATGGTGGGGACGTTCGGCTACGCGCCACCCGAGCAGCTGGGCGGGACGACGCATCCGTCCTGTGACCTCTATGCGTTGGGAGCAACGCTTATCCACCTGCTCTCTGGAATCGCGCCGGCAGACATGCTGACGCCCGCGCTCGTCCTCGACTTCCGACCGCACGTCTCTCTGAGCCCGAAGATGCAGGCCTTTCTGGAGCGACTCACCGCGAGGAAGACGTCCGACCGTTTCGGCTCGGTCGCCGAGGCGCGGAGGTTCCTCGACGGGCCGTGGCCCCCTCCGAAGCCTCTGCACGTTCCCCGCTGGACCGTGCGTTCGGCGCTCTGCCTGATGGGCCTGGTGACGCTCGCCGCAGCATGGGCGGGGCGGGAAGACACCCCGGACCCGCTGCCTCTCCCCGTGGAAGTCGTCAGCGCGGCCGTCCCCGTGACCGCGGTCCCCGTGCCTGCGGGTCCGCTCGTGGTCCAGCTCCCATCGACCGTGGTGTTCGACCCTTCGTCCCTCTGGAGGAATGGAGATACGAGCTGCCCACCGGATGCCAAG
The DNA here is from genome assembly GCA_044230055.1 of Myxococcaceae bacterium. Classification (GTDB taxonomy): domain Bacteria; phylum Myxococcota; class Myxococcia; order Myxococcales; family Myxococcaceae; genus JBGART01. The sequence continues at coordinate 33,953 of JBGART010000072.1, read as the reverse complement.
TGGGAGCTGTCGAAGGTGGAGGTCGCCCTCGAGAGTGAGGTGGAGCGCGCGCAGATCACCACGCGCGAGGTGGCGGACATGCTCGTCTCCGAGACCGCGAAGACCCGCGCTCATCTCCTCAAGCTGCCGTTTCGATACCTCGGCTCGAAGAACTGTACCTTGCCATTCGCGTACCTCAGAGCCGTAGGTGAGGACGGCGTGTCGTATACGCCTCCGGCCATCTCGAAGACCGCGTTCGTGGGAGAGCCCTTTGAGCTCCAGATCGCGCTGCCGACCCATGTGAAGCGCGTGTCTCTGCGGTTTGGGCGATCAGCCTCTCCACTGGTCACGGTGCCACTCCAGCTGGAGCGTCCGAAATGAGCCCCTGCCCCGAGTGCGGCGGAGACGTGCAGGCTGACCGCTGCGTCGCCTGCGGCTGCGCGACGCGCGCGGGTGGGTTTCGCGTGGAGCGAGTGCTGGCCCGTTCGCCGCACGGCCGCGTGTACCTCGCGCGAGGCCCCGATGAGCAACCGGTGGCGCTCAAGGAGCTGGTCTTTGTCCTGGTTCCTTCAATCGCCGAGGTGGAGGCGTTCCTCCGCGAGGGCGCTCTGCTTCGCGAGCTGGACCACCCGCGGATCCCGCGCTTCATCCATTCGTTTAAAGAGGGCGACGGCGTCGCGACGCGCCTGTATCTGGCACAACAGTACGTCGAAGGCCCTTCCCTCCTCGAGCAGCTGGCCACGCACCGCTTCGCGGAGGCGGAGCTGTCGCGCATCGCCCACGCGGTGCTCGAGCTCCTCGAGTATCTGCACGGTCGCGAGCCGCGCGTGCTGCACCGGGATGTGAAGCCGGCGAATCTTCTCCGTCAGCCGAGCGGAGAGGTTGTGCTCGTCGACTTCGGCGCGGCGCGGCTGCTGACCCGGGACGTGACCCACCGATCGACGCTGGTCGGGACGTTTGGGTACATGCCTCCCGAGCAGATCGGCGGCACGGCCGGGCCCTCGGCGGATCTTTATGCGCTGGGCGCCACGCTGCTCCATCTGGGAACGCGGAAGGAGCCGGCAGAGCTGTGGACCGAGGGGCTCGAGCACGCGGTGGAGGCGGCGAAGCACCTCTCGGGTGGGTTTCGACTCTTCCTGTCCCGCCTCCTGGCGGACAGCCCCGAGGAGCGCTTTGCGTCGGCGGCCAGTGCGCGGGAGGCGCTCGAGGGACTCCCGACGGTGTATTCGCCACCGGAGTCCTCCCGTCCGCGGTGGGTCTGGGCCGCGGCAGTGGCAGCGCTCACCGTAGGGAGCGGCGCGCTCGTCCATCGCCTGAGTCGTGAACAGCCCGCCCCCGTAGAGGTGCGAGCGAAGTCCAGCGCCACGCCCATCCCCCTCTCCAAGAAGGCGACAGCTCCGGATCCGTTCCGGGAGCGCGTCCCCCTCCCGGGGAGCGTCTCCACGCGCCTCTCGTCTCTGCGGCGCTACAAGGGCTTTGAGTGCAGCGATCAGGCGAAGCTCTCCCTTCACTCAGTGGAGCTTCTGCGGGGGACGCGGGTGCGGCCGCTGTACAACCACCCCTTCGAGCAGGAGCAGGACCTCCTCCTGCTGAGCGCGACCTACGAGTACGAGGGCAAGTCCGAGTGCTTCTTCCCCTCCAAGGCCATCCGGATCATCGACGAGGCCGGAGGGATGTTCGTCCCGTACAACTATGGGACGCGGCTCGAGCAGGGTGGCGTGGTGACCCATCAGGCGCGAGTCGAGCTGCCTCCGAGGAGCGCGCTGGCCTACGTCGTCGTGGGTGCGCCTGATGCGCCCGATGCAGCGTGGCGCCTGGATTTCAATCAACCTCGCCTTCAACCGGTGGCCATCCGGAACCTCGGTGCCTGGCTCCGGAAACAGAGGTTCGCTCCGCGGCGAATCCTGCCTGACCCTTCCGCGCAGTGGCTGGAGCTCTCCGCACCCTTGAGCTCACGCGCGCTCGAAGCAGAGCAGCGTGAGTTGGTCATCTCTGGCGCCAGGCTCCTCCGAAGCGTGAAGACGCGTGAGGGCGTGAAGGACGCGGTCCTGATTGACCTCTGGTTTCACAACCGCAGCCAGCGAGGCGCCTACTACCCCGGGCAGGAGCTCTCGTACGTGGACTCTCGCGAGCCGGAACGGCCTCAAACCGACTACTCGAACTCCAACCTGACCGATGGCTTCACCTCGTACCTCAACCATCGACTGCTCTATTTCGCGCCGGGACTTAATGAGGTGAAGGTGTCGCTGCGAGGCGGAAAATCCGCCGTGCTTCGGTTCGATACGGCTGCGACACCCGAGCGGGCCGACGCGGCCCACTGATACGCGGGAGCAGGCGGGGTCACGTTGCATGTCGCTGCGCACAGCTTCATCGCGCCACCCACCTCGCGGCACTCCGGGCGCTTCGTTTCCTGCTGTGTTCGAGGGGATCTGATCCGACACAATCCAGCGCATGAACGGCCTACTGCGTCCTCTGCTCGTAGTGGTGTTCGCCGCCGCCATCGCTGGATGTGACGCCGATATCGGCGGGACAGAGGAAGACGCCGGAGGGAACAAAGACGCGGGCAGCCTAACGGACGCAGGCGGCACCGGCACCGACGCGGGTGGCTCCACCGACGCGGGCGGCTCCACCGACGCGGGTAGCTCCACCGATGCCGGCGGCTCCACCGACGCGGGCGGCTCCACCGACGCGGGTGGCTCCACCGACGCGGGCGGCTCCACTGACGCCGGCGGCTCCACTGACGCCGGCGGCTCCACTGACGCGGGTAGCTCCACCGATGCCGGCGGCTCCACTGATGCCGGCGGTTCCACTGACGCGGGCGGCTCCACTGACGCGGGCGGCTCCACTGACGCCGGCGGTTCCACCGACGCCGGCGGTTCCAGCGACGCCGGTTCGTCCGATGGCGGCCAAGCCGACGGCGGCCCGGCTGACGCGGGCAACTCGAACCTCGGACTCTTGACGCTCTCCAAGACCGGAGGCGGCGACGGGGTCATCACCGGCGTTGGAATCAACTGCGGCAACGACTGCACCGAGACGATGATCAAGGGCACGCAGGTGACGCTCACGGCGACCGCGGACAGCTCTTCCATCTTCGTGGGTTGGTCAGGCGGGGGCTGCAGCGGTACCAGCACCTGCACCGTGACTGTGAGCTCCGCCACAACGGTGACCGCTGAGTTCGGGCCCGGGCGCTTTCCGGTCACCATCACGAAGATCAGCGACGGCGCTGGGACTGTCTCCGGGCCGGGCATTAACTGTGGAAGCGACTGCTCCGAGAGCGTTCTCCGAGGGGACTATGTTCCGCTGACCGCGCTGGAGGCTCCGGGCTCCAGCTTCGATGGTTGGTTTGGGAGCGGAGGCCAATGCAGCGGAGTCGGCGCGTGCACCCCGCTGGTGATGGGGCCCCTGAACGTCATCGCCTCCTTCACGGCGCTTACCTACTCGGTCAACGTCACCAAGCTCGGCGCGGGCGTTGGCCGCATCACCGGTCCGGGCATCGACTGCCCCGGGGACTGCCAGGGGACCTTCAAGTACGGCGACGTTGTCACCCTGACCTCCGCGGCGGCGACTGGCAGCAACTTCGTTCAGTGGTCAGGCGAGTGCACCGGGACCAGCAACACCTGCACCGTCACCATCGACAGCGGGAAGAACATCGATGCCCGCTTCGCGCCGAACACCTACGACGTGACGGTGACCAAGGCGGGCAGCGGCACGGGCGTGGTGAGCTCCAACCCACCCGGTATCGTCTGTGGCGTTGGATGCACGACGAACCGCATCCACGGCACGGTGATGACGCTCTCAGCGGTGGCCACCGGAGGCTCGACGTTCGCGGGGTGGACGGGCGGCGGTTGCTCCGGCACGGGTGACTGCGTCTTCACGCTCACCGCGGAGACGACCGTGCAGGCCGCGTTCTCAGGGCCCACCTCGCTGCTGACCGTGGCGAAAGCGGGAACAGGTACCGGGACGGTCACCGGCACGGGAATCAACTGCGGCGGTGACTGCACAGAGAACGTGACCACCGGCAGCAGCGTCACGCTGACCGCGGCACCAGACTCGGGGTCCACGTTCGTTGGCTGGAGCGGCGGCGGATGCACCGGCACCGGCACCTGCACTGTCACACTGGACACATCCAGCACCGTGACCGCCACCTTCGGTCTGCCCCAGTTTGACTTGACGGTGACCAAGACGGGAACGGGCACCGGCACCGTGAGCGGCGGCGGCATCTCCTGCGGAACGACCTGCGCGGTGTCCGTGGACCAGAACGCGATGGTGACGCTCACCGCGACGCCGGCCTCCGGCTCGAGCTTCGATGGGTGGTCAGGCGCCTGCACCGGCACCGGCACCTGCACGGTGACGATGAACGTCGCGCGAAGCGTCACGGCGCAGTTCACCGCGCCTCGCTTCGTCCTTACCGTGGCCCGACAAGGTGCGGGCGCCGGCTGGGTCTCCAGCAGTCCGCCCGGCATCGACTGCGGAACGGACTGCACGGAGAGCCTGCCGGTGAACACGCAGGTGACGCTGACGGCAGAGGCGACATCAGGGTCAATCTTCGTTGGCTGGGGCGGCGCCTGCTCCGGCACGTCACCCAGCTGCTCAGTCACCGTCACTGCGGCAACCACCGTCACCACCACCTTCGCGCCCGCGACGGTTCCCCTTCAGGTTTCGAGGGGCGGCAACGGAACCGGCACCGTCTCCTCCGGCCCGCCAGGCATTAACTGCGGCGTCGACTGCACCGAGGACGTCTCCTATGGGACCACGATGAACCTCAGCGCGGTTGCGGCGGCCAACTCCCATTTCACAGGATGGAGCGGAGCGGGCTGCACCGGCACCGGCATCTGCAGCGTGGCGATGACTGCGCTCACCAGCGTCACCGCGATATTCGATCTCAATCAATACGCGCTCAATGTTTCAAAGACAGGAGCGGGCGACGGCACTGTCGCCGCATCGTCGGTTGGCATCTCCTGCGGGAGCACCTGCTCGGCCTCCGTCGCAGACGGAACCGTCGTGACGCTCTCCGCGGCGCCCAGCCCCGGGAGCGCCTTCAACGGCTGGAGCGGCGGCGGTTGCAGCGGCACCGGCAACTGCGTCGTCCTGATGTCCGCGGTCACCAACGTCACCGCGAGCTTCGCGCTCCAGCAGTACACCCTCTCCGTCTCCAAGCCGGGCCTGGGCAGCGGCACCGTCACCTCGTCACCCGCCGGCATCACCTGCGGGGCGGACTGCTCTGAGGTCTACACCTCGGGTCAGACGATTCAGCTCACTGCCACGCCGGCAGCGGGTTCGACGTTTGGCGGTTGGAGCGGCGGCGGTTGCTCCGGGATGGGCACCTGCACGGTGACGCTCAATGCGGCCGCCGGAGTCACCGTCTCCGCGACCTTCGGGCTGGCGACGTACACGCTCAGCACCACGCGCAGCGGCAACTTCGGCGGCACGGTCACCGGCGCCGGCATCAATTGCCCGGGCGATTGCAGCGAGCCGGTGACGTATGGCTCGACGGTCACGCTCACCGCCACTCCGAACGCGACCAGCACCTTCACGGGGTGGAGCGGCGCCTGCACCGGCCTGGGGCAGTGCTCGTTCACTGTCGCGGGAGACGCGTCCGCGAACGCGGCGTTCGCGGTCAAGCAGTACCCGCTGACTGTCGCCGCCACGAACCTGGGCAGCGCCACGGGCACCGTCACCTCAAGCGCGGGAGGCATCAACTGCGGCAACGACTGCACCGAGCCCTACGACGTCGGCTCGACCGTGTCGCTCACGGCGACGCCGACCGCGGGCGCGATCTTCGGCGGCTGGACCGGCGCATGTAAGGGCTTCGGTTCCTGCATCCTCTCCATCACGCAGGCAACCAACGTCACCGCGACCTTCGCCGAGCTTCCCAACTACGTCTTCATCACGTCGACGACCCACACTGGCAACCTCGGCGGCTTGAGCGGCGCGGACACGATTTGTCAGGCGCGCGCAACGGCGGCAGGGCTGGCCGGAACGTACCGGGCCTGGCTCTCTACGCCGACGGCCAGCGCCCTCTCCCGGCTCGGCAACGCGTCGGGGTGGGTGCGGCGCGACGGGCTGCCGGTGTTCAACACCAAGGCGGACCTCACCTCCGGCCGCGTGCAGTACCTGCCCGTCCTCACGGAGACCAACGTAGAGCTCACCGACGCGCTCGTCCGTACGGGAACCGGCTCAAACGGAACCTTCAACGGCGTGGGAACGGCGTGCTCGGACTGGACCGCAGCGGATGCGACGCAGATTACCGCCGGCCGCCCGCGTATCAGCGATGGCCAGTTCACCAGCTACACCACCGTCAACTGCGCTGCGCCGATGCCCCTCTACTGCTTCGGGATCGACCGCCAGGGCGCCGCTGCGGTTACGCCCACTCCGAATCGCCGGATGGCCTTCGTCTCCAGCGCGAGCTTCGCACCGCCGGCCGGGGGGCTCGCCGCGGCAGACGCCATCTGCGCGGCAGAGGCCACTGCGGCGGGGCTTGGCGGAACGTACAAGGCGCTCCTCGCGGCGAACGGCACCACGGCCGCCTCGCGGTTCTCCTCGGCCGGGAACCTTTGGGCGCGCGTCGACCAGGTCCCGCTCGCGACGAGCTCGGCGACGTTCCTCTCCGGCACCAACTGGAGCACCGGACTCAACCTCTCCGCGTCGGGGGCGATCAGCATCGCCAACATCCAGGTCTGGGGCGGCGCGACGAATCTCCAGACCGCGGGCGCAGCGGGCACCACCTGCGCAGACTGGACGGGTGGCACGAACGGGACCGCGGGCATCTCCGGCAAGTCCATCGTCTCTGAAGCGTTCGGGGGCATGCCCCGCGCCTGCTCCCTGACCGTGCCGGTGGTGCACATTTACTGCCTGCAGGAGTAGTGACGGATTGTGTAGCGACCTTCGCAGCTGCGATCGCGGCTGCGCAGTTTTGGCGGTCAACACCAGGAGAAAACTCGGCCGCTTAGCGCTGGGCATGGGCGTTGCCTGAACGGGGCCCATGCACCTCTACCTCGCGTTGTGCTTAGGAACCGTTGTGTCCCAGGTCGCTCCGCCGCCCCTCCTCGAGGCAGACATTCCCGCGGAGCCAGCACGACTCGACCCGTCGAGAGCCATTGCTACGTTCGCCTTCGGCAGCGGGTGGTCGATGAGTGAGCTCATCCGCAGGCCAGTGAGGTACGACTCAGAAGGAGGGCCCGGCGTCTCCGCTCACATCCGGATGGGGCTTCGCTTCCGAGCAGTGGACAGCGGAGTCACGGCGGAGGTCGACAGCATGGTGCTCTCACCGACCAAGCTCCTTCTTGTCGGCGACCTGGGTTTGACCGGTCAGGTCAGCGAACGGGTGCAGGTCTCCGCGCGGGTCGCAGGAGGCGTGCGGCAGTTGCGCGACCTCGGTATCGGGCTTTTCAGGAACGTCGCCAGCGACCCGGTCTACCTGGGAGTGATGGGAGGCGAGTTCGAGCTCCGGGTGCGGAGCTTCAGCGAACCCGGCCGCCGTGTCGGCTTTGACTTGACGTAGACAAACGTCAACGCTGAGCGCCGAGCAGGAGGAAGGCCTTCAGCGCGACGAGCCAACCCGCGAGGTTGAGCGCGATTCGGATCCGGTTCAATCGCGTCCAGCGCGCGGCACGCGGCGACGCGCCCTCGTCACCTCGCATCAGCTTCACCGCCGTCGGGATGAAGTAGGCGAAGGTCCCCACTCTCTCGAGGAGCACCAGCGCCGCCGTTGCGAGCCACCAGTCCCGCAGCGCACCTTCCGCTCGATACGCGAGCACCAGGCTCGCGAGCGTCAGGAGCGTGAGCGGGCCCGTCGTGACGAAGGCCCAGAAGCCGCGGCCCGAGTCCGTCCGTCGCATGGCTTCGCTGTCGACGGGTCCGGCTGGCTTGAACCAGTGCGGCAGGAGGATGCGGTGCTCATACAGCCCCGCGCCGAATGCAACGCCCAGGACAATCACAAACAACCACAGAACAACCGCTTCAACGCTCACGGGGGCTCACCTCTCGTTTGGGCCGAGAGGAAGCGTGTCATCGGAGAAACCCAAGGCCGATGGCTCCGCACGTCAGAAAGCTTGGCCGCGGCCGCCAGCGGCGGCGCGCGCGGGGTTGATCCACGGAGCCGTTGCGCCCGGCGCCCGCCGCGACAAAGCTGGCGGCCTTCATTTTCAAGGGAGGACCCTCTGGCTCCGTTCATCTCCGCTGCGCTCGCAAGTGCCTGGCTCGTGACGTCGTCGGCCGCGCCGCTCGTCGACCTGGGCAAGGTCGGCACGGTGGCCCTGCCGAACAGCTGCAAGAAGGCGGTGGACAAGGACCTCCAGCGCTCCCTCGCGCTCCTGCACAGCTTCTTCTACGACGAGGCGCGGCTCGCGTTCGGCGAGGTGATTGCCAAAGACCCCTCCTGTGCGCTGGCGCACTGGGGCGTGGCGATGACCTACTACCACCCGCTCTGGGCCCCGCCGTTGCCGGAGGAGCGCGGGCCCGGCGCGGAGGCGAGCGCGAAGGCGGTGGCGCTGGGCGCGAAGCTGCCCGTCGAGCAGGGACTCATCGCCGCGATGGAGGCGTACTGGCGGGGAGGCGCCAAGCCCGCGGCGGGTGCGTCTGCGAAGGAGGGCGTCCCCTCGTGCCACGGCGGCGCAGCCTCGCCGGCGGGAGGCGCGGCGGCGTTCCGGGAGGAGCTGGAGAAGCTCCACGCCCGCTTCGACAAGGACGTGGAGGTGGCCACGTTCTACGCCCTCTCGTTGCTGGGCACCGCGCCGAAGGAGGACCGGACGCTGGCGCAGCAGCGGAAGGCCGCGGCGCTCCTGGAGGCCCTCTGGCCCAAGCACCGGAACCACCCGGGCATCGTCCACTACCTCATCCACGCCTACGACTATCCGGAGACGGCGAAGGACGGGCTGCCCGCCGCGCGCGCGTACGCCGTTGTCGCGCCGCAGGTCCCGCACGCCTTGCACATGCCGTCGCACATCTTCGTCCGGCTCGGGATGTGGAATGACAACGTCACGTCGAACCTGCTGTCGCTTTCCGCCGCGGAGAAGTGGATGGCGGTGCGCCATCCGAACGCCACGTTCTCGGACGCGCTGCACGCCTCGGACTATCTGCTCTACGGCTACCTGCAGCAGGGCCGGGATGACCTCGCCGATGGGGAGCTGCGCAGGATGGCGGCGGTGAAGGAGGTCTACCCTCCGAAGGAGCTGGCGGCGGCCGTCGCGCGGGCGCTGGCGCCGGTCCGCGGAGTCCTTGAGCGCGAGCGCTGGGAGGACGCGTCGAAGGTCGAGGTGCCGCCCATCGTCGCGTTCGACGCGTATCCCTTCGTGCGCGGGTTCGGCGAGTACAGCCATGGGCTGGGTGCTGCGCGGCTGGGCCGGGTGGAGCCGGCGCGCGCGGCGGCTGCGACGCTGGAGTCCCTGGTGAAGACGCTGCCGCCCGGCCCGATGGGGTACTTCGCCAAGCTGCTCGACTCGTACCGGCTGGCGACGCTCGGCTGGGTGGCGCGCGCGGAGAAGAAGGACGAGGAGGCGGTGAAGCTGCTCACGGCGGCCGCGGACCTGGAGGATGGCATCGGTCCGCACCCCGTCATGCCTGGCCCACTGTTCCCTGCCCGCGAGCAGCTGGCAGATCTCCTGATGGACCTGGGGAAGGCAGAGCCGGCGCTGGCTGCGTATCAGCGGACGTTGGTGCTGTATCCCGGACGGCTGCGCAGCACCGCCGGGGCGATGCGCGCCGCCCGCGCGGCAGGGCAGGCCGCGTCGCTCAAGGTGCACGCCCGGGACGTGGCTGCGCTGCTCTCCACGAGCGGGCGGCCGTTGCGTGAGGAGGCCAAGGCCCTGGCGAAGTGAGCCGTTTCGCCGCCTGACCTAAATAGGGCCCCATCGCGGAGATGCCCCCGTTCGCGTCGAGCGTTGCGCCGTCAGGCGCATAGTCGAGACGTCGGCAATGCCTCCGAAGCTTGGCTGATGGGCCGCTTCGCGCTGCTCGAAACAAAGCGGCAAAGTGCCGTGCGTAGGTTTGCGCCACCTCTCGACTATGCGCCTGACGGCGCAACGCTCGAGGCGAGCGGGGGAGGCGCCTGACTGAGAACAGCTGTTCCTCCGACGAAATGGCCGGCCAGGGCCGGGTTCCCCTCGAGGCGAGCGGGGGAGGCGCCAGACCAGGAAGAGCTGTTCTGGGAACGCGGGGCACGACGCATAGCGTTGAGGCGCAACTTCGAGGGGGCAGTGCTCGAGAAACAGATGAGGGCCCCCTTCTGTCTCACCTGAAGATCGCCGGACCGAGCGTCTCCGCTGCCGCCACCGGCGCAACTCGGCATACGGCGTTGAGCCTCAGCACGCGGGAGGCGCTCGCGCGCGTACAACGCGCAGTCGAGGACGGCCGTGGGAGCGACGTGCTCCTCGGGCGGTTCTGGCGGCAGATCGTACGAGACCACTCGGGCCGTCACGGCATGCCGCAGATGAGCCGGAAGTGGTTCAAGGGGACGCAGCTCCGGCCGGACCTTGCCGACGAGGGCACCCGCGCGTACCTGCGCGCGAGCCTTCGCTGCCGCGAGCAGATCCTGGCGACCTGGCGGCAACCCGAAGCGCTTGGCAGCTTCGACCAGTTCAACAGCTGGCTCGACGGGCTTCACGCGGTGCAGCGCTACAAGGGCAGAGGAAGCCGGCAGGACTCCAGCATCATCATGTCCATCGGCGGCCTGGACGACGCGCTGGTCAAAGTGTCGGCGAAGTTCCGCGACGGCTTCGTGGAGCGGGCTGAGCGGACCTCGCCGGGCGTGTCGCTTCCCGGTGCCCGGTTGTCGCGCTGGGCCGATCACCTCTTCTACCGGTCCCCCAGCCTGGCGCGGCGCGAGCGGTACCTGCAGGCGGCTTGGTTCCAGCTGCGCAGGTTGGCGGCGCCCGGCGAGATGCCGCTGGAGGAGCGGGTGGATCGAATCGCCCGGATGTTCTTCCTCTTGAACGCCACCCACCTCTACGAAGAGGTCAACCTCAGCCTGTTCATGAACCTCGCCAACGCGCTCCTCGAGGACGCCGGGCTGCGCGGCATCGAACACGGCATCCTCGACTTCGTGGGGATGTCGCTGAGCTCTCGCACGGCCATCGCGCACTTTCGCCAGGAGGTGGCGCGCGCGAACCCGGGGCGGGTCAAGCCCCCCGCGGCGGATCCCCGGTCGCACGAGGAGTGGGCGCACCTGGTCCGCAACAGCGAACAGAGCGCCGCAAGCGGCGCGGACACGGCGACCGGAGAGGGGCTGCTCACGCTGTCCCGTGCGGTCGGCATGGCGCGACTTCGTGAGCGCGCGCTGCGCTCGCTGGCAGAGGCAGATCCCACCCTGGCGCCACGGGTGACCCGGATGGAGCACGCGCGCGGCCGCCTCGAGACGAGACGGAAGGACACGGCGCCGACGCTCCAGCAAGCGGCGCGAGCCCTCAGGGCGTCCCTGGAGCCGCTCGCAAACGCGTTTCACGAGGCCAGGGCAAGAGGGGAGTCAGAGGCCACCCTCCTTCGCCTCGCTTCGCGCTACCTGGACACCCTCGATGAAGCGCATCAGTGCCTGATGGACGTCACCGGGGATCAGTTCGCGGGCCACAGCGTGCTGGCGCAGGTCGACCGCGGCAGCGTCATCCGCTCCTTCTGTTATCAGCGCCGGCTCTAAGCCAACACCACCTCATCAGACGCAACGCAAGACCCTCGCCTTGGCGCGCCGTCGCGTTTCCGGCGTCATCCGAAACTGTCATCAGTGCTGTGGCGAGAATCGTGTTCAAGGGCCCCCGCCCCACCGTGCGTGGCAACACCAACCCCATCGCCATGACGGCCGGCGGTCCAACCGTGAATGTCATCGTCGGTGGGCCGGTGCCGCGCGCCACCCGCGGAGCGGTGCTGATGGCCCCGGGCTCGGTGACCCACAACTTCGACGAGAACCAGCGCATCGTTCCGCTGACGGCTTCGCTGAGCGGCACCACGCTCACGCTGAGTCCGCCCGCGAACGCGCAGAAGGCGCCGCCCGGGGACTACCTCCTCTACGTCGTCTCCGAGGCCGGCGTGCCCTCCGTCGGAGTGCAGGTCCGCCTGAAATAGACCCCCGCGTACGCCAGGGTGGCGCGCCGATGCTCCACCTGCGTGTAAGCGGGGCGGCGGGCCGCCTGTCTTTCCGAAGGCTTGGGCTGGGAGGGGGGAGGCATGAAGCGTGCTGTCAGGGTGCGGATGCACTCACTCGGACGCTGGGCCGCGCTGGTGGTGACGACGCTCTCCGTCGTCGCGGTTGGACAGGATCGCATCGCGGTCGTCGCCATCGAAGGCACCGGCGGCGCGAAGGTTCGAGCGCAGCTGCTCAAGACGCTCTGCCGTTCGAACACCTGCGTCCAGCCCGGGCGCGGCGGCAAGAAGGTCTCCGTCGACGCGGTGATTGGCGGAACGGTGAAGGGCGCCGGCGCCAAGCGGGCGCTGGAGCTGCTCGTGTACACCTCCGAGGATGAGCGCGCGGTGCGGCGCAAGCTCCCCATCGACCGCAAGGGCCTGCTCAGCAAGCGCGGCCTCGCCGTCGCAGCTGCGGCCGTGAAGTCGAGCCTGACCGACGAGGGCGAAGCGCCCTCCCTCACCGCCGTGTCGGAGACCTCGCCTCAGGGCTGAATGTCAGAACTCCGGTCCTGCCCGCGAATAACGGGTAGCCCGCGCAACTTCGCGCCGGGAATGACCGGAGGCACCCACAATGAAGGCAAGACCCAAGCTCGCTCGCGCGGGCATGGCAGCGCTCTGCACCCTGCTGTCCACCCAGGCGTTCGCGCTCGACGAGACCATCGTCTATGGCATCGCCAACTTCAACGGCGCGGGCCAGTGCGCGTCCGGACCCTCGCACAGCGTCCACACGTCCACGGCGGCGGCGTTCAAGCTCCCGTTCACGACGCTGATGCTGGGCGGTGACTGGGATGAAGCGTACACGCGCAACAACAGCGCCGCCCACGGCAGCTACTGGGAGGACCTGAGCAAGTCCGTCACCGGCGAGGACACGCTCTCCAACTACGGCGCGGACAACGTGGACGTCATCTACGTCCACACGCACGGCGGCCACAGCGTGTCCCCCGCGTACAGCAGCCTGTCGATGGGCAACTCCAGCTACGACTGCTCGGCGGACACGGATGACGACATGCTCTGGGGCAACGGGGCCCAGGGCGGAGACCTTGAAATCGCCGTCATCAAGGCCTGCCAGTCAGGCGACTACGACACCTGGTCCAACGGCGGCTACCGCGCGGCGTTCACCGACTCCGACAGCACCTTCACCGTCTGGAACGCGTTCCACGGCGACTCGTCCTGCGGCAACCACGTCACCACCTACGTGGGCGACTACGCGTGGGGCTCCATCGACAACGGCGTGGGAGAGAACTGGCTCGACGAGGCGTACGACTCTTCGGGCGCGGACGACTGCCCGGTCTCCATCGTGATGGGTTCCAGCGCTTCGCTGCGCGAGCACATGTACGAGTGGGGCGGGTTCCGCGACCGCGAAGACACCGGCAGCAAGACCGGCTCCACCTACTTCTTCATCTCCGGCTGCGCGCCCACCTCGGGCCGCGTCCTTCCCTGAACCCTTTTGCCATCCAAGAGAGACGACGACCATGACCTCTATTCCTCGAATCCTCCTCTGCGCGCTGCTGGTGAACGGCTGCGCCAAGCTGGCTGACGCGACGGGCGACAGCGACCCGCCGAACGCCGTGGCCTCCCAGGCGCTGACGTCCTTCACCATCGACTCCAGCGCGCTGGCCACCCCACCTCCTGCCACGCTCCCGGCAGAGCGCCTGCGCCTCAACCGGATGACGGTGGGGAACGTCACCCAGTCGCTGCTCGGCGCCACGGGCGGCGCGACGGCCGTCAAGACCTACGGCCCCGCCTCGGTCTACAAGGCGGCCAGCTGGGAGCTGCAGGCAGAGCTGCAGCGCGGCCGAATCTCCGCGGTCTCCGCCGCGCCCACCGGGCCGGCCAGCGAGCTCTCCGACGCGGAGCTCCGCTCGCGAACGCTGGCGCGCCTGGGCCAGTTCGGAATCGGCACGGGCGAGGTGGGCCGCGCCCTGCCCCGCCGCGGCCTCATGCAGGATGAACAGGACGGCCTGCGCGGCCCGGCCCGGCTGCACACCTACAAGACGTTCGTCTTCCGCGCGGTCAACGGCACCGAGGTGGACGGCAACCGCGCGGTGCTCTCGCACGGCGTGGACGGCGCCCTGCGGAAGGTGCTGCTCAAGTGGCCGCCGCTGGCCGAGGGCGGGCACCTGCTGCGCACCCAGCTGACCCGCGCGCAGATTGAGGCGCGGGCGACGGCGGCGCTGGCCAGCGCCGGCGAGACCTCCGGCAACGTGCGCCTGTCCTGGCGGTACCTGCCCGTCGCCACCTCCACCGGTGAGGTGTCGCTCAAGCTCTACGTCCGCGCGCGGCTGGGTTCGCAGACGCAGGAGGCGCGCTTCGTCGACGTCGACGTCTCCGCCATCTAAAGCCTCTCGACCCTGACCGAAGAGGGTCCACGCGCTGCTCTCAAAAGAGCGCGTGGGCCCTTCAATGCATTGCGGGGGCCGAGTCCGCCACGACCTTCGCCTTCCCGGTGGAGGCCAGCTTCGCCAAGAGCTCGCGCGCCTCGAGGAGTGACGCCTGGTCGTACGCAGGCGCATGCGACAACTGGGCGATGGCCTGCTGGAGCAGGAGCTGCGCCTCGCCCGCGTCACGCCTGGTGGCGAGCAGCGCCCGGGCAAGCGCGACCTGAATCTTCGCGCAGGCGGTCTGGCTGCGTACCACCTTGCCGCGCAGCTCGAGGGCTTGCCTGAAGCTCCCCACCGCGCCCTCGGCGTCTCCCAGCGCGAGCTGGCTGGTGCCAATGCTCACAAAGGACTCCGCGTTGTAGGGGTGCACTTCGGCGATCGCTGCGTCGCTGAGGGCAAGGCCTTTGCGGTGGTGGGCGATGGCTTCGCGGTGACGGCCGAGCGCCGCCAGGACCATCCCCAACGCGTCGTGGCCCTCCGCTCGCTCCGGCGACGGCGGCGCCGCGAGACGGATTCGCATCGCCGATTGCGCGGCCACCAGCGCCTGCCGCGGCTTGCCGAGGGCGACCAGCGCGCGCGCGATGTTCTCCCGGGCGCTCGCAACCCTGGAGTGAGCAGGACCAAAGGTCTTCATCAGAATCGCCTCCGACTGGCGAAAGTCGGCCAGCGCCTCCTCGTGCCGGCCGATGGCGTTGAGCGCGACGCCGCGATTGCCGAGCAGGATGCCCACCCGAAAGTGGTCCCTCCCCAGATACGCTTCTCGCAACCGGATGGCACGCGCGACCATCGGGAGCCCCTCCTCGTAGTCCTCCAGCGTCAGAAGCGCGGTGGCGAGCGCCTGCACCGAGGCGGAGCAGCGGGGATGCTCCGGACCGTAGGCCGCCTCCTCGTTGCTCAGCGCGTGGCGGAACAGCGCGAGCGCCTCCTCCCAGCGGCCTGCATTCCCAAACGCCAGTCCGGCAGAGATGTAGACCTGCGACATGTCCGGGTCATCCGCAGGGAGGACCTTCGCGAGCGTCTGCAACGCCTGCTCTTGCCAGCGCAACGCCACGTCCCGGTTTCCCTGCTCCGTCTCGAACTGCCCCAGAGCGTGAAACAGCCGCCCCTGTAACAGGGGCCCGCTGCCCGCCCGCTCCACCGCGGCGCTGGCGTAGGCCGCCCACAGGCGCGCCTCCTCGGGGCGCTGCAGGAGCATCCCCACCACGCCGAACAACCCGAGGGCGGCTTTCGCCGCGCCCTCGTCATCTCGCGTGGCCTGGAGCGCCTGAATCGCCAGGTGGAGGGTCTTCTCCGCGCTCTTGGGATCTCCCGCGCGCTCCTGGAAGTTGCTCAGCGCGCTGAGCGCCCGCGCCTCCAGCGGTCTGTAGCCGAGGGCCCGCGCCTCTGCGAGGACCTCCTCGACGACGGACATACCGGTGAAGTCGTTGACGAGAAGGTACCCGTTGACGGTGGCCAGGCGCGCGCCGGCGGCCTGCAGGCGGGCACGGGTCGCCTCATCCGGGGGAAGGGGCGGCGGGCGGGTGCAGCTCGCCAGCGTCGTGAGCTTTCCGGCGCCAAGCGGCGCGCGCTCAATTCCCGCCGGTTCTCCGCGCAGCAGCAGCGCCGTGAAGGCGGCGAGCTCCGCCCTCCGTTCGTCCAGACACGCGCCGCGCGAGACTGAGACCGCCGTGGCCGCGCTCTCTTCGCAGAGCGCCCGGCTCTGCTGCGCGAAGTCGGCGGCGTAGGCGTCCAGCAGCGAAGCGGTGCGGCGCCACGCCGTCGCCGCGTAGGGCAACGGGCTGCGCGAGAAGACCTCCTCCAGCCGTGCGCGCACCTCCTCGTCCCATGCGCCGGCCAACGGGTTGGGCCCGTTGAGGCAGCGCCTGGACCGCTGGTCCAACCGGACGCCCATCGACACCGCGGCGATGACGGCCACCGCGGTGACCGCCACCAGCGCCCAGCGGCGCCAAGTCCGGGAAGGGTCCCTCTCCAGCTCCGCGAGAAGCGCCTCCATCGACGGGAAGCGCTCAGCGGCGTCCGTGGCGAGGCCCTTGAGCAGAACGCGCCTCACCCGGGAGGGGACCGCGCTGCGCCGGGGAGGCGGACGGATGCGCCCCGCCAATACCTCCCGGCCCAGGCTTCCCACCGAGTCCCCGGCGAACGGACGCTCTCCATAGAGGCCCTCGTACAGCGCGACGCAGAAGGCGAACTGGTCCGCCCGCGCGTCCGCGTCCTTCCCGGCGAGCTGCTCCGGGGCCATGTACGCGGGCGTGCCAATCAACGCGCCGGCGGTGGTGCGCAGCTCCGACAGGAGCGGCGAGTCGCCGGTGGAGGGAGAGCGCTCAGAGGCCTCCGGGCAGGCCAGCCCGAAGTCGGTGACGCGCACGCGCCCGTCGCGCCCCACCAGGACGTTGTCGGGTTTGAAATCGCGGTGGACGAGGCCGGCTGCGTGCGCGGCGGCAAGTCCGCGGCCTGCGAGGAGGAAGACCTGAAAGCGCTCGCGCCAGGTGGGCTGCTCCTCCTTGAGCCAGCGCGCCAGCGTCCCCTCCGGGACCAGCTCCATCGCGACGAAGACCTGGTCCTCCCAGGTCCCCACGTCGTGCACCGCCACGACATTCGGATGCGAGAGCTGCGCGAGCACCTGCGCTTCGCGAAGGAGCCGGGTGCGCCCGGTGGCTGCGCGCTCGCCGGTCTCGTCGGCGCGCAAGAGCTTGAGGCCAATCTCGCGGTTCAGCTCCGGGTCATGCGCGGCGTAGACCACGCCCATCCCGCCTTGCCCCAGCAACGCGCGCACCACGTAGCGCCCCACCCTCGTCCCCTGCGGGAGCGCGGACGGACTCCTCCGCTGCGCGTCGTCCGAAGGGAGGGTCTGCGCTTCTGCGTTCGCCAAAGGAAGGCCGGAGAGAGAGCGCTGGCGCACCAGCTCCGCCACGAGCTTCCGGCAGTCCTTGCACCCGTCGATGTGAGCGTTCGCCGCCCGGGCCGCTGCGGGCGGGAGGCGGGCGTCTACGAACTCAAGGATGCCGTTGTCGTCGAGGCAGGGCATGGCTGGCAGCGGCCGGGGTCATCGCGCGAAGCGCCGCCCAAGCGCAAGCCGCGGCCCGGCGTCGACTTTCATTTGATAGGGTTCCCGCTTCTCTATTGAGCGGGTCAACGACAAGCAAGTGAACCCACCGAGGAGGTTCCTGCGATGCGAAGCAGCACCTGGCCGGACCGTCTTGCGCGCGGGCTCGCCCTCTTCCGCGGCGCCTTGCTCGTGTTCTTCGCCTTCGTGTTGATGGTTGCGCCGGAGAAGGCCGTTCCGGGGAGCTCGTCGGATCCGGCGCGGCAGCTGGGGCTGATGTTCGCCAGCCGGACCGTCCTGCTCGGAGCCGCCCTGGTGGCGCTGGCGGCCCGCGGCAAGCGGGAGGCGCTGGCCTGGGTGCTCTTCGGCGACGCGGCCCTGCAGGTCTTTGACGCGGGCCTCGCGGTGGCGACCGGGCGCCATGCGGTGGTCATCCTCCCGCTCGCCATCGGGGCGATTGAGGTCTGGGCAGGGCTCACTGTGCTGCGTGGGGCGAAGGTCCGGGTCTGAGGTTGACGCCGGAACGCCCACATCCGCCGCTGCGGACGTGCGCGCTAGACTGCGGTCGTGCTCCTGGTCAACGAGGTGCGAGTTCTTGCGCGGACGCTGGATGAGGCGGGCTTCCGGAACCAGGTGGGCCCCTTCGCGTTGATTCAGCGCCCGCCGGAGCCGCTGCTTGCGCGGGCGGCGATGGCGTTGGCCGCGGGCCAGACCGTCGCGATGGCCAAGCGGTCGAAGCTCGCCGAGGACCTTATCGCCATGGTCACGGCCTTCGATGACCTGCTGGTCGCCTCGCTGCCGCCGCTCGGCGGCGTGGAGATCCTTCAGGTGGGCCGGCTTCCGGACTGTGACCTGGTGATTGACGATCCCTCGGTGTCGAAGCGACACGCGGTGGTCCGCTGGATGGATCCGCAGAAGCGCTGCAGCGTGCAGGACGTGGGCTCCACCAACGGCACCTTCTTGAACGCGCAGCCCACGGGTGATGCGGAGATCGTCCTGCAGGACGGAGACACGGTCGCCTTCGGCGACGTGCCGTTCGTCTACCTCGTGGCCAACACGTTCCGTGAACAGCTGCGCGCGGTTCGGCGCTAGCGGCAAGCCCCTGGGGCGCCTGCGACCCTGAGCCACTCAGGTGACAGGTGACGCGACAGCGCGTCATCGCTGCAGTCCGCCCCGTTGCCACAAGACCCGTGACGTAGGCTGACAGCATGACCCTCCCCAAGACGAGCGCGGTTTTGGTGTTCCTGCTCTGCTCCTGCTCGGCCTCAGTGCTGCCCGGAGGAACAGGACAGCCGGGCACGACGGGCAACACCGGCGACAAGGGTGCCACGGGTGACAAAGGCCCTGCCGGCGACAAGGGTCCCACCGGCGACAAGGGCCCCCCGGGCGACGGTTCGTCCTCTGGCGGCAGCGGCGGCGGAAGCGTCCTCCTCCTCACCCAGGCGGGCTGCACTCCCGAAGCGAAGGCCGATGACGGGGTGGATGATTCGCCCGCGTTCGCCTGTGCGCTGGAGAAGCTGAAGGGCAAGGGCGGCATTCTGCAGATTCCCGCCGGCACCTTCGACGTCAAGACCGCGTCCATCGCGGTACCGGAGAAGGTCATCGTCCAGGGCGTGGGATACGCCACCATCCTCGCCCAGACGCATACGCTGCTGGGCCCGGCGGTGCGGCTGAGCCACAGCACCCAGCTGAGGGATCTCATGCTGACGCAGGAGCAGCCTCCGACCAACAACCCCGGCTGGCAGCCGTACATGGACTACGACTTCCAAATCCGCGTGGAGGCGGACCAGGTCACCGTCTCCAACATCAAGATGCAAAACCCTACCAAGGGGATTGGCGTCTACCCGGTCAACCCCAATGGGTCGGTCGGGCAGATTCACCTCTTCGAGATTCGCGGTCAGCCGCTGCTCGTCGGGATTCAGATCGACCACGCGCTCGACGTGGTTCACGTGCAGCAGCTGCACTTCTGGCCCTTCTGGAGCGCGGACAAGAACGTGATGAAGTTCACCATCAGCAGCGGCGTTGGGCTGAAGAGCCTGCGCAACGACAACCCGGTGATGGGCCAGATGTTCTTCTTCGGCTACCGCGCGGGCCTCCAGTTCGACCGCAGCACCAGCGGCGCCAACGCGGGCATCACCTCCAAGCCCAAGGTCTCCCAGATGGAGTGCGACATCTGCCCGGTGGGCATCGAGGTGATTGGCAGCGGCGTCCAGGGCGCGACCTTCAGCCAGATTACCCACCAGGGCGTGCGCAACGAGTACGACATGGGCACCGCCGGCATCGGCGTCAACGTGAAGGCCAACGATGTGTCGATCTCCATCTCGCAGCTGGACTGCGCAGTCCTGGGCGCCAACGGCATCCGCGTCGAAGGCATCAACAACGTGATCTCCGTCTCGGGCTCCTTCATCCGAGAGTGGAACACCACGGAGAAGGGCTACCCCGCCTTCGAGCTCGTGGCCGGCAGCGCGGGCTCACGGATGGTGGTGATGGGCGGCGCCACCGGACAGGGCCACAACGCCGTGGTCGCCGGCGGCGGCGTCGTCCTTCGCGACACGATGACGGAGGCG
Source organism: Myxococcaceae bacterium (assembly GCA_044230055.1). Taxonomy (GTDB): domain Bacteria; phylum Myxococcota; class Myxococcia; order Myxococcales; family Myxococcaceae; genus JBGART01. Next base: position 13,875 of record JBGART010000072.1, on the reverse strand, counting down.
CCGCTTCGCTGAATGATGCATCAACGCTGGAAGACTTGACCACATCGCCCTGCACTCCAGACACGCCGCGGTTTCACCTGTAGGAGCCCGCGCGCTGGCGGCTTTTGGGCAGAGGTACTTTTGGGGCATGAGCTCACTTCCCCGCGCGCGCCACCTCGTCGGAGCCAGCCTCACTCTCCTTCTCGCCGCCTGCACCGGCTACAGCGAGCTGGACGTGCTCCCGCTGACCGGCGACGCAGGTGACGTGGGCAGCAAGGACGGCGGCGGCACGGTGGAGCCGACCTGCGGGGATGGCACCTGCGCGCAGACAGAGTCCTGTTCGAACTGTCCCGGGGACTGCGGGGTCTGCAACCTGGCGTGCACCGGCGAAGGCGCGCGCTCTTGCGGTGGCAACGGCAACCCCGGCAACCCGAACGTCCTGTACCTCTGCCAGGGCGGCACGCTGAAGGTGGACAAGGACTGCGGGCGTCCCTGCGAAACGGGGCAAGGCGGCAGCGCGGACCAGTGCCCACCGGACGCGCCGGTCTGCGGCGACGGCAAGTGCGTCATCGGCGAGACCTGCACCAACTGCGCGAAGGACTGCGGCGCCTGCCTCACCTGCGGCAGCGAGGGCGGTCACTACTGCGGCGGGAACACCGTCGGCGGCAACGCGAACATCCTCTACATCTGCAAGGGCGGCATCCTCGAGGTGGAGAAGGACTGCGGCAAGCCCTGCGAAGCCATGCCGCCCGGCGTGCCCGACCAGTGCCCGGCGCCGCCGGGGACCGTGACGGTGCCCGCTTCGCTGACCGCCGCGCTGAGCCGGAAGCCGTACACCGAGGGCACGTGCACGGCCACCACCCACCCGCGCTGGCCCTACGAGGCGATGTCTTGCAGCTACACCGCGTCTGGCGTCAGCGCGAGGGTGGTGAGCGCCAATCCCACGCCTGACCGCGTGGGGCGATGGATTGTCGACGCGGCCACGCTCATCCCCGCGCTCCAGGCGCTCAAGGGCACCGCGCAGGCGGAGTACGAGCGTGGGCTGCGCGGGATGGCGCAGTTCATCATCGGCCAGTCGGGCCGCATCTTCCCCATCGAGGGCATCGTGGTGGAGGTCGGCATCTGCTCGAACGGCGGGCGCTGCAACTTTGACCGCGGCGTCTCTTCGCCGTGCGACACCGGCTGCTACTGCCGGATCAACTCGCTCCACCGGACCACGTGGTGCAAGTACCAGGAGTCGCGCGGCAAGCAGAGCTACTCGGCGTGCCTGGGGACCTTCGGCTCGCGCGGCTACACCGAGGCCTGGGGCAACCACTGCATGGAGAACCACATCCAGTCGTGGAACTCCGATACCAACGAGCACTTCCGGGCCGCCGCGTACGCCCACAACCTCACCATCGCCACGCGGTGCCCCCCGGGGAAATGCACGCCCGCGCAGGTGGCGGACCTCGTCACCGACCGCTACGTCAACATCAACCCGACGTTCTGAACGATGTGGGCTCCGCACGGCCCGGGTGGGCGGGAGTGTGAGCGCCCGTGCCCGATAGCATGAGGAGGTGAACCGCCTCCTCGCCCTGCTTGCAGGAATACTCTGCACGGCGGCGCTGGGCTGGACGGGAACTCGGCAGGCCATCGGCCCCACGCCCGTTCGCAACGACGCGGCGGTCGTCTCCGGCTTCGTGGAGATGGCGACCTATCCGGGTGGAGTCATCGCGGTCTTCGAAGACCTGCGAACCGGAGGCATCCTGACCTCGGTCTCCGCGGTGCGGTACGACGCCGCGGGAAATCGCCTGGATGCCACCGGCATCCGGCTGACGACCCAGGCGGCCAACCACTGGGATCCCAGCGTTGCGTGCCTGGGAACCACGTGCCTGGCGGTCTGGCACCGGATGACCACGACCGATGATCTCGTGGGAGTCACCATCGATGTGACCTCCGGGTCCGTCGGGCCCGTTCGGACCCTCGTCGCGGACGGGCGGTTCTCCGGCGTCGCAGCAAGCGGGGGCGGCTTCGTCGTCGTGTCCGGGACCACGTCCGGGATGGTCTCGCGACGGGTGGATGCGACGGGCGTACCGGTGGGCGCCACCACGTCCATCTCTGGCAGCACGGATCTGGCGGACAACCCACTGGTGCTGGTGGGCTCGGCGGGGCTTCTCACTGCCTGGGTTGAGCGAGGGGGAATGCTCGGCTCGCGCGCGCTTGACGGTCAGGGCGTCCCGACGGCGGCGGCGCGCACTCACAGCCCGGGCGGCACTCCGTTCAGGGATTCGCCCCTCCACGGCATCTGGGATGGCAGCCGCTTTGTGCTGCTCTGGGCCAACTACAGCACCCTGCGCGTGCAGCGCCTGGACGCTGCGGGCGCGCTCATCGACGCGAGCCCGGTCACGTTGGTGAGCGCCGGCATTGAGCTCTTCAACCCGGCCATCGCCTTCGATGGCAGTCACTACCTGGTTGCCTGGGGACCGCTTCAGCAGGCCGCGGCGCTGCGGCGGTTCGACACGGGCACCCTCGCCCCGTTCGGCCCGACCCTGGTGGTCCCCGTCCCGGACGCGAACGTGGTGGTCAACCTCGCCTGGAACGGCACGGGGCTGCTGACGCTGGAGGTCCGTCAGGCGCCGCTCGAGGTCGTCACCCGCGCGCGCTCCGTCCAGGTGCTGCCGGACGCGGGCCTCTCTGTCACCTCCCCTCCAGGCGGTCACCTCGTCGAAGCGAGCTCCGCAGAGCGGCAACCCCGCGGCGTCTGGACGGGCGGGCAATACACCGTGACCTGGTGGGAGAACGTGGAGACGGGCGCCGTCGTCCGCGCACGCACGCTCAGCGCGCTGGGCGGTCCGGTCTCTCCGACGACAGACCTGACCGATGCGGGCACCGTGGCCTGGAAGCCGACGGTGGGCTTCGACGGTCAACGCACTCACGCGTTCTGGCACGAGGGCATGCCCCAGCAGACATTCGGAGGCGGCTGGTGGTGGCGAAGGCTCCCCGCGACGGGCGTGCCTCCGGCGCCGGCGCGGATCCTCAACGACCTGCGCGACAACTACGGCGGCCGCATGGCGAGCTTCGCTCAGACAGCGGCCATCGTCTGGTCCGGTGACGTGTTCAGCGTGGGCTATGCGTTGCTTGCCTCCCGCGTCCCCATGGACGGCGGCACACCGGAGGCTCCAGTGACGCTCCGTCAGCCAGCCGCACTGGTGCGCTGGGCCACGGTCGGCTCCTCCGGCGCCCAGGCGCTGGCCGCCTGGGTGGAGGACGATTCCAACATCCGCTGGTCCAGGCTCTCGACGATGATGAGCCTGCTCGACACGCCGCCGATCCAGACCGACAGCTTCTCCCGGTTCCTGAGCGTCGCCTCCGACGGCAAGGACTTCCTGGTCTCCTACACCCAGGGCTACGACACGCAGGCCATTCGAGCCATCCGCGTCTCAGAGCTCGGCGTCCGTCTGGGCGCCGGGCCTCTGACCCTCGCCCCCAGCAACCCGCTTCAGCACGGTGAAACCCTGTTGTCGTCGGCTGCCTTCGACGGCAAGGCGTACCGCGTTGCCTACGAGGTCCCGAGCGCGACGGGCGTGGATCTCTACTGGCGGCGGGTCTGGTCGGACGGCGGGATGGAGCCAGCCGTGCCGCTCGTCGCCGGAGCTGACAACGCGCAGCAGGTCTCCTTGGTCGAAGGCGGGCCCGGCCGGCTCCTCGTCCTCTGGCAGCAATTCGAACCGGCGACCCAGGCGCTGCGCATCTACGCCATGCCGTGGGCCGAGGTGGAGCTGGGCAACCCATGCTTTGACTCGCTGGAGTGCCTGAGCGGCACCTGCGCCGCGGGCCGCTGCTGCGACGCGGATGCAGGCGCGTGCGCGGCGATCGATGCTGGCGGCGGCGAAGCGGATGGCGGAGACGCGGGGACGCCCGACGGGAGCACCGGCGGGCCGGATGGTGGCGATGCGGGTGCCACGGAGCCGGACGGCGGTGAGGACGGCCCTCTGCGCGTCCACGTGGGCTGCGACTGCCAGAGCGCGTGGGGCGGCGGGTGGGCGGTCATCGCCCTGGCCATCGCGCTGCTCCGGGGCGCTCAGCGGCGAACGCGCGGCGGTTGACGCTTGGCCTGCGCGCTCGCGGCGAGCGCGTGGAGTTGAAAGAAGCTGCCGCGGTCCGGCGCGAGCCACTCGTTGCGCAGCGGATGCCTGCTTCCGGAGTGGACCGCGCGGAGCCGGTTCGCCGGGGCGCGCAGCTGCCGCCAGACTTTGCTCTCCCAACCGGCGAGGTCCTCGTGCCAGCGCCCAATTCTGGGCCGCTCCAGGAACACCTTGCCGACGAGCCCGAGGATGGCGATGCGGCCCATCGTCGGGGCCAGCTTCGCCTAGAGCATCTCTCATCCCCTTTGTCCGCAGGGTAGCGGACACCCGAGTTAGCTCTCGATGTGCCCGCGGGTCGGCGCGGCTGCACCTTGCGCCTGCGGCACGGCCACCGCCTCCCACAGCGCACCGCGCTTGAGAGCAGCCAGCCAGCGGGCTTGCATTGATTAACCACTTAGGTTAACTATTTTCATATTCAGCCAACAAACAGGAGCAGCACCCGATGAAGAAGACGCCCTCTGGCTGGCCGCGCATCTCTCCGGCCATCTGGTACGAAGACCCGGCGAAGGCGATCGACTGGCTGTGCAAGGCGTTCGGCTTTCAGGTCCGCTTGAAAGTGGAGGGCGAGAACGGCCACATAGAGCACTCGGAGCTGGAGTATGGCGACGGGCTCATCATGGTGGGCGGACAGGCGGGCTACTCCGCTGCGAAGGAGAACGCAGAGAGCCGGCGCAGTCCGAAGGCCATTGGCGGCGGGAACACGATGTCCCTGATGGTCTACGTGGACGACGTGGAGGCGCACTGCGCGCGGTCGCGCGCTGCCGGGGCGCGGATTCTGCGGGAGCCCAAGACCGAGGACTATGGGGACGACTACTGGTCGGATCGCATCTATGAAGCGGAGGACCTGGAGGGCCACCGTTGGTGGTTCTCGCAGCGCCTGCGCGAGGCCGTGAAATCCTGATGACCGACGAGACCCTGAGCGAAACCCTGGCGGCGCTGGCGGACCCCACGCGCCGCGAGGTGGTCAATCTGCTCCGCCAGAAGCCGCGCCGGGCGGGAGAGCTCGCGTCGGCGTTCAAGCTGAGCGCTCCGGCGATGAGCCGGCACCTGCGGGTGCTTCGGCGCATTGGCATGGTGGAGGAGCAGGGTCTGGAGGAGGACGCGCGCGTGCGGATGTATCAGCTGCGCCAGGAGCCGTTTGCTGCGCTGCGCGGCTGGCTGGACGAGGTGGAGTCGCTCTGGGAGGGCCAGCTGAGCGCCTTCAAGGCGCACGCGGAGCGCACGCGCGGAAGGAGGCGGCCCTGAACCCGCCGCGGCTGCCCGGAGACCAGGCGAAGGTGATGGTCCACGTGACTGTCCCTCCGCAGGATGCGTTCGACGTGTTCACCCAGGAGACGGACCTCTGGTGGCGGCGCGGGCCGAAGTACCGCGTCGCCGGGCGCCGCGTAGGGACGCTGCAATTCGAGGCGCGCGCCGGCGGCCGCCTCTTTGAATCGTTCGACGGCGCGTCGGGGCCTCAGCTCTTCGAGGTGGGCCGCATCCAGACCTGGGAGCCGCCGCGCCTTCTGGTCTTCCAGTGGCGTGGGGGCAACTTCGCGCCGGGAGAAGAGACCGAGGTGGAGGTGGCGTTCGAACCGACGGAGGACGGCACGCTGGTCACCGTCGTGCACCGGGGCTTTGCCTCGCTCCGGCCAGACCACCCGGTCCGGCACGGCCAGCCGCCCGCGGACTTCGTGCGGGAGCTGGGCCTGTGGTGGGGCGAGCTGCTCACGTCGCTGCGCGAGCACGCCAAGGGACGGCTCGCCAGTTAGGCTACGGCGGCGGCTTGAGCCGGGCCGTCACCGGGAAGTGGTCTGACCCACCTGCGCGGACCACGCGGGCGGATTCGAAGGTCACGCCGCGGCCCAGGATGTGGTCCACCTGCCAGATGGCGGGCAGCGCGGAGGTGGCGCCGGGATAGGTGGGCCCGCACTTCGATGTCGCCAGGTCGCAGGCGCGCTGGAAGTCGGCACCTGCGAAGGCCGCCATCGCGCCGCCGTCCACGCCTTCGTTCATGTCGCCCAGGAGCAGCACCGGGCCCTTCTCCGCGGGGTACCGGGCGAGGATGGCGCGCGCCTGCTGCGTCCGCAGCGCGGCGTTCTTGTGCATCGTCTGGAAGAGGCCGTCCGCCTTGCGCTGCTTGGCGCCGGACGGGAACAGGTGGAGGCACGCCACCGTGAGCGGTCCCTCCGCGCCGCCCAGCTGCGCCTCCAGCGCCGGCATGCGGTGGGGCTTCTGCAGGTAGACCTTCGCGCTTGAGAGCGGCCGCTTGCTCGCCATGCCCACGCCCCAGGTCCCAGAGCGCGGCTCGAAGGAGCGGTGCGGGTAGCGCGCGCCCAGGCGGTCGTTGAAGCGCTTGGCGAAGCCCGGCGTGAGCTCCGTGAGGCAGAGCACGTCCGGATCCTCGCGCTCGATGAGGTCGATGGACTTGTCCGGCGTCGCGGCGTCGAACATGACGTTGTAGGCCATCACCTGGAGCGCCCCGGCGTCGGGCGGCTCCCCTCGTGCCGCCGCGCCCAGCGCACAGGCGAGCAGCGTCCAAGCGATTCGCATGGCGGCAGCTTGCCGCACCTGCGGCGGCGCGGTCACCTCGTCAGAACGCCTTCTGGAACTGCATCGAGAATGCCGCGCCCAGCGGGCTGCCGCGGCGAAAACCGAAGGCGACATACATGTCGAGCTGGAACAGCTCCTGCACAAGAAAGTGCAGCCCGGGGCCGAAGCCGTTGGCGAGCGCGGGCTCCACCGTGCCGTCGACGCGCGAGGGGACCGCGAAGACCGCGAGGTCGTGAAACACGCTGAGCTTCAGCAGGTCCCGTGTGATGGAGAAGCGGAACTCCAGCTGAAGGTTGACCGCCGAGTGGACGTGCTGCGTGCCGAACAGACCGCGGGTGAACTCGCCGAGGGAGACCTCGTCGTGAAAGGTGACGTCGCCCCAGCTCAGACGGCCGCGGCTGCGCACCCACAGGTCGTGCCAGCCCAGCCCCCTCACGTACTGGTACCGGAGATCCGCCCAGCCCAGCCCCGGCGCGCCGCCGGCAGGAAAGTATTCGCGCAGCTCGCTCTCCAGGGTGTGGCGCCGGTCCCACCGCTTGACGGACGCGTCGAAGACCGACTCGTGCGCGACGCGGAGGAAAGGCCGCAGGCGGTTGCCAATCACCACCACCGGCGGCAGCTCCACGCCGGGCGCCGGCGTGAAGCCGAACAACCGGCGCCACTCCAGCCCGGAGCCCGCGAGGAACCGGAGGCCCGGACGGAACGTGAGCTCTGCCTGAACGGTCCCGTCCAGCATCAGGGCGTTGTAGTCCTCCAAGCCGAGGTCGGTGCGCTGGCGGGCAAGCCAGGTGGACTCGAGCCGGACGTTCAGCCGCAGGCCCGGAAAAAGCGGCGCGCTGTCGTAGGCGGCACCGGCGTAGGCGCGGGAGAAGTGCGCGTAGACGCGCTCGGTGTCGATGCGCGCGCGCAGCCCTACCCCGCCGCTGCCGGCGACGGACAGGCGGTCGCCCTCCCCGAAGAGGTCTCTCCAGAGGTAGTTGAGCCCCGCTTCCAGCCCGTCGCTGTACCCGGAGCGCACGTCGATGCCCAGGCTGGTGCCCAGCGTGTTCTCCGGCAAATACACCCGCACCTCGTACGGGCGGCGCGCGTGGACCAGCTGTTCGCCCTGCACCTCGATGTCCATCTGCGCGGGCAGCTTCTCCACCTGCGGCCCGACGTGCTTCACCTCGGCGGTCTGCACCAGCTCCCAGCGGACGCCCGGCAGCTCCAGCGTCCGCGAGAGCTCTGCAATCTGGCGATCCAGCAGCGAACGGTTGAAGACGTCGTTCGGCAGCTGCAGCGCCAGCTTGAAGCGCATCAGCTGATACGAGAGCTGGCCAGGAAACAGGATGCGCTCCACCTGACCTTCGTCGAGATCCACCTCGATGCCGGCGTCGGAGAGGGACACCTCCGCATCGGCAAGCTCGAAGCCCGTGCGCCGCAGGAAGCCAAGCAGCTGCGTCCGGACGAGGCGGGCGGTCTGCGCGTCCGCGCGCGCGCCAGCTGGCAGGTCCAGGACGTCCAGGTACACCTCGGTCGGGAGGACCTTCGCGCCACGGATCTCGACGACGACCTTGGGTGTCACCACCAGCGGGGGCGTCAGGAGCCCGCCGTCGAGCTCGCCGTGAGCGATGACGTGCTCTCCGGCGTCCACCAGGAAGCCCGCGTCATTCCCTCTCAGGATGACCGGGCCTGCACCGGCGTCCGGCGTGGCGGCGAGGAGTACGAGCAGGACACCCATCATCTCGACGCCCACCCGTGAATACGACACTGCCCGCGCGAGAGCTTCTCCCGCGCGAGCAGCATGGTTTCGAATCGCTCAGCTCAGTGTGAGCTTGTCCAACTTCTGCTTGATGAGCTCCTTGGTGTCACCGAAGCGCTGCTGGATGACGCCGAAGAGCTTGTCCTCAGAGCCCTCCGCCTTCTTGAAGTCGTCGTCCGTCAGCTCGCCCCAGACGCGCTTGGCCTTGCCCTTGAGCTGCTCCCACTTACCGTTGATCTGGTCCTGGTTCATGCTGTCTCTCCTTGGGGTTAGGGGTGTCTACGGTGAACCAGAAGGTTGGGACGACACGCCCGGTTGTCAACCGCCCCATCGCCACGGGGCACGGCTCTCACGCTTGATCCAGCACCTGGCACAGGCGCTTGAACTGCGCGGGGCACTCCCGCTTGAGCACGATGGCGGCGGCGTTCGAGGCCGCCTTCACCGCCATCGGCACTCCGCCACCGAACTCCGCCCAGTGGCCGCCGATGAGCAGCCCGTCCACGGGAGTTCGATAGCCGGAGACCTTGGCCTTCATGTTCGCCTTGGTGGTCCGCTGCGCCATGATGGTGCCGTTGCGGTTGCCCGTGTAGCGCAGGTGGGTGACTGGCGTGGCGATGTCCAGGACCTCGATGTGCTTGCGCAGGCCGGGCGCGAGCCTCGCCTCCACGCGCTCCAGCACGGCGTCCGCATAGGCGCGCTTGAAGTCGCGGTAGGCCGGCCCGCGCACCAGGCCTGGCTCCGTCTTCCAGTGGTCGCCGTAGGCGAGGTTCGCCTCCACGTACACCGTGAGTGTCCCCTTCCCGGGCGGCGCCAGACTCTCATCGCGCAGCGAGGGCGCGAGCAGCGAGAGCCCGGCGGTGGCTGGGTCCCCCGCGCTGTGCGCCGTCCGCGGGAGCCCGTCGCGGGTGAGGAAGACCAGCTCTTCATCCAGCCCAAGCTTGCGGGGATCCGTGTTCAAGCCCAGTGAGAGCGTCACGCAGGAGTTGTAGAGCTCCGCCGAGCGGTACTTCGCGACGACGTCGGCAGGCACCGCGCCCTCCGGCAGGAGCCGGCTGAAGAGCGCGTCGACGTCGCACGCACCGATGACCCAGCGGGCCTTGAGCGCACGGCCCTGCGCCAGCCGCAGCCCGACGACGCGGCGCTGGTCGAGCTCAATCCCCTGCACTTCCGTGTTGAGCGCCACCACCGAGCCCGCGGCCACCACGCGCTGCTGCAGCCACTTGATGAAGGCCTGGCTCCCCCCGCGCGGCGGCCGCTGGAAGTCCCCGACGTGCGCCCAGCCGATGGGCACCAGGCAGCTCAGGATGTCCTCCTCGCTGCAGAAGATGCTGCGCAGGCGTTCGCTCTTGAAGAAGCCGCCGAGCGCTTCGCAGTTGCGGTCCCCCACCAGCCGCCAGAACGGGAAGCTCCAGCCCGTCAGCGCCAGCCCGCGCGTCACCCACTCCACCGGCGAGAGCGTGTCCGCCGCGCGCATGAACCGCGCGTAGCCAGTGATGCGTTCGCCCAGCGTGTAGGCCAGGTCGAAGAAGCGGCGCAGGCCCTTGTGCTCTTCTGGGAAGTCGGAGGCCAGCTGTTCTCGAAGCGCTTCGGTGTCGCGCGTGAGCAGGTAGTCGAAGCTGTCGCCCTTGTAGCGGCGGATGCGCTGCAGCGGCGGCGCCACCGGGACGTCGTCCCCCAACGCCCCGAAGACCTTGTGCACCATCCCGCCCGGGCCGCACTGGTTGAGCCAGTGGATGGCCGAGTCGAAGGTGAACTGCTTCCGGTGGAAGCCGGCCAGGTAGCCGCCGGGCCGGCTCTCGCGCTCCAGCACGCAGACCGACATGCCGGCCTGAGCGAGGAGCGCCGCCGCGGTGAGGCCACCCACCCCGCTGCCGATGACGGCCACGTCGCACGACGTCGGAAGGATGGGCCCGGCCATTGGCGGACGCGTCGTGTATCCGTCTTGCCTCGCCCTGTCGATGGGGCTACAGCGCCGACGCATGCCAGAGCGTCACGACATCCTCATCGTAGGAAGCGGGATTGCCGGCTCCTCGCTGGCGCTGGCGCTGCGCAAGGCGGGCCTCACCGTTTGCGTGGTGGAGCGCGACTCCCATCCCCGCTTCGCCATCGGCGAGTCCACCGTGCCCTCCACCACGCTGGGCTACGACTATCTGGGCCGCGCGTACGACATCCCCGAGTTCCATCAGATGTCCCACTATCTCGGGCTCAAGGAGCTGGGGCTCACCGGCTATCCGAAGCAGCACTTCTACTTCGCGCACCACACGCCCGGCGTGCCGCTGCAGCCGAACGAAGAGCTGATGTACGAGACGCTGGAGCTCCCGCTGGGCCCGGATGTCCACGTGCTGCGCGCGGACGTGGACGCCTTCCTGGTCTCCCGCTTCGCCGCGTACGACGTGGACTACCGGGAGCGGACGGAGGTCGTGGACTTCGCACGCACGGCCGACGGCGTGTCGCTGACCGTCAAAGACGCGCAGGGCGAACAGACGCTGCGCGGCCGGCTGGTGGTGGACGCCTCCGGCCACGCGTCCTACTTCGCGCGGCGGTACGGGTTGAGAGATGAAGTCCCGCAGCTGCACACGCACACCCGAAGCCTCTTCGGCCACTTCGAGCAGGTGCCCAGCCTGGAGGACGCGGTCGGCAGCCCCAACCCGGCGTTCCGCTTCAAGCGCCACGGCGGCACGCAGCACCACTGCTTCGAGGGCGGGTGGATCTGGGTCATCCCCTTCGACAACGGCGTCACCAGCGTGGGCCTGCAGCTGGATCCCCGCCTGTACCCGCTGGATGAGTCCGTTCCCCCCGAGGAAGAGCTGCGCCAGGTCATCGCGCGCTTCCCCACCGTGCAGGCCCACCTGGGCGGGATGCGGCCGGTGCGCAAGCTGGTCCGCACGGGGCGCGTGCAGTTCACCTCGAAGACGCTGCTGGGTGACGGCTTCATCCTCACGCCGCACGCGGCGGGCTTCATCGACCCGCTGTTCAGCACCGGCATCACGCTCACCCAGTCGTTCGTCTCCCGCTTCGTGCCGCTGGCAGTGGAGGCGCTCAAGGCGCCGCAGGTGGACATGGAGCGCTTCCGCCCGGTGGAGCGCGCGTTCATGCGCGAGGTGGAGACCATCGACCGCATCGTCAGCGGCAACATGAAGGCGTGGGGACACTTCGACACCTTCAAGCAGTACTGGCGGCTCTGGGGCCTGGGCACCATCGTGCAGTACACGGCGCGGATTGTCGGGGACCACGCGAACGCGGACGGGTGCACGCTGATGTTCGGCTCGGCCATCGACGCCTGGCGCGAGCACGTCCGGCAGATGCACGAGGCCGTCTTCGCCGAGCCGAACGGGCCCGCGCTCGCGGCGAAGCTCAAGGCGCTGATGGACGCCTGGCCCCACCCGCACAACCGCGCCAACTACGAGCTGGCCTCGCCGCGCGCCTGCAGCGTGGCCATCGAAGACCCGCCGCACTACTTCCGCTGGCTCAAGGGGTTCGTGCATCAGAACCCGGCGGTCAAGCAGGACAAGAGCTTGTTCCGGCTCCTCGGGTGGTTCGGTCGGCTGGTCTGGCGGCTCCTCGGCATCAAGCGGCGCTACGGGCGGCCCGGGTGGGAGCGGCTGACCGCCGCGGTGGATGCCATCCGCGCGCTGAAAATCCCCCGCCCCACGCCCCAGCTGGAGCGCCCGCCCGTCGCCGCGCTGCCGGAAGGCGCGCCTCCCAGCGGGGCTTAAGCCATGGGTCCGGCGCCGCGCAGCGCGGGCGTGTACCGGCAGGAGCTCTCCCGCCAGCTGCCGGCGCCCCGCAGAGACCCCGCGCGGCTGCTCCAGTTCTGGGGCCTGGTGCTGGCGTTCGTCGGCCTTCAAGTCTGGGTGGTGCGCGCGCCCTCGTGGCCGCTGGCGGCGCTGGCGAGCGTCCCGCTGGCGTTGATTCTGGTGGCGCTCTTCTGCCTGCTCCATGAGCTCATGCACTACGCCATCGTCGCCAGCCGGCCCCTGGCGTGGCTGCACGCGTTCATCGCGGGTTTCTACTCGGGCCTCACGCCGGACTCCTGGAAGCACGAGCACGACGCGCACCACACCTGGCTCGGCAAGCCCATTGACGACCCGGACGCGGTCTACGACGTCGCCGTCTACGAGGCGCAGCCGGGCGTCCGGAAGGGCATCGTGCTCCTGCCCGGAAACCACAGCGCGGTGAGCCTGCTGTCGCGCCCGCTGTGGTGGATGGCCGTGCACGCGCAGCTGCTCTTCGCGCGCTACCTGCAGCAGCCGGGCGTCAGCCGGCGGCGCAAGGCGCTCGCCGTCGGGGTCTGGGTGTTCGACGTGGGCGCGCAGCTGGGCCTGATGGCCGCGCTCGGCGGCCGCTACGCGCTCTGGGGCTTCCTCGTCCCGGTGTGCCTCCACAATTTGCTTCTGATGTATTTCCTGCTCGGCACGCACCTCACCTCGCGCCGCAGCTCGGAGAAGGACCCGCTGCTGGGCTCGCTCTCCCTGAAGATGCCCGCGCTCTGGGGTTGCGCCTTCCTCGAGGCGGGCCGCCACACCGAGCACCATTTGTTTCCCCAGACGTCGCATCGCCGGCTGCGCGAGGTGACAAGGCTGCTGCGCGCGCAGTACGCGGACCGATTCAAGGAGGCACGGTTCGCGGACTCCATCCGCGCGCTTGAGTCCACCGGCCGCGTCTATTCGGGAGACGAAGCACTCTGGGAGCCCGCGACGGACCGCCTGTCGTCAACCTTCCAGGTGCGGGAGGGGCAGCTGACGCCGCCTCGCCATCGTCCTCCGTTCGGGTCGAGCGTTGCGCCGCGTAGCGGCGCGTAGGCACGCAAACCTCGCGTGATGCCCCCGTTCGCGTCGAGCGCCTCACGATTGCTCACGAAGCTTCGCTGTCGGATGGCGGCGCGGAGTCGAGAGGCGGCAGGGTGCGGGCTGCGGGCTTCCGGGGAAGGGTGTCTCGGGCTGCGGGCTGCGGGGAACGGTGTCTCGGGCTGCGGGCTGCGGGGAACGGTGTCTCGGGCTGCGGGCTGCGGGGAACGGTGTCTCGGGCTGCGGGCTGCGGGGAAGGGTGTCTCGGGCTGCGGGCTTCGGGGAACGGTGTCTCAGGCTGCGGGCTGCGGGGAACGGTGTTTCGGGCTGCGGGCTTCGGGGAACGGTGTCTCGGGCTGCGGGCTGCGGGGAACGGTGTTTCGGGTAGGGGTAGGGAGCACGCGTTCGCGTTCGCGTTCGCCTTCGTTCACGGGTACGGGCCCGGGTTCGGGTTCGGGCGCGGGCAGTCGGTCACGGGCTCAAGCGCAACGAGAGGCAACCTCTTGAGGTCGGCGACCGGACGAGCCGTGCGCGGTGTCCCGAACCCGAACCCCTGCCCGGGCCCGTACCCGTCCCACTCGATCCGCATCGAGAAATCATCCTGCAGCTGCGAGGGGTTGCGTCGCCTTTTTGTCGACGGAGATGCCGAGCTTGGCGAGGGCATCCCGGGGCCCGACGAAGCTGAAGACAACGTCGACTTCCTCCGGCAAGT
>JBGART010000071.1:0-40389 GCA_044230055.1 Myxococcaceae bacterium | reverse complement strand
AGCGGGGCGCGTCGTCCGCCCCGGCGAAGGGCGTGGTGTTGCGGACAACCAGGGTGAGCCGCAGCACGTCCGCGTTCACCCGCGTGGCGCTGAGCGCCACCTCGCCGGAGACCGTCTCATGCCGCCGTTCCACGTCTCCGCGGCGCTCCACCCCGCCGCCGAAGGTGAACGCCACCGCCCGGCGGACCGCGGTCCCTTCCATCACGTGCCAGGCGGGGACGGCCACCTCGCGCTCGATGGCCTCTTGCGCACCGGTCCAGGGCGACTCCTGCGCGTCCGTGCGCTCCTGCATGTGCAGGAAGCGGATGCGCGCGTGCAGCTGCGTCGCTTCGTCCGCGTGGATGAGGCACTCGGTCTGCATCCACCAGCGCTCCGTCCCGCGCTGGGCGTCGGACCAGGCGCGCGGGTAGATGCCGCCGAAGGTCCACCGCTGGCGGTTCTTTAGCGCCGTGGGCCGGTAGGGGTACAGCGCGTAGCCCTCGTAGAGGACCGCGCGGGCCAGCGCCTCCAGCGACTGCGAGCTCATGCAGCGCCCCTCCCGCGCAGGATGCCGCCGGGCAAGAGCGACTCCAGCGCGTCGTCGTAGGTGGACAGCCCGCGCTCCGCCTTCACCTGCTGGAGCCGGTCGAAGAGGTCCCTGCGCACCCGCAGCACCGCGCTGTTCGGGTAGTACTGGTCCATCAGCTCCTTCCAGAGGCTGACCGGCAGCTGGAAGCGGACCTCCTTCGCCCAGGGGATGGGCGCGACGGTGAGCTCCCCGTCGTCCGGCGCGTGGAAGAAGGCGGTGCCGCTGAAGAGCGCCAGCACCGGCACTTCGCCCTCCTGCAGCGCGTGGAAGTATTTCGTCGCGGCGACATTGAAGTCGTAGGTGCAGGCGACGGGCAGCTGCACGGTGGTCCGCCCCCGGAACGCGGGCACGCCCTTCTGGGTGTGCGTCCAGAGGAAGCTGGGCGGCATGGAGCGCCCCCAGCGCGGGGCGTCCCCGAACAGCTCCACCAGCCCCGCCTGCTCCGCGTCGGAGTAGCGGCGCGCCGGGGGGAGAATCCGCAGCTGGCACTGGAGGGCGAGGCTGGAGATTTCCTCCTCCAGCTCACACCGGTTTTCAATCTCCAGCGCCAGCACCAGGCTGGGGCCCGCGGCAAAGGGTTCCGGCCTGCATCCGCTCACCTGGAAGTGAAGCTCAGGCACTGCGCGCCTCCTTGAGTCGTTCGAAGAAGCTGTGAATGGCCGCCCAGGCGGCCGTCCCGCCCGAGAGGCCTCGCCAGGTGGAGCGGATGAGCCCCACCAGCGCGAAGCAGACGTCCACTGACACCCGGTAGTACTCGCGCGCCTCGCCCACCCGGTTGGCGAGCAGCGCCTCCACGTCCTCCTCCAGCGTGCGCAACGAAGGGTTTTCAATCAGCAGCTGCTCGAAGGCCTCGGGCGGCAGCAGCGCCTGGGTGGCGCCTGCCGGGCTGGGGAAGAAGGCCAGCGGGGCGCCGGCCACGTTGCTGCGCTGAAAGAAGGCCAGGTCGATGGGCAGGTGCAGCTCCGCCCAGAGCGCGTCCGGAAGCTTCAAGTCCCACAGGCGCTCCGCCTTCGGGCGCACCCGCCGCCAGGGCTGGCCTGCGTCCGCCGGGAACAACAGCGAGCACGCCGCGCAGGCGCACTTGAGCGCCCGCTCGCGCGGCTGCAGCAGGTGGTCATGCACCGGGCCCACCGCCACGCTGCACAGGTCGCAGCGCTCCACCGCGGGGCGCTCACGGGCGAACTCCCGCAACGATGCGAGGGCGGCGGGGGCGCTCATCGGGTGGCTCCGGCCGACGCAGTGAGGTGAAGCTCCCGCGCCGCGTCCTTCCGGTCAGCATCTGCGTTTGCACGGGGCGCCGAGTCGCTCATCGGGTGGCTCCGACTTGAGCTGCCGCCGTCTGCACGAGGTCAATCTCCACCGCGGCCGCATCCGGCGCCGCGTCCACCAGCGCCTGCTCCACCGCGCCTTTGAGCCGGTCCGGGCTGGTGCGCGAGGCGGCGGGGTTGGAGAGAATCTTCACCTTCACCCGGCTGTCCGCGAGCGACACCAGCTCCACGCTGCTGCCGTTGAGCTTGAGGAAGGTGTCCACCTTGGAGAGCCCGGTGGCCACCCGGTCCGCGAACGGAGAGGGGTGGAGGTCGTGCAAGAGCAGGAGGCTGTGGACCAGCGGGTCCTGCGCGCAGGCGTTGAGAACGGCGAAGCCGGTGGCGCCGTGCTGCGAAAGCAACTGGGTGACCTTGGCGAGCCCCGCGCCGTGGAGGTCCAGCACCGCCCGGACGACGGCGCGGACCTTCTCGCGCAGCGGCGCGTCCGGCAGGGCCTCCACGTCGGCCAGAAGCCGTTCGAGGTCCGCCATCAGCTTGCCGTGGTCGGGAGCGGGCGCCGTCATTTGACCTGCACCCCGAAGGTGGGCGAGTGGCGGACCTGCAGCTCCTTGCCGTTGCCTAGGTACATGTGGACGCCGCAAGGCAGGCACGGGTCGAAGGAGCGCACCGTCCGCATGATGTCGATGCCCTTGAACTTGTCCGGGCCGTTCTCCTCGAAGAGCGGCGTATTCTGCACCGCGTCCTCGTAGGGGCCGGGCGTGCCGTAGCTGTCGCGCGGGCTCGCGTTCCAGGGGGTGGGCGGGTACGGGTGGTAGTTGGCGATTTTGCCTTCGCGGATGACCAGGTGGTGGGAGAGGACGCCGCGCACGGCTTCATGGAAGCCGCAGCCAATCCCCTCCTCCGGCACCTTGAACTCGCTCCAGGTCGCCGTGCGTCCGGCGTGGAGCTCCGCCATCGCCTTCTCCACGAAGTGGAGGGCGGCGGCCGCCGCGTACGCCTGGAAGTAGGAGCGCGCGCGGTTGCGCTCCAGCGTGTTGCTCCACTTGGGAATCTTCCACTCCAGCTCCATCTCCGGCAGCTGGGCGGTCTTCGGCAGATAGATTTTGACGCTGTGCCCGGTGGCCTTGAGGTAGCCGATGTCCACCTTGTTGGCCAAGGCGGTCGTCCAGAGCCGAGCCAGAGGTCCGCCGCCGGTGTCCAGCGCGAGGTGGTCTCCGGTGCGTTTGTCCAGCCAGCGCGGGGACATCACCCAGCTGTAGCGGCCCTTCAAGTCCCGCTTCTGCGGCTTGGGCGCGGTCGTCTGGTTCCACGGGTGGCGCCGGTCAATCGGATTGCCCAGCGGGTCCTTGGTGACGAAGGTCTCTCCCTCTTCCCAGTCGTCGTAGAAGGAGCTGCCCAGCAGCACCCGCATGTTGACGTTGATGTCCACCAGGTCCGTGGTGACGAGCTGCCCGTCCACCACCACGCCGGGGGTGACGAACATGTCCCGGCCCCACTTGGACATGTTCTCGTACTTGAAGTCGCAGGTGTCCGGGTTCTGCCAGGAGCCCCAGCAGCCCAGCAGCACGCGGCGGCGCCCCACCTCTTCGTAGCCGGGCAGCGCCTGGTAGAAGAAGTCGAAGAGGTCGTCGTGGAGCGGGACCACCTTCTTCATGAACTCCACGTACTTCATCAGCCGCACCAGGTAGTCGGTGAACAGCTGCACGGTGGGCTGAGTGCCCACCCCGCCCGGGTAGAGCGTGGAGGGGTGCGTGTGCCGGCCCTCCATCAGGCAGAACATCTCCCGGGTGAGGCGGCTCATCTGCAGCGCCTCTTTGTAGAAGGCGCCGGTGAACGGGTTCAACGCCCGCATGATGTCCGCGATGGTCCAGAAGCCGTGCAGGTTGGCGTTGGGCGCCTGCGTCTTCTCCGCGCGGTCCAGCACCGACGGGTTGGTCTCCGCGACCATCTGTTCGCAGAAGTCCACGCCCACCAGGTTGTCCTGGAAGATGTTGTGGTCGAACATGTACTCGGCCGCTTCGCCGAGGTTGATAATCCACTCCGCCATCGCCGGCGGCCGCACTCCGAACGCCATGTTCTGCGCGTACATCGCGCACGTGGCGTGGTTGTCCCCGCAGATGCCGCAGATGCGACTGGTGATGAAGTGCGCGTCGCGCGGGTCCTTGCCCTTCAGGAAGACCGAGAAGCCCCGGAAGATGGAGGAGGTGCTGCGGCACTCGGCCACGCGCCGGTTGGCGAAGTCGATCTGCGTGTAGATGCCCAGGCTCCCCACAATCCGAGTGATGGGGTCCCAGTTCATCTCCACCAGCTTCGGTGCAGCAGACGACTCACTGTGTGGCATTCGGTCCTTTCAAGAACCGCTGGTCAGCACCGGCCCCGGCTGGCGCCACGTGGGCTCCTTGTCCAGCGAGGCCCGCGTGAAGTTCCGCAGCGAGCGCACGGTGCGCCCGTACATCAAGATGGCCGCGGTGCTCATCTTCGCGCCGGGCGGCTCGTCCAGGAACGGCATGAACTTGTCCGGGAAGCCCGGCATGGTGCAGCCAATGCAGACGCCGCCTACATTCGGGCACCCGCCCACCCCGCCCATCCAGCCGCGCTTGGGGACGTTGCAGTTCACCACCGGGCCCCAGCACCCCAGCTTCACCAGGCACTTCTTGGAGCCGTACTCCGCCGCGAAGTCGCCCTGTTCGTAGTAGCCGCCGCGGTCGCAGTTCTCGTGGACGGTGGCGCCGAAGAGCCAGGTGGGGCGGCCCACGTCGTCCAGAGGAATCATCGGCGCCAGCCCCGCCGCCTGGTACAGGACGTAGAGCACCGTCTCCATGAAGTTGTCCGGCTGCACCGGGCAGCCCGGGACATTCACGATGGGGATGCCGGCGGCGGTCTTGAAGTCCTTGCCCAGGTAGTCCTGCACGCCCATCGCGCCGGTGGGGTTGCCCGCCATCGCCGGGATGCCCCCGTAGGTGGCGCAGGTGCCGATGGCGATGATGGCCAGCGCGTGCTTCGACAGGCGGTCCACCCAGTCGCAGGTGGGGATGGGCTGGCCGGTCTCAGGGTCGGTGCCGAAGGCGGCCCAGTACCCCTCCTCTTTTATTTTTTCGTTGGGGAGCGAGCCTTCGATGACCAGCACGAAGGGGCGCGCGGCCTTTCCCTTCGCCGCCTGGAAGAAGGGCTTGAGGAAGTCAGCGCCGTTGGCCGTCGCCAGCACCGGGTTGTGGAGGTGGACTTTGGGCAGGCCGGGGATGGCGCCGAAGACCAGGTCCTCGATGGAGGGCTGCGTGGCGCCCGTCACCGCCACCGAGTCCCCATCGCAGCTCAGGCCGGCTGTCAGCCACAGGACATCGAGCTCGCGGATGGCGGGCCGCCGCTGGGTCTTACGCCCATACGGGACTGGCTCCTCCGCAGCCATCGGGCCCTCCGGGGAACGCGCGGTTCAATCGGAAGCGACGGACTGAACGGTAGGCGACGAACCCTGCAGGCGCCAGGGACTTCCGGGCCTATCGCGCAATCCCGGTGCTCAACGTCGAACAGCCGGGGTCTACCTTTGCCTTCAGTGGCGCCTTCAATCCATCCGGTCGCGCCAGATGCCGGCGCCGAGCGCGAGCACGCCCGGGAGGAGGGCCCACGGCGTTCCCTTGAAGGCCGCGATGGCCGCTGCGGTGTCCGCCACCACCGTCGCGCCGGCGATGAGCTTCTTCTCGATGCTGGCGTGGGGATCCGCGGCCACCTTGTAGCCGATGAACGTGTCCAGGCCCGCCATGCCGAGCGCCGCGCTGCCGCCGACGCCCCTCAGCACTCGGGCGCTCGGGGTCGTCGCGGCCGCCAACGGAATCACCGCGACGTGGCCCAGGGCGCCGGAGACGCCGGCCTCGGGAGGAATCTCCCGGCCGTGGTGGTGGCGATGACGGTGGTTCGAATCACAGGGTCGGGTCATGACGACTACTCCATGATGTCGCGGAAGATGCCGCCGGCGAGGGCGGCGCCAGCGCTGGCGAGTGCCAGCACGGGATGCCGCGTGAGGCGCGCGGCGGTCGTCCCGACGGAGGCGGCAGCGGTCGCTGCGGAGAGCACCTTCTTGCCCGCGCTGGCGTCCTTATCCAGACCGTTCTTGATGGCGATGAAAGTATCAATTCCGGCAACCGTGGCGCTGACCGCGACTCCCGCCCTCACCATCCCTTGCGTGAAGTACTTCGGGTTCGCTGCCGCGAACTTCGCTGTAGCGGGGACTGGGGTGGTCAGGCCGTGGACGATGGCGCCCGGGATGCCTGAGCTGCGTTCCTTGGTGATTGAAACCGACATGGCGGACTCCGGATTGGAAGGGTGAACCGATGAAGAGTTATCGGCGCACGCGAGTGGACGTTTCTCGCCCGAGAATTCGAGAAACGTAAGGCCGGAGTACACCAGTGGCAGCACGCGCTCGGCGCCGAGGGCGCTCCGGACCCTCACCTTGCCCGGCGCCTCGGCCACGACTTCGCCGATGACCTGGGCGCGGTCCCCCAGCGGATGGGCCCGCATCGCCTGGAGCGCTGCGTCCCGCTGCTCGGGCGGGACGATGGCCAGCAGCTTGCCCTCGTTGGCCACGTAGAGCGGGTCCAGCCCCAAAAGCTCGCAGGCGCCTTTGACCTCGGGCCGCACGGGGAGCTCGGCTTCGTGAATCCGGACGCCCACGCGGGAGGCCACGGCCAGCTCGTTCAGCGCGCTCGCCACGCCGCCGCGGGTGGGGTCCCTCATGCAACGGGTGCCGGGCGCCGCGCGCAGCACCGCCTTTGCCAGCGGGTAGAGCGGCGCGCAGTCGCTGAGCAGCTCCGTGTCGAAGGACAGGCCCTCGCGCACGGAGAGGATGGTGATGCCGTGGTCTCCGATGGGCCCGGAGACGAGGACGGCGTCTCCCGGCCGCGCGGCGCTGATGGAGAGCCGCACGCCGGGGGCGAGGGCGCCCACGCCGGTGGTCGTGATGAACAGGCCGTCGGCCTTGCCGCGCTCCACGACCTTGGTGTCGCCGGTGACAATCTTCACGCCGGCCAGGTCGCAGGCTTCGCGCATGGACTGCACCACGCGGGAGAGCAGCGCCAGCGGCAGGCCCTCCTCGAGGATGAAGGACGCCGCCAGATAGAGCGGCTGCGCGCCGCCCACCGCGAGGTCATTCACCGTCCCGCAGACCGCCAGCTTCCCGATGTCTCCGCCCGGAAAGCACAGTGGGCTCACCACGAACGAGTCGGTCGTCAGGGCCAGCCGCTGCCCCGGCTCCAGCGAGAGCGTGGCCTGGTCCTCCAGCGCGGCCAGCGTCTCGTTGTGGAACGCGGGCAGGAAGAGCCGGCTCACCAGCTCCTGCGTCAGCCGGCCGCCGCTGCCGTGGCCGAGCACCACGTGGTCATACTGGCCAATCTGCACCGGGCAGCTGCCGAAGGCGGTCACAGCACGTCCTCCTCGCCGCGGACGACATGGATGAGGTCCCAGAGGACGTGGATGAAGGCGGTGTGGACCTCTTGAATGCGGTGGATGCTGAAGCTCTCCACCCGGAACGCGTGGTCGCACACCTCCGCCATCCGGCCCCCGTCGCGCCCGGTCAGGCCCACTGTCAGCGCGCCCTTCTCCCGCGCGGCCGCCAGCCCGCGCAGCACGTTGCGCGACTTGCCGCTGGTGGAGATGCCCAGCGCCACGTCGCCCTTGTGGGCCAGCAGCTGCAGCTGCCGCGCGAAGGCCAGCGAGAAGTCCTCGTCGTTGCCGATGGCGGAGAGCAGCGCGCTGTCCTGGGTGAGGCAGAGCGCGGGCAGGCCCGGGCGCTTCTCCACGATGGGGTGCATCAGCTCCACCGCCAGGTGCTGCGCGTCGCAGGCGCTCCCGCCGTTGCCGAAGGCGAACAGCCGCCCGCCCCCGTCGAACGCCGCCGCCATCGCCACGCTGCAGGCGCCCAGCCGCTCCGAGTTCTCCGTGAAGAACGCCTGCTGCGCGCGCACGCTCTCCTGCGACTTGCGCAGCGCCTTCTGCGCCAGTGCTGAGAGGTCCACGTTCGGAGGAGCCATCAGCCCACCGCCTCGGCTTCGGGGAGGTGCCGCCCGAACGCGTGGTAGGCGGCGCAGGCGCCCTCGGAGGAGACCATCGTCGCGCCCAGCGGCGTCTCCGGCGTGCACTGCTTGCCGAAGGCGGGGCAGTCGCACGGGCGCTTGAGGCCTTTAAGCACCTGCCCGCTGATGCAGAGCGCGGACTCCTGCGCCTCCACCGCCTCCACCTCGAAGCGGCGCTCGGCGTCGAAGGCGCGCAGCTCGTAGCGCAGGCGGTAGCCGCTCTTCGGGATGCTGCCCACCCCGCGCCATTTGCGGTCGCAGACCTCGAACACGTCGTCGAGCAGCCGCTGCGAGGCGGGGTTGCCTTCTGTGCGCACCGCTCGGGCGTAGGCGTTCTCCACCCGCGCCTCTCCCGCCTCCAGCTGCTTCACCGCGCGCAGGATGCCCTCCAGCATGTCCACCGGCTCGAAGCCCGTGACGACGATGGGCACGCGGTAGTGGCGGGCGATGGGTTCGTACTCGTGCAGCCCGACGACGGCGCAGACGTGGCCGGGGCCGAGGAAGCCCTGCACGCGGTTGTCCGGCGCTTGGAGGATGGCGGTGATGGCGGGAGGGACCAGCACGTGCGACACCAGCACGCTGAAGTTCTTGAGCCCGCGCCGCTGGGCCACGGACACCGCCATCGCGTTGGCCGGGGCCGTGGTTTCGAAGCCAATGGCGAAGAACACCACCTCGCGGTCCGGGTGCTTCTGCGCGAGCGCCACCGCGTCCAGCGGCGAGTAGACAATCCGCACGTCCGCGCCCCGGGACTTGAGCGACAGGAGGTCCTCGCGGGAGCCGGGCACGCGCAGCATGTCGCCGAAGGAGCAGAAGATGACCTCCGGCCGCGAGGCGATGGCGTGCGCCTTGTCAATCATCTCCAGCGGCGTCACGCATACCGGGCAGCCCGGCCCGTGCACCAGCTCCACCTCCCGCGGCAGCAGCGCGTCCAGCCCGTACTTCACGATGGTGTGCGTCTGCCCACCGCACACCTCCATCAGCACCCAGGGCCGCGTCACCGCATGCTGGATGGCGCGGAGGAGCTTCTTCGCCGCCGCGCCGTCGCGGTACTCGTCGAGGTACTTCACGGCGGCTCCTCCGCGAGCTCCTCCAGCGCGCCCATCTGCTCCAAAAATTCAAAGATGCGCGCCGCCTCCGCCTCGTCGATGCGAGAGAGCGCGAAGCCCACGTGCACCAGGACGTAGTCGCCCACCTTCGCCTCTGGCACGTGCTCCAGGCAGGCCTGCTTGGTAATGCCGCCGAACTGGACCTTGGCCATCAGCACGTTCTGGTCCTTCAGCACCTCCACCACCCGTCCCGGAATCCCCAGGCACATGGCGTCAGCGTCCCCTTCCGTCCCGCGCCGCCGCGATGGCCAGCTGCCCCAGGCTCAAGCCCCCGTCGTTCGCCGGCACCCGCTGATGCACATGCACCCGCAGCCCCGCCGCCTCCAGCGCCTGCCGCGTGTCGCGCAGCAGCAGCGCGTTGGTGAACACGCCGCCGGTGAGCGCCACGTCGCAGGTGCCTGCTTCAGCCGCCAGCCGCGTGCAGAGCACCGTCACACTCCTCGCAAGCGTCGCGTGAAAGCGGCGCGCCAGGATTGAGGCAGGAACGCCGCGGCGCGCATCCTCCCACAGCGCGCGGAGGAGTGGCCGGGTATCCAGCTGCAGCGGCAAGTTGCAGGCGGGCGTGGAGGCCATCTCCACTGAGGCCTGGCTCAAGCGCGCTTCCTCCCCCGTTCGCGTCGAGCGTAGCGCCGCAGGCGCGTAGTCGAGACGAGGCAGGGAGTCCGAGGCTTGGCTCAAGCGCGCTTCCTCCCCCGTTCGCGTCGAGCGTAGCGCCGCAGGCGCGTAGTCGAGACGAGGCAGGAGTTCGCGTCGAGCGTAGCGCCGCAGGCGCAGTAGTCAGACGAGCGCGCTCGGCTCAAGCGCGCGCGTGCACGTAGCGCGCGCGAGGGAGACGGGCAAGTCTCCAGCGGCTCAAGCGTGCTCGGAGATGCGCCCCCTCGTCTCGACTACGCGCCTGCGGCGCTACGCTCGAGGCGAACGGGGGAGGTTCGCCCGCCCCCGCCACAGCGAGCGGAAGCAGCGCATCGGCCGGCCCTCCATCCGCAATCCCTTCGAGCCAGCCCGCGGCTTGCGCTTCGAAGCTGGTCACCTTCGGCCCGCCGAGCATCACCGCCACCGCGTCGAACAAGCGCCCCGCGCTGGAGGTGAGCGGCGAGTGAATCGCGCGCGTCGCGAGCTCTGCCACCGCGCGCAGCCGCGCCGGCTCCACACCCAGCGCCTCCGGGTCGAGCCCCGCGTCGAGCATTACCGCTACGGCCATCCGCCAGGGCTCCCGGATGGCCTGCTCTCCCCCGGGCATGGGCACCGGGCGCAGGCAGGCCGCGCGCTGGAACCCTGCACAGTCGCCGACCAGCACCTCCCCGCCCCACACCGTCCCGTCAAGGCCGTACCCCGTCCCGTCGAACGTCACGCCGATGGCGAGCCCGGGCACCTGCGCGTCCGTGAGGCAGCTGGCCAGGTGCGCGTGGTGATGCTGCACCGCGAGCAGCTCCACGCCCCCGCGCTCGAGCGCATAGAGCGTGGAGGCGTAGTCCGGGTGCAGGTCATGGACGAGGCGCGTGGGCGTGACTTGATACAGCCGCTCGTAGTGCGCGATGGCCTGGGTGAAGGCCTGGTACGCCTCGAAGTGCTGCAGGTCTCCCAGGTGATGGCTCACCACCGCGCCGCGGCCCAGGCCCAACGCGAAGGTGGACTTGAGCTGCCCACCCACGGCGAGGGTGGGCTGCGCGAGCGGCTGCGCCAGCGGGATGGACGCCGGCGCCAGTCCCCGCGCGCGCCGGAGCGGCACGCCCCTGCGCACCACCGAGTCATCGCAGCTCAGCGCGATGGGCCGGTCGTGGGTGAGGAACAGGTCCGCCACGCCGCGGAGCGTCCGCAGCGCGTCGTCATCCTCGAAGGCGATGGGCGCGTCGGACGCGTTCGCGCTCGTGAGGACCAGCGGCATCCCTTCGAGCTCCGAGAGCAGCAGGTGGTGCAGCGGCGTGTACGGGAGCATCACGCCCAGCCAGGGCGTCTGCGGCGCGACGGACGGCGCGAGGGCGGTGCGCGCGCTCAGGAGCGTGACCGGGCGCGCGGAGGACGTGAGCAGCTGCGCGTCCGCCGTCGACACCTCGCACAGCGCCCGCGCCGCGGCGAGGTCCGCCACCATCAGGGCGAACGGCTTGTGCGGCCGGCCCTTCCGCGTCCGCAGCGCGCTCACGGCTGCCTCATCCCGCCCGTCGCAGGCCAGGTGGTATCCGCCCAGCCCCTTCACCGCGACAATCCTCCCCTCGCGCAGCGCCTGGATCAGCCCGTTCAACGCCGTCTCGCCCTGACTGCGCGCCCGTCCCTCCCCGTCCCTCAGCGTCAGCCGGGGACCGCACTCCGCGCAGGCGGTGGACTGCGCGTGGAAGCGGCGGTCGCCCGGGTCCTCGTACTCGGCCCGGCAGGGCGCGCAGAGCGGAAAGCCCCCGAGCGTCGTGTTCTCCCGGTCAAACGGGAGGGACCGGATGAACGTGAGCCGGGGCCCGCAGTGCGTGCAGGCGATGAACGGGTAGCGGAAGCGCCGGTTCGACGGGGCGAACAGCTCCTCAAGGCACAGCTGGCAGGTGGCGACGTCCTCGGGGATTCGCACCTCCCCGGGCGCGCCGTCGCTGCTGGGCGAGATGCGGAAGCCGGGCTCACCTCCAGGCGGGAGCGCGGCGCTGGCGACCGCGTCTATCCGCGCGAGCGCCGGCGGATGGGTGGTGAGCTCCGCGACGAAGGCATCCAGCGCCGCGGCCGTGCCCTCCAGCTCAATCTCCACCTGCGAGACCTGGTTCCGGACGAAGCCCGAGAGCCCCAGGCGGGTGGCCAGCGCGTACACGAAAGGCCTGAAGCCCACGCCCTGGACCACTCCCGTGACCCCGATGGATCGCCGTTCGTGCATGGAGCGCCGTGGACGATAGCCGCGCCCTGCGCGCCGAGTCGCTCTTGAAACTCTGCACCTGACCGATGGCTCCGGTGTGAGGCCATGAAACCTGCAGAAGGCCGACGCCCAGCTCCGCTAGAGCTGGAAGCACCTATTGGGTTGACGGGGGCTATCCGTCAGACGGCGCTACGGCTTGAGGAAGGCGTTCTCACACGCGCTGCTCAGGCTGGCGATGAGCAGGATGCAGTTTTTCCCCTGCGCGCTGAACCCGGACTCGGAAGCGCTGCGGCAGGGAGGCAGTGAGCGAAGGCACGTGAGGAAGAGGTCGAGCTGCTGCTTGTCTGAGGCGCTGCAGCTGACCAGGCGGCCTCGGCAGCTCTCTTCGGTGAGCGGTGGAAGCCGACGCTCATCGCTGAATTCGCAGGTCCCCACCTTCGCCGACGCCTCCGCCACCAGCGCGGGCATTTGGGTGCAAAACCGCGGGTCGCTGGTGGAGTAGGCGACGCCTCCGTCCATCAGGGGCAGTCCGTTTTGATTGCCCAGGTAGACGCCGGGGTCGCAGGCCAGCCATCCACAGGCAATGCCCAGCAGACAAAGAACCTTTGTTTTCATTTTCACCGCTCCAAAAGCGTTGCGTTGGCCCTGTTTGGGCGGAGCGGTGGCAATCCGTCTCGAAATCAGAGCCGGACGCGAAGCCCCAGCGAAACGCCCCCTTGAACGGCGGCCGGGGACCAGACGTCCTGGGTCCCTACGAAGAGGTGCGGCCTCACCAGCGGCACCAGCAGCTCCGCGGTGAGCCGTCCGGCCAGGGTGCCTTCCCGTGGCCACTCGACACCGGCCTTGGCGCCCGCGCCCACCGCGGCGGCCCATCCGCTTTGCGCCGCGGAGAGCTCACTGGCCTGGTAGCGCAGCGCCGCCGCGCGCGCGGTGAGGCAGCCCACGAAGAGGCTCACCCGGCCGCACCCGTCGAGCTCTCCACCGACCGTGAGCGAATCCAGCACCCCGCCGCCGAGGACGCGCGCCCGTCCCGGCAGGACCAGCACCCCGGACAGCGCGAGCGAGAGCGCGCGGCCTCGCAGCTCCGGCCCTGCCTTGATGGCGAGCAGGCCGCCCGGGTGCGAGCCCGCGTCCAGGCCCAGCTCTGCCAACAGCACCCACTGAGGCCGGTTGTCGGGCACTGGCGGCGTGGCTGCCTCGACCCGCTCCGGGGGCGAGGGACGGGGTTCCGCAGGCGAGACCGGGGGCTGCAGGGCCGCCAGTGGGTCGAGGGCCAGCGTCAGCGCCAGCGCCACTGCGTGCAGCAGCGAGCCGCAGTCTCGGTCACCGGCCAGGACGCGCTCCGCGGTGGCCGCGCCGGCCCGCCGCAGCCGCAGCCGCGCGACGAGCTGGCCTCCGGTGCTCTGAATCTCCACGCGCGCCTGGACCGGGGCGTTCGACCGGAAGGGGTCGTAGCCCATGCGCGTCGCCACTGCGGTCCGGAGGGTGGCCTCCTCGGGGCAGGACTGCGCCTCGGGGCCGCGGACGTAGCTGAGCTCCGCCGTCGGGCGCGGACCGGGGCCCGCGGCGAACGCCAGGAGGAGGAGTGCGTGGGTGAGCATCAGCGGGCCTTTGTGCAGCTGAGCTCCGCCGTTGAGCGAGGGGCTGCTGCGACGGCCAAGGGGAGAAACGCGTCCGTCGCGCAGCTGAGCTCCGCCGTTGAGCGAGGGCCTGCTGTGATTGCGAAGAGGAGTGCGTGGGTGAGCATCAGCGCGCCTTTGTCGACTCGGCAGCCGTCCACACCGCAGGGAGGAGCACGCTGGTCGGAAAGCGGCGCTCGAAGGCGCTCGCCGCGCGCGTGGCCGCTTCGGGGTCTCCCTGCAGGGAGATGGCTTGCACGCGGAGAGCCTCGCGCTCCTCCACGAGGGTGCCATCGCGGAACTCCCGCTCGTGCGCGGCGAGCGCCTCGAGCGCCTCCGTCGGGCGCGCCCGAGCCAGCGCCATCCGTGCCGTCTCCAGCAGCGCTTGCTCTCGCGCGAGTGAGCCGCTCGTCGCCGTCTGCTCTGGAGCGAGCGATCCGCTCGTCGCCGGCGTCTGCTCCATGGCAGGGGCGGGCCGCGGAGCAACCGCGCGAGGGCCCCGGTTGGGTGGGGCGGATTCGCCCGCCGGCACGCCGAGCGCGGGAGGCGGCAGCGCGCCAGTCCGAGGGCCCTGAGCGCCGAGTGCGGGAGACGGCAGCGCGCCAGCTCGAGGATCCTGAGAGCCGAGCGCGGGAGGCGGCAGCGCGCCAGCTCGAGGGCCCTGAGAGCCGGGTGCGGGGGACGGCAGCGCGCCAGTCCGAGGGCCCTGAGCGCCGAGCGCGGGAGGCGGCAGCGCGCCAGTCCGAGGGCCCTGAGAGCCGAGTGCGGGAGGCGGATGCGCGTCAGTCCGAGGATCCTGAGAGCCGAGCGCGGGAGGAGGCGGCGGGCTCGCGGGAGTCTCTGGCGCGCTGCCAGCCATCTCAGGCGCGACGGCCGCGGACTTCGGGATCACCGCGCCAGCCGGCGCCTTGAGGGTAGACGGGCCGCGCACGGTCATTGCCGTCCAGGTCGCTCCGGAGCCCGCCATCGCTCCGAGTATCAGCGCTCCGCCCAGCTTCAGCGCGCCGAGCTTCGCGGCGAGGGTCCCAGCCGCGCTGGATGCGCCCGCGCTGGATGCGCTCGCGCTGGATGCGCTTGCTCCTGGCGCCGCCGGCGCGGCCGCTGCATTCGCCGCGAAGACGGTCGACTCGAGCCCGGCGAGCACGCCCTCGATGTCGCTCGCCGACGGGGGAGCGAAGGAAGGCGTCGCGCGCTCCTCCGCGAGCAGCGACTGCGCGAGCGGGCTCAGCGGCGTCAGGCGCGGCTCACTCATGACGCCCCTCTTTCGCCTGGAGCCGCTTGAGCGCCGCCTCGAAGTCGCGTCGCGCCAGCCGCAGGCGCGTGTACGCGGTGTTGAGCGGGATGCCGAGCGCCTCGGCGACCTGAGGCATCGACAGCTCCTCCAGCTCCACCATGACGAACACCGCGCGGCGCTCGAGCTCGAGTCCGAGGATGAGCTGCTGCGCCACCGACAGCCCCTCACGGCGTTGAAGGTGCTCGACCGCGTCTTGCCCTGGCGCGTCGAGCTCCGGCAGCTCAGGCACCACCAGCTCCAGCTTGCGGGAGAGCTTGCGCCGGGAGTCCTGCAGCGTGCGGAAGACGAAGCTGTAGAGCCAGGGCCGGACCGGTCGGGTGAAGTCGTAGCTGCTCCACTGACGGAAGGCCGTGGCGAACACGTCCTGCGCGAGGTCCTTCACGTCGGCGCGGGGCGCGCCCAGTCGAAGCAGCAGCGACCAGACGTAGCCAATCTGCTCCCGATAGACCTCCCGGAAGTCCGGGCGCGCCGTGGGGGCACTCGCGGGCGCTGGCAGAGGTCGGGACACGTGGACGGCGGCTTAGAGCACGCGCTCTCCGGAACGGTCAAACGAGCCGCAACGAGGTGTCCGCTTGTGTCGACACGGTGTCGACAAATGGGCGGCGTGCTCTCGGCTCGGAGGCAGCTTTGGTCAAGGGGCGCGGGTTCTGGCCTGAGCCCTCCGTAACTCAACGCAGCCGGTGAGGCTCGTTGCCGGCGCGGGTCAGACATCCCTGAGGGAGCCGGGGCAGGCGGGATAGGAATGGGCGTCTGCCGGCGGGCGCCCGCCGGCAGCACGAACGCAGCCGCTCGGCCCGAATCCGCTTCAGTCCCGCGCGCTTCGCTCCCCAAGGTGTTTCGCGGCGGCACCCCCATTGGCTGGAGCTGTCCCCGAGCTTCGCAACGGGGGCACCGAACACGCTCAGTTTGAGGAAGACGCCGTACGTGTGCCGTCTCCCGCAGCCTGCGGGCGAAGTGGAACGGGTGCGAGGGCCTTCGCTGAACAGGGTCGGTGATGCGTCCCACGAGATGCGTGTTGTTCGGGGCGCTTCATCGAGGCGCCGCGTTCGCTCGCTCCGCCTTCGGCCGGAAGGTTCCAAAGTGGTCGACCGGTCAGGCGACCACGTTCGTGCGGAACCGGCCTGGAGGGGGTGAATGCGCAGTAGATATGCACCTCTGAAGTGCAGCGGCGCCAACTCATGAATGGTCGACCAGGTGGTCGACCACGAGGCGTCAGCCCTCCCTCAGATCCATCCGTTAGTGATTGCTGGAGGTTTGGCCGGTTCCGCAGCCCGACCTCAAGGGCTGGTCGACCGGTCGACCACTTTGAGACCTCCTCGCGCCGGAGGTGCGCCAGCCCCTCCGCGTCGAGGAATGAGCGTTCGAACAATCTCCGCCGGGGACAGCTCCAGCCAATGGGGCGCCGCTGCGAAACACCTTGGGGAGCGCAGCAAGCGGCGGTGAAGCAACGCCCGTGCATGCCCAAGGCGTTCGTGCTTGCCGGCGGGCGCCCGCCGGCAGCCGCCCATTCCCATCCCGCCTGCCCCGGCTCCCTCAAGGATGTCTGACCCACTCCAGCAACGAGCCTCGTTTCCGGGTCGAGTCACGGACGGCGCAGGCCAGAACCCGCGCCCCTTGACCAAAGCTGCCTCCGTACCGAGGGCACGCCCCATCTCGCCCGCTGTAGGCAAACGCATTGATTTGTCGCACGCGGGCAGGTTTGAAATTGCCCACCGCGTCCACCCGGCTACGCTTGCGCCGTGTCGTCGGATCCACAAGACGCGCTCAAGAAAGAGATCGAGCGGATCGCCGCCGAGCTCAACGCGTTGCCGTTGAACAACAACAACCGGCTCCAACGCCTGAAGTTGAACGACCTCAAGCGCCAGCGCGAGGCCGAGCTGAAGGCGCTGGCGGAGCAGGCGCTGACGCAGAAGCTGGCGGAGCTGCACGCGGAGCTGAAGGCGCTGCCGCGCGGCCCGCAGACGCAGGAGCGGCGCACAGAGCTGGGGCGGGCCGTCAGCGACACCAGCCTGGAGCTGGATCTGCTCCGCCGCCGGACTACTTGAGCAACTTGAGCAGCTGCTCCATCCGGCTGCGGCGGAAGCGCCGGTGCGCCTTGTGCTCTGCCATCTCGTGCGCGGAGACGCGCCCCGGGCCCGCGACCAGCAAACCCAGCGCGAGGGCGATGAGGGCGAGGTTGTACTCGTACCCGCCCTTCTGGCCCTCGTACCCGTGGGGCAAATGCACCTTGGCGATGGCCACGCCCTGAGTCACCAGCACCGCCAGCGCGGCGATGCGCGTGCCGAACCCCAGCAGCGCGGACGCGCCGGCCAGCACCTCCGCGGCCCCGGTGGCCAGTGCCCAGAACCGGCCGGGCTTCAAGCCCAGCTGCCCGAACATCTGCGCGTGCGTGTCAGCCCTCGAAGGCGCCAGCTTCCCGGCGCCGTGGTAGAGCATCGCGGAGCCCAGCGCGAGCCGGCCTGGAATGAGCGACAGGTCCTTGGGGGATACGTCCTGCAAGCCAGTCATGGCGCCTCCGGGCGGTGAAGGTTCAAAACGAAACCTCGGAACGGTGCGCGCCGAGCGCAAGCTTGAGCCGGGTCGGCCGGTTAACGGCCGGGCTTCACGGGTCGTGTGGCGGGTGCCGTAGACTCACCTCACGATGAGCACGCCCCAAAGCCCACCCCGCCGTATCGCCTACTTCGTATTTGACGACGTCACCCTGCTGGACCTGGTGGGTGCGTATGACGGCCTGCGCCGCGTGGCGTCCATGGGCTTCGACGCTGACGTGAAGCACCGGCTCATCGGGACTTCAGCCCTCATCCACGACGACACCGGCTTCGTGATGAAGCCGGACGGGGTCTACGAGGACCTCGCGGACTTCGACCTGCTCGTCCTCCCCGGCGGCTACGGCACGCGCCGGCTGGAGCTGGATGAGCGCTGCATGCGCTGGCTGCGCAGCTGGGGAGAGACGCGCCCGGTGGCCTCGGTCTGCACCGGCTCCGTGCTGCTCGGCCGCGCGGGGTACCTGAAGGGCCTGCGCGCCACCACCCACCACGCCGCGGCGGAGCTGTTGCGCCCGCACTGCGCGGAGGTCGTGCTCAATGAGCGCATTGTCGACACCGGCCGCATCGTCACCGCCGGCGGCGTCACCGCGTCGCTCGACCTCGGGCTCTACCTGGTGGAGAAGTACTGGGGCGAGCAGACGCGCCTGAAGATTGCCGAGCAGATGGAGTACCGCGCCTATACGCCGCGCTGAGGGCGGCGGGGCGGCGCCATCGGCGGCGGGGTGCTGCCCCAGAAGTCATAGAAGTTGAACCACTGGTAGGGGTCCTCTCGGACAATCTCCTCCAGCCGTTTCGCGTACGCGCCCGCCCACTCCTTGAGCTGCTCATCGCGCGCGCGCCCGCGGGTGAACGCCAACGTTCGGGGCGCATCCGCGACAAACTGATACGTCCGCGGCCCCACCTGCCGGCAGAACGTGGAGATGAGCGGGGCGCCGCTGATGGCCGCGATGGCGAACGGGCCGATGGGGAACGCGGCGTCCCGGCCGAAGAACGGCACCCGCACCTGCTGCGCGTCGATGGGCCGGTCCCCCTGCATGGCCACCAGCCAGCCCTCCCGCAGCGCGCGCAGAATCTCCAGCGAGGAGAGGTCATCGTTGCCGACGGTAATCATCCTGGGCAGCTTCCCGGAGCCGCGGTCCAGCAGCTTCTGCAGCTGCGCCTCCTCGCCCCGGTAGATGACGATGGCCACCCTGTCGGAGATTTTTTCCTCGAACAGCGCGGTGGCAATCTGGAAGTTGCCGATGTGCGCGGTGAGCAGCACCCCGCCCTTCCCGGCCTGGGCCACCTGCTTGAACTCCTCTACGCCCACCCGCCGGTGGGTGAACGCCTTGGGCCCCGCCGCGCCGAGGATGAAGCCATCCACCAGCGTCCGCGCGAACGCCAGGAAGTGCCGGTACGCGCGCCGCTGCCGCTCAAGGCCCCTGGCAGGGCCCAGCACGCGGTCCAGGAACGCGCCGGATGCTTCGCGGGCGGGCTTCGCCGCGAAAACGAAGTACAGCGCCACCGGGTAGAGCAGCCAGTAGGCCGGGGACGGCCCCAGGTACCGCGTCACCCAGTAGAAGATGAGGTGGCCCAGCACCCCGCCGCGGCGCTTGCCGGTCCACGTGGGCATGGGCGCCACCGGGCGGATGAGCTTTCGCTCCAGCGCCCCGTACGCCAGGCCGAGCGCGCCGCACCCCAGGACGCTCGCCAGCGTGGCCAGCCCGCGGCCGCGCGCGAAGCCGGCCACCGCTGCGAAGGCAAGCGCAGGCAACAGCCCCGCCCCCGCGAGTGAGGAGAGCGCCAGCAGCCCCGCAGCTTCGATGCCTCCGCCCGCCGCCGCCTGCGCGCCGAGGAGCGCGGCCAGCGCCTTGCGCCACGGTCCGTGCGCGCCCAGCCAGAACCAGCGCCGGATGGCGAAGAGCGACAGCCCCGGCCGCGGCGGCGAGTCGTAGAAGCGCTCGGCCACCAGCGGCAGCGGCAGGAGCAGCCGCACGCAGGTGAGGGTGTTGAGCAGCGAGATGCGCGCGTTGTCGAGGAAGGGCCGGAAGTGGGTGATGCGGTCCTTCGGGTACAGCACGCCCACGTCCACCGAGGTGACCGGGATGCCCGCCCACGCCGCGCGCAGGAGAATCTCCACCTCGTAGTCGTAGCGGCGCCTGCGAACCTCCAACCTCGAGGACTCCGGCAGCGGGTACGCGCGCATCCCGCACTGGCTGTCCTCCACCCGCGTGCCGCTCTCGAACCACACCCAGAAGTTGGAGAACTTCCTGCCGAACTGGCTGGAGCCCGGCGCGCCCGCCTTCACCAGGTCTCTGGAGCCCACCACCAGCGCGCCCGGCGAGGCGAGCGTGGCCGCCGCCAGCGCGGGCAGGTCCTGGTGCAGGTGCTGGCCGTCCGCGTCCAGGCAGAGCGCGTAGCGGAAGCCCAGGCGCGTGGCCTCTGCGAAGAGCGCCTCCAGCGCCGCGCCCTTCCCCTGGTTCGACGGCAGCGTGAGCACCGTCGCGCCCGCCGCCTTCGCCGCTTCACCCGAGCCATCGGTGGAGCCGTCGTCACAAACCAGCACCGTCGTGGCGTGGCTTTGTGCCCCGCGCACCACGTCGCCGACGGTCCTGACATTGTTGAAGACCGGAATGCAGACGCAGGCGCCCGCGCGGTCCACCGAACGCTCGGCAGGCGAGGCGGCGGGAGTCAGCGGCGGAGCCTGGGTCACGGCGCCTCTCCATCACCCACGCCGGTGTCCGTCAACGCCTTTGCACTCCTCAGCGTTTGTGTCATGCCGCCGGCCGTGCACGACACGGACGTGGTGGTCATCGGCTCCGGTGCGGGCGGGCTTGGGGCGGCGGTGGCGCTCGCGCAGGCCGGCAAGTCGGTCACGGTGCTGGAGCAGCACTACGTGCCGGGCGGCTTCTGCCACAGCTTCCAGCTGGGCGGGTTCCGCTTCAGCCCGGGCGTCCACTACATGGGCCAGCTGGGCGAAGGCGGCGGCTTCCGCGCGCTCTACGAAGGCCTGGGCGTGTCGGAGCACCTCTCGTTCTTCCAGCTCAACCCGGACGGCTACGACCACTGCCAGATGGGCGAGGAGCGCTTCGACTACCCCGCCGGCGCGGAGCGCCTCTCCGAGCGGCTCAAGGCGCGCTTCCCCGCGGACGCGCGCGGCATCGACCGCTACCTCACGCTGGTGCAGAACCTGCGCGGAGAGCTCAGCACGCTGTCGGAGCTCAAGGGTCTGCTCGACTTCCTGAGCGTGCCGTTCCGCGCGCCGCGGGTGATGACGGTGGGGATGGCCAGCCTCCAGCGCGTGCTTCACCGCCGCATCCGGGACCCGCTGTGCCGCGCGGTCCTCTCCGCGCCCTGCGGAGACCACGGCCTGGCGCCGGACGAAGCGCCCATGGTGCTGCACGCCGGCGTGGTGTCGCACTACCTTGACGGCGCCTGGTACCCACGCGGCGGCGGCTCTGCCATCGCCAAGGCCTTCACCCGCGCGCTCCAGAAAGCCAAGGGCACGCTGCGGCTGGAGACCTCCGTGGAGCGGATTCTCCTCGAACGCCAGGGCCGCAAGCAGCGCGCGGTGGGCGTCCGTCTGGCCGACGGGACGGAGCTGCGCGCGCGGCACGTCATCTCCAACGCGGACCCCAGCGTGACGTTCGGAAAGCTGGTGGGCGTGGAGTCCGTCAGCCGCGGCCTGCGCGAAAAGCTCGCCCGCGCGCGCTACTCCGTCTCCGCCTTGAGCCTCTTCTGCGCGGTGGAGCTGCCGCTGCGGGAGATGGGGTTCGACTCCGGCAACTACTGGTACTCCGGCACGCTGGAGCCCCACGCCGCGTACAAGGCGCTCGCCGAGGGCGCCGCGCTCACCGACGAGGAGCTGCCCGGCCTCTTCGTCTCCATCACCACCCTGAAGGACCCCACGCACTTCGACGGCAAGCGCCACGTGGTGGAGGCCTTCACCTTCGTTCCGTACGAGCCCTTCGAGCGCTTCCTCGGCGCGACCAGCGTGGAACGCGCGCCCGGCTACGCCGAGCTCAAGGCAAAGCTCCTGGCCAAGATGTTGCGCGCCCTGGACCGCGTCATCCCCGGCGCTTCCAAGCACCTCGCCTTCGCGGACCTGGCCACGCCGCTCACCAACGTCCACTACGTCCGCGCCACCGCCGGCGCCATGTACGGCACCGCGAAGCGCCTGCAGCAGCTCGGCCCGCGCGGGTTCGCCCACACCACCGAGATTGAAGGCCTGCTCCTCTGCGGCGCCAGCACGCTGGGCCACGGCATCCACGCCGCCACCCTCTCCGGCGTGGCCGCCGCCGCAGCGGTGCTCGACTGCCGCCCCTCGGAGCTGCTCAACCAGAAGGGTCCGCCGCTGCAGAGCTATCTCGCAGACGACCCGGCGACCTGGCCGGACGCGCTGCAGCCCCGCTCTGTCCGCAGTGCGTAGTCAAGGGGGGCGCAAGCCCTCGCTTTCCAAGCCCGAAAGCAAAAATCCGCGACGTGTTTCGGGGGCCTTTGTCTGCCTTGTAGGCCCCAACCCCCGAGGTTCGTCGTGTCGCTTCCGCCTATTCTGAAGAAGGCGTTCGCGCCTTTCATCGAGAAGGCGCAGAGCGCCGAGCCTGTCGCCGCGCCTCCGCCGAACGCGCCCTCTGACGCGTACAAGCCAGAGGACCTTCCGTCCCCGCCGCCGCTGTCGGATCCCGAAGCGACGCAGCTTGACGCCATGGGCCTGTCCCAGGAGGAGCAGGACGCCTTCCGGCGCGCGGCGGAAGGAGAACAGGGGAACGCGATGGCGCACGACGTGCGGCTCACCCTCCGGGGCGTGGCCGGCGCGGCCAGCGGGGAGCAGGCGGGCCTGACGAGGGCGGCCCTTAGCTCACCCCTCTCCGCCACCGCGACCGCAGGGCTGGTGAACAGCGCCGCCTGGCTCACCGGGACCCCGGAGGAGCGCACGCAGCTGGCCGCGGTGATGGGCGAAGCGAGCGGCGCGGGGCGCGCGGACCTCACGGCGCTGGCGCTCTACACAGACAAGCTCAAGTCGGTGGACACCGAGGGCAACACGCTGCTCTCGAATCTCGCAGGCCTCTCGACGACGGCGCTGGCGCCGGAGGTGGAGGACCTGACGCGCACGCAGCTGCTGGACTCCGTTCTGAGGGAGGTGACGCACACAGACCAGGTGGTGCGGCAGGGGGACTACCAGACCTGCGTCGCCGCCTCAGCCCAGTACGAGCTGGTCCGGGATGCGCCTGCCGAGTATGCGCGGCTGATTCACGGCCTCAGCTCAGGCGACGGCACGGTGCGCATGGCCGGGCAGGACGAGCTGACCTTGCAGCCGGAGCTCTTCGACAAGGACCTGGGCGAGGACGTCCGCACCCCCGCGGCGGCCCTCTTCCAGAGCGCGGTGATGGACTACGCCAACGGTGACGCGGACTACGACGCACGCCTCTCCGCGACGGTGAGGCGCTCACACGGCAAGGGCGGGAGGGTGGGCCTCCCGGGTCTCATCGTCGAGAGCAATGAGAAGGTGCACGTCGGCGAGGTCCCCGCGCAGCTCTTCAACACGACGTACACGCCGTACAAGGGCAACTGGGGAGACTTCGCGAAGCTGCTCAAGGGGATAGACACCACGGGTGACACACCCCCCGTCATCGTCTCGCTCAAGCTCGGTGATGACCTGGAGAACGGTCACACGATGGCCTTCCACCACTTTGACGGAGAGAGAATCTACCTCCACAACTCCTGGAATCCCCTTCCGGAGCAAGAGGGGCAGGACAACCAGGGCCTCACGCTGGAGGACGCGGACACCTCGCTCTACTCGCTCCCGCTCTCCGAGTTCCGCAGGCGTTACAGCAACACGCTCATCCCCGCCGAGCTGATGAGCGGAGGGTGAGCTGCCACAGCCGCAGCGCCTTCAACATCCGGGTCCAGGCGCTGCGCGGCTTCACGGGAAGGCGCGTCACCGTGCCGCGGGTCTCCACCACCGCCAGCAACCACCGCTCCACCGGGTCCACGCCTACTCCTCGACGAGGTTGCGCTTGAGCGCGGTGCCCAGCGCCGCGGCGCCGGTCAGCACGCCGACGGTCAGCGCGATGTTCGGACAGCACAGCCCACGGCCAAACATCGCCGCGATGCCCAGCGAGCTGCTCCCCGCCGCCGCGCCGTTGATGAGGGACGCCGCCGCCCAGTTGCCGTAGACGGACTTGGCGAAGTTGAGGACGTTCTCGGTGATGCTCGGCTTCTTCGGCGAGAGCTTGGCGATGGCGGCGGTCTGGTC
Source organism: Myxococcaceae bacterium (assembly GCA_044230055.1). Classification (GTDB taxonomy): domain Bacteria; phylum Myxococcota; class Myxococcia; order Myxococcales; family Myxococcaceae; genus JBGART01. Next base: position 16,864 of record JBGART010000071.1, on the reverse strand, counting down.
CAGCTTCGCCAGCTTGCAGACGACGGCGGCGCGGTCGGCCTCGGGGAGCGCCATGAAAATCGCCCGCGCGCTCTCCAGCTCCGCCGGCTCCAGCTCGTCGCCCACCGTGTCCGCCCACTGGATGAGCGACTCGACGGCGCTGCGCACCGTCTTCTTGCTCTCGAAGCCGTCCGCGCACTGGGTGGCCAGCTCGCTGATGGAGACGGGAGGGGCCTCCGCCGCAGCGGCCTTGGCGGTCGCTGGGGCGCTGGTGGAAGGGGAGTAGACCGTGCCGCTGGAGATAGAGAGTGGAGAAGCCATACGACCATGTTCCGCGCGAGCCGCCAGTCGGTTGTGGGGTCGATCCTGTTAGCTCGCTTTACGGAGGACCTCTGTCGCCTTATCTCGCCTTAACTCAAAGAGTTAGCCCTCCAGGCACCTGTCACTTTTCAAATATCAGGCTTCAATCTGCGCCAGCTCGCCGGCGCTGTAGGGCGCGGGCAGGCGCTCTCCGGGGGCGTAGAGGAGCGAGAGGAAGCGCCCCCGACACTGCAGGCGCGCCCCCAGGTGGGCGAGGATGTTGGTGACGCCGAAGAGCAGCTGATTCAGAAACACCGTGTCGCGGGTGTAATTGACGCGGCTGCGGGTGGGGTCGTCGACAAACGCCCTCCACAGCGTGCGCAAGAACCCGGGCGTGTACTCGAACGGCTCGTCCGTCAGACAGGGCCGCGTCCAGAGGCGGATAAGCCGGAAGGCGTGCTCGAAGTCGAAGCCCTCCGGCTTGGGCACGTAGCCCGTGTCCAGGAGCGCGGTCCGGAACGCGTCGCGGTCCCGCTCCAGAAGGGCGCGCCCCATTCGCTTCCAGGCCGCCAGATAGCCCGGCGACAGGCGCTTGATGCGGCCGAAGTCCAGGAAGGTGACGCCTCCAGAGTTGAAGAGGAGGTTTCCCGGGTTGGGGTCTGCGTTGAAGAGGCCGTGTTTCAAAATGCTCTCATAATAAAACCGCCAGAGCACCTCACCCGCGCGGTCCTTCTCGGCGGGGGACGCAGTCGCGCACAGCTGCGCCAGCGTCACGCCCTCCGCGTACTCCGAAGTCAACACGCGGCCGCGGGTCCAATCCTGTACTACGCCCGGGATGTGCAGGCCCTCGCAGCCCTGCAGCAGCGACGCGAAGAGCGTCTGGGCGCGGGCCTCCAGCGAATAGTCGCACTCTTCCAGGAAGCGCTCGCACAGCTCCTCGTGAAACACGCCGGGCGTCTGGGAGCGCAGCAGCAGCCGGCTGGCTCCGTCGAGCAGGCGCAGGTTCACCCCGTCCGCCCGGATGACCTCCGCGATGTTGGGATATTGGATTTTCACGGCGACGCGGCGCCCGTCCGAAAGCTGCGCCGCGTGCACCTGCCCCACGCTCCCGGAGGCGACAGGCTCGGGCGCCCAGCGCGCGAAGGCTCGGCGGGGCGTCACCCCAAACTCCTCGAAGAAGACCTGCGCGGCCTGGGCGGGGCTGAGCACCGGCGCGGCGTGCGCGAGCGTCTGGAGGGCATCCCGCTCGTCTTCCTCCAGGAGGAGGTCCATGTTCCACGCCAGCTGCGCCCACTTGAGCTGAACGCCCTTGAGGCGGCTGGCGGCGTCGATGTACTGGCGAAGCGCGTGGTCCCGCAGCCGCCTGCCCACTGACCCGGGCGCGCTCTTCCCGAAGACCATCCGGGTGAAGAACCAGCTCAGCTGGGCGGTGCCGGCGCGGGTGCTCCGTTCGGCCCACCCCGTCCGCAGCGGAGGCCGGAGCCCCGCGTCCACCGGGTCCAGCTCCTCCTCGTAGAGCGCGATGAGGCGCAGCACGGGTCCGGGGACGGTTCGCTGTCCTGACTCCCAGAGCGCGATGGCCCCGCTGGTGACCTGAAACTCGCGAGCCATCTCGCGTTGGGAGGCGCCCAGCCTCTCGCGCAGCTGAAGCAGGCGCTCTCCCTCCGTCTGTCGCTCGACCGTCTCAAGGTGCCGGGGCATTCAGCGGCTGCCCTACCCCTGGGTCCTCCTCAAATGCAAACCGGTCTCAGTGGACGACCTCTTCCAGGCGGTAGAACCGCCAGACGCCCGTCGACACGTTGCTGAAGCCACCCTCGCGGCTCATCCGCTTCACCAAGCCGCGGACGTAGTTGGTGTTCTCAAAATACTGGCCGGTGGGCAGGGTGACCGAGGTGAGGCACTGGTTGGGACCACACGCCCCGTTCCCAATCACCACCGGTTGACCATTCACCTGCACCGTCACGTTGTAGCGGCTTCCCCCCTGCTGGGCGTAGGTGATGACCATGGTCTCCACGTGCCCATCGCTGTAGGTCGCGGTCTCGGTGTTCTGCAGGTTGCCGCTGGGCAGCAGCTCAATCTTTGTCACGTCCGTCAGCGTTCCAGACTTGCCCGTGGTGTCGGTCCAGGTTCCCTTGCCCTTGTAGGTCCCAATGCCGACCGAGTAGTAGCCCAGGCCGGGCGCCAGCTCCTGATTCGCCTGCTCGCTGGTCTCGTCGGCCAGCTCCTGCTCCGCCCCGCAGCCAGCCAGGGTCATCGCCACCAGTGCTGCAGCCAGCAGTGTTTTGCGCATTCGTGCTTCCCGTTCGTTTCTGTGGAGGGACGCCATGTCCCTCGAGAGGGCGCGCACACTGCCGACGGAGCGGGGCGGCCCTCAACGAACACCGGGGAGCGCTTACATTGTGCGCGCCCGAGTCAGTCGTTGACCCGGCGGAGGGCGAGGCGTTCTCCGCGCTGGGCCCCCTCCAGACAGCGCACGTAGCGGGCCTGGACGGACTCGGCGAACCAGCGCGTGGTCCGCTTGCCGCGCAGCTTGGGGCTCTGCAGCGTCACCTCCGGGAGAACGGCGTAGGGCAGCGGCCGTCCCTTGCGCTGCGCGTAGGCGTCAGCAATGGCCCGGTAGGTGTCCGTCTCCTCCAACCCCCGCTCCTTTTCGCGGCGCACGTCCCCCCGCACCCGCCGTTCGCTCAGGTCAGGGGCGAAGCGCTGACGGAAAGCCTCCAGCGCCTCCAAGGACTTCGTCCGGGTGGAGGTGGCGTCGCCCTCCGCGTCGTAGGCGAGCAGGTCCCCGTCGGTCACCAGCGGCGCCCCGGTCAGCTCGGTGAGCGCGCGCTGGAGCGCGGCGTTGCGGCTGGCGTAGACGCCGGCGTTGTAGTCCGCGAAGCGGAACACCGGCTCCGCATACGCCGCCTCGTAGCCGAGCAGCCTGGCCGCCCCGTAGCGCAGCCCGCCGCGGCGCGTGTACAGCTCCTCGCGCACCTCTTCGTCGGTGAGCTCCCGGCCTTCGGCGCTGGCCAGCTCGCGGGCGAACCGGACGCTCACCTGCATGGAGCCGGCGGTGGTGATGGGGTTGAGCGCCTCCAGCCGGCCCTTCCCGAACAGCCCGCTGGCGAGGTCCACCGCGGCGTACGTCTTCGGATGCTGCGCCCGGTGGAAGTGCAAGAGGTCCCGGAAGACGCGGTCCAGGTCGCGCTCCGTCCGCACCTGCCCCAGGCGCTGTTCGAACGTGCGCTTCTCCCCGGGCGCCTTCCCGGAGAGCAGCTCCCTCGCCAGCGGCGGGCCCAGCGGCCCCAGCTTCTCCGCCTGTGCCTCCAGCCGGCTCGCCACCATTCGGGAGAGGTCCGGCACCGCGGGGTTGGCGTCGAAGCCGGACTCCTGCTCCACCACCGCCAGCACCGAGCACACCGACGTCACATCCGCCGCCCGGCCCTGCGCTTCGAAGACAAAGGCCACGTCCTCCGCCCACCCCGCACGGTCCTTCACCCGCTGCGGGATGAGCTGGGCAATCTCCTCCGTCGACAGGGTGCGCACCGGCGGGCCCTGTCGGGTGGCGGCGCAGCCGGCGCCAAACGCCAGCAGGAGCAGCCAGGTGAGGCGCAGCGGTGACGTCTGAGGCGGGGGCATGGCTCTTCGCACTCTACGCCCTGCCCGAGCGGGCCATTTCCCCGCCAGGGTCCTCCAGAAGCGGGCGAATGACCGCTCCATGACATCCGCTTCGGCTGGACAAGGCGACCGCAGCTGCCGTAGTCCCGGCCCATGTCGACCGTCCCTGCGCCGCTGCCCCGCCCGCCCAGTCCGCCGCCCCCGAGCGTGGCGCAGGTTGTCTCGCCTCCGTTGAAGGACCCTCTGGGCGCGGCGCTGGACGCGCTGGCCCGCACCCAGTCCGAAACCGGCTCCTGGAAGGGCGACTACGGCGGCCCGCTCTTCCTGCTGCCGATGTACGTCGGCACCGCGCACGCCACCGGCCTGCCCCTGCCGCAGGCCACGCGGGACGAGATGGTGCGCTACCTGCGCAACCACCAGAACCGGGACGGCGGCTTCGGGCTGGACGTCGAGTCGCACAGCCACGTCTTCACCAGCGTCCTCAACTACGTCGCGCTGCGGCTGCTGGGCGTACCGAAGGAAGACCCGCTGGTGGCCCGCGCCCGCGCCTGGTTCCTCCGCCAGGGCGGCGCCACCGCCTCCGCGTCGTGGGGCAAGTTCTTCCTCTGTCTGATGGGGCTCTACGAGTACGAGGGCATCCACCCGCTGCCGCCGGAGCTCTGGCTGTTGCCCCGGGCCCTCCCCTTCCATCCGTCGCGCCTGTGGTGCCACGCCCGGATGGTCTACCTGCCCATGAGCGTCCTCTACGCGCGCCGCGCGAAGCTGCCGCTCTCCCCGCTGACCGCGCAGCTGCGCGAAGAGCTGTTCGACCGGCCCTACGCGGAGGTGGACTGGGAGGGCACGCGGGACGACGTGGCGCTGATGGACGCGTACACGCCGCGCTCGCCGCTGATGAAGGTGGCGCACACGCTCCTGGCCGGGCTGGAGCGCCGCGCGTCGCCCCGCCTGCGCCGCCACGCCATCCGGAAGCTTCTGGGCCACATCCGCTACGAGGACGACGCCACCCAGGGCCTGTGCATTGGCCCGGTGAACCAGCTGCTCAACGCCTGGGTCTGGCACGTGGAGGCGCCGGGAGGACCGGAGCTTGCGCGGCACCACCGCGCCATGCCGGAGTACCTCTGGCAGGCGCGCGACGGCGTGAAGATGCAGGGCTACAACTCCTCGGAGCTCTGGGACACGGCCTTCGCGGCGCAGGCGCTGATGGCCACCGGGCGGCTGGAGCAGGCCAAGGCGTCGCTCACCGCGGCGTACCGCTTCATCGAACAAAACCAGATTCGTCAGGACCCGCCGGAGCTGGACGGGCACTACCGCCACACCGGCAAGGGCGGCTGGCCCTTCTCCACCGTGGAGCACGGGTGGCCCATCTCCGACTGCACCGCAGAAGGCCTCAAGGCCAGCCTCCTGCTGCAGCCGCTGGGGCTGCCCGGCGAACAGGTGACGCCCGAGCGTCAGCGCGCCGCGGCGGAGCTGCTGCTTACCTGGCAGAACGCGGATGGCGGCTGGGCGACGTATGAGCTCACGCGCGGACCGAAGTGGCTGGAGCAGCTCAACCCCAGCGACTGCTTTGCCGACATCATGATTGACCACTCGCACGTCGAGTGCACCTCGGCCAGCGTGCAGGCGCTGGCGGCCTTCTGCGGCCGCTATCCCCACTGGGCCACGCGCAAGATGCGCAGCGCGGTGGAGCGCGGGGTGGCGCACCTGCTCGAGCGCCAGCGGCCGGACGGCTCCTGGGAGGGCGCCTGGGGCGTCTGCTTCACCTACGGGACGTGGTTCGGCGTCTGGGGCCTGGCCTCTGCCCAGGGCCTGGTGCCTGCGCGCAGCCGTGCCGCGAGGGAGGCGATGGAGAAGGCTTGCCGCTTCCTTGAAGCGCAGCAGCTGCCGGACGGAGGGTGGGGTGAGACGCCCAGCAGCTGTCGCCAGCGCCGCTACGTGCACGCAGAGCGCGGCCAGGCGGTGATGACGTCCTGGGCCCTGCTGACGCTGGTGAAGGCCGGCCGCGCGCAGAGCTCCGCCGTGAAGCGCGGCCGCGAGTTTCTCCTCTCGCTCCAGCGCGAAGATGGGACCTGGCCGGAGGAGCACCTCGCTGGCGTCTTCAACCGCACCTGTGCCATCCACTACGACGCCTACCTGCGAGTCTTCCCGCTCTGGGCTTTGGCCCTCTGCGACAAGCGCAGCTGACGGTTCGCTTCCATGACGCCGCGCCTCGAGCGGGGAGCTTTGCCGGCGCGTTGAGTTCCGGCCCGGAGTGTTCGGGCACGGGCTGCGGGGAACGGGTTCGGGCTGCGGGGAACGGGTTCGGGCTGCGGGGAACGGGTTCGGGCTGCGGGGAATGGTGTCTCGGGTAGGGGGGACGCGTTCGCGTTCGCGTTCGCCTTCGTTCACGGGCCGGGGTAGGGGCACGGGTTCGGGCCGGGGTAGGGGCACGGGTTCGGGCCGCTGTAGTGGCGCGGGGCGGGGCGGCGCTCGGCTCCTCAGGGAGAGTCTCTTCCGCCGCCTCCCCGAACCCCATTCCCTTCTCCCTGCCCTTACCCCTACCCGGGCCCGTGAACGAAGGCGAACGCGAACGCGAACGCGTCCCCCCTACCCGAGACACCATTCCCCGCAGCCCGCAGCCCGCAGCCCGAGTCCCCGCAGCCCGCAGCCCGAACACTCCGGCACTCAACGCGCCTGCAAAAGCACCCCGCTCCAAGCGATCACAGCTCCTGCGCGCAAAGGCACGCGCTCGACTGTCAAACCGCAAGCGCTTCCCCCCGCAACTCTGACCGCTCCGCCCGCGCCGGCACCCGCGTCGCGGAGCGTGCGAGGCGGGCCGACTGCCGGCCAGCTTGTGGCATCGCCTGGAAGCGAGGACCGTGTCTTCCGCGGCCCGAGGTTCAAAAACGCCCCCTCGGAGGACATCTTCGATGCAGACCCCAGCCAGCCCGGAAGCAACCGCCGAGAACCCGCCCAGACGAGGCCTGCTCTCGGCCTGGGAGCGGGAGGTGCGCAACCTCCCCAGGTCCGACCTCCCCAGGGCGCAGGACGCGCGAGCGCGGCTGGTGCGTTCGCTCCTGGAAGCCCTGAGACAGCCGGACTTCGACGCGGCCAGCCTGGTGCCGCCGGCGGAGGACCCGGGCTTCGAGCTCGCCTCCCACCTGCTGGAGTACTCCGCGCTGCGGCGCACCGCGGTGGAGCTCTTCGTGGCGCAGGCGCCGGAGGGGACCCTGGAGGAGCTCTCCCGGCTTCAGACCTGGGTGGACCAGGCGCTGTACGCGGACGTTCTGGCCTTCGTGGAGGGCCGGGAGCGCGCGCTGCACCGGCTGCAGGCGCTGCAGTGGGACGTGCGGGACCGCGAACCCGGCGCGGACTTCGCCGGCATGTTCCAGGTGCTCGCGGACGTCTGCGAGAGCGTGGACAGCGTGGCGCTCCTCGTCGCGCAGGACGAGGCGGAGCTCCGGCTCTCTGCGCGGCTGGGCTTCCCGGAGGAGCTGCTCTCCGGCGCGCCGTCAGCGGCCAGCGCCATCGGCCAGGCCTGGCGAACCCGCCGCGCGGTGGAGCGCTGCGCGGACGCGTTCTGCGAGGAGGAGCCCGTTCCGGCCGGCGCCCGCGGCCTCGTCGCGCTCCCGCTGGATGACGGGGAGCAGGTGCTGGGCGTGCTGCAGCTGGGCTCCACCCGCGTCCCGCGCTTCTCCCGCGAGGACCAGATTCTCTTCCGGCTCCTGGCGGGCCGGCTGTGCGCCGCCCTCTCCTTCAGCCGCGCCCGCGCGGAGCAGGCCCGTTCGCGCAGGCTCCTGCAGGAGACGCTGGCCAGCCTGGACGCGCTCTTCGCCGCCGCGCCCGCGGGGCTGGCCTTCCTGGACCCGGAGCTGCGCTACGTGCGCGTCAACGCCGCGCTGGCGGAGATTCACGGCCTGCCGGGCGAGGCGCACCTGGGCCACCGCGCGGAGCAGCTGCTGCCGGAGGCGGTGCGCGCGCAGCTGATGGCGGTGCTGGAGCAGGTCCGCGAGAAACGCGAAGCGGTCACCGGCGTGGAGCTGGCGGCGGAGGTGGGGCAGCCGCCCGCCCGCCGCGAGTTCCTGGCGTCCATCTACCCGGTCCTCACGCCGGAACGCCGTCAGCGAAAGGAGCTGCTCGGCGTGGGCACGCTGGTGGTCGACGTCACCGAGCAGCGGCGCAAGGAGCGCGCGCTGCGGGACGCGGCGGAGTTCCACGAACGCTTCGTGGGCATCGTCAGCCATGACCTGCGCAACCCGCTGCAGAACATCATCCTCAGCGTGGAGCGCCTGGCGGAGGAGCACCTCAGCTACGACCAGACGCGGGACCTGCACCGCATCCGCCGCAACGCCCAGCGGATGGACGGGATGATTCGGGACCTGCAGGAGTTCACCCGCGCGCGGTTGGGCGGCGGCCTCTTCGTGGACCCGGCGCCGATGGACCTGGGCGCGCTGTGCGAAAACATCGTCGAGGAGTGGCGCGCGCTCCACCCGGACCGCGCGTTGAGCCTCTCCTGCGAAGGAGACACCCACGGCCGCTGGGACGCGCAGCGCCTCACCCAGCTCCTGGTGAACCTGGTCAGCAACGCCTTCGAGTACTCGCCCGACGGCAGCGAGGTGGCGCTCTGTGTGCGGGGCGCGGCCGGCGAGGCGCACCTGTCTGTGAAGAACCTGGGCGGCCCCATCTCCGACGAACAGCGCGAGTCGCTCTTCGAGCCCTTCCAGCACGCCCGCCATGTCGGCCACCGCAGCCACGGCGCCGGGCTGGGCTTGGGCCTCTACATCGTCCATGAAATCTCCCGCGCCCACGGCGGCAGCGTCCACGTCACCTGCCAGGCAGGCGCGGTGACGTTCACCGTCGTCCTGCCTCGCGGGGCCTGAGGCTCATCACCGGTAGTGAAGTCCGTGGTAGACCCTCCTCGCGCCTGACGCTTCGCCGGCGCGGGAGGGGATTCGTCAGTGGTGCTCAAGCTCCTGGCAGTTCGAGCGCTCCTGGCCCTCGCCGTGACGTCGGACGGCGGCGTCCTCACCACCATCGACGACGCGCTCCGGCTCTCACCCGAGGAGGCGTCCACCGGCCAGCAGGTCCGGCTGCGCGGCGTGGTCAGCTACGCGGACCCGGTCACCCGCGACTTCTTCTTCCAGCAGAGCGACGGCGCCGGCATCTCCCTCTGGTACCCGGACCCCAAGGTGCCGCTGACCCAGGGGGACCTCATCGAGATTGAAGGCCGCACCGAGCGCGGGAAGTACGCGCCGAAGATTGCCATCCCGCTCCAGCGCCTGGAGGTCCTCGCGCACGGGCAGCCGGTGCCGGTCACCTTCCCCACGCAGGCGAAGCTCGCGGCGGATGGGCTGGACTGCCGCCACATCGAGACCGACGCGGTGGTGCGCGACGTCACGATGAAGGGCGCGCAGGTGGAGCTGCGCCTGTCCAGCCTGCTGGGCCCGGCGCGGCTGCTCTTCGCCACCGGCGTCCCGTCAGAGCCGCTGATGTCGCTGGCCGGCGCGGAGATTCGCGTGCGCGCCACGGTGGGCGTGGACCTGAACCAGGCGCACCAGCGGGTGGGGCTGCGGCTGTACGCGCAGACCCTGGACAACCTGAGCGTGCTGCACCCCTCGCAGCCGGTGTCGGCGCTCATCCGCAAGCCTTTGCGCGAGCTGCTCCGCTTCGCGCCCACCCAGCAGCTGGACCCACGCATCGTCGTGGAAGGGAGCGTCATCTACGCGGCAGGCCGCCAGGTGTTCATCGCGGAGGAGGACGCGGTGGTCCGGTTGACGCTGGCGGAGAGCGAACGCGCGCCGCTGCCGCCGCTGGGCGCCCGGGTGGTGGGCGTGGGCTTCGTGGAGCCGGGAGACCCGCTCCCCCGGATGGTGGACGTGCACCTGGTGTCCACCGGCCCCGGCGGCGACGTCGCGCCGGTGGAGGTGAACGGGCTGTCGCTGCTGGGCCCCGGGCTGGAAGACCGGCTGGTGCGCGTGCAGGGCCGCGTCTCCTCGGTGCTGCTGGAGCCCATGCAGCTGCTCAGCCTGGAGACCTCCCGCGGCCCGGCCCTGGCGATGGCGCTGCAGCCGGGTCTGCTCCGCCCGGCGGACCTCCAGCAGGGCGCGACGGTGGAGGCGGTGGGAATCAAGAGCCGCACCGCGGACCGCGCCACCCCGGTCGTCCTGCTGCGGCGCCCCGAGGACCTGCGGCTGCTGCACCCGCCCGCGTTCTGGACCGTGCGCCGCGTCCTCGCGCTGGCGGGCGCCGCGCTGGCGCTGGCGCTCTTCATGGTCCTCAAGTGGCTCTGGGCGTCCACCCGCGCCCGGGAGCTGCAACGCCTGGTCGACGAACGGACCGCCGCGCTGCTCACCGCCAACCGCTCCCTCGAGGAGCGCTCCACGGTGCTGGAGGCGCAGCAGCGGGAGTTGGTGGAGCTGCACCACGTCCGCGCCCGCTTCATCGCCACCGCCGCGCATGACCTGCGCTCCCCGCTGATGATTGTGCTCTCCAACGCCACTGTGGCCGGCCGCGAGCCTGACGCCGCCCGCCGCCGCGAGCTGCTCAAGGAGATTTCAGAGTCCTCGGAGCACATCAACGAAGAGCTCACCCGCCTGGTCCGCTCCTACTGTGATGAACGCCACCTGCTCCGGAGCGAACGGTTTGACCTCCACGCCGCGGTGAGCGTGGCGGTCCAGCGCGCAAGGCCGCTCCTCGCGCGCAAGGGTCAGGTGATTGAAGTCGTCCAGCCCGGGGAGACGGTCTGGGGCCAGGGGGACGCCACCATCTTCGGGCACGTCGTGCTGAACCTGCTCTCCAACGCCTCGAAGTTCAGCCCGGCGAACACGCGCATCACGGTGAGCCTGAGCTCGGCCGCGCCGCAGGTGCGCGTGACAGACCAGGGCCCGGGCCTCGACGCGACGAATCAGGCGCGGCTGTTTGACCTGAAGCAGCGCCCCGACGTTCGCCCCACCGACTCAGAGCCCTCCAGCGGCGAGGGGCTGCTCCTGTGCGACCGCTGGATGCGAAGCATGGGTGGGACCATCTCCTGCGAGAGCGCGGTCGGACAGGGCAGCACGTTCAAGCTCAGCCTGCCGGGGTAGAGGCCGGCTTCCGTCCCCAGGCGACAAAGAGCGCCAGGGCGATGAGCAGGAGGTTGAAGGGCGTGTTCGCCGCTTCTCCTCGTGAGAGGTGAAAGACCACCGCCGCAGCCTGGAGCGCCGCGCACCCGAGCGCCGCCAACGCGGTCAGCCCCGGCTTGATGCGGGTGACCGACGGCAGCAGCACGCCGATTCCACCGAGGAGGTCGAACGCCGCGGTGGCGTAGAGCAGGGCCGGTGAGACCTGTCCCGCCCACGGAATCATCGCGGCGAGCTGCGGGATGGGCGTGGCCAGCTTCCAGATGCCAGTGCCGGCAAAGGTCAAAGCCAGCAGGCCCTGCACAAGCCAGAGGCTGATGCTGAGGCCCTTCGATGGCTGCTTGTTTTGAGTCATTCGGTTCTCCGTGCTGGAAGCGAGGGCTTACCCCGCGAACCGCCGTCCCCGCCGTGGCGGCGCGCTGGCCGACTTCCCGTCCGCCTTCCACGCGGCGAGCACCTGGGCCTCGCGCTCTGCGCTGACGCCGGCGCGCAGCTTGGCGGTCCGTTCGGGCGACTGCGTCTTCCACCAATCCAGCGTGCCGTGGACGGTCTGCTCGAGCGGCCGGAACGTGAGCCCCTTGGCGACGGCCCGGGCAGAGCGGATGCGGGTGAAGCCGCCCTCCTCTTCGCCGGCGGGGATCCACACCGGCATGTCGCTCCAGGGAGAGACGCTCTGCTTCTTCAGGAAGTCCGCGCTCACCCAGGTGAAGCGCGCGTCGCTGCCGCTCACTTTCCTGCACGTCTCCACCAGCTGGGACATGGGCAGCGGCTCCACCGGACCGACGGCGTTGAACAGGCCCATCGTCCGCTGCTCCACCGTCAGCACAATCCATTGGGCAAGGTCCCGGACGTCGATGACCTGCACCGTGTCCTTGCCGTCGCCGGGAGCCAGGACCTCGCCGCCTTGAGAAATGCGGACGGGCCAGTAGGTGAACCGGTCCGTCGGGTCGCCCGGGCCGACGATGAGGCCGGGGCGGATGTTCGTGACCCGGCCCGGCATCGCCTTCTCCGCGGCCTGCTCGCACAGGGCCTTGAGCGCGCCGTAGTACTGCTTCACGTCTTCGCTCTTCGGGTCCGGCAGCTCCAGGACCTTGGTGGACTCGTCAATTCCGCTGACCGAGTCCGTGTACACAGAGATGGTGGAGATAAAAATGTATTGCCCGACGTTGGGCGCGAGCAGCTCCGCGGACGCCTTCACCACGCGCGGCACGTAGCCGGAGGTGTCCACCACCGCATCCCACTTCCTGCCCTCGAGGGACTTCAAGTCGCCGTCGCGGTCCCCGCGCAGCTTCTCCAGAGTGGGAAACAGCTCCGCGTGGGTCTTCCCGCGGTTGAACAAGGTGACTTCATGCCCGCGCGCCAGCGCCGCCTCGACCGTCTCCGGCCCGAGGTACCCGGTGCCGCCAAGGATGAGCAGCTTCTGCTTCCTGGCCGGGGGCGCGTTCGCGCCGGGGGTGGCGCACCCGGGCAGAAGGGACGCGGCGGAGAGCGCTGCGGACGTGGCGAGGAAGCGTCGTCGGGAGAAGCGCATGTGCGGTGACTCCTGGCAGGGGTGCGTTCAGAGGTTCTCGAGCTCCGTCGCCATCCGGCGGCGGAGGGCGGCATCCGGCAGCGGGCCGAAGCCTGCCTCCAGGTTGTCCGCCATGTGCGCGGGGTTCCGGGTGGCGGGGATGGGACAGGTGACCGCCGGGTGGCCGAGCAACCACTTGAGGAGCACCTGCGCCCAGCTGCGGCACCCCAGCTCCGTGGCCCACGTGGGCAGCGGCTTGCCGCGCACGCGCTGAAACAAAGTCCCGCCCTCGAAGGGGCGCATCACCAGCACCGCAATCCCCTTCGCCTGCGCCAGCGGCATGAGCGTCTTCTCCGCCTCGCGGAAGCCCAGGGAGTACGGGAGCTGCACGAAGTCCAGCGGCGCGCTGCGCATCAGCGCCGCCAGCTCCCCGAACGCAGAGGGCTGGTAGTGCGTGATGCCCACGTAGCGCACGCGGCCCTCCGCCTTCCAGCGGGCGAGCGTCGCCAGGTGGGTCTTCACGTCCACCAGGTTGTGCACCTGCATCAAATCCATCCTGGATGTCCTCATCCGCTGGAAGGACTGCTCCATCTGCTGGATGCCCGCCTCCTTGCCGGAGGTCCACACCTTCGTCGCCAGGAACGAGACATCCTGCTTGCCGATTTGTTGCAACAGCGCACCCACCACCGCCTCCGCCCGGCCATACATCGGAGAGGAGTCGATGACTCGCGCCCCGCTGCTGAAGAACCGCTCCAGCACCGCGCGCAGCGGCGCCCGCTCCGCGTCCCCTTCGCCGACGTCGAAGGTCTCCCACGTCCCCATGCCGATGGCGGGCAGCCGCTCCCCCGTCCGGGGGATGGGCCGCGTGATGAGCGCCCCCCGCGGCGTGCCGCCGTCGCCCGCGCGTTCGGACGCAGCGCCGGTGCTCGCCAGCCCGACGCCCGCAGCGGCAAGCAATTGCCTGCGGGTGAAGACGTTGGTTTCGGTGTTCATGTCGCCTCCCACCTCATGGCGCACGGCGCTTGCCGCTCTCGGCGTCCCCCTGCTCCTGGTCCCGCTGTCGGGGCTCGCGGGCTTCGTCGTGGCCCTGAGCCAGCGCCTGTGAGCGGGCGTTCTGTCGGTCCCTGCGCCCGAGGAACGCGCCCACGCCAAGCCAGAGCAGCGCCACCGGCGCGCCGAGCAGGGCGACGGCGGTCATCGACAACCCCAGGGCCTTGAGCCCGCTCATCGCCCAGCCGGACAGCGCGTCGCCCCCGCGGAAGACGACTGTGTCGATGGCGTTCTTCGCTTTGTACTTGTCCTCCCGGGGCACGACGGTGAACAGCAGCTCGCGCGAGGGCCGCTCGATGGCGTACTGCACGGCGCGCCGTAGGCCCTGCAGGGCGGTCAGCACCCAGAGCGTGGGCGCGGCGGCCAGCGCCAGAAAGCCCAGCACCGAGATGACCGGCAGCAGCGCCACGCCGAACGCCACCCCCAGCCGCTTGAGCAGCTGCCCGGTCACCAGCAGCTGGGTGGTGACGGTGAGCGCGTTGACGAAGAGGTCAATCTTCGCCAGCAGCGTGGTGCGCTCGGCGGGGGAGAGTGAGGGGTTGGCCAGCAGCGCCTGCTGTTCGAAGTAGAGGAAGGTGTTGGTGACGGCCAGCAGGAAGACGTACGCGCAGAGCGCGGCCAGCGTGGGCGACCGGGCGATGCGGGCCAGGCCGGCGAGGATGCCGCCGCCCACCGCGCGCTCTATCCGCTCCGCGTCCGCCTGCGCCACTTGCGGGCGCGCGCGCCGCCACGCCGACAGGCGCAGGACGCATTGGACCGCCAGCTCCAGCAGCACGGCGGAGAGCAGCATCAGCCGCAATGGCCCCACCGGCTTGGCCAGCAGCGCCGTCACCAGCGGCCCGGTGAGCGCGCCCAGCGTCCCGCCCGCGGCGATGGCGCCGTACAGCCGCTTGGCCTGCTCGCGGTCGAACAGGTCCGCCATCACGCTCCAGAAGATGGAGACGACGAACAAGGCGTAGACGGAGAGCCAGACGAAGAAGGCCCAGGACGCCACGGTCTGCGTCGCGGGGCTGGCGAGCAGCGGGTAGAACCCCAGCAGCGAAGCGATGAAGAAGCGATACACCCACGGCACCAGCCGGCGCGGCGGGAAGCGGGCGGCCAGCGCGGAGAACGCGGGGGACGCCACCAGCATGGTGATGAACGTCCCGGTGAAGAACCACGGCAGCTTCTCCACCTGCGCGGCGCCCAGCGCGTCCCGCACCGGCCGGAGGATGTAGTAGCTGCACAGCAGCAGGAAGAAGTAGGCGAAGGACAGGCCCAGGGCGCGCCACTCATCAGGCCGGACGTCGATGCCTGGAATCCGGCCGCGCGCGCTCACGTGTGCCTACGAGATACCAGAAGCGGCGTGCGTCGACGCCGATGTTTCATTGAATGTTTCGCGTTAACTCACGCACGGTTGCGTTGAAATCCTGGCGGCGCAGGGGCGAGCTTTCCGCACGTCTGAGGCAAAGCGGGCCGATGGAGGCCCAGCGGCGTCTTCACAGCCACCCGGCGCAGTGACGGAGAATTCAAGGGTCACGCGGGAGGAGTCCCTTGACGCAAGCCAAGCACACGCAGTTCGCCATGAAGGCATTGGACATGGCGGAGATGTTCAAGCTGTACATCGGCAGCAAGGGCCTGGAAGGACCGCCCGCGTACGCGGTGGAGCTGGGCAAGCCGGACGGCCCGTCCACCGGCGGCGGCAAGCAGGCGATGCAGCCCATCAAGCTCCTCCCGAAGGGCGACGGCACCACCCTGGTGGCCGGCCACGCCAACCAGGTGGACCGCAAGGCGGAGCTGCGGACCTACGACTATCTCGCGCAGAGCCACTCGCAGCGCTTCCCCGGCGCGGCCTTCCCGCTCAAGCGCGAGGCCTACGACGAGCTGCTCGGGCGGCTGGAGCAGTTCTTCAAGGACCAGGCGCTGGCGGTGGAGAAGGTCCAGGCCACGGCCTCCCCCGCCCCCGTGCCGGCAGCGCTGCCGGACCCGGAGCTGCCCGCCGGCTCGCGCGGGATGGGCGTGTGGATTGCCGTCGGCGGCCTCGCGGTGGTGGTCATCGCCGTCGCGGCGGCGCTGCTGCTCTAGCCGGCGTTAGCGCCAAAGACGTGCGGGAGCAGGGCCAGGAGGTGCTGCTGCGTGTAGCCGAGCTGAGCCTTGGCGACTCGGGTCAACGCCAGGTCGCGGCCGTGTGCCCCTCGCGGTAAGCCCGCATCCATTTATTGCCAATGCCGAGCATGGTGCTTTACAGGAAGAAGCCGTCGAGGTGGTGGTTGATGAGCCACGACTTGATAGCGCCCGCCGCGGCCGGCTGACCCAGGAACTTCCGGACCACACGCTCCGTGAGCGTGTCGTTGCAGAGCGCCTCAAACTGCTCCTTGTGGACGACGCGGTTCCCGTCGTGGATGCGGATGTTGCCGCCGTTCTCCGCGACGCTGTACTGGAGGAACGTTCTCCACTGCTGCTTCGCCGCGCCGCCCAGGGAGAGGCCGCCCATCACGGTCTCGTCCCACTGTTCCGGCGTGAACGGGTCCGGCAGCCGGGCAATCTTTCGGTCAAAGGCGGCCTTCACGCCCAGATTGATTTCACCGGTCCGGTTGTCAAAGAGCCCAGCGCTCTTCAAGACTGACCGCAGGAGGCGCCGGATGAGGTCCCGTTCGACGACCGGCTCCGCAGGGTTGTTGATGTAGCGGGACTTGAGCCGCTCCAGCGTGATGCCAATGAGCGCGTCGATGTCTCCGGTCTTCAGAAACCGCTTGAGGTCATGGTCTCCGAAGAGAATCCCGGCGCCGTAGGAGGACTTCGCGGCGTCGAACTTCCCCTGGATGGGCGCGGCCAAGCCGGTCGCGGTCTTGGGTGAGAAGTGGCCGTCCTGTGACAGCGGCGCGATGTGTCTGACGACCGCGGTCGCGGCCCGTTGCATGAATCCCATGGACGACGCTCCTCCTGGATGTTTCGCCGTCACAATTGTCCGCCGCCGGCCCCTGGCGGTTGTCTCGAAGGAGGGGGCTGCTCCGTGACAGGAGCATTGTTTTATCGCGCGTCTGAGAGTTTGGCACGACTGGTGCTTCGCCCGGATCGAATTGATTCCATCGCAACCCCGTTCGAGACGACGGCACTGGCTGTGGAGGGCACAGCGCCCTCTTGGCTGTCGGCGCGCTCCGAGAGCGCGAAGAGGGCGTGCGTGGGCCCTGCCACGTGCCACGTCTCGACTCTGCGCCTGACGGCGCAACGCTCGACGCGAACGTCGCGCCAGGAAGCCTGGCGCGGGAGGAAAGGAGCCGACTGATGGTGACTTGAAACCCGCGGAAGTAGCCCTGGCGGACAAACCGCCCGGCCAAAGCCTAGCCAGCAC
>JBGART010000070.1:0-40887 GCA_044230055.1 Myxococcaceae bacterium | reverse complement strand
CCTGACGGCGCAACGCTCGAGGCGAGCGGGGGTGGCGCCTGACGGCGCGAGAACAGCTGCTCCTCCGACGAAATGGCCGGCCCGGGGGAGGCGCCTGACGGAGAACAGCTGTTCGCCGTCCATTTCAGGAGAGGCCTCGCCAACAGGCGAGCACTACGGCAGCCGGTGGACGCGCAGCGTGTAGGGCGCGCTCTTGACCGCAGCCCAGTAGGGCGCGCTGACGAAGATGACGATGGACTGACCCTCCTTGAGCGTGAGCGGATACTTCGGGTCGTTGCCGGTGAAGAAGCCGTTGATCTCTCCGATCGCGCCGGGTGCGGGACAGGAAGCCCGGGTGAACGGAAAGCCGTTCGTGCCTAGGGTGTTGTAGTCGTACGCGCAGGCGTCGAGGCTGGGGGCTGTCGACGAAAACTCAATCCAGTATTTCCCCGCCTCGGGCGCGGTGAACTCCAGCGAGTCATCCGGCGCATCCGTCCACTCCAGCCGGCGGCTGGTGACCAGGTTGGTCAGCGTCGTCGTGTCTCCCTTGAACTCGGCTGGGAGCGAACGCCCCAGCAGCACGCGCGGGCAGCCGCCCACCACCACCGCGCCGCCGTCGGTGCCGGCGTCCTGCGCCGGATGACCACTGTCGGCAGCGCCGTCCGGGCTGCCCCCGTCAGGCGGTGGGACGCCGCCATCCGGGACGGGCGTCCCGCTGTCGAAGGGAGCTGCTCCGCCGTCCACCGCAGGGAGGGGAGGGCTGCACGCTACGAGCGCTGCCAGAACCACCGGGGTCATCCACTTCAAGGGCTCACCTGATCGCCGGCTCGGCCCCGGTTTCCTCGCCTGCGAGAAACGCAGCGCCTCATAGCAAGACGCCGGGCCGGGACGCCAGGCCGCCCGCTCACGGCCTGAGCGGTTCGCGGATCAGGGGACGGCTGAGCTGCTCAGGCAGATACCCAGTCACCTACGCGGCACTCAGGAGACCGATACATGTCGATATCAAGTCTGAACAAGCAGTCTCGGCCCACGCAGCCGATTGAAAAGGACAACCTCTCCGAGGCCGGCCCTTGCGAGAGCTTTACCTGGCGCGCAGACCCCGCAGGCGCGCAGAAGGAGCTGGCCAAGGCCGGCGTGACAGCCGAAGACCGAAACGCGGATTTGTTTCAGCAGCGCCCCACCCAGGGCTACGCCGAGATGCCGGATGGAACGAAGCATGTTCATCCCTGGGAGAACTACGACGGGGATATGAACGTCTGGTACGGGACCGGCAACCCCCAGGTGGCTGAGAAGCTCCTGAAGGGGACGGGCTACTCGCCGGTCCTGACCAGTGACGGCCGGGCGCTCTATGAGCTGGCGGCGTCGAAGTACCGGCGCAACTCGTTGGGAGAGAACCCCTACTCGCAGATTCAGCCCTTCGTCCTGGGCTCCAAGACGCCGATGACGATTCCCTGGGTGAACCCCTACTCGGCCGTGGCGGCCGCCCTCACGCCGGGCGTCCGGCAGTTCCAGCTCCCGCTCTTCATCAACTCAGAGAAGGCGAAGGCGTGGGGCGTGGACGTGGGCCTTGAGAAGCACGTGGGGGATGTCGACATCACGTCGACTCCCGAGGGTGACCGCGCGTTCTCCGCGACGGACGTGGACGGCAAGACGGTCTTGAAGGGCAGCACCACGTTGAATCCTCAGAAGTACCTGGAGGAGCTCCCGCAGTTCGCCGCGGCCCTGGGGATTCCGGTCGAGGCGATGGCGAACCTCCCGCCCATCATCGACCAGCACTCCGCCTTCATCGACATGCACAACGGCATCGTGCGCGACGGGACCTTCGCGGGTCAGTTCAGCCCTCAGCAGGTCTACAACATCGCAAACGAGTCGACGAAGCTGGAGTTCGGCGACGGCGGCAAGGTCGGGCCCATGATGCGCGCGGTGGAGTTCGAGCCGCAGGTCACCTGGGGTGACCCGCACGCGAAGACGATGTACTCGCTCGTGGAGCGCGAGCCCGCCCCGGCCGCCGCTGACGCCGCGGCTTAGGCCACACATCTCGAGCGTCTCACGATTGCTCACTCGACGTCGGATGGCGGCGTAGTCGAGAGGCGGTAGGGGGCGGGCTGCGGGGTTCCGGGGAAGTGTGTCTCGGGCTGCGGGCTTCGGGGAACGGGTCTCGGGAAGGGGTAGGGAGCACGCGTTCGCGTTCGCGTTCGCCTTCGTTCACGGGCCCGGGTTCGGGTTCGGGTTCGGGCACGGGCAGTCGGGCACGGGCCAGCGCGGAGCGAGGGGCAACCCCTTCAGGTCGGCGACCGGACGAGCCGTGCGCGGTGTCCCGAACCCGAACCCGAACCCGGGCCCGTACCCGTGAACGAAGGCGAACGCGAACGCGAACGCGTGCTCCCTACCCCTTCCCGAGACCCCGTTCCCCGAAGCCCGCAGCCCGAGACACCATTCCCCGAAGCCCGCAGCCCGAGACACCATTCCCCGGAAGCCCGCCCCCCGAACACCCCGGCCCGGCGCAGACCTCCGGACGCCACGCGCCCCATCCGCCATTTCCAGCACTGCGGAGCGGCACATGAGCCGCGTCGCTCTGCTCGAAACAAACCGGCAAAGTGCCGTGCCTGGGTGTGCGCCACCTCTCGACTATGCGCCTGACGGCGCAACGCTCGAGGCGAGCGGGGGGTGGAGGCGCCCGACTGAGAAGAGCTGTTCCTCCGACGAAATGGCCGGCCAGGGCTCCCTTATCGGCAGCCTTCCACGCCGGCGACGATGGTGGGTGGCGGGTCCGCATCCCGGAACACTCCGAGGAAGTTCGGCCTGCCGCCTTCACGTCCGTAGAACGGGCTCACGCTGCGCGCCCAGCTGAAGTCCGCGGTCACCTCCACGCCGATGGTGGAGATCCACCGCGCAGAGAATGACCGCGGCCCGGTGGGCGTGACCTTCGCCTCATCCAGCAGGTGGAAGAGCCCCCACGGCCCCTTGCACTTGACGCAGTCCACCCGGCCCGGAGGCGCGCCCTTCCGGGCGATGACCAGGTACGCTGCCTTGGGTGCCTTCTCCTCGCCCGGCCAGCGGAACTGGCGGGGCGCTTCCTGCGGGCCGGTGTCCTGCAGCAGCTCCTGGCCGTCGAGGACGAGGTTGACGCTGAGCACCCCGGGGACCGGCGGCACGTGCAGCTGGACCTTGAAGTCCACCGAAGGCTGAGGCGCGTCGCTGGGGAACACCGCCTCCGCCAGCGTCCGCGCGCGGCTGAGATAGCCCAAGAGCTCGTCCCGCACCAGCTCCCCGCCAATGCGCTTGTAGTCGCGCCCGTCGGTGTCGACCTTCGACTCCAGGTTCTCCTTGTAGAAGGCGACCAACTTCCCGTCCTTGCCGTTGTAGAGCTCCACCAGCGCCGCGAGGTCCGCGTCCGGCCCCGCACGCACGAAGGGGTAGCGCCCGCGCAGCTCCTGCTGGTGCAGCGAGTACACGGAGCTGCACCACTTGAGGTTGAGCGACTGGCGGGTGCGCGCGTCCAGCGCGTTCGCCATCTTCTCAATCGGCTTCACCCACAGCTGCGTCAGCACCGACTCGTACAGCTCGCCCTTGCGCTGGCTCAGGATGACCGAGGTGAGGTCCGCCGCCGCGGCCCGCATGGACCTCGCCACGCCTGCCGCCGCCGCTGGCTCCGTTGCGCCCTTCACCGCGCCCAGCAGGTCCTTGAGGCGGCCCTCGTACATCGCCAGGTCCACCTTCTCCTTGCCGCCCAGCCCGCCCTTCGACTTGAGCAGGTCCGGCAGCCCGTCCAGCGCCGCTGGCGCCACCGCCGCCAGCGGGGCGAAGGCCGCCGCCACCGTGCGCTCATCCGGCGCGTGCGTGCCGGTGGAGGGACGGGCCAGCATCACGTTCTCCGCCAGCTTGCGGAAGACGCTCTTGAGCGGTGACTGCGCGTCCGTCAGCGCCTCCAGCCGGCGCCGCACGTCGTTCGGGTCGCTCACCTGGCGAAGCTCGATGGAGAGGAGGAACTGCTTCCACTCCTGGATGTACTGCAGGTAGTACTGGCGCTTGAGCGCCTCCTGCAGCTGCGCGGTCGTCGCGGCCTTGGCGCCCAGAATCCACGCCTCGTCGTCGTTCGGCGGCTTGTCCAGCGCCGCCTTGGCGTGCTCCTCCCAGACGTCCTGAGTGAACGCCGCGCGCACCACCTGGTCCGTCTCCAGCGCGCTGTCGTCCTGCACCAGAGAGCCCAGCGTGACGCCGTCCTTGTCGCCCACCCACTTGCGCAGCTGCAGGTCCAGGAGCCGGCCGGTGCGGTTCATCCCGGCCAGCGCCGCCTGGCCGCGGCGCTTCAAGCCCTCGCGCCGGTCAAAGCGCCACTGCGCGTGGAAGCGCGGCCAGAGCTCGAAGAGCAGCGCCAGGTGCTTCTCCAGCGCCTCCTGCGAAGCGGTGACGGACGAGCTGTCTTTGAACGTCGCCGCCAGCGGTTTGCCCAGCGACTTGAGCCCGGAGGCGAACAGCTCTGGCCGCGTGGCCGGTGGGTCCTTCGGCTCCAGCGAGAGGAAGAGGTGCCGCTTGAGCCGCTCGTAGGTCTGCTCCTCGTCCAGCTTCCCCGGCGGCAGCGGCGTCCCGCCCGGGTCCGGCAGCTCCGCCAGCGCCGGCGCGTCCAGTGTCGTCAGCACCGGCTTCACCACCAGCTCGCGGACCCAGAAGCCGTAGACCGGCATCACCGCTTCCAGCAGCTCCTTGCGCCGGTCCATCCCCAGGCTCGACACCGAAGACGCCGTGGAGTTGACCTGCCCGTAGAGCTCCTCGACGTCCGCGCGCACCGCCTCCAGGCGGGTGAGGCGGTCATCCAGCGAGGTCACCGCGGCCACCGCCTTCACTTCGCTCGCCAGCTGCTTGGCCTGCCCGCGCATCCCCAGGAAGGAGAGCAGCGGCAGGAGCACCAGCAGTAGGGAGAGCCCGACGGCCGCGCCCGCGTAGGCGTAGCGCTGCTTCTTCTGCTTCTGCAGCCCCTTGCTGCTGCGGACGGTGAGCTTGCTGTCCTTGAAGAGGACGTCCTTGAACAGGTCCCCTAAGAAGTAGCTGCGCGCGTCGGTGACCGGCGCGTCGATGTTCACCTGGGACGCGCGGATGCCGAAGGCCTCCGCCATCGCGGCCATCACCTTGTCGATGGGCCGCCCCTCCTGCGTGCCGCTGGTGAAGTACGCGCCGCGCAGCAGCGGGGTGTCCTGGTACGGGTTCTCCGAGAAGAGCGCCTGCGCCACTTCGGCGAGGTTTGTGCGCAGCGCTTCGAACTGGCGGGGGAACTGGAAGATGCGCTCGCGCGCCTCCGGGCGGCGCTCCTGCGGCAAGAGGGTGAGTGACCGCTCCTCGAGGACGGTGGTGAGCTCGTCCATCCGCTCCCGCACCAGCTGGCCGGGCCCGTCCGGGTGCGCCGGGCCACCCACCGGCAGCGTGAAGCCCCACACCTGGCCGCGCTCGGACTTGGGCAGGCTGCCGAAGCTCTCCACGAAGCCGGCCAGCAGGTCGCACTTGGTGACCAGCAGGTAGACCGGGGTGAGGACCTGCAGGCGCCCCGTAATCTCATCCACCCGCTCGCGCAGCTGCTGCCCCAGCCCTGCCGCGCCCTGCTCATCCAGGCCCAGCAGCTCCGGCGCGCTCACCGCCACGATGAGCCCGTTGATGGGCCGCTTGGGCCGCGCCTTGGCCACCGCATCCAGGAAGGACATCCACTCGTCCTGGTCGTCCTCCTCGGTCATGTAGCGACCCGCGGTGTCCAGCAGCACGCCCTCGTGGGTGAGCCACCAGTCGCAGTTGCGGGTGCCGCCCACGCCCCGCACGCCGCCCTTCTTGCCCAGGTACGGGAACTTCAGGCCGGAGCTGCGCAGCGCGGTGCTCTTGCCGGCGCCCGGCGGGCCGATGATGACGTACCAGGGCAGCGCGTTGAGCGCGTCCGCCCCGGAGCGGCCCAGCTTGGAGGACTTGAGCGACCCGATGGCCTTGGCGAACTCCGCCCGCATCTCCTGGACCTGAGGCTGCTGGTCCGGACGGGCGTTCTTCTCCTGCGCGTCCGCCTGCGCGTTGAGCGTCTTGTCCAGCTGCCGGGCCGCCGCCGCGGCCTTGAGCTTCCGGAAGAGGAAGACCAACAGGACGATGAGGGCCAGCAGCCCGGTCAGGCCCAGCGCGGCCACCAGGCTCAGCTTCACGCCGGGGATGGCGCCGTTGCGCGCCAGCGTGAAGACGCCCCAGATGCCCATCAGCCCCAGCACGGCGAGCGCGCGGCCCATCACTTCACCTCCGGCAGCGGCGCGCCCAACCCGCGGCCCACTGACTGAATCTCTTCTCCTGCCGAGGAGACGGAGATTTTCAGGCTGAACCACAAGCCCACGTAGATGACCAGCGCCAGCCCCACTGCGGCGCCGGAGAGGATGAGCAGCGGGCCTATGCCGCGCGCGCTCACCAGCGAGTCCGGCGGGCGTTCGCCGTTGGGGGAGAGCGTCTCCGGGTCCTGCGTGCGGGCGCGGGCCAGCTCTTTTTGCAGCGCGTCCGTCAGGGTCAGCAGCTCCAGCTCGCCGCCGCGCACCCGGTAGCGGCCCTGGAAGCCCAGCGTGAGGCAGAGGTAGTAGACCCGCAGCACCTCGTGGCGCCGGTGGTCCGCGCGGAGGGTCTGCAGGCGGGTGAAGAAGTTCTCGCCGGCCAGGTTCTCTCCGAACAGGCCCACCTGCAGCGGGTTGGTCTGCCAGTGCTGGCGGATGGCTTCGCCCTTGGTGAGCGCAATCTCATCCAGGAAGGCGACGACGGCGTACGCGATGTCCTGCCCGTCCTGGTGGCTGAAGCCCACGTCCGCTGTCTTGCGCAGCAGCTCGTCCACGTAGCCTTTGAGGCGGTGGTGAAGCTGCTCGGGCTGCGGCAGGGAGGAGGGTTCGGCGCGGCGCAGCTGCACCGCGGCGTCCAGACAGCTCTTCACCACCTCGTTGACTCGGTCCATGGCGTTTCGGTGCTGCGCGCTACTTCGCCGGCGGAGGCACGGCGAGCAGCTCGATTTGCGTGGTGCTGGGCTCGAACGGCTGGGGCAGGTAGAGCGCCATCGACCGGTCCCGGAGCGCGCTCTTCCAGCGGTCATCCGTGGCGCCCACCGTGAAGTAGACCACCCCGGGCCGGATGGGGACCTCCGGCGGCGGACGGTGGGTGACTTGCAGCGGCACCCCTGGCATGGCCGACTGCACCAGGCCGCGGATTTCCTCGCGCGAGCTCACCTTGGCCCGCTTGGGGAACTGGTCCGCCACCACCCGCTCCGCCAGGTCGCTCTTTACCGTGAGGACGAACTGCGAGCACCGCGGCAGCCGCTCATCGTCCAGCTTCCCCTCGAAGAGGCCGTCCGCCGCGACGGAGAGCGGCACGCTGATGCACTGCTCCAGCGCGATGGGGCGCAGGAGCTCCGCCAGCCTTGTGAAGAGGTCCGAGAAGGTGGCCCTCAAGTTGAGGAACTGGAAGCGGGGCAGGGACGAGGGGTCCCCTTGCGAGGCGAAGGTGAAGAGCTGGCCGGCGCACTGGCTGAGCCAGAGGTAGGCGGCGTGCGGGTGCAGGTCCCCGGTGTCCAGCAGGTGGTTGACCACCGGAATCATCCCGTTGAGCGCGTTGAGCTGCAGGAAGCGCGTCACGTCGTGGGAGGTGAACTCCACCGAGGACTCGTCCCGGTGCCGGCGCCCGGAGGCGAGGTCCCGCTGCTTGGCGAGCAGCGTCTTGAGCAGCGTACGCAGCTCCGCCATCAGCCAGGGCGACGCGGACAGCCGCAGCGAGGGCGGGATGTAGCCCTCCACCAGCTTGAGCGACCCGCTCTTGTCCCGGGTGAGCTCGCCAATCTTCACCGCGTCGTAGTCCTCGCGCGGCTCGGTTCCGAAAAGCAGCGCGTAGGCGGGCTGGCCGAAGGCGACCGGCGCGGCGGAAGCGGCGGAGCTCAGGTCCGCCACCGACCGGACCACCGGCGCGTGCCGCGCGGTCCCGGAGGGCAGGGCGGCGGGGCCGCTCTCCACCGCGGAGCGCTGCTTGGGCAGGCCTAAGAACAGCTCCAGCACCCTTAAAGAGGCCTGGAAGTGCGGCTCGATGGGCCGCGCCGGCGGGGCCTCCGGCAGGCCGCGCTCCAGCTCCACCGGCGCGCCGTCCGGGAGCACGCCCACGAAGCGCAACAGCTGCAGCTGGCCCGCGGCCAGCGCTTCAGCGTCCACCTCCAGCGCCACCACCCCCCAGCCGAAGGGGTGCAGCGCCTGAATGCGGGCCTCCAGCAGCCCCTCGTGAAAGAGGTCCTGCTGCTGCAGGTGCTGGGGCGTCATCAACAGCCCCTCGCTCCACAGGACGCGCTGGGTGCCCTTCACGCGCCCGTCCTTCCGGCGGGCTGCGGCGCTGCGCCGGCCCGGCCGTCCGCGGGGGTGTCCGAGGTGAGCGTGTTGTCCCTGAGGAAGAAGCGCATCTGCTCCTCACTGGAGAGCGGCCGGCGGTTGAGGCTCTCCACCGCCACCTCCCGGCATTGGAGCGCGGGGACCTTGCCCAGCTTGTGCCACGACCACCAGGTTCCGGGCGTGGGGTTCTGGAAGATGCCCACCGCGGCCACGAACTGGGCGTCCTTGTTCCGCTCCACCCAGCGCGTCTCTGCTTCGCCGGGGCTGACCGCCAGGATGGTGGGCTCTCCCACCAGCGTGGGGCCCAGCACCTGCGCCGGGTTCTTGCGCAGCTCGTTGAACTCCGCCGCCTTCATCCCATCCAGCGTCTTCAGCTGCAGCAGGAGCACCCGGGTCGTCTTGTTGCCGTTGAGGACGTGGTTCGCCTCCAACGACACGTGAAAGGGCGGCGGCGTCTTGCAGGTGGCGCACGCCAGCTGCGTGAGCCCAACCACCATCACCCACCCGGCTGCGCGCATTCGACGCATATCTCCCGTCCTGAAAGGCAAAGAACCGGCGCGAGCCTATGCCCAAGCGGGCTTTAGTTCTCGGAGATCTTCGAACCTTTGATGATGACGTCGCCCGAGGCGGTGAGCTCTATCTTCCCGCCCTTCAGGACCACGTCCCCGTTCTTCTTCAGCGTGAACGTGGCGGAGCCAATCTTCGCGACGAAGGACTCCTCGGCCACCAGGTTTATCTCCTTCGCCGACAGCGTGTACGCGTCCTTGGCGGTCAGGTTCACCTTCCCGCCCGCGGAGATGAAGAGGTCCTTGGCCACCTTGAGCGAGCGCGACTTGGCCAGCTCCTCGCTCATGTCCCCGCCCACCGTCACGGACCGCGCCCCGACGATGGTCTCCGTCTTCGACCCGCCGATGGTTTCGCTCTTGGACCCGCCCACCTGCTCCGCCCGGAAGCCGCCCACCACCTCGTTCATCGCCGCGCCCACCGCCACCGACAGCGCCCCGCCCACCGTCACCGACTTGGCCGCGCCCACCGTCTCCGTCGACGCCAGCGCCACCGTCACCGCCTGCGCCGCGCCCACGGAGATGATTTGGTCTCCGCCAATGCTCTCCGTGTGGTTGCCGCCGACGGTCGTCGTCCGGTTGCCGTTCACCGTCAGCGACTGGTTGCCGCCGATGGTGGAGTCGTCGTTCTTCTGCACCTGCAATTGCTGGTGACCCTGGATGACCCGGGAGCGGTTCTTCCGGACGGTGAGGGACTCGTTGCCGCCCACGCTCTGCGTCTTGTCGTTCTCCACCACGATGGAGAGGTCCCGCTGCGCGTGCAGGTAGACCTCCTCGGCCCCTGCGGCGTCTTCGAAGCGCAGCTCGTTGGAGCCGCTGCCGCCCGGCGAAGAGCTGGTGCGCAGCGTGCTTTTCGTTTTCTCCGAAGGGAGGTCCAGCGGCGGCGGGTTGCTCCCGTTGTAGACGCTGCCGGTCACCAGCGGCCGGTCCGGGTCTCCCTCCAGGAACTCCACCACCACCTCGTGCCCCACGCGCGGCAGGAACAGCGCGCCCCAGCCCGGCCCCGCCCAGCTCTGGCTCACCCGCAGCCAGCAGGAGCCCGCACTCTCCCGGTCCCAGTGGAAGTGCACCTTGATGCGGCCCAGCGCGTCCGTCGAAATCTCTTCGCCCCCCTCGCCAATCACCTTGGCGGTCTGCGCGCCGGTGATGACCGGCTTGGGGGTGAGCCGCTCCGGGCGGAAGGGGATGTCCGCCGGCATGCAGGTGAAGTGATTCACATACGGCCTTGAGTCCTCGCCCTCGCGGCGCGCCTGACCGAAGGCCAGCGTCTCCCGCTGCTCGCCGCGGTGGGTGACCGACGTCAGGAGGTACTTCCCGTTGAAGGCCGGGTCCGGGTGCTCCTTCAGCTCCAGCGTGTGGCCGGCAATCAGCCTTCGCACGCCGCTCTGGCCCTCCGCGCCCTGCGCCCTCGCACGCAGCTCCTCCAGGCGGATTTTGGACCGGCTCTGTCCCGGGCCCTGCTCCTGGTAGCCGCCGGGGAAGTCGTAGACCTCCAGCGACTCGTCGCCGTCCTTGTGCTTGGCCTGCGTCGTCAGGTCCTGCCCGGGCCGCTGGTAGTTGAAGTCCCGCAGCGCCACCGCGCCCGGCTGCAGCAGCACGCGCGAGGTGAGCGCCTCCACGTGCTCCTCCGTCGCCAGCATCTTCGCCGACGCGCGGTACACCACCTCCGCCCCGCCCGGCAGCGCCTGAAAATCCGCCTGCGCGTCCAGCAGCTGAAGCGTGTGCTCCTTCTGCGCGTGGTCGAAGAGGTAGGTGATGCCCTCCTCCTCGAGCAGCCGGGAGACGAACTGGAAGTCGGTCTCCCGGTACTGCACGCAGAACTCCCGCTTGTGGTAGTTCGCGCGCAGCGTGGCCTGGTGCTTCACCTTGTGCTCGTCCAGCACCTTGGCGACGATTTCCGGCGTCGTCAGCTCGTGAAAGATGCGGCTCTTGCGGGTGTTCTTGAGCAGCCAGAGCGAAGGGACGATGACCGCCTGAAAGCGCCGCCGCTGCGCGGAGCCGCCGTCGTCGGACTGGCTCATCCGGGAGATGACGCCGTTGAAGAAGCGCGCCTCGCCGTCCGCCCCGTGCACCGTGAGCAGCGCCGGCTTGCCGATGAGCCCTGCCACATCCACGTCCAGGTCATGCTCCGCGGCGAGCGCGACGAAGACCTCGAAGGGCCGGGAGAGCGCCTCTGTTGCTTCGAAGGAGACCACGGCCAGCTCGCCCGCGGCGTGCGGGCCGGCCTCGAGCTCGAACTGCGCCTGATGGGCGAGAAGCGGCGCGCTGACGCTCATGGGGACCCCTTCACAGCCTAGGTGGCGAATTCAAAACACAAAAGTTGCACGGACGCACGCGGCAGGGAGGGAGGTCAACCCGGACGGGGTGTTCGGCGGGCCAGGCTCCACTTGAGCAGGGGAGGGGTGACCATCGTCGTCGCGAGGACCATCACCACCACCGCGGAGAAGGTGGCCACGTCCACCACCGGCCGCCCACCCAGGGTCAGCCCCAGCCCCAGGTTCGCGAAGATGAGCCCCACCTCGCCGCGCGGAATCATCCCCAGCCCCACCGTGAGCCGGTCCACCCCTGCGTCCAGCACTCCCAGTGAGCAGGCCTGCTTGCCCAGAATCGCCACTGCGGTGAGCGCCGCCGCCAACCCCAGAACGCCTGGCTGCGCGAAGGCCCGCAGGTCCGTCCTCATCCCCATCAGGACGAAGAACACCGGGACCAGGAAGGAGGACAGGGGATGGATGAGCGCCTTCAGGTCTTGCTCTCCGCGGCCCACGAAGTCTTTGGAGTGGACGTCTTCAAGGAGGAGCCCGGCGGCGAAGGCGCCGACGAGGGGCGCCAGGCCGAGGGCGTTGGCGAGATAGGAGAGCAGGAAACAGAACGAGAGGCCGAGGGCCAGCAGCACCCCGGGCGACCTCAGGCGCGAGGAGAGGGAGAAGAGCTTCGGTGCCAGGCGCGCCCCGAGGAGCAGCGCGCCCACAAGGAACGCCGCTGCCTTGCCGAGGACGAGCGCCACGGCGCCGTAGGAGAGGGCTGCGCCGCGGTCCGCCGCGGAGATGACCCCGGTGACGACGGCGAGGATGACCAGCCCCAGCACGTCGTCGAGCACCGCCGCGCCGAGGATGATGCGTGCCTCCGGCGTCTGCGAGCGGCCGAGGTCTTTGAGCACCCGCGCGGTGATGCCCACGCTCGTCGCGCTCAGCGTCGCCCCGAGGAACGCGTGCACGTACGGCCCTTGCGCCGGGAGCAGCCACGCCCCCACCGCCCAGCCCAGCGCGAAGGGCGCCGCCACCCCCAGCACCGCCACCGCCAGCGAAGAGCGCCCCACCTTCAGCATCTGGCCGAGGGTGGACTCCAGGCCCACCTCGAACAGCAGCAGCAGCACGCCGATTCGCGCCAGCATGTCGACGAAGGGGTCCGCCTTTGTCGGCTCGAGTATCTGTAAGCCCGCGAGCGAGAGGTTCCCCAGCAGCACTCCGGCGAGCAGCTCCCCCAGCACTGCCGGTTGACCCAGCCGCGTGGCCACCTCTCCGCCCAGCTTCGCCGCCACCAGCATCACGACCAGGGAGAGCGCCAGCGGCGCCACCGGGTCCGGGTGCTCGGCGGCGAGCGCGGGCAGGGCGATGAGGGCGGCGAGCGCGGGTCTGCCTGGCCTCACGGTCCTCCCTTTCGGTCCGACGCGGACCTTAGCCTTCGGCGGGGGTTGAGTCCGCTCCGGCGGCGCGGTAGGTCCAAGCCCATGTTCGAATCCAGCCTGCAGTCGCTCCCGTTGCTCGGCCGCGGCAAGGTCCGGGACATCTACGCCGTCGGCCAGGACGCGCTGCTCATCGTCACCACCGACCGCCTCTCCGCGTACGACGTGGTGCTGCAGACCCCCATCCCGGAGAAGGGCCGGGTCCTCACGGAGCTCGCCAATTTCTGGTTCGGACGCCTGGCGAGGATTGTCCCCAATCATTTGACCGGGATTGACCCCGAGTCCGTAGTCGCGCCGGCCGAGCGGGACCAGGTGCGCGGCCGCTCCATCGTCGTGAAGCGGCTCTCCCCGCTGCCGCTGGAGGCCGTCGTCCGCGGCTACCTCGCCGGCTCTGGCTGGAAGGAGTACCAGGCCTCCGGGACCGTCTGCGGCATCCCGTTGCCCCCCGGCCTCCAGCTGGCCTCCAAGCTCCCCGAGCCGCTGTTCACCCCCGCGACCAAGGCCGAGGCCGGCCACCACGACGAGAACATCGACTTCGCTCAGGTGTGCAAGCTGATTGGCGCTGAGCGGGCCCGCGAGGTGCGGGACGTGGCGCTGGCGCTGTACCGCGGCGCCGCCGACTACGCGCTCGAGCGCGGCATCATCATCGCCGACACCAAGTTCGAGTTCGGGTTGGACTCCGCCGGCAAGCTCCACCTCATCGACGAAGCGCTCACGCCGGATTCGTCCCGCTTCTGGCCGCTCGCCAGCTATCGGGAAGGGAGCCACCCGGAGAGCTTTGACAAGCAGTACGTCCGCAACTGGCTGGACTCGATTGGCTTCGAGCGCAAGCCCCCCGCGCCGGCACTGCCGCCGGACGTCGCCCAGCGCACGTCCCAGAAGTATCAGGAGGCGCTCAAGCGGCTGGCGGGCGCGTAGGCGTCCGTTCGGGGCGGCGAGCGCTGGAGGTAGCCGTTTCGAAACGGATGACTCGTGGGCAGCGGACATCCTTGAGGGGGTCAAGGGGGACGGGGTTCCCTCCCTGAGGCGGGATGGGCTCGGCGGCGCGAACTCCGGCCTCGGTGGAGGCGGTGCCCCTCTACGCGCAGTGGGAGCTCAGGCGCTGGAGTCGGTTGGATCGCGGGTGCCGGGGCTGGGGTCTCCTTCACCGGGCGCAAGCTCACGGGCGTCGTTCTCGAGTTTGCGATGCTGTCGCGCGGCGCGGGCAGCTTCGATCTTGCGCTTCATGAACTCGCGGCCGTACATCTCCTCGGCTGCCAGGGCGTTGTGAGCCCTGCAGCGAATCCGGAGGCGGTCGACTGAGTGCAGGCCTGTCCGAGCGAAGCCTTCGATGTGGTCCAGCTCAAGCAGGCCTCGCTCCTGGCACCGCCGACCGTCTGGGCCCACGTACGTGCACTGGAGCGTGTCTCGCTTGGCGACCTCACGGACATCATTGATCGGGATGTGGCGAGTCGGTCGCCTGCCGAGCGGGCTGAGCGTGCGGGGAGGCGCTGGTGGCGGAGTGGGGTTGGCCGCTGCGTTCACCTCCGGAGTCGTCGCGGGTGAGGCGGCGAGTGGCGAGCTGTCCTCCTTCTGTGTGCGAGCATTGGCGCGGGGTGTGGCGCCGATGCCGTAGCGCTCCTTCTTGACCTTGGCGATGAGCAAGTCGAGCGCCTGCTCGACGATGACGGCGAGGCTTCCATCGGGACGCCGGTGGCGCAGGAGATTCTTCGCTTCCTCGAGCTTCGCTCGGAGCGACTCGGACGCGGTGAACTCAACCTTGTAGGCGTTCGGGGAAAGGGGGTTCACGCGGTCCCTCCGCGGGATCACGGGAGCCTGCGGGGCGGCGATGACGGGCGCAGTCGCCTCGGAAGCCGGGCTCGCCGGAGGCGAGGCGAGCGGCGGAGGCGGAGGGGCGGATGGCGAGGCGTTGGCGAGCGAGAACAGGTCTGGTTCTGCCTGAGCAGGGGGCTCGACAACGGTTGAATCGCGCGGAGCGGGGAGCTTGCGGATGCTGTCCGGGACGTCGGGCTTGGGGTCGAGGGTGGCGACGATCCCCTTCACCTCGTCGACCGTCTTGCCGCAGGCGTCTGCGAGCGCCTTGCGCCAGTTGTCCTCGGTGAGGTGAGGCGCGAGGTTGCGAAGCCCGGTGAGATGAAGCTGCCCTTTGCGGAGCACCTCAACCGCCTCCGGGAAGCGCCGCACCAGCCGGATGACCGTGGTGTAGTTGCACGTCACATCACTGGAGAAACCGAGCTCACCCACGCAGTAGGCGAACATCGAGGGGAAGGCTCGGCCGCGGTAGAGCTGACGCTCGTCCACCTCGGCAAGGTGCAGCACCAACTCCGCCTGTCCCGGCTCCTCAAGGATGCTGTTCACAGCGATGGCGCAACCGCGCTGCCCGAACCGGCCCGGGCCCGCTCCGACCCTTCCAACCCATCCGTATCGAAACGGATAGACGCACGCCCGGGGTAAGGCACATCCCGCGCGTAGGTTTGCGCCACCTCTCGACGATGCGCCTGACGGCGCAACGCTCCTGACTAACTCGCAGCACGGAGGTTCAAGGGGTTGGGAAGCTGCACTGCCCGAGTGGGTACACGACAACCAGGCCGCAGGGCAGTGCAGCCAAACAACATCTCCGGGGCCAGGGAGGGTCAAAGAGCGAAATGGCTCCTGAGCGGGATCACGCGAGCGTGTCACCAATGAGATGTGGACAGCCTCCCCGGACCAAACTCCTAGACGGGTACAAAGACACCAGTGTGTGCGCGGCCTCGGACCCCGGCTATGTCTCAAGCGAGTTAGTCCCTAGAAATGTCGCGGGTCAACCGCGGCCCCCCCTCCTAGAGAACAGCTCATCAGGGCCCCGCAGCATCGCGGGGTTGCCCCCCGTTCGCGTCGAGCGTTGCGCCGTCAGGCGCATAGTCGAGACGTCGGCAGTGCTTCCGGAGCTTGGCTCATGGGCCGCTTCGGTCTGCTCGAAACAACCCGGCAGAGTGCCGTGCGTGGGTTTGCGCCACCCGCCATCTCTCGACTATGCGCCTGACGGCGCAACGCTCGAGGCGAGCGGGGGAGGCGCGCGACTGAGAAGAACTGTTCCTCCGACGAAATGGCCGGCCAGAGCCGGCCCCCCTTGAGGCGAGCGGGGGAGGCGCGCGACTGAGAAGAACTGTTCCTCCGACGAAATGGCCGGCCAGAGCCGGTTCCCCCTCGAGGCGAGCGGGGGAGGCGCGCGACTGAGAAGAACTGTTCCTCCGACGAGATGGCCGGCCAGAGCCGGTTTCCCCCTCGAGGCGAGCGGGGGAGGCGCCCGACTGAGAAGAGCTGTTCCTCCGACGAGATGGCCGGCCAAGGAGCGGGGACGAGGTTGCGCGGTCGAGGCGAGGCCGCTAGGACCGGCGTTCCCGTGCGGACGCTGCTGATCGACAACCACGACTCCTTCACCTTCAACCTGGCGCAGCTGGTGGGCCAGGTGACGGGACACTGGCCGCGCGTGCTGCGCAACGACGCCTGCGCGTGGGAAGAGGTCGAGAGCTGGCTGCCGGACTTCGACGCCATCCTCCTCTCACCGGGGCCGGGGCGGCCGGAGCGCCCGAAAGACTTCGGCCTGTGCGCGCAGGCCCTGCGGCAGACCGCGCTGCCAGTCCTGGGCGTGTGCCTGGGGTGCCAGGGCATCGCGTTGCACGCAGGCGGAGACATCCGCCACGCGCCGCGGCCCATGCACGGGCGCCTGAGCCGAATCCGCCACGACGGAGAAGGCCTCTTCCGGGGGCTCCCGCAAGACTTCGAAGCGGTCCGCTACCACTCCCTCCAGGTCGCCACGCCGCTCCCGAAAACCCTCCGCCAGACCGCGACGGCGGAAGATGGCGTCGTCATGGGCATCGCCCACCAGACGCTGCGCCAGTGGGGCGTCCAGTTCCATCCCGAGTCCATCTGCACCGAACACGGTGCCCGCATCCTCGAAAACTTCCAGACCCTGGTCGGAGCCCACCGCCGCCCGCGCCCGCCGCCCCGCAGCGAAACACCCAAGGTCACGCCGCCCTCACCCTGGCGCGTACTCTGGCGCCGGACCCGAGGACCTGACGCCGAGCAAACCTTCCATCACCTCTACAAAGCCAGCCGGCACGCCTTCTGGCTGGACTCCAGCCTGGTGACCCCGGGGGGCGCGCGCTTCTCCTTCATGGGAGACGACTCCGGACCGCACGCCCTCAAGCTCTCCTACCGCGTCGACGAACACACCCTTCGCCTCGAAGACCCCAAAGGCGTCACGCAGCAGCAAGCCAGCTCCCCCTTCGAAACCCTCGCCCACCTCCTGAAACAAAGAGCCGCGACCGCCACCGACCTCCCGTTCGATTTCCTCGGAGGCTGGGTGGGCTACTTCGGCTACGAGCTGAAGGAAGACTGCGGAGGCGCGCGAGCCCACCGCGCCCCGCTCCCCGACTGCCAGCTCCTGTTCGCCGACCGCTTCCTCGCCTTCGACCACCAGACCGCAGACCTCTACCTCGTCGCGCTGGTCCCCGAAGGGGACGAGCCCCAGGCACACCGGGACCTGGAAGCGCTCGAGGCCCGGCTGCAGGCCGCCCCACCGCTCCCGCCCTCCCACCTGGAAGACCGCCACCCAGCAGGCTTCCGCCTCCGGCGCCCGAAGCACACCTACCTCGAAGACGTGAAGCGCTGCCTGGACGCCCTGGCGGACGGCGAGTCCTACGAAGTCTGCCTGACCAACCGCCTGGTGGCAGACGTGGACGTGGACCCGTGGCGCTTGCACCGCGCGCTGCGCGCCCTCAACCCCGCGCCCCACGCCGCGTTCCTGCGCCTCCCGGACGCGTCCATCATCTGCTCCTCCCCGGAGCGCCTCCTCAAGGTGGGCGCCGACGGCTGGGCAGAATCCCGGCCCATCAAAGGGACGCTTGGCCGAGGCTCCACGCCGGAGGAGGACGCGGCGCTGGCGGCACAGCTGCGCGCCAGCGAGAAAGACCGGGCGGAGAACCTCATGATTGTGGACCTGGTCCGCAACGACTTCGGGCGCGTGTGCGAGCTCGGCTCCGTCCACGTGCCGGAGCTGATGGCGGTGGAGCGCTACGCCACCGTCCACCAGCTGGTCTCCACCATCCGCGGCCGCCTCCCCGCAGACCGCACCGCGGTGGACCTCCTGCGCTCCGTCTTCCCGCCCGGCTCCATGGTGGGCGCGCCCAAGCTTCGGACCCTCGCGCTCCTGGACGCGCTGGAGCCAGACGCGCGGGGCGTCTACTCGGGCAGCCTGGGGTACCTCTCGGTCAACGGCGCCGCGGACCTGAACGTCGTCATCCGGACCGCGGTGGTGACGCGCGGCCAGGTCACCGTGGGAGTGGGCGGGGCGGTGGTGGCGCTCTCGGACCCGGAGGCCGAAGTGGAGGAGCTGCTCCTCAAAGGCCGCGCCCTGGTGGAGGCGGTGGAGCGGGTCAGCCCTGCCGCAGCGTCGGAGGCGCCTGGTTCAGCACCAGCCAGTACAGCCCCAGCGTCTGCACCGCCTCGGCGAACTGCGTGAAGTCGACAGGCTTGCGGACGTAGCTGTTGGCGCCCAGGCGGTAGCCCTCGATGAGGTCCCGCTCCTCGAGCGAGGACGTGAGGATGATGACCGGCAGGAGCTTGGTGGACTCGAAGCTGCGGATACGGCGCAGCACCTCAATTCCGTCGAGCACCGGCAGATTCAAATCCAGGAGGATGACCTGCGGCACCAGCTTCGCCTGCCCCTCGCGGGAGCCGGTGGCGAACAGGTAGTCCAGCGCCTCCTCCCCGTCGCGCGCGACGACAATCTCATTGGACACGTGGGCGCGCTTGAACGCCCGGAGCGTCAGCGCTTCGTCGTTCGGGTTGTCTTCGACGAGGAGGATGGGAGGGGTCATGAGGCCAGCTTTTGAGAAGAGGGGGCGGCGGGGCTGAGCGTGAAGCGGAAGGTAGCGCCTTCGCCGGGGTGAGCTTCCACCCAGATGCGGCCGCCGTGGCGGAGGATGATGCGGTTCACCGTCGCCAGCCCCACACCGGTGCCCTCGAAGTCCGCCGTGCGGTGCAGGCGTTGAAAGGGGGTGAAGAGCTTGTCGGCGCGCGCCATCTCGAACCCGGCACCATTGTCCCGCACGTAAAAGGCGTCCCTGTCCCGGCCGACCTCTATCACCGCCTTCGGCTTCTTGGCGGAGAACTTCCACGCGTTGTTGAGGAGGTTCTCCAGGGCAATCCGGACCAGACCGGCGTCCGCGTGGACCTGAAGGTCCTGGTGCACCTTGAGCTCCACCGAGCGCCCGGGGGCGTCCGCCTTCAGCCGCTCCCCGATGGCGGAGGCGAGTTGACCCAGGTCCACCTGTTCGCGCTTCACCTCCGTCCGGCTCACCCGCGCCAGCTTGAGCAGGCTGTCGATGAGCTCTCCCATGCCCTGCGTGGCGGCGCGCACCCGGCGCACATAGTCCTTGGCCTCGGCGTCCAGCAGGTGGCCGTAGTCCTCCACCAGCGCCAGCGAGAACCCATCAATCGCCCGCAGGGGCGCCCGCAGGTCATGCGACACCGAGTAGCTGAACGCCTCCAGCTCCCGCGCGGCGGCCTCGGCCGTCTCCTTCGCCGAGCGCAGCGCGTCCGCGGCCAGCTTCCGCTCCGTGATGTCCTCCGAGATGCCCACCAGCACCGGCCCGGTCACGCCCAGATTCACCGGTACCTTGCGGGTGTGAAGCCAGCGGATACCGCGCGCGGTGTGGACAGGCTCCTCGGGGATGTCCACCACCGTCCCCTCCCGCAGCGTGGTGCGGTCCTTCTCCTGAAAGAAGGCCGCCTCGGCGGACGGGAAGAAGTCGTAGTCCGACTTGCCCACCAGGTCCGCGCTCTTGATGCCCAGAAGCTCCTCGCCGGCGCGGTTGATGCGCAGGAAGCAGAGCGTGACCCCGTCCTTAATGAACACCATGCTGGGCAGGTTTTCAATGAGCGCGTCCAGGTGCTTGTTGGCCGCCAGCAGTTGCTGCTTGTTGCGCGTCCGCCGTTCCGCCATCTCGTGAAAGGCGCGGGCCAGCTCGCCCAGCTCATCCGCGCTGTCCACCTTCGGCTTGGCGGGCAGCGTCCCTTCGCCCAGCTCCTTCGTCGCGCGGGTGAGCTCCGCGACGGGGCGGGTCACCGAGCGCGTCAGGTACGCGCCGCCGGCCGCCATGATGAGGGCGCCCAGCGCCATCGCCAGCAGCAACAGCGAGCTCGTCACCTCCCCGGTGCGGGCGGCCTCCGGACCCCGCTGCGCCAGGAGCACCTCCTCCGTGGACTGAATGGCCAGGAACAGCTCTCGCATCCGGGTGCTCGGCTCCCGGTCAAATTCCTCGAAGTGCAGACGGGCGGCGTCAGCCCCCTCGTCGCGGCGCTCGCGCACCAGCTGCCGCCAAAGCGTCACGCGCTGCTCCAGGAGCGGACGCAGCTCCGTCAGGCGGGCGACCTGCTCCGGGTTGTCCGCGCTGAGGCGCTCGAGCGTGGTGAGCCGTTCGCGCATCCGCTCCACCGCCTCGTCGAAGGCGAGGGCGTGACGCTCGGTCCCGGTGAGGACGAAGCTGCTCACCGCGCGGGACGCCGACGCGGCGTCGAACCGGGTGCCGTGGAGACTGGTCAGCACCTCCTGGCTGTGGGTGTGCCAACGCGACGTCCCCACCAGCTTGGAGACTGCGCCGAGCGAGGCCAGCCCAAGCACCACCCAGCACGCGCCGGAGAGGGCGAAGACGGCGATGACTCTTCTGCCGACAGTCATGGGTGCGGGCGGTGCGGCGAAGGAGTTGCCCTGAAGTCCGGTAACTCAAGCACTCCCAGAGCAAGATGTCTCCCCCGGGGGTGAACCCGGCCACGGCTCACCTGGCGGGAGGGCGGCAAGGTCGCCGCTGTGGGTGAACCCGCACTGAAAAAA
This sequence comes from Myxococcaceae bacterium, assembly GCA_044230055.1. GTDB lineage: Bacteria > Myxococcota > Myxococcia > Myxococcales > Myxococcaceae > JBGART01. Next base: position 20,427 of record JBGART010000070.1, on the reverse strand, counting down.
CGTCACTGCGTGTCAGGCCCGAGCGCGGAGAGGGCGCGCTGCCACCCGTAGGGGTCTCCGCCCCAGTCCGGGGTGAGCGGGTCACTGTGCCAGGAGGCGCCGGCGGGCAGGCGCAGCTGGGCGTCGCCGCTGCGCAGCTCCACCTCGCCTGCGTACACCCAGACGTCGACGGTGGGCGTCTGCTCGTCGGCACGCACCTCGAAGGTCGCCCCGCGGGCGCGCAGGGCGTAGCGGCGCGCGTGGACCTGGAGCTCCTGGTTGCTGGAGGCGCGCTGGGCCACGCTCACCGCGCCCTTGCGGAGCTGGATGGAGGCGAGGTGGTCCTTGTGCCCCAGTGCGGCCTGGCTGCGCGCGTGAAGGTAGAGGGCCGCCCCGTCGAAGCGCACGGCCGCCCCGGCCTCGTCGCCGGTGGTCAGCACGTCGTTCTGCGCGAGCGTCTCCTCCGGCTCCAGCGCCGGCCCGGCCGCGCCGTCCTCCCCGCGGTGGACCGGGCCGATGACGCTCACCACCTTCCCGAAGTCCCGCGGGTGCTCCGCTGTGAGCACCAGGAGCCCGGCCAGGAGCACACCCCCAACCGCCGCGCCCACACCTGCCGCCGCCAGAGGCCGCCGGGCGGTGCTCATCCGGCGCTGGGCGGGGGAGAGGGTGGTGCGCTCGCCACCCCGGTGACGTCTACGACATGGGTGGTGGCCAGCACCCGCTTGGCGCGCTCCAGGTCAAACTGACCCTCCCACTTGGAGATGACCAGCGTGGCCACCGCATTGCCGACGAGGTTGGTGAGGGCCCGCGCTTCGGACATGAAGCGGTCCACGCCCAGCAGGAGGCTCAAGCCGGCGATGGGAATCTTCCCGTTGCTGGAGAGCGTGGCCGCCAGCGTGACGAAGCCGCCGCCGGTGACCGCGGCCGCGCCCTTCGACGTCAGCAGCAGGACGCCCAGCAGGCCGAGCTCGTCCCCGAGCGTCAGGTGCGTCCCTGTGGCCTGGGCGACGAAGAGCGAGGCCAGCGTCAGGTAGATGGAGGTGCCGTCCAGGTTGAACGAGTAGCCCATGGGCACCACCAGGTCGACCACGCTCTCCCCGCAGCCCAGCGCGCGCATCTTGGCGATGAGCCGGGGCAGCGCCGGCTCCGACGAGGAGGTGCCCAGGACGATGAGCAGCTCATCGCGCAGGTAGCGCAGCAGCTGGAAGAGGCTCAAGCCCACCCAGCGCATGATGGCGCCCAGCACCACCAGCACGAAGAGCAGGGCGGTCAGGTAGAAGCTGCCCATCAGCCGCCCCAGCCCGGCGAGCGTCACAATCCCAAACTTCCCGACGGTGTACGCCATGGCGCCAAACGCGCCGATGGGCGCCAGCCGCATCACCACCGCGACGACGCCGAAGAAGACGTGCCCCACCGCATCAATCCCGTGGAGGACCCCGGCGCCCTTCTCGCCCATCTTGGCCAGCACCAGGCCGATGAGGATGGCGAGCGTGAGGACCTGAAGGATGTTCGGCTCCGCGCTGGCGAAGGGTTCCGCCACCGAGCGCGGGATGAGGTTCAACAGAAAGTCGACGGTGGAGAGCGACTTCCCCTTGGCCGCGTAGGCCTCGATGGCCTTCCCGTCCAGCTTGGAGAGGTCCACGTTCAGCCCGTCGCCCGGCCGCACCCACTTGCCCACCAGCAGGCCCAAGAACAGCGCGAAGGTGGTGACCACCTCGAAGTAGACCAGGGCCTTGAGCCCCACGCGCCCCAGGCTCCCCAGGTTCCGCATCTTGGCGATGCCCACCACCACCGTCGTGAAGACGATGGGGGTGACCAGCAGCTTGATGAGCTTGATGAAGCCGTCGCCCAGAGGCTGCAGCGCCACGCCCGTCTCCGGGAAGAAGTGGCCCACCGCCGCGCCCAGCACCACCGCGGTGATGACCTGCACGTAGAGGCTCTGGGCCAGCCGGCGGAGCATGGGGTTTGGACTCTAGGCGCTCTTGCGGTCCTTGGCGTCGTTGTCGAAGAGGGCCTCCAGCTCCTGGCGGGATTGCTGCGCCAGCTCCTGCAGCTTGGCCACGTCCTTCGCGTGCTTGTAGTTCCTGGCCAGCAGCTCTTCGTCGTACGCGCGGAAGCGCTCGGTTGCCTGCCGGGCATCGGTGTAGGTGAGGCCCAGCGCCTCCAGAATCTCCCCGGTCATCTCCAGCGAGGAGAGGAACGTCTCTCGCATCACGTGCGGGATGCCGGCGTCCAGCAGCGCGTAGGCGTGCTGCCGGTTGCGGGCGCGGGCGAAGACCGTGAGGTGGGGGAAGTGCTCCCTCACCGTCTGGGCAATCCGCATGGACGCGTCCATGTTGTCCACCGCGAGCACGAAGACCTTCGCCTTGTCCGCCCGGGCGGCGCGCAGCAGGTCCAGCCGCGACGCGTCCCCGTAGAAGACCTTGTTGCCGAACTTCTTGATGAAGTCGATGTGCTCCGGGCTGGCGTCCATCGCCGTGAAGGGGATGCGCTTGGCGCGAAGGAGCCGGCCCACCACCTGACCCACCCGGCCGAACCCGGCGATGATGACCGGCGTGTCCTCCTCGGCGGCCACGTCGAACGGGCGGTCATCCTTCTTCTTCAGCCGCGGGGCCACCCAGCGCTCGTGGAGGAGCACCCAGAGGGGCGTCACGCCCATCGAGAGGCTCACCACCACCACCAGGAGGTCCTTGGTGGCGCCGCCCATGATTTGAAAGTCCTCCGACAGCTTGAAGAGGACGAAGGCGAACTCGCCGCCCTGGGAGATGACGATGGCCAGGCTGAGCGCGGACGCGGTGGACTTGAGGCTCAGCTTGCCGATGGCGAAGAGGAGCGCGGCCTTCACCGCGGTGATACCCAGGACCAGCGCCAGGATGAGCGCGGGCCGTTCGAGCAAGAGGCCCAGCTGGACGGACATCCCCACCGCGATGAAGAAGAGCCCCAGGAGCAGGCCCTTGAAGGGTTCGATGTCGGCCTCCAGCTCGTGGCGGTACTCCGAGTCCGCCAGCAGCACGCCGGCGAGAAAGGCGCCCAGCGACATGGACAGGCCCACCTTGCTCACCAGCAGCGCGGTGCCGATGACGACCAGCAGGGCCGTGGCGGTGAACAGCTCCTGGCTGCGCGCCTTGGCGACAATCCGGAAGACCGGGCGGATGATGTAGCGCCCCACCACGAAGACGCCGGCCAACACCCCCACCACGCTCAGCAAGGTCAGCCAGCGCGGCCCGGAGGCGTGGCCGGCGTCCGCGGTGGGGACGCCGAGCACCGGCAGCAGCGCCAGCAGCGGGATGACCGCCAGGTCCTGAAAGAGGAGGATGCCGAAGGAGGCGCGCCCGAAGTCGGTGGCCAGCTGGTTCTTCTCTCCCAGCAGCTGCAGCGCGAAGGCGGTGGAGGAGAGCGACAGGCCCAGCCCGGCCACCACCGCCGCGCTGACCGGCAACCCCACCGCCCACGCGGCGAGCGCGAGGACCGCCCCGGTCGCCGCTACCTGCGCGCCGCCCAGGCCGAAGACAGAGCGCCGCAGCTCCCACAGGCGTGAGGGCTGCAGCTCCAGGCCGATGAGGAACAGCAGCAGCACCACGCCCAGCTCCGCGAAGTGCAGGACGCTCTCCACCTCGCGGATGGCGCCCATCCCCCAGGGCCCGATGGCGATGCCCGCCGCGAGGTAGCCCAGGACGGACCCCAGCCCCAGGCGCTTGGAGAGGGGGACGGCGATGACCGCTGCTGCGAGGAAGACGAGCGCCTGGGCGAGGAGAGACATGGAGCGGACCTAGCGCCTTTCCGACGAGCGAGCCAATGGCTATCTCGGGCGGCGCGGCTGGAGCTCAAGGGCAGAACGAAGCGCCTGCTGACCGAAGCGCTCAAGGTTCCGGCGAGCGAAATCAGCAGCATGCTGAGGGCGCTCAGCTCGCAGTTGGAGGTGGCGCTGTCACAGCTCGCGTGAGAGAGATTTGACCCCCTATGCGCCCTACCAACCGCAGACCGCTGCTCTCGGTGCTGTTGCTGGCGGTGGTGTTCGCGGTGGCGGTGTGGCTGCGCTTGAGCCGGCAGCCGGCGCCCATCGAGCAGCGCGAGCCTCCGCCCCCGGTTGAAGCGGCATCGCCGCGCTCCGAGGCTTCGGACGTCTCGGGTTCGCCGGTGCCGCTGCTCCCGAAGGTGGACCTGCAGCGCGACCCGGAGCTCCGGGCGGGCGCGCTCTGTGGGCGGGTCATCTCTGCCGCCACCGCGGCGCCCATCGCCGGCGCGGAGGTGACCTTCGGCTCGGCGCACGGCGCGGTGTCGGTCCGCACCGACGGGCAGGGTGCCTTCTGCTACGCGCCGGAGCACCCGGGCACCTACCAGGTGGCGGCGGTGACCGCGGCGGGCTTCGCCCCGTTCGGTCCGGAGTGGGGGAAGAGCCCGCTCTCGGCCACCAGCGTCCCCGGCGTGCGGGTGGGGGAGCTGCTCATCGCGCTGATCCCCAGCGCGGCGCTCACGGTGACGGTGCAGAACGAGGAGGGCGCTCCCACGGCTGGCGCGACGGTGCGGTTGCTCTCGGTGCGCGCGGACGAGGTGTCGCTCTTCCCGGGGCGGGAGGGCTTCACCACGGACGCGCGAGGCGAGGCGCGCGTGCAGGCGTCCGCCGGCGCCGTCCTCGAGGCCTGGCATTCGAAGCAGGGCCGCGGGATGGCGGAGGTGGACGCGGAGGCGCTTCGGGCCGGCGCGCTGCGGATTTCACTGTTGGCCGCGCGCGCGGCCGCGCCGTTGGCCTCGCTCGCCGGGAAGGTGCTGGACGCCCAGGGCGGGCCGGCCTCCGGCGCGCTGGTCTGGGCGCGCTCAGCCGGGCGCGTGTACCCGCGGGTGTACGGAGCGGAGGAGGGCTACCGCACGTTGGCGGACGAGGAGGGACGTTTCGCGTTCGAAGCGCTCGAGCCCGGCACCTACGACGTCTCCGCGCACCAGCAGGGCGCCTCCCCCGCGCGCGACTACGACGTGCCGGTGCCCGGCCCGGCGCTGACGCTGCGGCTCTCCGCCGGCGCCCGGCTCTACGGGCAGGTGACGGACGCGCGGGGCGCGCCGGTGGTGGGCTTCGCGCTCTCGCTGCAGTGGCAGAAGGGCCCGCTGGAGCGGCTGGACGTCCACGAGTCCACCGTGGCCAGTCCCACCGGGGAATACGAGGTGCAAGGCGTGGCGCCCGGTGCGTACGTGCTGCACGTGGGCAGCGCTGCCTTCGCCCCGCACGCGCAGCCCGTGGACGTGGCGCCCGGCGCGAAGGAGGTCCAGGTGAACGTGCGCTTGCAGGAAGGCGCGACCCTGAGCGGCGTGGTGGTCTCCTCGGACGGGCGGCCGCTGGCCGGCGCCGAGGTGACCGTGGAGGTGGGGACGCTGCGCAGCGCGCTGACGCCGGAGTTCGACGCGGTCACCGGCGCGGATGGGCAGTTCACGCTGCGCGGGCTGCCGCCTACGCCGGTGGCCGTGCGCGCCAGCGCTCCGGATCACAACGCGCGGTTGGTCGCCGGCGTCCTTGCGGGCGCACCCCTGCGGCTGGAGCTCACCCGCATCGCCCCGGACGCGGGGCGGCGGCTGGAGATGGTGGGGATTGGCGCGGTGCTCAAGGGGCGCGGGGACGCGCTGGTGGTGGGGCAGGTGATTCCCGGCGGCGGCGCGGAGCGCGCGGGGCTGGTGCCCGGGGACGAAGTGGTGGCGGTGGACGGGACGCCGGTGACCCAGCTGGGCTTCGAGGCGTCCATCGCCGCCGTCCGCGGCCTTGAGCAGAGTGTGGTGGTCCTGCGGGTCCGCAAGGCCGGCAAGCCCGCGCAGGTCGACCTTCAGGTCCAGCGCGGGAAGGTGGGCGCGTGACGGTCCGCCTGGCGACCGAAGCGGACGCCGCGGGTTGTCTTGCGGTGTACGCGCCGTACGTGCGCGAGACGGCCGTCACGTTCGAGACGGAGCCGCCGACGGTGGAGGAGCTGGCGCGGAGGATAGCGGCCGCGCAGCGACATTCGTCCTGGTGGGTGGCCGACGTCGCGGGGCACGTCGCCGGCTACGCCTACGCCACGCGCTTCCGGGACCGCGCCGCCTATGACTGGGCGGCGGAGGTGACGGTGTACGTGGACGCCGCGTTTCACCGGCGGCAGCTGGCGCGGCAGCTGTACGGGGCGCTGCTGGACGGGCTTATCCAGCAGGGCTTCTGCGCCGCGCTCGCGGGCATCGCCCTGCCGAACGAGGCCAGCGTCCGGCTGCATGAGGGCTTCGGGTTCCGGCAGGTGGGACTGCTCCCCAACGTCGGCTTCAAGCATGGGCGCTGGCACGACGTGGGGTGGTGGCACCGTCAGCTGGCCCCTCCCACCTCGCCGCCCCCGGTCGTGAAGGCGCGCGCGTAACATCCCCCTGATACGTTCGCGCCCGTGCGCTCTCTGCGAACGCTGGCGCAGTGGGTGGCCCTCGGGGCGGCGGTGGGCGTGGTGGCGGGGTTGGCGTCCGCCGCGTTCCTCTTCCTGCTGGAGGGGGCGACGGCGTGGCGGCTGGCGCACCGCGAGTGGGTGTTCGCGCTCCCCGTCGCGGGCGCGGCGCTGGGGCTGGTCTACGCGCGCTGGGGGATGAAGGTGCTGGCCGGGAATAACCTGGTCCTCGACACGGTGCATGACGGCGGCCCGCAGCTGCCGCTGCGGATGGCGCCGATGGTGCTGTTGGGCACGGTGGCCACGCACCTCTTCGGCGGGAGCGCCGGGCGCGAGGGCACCGCCGTTCAGATGGGCGCCAGCCTGGCGGACTTTCTGGCGCACCGGGTGCGGGCAGACGCGGACCTGCGCCGGGAGCTGTTGGTGGCCGGCATTGCCGGAGGGTTTGGCTCGGTGTTCGGCACGCCCATCGCCGGTGCGCTGTTCGGGCTGGAGGTGGTGGTGGTGGGGCGGCTGCGCTACGAGGCGCTGCTGCCCGCGCTCATCGCCTCCTTCGTGGGCGACGCGGTGACGCGGGCGACGGGCATCCTGCACGCGAGCTACCCGCAGGCGCCGCCGGTAGAGCTCACGCTGCTGCTCGTCGGGAAGTGGGTGCTGTTCGCCGCCGCCATCGCGGCCACCGCGGTGGCCTTCATCGAGCTGACGCACGCGCTCAAGCGTTGGGGTGGGGCGCGCCTGCCGCGGCTGCCGGTGCGGATGGCCTTCGCCGGTGCGGTGGTGGTGGCGATGTGGCTGGGCGTGGGCCGGGATGACTATCTGGGGCTGGGGATGCCGGGGATTCTGCGCGCGTTTTCAGACCCCTCGCTCCCCTCGACGGACTTCCTCTGGAAGCTGCTCTTCACGGCGGTCACGCTGGGGGGTGGGTTCCTGGGCGGCGAAGTCACGCCGCTGTTCTTCATCGGCGCTGCGCTGGGGAATGTGCTGGGCCGGTGGCTGGGCATTCCGCTGCCGCTGGCGGCCGGCGTGGGGATGGCGGCGATGTTCGCCGCGGCTGCCAACACGCCGCTGGCGCTGTCCTTGATGGCGGTGGAGCTTTTGGGCGCGGGCGCGCTGCCGCATGTGCTCATCGTCTCCGTGGTGGCGTATCTGCTGACGGGCCACCGCGGCATCTACCCGGCGCAGCGGGTGTTCCGCGGCAAGCCCTTCGCGCCCGACAAGCCCGCGCCTCCGGGCTAACCTCTCGGCGCGTGCGCCTCCTGCCCTTGCTGCTGTGTCTGTCCGGCTGCGCGACGACCGCCGGCGCGCTCTCCCCCTCCGTCCCAGCGCCGTCCGCTGCGATGGCGCCGGTGGCGTACTTCCTCGGGCCGTGGCGGTGCGACGCGACGTTCCCTTCCGGGAAGGTGCTCCCGTTCCGGTGGCAGCTGTCGGCCACGCTCGGCGGGCACTTCTTCACGGGCGCGGTCGTCGGACGTCTGGAGGAGGGGAAGCCCGAGGTGAACGTCAGCCAGGACGCGTGGGGGTTTGACCCGCTGGACCGGCTCTTCGTCCGCGACTTCCGCGACAGCGAGGGAAGCTTCGGCCGCGTGACGTCCGCGGGGTGGGCGGGCCAGTCGCTTGACTTCGCGGGGACGATGACGCTCGCCGACGGCCGGGTGGAGGTCCGTGAACACGTGGAGCGGCTGGGGCCGGACCTGTTCACCGCGCGCTGGGAGCTGAAGGAGCCCCAGGGGGCCTGGGGCCTGATGACGGACGAGCGCTGTCAGCGAGCGCCGTGACTTAGCCGCCGATGTGGCGCAGCTTCATCTGCACGTCGCTGGACCAGTAGCCGGCGAAGGCGCGGACGCAGGTGGAGAGGTAGCGGTCGTAGTCGTCGTAGACCTGGTCTCCCCACTGGGCGCGGATTTTCTTCTCGTTCAGCTTCAGCCGGCGCAGCCACTCGCCAGTGGTCTTGCCGTAGTCCACCCGCCGGGTGTTGAGCTGCAGCAGCTCCCAATGCGGGTTGACGGCGGCGACCAGCTCCTCCAGCCGCGGGTTGAGGCCGCCGGGGAAGATGACGTCCGCGGTGAACTTGAGGTCCTCGAGGTCCTTCCGGTTGCGCGGGACGCGGTTGCGCAGGATGGCCTGGAAGCCGAAGCACGCGCCGGGCTTTACCCAGGTCGCGCACTTGGCGAAGTAGGTCCGGTAAATCTCGATGGCCATGCCGGCCTGCGACTGCGCCGGTGAGCAGAGGTGGTCCACCATCTCAATGGACTGGAGCGCGTCGTACTTCACGGTCGGCTCGAAGTCCTTGTAGTCCACGCACCAGACCTTCACGCCCGGGAGCTTGCGCGCGTTGATCTCTTCAAACTGCGCCTTGGACAGGGTGATGCCGTGCGCGTCCTTCACGCCGCGGGTGACCAGGTACTCAAGGTTCGCGCCCCAACCACAGCCGATGTCCAGCACGCGCTTCTCGGGGGTCATCTCCGCGAAGTCGTAGAGCCAGCGGCACTTGTTGATTTGCGCCTGCTCGAGCGTGTCGGTGTCCTTCTCGAACACCGCGCTCGTGTAGTGCATCCGCTCGTCCAGCCAGAGCCGGAAGAACTCGTTCGATACGTCGTAGGCAACTTCAATCTCGCTTCGCGTCGACGTCACGTGCGCTCCTTGCCTCAGCCTGCCCGCGCACCTAGCACGGCACCCGGCTCCCCTCAATGGTCAGGCCACTGCGGCGCGCGTCTGCTCGAAGAGGCCGCGGAGCGTGTCCAGGCTGCTCCGGGAGCGCTTGCCGGCGATGTCGTGGATGAGCGACCGGACCGCTGCGTTCACCGGGACCTGGAGGCCATGGCGCTCGGCCCGGTCCACCACCTCGCCGTTGAGGAAGTCAACCGGCGGCTCGCGCCCCCGCTCGATGGCCGCCAGCATGGAGGACCGCAGGCGCCGGTAGCGCGCGCCCACCGCGAGAATCAGGCTGTGCTTGGCGAGCAGCGAGGGGGACCCCACCTGTCGGCGCTCGGCGTCCGTCAGCGCCAGCCATCCAAGGTCCAGCGTCCCGGCGACCTTCTCCAGCGCCACGCCCTCCGCCAGCGCCACCTGCACGGTCTCTGTGGCGATCTCCAGCGCCAGCCTGCGCACGAACCGGTGGACGACCAGCGGGCCGAGTCGCGCGCCGCCAATGGTGCCGAGCGAGGAGATGATGCAGTTGATGGCGAGCTTGCTCCAACGCGCGCCGCGCAGGTTACGGGTGAGCTCCACCGGCGCGATGGCCTCCAGCATCCGGGAGAGGGTCATCACCCGCTCGTCGACCGCGCCGCTCAGCGTCCCCAGCGTGAAGCCGCCGGAGGAGGTCCGCTCGTAGACGCCCGGCTCCGGCGCGGAGGCCCCGAAGGCCACGATGGCGCCGATGACGCGCTCCGGGTCGATGAGCCTCGCCACACGTTCCTCGCACAGGCCGTTCTGGAAGCAGACGACTGCGCCGTCCGCGCCGAGCAGCGGCGCCACCTGCCGCGTCGCCTCCTCCACCTGCGTCGGTGGCACCGCCATCAGCGCGTAGTCGTAGGTGCCTTGGTGTGGCGCGTCGGTCAGGACTGAGAGCTCTCCACGCACGGTGCGGGTGCCGTGCTCGTCCGTCAGCCGGAGCCCGCGCTGCTGGAGGGCCTGGGCAATCTCCGGCCGCTTGGCCACCGCGGTGACGTGGCGCCCCTGCTCGAGCAGGCCTGCGCTGAGGACGCCGCCGATTCCGCCACAGCCGACGACGAGGACGTTGGGATGGGCCATGGCGCGGCCGTATATCAACAACCTGCAGTGCACACCCAGAGGGTGCATGCGCGCTCCACGCGGGCGCCCGGCCTTGGATTTTGGGCACTTGGAGGTGGCCTCCCACTTGCTCAATGGGCCATCCCGGGAGATTTCAATGACTCGCGCAGGGCCTTGGGCGTGCCTCTTTCTGCTCTGCAGCACATCGCCGGCCTATGCCTTCTCGGCCGGGCTCGCCGGGTACTCGAGCAAGCCTGTGGCCGGTGCGCCGCGGGGTTGCGACATCTGCCACAGCGGCGGGCTGGTCCCCACGGTGACGCTGACCGGCTCGGCGAACCTCGCGGTCAACGCGAAGGCCACGTACACCCTGACGCTCACGGGCGGCCCCGCGAAGAAGGGCGGGGCGGGGATTGCCCTGGACGGGACGGGGGCGAAGTTCTCTCCGCCCGCCGCCGGGATGCCGCTCCGGCTGGACATCACCACCGGTGAATTGCTCAACGCGGGCCCCACGGCGTGGCCTGCCGGAGCTCCTCTGACGTACACGTTTGACGTCGTCGCGCCCCCCACCGCCGGGAAGGTGACGGTCTATGCCTCGGTGAACTCCGCAGACGGTGACCTGAGCTCGGCCGGAGACGGCGCTGCGAACGCCAAGCTGGAGATTACGGTCACCGGCGGCGCCCCCACGACGGACGCGGGGACGCCTCCGCCTCCTCCCGATGCCGGCACGCCTGTGGTGGTCCCTGATGCGGGCACCGGCGGCGGGGTGGACACCGCAGACGCAGGTCAGTCGGTCCGGTTCCTCGGCGCGGCTCGGAACATCGAGGGTGAGGTGGACTTCGGGTGCAGCGCCGCCAGCGGGCTGCCTCTGCCCCTCGCGCTCGGCGTCCTCGTGGCGCTGCTTCGGAAGAGGCGGCGCTCGGTCTGAGCGGGTGACGGCGCAACGCTCCTAGAGAACAGCTGATCAGGGCCCCGCAACATCGCGGGTTTGCCCCCGTTCGCGTCGAGCGTTGCGCTGTCAGGCGCATAGTCGAGACGTCGGCCGTCGGCAGTGCTTCCGAAACTGGGCTCATGGGCCGCTTCGGTCTGCTCGAACAACCCGGCAAAGTGCCGTGCGTGGGTTTGCGCCACCTCTCGACTATGCGCCTGACGGCGCAACGCTCGAGGCGAGCGGGGGAGGCGCCTGACTGAGAACAGCTGTTCCTCCGACGAAATGGTCGGCCAGGGCCGGTTTCCCCTCGAGGCGAGCGGGGGCGCTGCCCGTTCCCCGTTCCCCACCACCCAGCGTGCGAGCGAGCGGGCGCTATCGCCAGTCCAAGGGTTGCCCCTCGAGCAGAGCCGCCCAACCTTAGGAAGCCATGGCCCCTGCTCCCTCCACACCGCGGCGCCGGCGCTCCTTCATCGCACGGCTGAGCCTCGCGCTGAGCCTCTTCATCCTCCTCGTGCTCGCGCTCGGGGCGTACGTCATTCTGGTCCGTCCCTCAGAGCTGGCGCGCTTCGTGACGGAGCGCGCGCTGCCGCGGGTGTCGGAGGCGCTCGGGAGACCGGTCACCGTCGAGGACGTGCACGCGCGCATCCTCCCGAACCCCGCGGTCCGCATCCGGGGGCTGACGGTCGCCGGGGGGCCTGGCGAGCCGCCGCTCATCCACGCTCCCCAGGCGGAGGTGGGCGTGGCGCTGTGGCCGCTCCTGCGCAGCTTCGGCAAGGAGGTGGAGGTGTCGTCTTTGCGGTTGGAAGACACCGCCCTCAACCTCGTGCACCGCCCGGACGGGACGTGGAGCTACGAGGACCTCGGAAAGAACAACGCCCCGTCGCCGCCCACTCCGTCGAACAACGCCCCATCGCGTTCGCTCCACATTGAAACGCTGGAGGTGGTCAACGCCCGGGTCCAGGTGACGGACCTCGCCGCGGGCCGGCACGCCACGCTCCCCGTCACGCGCATCGGCATCCAGGCGCGGGACATCGAGGTGGGCAAGCCCCTTCGGGTGGACCTCTCCGCGGCGCTCGGCGCCCAGGCGACGAACATGACCGCGCGGGTGGAGCTGCAGCGGCTGCCCGCGAGCAAGGCGGAGCTGGAGGCGTCCGGGTATCCGGTGGTGTCCGGGACGCTCGGGTTGCACAAGGTCCCGCTGGAGCAGCTCCGGGCGTACTTCCCGGCGAAGCTCGCGAGCCTGGTGAAGGGCGGCGAGCTGGAGCTCTCTGCCCAGCTCTCCACGCCCGAGGGCGGCGGCCGCCGACGCTACGCGCTGGACGGGACGGTGCAGCTGGACCGCCTCACCCTGCGCAGCCACCCGGCGAAGGGCGGGCTGGCCTTCAACGTCCGCGTGGACCCCCTGCGTCCCAAGGCCGCCGTGCTGGCCGTGCGCGACCTCTCGCTCGCGGGCCCGGGCCTGCAGTTGGGCGGCAGCGTGGACGCGACGCTCTCTCCAATGGCGGTGTCGTTCGACCTGCGCGGGCCGTTGCTTGACCTGGACCAGTTGCTCGGCGCGTTCCCCGAGAAGGCGCCGCAGTCCCCCGCCCCCGCCGCGGCAGAGCCAGGGCCGCTGCTCAGCGGTGCGCAGCGGTCGCGCATCTCCTCCGCCCAGGTCAACGGCAAGCTGGCGCTGGACAAGGTGACGCGCGGCGCGCTCAGCGCGGAGCAGCTGAAGGCGAACGTCGCGCTCGACCGCGGGGTGCTCACCGTGAAACAGGGCTCGGCCCAGCTCTACAGCGGCTCGGTGGCGCTCGACGGGACGCGGGTGGACCTGACGCCCGCGACGCCGCGCTGGATGTTGCAGGCGAAGCTGGATGGGTTGGACCTCGCCGCCGCGTTCAGCGCGCTCTCAGACAGCAACCCGTTGAAGGGCCGGCTCTCCGGTCAGCTCTCCGTGGCGGGCGCGGGGCACGCGTGGGACGACATCCGCGAACAGCTGACCGGGCGGGGAACCGTCGGCGTGAAGGATGGGGCGCTGACCAGCACGGACCTGGGCGCGACGCTGGCCAGCTCGCTCGCCACTGGCCTCAAGGCGCTCAAGCGCCCCGGCGCGGCAGGGGTGGTGAATCAGGCCGCGCAGGGCACGCAGCTCAAAGACCTGGAGGCGAGCTTCACCGTGCGCGACGGCTGGCTGGAGCTGACCCGGCCGCTCGCGGTGCAGACCGCCATCGGCGCGCTCTCGCTCGACGGGCGGATTGGGCTTGACCAGCGGCTGGACCTGCGCGGCCGCGCGCTGCTCTCGCCGGACTTCGTGGCGACCGCGCTGGGCGGAGTGGTCCGGCCACAGGCGCCGGTGGATGTCCCGCTTCAGCTGGGCGGCACGCTGACGGCGCCGCGAGTAACGGGCGTGGACTCTGCCGCGCTGGCGAAGTCTGCCCTGCGACTGGAGAACGCGCCCGCGCCGGTGCGAGAGAAGGCCAAGGCGCTGGAGGAACAAATCAAATCCCAGGCCCGCCGCGGGCTGGGCGGGCTTCTGGACCGCGTCCGGAAGTGAGTCAGAGCAGCTCCACCTGCCACAGAAGCCGCGCGGTGGTGCGCGCCGGGCCCTCCGAAGGCCACAGCTCCACCTCCGCCACCGCCTGCGGGCCGGTGCGCACGGACCACCCCTCGACGGAGGCGACCAAGAGCTCCAGCCGCACCTCGGCGCGCAGCTGGTGCACCCACGCCAGGCGGGGGTCCAGCCCCGGCTCGTACGCGGCCTCCACCCGCACCGCATTGGCCACGCTGCCGAACAGGTGCGTCCGGTGCGCGACCGACACGCGCGGCCCGGCCACCGGCGTCGCCTCCCGCCCGCCCCAGCGCAGCGAAGCGAACGCACCTACGCCCAGCGCCGTGAAGCCGCTGAAGTCCGCGCCCTGCTGCAGGATGACCAGGCCCTCCCCGCGCACCATCGCCCGGTGGGTGTGCGCTCGCTGGAGGTCGAAGTCCCAGCCGGCAGAGAAGCCCCAGCCCAGCTCATCCAGCGCGTCCCGGCGGTGCGCGGCCAGCTCCCGGCGCAGCGTGCGGTATCCCACGAGGGTGAGCTCGGAGCGGTAGAGCTCCAGCCACTGCGCGGTGGGGCGGACGGCCAGCTCTCCATCCAGGACTTTCAGCTCGCTGCTCGCCTGGAAGCCGTTCAGCCGCAGCTCGCCGAGCTCCTCTGAGAGCATTGCGCTGTGCAGCACCAGCTCCGCCCGCGGAGAGCCGCCCAGCGAGCTGCCCGCCGCCACCCAGGTCCGCGCGAAGCCGGAACGCAGCAGGGCGGCCTCCGCGGCCTGCGCCTCGTCGGCGACCTTGCGCGCGTGGTCATCGGACCGCCACGCCTGCGCGTCCACCGAGTCGAAGTGCCGGTCGACGAGCTCCCCGTGCAGCTGCGCCAGCCGCTCGAAGCGCGCGCGCGCCTCCAGCGCCTCCTGTCGCAGCGCCTCCGCCTCCGGGCTGCCCGTTGTCTCCTCGCGCAGGAGCTCCTCGCTCTCCTGCGCCTGGTCCAACACCAGCCGTCCGGCGGCGAGGGTGCGCTCGTCGCGGAAGGAGCGCTGGCGCTGCGCCGTGCGAGCGGCGGCCACCGCCCCCGCAGACGACGCCTGCGCGAGGCGCACCTGCCGGCGCAGCTTGGCGTCCTGGAGGACCTCCTGAACCGCGCGGTCATACGCGTACCGCTCCACCCGCACCGTCTGCGCCAGATAGTCGTAGAGGTCTGCGAGAAGCGCGGGGTCCCCCGCAGCGGCCACTGCATCGCCAAGCCCAGGCAGCCGGGCATAGGCGCGCGAGCGGGTGGGGCCGAGCGGCGACGTGGTCCCCGAGTGCACCTCGCGCAGCGCGGTACGCAAGGCGGGCGGGGCACGCGCACTGAACGCTTCCACGCGCGCCTGCCGCAGCCGTTCGGCGCGCTCGGCCAGGTCCCGCGTGCTCTCCAGCGTGTCCGGCACGTAGGTGAGCAGCGGCCGCCCATCCCTGGCCTGCGCGGCGAGCACGGCGTCCAGCACCGCGCCCGGAAGGGTGGGGCCGAAGCGCGAGGGCAGCTTCACCGCGCGCTCAGGCTCCAGGGCGGCGTTGAGCAACAGCACCAGCAGCGTCGCGCAGTTGTCGGTGAAGAAGTAGTAGTCGAAGTAGCCGCGGCGCTCGAGCTCGAAGGTCCGCTCCATGAACCGTTCGCGCTCCACGTCGTCCAGCTCTATCCGGTAGCGCCGCATGCTGCGTTGCTCGCGCTCCAGCGTCTGGTGGGCCATCCCGGCCATGGCGGTGGTGACGACGCTGGCGGAGAAGCCGCCGGCCAGCCCGCGCACGGCGTACTCCAGCCCGCCTTCGGCCTCGCCGGTGAGGGCGATGAGCTGGATGACCGAGTCGAAGGACGGCCCGCGCACCTGGTCCGACTCCTTGCGCACCAGCTGCAGCGCGAGGTGGCCGAAGAGCGACTCCGGCCTCCGTCCCGACGCGGCGACGAAGAGGGCTTCGACGTGGGAGAGCGAAGGCAGCTGCGCCCACGCGTCAAACGCGGGGCAGGGCGGACGCGCGGGCTTCACCGTACTGCCATTGAGCAGCCCGCGTGCGTCCAGCGCTTCAAGCAGGAAGCGGGACTTGGACAGCTCGCGGCAGCGAATGCCGTCATCGGCCGCCTGCGCCGCGCCCACCGCTTGCGGCGGGACGAAGAGCTCCTCGGCGAAGGTGACCAGGTCCAGCGCGGGGGTGGCCTTCCCGCGCAGGCGGCTGTACGCGCCGTCAAAGGTGTTGAGCGGCGTGGCCCGCCACGTCAGCGGCCGCTCGAACGCGTCCACCCAGCCGGTGACCTGCTTGAAGCGTGGGGTCCGCGTCAGGCCCAGCCGGTCCTCCCAGCGCTGCATGACCGCGTGCACCAGGCCCCTGCGCAACCAGAGCGCGCGGTGCTGCTCCCCGCTCAGGCCCGCCAGCCGCGCGGCGACGGTCGGCTCGGAGGCGGACGACGCGCGGTAGAGGTGGAAGCGCCCGTGGCCCTCGCTCCAGTCGGGCAGGCCGGCAGAGCTATCGCCCAGCCCCAGCGGCGCCTGCTCGGCGTGGAGGTGCAGACGCAACGGTCCGCCGGGGACGCGCCGCAGCGCAGGAGGGAGCGCCTCCAGCGCAGCGGACAGGTCGGTCAGCTCCTCGTCACTGAATGCACCTTCGACGAGGATTCCGGCGCGCTCCAGCGTGAGCTGCGCCGGCGAGCCCACCATCCCCGCCAGCGCGGCGAGGAGGAGCGCGCTCATGGGCTGACGGCCGCGCCGCGGGAGAGGAAGGCCAGACCGTCCTGCCGCAGCCGCTCATCCTGCTCGGCAATCTCGCCCACCCGCCGCAGGAGCGTGAGCGCGGCGTCGCGGGTGAGCGGCTCCACCTGGACCATCGCAGCGAGCTCCGCGCGGTGCGCGCGCAGGGCCCGCCCGAAGCGGCCGAGGTTCTCCGCGCGGATGCCGGCCGCGCCGGCGAGGTCTTCGATGCTGCGGCCGGCGCCCAGCGCCAGGTCCTGCGACAGCTGCACGCGGTTCGCGGCGAGGAAGACGCGCGCCGCCTCCACGCTCTGCGGCGTGGGCGGCGGCAGCGGCGGCGAGGCCGGCGTGGGGACCAGGGTTTCGTCCACCGGCGGTGGCGTCTCCGCGGGATCCGGGGTGCGCTTGCGCAGAATGGCCCAGATGATGACGCCCATGCCCGCGACCACCACCACCAGGCCCGCGGTGGTGAGCACCGGCCCGAGGTTGGCGTTGTTGGAGGAGTTCGACTTCGAAGAGTCCTCCGTCGTGCCGCGCGTGGAGTTGGCGCTCGACTGCTGCGTCGTCTGATTTGAGTCCGTGTTGGACGAAGCAGCCGAGCCCTTGCTGGACTCGTTGGAGTTGTTGGAGGTCCCAACGGAGCCGTCAGAGGACCGCGCCGACCGGTCCATCGCACAACCCACCAGCGCGCTCGACACCACCAGGGACAAGAGCCGTTTCATCAGGTGCCCCCAAGGCGATGGAGTGGAGAGGACCCACGCTACCGGTGCACCAGGTGGGTTCGGCAGGTAACGCCATCCGACACTGTGAGCGGCTACGCTCGCGCGCCGTGGCTGGTCGCGACGATGAGCTGACAGGAGAGGTTGAGCCGCCGGAAGCCCCGTCCGAGCTCGGGCCGGGCGCGACGCTGGGCCGCTACCTGGTGCTGGAGAAGCTCGGCGCCGGTGGGATGGGCGTGGTCTACGCGGCCTACGACGCGCAGCTGCACCGGAAGGTGGCCATCAAGCTCCTCCACGCCGACGGCCGGCGCGAAGGCTCTGCGAGCACCGACGGCCAGTCGCGGCTGTTGCGCGAGGCGCAGGCGCTGGCGCAGCTCTCCCATCCCAACGTGGTGGCGGTGCACGACGTGGGGCGCTTCGAGGGCAGCGTCTTCATGGCCATGGAGTTCGTCGAGGGGAAAAACCTCCGCGAGTGGATGCAGGAGGCGCCGCGCGGCTGGCGCGAGGTGCTGAAGGTGATGTTGGAGGCGGGGCGCGGGCTGGCGGCGGCGCACGCGGTGGGGCTCATTCACCGCGACTTCAAACCGGACAACGTCCTGCTCAGCCGCGACGGCCGCGTCTTCGTGCTCGACTTCGGCTTGGTTCGCCAGGGCGCGGGCATGGAGCTGGGCGCAGAGCGCTTCCCCGCAGGGATGGAGGAGACCGCTTCTTCCCCGGACGCGCTGGCCGCACCGTTGACGCGCGCAGGCTCCGTGATGGGCACGCGGCCGTACATGGCGCCGGAGCTGTTCACCGGCGGCACGGGTGATGAGCGGAGCGACCTGTTTGCCTTCTGTGTGTCGCTCTACGAGGGGCTCTACGGCGAGCGGCCCTTCGCGAAGGCGCTGCCGGGCCCGCGCGCCTGGCGCACGCCGGTGCCGCCGAAGGAGCCGCGCATCCCGGCCTGGGTGAGCCGCGAGGTGCTGCGCGGGCTGAGCGTTCAGCCGGAAGGGCGGCAGGCCACGCTGCAGGCGCTGCTCGACGCGCTCGCGGCGGACCCCACCGCCCGGCGGCGCCGCGCGTTCGCGGTGGGCGCGGGTGTCGCGCTGGTGCTCGCGTCGGTGGGCACGGCGTCCGTCGTGGTGTCGCGCAGGGGCCAGCTGTGCAAGGCGGAGGGCGCGCGCCTGGCGGGCACCTGGGACGACGCCGCGAAGAGCGCGCTGCGCAAGGCGTTCGCGGCCTCCGGCCACCCAGACGAGGAGGGGCTGTGGGGGCGCACCCGGCCGGTGCTCGACGCGTATGCCCGCGCCTGGGTGGAGATGCGGACGCAGGCCTGCACGGCCACGCGCATTGAAGGGAGCCAGTCGGACGAAGTCTTGAGCTTGCGGATGGAGTGCCTGGACCGGCGCCTGGCGGGCTTCAAGGCGACGGTCGACATCATCGCCGCGCTTGAAGGAGAGAAGCTGGAGAAGGCGGCCGGGCTGGCGGCGAGGCTCACGCTGCTGGAGGACTGCGCCAACGTGCAGGCGCTGCGCGCCCCGGTGGCGCCGCCGGAGGACCCGGCCGCCCGCGCGCACGTGCAGGCGCTGCGGCGCCGGTTCGAGGAGGCCACCGCGCTGGAGCGCGCCGGAGAGTTCAAGCGCGCGCTGGCCATTGCCCAGGAGGCGGTGAAGGAGGCGGAGGGTTTGCAGTACCGGCCGCTGGAGGCGGAGCTGCTGACGCTGCTCGGGTCGAATGAGAACCAGCTGGGGGACTCCAAGCGCTCGGCGGAGACGCTCCAGCGCGCCATCACGGCCGCCATCGCGGGGAAGCACCCGCGGCAGCTGGCCAATGCCAGCGTGGTGCTGGCCTGGACGGACTACTACCTGGACCGCAACGCCGAAGGCCGGATGTGGGTCGACATCGGGCGCGCCGCGCTGGAGGCCATCGGGGGAGACCCGGCCACCGAGATGGACCTCATCGGTGGACTGGCGGCCATCAGCGACAACGAGAAGCGCCACGACGAAGCGGTGAAGCTGACGGCGCAGGAGGTGGCCATCGCGGAGAGGCTCTACGGCCCCGAGCACTTCCTGATGATGCTCCACTACAGCAACCACGGCGCGGCCCTGGCGCGGGTCCGCCAGTACGAGCCGGCGGCGGCGAACCTCAAGCGCTCCATCGCCCTCTTCGAGAAGCACTTCGGCTCCAACCACACGAGCGCCGCCTTCCCGCTGCGGAAGCTGGCGGAGCTGATGATGGACGAGCGCGGGCCCTCCCCCGAGGCCGAGCAGTACCTCCAGCGCGCCCGGGCGCTGAGGGAGGCCAAGCTCGGCACTCAGAGCGAGCACTACGCGTGGGTCGTCCAGTCCTACGCCAAGCTGTACGACCTGCGAGGGCAGTACGCGCGCGCGGAAGAGCAGGCAGAGAAGGCGCGGGAGATTTTCGAGAAGGTGGGCGGCCCTTCGGATGGCTCCACCCTGGAGGCGCTCTCCGCCGTGGGGGAGCTGCAGCGCAAGCGCGGCGCCGTGGCGCAGGCGCTGGAGGTGGCGCAGAAGGTGCTCCGAGGGCGCCTCGCGGAGCAGCCGACCAACCCGGAGGCGGTGGGCTATGCGCAGCACTTCGTTGCCCTGGCGCTCGAAGCGGCCGGCCGCCGTGCGCAGGCGCTGGGCGCGCATCAGCAGGCGCTGGCTGCGTGGGAGGGCGCGCAGGGCCCGGAGTCGGAGCTGGTGGGGCTCGGGTCGCGTGCACTGGGCGAGTGGACGCTGGCGGAGGGGCGCGCGCAGGAGGCGCTGCCGCTCCTCGACAAGGCGCTGGCCATCGCGGAGAAGCGCTTCGGCCCGCAGCACCTGCGGCTGTGCGAGTACCTCGTCGCCCGCGGGCGCGCGCTTCAAAAGTTGCGGAGGCTCGCCGATGCGAAGGCGGACCTCACCCGGGCGGTGGCGTTGTTCGACGCCGCTCCGAGGGCGCCGGAGCTGGGAGGAGAGGCGCGCTTCCTCCTCGCGCAGGTGGAGACGGACGCAGTGCGAGCGCGGGCCCTCGCGCAGGAGGCGCAGGCGAGCTTCGCGAGGAGCGAGGCCGGTACGAAGGAGCGCCAGCTGCGAGAGGTGCGGGCGTGGCTTGCGCGGCGGTGAGCCCGTTTGCGCCGAGCGTCCGAGTGGTGCCCGCCCCCCGTTCGCGTCGAGCGTTGCGCGCCACCTCGTTCGCGTCGAGCGTTGCGCGCCACCCCGTTCGCGTCGAGCGTTGCGCGCCACCCCGTTCGCGTCGAGCGTTGCGCCGTCAGGCGCATAGTCGAGACGTCGGCCGTCGGCAGTGCTTCCGAGGCTTGGCTCAAGGGCCGCTTCGGTCTGCTCGAAACAACCCGGCAAAGTGCCGTGCGTGGGTTTGCGCCACCTCTCGACTATGCGCCTGACGGCGCAACGCTCCTGACTAACTCGCAGCACGGAGGTTCAAGGGGTTGGGAAGCTGCACTGCCCGAGTGGGTACACGACAACCAG
>JBGART010000069.1:0-40681 GCA_044230055.1 Myxococcaceae bacterium | reverse complement strand
CCAGAGGCCGAATCCTAAAGCTGGAACACGCCCGTCGTCGGACCTGGCCATCACCGACGACGGCAACACCTGCCCACGCTCTCTGATGGCCATCAACCAAACAGGTCAACCGAACATCAAACACCGTGCTCCTCAACACCTGCGAGGTCATTGCCTCGCAATGAATCATGGAAACCGCGGCCGTACGATGGGGTCACACTAAAGTTGTGAGTTCCGAACGTGGGCGGTGAGGGGGATCCAAACCGTCCCGCCCAATGATACGTGTTGGTGAGCATCGTGCTCGAGCCAGCTATCTCGCTTGCGCAGGGATCCCTTCGCTGGGGGTTCTGAAAGTCAGTATAGGTGTACATGATGCAGTGGGGATCCGTCTGGTGACCTTGGAAGTAGTGCCCGAACTCATGAGCGATGGCAGCCTGAAAGTCGGTAGTCGTCGAGCTGTTGGGAAACCAGAGAGTAAAGCTCTGAGAGGGCAGTGCGAGCCGAATCGCAAAACACGGATTCGCAGTTGTGTCGAACTTGCCGATCCAAAGCGCGCAACTGGGATTGTCCGGCGCGCAGTAATTTTCGCCTACCACAATTGATGTGTCTGCCGGCGACGCGCATTGAGTTGCGGATGTTGTGCCAATGTCAGTCAGCACAGTCTGAAAATTGCCAAGATGCAGCCATGTCTGCGCGGCCACATCCACGACTCGTCTTGCGGATGCTGCAGAGCCGGCCCCGAATTCGGCCTCGAAGGAGCTCGCATTGACACGATAATTTTTAGCAACTGGAGGTCCGGCGGCCCAGGCGGTGTGTCCGAGCCAGAGGAAGCCGCCGGCGAGGAGAATGGCGCGCTGAAAACGAGACTTGACCGTCAGGCCGATCGTACGTGGCGTTGGCATGCCGCTCTTTCCGTTGAGTTGAATAGATCGCAAATTCAGCGATAGCTGGTTATTCCGTTTTTGCCGGAGTTGCTAGAGGAATCTTGGGCACCAACTCCGCGCCACGCGAGGGTAGTTGCCTAGCGACGCGGCACCGACGGCAAAGGAGGACGGGCTTTCCTCCGGTGGGCGGTGGTTGTTCTGTTTAACGGTTCGACTCTGTCCACCACCCTTACGCCCCGAGACTGCTGCGGTAGCGGAGCCTGGAGTTGATTCTCCCGGATCTAAGTCGGTGGTTCTCGCGTCCGCCAGACTGCCCCAGCTTCTGCTGCCCGTGTTGGGAAGTGGCGGCGCCGCGGTTGAGTGGACGAGTTCGAACTGCGCGCGGCGCGAAAGCGAGGAGGTCGTGCCGTGCACGAAAGACTCAATCTCACGCGGGAGCAGGATGTTGGGCCCGCCGGAGGGCGCTGCAAATCCGTTGACTAAGGAGGAAGCCGTCTCGTAGCGACGCTCACGGGTTAGGGTAGCCGAGGGCAAGCTGAAGGTGCGTTCTAGCGGCAAGGCCGCTGAAGAGAGCACGGAGAAGGGTCGGATCCTCCGATACGCCGCGGTACGGGCCTCCGCCGATGGCGAACTATGCCTGTCGGCGGAGGGTTCTGCTTAGGCGACGACGCTGACGGTCGAACCGGGCGGCGGCGTGCGGAGCTGCGGACCGGAGCGGTCGATGAGGCTGACCATCGCCTGACCGATCTGCTTCTCAACCTGCTGGCTCTTCTTCTCCACGTTCACCGAAGCGATATCTGCGACAGTTCCGGACACCGGGCCGACGGCCATGCTGCCTCCTTCTGAGTAGGGCGCCATGTGAACGCAGACTCCGGGCCACGGCGTAGCTCAGCGATGTCCAGCGCATGGGGCGCGAAGGGGCGGGTCAACGGCGACGGAGTGAGCGGTCCGTACCCATCAGCCGCCGCGCAGTCGCTTCCACAGTTGCCTGAAGAGCTGCCATACGTCCCCGGCGTAGCGTTCCACCTCTTCGGTCGCGAATGCTCGCTTCCAGCGGAAGGCCGCTTCGCTCTTCTCCGCGTTCCCTGGAGCTGCTCCGGCCGTCACGGCGTCATAGCGAATCAGCGCTCCGCGGTAGACTCGGTCTATGTCACGACTGAGCCTGTATCTGCCGAGGGACGTGGAGCGGAGGCTCCGACAAAGAGCAAGGCGCGCGCAGAAGAGCCTCTCGGCCTACGTGAGGGGGCTCGTGACGCGCGAGCTAGAAGGGGAGGACTGGCCGGCCGACTTTGCCTCGCTGTTCGGTTCCTGCAAGGAGCTGAAGGCGCCGGCGACGCTCAAGCTCGAGACACGTGGAACGCCCTAGGAGGACGCGGACGTATTCGTAGGGTTCACTCCCCCTCTTCCTGCATCGTGCCGCGCACTTTCTTCAGCGCATCGGCGTGGAGCTGGCACACGCGGGCCTCGCTCACCTCGAGGATGGCGGCGATCTCCTTGTACGTGAGCTCCTCGACGTAGTGCAGGGACAAGATGAGCGCGTGGCGGGACGGGAGCTTGGTGATGGCGCCGGCGAGCTGGACGGCGAGCTCCTTGCGCTGAACCTCCTCCTCGGCGGAGATGGCCTCCGCGGCGATAGGCAGGTCATCCACAAGAGGGATGGGCGGCTGCGCCACCGCGTCGATGTTGGCGATGGTCTCCACATCCAACCCGGTGTTCTCCGCGAGCTCATCCAGCGTCGGATCCCGCCCCAGATTGTGCGCGAGCGTCGCGCGCGCCTTGGTCAGTGAATCGCTGTCGTCGCGCAGGCGCCGCGGCAGATGGTCCTGCTTGCGCAGCTCATCGAGCATGGCGCCGCGGACGCGGTGCTCCACGAACGTCTCGAACCGGACCGCGCGACTGGCGTCGAAGCGCCGCGCCGCCTCCAGCAGCCCCAGTGCTCCGGCGGACCACAGGTCATCCGGGGTGATGTAGCCGTTCGCGCGCCGGGCCACCTTCCGCGCCGCGCGGTCGATGATTGACCCATAGCGCCGCAGCAGGGCCGCGTCGTCCTCGGATCCGGGCGAGTAGAGCGCGGACGCGCGGTGCATGGCTCACCCGGCAGCGGAGGCGCTCTCGCGGAAGAGGCGGTTCCAGAGGAACTTCAGCCCGCCGTCCAGGTTGGTCGGCGGCGGTTCATTGAAGAGCGCGTCCGCCACCGCCACCAGCGCGCGGCTGGAGGGCGAGTGGGGGTAGAGGTCGATGACCGGCTTCTGGCTCATCACGGCGCGGTGGACGTTCTCGTCCCGCGGCAGGTGGCCCAGGTAGCGCAGCCGCGCGTCGAGGAAGCGCCCGGCGACCACGCCCAGCTTCTGGAAGATGTCCTTGCCGTACGCGTCGCTCGGCGCCTGGTTCACCACCACGTTGAAGTGGCGGACGCCGGCCGAGAGCGAGAGCACCTTCACCGCGGCGTACGCGTCGGTCAGCGATGTCGGCTCCGGGCTCACCACCAGCACGGCCTCCTGCGCCGCGCCGACGAAGAACAGGACGTTGTCGCCAATGCCCGCGCCCGAGTCGATGAGGACGATGTCGAACGACTCCTCGAGCGACTCCACCGCGGTGACCAGGCGCATCTTCTGCGCGTCGTCCAGCGCGGTGAGCGCCTGCAGGCCGCTGCCCGCGGGCAAAATCTTGATGCCGTGCGGCCCGGTGGCGAGCAGCTCCTCGATGGGCAGGGTGGACTCGAGCAGGTGGCCGAAGTGGTACTGCGGCGTGATGCCGAGGACGATCTCCACATTGGCCAGGCCGAGGTCGCCGTCGATGATCAACACCCGCTTGCCCGCCTTCGCGGCGAGCGTGGCGAGGTTGACCGCGACGTTGGTCTTGCCCACGCCTCCCTTGCCGCTGGTGATGGCAATCACCCTCAGCGGGCCGGAGGACTGGCGCTGCTCCTTCATCTTCTCTCTGAGGCCGCCTGCCTGATCCATGTCCCTCACCTCGCAGCCGCCGGCTTCGTTCCCAGACCGCTCCATCCTCCGAGCACCACGTCCACCAGCTGCGGTGTGGTCATGGCGTGGAGGTCCTCGGGTACCCTTTGCCCATCCGCGACGGCGCAGACGGGCTTACCGATGCGGACCGACGCCGAGAGCATGCTGCCCGGCCCGGCCGCTTCGTCGACCTTCGTGACAATCAGCCGCTCCGGCGCGAGCCCGCGGTAGCGGTCCGCCGCCGCCGCCATCTCACGCCACCCGGTGGCAGCGGAGAGGACGAGGTAGAGCTGCACGGAGGGCTGAGAACGCAAGAGCTCCGCCTGACGCGCGATGGCTTCGTTCAGAGAGCGCCCCGCAGTGTCGATGAGGACCAGGTCCGCCGCTGCGCACCGGTCGAGCGCGCGGGTCAGCTCCGCGCCATCCTTCGCGACATACGAGGGCAGGTTCATGATCTCCCCGTAACGGGCGATCTGCTCGCTGGCGCCAATGCGGTACGTGTCGAGCGTCACCAGGGCCACCTTCTGTTTCGACTCCAGCAGAGCACGGGCGGCGATCTTCGCCAGCGTGGTCGTCTTACCCACCCCGGTAGGCCCCACCAGCGCGAGGATCCGGCGGCGGTCCGGGAGCCACGGGCTGCGACTCCCCATCACCTGCTCCGCCAGCGCCTCGCGCGCCGCCTCCAGCAGCGACGTGCCGCTGCTGCGCGACTCCTCCGCCGCCTGCCGAACGGCCCGCTCCGCGAGGGCGTCCTCCACACCTCGGGACACCAGGTGCGACAGCAACTCCAGCGCCGCGTCCGGCAGGCTGCTGCCATCCGCCCCGCGCACCGGCGAGCCCTTCAACTCGCGGCGAACCTCCTCCCACTCCGTGCGCAGGCGCAGAAGCTCGCTTGCAAGCCCGCCACTCTCGGCAGGACGCAGGCCCGGCGGGACGCCTTGAGGCGCCGCGGCCGGCTGAACGTGCGCCACGCCGCGGACCTTGGCTCGCACCGCGGTCCACTGCTGCGAAGTCGGGAGCGGAGGCGGGCGCGGCGAGAGCTCCGCGGAGGGAGGCATCCGAAGCGGCGCAGCGGGAGGGAGGCTGCGCGACCGGGGATCTTCATCGGCGGGAGTGCGCGCGCGTCGGTCCTCGTGAACCCCAGGAGGGAGGCCGCGCAAGGCGGAAGCGCTGCGCGCGCCGCCATTGTCGTGCGTGGTTGGACCGCCACCTCGTGCGTCCTCGTGAGAGGCGGGCGGCAACCGGCGTGAGTGGGAGGCAGGCGCCCCGCCGCGACCCTCCTCGTGGGCGGCGGACCTGTGCGAGGCCGGCCCGCCGCTTCGCGAGCCTTCGTAAGAGGCGGCCGCCACACCGCGCGAGTGGGAGGCAGGCGCATCGGCTTGCCTGTGCGAGCGGGCGTCCTCGTGCGAAGCAAAAGCGCCGCGTGCGTCTTCCTGCACCTGGGCCGACCTGCGCGAGCGGGAGTCATCGTGCGAAGCAGGAGCGCCGCGTGAATCTTCCTGAAGCTGGGCCGACCTGCGCGAGCGGGCGTCATCGTGCGAGGCAGGAGCGCCGCGTGAGTCTTCCTGAAGCTGGGCCGACCTGCGCGCGCGGGCGTCATCGCGCGAGGCGGCGGCGCTGCGAGCGTCCTCGTGAGCCTGGGCCGACCTGCGCGAGCGGTCGTCATGCGAGGCCGGCCCCTCCTGATCCGCCTGGGCCGACCTGCGAGAGTCCTCATGCGAGCCAGACCCGAAGCTGCGCGAGTCCTCTGGCGAGGACGACGTGAAGCTGTGCCGGTCCTCCGCCTCGCGCGCAGTCCGCTGGCCCTTCTGGGTGGAGCGGCGCCCGCTCTTGGGCGCTTCATCCTGGCTCGCGCGGGCCTCCTGCTCTGCCGCTTCGCCCTCGCTGGGCTTGTCGAGATCCGACACGCGCTGCCCCTGCCGGTTCACCTCCGGCTTCGGGGCATACGCGCCGGGGTACGCATTCGGAATATGGATGGGGACGTTGGACCGGACGGCGGAGGTGGCCGGCTCTGCGAGCCCGGCGGTGACTTCAATCTCCACGGGGCGGAAGATGCCGGTGCCCACTTCACGGGTGGAGAGGATGACCGCCTCGGGCCCGAGCGCGGCCTTCACGGCGGCCAGCGCGCTGCGAGCGTCCCCGGCTCGGAAGGTTCGGATGGTGGCGGTCATGGCAGCTCTCGCATGGTCAAGTCCTCAAGGCATGTCAGGCGCCGGGCTGAAACGCGGGGCGCGGAAGGGAAGGGGCGAGCTGGATGATTCCAGCGGGCTCCACGGTGGTGCCGGGGACCAGCTCCCGGGCGCAGACCACCCACAAGTCCGGCACGAAGCGGGACGCAAAATCGAACAGCGGCTTGCGCAGGTCCGGCGGCGCGAGCACGACCGCCGGCCTCCCCGCGGTGGCCAGCGCGGCGGCGCGCGTCTCCAGCGCGGAGACCAGCTTGCGCGCGGTGTCCAGGTCCGGCGCCAGGGTTATCTCCCCGTCGCTCTGCCCCAGCGCCTGGCGCAAGCTCTCCTCCGTCGCGCGGTCCAGCGCCACCGCGTGCACGGTCCCCGCGTCGCTCACCTTCGCCGTTATCTGCCGCGACAGCCGGCGCCGCGCCTGCTCCACCAGGAAGGCGGTGTCCTTGCTCTTGGGCGCCGCGTCCGCCACCGCCTCCAGGATGGTGCGCAGGTCGCGGATGGAGACGTGCTCGCGCAGCAGGCCGCGCAGCACGCGAACCAGCTCCCCCAAGGTGATGGCGCCGGGAACAGCGTCCTCCACCAGCTTGGGGGCCTCCTTCGCGCACGCGCCCAGCAGCTCCTGCGCCTCCTGCCGGCCGACCAGCTCGTGCGCGTTCTTCTTGAGCAGCTCCGAGAGGTGCGTGGTGACCACCGACGACGGGTCCACCAGCGTGAAGCCGCGCACCTCGAGCGTCGCACGCTCAGAAGCCAGCACCCACACCGCGGGCAGCCCGAAGGCCGGCTCCTTCGCGGGCAGGCCTTCCACGTTCGGTTGACCGCCCTGGGGGTCCAGACAGAGCAGCCGGTCCATGTGGAGCGTGCCGTGGCCGATGTCCAGCCCGCGCAGGCGCACGCGGTACTCGTTCGCCTCCAACCGCAAGTTGTCGCGCAGGTGCACCGAGGGCAGCACCACGCCGAGGTCCACCGCCAGCTGTCGCCGCAGCGACGTCACGCGGCCGGGGAGCTCGCCGCCCTTGGCCAGGTCAATGAGCGGCAACAGCGCGTAGCCCACCTCCAGCTCCAGCGCGTCCATCGCCAGCAAGTCTTGAAGTCGCTCTTGCCCCTTCGCCGCGGCCTCCGGCTTGGGTGGCGAGGCGCGCTCCTGCGCCTTGCGCTTCTCGGTGCGGCTGGACATCGCGTACGCACCCGCCGCGAGAGCACCAAATACCAAAGTTGGCATGCCGGGCAGCAGCGCCAGCACGCCCAGCACCATGGACGCGTAGCGCAGCGCGCGCGGGCTGCCGAAAATCTGCCCGCCCATCTGGCTGCCGAGGTCCGTGCCGGCCGCACGGGTCACCAGGATGCCGGACGCGGTGGAGACCAGCAGCGCCGGCATCTGAGACACCAGGCCGTCGCCCACGGTGAGCAGCGTGTACGTCTCCGCCGCTTGCACGAGCGAGAGCTTGTCGCGCAGCACGCCGGCGATGAGCCCGCCGACGATGTTGATGGCGGTGATGGCGAGGCCGGCCACCGCGTCGCCGCGGACGAACTTGCTGGCGCCGTCCATCGCGCCGAAGAACTCCGTCTCGCGCTCCAGCGCGGACCGGCGCGCCTTGGCCTCCTTGTCGTCAATCATCCCGGCCGACAGGTCGGCGTCGATGGCCATCTGCTTGCCGGGCAGGGCGTCCAAGGTGAAGCGCGCGGCGACTTCAGAGACGCGGCCAGAGCCCTTGGTGATGACCGCGAAGTTCACCACCAGGAGGATGAGGAAGACGACCGCGCCGACGATGAGGCTGCCGCCCACCGCGAAGCGGCCGAACGTTTCGATGACGTGGCCCGCCGCGCCCGCGCCCTCTCCGCCTTTCAGAAGGATGAGCCGGGTGGTGGCCACGTTCAGCGCCAGCCGGAAGAGCGTGGTGATGAGCAACAGCGACGGGAAGACGGAGAACTCGAGCGCGCGCTGCAGCCCGAGCGCGACCAGCAGCATCAGCACCGAGAGGCCGACGTTGATGGCCAGGAACACGTCCAGCACGCCCGGAGACAGCGGGACGATGAGGATGGCCAGCACGCCGAGCACGGCCAGCGCGAGGTAAGCCTCAGGGGCGATGCGGGCGGGCGTGCCGGGCTCGCTCATCGGCGGCCTCCGGCGGCGCTACGGGTCATGCGGTAGACGAAGGCGAGGACTGCCGCCACGGCCTTGAAGGTCTCCGCCGGCACCTGCTTGCCGACCTTCACCTTCTTGTAGAGCAGCCGTGCGAGCGGGATGTCCTGCACGATGGGGATGCCGTGTTCGTGCGCCAATTCGCGCATCTTCTCCGCCAGCATCCCCTTGCCCTTGGCGAGCACGCGCGGCGCGGCGGACTCGTCCTTCCGGTAGCGGATGGCGATGGCGATGTGGGTGGGGTTGACCACGAGCGCGTCGGCTTTCGGGACCGCGGCGGAGACCTGCGCCCGGGAGAGCTCCCGGTGCTTGCGGCGCCGCTTGGACCGGATGAGAGGGTCTCCCTCGTCGTCCCGGTTCTCCCGCTTCGCCTCCTCCTTGGTCATCATCATCTTCTTCCGGTACCTGCGCCGGGTCAGTGCAAGCTCGAGGCCCGCAAGCAGCGCGAGGGTCGTCAGCGTCCTGACTGACGCGCGGGCCAAAGGACCGAAGGTTGCGGAGAGTTGCTCGGCGGTAGGTGCGAAGAGCAGGCGCGGCAGTGTCACGAAGTCGTCGCGCAGGGAGTCGTACGCCACGTAGCCGATCGCCACGACCTTGACGATCGACAGGCCCAACTCAGAGAAGAACTGCTTTGAAAAAATCCGGCTCAGGCGCTCCGTGCTGAACAGCCGCGTGAGGTCCGGCATCGCCAGGTGGGGCCAGAAGCCACCCTTGGTCTGCACCACCGTCCCCACCATCCCCGCGAGCGCCGCGGAGGACACGATGGCCAGCGGCACCGCGATGAGCGGCAACATCCTGCCCGGGAGGCCGGCGAGCGTGGGCTCGCGCAGGGACATCGCCGCGTAGGCGCACAGGCGGGTGAGCTGACCGACGAGGGTGGGCGCGAACGCGCACATCGCCACCACGCCCGCGGTCAACGCCGCGGCGGCGACGACGTCGTGGCCCATCGGCAGCTGGCCGTCATCCCACGCCTGCTGCAGGCGCCGGCCGCTGGGTGCCTCTGTTTTGGCGTCCTCCTCCTCCTCCGCCATGGCTCACCGGGACTGGAAGGCAGTGACCGCGGCGCGCGCGCAGAGCTCCGCGGCGTTGGGGGTGATGACGTAGAGCGCCGCGCCCCCCGCGAAGAGCGCGATGGAGAAGCCCAGGCTCGACAGGCTCAGCTGTGGCGCGCTGCGGCCCAGCACTGCCAGCACCGCATGGCCGAAGGTCACCGCCGCCAGCAGGGGGAAGGCCACGCGGACCGCCAGCGCGGTGGAGGCGATGCCCTGCTCGATGGCGGAGATCAGCAGCGGTTGAAGCGAGACGGCTGAGCCCGGCGGCGTCTTGTGCACCCCGTAGGCGAGCCAGGCGATGGCTTCGCGGTGGATGCCGAAGGCGAGCGCGAAGCTGGCCGCCAGCGTGGAGAAGAGCTGGCCCAGCACGGTGGACTCTGCGCCACTGCTGGGGTCCACCAGCGCGCCGAAGCCCAGGCCCATCGACAGGCCGGCCGTCTGCCCCGCGGCGGTGGCGGCTTCGAGCAGAAGTCTGGGTCCCAACCCGCCCAACAGGCCCAGGAGCGTCTCGCTCACCGCGGCGATGGCGAGGTCTCCCACGGAGGTCGGCGGCAGCACGCGCGGCGCGCCGGCGCCGGTGTACGCCGCGAAGGCCACGCACAGCGCGAGCGCCAGCTTGAAGCGCATGGCGATGACCCGCGAGGAGAGCACCGGCGCCACGGAGATGAGCGCCCCGCACCGGAAGATGAGCAGGCCGAACGGGTAGAGGAAGGAGAGCGAAGCTTCCATCTACTGCTCCGCTTGCGGAGGAAGGATTCCCTCTATGAAACCTGAGCCACTCCCGTTCGCGCTCCCGTTCGCGTCGAGCGTAGCGGCGCGCAGCGGCGCGTAGTCGAGACGTCGGCAGTGCCGATGGAGGGCACTGCGCGATTGCGGACCGCGAAGGCGGCGTGCGTAGGCAGTGCCGACGTCTCGACTGCGCGCCTGCGGCGCTACGCTCGACGCGAACGGGGAGGACGCGGCAACCACTAGAAGCCTCTCTCGGCCATGCGCTGCACCGCGCTGATGAAGAAGGCGGCCAGGCGCTCCGCCATCCAGCCGCCGAGGAGCGCGCAGACGAGTCCCGCGACCGCGAGCCTGGGGAGCGCTCCCACCGCGGGGTCATTCACCTGCGTGGCGGCCTGCAGCACGCCCACCACCAGGCCCACGACGAGGAAGGCGAAGAACATCGGGCCGCCGGAGACGGCGAGCACCGTGAGACCTTCGCGGAAGAGGCCGGAGGGGAGCTCGGACATCAGAAGCTCCGCACCAGCGAGGAGACGACCAGGTGCCAGCCGTCCGCGAGGAGGAAGACGCCGACCTTGAGCGGCAGTGAGATGAGGTTGGGCGGGACCATCATCATGCCCAGCGACATCAGGATGGTGGAGACGAGCAGGTCCACCAGCAGCAGTGGGATGAACAGCAGCAGCCCCATCCGGAACGCGGTGGTGAGCTCTGAGACCATGAAGGCCGGGATGGCGATGGAGAGCGGAATCTCCTGGGCCCGCTGCGGGCGCTCGGCGGAGGAGAGCTCGTAGAACAGGCGCAGGTCATCCGGCCGCGTCTGCCGGAGGAGGAACTCGCGCACCGGGCCGGAGCCGCGCGCCATGGCCTCCTGTGAGCTCAGCTTGTCCTCGAGGTACGGCCCCAGCGCGTCCGCGTGGACGCGCGTGGCGGTGGGCGCCATCACGAAGAAGGAGAGCGCCAACGAGAGCGCCAGCACCACCTGGTTGGGCGGCAGCTGAGGGGTGCCTAGCGCCTGTCGGAGAAAGGAGAGGACGATGACGATGCGCGTGAACGAGGTGATGGAGACCAGCAGCGCGGTCAGCATCGACAGCGCGGTCATCAGGAGGAACAGCTTCACCGCGGAGGAGCCGCCCCCGACGGTGAGCTGCAGCGGCGCGTCCGCCAGGAGGAAAACGTGCGGGCTCATCGAACGAGGACCTTCATGCCGCTGGCCAGCTTGGCGCGCAGCTCGTCGTCCTCGCTGGCCTCGCCCATCACGCGTTCAAACGCCGCGGCCATCCCAGCGGACTGGCCGCTCTGTCCGCGCCGGTGCAGAGCGGTCACGCCTTCGTCGAAGTCGTCGTTTATCTCGAAGTCGGTGTGCGGGAGCGGCTGGGTGGCGGGCTCCGGGTAGACCGCGTGCGTCTGCTGCTGCGACAGCAACGTGAGCCCGCCCTCGGAAGAGCCGATGAGCAATTGCGTATCCCCCAGCTGCGCCAGCACCAGCGCGCGTTTGGGTCCCACGCTGAGGGTCTCCAGCACCCGGATGCGCGAGGGGCCGCGCGCCTTGCTGCGGCGGGAGAGGATGAGCGCGGCCACCGCCAGCGCGGCGAGCGCGACGGCGGGCAGGGCCAGCGTACCCAGCGACGTTCCGCTGCTCCCGGGCGCGACGCCGGCGGCGCTTTCCTTCGGAGCGAACGCGGCGGCGACGATGGCGTCTGCCTGGGCGGCCGGTGGCGCCGGCTCCGCAGTCACCGCGGGCGGCGGGGAGACGGCGTGAGGCATGGGTCTAGGAAAGGCTGCGAGCGCAGCCAACAGCGTCAGGTGCAGCATGGGGGTTCTCCGGTTCGTCTAGCGCAGCCGCGCGATGCGCTCCGAGCGGCTGATGATGTCAGTGATGCGGATGCCAAACTTGTCGTTGACGACGACGGCTTCGCCGCGCGCGATGAGGCGGTCGTTCACCACGATGTCCAGCGGCTCGCCGGCCACCTTGTCGAGCTCGATGACAGAGCCGGGCGCGAGCGCCAGCAGGTCCTGGATGGTCATCTTGGCGCGGCCGAGCTCGACGGTCACCTCCAGCGGAACGTCGAGGAGGATGTCCAGGCGGCGCGTGGAGACTTCGCCGTGCTGGGGGTTGTCGGTGCTCATTTGGGCTCCCGGGCTGAGACGGCCATCGCGTACTGCGCGGCGGGGTTGTAGCTGTTGCGATCAGAGAGGAGAGAGAGGTCGTCCGTCGGGCCCTGCTCCACGACGACGGCCATGCCGCCGCCCACCACGCGGGGCTGGCCCAGAATCTTCAGCTTGCCCTCGACGAAGACCGGCAGCGCGGAGCCCTCGCTGGTGTTGAGCGTGAGGACATCTCCAATCTCCAAGTCGAGCAGCCGCTGCACGGTGACCTCCGAGGTCCCCAGATGCACGCGCAGCGCCACGTCGACCTGTTGAATCTCCGTCGCCAGGAGCTTGGCGAAGCGCGCGTCGCCGCCCATGTTCAGGCGGGGCGGGGAGGCGAGCAGCTTCTTGGCGGGCTCCACCGCGGAGTAGGGCAGGGCGAGCTGGAGGCGGCCGGCGAAGGCGCCGGTCACCTCGAAGGAGCAGAGGATGGCGGCTTCGTTCGGCGGCGCGATGACGGCCAGCCGCGGGTCTGACTCGAAGCGGAGGACCTCCGGGCGGAACGGGAGGACCTTCTCCCACGCCACGGTCATGGCGCTGGTGAGCAGGGTGAGCAGGCGCTTGAGGACCTGGCGCTCCACGGAGGTGAGGTCTCTGCGCGGCTCCGTAGGGACGTCATCCGTACGCGCGCGCCGGTCTCCCAGCGCCGCGGCGAGCAGCGCGTCCGAGAGTCCCGGCTCCAGCACGACGATGCCCTGACCGCCCCCCTTGCCCAGCGAGAGGACGCACACCGTGGAGGGCGGCGCGAGCAGGGAGTTGAAGTCGATGAACTTGAGCAGCGTGGCGGGGGAGGACTGCACGCGCAGCGAGAGGCGGGTGCGGCCGGAGAGCCCGTTGCCCAGCAGCGAGGCCACCTGTTCGTTGATGGCGTCCAGGGTGGGGAGCTGGCCGCGGATGACGCGGTCCTGGCTGGTGAGATCGTACGGGGTGACCGGGCCGCGCGGAGCGCCGGCGCCGCCGGCCGCCTCCGGCGCCACCTGCCCGGTCTGGATCGCGCTCATCAGCGCTTGGATCTCATCCGGGTTGAGGGTGGCCATGGCGCGCTTTCAGAGCTTCACTGAATGACGAAGTCGGTGATGTAGAGGGCGCGGATGCGCAGGTCCGGCACCAGCTCTTGCAACGTGCGGACGAGCGCCTTCTTCGTCTCCGCCAAGCGCTCGCTGCCGCGCAGCTCTTCCAGCGTCCGGTCTGACAGGTAGCCGATGAACGCATCGCGGATTTTCGGGAGGTGGGCGCTCACCCGCTCCTTGTCCGCCTCTCCACCCACCTCCAGCTCGAACGACATGCGCGCATACCGGTCCGCCTCAGGGTCGCGCAGCCGGATGACGAAGTCCGCGAGCCGCACGGTCGGCCCCACGCTGCCCGGGCTGACGGCGTGCCCCGGCTCGCCCGCGGCGCCCTCGCCCTTCTCCGCGGGCTCCTCCTTGTGCTCCGCCGCGGCGGCCGGCGCAGCGCCACCGCCCCCTCCTCGGAGGAAGACCAGGGCCAGGACGCCCACCAGGAGCAGGCTCTGGAAGACGAGCATGATGGGGAGAAGCCGGCTCTTGCTGGGGGCAGGAGCCAGGCCAGCGGCGGCGGCATCTGCAGCGGTAGGGTCGCTCATCGGGAGTGGGCCTCGAGCCCGTGTTCCTGAGCAAGCGACGTGCCCTGCGCCGGAGGCCCTCTGAACCGGCGCTTCGGAGATCGCAGGGTGTCAGGCGGCTGACGAGCGGGGTGTGCTGTCAGCGCGCTGACGCAATGAAATGGACGCGAAGCCGCCCACCCCGTTCGCGTCGAGCGTTGCGCCGTCAGGCGCGTAGTCGAGACGTCGGCAGTGCTTCCGAAGCTTGGCTCAAGGGCTCGGTTCGGTCTGCTCGAAACAACCCAGCAAAGTGCCGTGCGTGGGTTTGCGCCACCTCTCGACTATGCGCCTGACGGCGCAAC
Source organism: Myxococcaceae bacterium (assembly GCA_044230055.1). Lineage (GTDB taxonomy): Bacteria > Myxococcota > Myxococcia > Myxococcales > Myxococcaceae > JBGART01. The sequence goes on along the minus strand of JBGART010000069.1, from coordinate 26,683 downwards.
GCTCCTAGAGAACGGCCCGTCGCGGCTCAGGAGTTACGCCAGGTTCAGGCAGGGCCTGCAGCCGGCGAAGTTGTTCGCGTGCATGGCGGATGGCCCGCTCGCGATAGCGAAGGTCGTAGGCCTCCATCCCGCTTTCGACATACGCCTCTCCGTGACTGAGCAACTCATAGAAGAGCCTCGCGAGCTTGTGTGCTGTTGCGTGGACGGCGAGCGCTGAGCCCTTCCGCCCACGCATGCGCCGGTAGAAGGCACCGAGCGCCGTCTTGCTGTTTGCCAGTGTCTGGGCCGCGACGCGGAAACACTGGCCTACGCGGTGAGCGCCGGATGGGTGTTGCGCCGCGCGCCGGCGCTTGCCGCCTGAAATGTTGTTCTGCGGCGAGAGCGTCGCCCAGCTGGCGAAGGACTTCGACGAACGCCACTTCGCCATGTCGACACCCACCTCAGAAACGAGCGTCTGCAGATTCTCCGTCGAGAATCCGGGCAGCGAGCCGAGGTTGATACCGGCGACAGCGAACAAGACCCCATGGACCTCCACATCTACGTGGTGGCTCTTCGGCTTCGGCGCATCCGCTGCATTTGCCCTCTGCTCTAGCCGCTGCCACGCCAGGAACGCTTGAGCGTCACAATTCGCAATCTGACTACGAATGAACTGGTACCCAGCAAGCTCCTGCTTCAGGCAGAACAAGTGCTCCGTCCGCCAGTTCCCGACCAGGGCCTTGGCGATGGTCTCTTCACTCCTCCGGCACCTGTAGTCCCGAAGGGCCGCCAGCTTCTTTGGATCCCGCTCCCCGGAAACTACAGCGCTGATGATCGCTAGCCCCGTGGTGCCGGTGATGTCCGAGACGACCTTGTGAAGCTGGAAGTTCATCTGCTCCATCGCCTTCTGCATTCGCTGAATCCGCCGGGACGACTCCTCCACCAACGACGCCTTGTGGCGCATGAACCCGCGTAGCTCGCAGATTGAGTCGATCGGTCGAAATGAGCCGAGAAGGAGTCCGCACTCGTGCAGGTGCTGGATCCACTGACAGTCGATGACGTCCGTTTTCCGCCCTGGAACCGCCCTCAGGTGCTTCGTGCTGATGAGCTGTACGTCGAGTCCTCGGCGCTCAAGCACCTCGAACACCGGCACCCAGTAGACGCCGGTCGACTCCATCGCCACGGTCGTGATGTCGTGGTCCAGCAACCAGGTCGCCATCATCTCGAGATCTTCGGTGTAGTTGCCAAACTCCCGCACCACCTCCTCGGCCCTGCCGGGTGGCAGCGCTACGAAGTGAGACTTGGAGCCGAGGTCGATGCCGGCGGCGTTGGGATGAATCGTTGTCAGTCGTGTGCTAGCTGCTGCCTTACGTGCTTTCCGCATTGTTCGGCCTTTCGGGAAGCGCGAGAGCCCGAAGAGGACCAATTGTTAAATGCTCCTAGGCGGGATCGGGCCTGGAGGAGCAGGAACTCCTCCAGGCTTTGTCTCCATTGAAATGGGGTCAGCTCTTCAGAACCAAACTCGAGGACGGGCACAAGGCACCATTGCGTTGACGGTCTTAGCTGCTCCCGCGCGGACGCCGAATAGCTCCATCGCCAGGACCCGACAACTCATTGGGCCGTTCTTTGAATGAAATGGCAGGCCGAAGGCCTGTCCTCCCCTCGAGGCGAGCGGGGGAGGCCCCTGACTGAGAACAGCTGTTCCTCCGACGAAATGGCCGGCCAGGGCCGGTTTTCCCCTCGAGGCGAGCGGGGGTGCCGCCTGACTGAGAACAGCTGTTCCTCCGACGAAATGGCCGGCCAGGGCCGGTTTTCCCCTCGAGGCGAGCGGGGGTGGCTCGCTACCCAGGGCGAAACGTTGTGATCAGACGTGGCGCAGACCCACGCACGCCGCCGTCGTGGCTCCGGAGGGCTCGCCAGCTGGAAGGGCGCTGCACCCTCAGTTGCAGCTGGGGTCCTTGAGCCGCACCGACGTGCCGTAGCGGTTGAACACGTACAGCTCGTTCCCCGCGGCGTAGATGCGCGCGCCGGCGTAGCCCGGGTCGCTCCCGGCGGGCGCGAGGTCCAGGGTGAGGCGCTCCCAGGTGCCCACCGCGCTCCCAGCCGTGAGGCGGTAGAGGCCCTCCGGACGGAGCGCATAAATCTGCCCGCAGACCGAGGCGTACTGGAGGACCTTGCCCGCACCCTCGAAGACCGGCGAGAGCGGTGCGCGCGAGGGCAGGGAGTAGACCCGCCCATCGTCGTAGCCCACGCGTCCGCTGGGCCCGTCCGCCCAGACATCGAGGGCCGAGCCGACCGGCATCCGGATTTCATCTGCGCGCCACTGCACGTCGTCCAGCGAGGAGAAGCGGAAGACGCGGCGCTGCGCCAGCAGGTAGCCGGCGAGCACCTCCTCCGAGCCCCCGGGGACCGTGATGGGGGCCACCGCGGTCACCTTGCCGCGCGGCAGCGGCGAGAGCTTGAGCTCCAGCGGGACCGGCGCGCCGCCGTCGGGCTGGAAGGCGGGCAGCTCTCCGCCCCAGAGGCTGTCACCGCCCACCACCACCAGCGCCGTGCCGCCGTCGCGGGTGCGGGCGCGCGCCGCGTGGAGGCTGGGCTCGGCATCGCCCCAGCAAGCGCTGGGGACCAGCTGCTCCGTCTGGGAAAGGGCGGCCAGCGGCAGGGTGTCGCTGACGTCGTAGAAGTCAGCGCCGCTCCGGGGGATGGCGTCGTTCAGCCGGAGGACCTGCACCCGCGGGGCGCCCGCCTCTGGCGCGCCGTTCGTCGCCACGCCCACCGCGGTGCGCAGGACCCAGCCGGGCGCGTTCCGCACCGCGCCGCAGACCTGGAGGTACGCGAGCATGGACGGGTCCACGTCCAGCCAGTTGAAGCGGGCGGTGCCGAGCTCAAACAAGCGCGGGGAGAGCGTTCCGTTGAACACCGGCGCCTGCACCTCGGGCGTGAACGCCACCACCTTGGAGCCACCGCCGCCCACCACCAGCCGGGGCGCCTGCGTCATCTGCGCGGTGTAGCGCGTCTCAGAGAAAATCCGCCCGTGCTCGTCGATGCGGGTGGCCTGGACCGGCGAGCGCGTGGCCACGGTGCGCAGGCCGCCGCTGGTGATGCGCTCGTCGTCCGGGATGTCCGTGTTGTCCACCAGCTCGCAGGCGTCGGTGCCGTTGATGTACCAGCTCCAGCTCTGCTCGCGGATGCCGCCGTCCGGCCCGGGACCGCGGCAGCGGCTGGATGCGGGGTAGCTCGAGTAGGAGTCCGCGTGAAGCTCGACCAGCGTGTGGCCAGGCGGGCAGGGACGGCAAGGGCCGCCTTTGCGCGTGAGCAGCGCGGTGTCGCACGTCTGCACCGCCGCGGAGGTGTCCACCTCGAAGGCGTAGAGGTCATCCTGGGTGCCACCGTCCGCGGCGGGGACGAGCGCAATCAGGTTTCCGTAGTTGTAGAGGCTGTCCACGCGCTTGAAGTTCCGCGGCCCCGTCGCGCCGCAGGCGCTGTTGCCGAAGCCCGGCGGTTTGAGCGGCTTCCAGGCGCCCGCCAGCCCGCCATCCGGAGAGGCGAAGCCGGTGGGCGTGCGCGCCGCCGCGAACAGCCCGTCGTCCGTCGCGGCGATGAGCAGCGCCACGTCGGGCGCGGCGGAGTCGATGGTGTTCACCTCGGTCACGCCCTGCAGCGCGCGCGCGCCCGAGGTGCCCGCGGGGAGCGCGAGGCGGGCGCTCATCTTGTCGCCGTCCGGGCTCCACACCGCGTAGCCGTCGCTGCCCACCGCGAAGAGCAGCGGCGGGTACACGCCGTCGTTCCCCTCCAGCCGCGGGATGGCGATGAGGTTTTGCACGCCCACCGAGGGGAAGGGCAGGCGGCGCTGGCCGCCGTCCCCGGCGTTGCGCAGCTGGAGCACGCCCTGGCTGTCCAGCGCGAAGACCGACGCTTCGATGGCCTCCACCGACTTGGCCTCAGAGGCGAGCGGCGTGGTGAACTGGTCCGTGCGCTGCGGCTCTCCGCCGCAGGCGAAGTGGATGAGCTGGGTGAGGCCGGCGGGGCTGGCCAGCGCGATGCTCTGGGTGAGCGTGCACTGGTCTCCCTGCGCGTTGATGGGGTGGGTGAAGGGGGAGGAGCTGGCGATGTCGGTGGTGGACCACGGCGTGCGCGGGCTCACCCGCTCCGAGGGCGGCGCCGCCCGCATGGGCAGGCCCTCGGTGGTCGCGTCCACGCAGGTGCCTTTCACGGGGTCACACCGCCAGCCCTTCTCGCAGTGTTCGTCGGTGAGGCAGAGGTACGCCGCGCCCTGGCTCTGGGGATGGCAGATGAGCTCCAGGCCGCACCGCCAGGTGTCCGCGCAGTCCTCCACGCCGGCGTCGTAGCGGCAGGGCACGGCGCCCGCCTCCGAGCGCTGGTAGCACCGCCCGGCCACGCCGCAGTGCCAGCCCTGCTCGCAGTCGTCGCTCGTCTCGCACAGGTAGTCCCCCGCCACCGCGGGGTCATGGCAGGAGTGGTCCAGGCCGCAGCGCCAGGTGGGCGCGCAGTCCTCGGGGACTTCGCAGGCCCTCGCCCCGGGCTCGTCGTTGGCGTGGCAGTAGCCGCTGAAGCCGCAGCGCCAGCCGTCAGGACACTGCGAGGAGACCGCGCCTGCCTCCCGGTCGCACCGGTACTTGCGGCCTGCGTCTGGATTCAACCGGGACTGACAACCGAGGAGCGTGAGCGTGAGGACGAGCCAGAGCCGTGCGCTCACGGGAACACCCCCACCAGCGCGGCGCCGGCGCCGGACGGGACCAGCGCCCCCCGGGTGGCCTCTCCGTCGTCGCGCGGGTTGAGCAGGAAGCCCACGCCGAAGGCGGCGGCGCCCGCGGCGACAGCGATGAGCGCTTCGGTCTTCTGCAGACCAATCCGCTGGTGCTCCTGCTCATAGAAGGCGCGCGTCTTGAGGACGTCCGACTGCCCCTCCCCGATGGCCAGCTCCCGCATCAGCCCCTCCTCTTGTCCGAAGGCTTGCAGTCCCCAGACGCCTCCGCCGAGCGCCAGCGCGCCGCCTGCCGCCATCAGCGTGTAAGCGAGCACGCGGGAGGGCGGCTTCGGCGGCGGCGTGGCGGTGGCCTCGGCGACGGCGTACGGCAGCGCCCGTTGCAGCTGTTCGAGCGCGGGCGCGATGCGCGTGCTGCGCCCCAGCGGCGCCGCCTTCTGGGTGTCCAGCGTCTGCAAGGTGAGCTGGTAGGCCTCGCCCAGCCGGGTCACCTGTCCGCTCATCACGAAGCGCGCGCCCGCTGCCCCGGCCAGCTCCTGCATGCAGGCGCTGGAGTCTTCCGAGCACCCCAGCATCTGCTTCTGCCGCTCCTGCGACACGATGTTGCCGATGTCCGACTGGGACATGACGAGGAAGAAGCCCTTGCGGCCCACCTCGGTGCTCACCGCGTCCGTCAGGCCGGCGACGACGGAAGGGTCCACCCCGCCGCCTGCCTGCAGCGCGAGGACGACCAGACGCGGGAGGTTGGCGGTGGCTTTGGTGGCGCCGGAGGACACGGGAGCGGGGAGCGCGGCGGCGGGGACAGCGGCGGGCGCGGCGGGAGCGGGCTCTGGCGCGGGCGGAGTCAGCGGCGCGAGCGGAACGTCCGCGGCGGCCGGTGCGGGTGTGGGTGCGGGGGCCGGCGCGGGAGCGGGAGCCGCCGGGGCGCGCCGGGCCGGCTTCTTGGCTGCCACCGCTGGCGAGTGCCAGGCGAAGGCCAGCGTCCAGCCGAAGAGGAGCGGCGCCGCCGCTCGGGACCACGCATGCATGATGCCCCCGCCTCGTGCGCGACCGGTGGATTGTCAGATTTCGGCGTTTGGCCGATCAATCGAGGGCAACCAGGGAAACGCTGCGCGGGAGTGCGCGCCCAAGGGGTGCCCTGGCAGCGGCTGCGCAGCGTCCCCACCCGCCGGTTTGACGCCGCCTTCAGGCTTCGGCTAGGCGCGCTCGCCCGTTGGCAGGGCTGTGAGGCGCCTGTAAGACACGGCCAAGGAGACGCGATGGAACCCTCGGTCCAGACGCTGATGCAGGTGGCGGCAGAGGTCGCGCGCAAGGCGGGGGACGTCGCGCTCTCGCACTTCCGCAAAGGCCTGGCGGTGGAGACCAAGGGCGACGGGTCGCCGGTCACCGTCGCGGACCGGGCGGCGGAGCAGGCCGCGCGGGACCTCATCTCCGCGCGCTTCCCGGAAGACGGCATCCTCGGCGAGGAGCACGGGGAGACGCGCCCGGCCGCGCGGCGGCGCTGGATTCTGGACCCCATCGACGGCACGAAGACCTACGTCCGCGGCGTCCCGCTCTGGGGCACGCTGGTGGCGGTGGCGGAAGGCGACAACGTGCTGGTGGGGGTGGCGAGCTTCCCGGCGGTGGGGGAGCAGCTGGTCGCCGGCCGCGGCCAAGGCTGCTTCTGGAATGACACCCGCTGCCACGTGTCGACCGTCTCCGAGCTGTCGAAGGCCACGGTGCTGGCCACAGATGAGCGCTTCGCCCAGTTTCCTGCGTGGGGCGAGCGCTGGCGCGCGCTCACGAAGCAGGCCGCGGTGAGCCGGACCTGGGGCGACTGCTACGGCTACCTGCTGGTCGCCACCGGCCGCGCCGAGGTGATGGTCGACGAAGTGCTGGCACCCTGGGACAGCGCCGCGCTGCAGCCCATCATCACGGAGGCGGGCGGCGCGTTCACCGACTTCGAAGGCACACCGGGCGCGTTCGGCAAGAGCGGCCTGGCGACGAACACCGTGCTGGCAGACACCGTCCGCCGCGCGCTCAAGGGGGCGTGAGCCCTCAAAGAGAGGGCAGCGCGTGGCGCTTCAGACCTGGGACACGCTCGAAGTCACCGTCGGCGTACACCAGCGTCGCCGCGTAGTGCAGGGCGGACGCAGCAATCCAATTGTCGTTCTCACCGAGCCTGCGCCCTCGCTGGGCAAGGCGTCGGTCCAGCTCTGCAGCGCGATAGGCGATGGCTTCTGACAGTGGAAGCTTCCGAATCCTTCGTAGGAAGAATCGCACCGACTCCTCGTCGCTGCCGCTGGCGAGCTCGCCAACAGTGACCGTCGTGCACGCCAGTGCCTGAGCCTTGCTGCGGCCCAGGAAGGTTCGCGCGGGGCCTATTCGACGTTCGGCGAGCTCCTGCTCCAGCTCGATGAGAGTGCTCGTATCAAGAAGCAGCACGCCGTCTCCGGGGAGAGGCTCTGGGAGACCGCTGGTCCCCGCGCAGTTGCTTGCGAGCCTCCGCGGAGAAGATTCCCCGCCCCTCCATCGGGGCGAGAGACTCAAGCCACTCTTCGACGGTCTTGGCGGGCTGGTTCTCGAGCAGTCGCTCGAGCGTGTCACTGTAGCTCTCGCCCTCTGCTTTCGCAGCCTTCAGCTTTCTTGCGACATCGATGCGGATAGAGAGAGTCGTGAAGCTCATGCATTAATAATGCATGAGCCTTCATCCAACGACAAGGGGGCCGCACCCGGCAGGCGCGGCCCCCTCTGACGGAATCCCGTTTTCCGTCTACTTCAGCTCAATCCGCTGCACGCCCCAGTAGCCGCTGGCGAGGTAGAGCGCGTCATCCTGGCGGGCGACGCCGTTGGCCCACCAGCCGCGGGTGCGGACGAACTGGCTGAACGTCGGCGCCTGGCCATCGGCGAGCTTGTAGATGTCCACGCCGTTCATGCCCCAGCCGGAGGTGACGATGGCGCGGTCGCCTTCGACGCCCAGCAGCCAGCCCCAGCCCTTCTGACCGGTGGCGGCGTTGTCGACCGGCTTGGAGGGGTTGCTCAGGTCAATGGCGTGCAGCGCGAGCTTGCTGCCGGTGGTCTGGTCGTAGCTCTGCGCGGAGAGATACAGCTTGTCGCCGCGGACGAAGGACTGGCCCACCCAGCCATCCAGCGTGAGCGCGGAGACCAGCGTGGCGATGCTGCCGCTGACCTTCACGATGGCCAGGTCGTTCTTCGCCACGTTGCCGTTCCACCGGTAGTCGATGGTGTAGAGCAGCGACGGGTCCTTCTCCGAGCCGCCGATGAGGATGCCCGGGACGTTGATTTTCGCGCCGACGACCGGGTGCGCGCGGTCCGCCAGGTTGATTTGGTCCAGGTAGTACTTCACGGTCCAGCTGCCGGGGACGTTTGGCGTCTTCGAGTGCCACTCGTAGTGGGTGGTGTAGAGCGTGGAGCCGACGACCTTCATGTTCCCCCACCAGGAGTCAGGGTCGTTGGTGACGGTGACGGAAGCGATGCCGGGCGCGTCCGCCTTCGCCAGGTCCACCACGTAGAGCGCGCTCTTGTTGATGAGCGTCTTGCCGTCCGTCGAGTAGCTGTAGTCCCAGTGCCGGAAGGCCAGCGCGTCGCCGTTGACCTGCACCACCTGCGTGCCGTCGTACCAGTCGTACCAGAAGCAGCCGTACCAGCCCCAACCGTAGCCCCACTGGCTGACCGGGAGCTGGACCTTGCCGCGAAGCTTGGCGCCGCCGTTGGCCAGGTCCACCACCTGGACCTGCTGCGCGGTGCCGTTGCACTGTGAGGTGGGAGCGCCGGCGCAGGGCATGGGGACGCGCACGCTGGTCACGACATACGCAAAGTCACCGTGGCGGAAGACGCGCGCGTTCACGCCCTCCACCTTCACCGTCGGCACGCCGGACAGGTCGGTGGAGTCCTCGGCGGAGCCGATGGGGAGGATGCGGACCTCGGAGACGGAGGTGTCGTAGTCCCACCAGTCGCTGGAGATTTCAGTGAGCGTCGTCCCGCGCGGCTGCGCCGTGATGACGTTCCGCGCGAGCGTGAGCTCGGCGATGACGGCGGGCGCGTTGTGGTTGGTGTAGTCCACCACCGAGAGCGCGAGGTCGCTCAAGGAGACCAGCCGCGTCTTCACGAAGATGCCGCGCTCCACCCAGCCGCGGGTCTTCGCCGCGCCGGCGGTCTTGGTGGTCAGGTCGGTGAACTCGATGAGCTGCAGGCCGTTGTTGTACTGGGAGGAGGTGTAGCTCCAGCCGCTGAAGGGCAGGACGACCAGGCCCTTGGTCGCGTCCATCGTGAACGCCTTGAACGTCCCGGCGGCGGGCGTCCAGGCCCAGCCCTCGCCGAAGGTGGAGGTCCCCAGGAGTTTCGGCTGCGAGGGCGAGCTCACGTCGAGGTACTTGAGGGAGATGGCGCTGCCGTTGTTGCCGCTGCCCCAGTCGTTGCCGAGCGCGAAGATGCGGTCGTTGGGCGCGGGGAGGATGTTCCAGACGGTGCCCGGAATCTGCGCGGTGCCGGCCAGCTTCGGCGCGGCGGGGTTGGTCAGGTCATACACCTGGAAGGGCGTGGAGCCGTTTCCAGAGGAATAGGACTCCGGCGAGAGGTAGAGCCGGTTGGCGGTGAAGCGCGCAGCCACGCCCCAGCCGGTGCTCGGGATGGAGAGCTCTGACTTGAGGACCGGCGCGCTGGGGTTGCTGAAGTCCGCGGTGGCCAGCACGTAGCCGTTCTGCCCGCCGCAGCCCCACCAGTCGCTGCCGGCGCAGCCCACGACGTGCGCCGTCTGCCCGTCCGCGAAGTCCAGGTTCCAGCGGCCGTTGTCCGCGCCCCAGCCCTGCACGCGGCCGTTCACCTGGATGGAGCCGCGACGGACGATGGCGCCCGCGGGGTCCGAGATGTCCAGGTAGAGCAGCTCCGTCTTGCGCTGGGTCGTCGGGACGAAGTTCCCGCCCTGCGTGTCGTGCGCCAGCAGGATGGCCTTCGCGGTGACGTTGAAGATGCCGCCGTAGCCGGCGAAGGTCTCCTTCCCCACGGCCTTGATGAGCCCGCCGGCGAAGCTGACCGAGGAGACGACGAGCGTCTGCTGCGGGACAGTGCTGGTGGAGCTCACCCCGGCGCTGTCGCTGCGCACGGCCCCTTCGGCCCAGCCGTAAATCCAGCCGTAGTCCTCGCTCACCGCGTACAGCACGTCGCCCACCACGCGGGTGTCGCGCACCCAGCCGCCCAGCTTGGCCTCGCCGAGCACCTTGATGTTGGCGGGGTTCGTCGCGTCCAGGCCGCGCACGATGGAGCCGTGGAACGGCGAGCCGTCGTCCATCGTGCCGTACCAGTCAGCGACCACCACCGTGGCCACGCCGTTGCGGACAATCATCTCCACCGGGGAGCCGAAGATGGGGGAGCGCCCGAGCAGCTTGGGCTGGTCCACGTTCGTCACGTCGAAGACCATCAGGCCGCGGTAGCTGTTGAGGAAGTAGAGCCGGTCGCCCTCGAGACGGTAGAGGTCGGTCTCCTCCACTTTGCGCTCGGGTGCCGCCGCAGGGCTAACGGGCGAAGCGGAAGGGGGCCCCGCTTCACCGGCAGAGGCGGTGTCGCCGACGCCGCGGCCTAAGCCCTGGCCACTGGCGCCAGCGGGAGGGGCGGAGACGAACTCGGTCTGGCCCGGGGTGCGGTCTACCGGACCCTGGCTGCAGGCGACCGCCGTCGCGAGCAGCACGAAGGGACTGAGGAGGAGTCGAAGCTTCACAGGGGTGCTCCTGAAAGGAGGGTGGCGGCTGGCCTTTGCTTCGTCCGCCACAGACGTGGGTTGGACGGGCTGCCGCAAGCCCGGTGCCAGGCGAAAGGGGTTGATCTTCCTCGAGCCCGGGACCGGGTGGTGCATCAGTTTCGCGTGAGAGGCTCAGGAATTCGAAGGGATGTGGGTGCGGCGATGGACTATGCACGCCCCTCTGAAATGACCTCGGTGGTGAACGACATCCTGCTGACGGCCCAGGGGCTGACAAAGGTCTTCAACGGCTTTGTCGCGGTCAAAGGGGTGAACCTGGAGGTCCGGCGCGGGACGCTGCACGCGCTGATTGGGCCGAACGGGGCAGGGAAGACGACGCTGTTCCACCTGCTCACCCGGTTCCACGCGGCCACCCGCGGCAGCATCACCTTCAAGGGCGAAGACATCACCCGTGCCCGCCCGGCCGCTGTCGCGCGCAAGGGGTTGGTCCGGTCCTTCCAAATCTCTGCCGTCTTCCCCCGGCTGACCGCGCTGGAGAACGTGCGGCTCTCGTTGCAGCGCAAGGCGCACGGCAACGCGCTGAGCTTCTGGCGGCCCCGCAGCGTGCTGCGCGCGCTGGACGCCAAGGCGCGCGAGTACCTGGACCGGGTGGGGCTGGGGCCGCGCGCGCAGGCGCTGGCGGGCGAGCTTCCGTATGGCAGCAAGCGGGCGCTGGAGCTGGCCACCACGCTGGCGCTGGAGCCGGAGCTGTTGCTGCTCGATGAGCCCACCGCCGGGATGGGCCACGAGGACGTGGAGCGGACCGCGCAGCTCATCCGGCGTGTCGCCGCGGACCGTACCGTCCTGATGGTGGAGCACAACCTGCGCGTCGTCGCGGACCTCTCCTCGCGCATCACCGTCCTCGCGCGCGGGGAGGTGCTGGCCGAGGGCGACTACGCGACGGTGTCCAAACACCCCGACGTCATCCGGGCCTATCTCGGGTCCGCCGATGTCTGAGCGGCCGCTGCTCGAGGTGGAGGGGTTGAACGCCTGGTATGGCGAATCCCACGTGCTCCACGGGATGGGCTTCCACGTTCAGCGCGGGGAGTTGGTCACGCTGCTGGGCCGCAACGGTGCAGGCAAGAGCACCACGCTCAAGTGCGTGATGGGGATGCTCTCCGCGCGCAAGGGCTCGGTGCGCTTCGAGGGAGAGGAATTCATCGCCCGCCCGCCGGAGCTCATCGCCCGGATGGGCGTGGCGCTCTGCCCGGAGGAGCGCGGCATCTTCTCCGGCCTCTCCGTGAAGGAGAACCTCCTGCTGCCGCCGGTGGTGAAGGCGGGCGGGATGACGGTGGACGAGGTGCTGGCGCTCTTCCCCAGCCTGAAGGAGCGGCTTGCACATCAGGGGACGAAGCTGTCCGGCGGGGAGCAGCAGATGCTGGCGCTGGCGCGGATTCTCCGGACCGGCGCGCGCTTCCTGATGCTGGATGAGCCGAACGAAGGGCTGGCGCCGGTCATCGTGGAGCAGCTGCTCGGGCTTCTGAAGACGCTCAAGGCCAGGGGCTACACCCTGCTGCTTGTCGAGCAGAGCCTGGCCTTCGCCAGCGCGGTGGCGGACCGCCACTACCTGGTGGAGCACGGGCAGGTCATCGACATGGTCCCCAACGCGGAGCTGGCGTCGAAGAGAGAGAGGGTCCAGCGGTGCCTGGGCGTGTGACGTGCATCCGCCGCGGCTTCGCGCTGGCGGCGCTGTGCCTGGCCGCGGCGGCGTGCAAGCGGGGCGAGCCCTCCGGCGCGGCGCCGCGCGGCGCGGCCATCCGGGTGGGCGTGCTGACGGACCTCTCCGGGCTCTACGCGGACCTCGCGGGCGAAGGGTCTGTCATCGCGGCGCAGCTCGCGGTGGAGGACGTGGGCGGCAAGGTCGGCGAGTTGCCGGTCGAGGTGCTCTCCGCGGACCACCGCAACAAGCCAGACGTGGGGTCCAACCTCGCGCGCCAGTGGTTCGAGGCCGACGGGGTGGACGTCATCGTCGACGTGCCGACCTCCTCCGTTGCGCTCGCGGTGAGCGAGCTGGCCCGGCAGAAGGACAAGGTCCTCCTCGTCTCCGGCGCGGGCACGCTGGAGCTGACCGGGAAGGGCTGCTCGCCGAACACCGTGCACTGGACCTACGACACGTATGCGCTGGCGAACGGGACGGGCAAAGCTGTGGTGAAGGCCGGCGGCGACAGCTGGTTCTTCCTCACCGCCGACTACGCCTTCGGGCAGGCGCTGGAGCGCGACACGGCCGCGGTGGTCCGGGCCAGCGGCGGCAAAGTGCTCGGCAGCGTGAAACATCCATTAAATACGTCTGACTTTTCTTCCTTCATCCTTCAGGCGCAGGCGTCCAAGGCGAAGGTCGTCGGCCTGGCCAACGCGGGCGGAGATGTCATCAACGCCATCAAGTCCGCCTCCGAGTTCGCCCTCACCCAGGGCGGGCAGAAGCTGGCCGGGCTGCTGGTGTTCATCTCCGACATCCACGCGCTGGGGTTGCAGACGGCGCAGGGGCTGAACCTCACCACGGCGTACTACTGGGACCGTGACGAGGGGACGCGCGCGTTCGCCCGCCGCTTCGCCGCGCGCGCGAAGGGGGCGATGCCCACGATGGTCCAGGCGGGCGTCTACGGCGCCACGCTGCACTACCTCAAGGCGCGCGCGGCGCTGGGCCCCGCGCCGTCGGGCAGAGCAGTCGTGGCGAAGATGCGGGAGCTGCCCTCGGAGGACGCGGTGTTCGGGCGGGGCTCCATCCGGCCGGACGGCGTGCACCTGCACCCCATGTATCTCTACGAGGTGAAGCGCCCGTCCGAGTCGACGGGGCCCTGGGACTACTTCACCCTGCTGCGCGAGCTCCCCGCCGAGGAGGCCTTCCAGCCCCTCGAGCAGAGCGCGTGCCCTCTGCTGCGCGCGCCCGCCCCATGACCCTCCAGGCGCTCTTCGGTCAGCTGCTCATCGGGCTCATCAACGGGGCGTTCTACGCGCTGCTCAGCCTGGGTCTGGCCATCATCTTCGGGCTGCTCAACGTGGTGAACTTCGCCCACGGCGCGCTGTACACGCTGGGCGCGTTCCTCGCCTGGCTGCTCCTGACGCACGCGGGCCTGGGCTACTGGCCGTCGCTGGTGCTGGTGCCCCTGGCCGTCGCCGCGGTGGGCGCGGTCATCGAGCGCACGATGCTGCGGCGGCTTGCGGGGATGGATCCACTCTACGGGTTCCTGCTCACCTTCGGCGTCGCGCAGGTCATCCAGGGCTTGTTCAGCGTCCGCTTCGGCTCCTCGGGCCTGTCGTATCCGTTCCCGCCCGCGCTCACCGGCGGCCAAGACCTCGGCTTCATCGTCCTGCCGAACTATCGGGCGTGGGTCATTGCCTTCTCCGCGGTCGTCTGCTTCGCCGTCTGGTTCGTCGTCGAGCGCACCCAGGTGGGCTCCACGCTGCGCGCCGCGACGGAGAACGCCCTGCTGGTGCGCGCGTTCGGCGTCAACGTGCCGCGGCTGGTGACCGCCACCTACGCCGCCGGCGCGGGCCTGGCGGCGCTGGCGGGCGTGCTGGCCGCGCCCATCTACCGCGTGAGCCCGATGATGGGCGCGAACCAAATCATCGTGGTGTTCGCCGTGGTGGTGATTGGCGGGATGGGCTCCATCGGCGGCGCCATCCTCACCGGCTTCGGGTTGGGCCTCGCGGAGGGGCTCACCCGGGTGGTGTACCCCGAGGCCTCGGAGACGGTGGTGTTCCTCGTGATGGCGCTGGTGCTGGTGCTCAAGCCCGCGGGCCTGTTCGGGAGGCCGCTGCATGGGTGATTCGAATCGTCGGTCGCTGGTCTCTTTCGGGGTGCTGTTGGTGCTGTTGGGGGTCAGCCCGCTGGTCGTCTATCCGGTCTTCCTGATGAAGGCGCTGTGCTTCGGGCTGTTCGCCTGCGCGTTCAATCTGCTCCTGGGGCAGGCCAACCTCCTCTCGTTCGGCCACGCGATGTTCTTCGGGATGGGCGGCTACGCGGCCGCGCACGCGGCCAAGCACTGGGCGCTGCCGACGGAGCTGGCGTTGCTCTTCGGCGTGGCGGTGGCGAGCGCGCTGGGCTTCGCGGTGGGGCTCCTGGCCATCCGGCGGCAGGGCATCTACTTCGCGATGATTACGTTGGGGCTCGCGCAGCTGGTCTACTTCTGGTGTCTGCGCTCTCCGCTGACCGGCGGCGAGGATGGGATTCAGGCGGTCCCCCGCGGGAAGCTGCTCGGCGTTGTCGACTTGAACGACAACGGGGCGATGTATGCGTTGGTGGCGGTCCTCTTCCTTGCCGGGTTCCTCCTGCTCCAGCGGATTGTTCATTCGCCGTTCGGCGAGGTGTTGCGCGCCATCCGGGAGCACGAACAGCGCGCGGTGTCGCTGGGCTACGAGGTGGACCGCTACAAGTTGACGGCCTTCGTCCTCTCCGCCGCGCTCACCGGCCTGGCCGGGGCGACCAAGGCGCTGGTGTTTCAGCTCGCCTCGCTCACCGACGTGCACTGGACGACCTCCGGCGAGGTGGTGCTGATGACCTTGCTGGGCGGGCTGGGCCGCAGCTACGGCCCGCTCATCGGCGCGGTGCTGGTGGTGGCGCTGGAGCAGTACCTGGGCCCGTACGGCGCCTGGGTGACGGTCATTCAGGGGGTCATCTTCGTCCTGTGCGTCCTGACGTTCCGGCAGGGGATTGCCGGCGCGCTGGCGCGGAAGGAGGCGGCATGAAGCGGCTGGAGGGGAGGCGCGCGCTGGTCACCGGCGCGGCGTCAGGGATTGGTCACGCCATCGCGCTGGAGCTGCACGGACAGGGCGCGGAGGTGGTCGCCAGCGATGTCTCTGCGCAGCGGCTGGAGGAGGTCTTCGCCGGCATGCCCGCGGTCGTGCGGGTGGCCGCGGACCTCTCGCAGAAGAGCGGGCCGGATGAGCTCGCGAAGGGCGCCGGGCGCGTGGATATTCTGGTGAACAACGCCGGGCTGCAGCACGTGAGCCCCGTCGAGTCCTTCGACCCCGCGAAGTGGGACCTCATCCTGCAGGTGATGCTCACCGCGCCGTTCGCGCTCATCCGCGCGCTGCTCCCCGGGATGTACGAGCGGCAGTGGGGCAGGGTGGTGAACATCGCCTCTGTCCACGGGCTCATCGCGTCGCCGTTCAAGGCCGCCTACGTCTCCGCGAAACATGGGCTGCTCGGGCTGACGAAGACGGTAGCCCTGGAGGCCGGCGCACGCTGCCCGGACCTCACGGTGAACGCCCTCTGCCCCAGCTACGTGCGCACCCCGCTGGTAGAGCGGCAGCTGGCGGACCAGGCAAAGGCCCACGGGCTCCCGGAGAGCGAGGTGCTGGAGAAGGTGCTGCTTTCGCGCAACGCCATCAAGCGGCTGATTGAGCCAGCGGAGGTGGCGCGCGTGGTGACGTTCCTCTGCAGCCCGGAGGCGTGGAGTATCACCGGCAGCGCGCAGACGATGGACGCCGGCTGGCTTGCGCATTGAGGGAGGAGAAGTGGAAGTGAAGGCCCCCGCCCCGCCCCCGTTCGCGTCGAGCGTTGCGCCGTCAGGCGCATAGTCGAGACGTCGGCAGTGCTTCCGGAGCCCGGCTCATGGGCCGCTTCGCTCTGCTCGAAACAAACCGGCAAAGTGCCGTGTGTGGGTTTGCGCCACCTCTCGACTATGCGCCTGACGGCGCAACGCTCGAGGCGAGCGGGGGAGGCGCCTGACTGAGAACAGCTGTTCCTCCGACGAAATGGCCGGCCAGGGTCGGTTTTCCCCTCGAGGCGAGCGGGGGGGATGGGCCTGATGGCGCTACGCTCGACTACTCAGCGCCGGAGCCGGCGACCACTGCGCCCTTCGCGGCGCGGCTGAGCGTCGCCGCCAGCTCCGCCTTGAAGCGCGAGGTGAAGTCGCGCTCCAGCTCCGCCTTGAAGCTGTTCTTCGCGGGCTGCAGCCCCTTGAGGGTCCGCACGCGAATCTGGCTGCTGTTGCTGAAGGTCAGCTCCGCGCGGCACCGCAGCTGACCGGTCTGGAGGTCCGCCAGCCACAGCTGTCCGGAGAAGGTGCCCATCACATAATCGCCCTTCGCCTTCACGACGAACGGCTCCTTCACCAGGCTGCCCTCAACGATGGCCACATGCCGCGCCTTCTGCAGCTCCGCGGCTTTCCGTCCGCGCGCCTCCACATCGCCGCGGACGTCCAGCGCGGAGAGGATGAGCGGGCTGTTGAGGAACGCCCAGGCCTCCTCGGGCGCAGCGTTTGCCGCGGCCAGCACGTCCGCGTCCACCGTGAGCAGGTCCGCCGCCCTCGGCAGCCCCTTCACGTGTTGAGCGTTGCAGTCGGGGAGGTCCTTGTTGTCGAGCTCCGCGAGGAAGCCGTCGAACAGCTGGGTGACGCGCGCGCCGTGCTCCCCGGCGATGAGCTGCTGGTGCCGCTTGCGCCACGCCTTCTCCTGCTCGTCCACGGGCGCCCGCGGGTCGACCGCGGCAGGCAGCGGGCCCGCGGCGCACTCTCCCGCGCCGATGACGAACCAGCGGGAGGCCTTGCGGAAGCAGACGGTGACGGTCTGGGTCTCCCCCGAGAACGTCGCCGTCACCGGCAGCTGTGCGCGGTCCGACTCGGCCGTGAGCGGCGCGTCGCAGGTCACCTTGCCCGGGGTCTTGTCGTTGTACAGCCGCTCCAGCAGTGCCTGCTCCGCCAGCTCGCACGCTGTCTTCGCGTCGAGCACGTCCTTCGACCGGCCGTTATCTGCCGAGGTCTCCAGCGCCTTCACCCGCGCGTCCTTCGCCTGCTCCGTGACGAGGGCGTAGGTGACGGCGATTCCCGTGAGGACGGTCATCATTCCGCCGATTGTCATCGCCACCCACGTGCGCGCGGGGACCGGGACACCCTCCTCCTTCGCCGAGCTGCGCGAGAGCCACGCGAACACCACGCTGATAAGGGGCAACACCGGGATGCAGATGAGCGGGATGGACGCCAAGGCGAGCCCCAGCGCAAGGCTGCCGCGGCTCAGTGCCTTTGATGGCTTCTGCTTCGTCGGCTGGGGCCATGCGCCTCCAGGGGTTGCCGAGGGCGTGGCCGGCAGCGCTCCAACCACCCGCGCTTCGACCGGAGGGCCGGCGTAGTCCACGCCCTCGAGGGCCGGGCCCAGTTTGCTGACCTTGCCCCAGGCCGTGAGGTTGGTGAGGAGCGCGATGGGCGTGAAGAAGAATGAGATGAAGCCCCACCAGCCGAGGAAGGCCGTGGTGAGGCTCATCGCCTTGACCTTCTCCCGTCCGCAGTCTCCGCAGACCTCACCTCGGAACGTGGACTGGAGCCGGATGACCACCAGCCCGATGGTCTGGAGGACGAAGATGTTGGCGGTGGGACCGACGCGCCTGCATTCCTGGCATGTGCCCATGGCGGGGGGACACCCCTATCAGAGGAACTGTGCAAAATGCACGGTCCCCCCTTAGCGGTCCTCGCGCATCACCCGCAGCGGCACGGTCACCGTCGCGCGCTCCTTCTCGCAGGCGAGCTGCACCGCGAAGCGGAAGAAGGAGTTGATGGACGCCAGGTAAACGCCCTTTGGCTCAAACCAGACGCGGAGGACTCTCGTGCCGGTAGGGAGCTTCACGGAAGGGCCCGGGCTCCCCGCATCGCTGTGCTTGGAGTCATCCGCGGCGAGGGAGAGCCCGGTCAGCTTGAGCGGCTGCTCTCCAGACTCCGTCATCAGCCGGACGTCCTTGGCCTCCAGCGTGCGGACCGCGGGGCCGGGGTTCTTCACCTCGAAGACGGCGAACGACACCTGGGCGGCGGCGCCGCCGTGCTCGTGGATGACGAGGTAGGGTTTGCCCGTCACGGTGAGTCCGCAGAGCGTGACCGGGTCCACGCGCGCTGTCTCCTGCTGGAAGTAGAGGGGTTGGGCGCTGGAGGTGGTGGCCTCGAAGCCGCCGCCGGGCAGCAGCGTCACCCGGGTCACCCGCTCGTCGGGCAGCGCCAGCGTTTCGAGGAAGCGCGTCTTCCCGGCGCTGTCCACCACGTGGATGCGGGCACCGAGCTCCGGGCAGCGCGCGTCCACCGCCGCGGGCACCGCGTCGCCCAGGTCCGCGCCTGAGAGCTCGCTGAGCGTCTTCCCCTGCGGGTCCAGCAGGCGCCAGGGGAAGGTCTCCTTCTTGAGGCGGGAGAGGTCCAGCTGCAAGTAAGGCGGCCGGCCGGCGGCGAGGCCCTTGAGCGCGATGCCCGCGCACGGGCTGGGCGTCACCCGGTACTGGCCCTTGGGCTCCAGCACGAACCAGCGCTCCAGCGCCTCCTTGCCAGCAGTGGCGCGGAAGCGCACGGCGCCGCCCTCGGGGCCCACCGGGACTTGCACGGTCGCGCCGCCGTCCTGCCAGCCGCCATCGGGCGCCTCGAAGCGCAGGGAGCTGTCGACGGTGAGCTGCGCGGTCAGCGTGAGTGCCAAGAGGGCTGCGAGCATCGCTCAGGTCTACACCTGAAAGAAGCGCTGTGCAGGGTGTGAACGTGCGCGCAGCGAACCTGTGCAGCGCTTCACGCCGGTGAGGGCGCGCCGCCCGTGACTTCGCGGCTCGGAGGGCGCGGCGCCCTTCTTGCTCTCGCGGGGCGGCCCGCCGCCGCGGAATCGTTCCTCAGGCGTGCGGGCGAACGAGGACGTGAACCGATGAGCCTTCCCCGGAACCTGTGCTGGATTGTGTTGACTGCGTCGTGTCTGGGGGCGTGCGCGCCCGACGAGGCGCTTCTCGAGTCAATCCCCTCGGACGAAGTGGTGGAGGCGAGCGGATCCCTCTTCGCCATCCCGGCTGAGAGCCGGTGGCCGAAGCCCGCACGCATCGAGGCCTGCTTCATCAGCACGGCGTTCCCCGCGGAGCGCGAGGTCATTCAGCGGGCCATCCAGGACACCTGGCTCAAGTGGGCGGATATCACGGTGACCTTCAGCGCGCCGTGCCCCACCACCGGGACGGACCGCCGCGTGCGCATCGAGCTGGAGAACTCCGGCGGCTCGGGCTCCGGCGCCAGCGCGTCCCTCGGCATCGCCGCCAACCGGCTGCCGACCGAGCCTCGTAGCATGCACATCAGCTTCAGCGCGGAGACCAACGTCGCGACGGGCGCGCGCGTCTCACAGCTGCAGTACTACGCCGTGCACGAGTTCGGGCACGTGCTCGGGTTTGAGCATGAGCAGGACCGGCGCGACAACCCGGAGCTGGGGACGGAGAGCTCGCAGTATTGCCAGGGCTCTCAGTTCAGCGGGGAGAACATCACGCCCTTTGATCGCGCGTCCGTCATGCACTACTGCGGGACCTACGCCGGTGCGCTCAGCCATGGCGACATCGACGGCGTGGTCTCCGTCTATGGGCCGCGGCGCGTGGTGCTGCAGGGGCCCGAGGAGCGTTCCCTCTTTCTATTCGCTCCCCGCTCCACATTCGTCCGGCACCAGAACGGGTTGGGCGCCACCTCTCCGCAGGTCTCCTACCTGGACAAAGACGACGCCGCGTTCCGCGTTCGCCCAGGCCTCGCCTCCAGCAGCTGCGTCTCTTTCGAGTCGCGCAACTACCCCAACTCCTACCTGCGGCATGAGGGCTTCCGGGTGACGCTGAGCCCCTTCACCGACACGGACCTCTTCCGCGCGGACGCCACGTTCTGCCAGCGTGCGCCGCTGGCCGTCACCGGCGAGGCCGGCTTCATGAGCTTCGCCTCCTACAACTTTCAGGACTACTACCTGCGCAACCGCAAGGGGGAGCTGTGGCTCGAATGGGCTTACGGCGGCGCGATGTTGGTCTGGGACGGGACCTTCGGCGTCACCTACGCGCGCCCGTCGACGCCGGCTGTCGTCCGCGGGCAGCGCTACGCGCTCCAGTCCTACAACTATCCGGCCCGCCGCGTGGTGCTGCAGAACGGCGGGGTCCGCATCGAGCAGGGCACGCAGACCTGGCGCGTGGTGAACGGTCTGGCGGACTCGCGCTGCGTCTCTTTCGAGTCCACCTCCAGCCCCGGCCAGTTCTTGCGCCACTCCAACTTCCGGGTGGTTCAGGCCGCCAGCGACGGCAGCCAGCTCTTCCGCGAGGACGCGACGTTCTGCCCGCGCGCCGCCCCGGGCGGGTTTGATTGGGTGCAGCTGGAGTCGTTCAATTACCCCGGCCGTTTCCTGCGCCACTACGCGTTCGAGATGTTTATCTCGCCGGTGTCGACTGACATCACGGTGAAGGACTCGACGTTCCGGTTCCTGCTCTAGCGACGGAATAGGGCAGCGACACCGTGAAGAGCGAGCCTTCCCCCAACTGGCTCTCCACCCGGAGGGTGCCGCCATGGAGCTCCACCAGCTCCTTGGCGACGGCCAGGCCCAGGCCGGCACCCTCCACTTTTCTTTTCACCCGCGCGCCCCGGAAGAAGCGGTTGAAGATGTGGTCCAGGTGCTCCGGGTCAATGCCTTCGCCCTGGTCCTGCACCTGGATGCGCAGGCGCTCTTCGTCGGCAGTCAGGCCGAGCGATACCGCGGTGCCAGCCCGGGAGAACTTGAGCGCGTTGGAGAGGAGGTTCATCAGCACCCGCTCCACCTTCTCCACGTCCCAGTCCGCGTAGAGCGCCGCCTCCGGGAGCCGGCAGCTGAGCGTCACGCCCAGCGAACGGGCAAAGGGTTCCGATTGCTTGGTCAGCTCCGAGAGGAGGCTGCGGACCTCGATGCGCGAGGGGTGCAGCTGCGTCACGCCCGCGTCCAGCTGGGCCAGCTCCAGCAAGTCGGTCACCATGCCGTGCAGCCGCTCCGCGCCCTTCATCGCGTAGCGGACCAGCTCGCGCTGCTCCTCGCGCAGCCCGGCGGAGGATTCCGTGAGCGCGCTCAACGGGCCGGTGATGACCGCCAGTGGGTTGCGCAGGTCATGGCTGATGTTGGCGAAGAACTGCGACTTGGCCCGGTCCAGCTCCTGGAGCTGCCGGTGCGCCCGCTCCAGCGCCACCCGGTGCTGGACCTCGCTGAAGTAGATGCGCGTGGTGACCCGGTTGGCGATGAGCGCGATGAACGCCGCGTCCACCAGAAGGATGAGCGTGGAGAGCGGCGGGCCGCGAGCGATGCTGCCCTGTCCCCAGAGCTCGCCGAGGACGTACGAGAGCGGCGCCGCCAGCGTCACCGCCAGCACCCAGCCCATCCGCGCGGGGAAGAGCGTCGCCACGCCGAAGAGGATGAGGAAGTAGGGGAAGACGAAGTCGCCGGGGCCGCCGCCACCCGTGACTTGCAGGATGAGGGATTCCGTCCCGCAGCAGATGACCCCCGCGACGAGGAAGAAGGGGAGCTCGTAGAGGCGGTCGTACAGACGCCAGCGGAAGCCGAGGAGCACCCCCGCGAGCAGCGCGTTCGCCACCGCCGTGGTGGCCAGCGCCAGCTCCCAGCGCGCCCAGAGTCCGTTCCAGGCGAAGAAGGATGTGATGGTCGCCGGCACCACCACGAAGGCAATCCATGCCGACGCCCGCGCACGCAGCAGCATCGTCACCCGGTGCGCTTGCCGCACCTCGGGCTCGTCCGGGACGCGCAGCCAGGCCTGGAGGGTGCGGAGCCTTTGGGTGAGCGGGTTCATGTCTGGATTCCGTGCGGGCGGGCGTCATAGCGCGCTGATTCGGCTTGTGTCGCGCTGGATTGGCGCGGCGCGAGGCCTGCTCCCAGAGGGAGGCGAGGGCGGCATGGCTCGTGAAGAGGGGGCCGGCCGTCTTCAACCAACCCTGGAGCGGTCATGAAACGGATGTTGATTGGATTGCTGTGCGCGGTCTCACTGGCATGTGGCCCGGGCGCGGAGGAGGAGGCGCCCGGCGAGGAGGTGCTCGGGCAGGAGCAGGACGCGCTGTCCACGCCGACCACCCTCGCCTGGTCCAGCCCGGTGGACCTCATCGCGTCTACCGGCAACCTCTACTGGACCTCCTACGCCATCGACGAGTTCGGTCCGGACTCTGCCTCGGTCTGGCGCGCGAGCAAGAGCAACACGCCCGGCTCCGAGGTGCTGCTCTACCGCGAGAGCGGGGACACGGCGGACTTCCGGTATTTCGGCAGCCTTTGCTATGCGAACATCGGCGGCAACTGGTTCGGCTACTTCGTGGCGAACTATGGCGCCACCTCGCAGCTCAAGCGCGTCCCGCTCACCGGTGGCGCGGCCATCACCCTGGCCACCAGCCCCGGCTTCATCGGCACCCGCGACCTGGTGACCGACGGCGCCACGCTCTTCTGGGCGGACAGCGCGGGTCTGCGCTCCATGCCCATCGGCGGCGGCGCGGTGACCACGATGACCTCCGGGACCGCGCTGTCCAAGGTGGTCCTCGGCGCCACCCAGCTCTTCTACAGCGACGGCGCCACGCTCCGCGGTGTGGCGAAGGCAGGCGGCGTGACGTTTGGCGTGGCCACTGATTCCTCGGCGGTCTCCGCCCTGGCCATCAACGCCAGCGGAGTTCTGTACTGGGGCACCCTCGGCGGCGCGGTGCGCAGCGTCCGGCCGGGCTCTGGCAGCAGCACGCTGCAGAACCCCATCGCCGGCCGGCAGACCACCTCCGTCGACTACGACGGCAACCGCGCGGTCTGGACCGACTGCACCTATCCCAACACCAACAGCTGCGCGGTGCGGACGCGGCAGTTCCTGTTCAACGTCACGCTCGCGTCCGGCGGCGTGGGCACGGGCAAGCTCCAGAGCGACGCGAGCCACCTGTACTTTGGCGAGGCGGGCGGGCTGAAGAAGCTGTGAAGGCAGGGTGCGCTGGCGCGGCTGAGGGGGTCGCGCCAGCGCATGTTTTATGTCGCCCGGCGCCTTCTCAACGCCAGCAGCAGGGCGAGCGCCAACCCCGGGACGCCGAGGCTTGCGGTGCAGCTGCAGCCTTCGGGCTTCGGTGTAGCCGGCTCCACTGTGACGGCGGCGGTCGCAGAGCCGGCGACCTGCCCGTCGAACGCTTCGAAGGTGAAGCTCGACAGGCCGCTGAAGCCCGCGGCGGGCGTGAAGGTGGCGGAGGCGCCGGCGAGAGAGACCGCGCCCTCGCTGGCGGGAGGCTCGGTGACCAGGCGGAAGGTCAGCGTGTCGCCGTCAGCGTCCGACGCCTGAAGCGTGAGCGTCACCGGCGTGCCGGAGGCGGTGGTGGCGCTGACGCCCTCGGCGACCGGCGCATCGTTCACGGGCGTAACGGTGACCGATACCGTGGCAGCGCTGGAGGTGAGCGCGCCGTCGTTCGCGGTGAACTGGAACGTCGTCGCGCCATGAAAGTTCGCCGGCGGTGTGTATGTGGCGATGGCTCCTGCGAGCGTGACGGTGCCTTGCCCGGCCGGCGGCTGCTGCGTGAGGGCGAAGGTGAGCGGGTCCCCGTCCGCGTCCGTCGCGGACAGCGTCACCGCCTTCGAGCCATCCTCCGCGAGCTCCACGGAGGCGTTGCTGGCGACCGGCGCATGGGCCGCCCCGCCCACCACGATGCTCACCGTCGCGGGGGCGGAGGTGAGCTGCCCGTCGCTGGCGGTGAAGGCGAACGTGGCAGTGCCGGAGAACCCCGCGGCGGGGGTGAAGCGCGCCTGCGCGCCGGTGAGGACGACGGCGCCCTGCGCGGCGATGGGCGGCGTGGAGACGGCGAAGGTCAGCGCATCGCCGTCCACATCCATCCCCGCGAGCGTCACGGTGACCGCGGTCGCCTGCGCCGTGGTGGCGCTCTGCGGAAGCGCGGTGGGCGGGTCATTCACCGGCGTCACCGTGAGCGACACCGTGGCGGCGGCGGAGTCCAGCGCGCCGTCGTTCGCCTTGAACGCGAAGGAGGTGGCGCCCGCGTAGTTGGCCGGCGGCGTGTACGTGGCAACCGCGCCGTTGAGCGTCACCTGCCCGGTCCCCGCTGCGGGTTGCGCCACCAGCGCGAAGGTCAGCGCGTCCCCATCGACATCGGTTCCCGCGAGGGTGAGCTGCGCGGCCAGGTCTTCCGGGGTGGTGGCGCTCTGCGCGGTGGCGACGGGCGGGGAGGACGCGTAGGTGAAGAGCAGCGAGTTGGATCTCTGCCCGGCGGTGGTGGCGAGGACCGGCCTGTTCGGCCCCGCTCCCGCTGGGAGCGTGCAGCGCAGCTCCTCGTGGGACTGCTGCGTCACCGGGCAGACGGTGCCGCCGACCGTCACCGACGCGCCGGACGCGCCGAAGTCAGCGCCGGTGAGCGTGAGGGTGACGCCGCCCGTGATGGGGCCAGTGGTGGGCGAGAGCGCGGTGAGCGACGGCGCCGCGTAGTCGAACGTCTTGCTCCCGGAGAGCTGGCCGGCGAGGCCCAGCCGCACGGTGTTCGCCAGGCCTGTGCCGGGCGGGAGCATGCACTCCACCTGCGTGTGTGTCTGCGCCATCACCGGGCAGGCAGCGCCGCCGACGGTGACCAGCGCGCCCGCCATGCCGAAGTTGGAGCCGGTGAGCGTCAGCGTGATGCCCCCGTTGGTGGGGCCGGTGGTGGGACTCAGCGCGCTCAAGCTGGGCGCGGCGTAGTTGAAGGAGAGCGGACTGGAGGTCTGTCCGGCCACGCTGACGTCCACCGGGTTGTTCAGGCCGGCGCCCGCCGGGAGCGTGCAGCGCAGCTCGGTGTGCGACTGCTGCGTGATGGGGCAGGTGGCGCCGCCGACGGAGACGACGGCGCCGGACGCGCCGAAGTTGGAGCCGGTGAGCGTGAGCGTGACGGCGCCGCTGGTGGGCCCGGTGGTGGGGGAGAGCTGGCCGAGCGACGGGGCGTCATAGCTGAACGTCCGCGTGTTGCTGCTCTGGCCGGCGACGGTCACCTGCACGGCGTTGCTCGCGCCTGCGCCAGGCGGGAGCGTGCAGAGCAGCTGCGTGTGGGACTGCGAGGTGAGGGGGCAGCTCACGCCTCCGATGGTCACCGTCGCGCCCGCCGCGCCGAAGTTGGTCCCCGTGAGTGTGAGCACCGCGCCGCCGGCCGTCGGGCCGTTGCTCGGCATCAGCGAGGAGAGCAGCGGGGCGTTGTAGCTGAAGGTCCGCGTGCCGGACGCCTGTCCCGCCACCGTCACCTGCACGGCCTGGCTTGCGCCCGCGCCGGCGGGGAGGGTGCAGAGCAGCTCCGTGTGGGTTTGCGAGGTGAGGGGGCAGCTCACGCCGCCCACCGTGACTGCCGCGCCCGCGGGCCCGAAGTTGGAGCCGGTGAGCGTGAGCGTGGCACCGCCGCTGGTGGGGCCGCTCAAGGGGGCGATGGAGGCGAGCGTCGGCCCCAGGTAGCTGAAGGGCTGGGTGTTGGAGCTCTGCCCGGCGAGGGTGAGCTGTACGGCTCGGGCGGTCCCCGCACCTGGCGGCAGCGTGCAGAGCACCTGCGTGTGCGACTGAACCGTCACCGGGCAGGTGACCCCGGCGAGCGTGACGCTGGCCCCCGCCGCCCCGAAGTTGGCGCCGCTGAGGGTGAGCGTGGTGCCGCCGGCGGTGGGGCCGGTGCTGGGCGTGACGGTGGCGAGCGTCGGCGCGGAGTAACTGAACGTAGCCGGGCTGGAGGAAGCCTGGCCGTCCACGGTGACCTGCACGGCCCGCGACACGCCAGCGCCCGCGGGGAGGGTGCAGCGGACCTCCGTGTCGGGCTGCACGCCGTGAATCACCGAGGTGCAGGCGTTGCCTCCGATGGTCACCGCCGCGCCGGCAGGTCCGAAGTTGGTGCCGTTCAGGGTGATGCTGAGGCCGCCGCTGGTGGGGCCGCTGCTCGGCGCCACGTTGGCGACGGTGGGCGGGTCGTAGTTGAACAGGAGCGCGTTGGAGGCCTGGCCGGAGTCGTAGACGACGACCGGCTTGTTGCGGCCCGTTCCGGCGGGGGACAGGCACTGGACCTGGGTGGCCGTGGCGGTGATGACCGGGCACGCGCTGCTGCCCAGCGTGACGGTGGGCGAGGCGCCGAAGGCCGTGCCGTTAATCGTGAGCGCAGTCCCGCCGGTCGTTGGGCCGCTCGAGGGGAGGATTGAGGACAGCACCGGTGCGGCGACGGCAGCTGACGCTGAAAGGCAGAGCGCGAGCGACAACGCCCGCACGTTGAGTCGGTTACCCATTGTGTGAGTCCCCTCCGGACGCGGCATCGTCCGACGCAGATGCGGAGCCCACAAGTATTCCGGCAAGGGTGTGCGCCCACACACATGGTCCCCCGGCACGGGGATTTGGGCAGGGAGACGCGTGTCCTGGGCGGAGCCGTCCGTGCGCCGGCGCCGAGGCGGTCAGGGCAGGGGGACGCAGGTTTGGGCGGAGCTGTCCGTGTGCCGGCGTAGAGACGGATGCGCTGCTGGCGCGCAGCCAGCTATCCCTGAGGGTGGTCAAGGCAGGCGGGATTGTCCTGGGCGGCTGCCGGCGGGCGCCC
>JBGART010000068.1:0-40709 GCA_044230055.1 Myxococcaceae bacterium | reverse complement strand
CGTGGACGACGATCTTATGCGCTAGGATGACTGTATCCGCCAGCGCGTCGATGCGTCGGTCTATTTCCTCGTCGTGTGTCAGCGGCCCGGAGGAGCATTCTCCTCCGCACTCGCCGCGTCCACAATGGGGGCAGGGATCACCCATGTCATTTCCCCCCGGTGAGCGCGTCGAGGAGGGCGGCGTCGATGACCCTCAGAGCCCATCCGCCGTAGTCGTGGTAGTTGCACGCCGGGTCGATCATGTCGCGCTCGGTATAGTCCTCCGCCAGTCGCGTCACCGCCGGGTGCCGCTGACTCCACGCACGAAGGAGTTCCGTTCCCGGGATAAATGAGTCGCGCTCCCGCTGAATCTGCTCCGCGAGCGCGAGGGGGTCGGGGGTGGTCATGCTTCCCCCACTGGCTCGTATGTGGCCTCGAAGATGTCCGGCTTGCAGGGGTATAGCTCGCCCCGAATCCCCCGGATGATCCAGTCACCCTGCCGCCCGAGCATCACGCCCTCCAGCGTGGGAATCAGGAGGCCGATCTCCTCGGATGCCTGACCATCAGGAAGTGCAGTACCGTCAGACCCGACGAAGCACCCCTCCGGCTTCCCGTCCGCCAAGCGCCCCACCTTCGCGTGGTCACACATTTCGCTCCAGTTGTCCCACCGTAGCTGCACGGCTTCGATAACCACGGGCTTCTTCCGGTACTTGCTCACGTCGCGCTCCTTTCGTTGCGCCACCGGACGAGGGCGGCGGTGGCGGCGTCGCGGAGGGTGGGGGCTTGTCCGAAGGCGCTGAACCGGTCGGGTTCATACAGGCACACATGCACGCAATGCCCGATGTCCACGGTAACGTGGCGGCCGATCTCCTGCTCCTTCCACGCTTTCAGCGCGGCGAGGGCGTCGGCGTCGGACTGCGAGGGGAGCATGGCTCTACCCGTGACGCCGATGCTGCACCAACTTTTGCCGCCTAGGGTGAAGAATTCCCACCCCACCGCCTCGGCCACGAGTCGGTCCCGCTCCGGCCCGCACGGGGGGATCGTTGAGTCGGTCACTTGGCCCCGCCCTGCCGGCGCGCGAGCAGGATGGCCCGCCCGCGCTTGATGATCTCCTGCTGGGTCTTCGGCCGTAGGGCGGTGGCCTCCTGCACGGTCACCTCCGCGCAGCGCTCGAGGTGCGCGTGGCACTGCTGGCGAAGCCGGCCCGCCACGGCCACGGCGCGCGTCAGGCGGTCCTCCTCCTCCGGGTCCATGTCGGACCCGGCTGCGGACAGCTCCTCGACCGCGGCGTCCGCCACGGCGCGCAGCAGGCTCGCGAAGGCCGCGACTTGGTCATTGGTGACCACCAGCGACAGCGTCAGCATGTTCTCTTACCCCTTGATCGGGTGGCGAAGGGCCTGCTGGGCACGGACCAGCTCGAGGAAGCGCGCCTCGAGCAGCGGGCGGGTATCCTCCTCGGGGTACAGCATCGCGATGTACTTCACCGTCTCGGTCCCCATCGCCAGCGATGCCACGGGCGGCCGCTGGTGCCCCGGCAGGAGATCCGCGAGCCCGGGCGGGCCCAGCTCGAGGCCCTCCGCCCAGAGCGCGAGGTGATCGACGACCCGGAGGTACCGCTGCGCGTCGTCGCACAGCTCGAACGGCGGCCGCAGGCCCTGCTCCCTGAAGATCCGCTCGTCCAGCAGGTGCTGGTAGCCGCGCAGGGACTCGGTCTTCCACGGCGTGGGGACGTCCCCGGTCACCGCCTCGTGCGCGTCGTGCAGCAGGCTGTACAGGCGCGCCTCCGCCAGCTCGGCGGGAGACAGGAACCCCTGCCCGGCCTGTTTGGTCAGGAAGTCCACCACCAGCGAGTGATGCAGCACCGTCCACCACCGCGTGGTGTTGCCGGCGAAGCGCGGCATGCGCGCGAGGCTGCGGGCGATGTCCTCGAGGCTGGGGGCGGCGGCGCCGCCCGGGACGACCAGTCGTCCGGAGAGGGTCAGCATCAGCGCACCTCCTCGGTCTGGAGCCGGCGCAGCACGGTGACGGGCACCACCTCGACGCCCGCGTAGTCCGCCCCGTAGTAGTGACCATAGTTATAGCTCACATCGGGCACCTCCCCCCGCTGGCTCTTGTGGAACCGGTGAGCGTACGTGAGCGACGGCGCGACGGGGCCGAGCGTGAAGTCGCCCACGTAGGCCGCCACCTGCCGGTTGGCCCGCAGCCGCAGCACGAAGTGCGTGTACGGGTCCTCCGGGCCCACCTCCCGCACGACCTCGGGGCCGAGCATCACCCGGTGCAGGCGGAGCGACTGCGGCGTTCCGACGTTGACCACCCGCCGCGTCAGCGCTTCGAGGGCGACCGGGATCGAGGGGAAGCAGTCCTGCTCCTGCAGCGGCGCCGCGTGCCACCCGCGGACTCCGAGAAACATCGCGCCAGCGGTGTTCCAGAACGCGTAGCCCACCACGACGCCCGCCTTCTGTTCCTGCGTCATCGGTGACTCCTTGTTCATAGGGCCTTGCTCCCTTGCATTGAGGTAGTGAGGGGGCTGGTGCACCCAGCCCCGTTGGTGTGGCGCAACTATACATCGGTGACGATGCGCGCGCAAGCCTACGTGTCCTGCGGGCCTGCCAGACGGTCCCGCTCCTGACGGCGCGCCGCGTGGACCGCGGTGACCGCATCCCTCGGGGTGCGGCACGGATCTCCCGGTAACGCGTGGCACTTCGGGCAGGCGATAGGCCAGTCCTCGTACGCCTCTTGGATGCGTCCGCGGCGCCGCATGGTCAGCTCCCGCCCAACAGCTGCTGCGCGCGGGCCGCCGTCCCGCCCTGCAGCCCGCCGCCCAAGCCGACGGCGTCGCCCGCGGCGCGGCCGGCCGCGTACGCGTCCTTCTGGATGAAGGTCGAGCGGGAGCGCGGGACGTAGGCGTCCGGAAACTGCGCCCGCATGTACTCCTCCACCGCCGCTTCGGCGTCCTGCAGACGCACCACCGCGTACTGGCCGCCCGTCTGCTCCACGCGCGCGCGCTGCTCGCGCAGGCGCCGGGTCACCTCCAGCCGGAAGCCCAGCAGGAAGCTCGTGCGCCGCGCGGCGGGGGACGCGCCGTCCTGCGGCGCCTGCGCGAGGTAGGCACGCGCCAGCCGCTTGGCTTCGCGGTGGAGCACCTCGATCAGGTAGCGCGCTACCTTCCGGTCCGAGTCGCGCCCGAGCAGGTACGTCAGGCCCTTGGGGTAGCCGCGGCGCGTCTCGCGCACCAGCTTGCAGAAATGCGTGGTCGCGATGGCGTTGGCCAGCTCATCCGACCACTTCTGCTGCACCCCGCCCCACGCGCGGCTCAGCTCGTCATCGCGGCCCAGCGGGTCCGCGTCCTGCTCGTCCTGCAACTCGAGATCCGTCATCTCGAGACGGTGGCGCAGCAGCAGCTCGTTGGCCTTGGCGGCGAACGCCGCGGCTTCCGCGGCGCTCCCGATCTCCTGTGCACTCTGGGCCTTGGCGAACAGTTTGCGAATCAGGTCCATGATCTTCTGGGTGGTCTCGGCCATGGCTCAGCTCCTCCGCGCCGCGGCGGTCTCGAGCAGCTGCTGCACTTCGGCCGGCGTGCCGAGGACGCAGATCGTGTGTTCCTCGCCGGACAGGCGCAGCGACGAAGAGTAGGGGGTCATCCGCGCGGACCCGCCACTGCCCGCGGGGTGCTCGATCCGGGCATGGGGGCCCGGGCTGATGCTCTTCACCGCGGACGGGCGGACGCGCAGCTCGTACTGCGCGCGACCTTCGTGGTTGAGGACCTGCAGGACGGCGAACATGGTCAAGCTCCTCGCGTTGGGGGTAGACTTGCTAGGCGTCGAGCACTTCGACACAGTACCAGACGCCGGGGGCGGCGTCGCGCTTCCGCAACTTGTTGCCGGCCAGCTCCGCGTCGGCCCGGGTGCGGAACAGGGCCACCAGCCGCCGCTCCACCAGCGGGGCGTCGTGGCTGGTGCCGAAGCGGATCTCTCGGTACAGGCGGGTCGTTGATGCCAGAGAAGACATGGTCAAAGCTCCGATCAAAGGGTGGAAGGCCACGGGCGACGCATGGCCATCGTGCCGATGTAGATCAGCGCGAGGTCGCGGCTGGGGGCGAACACCGCGTCGCCGATCTGGTTCCCCTGCGCGTCCAGCTCCTGCACGCACCACACGGTCGCTTCGCGACTGACCTGAAAGGTGCGGCCGTAGATGCGGAACAGGTTGCGGTCTTTCATCGTCGTGGCTCCAGTTGGGGTGGGTCCTGCGCCTGAGCTAGTATACAAGGATGCTAACTCAGGCGCAAGGGGTCGGGGTCAGGCCAGCGGGATGATCCGGATCTCGAGCCGGGCGCGGCTCGTGTACCGTTCGGCCTGCGCGGCGCCCTTCATCGCGTTCGCCACGCCCCGATGCCACGAGACCGCGGCCCAGACCACGCACGGGCCGACCTCGAGGTTCGCGACGCGCTGGCGGGCGTTCTGGACGTGGCGCGCGAAGTAGGCCGCGTTCTCGGGGTCAGCGCGCTCTCCCTCGGCCCGCAGCCAGCTCGCCAGCTGCTCCCGCGCCTGCTCGAGCAGGATGGTGGCGTCGTAGCTCGCGGCCACCACATGCGTGTAGGCGCGGGGCGTCCGGCGGGTGTCGGTGGTGCCATCGGGAAGGGTCACCTTCAGGGTCGGCTGGGCCATGGTCAGCTCCGGTTGGGGGGTTCGTCCTGCGCGTGGATGTATATTAGCATGCAAGCTAACTGGGCGCAAGGCCCCGATTGTAACAGCGTCCGGAGGAGCAGTTAGCATGCATGGTACGGACGGATCGGGCCCTTTTGCGGACACATCGGACAGATGAACATGCTTGGAGAGTCATTGAGCCACAACGAGTTAGCATGCATCGGACGGATCGGACGGATTATTCTCCCCTTCCAGCCTGTAGGCGACCTTCCAATAGCTACTATATAGGGTACCACCCGGGAAAAACGTGTCCGATCCGTCCGATGCGTGCGAAGTGCATGCGCGGCCGGGACTTGGGCGCGAGAGCAATGTGTCCGCAATGTGTCCGGAAACGCCCGGATGTGTCCGGTCGTTCCAGACTGCACCAAACTCAGGCCCGCGCCGCCTCGATCGGCAGCGCGCCAGACCAGTCATTGCCGGCCGGGCCGACTTGCGGGGAGTGAGCACGGGAGGGAATTGCACATGCGTGGTAGGACAGTATCCTTGGGCATGGCCGGCCGACCGAAGCTCAGGGGCATGGTGGCGCAGCTGGTGCGCCTCGCCCGCGAAGTGGGACTCGACGAACAGGACGAGGGCACAGCGCCGCTCACCGAGGAGCAGCTCGCCCTTGCCTACGCGCTGGCGTGGGTCCGCGGCGGCAACCCGGCCGAGACTTCGCCGACAGTGCTCTCCCTTGCCCGTTACCTTGGAGTATCACGGCCGTTGCTCTACGAGTGGCTGACCGGGACGGACGAGCGCAAGGCAGCGCTAGCCCTCGCGCGCGAGGACTCGGGGGGCGCTCTTGCCGAGGAGGCGTTGCACCTGCTCGACACCGCAAGCCCGCTCGAGTACCAGCACGCCAATGCCCGGGCCAACTTCCGCAAGTGGCTGGCTTCGGTGCTGGACCGCAAGACCTATGGCCAGCAGACAAACGTGCCGGCTATGTCTATCTCCATTGGTAGCTTGCACTTGGCAGCACACGAAGCGGTCAAGGCGCTGGCGCCTGCGTCGCTGCCGATGCTCGGGAGTGGGGCCGAGACCGTGGTCGAGGCCGAGGTGTGTAGCGACGAGGCAACACCGCTGACCATCGAGCAAGTGCTTGGCACTGAATGACTTACAGAGTCTACGTCGGATAATGACCATTATGTTAAGCTGGCGCGCCCGCTGGCACGCAGCTTGCATGGCGGCAGAAGTGACCGATTTTTAGACCCCCCCCCCGGTCTCGAAAAAGCGGGGGGCGGCTGGAGCGAGGGAGGGGGATAGCGACGGACCCCC
Organism: Myxococcaceae bacterium; assembly: GCA_044230055.1. GTDB lineage: Bacteria > Myxococcota > Myxococcia > Myxococcales > Myxococcaceae > JBGART01. The sequence continues at coordinate 34,773 of JBGART010000068.1, read as the reverse complement.
ACCCCCCGGGGCCCCCTCCCGGTTTGGGAGTCCCACTTCCGAAAAAACGGGGGGCCCAGCTAGATTGGGGCCACTTGTAGTACACACCATCCACCCTTGGAAAGGGGATCACTCGATGCGTCTCTGGTTCCGCCGGCTGGCCCTGCTCTTCGCCGCCCTCTTCGCCGCCGGCCTCGCCCGGCCGCTGCCCGCGCAGGGCACCCGCGATTCGACCGTGTGCACGGCCTGCGTGCCGGTGGTCGTGCAGGTCCCGGATTCGGTGCAGGTCTGGACCTACTTCACCCGCTCCGACACCACCTACCGCGATTCGGTTGTGCAGGTGCCGGTCCCGGTGCCGCCCGCGACCAACCCCCACGAGCCCGCCGGCTTCACGCCCATCGTCGAGCTGACGTTCGGGCCGCAGAAGATCCCGCTGGCGTACGTGAGCGGTCCCAATGCGACCTACGGCGTGGTGCGGGGCAAGGTCTCGGCCGAGCAGTCCGCACGGATCACCACCGGACGCACTGGCCAGCCCGGGGACTACGCGCACCGCTGTGTCTTCCCGAAGAACAACAACGTGCAGGCGGGCAAGGGCGTCGGCTGTACCTTCACCGCCAAGGAAGACCTGCCCGGGAATACCGATGGCCTCACGGTGCACAGCTACCGGCAGTACTACGAGCGCGGCTGGTTCCGCTTCGCCAACGTCGACGCGGCCGGGGCGCTCCAGCCGGTCTTTGAGGAACCCTCGCCCGGCGGCATGAAGCTGCTCGGGTACTGGGGCGTGGGGTACACGGGCAACAGCTTCCCCCTGCAGCTGATCGGCTGGTGGGCGCCCATTCCCCGCGGCACGGCCGGGGTCGGCCAGAACATCGCGACGTGGACCTTCCAGCTGTCCTCCCAGAACTCGGGTGTGCTGGTGTGGGACAAGTACACCTCCGCGCCCATCGCGGCCGGCGACGTCTGGCACCCCTACGAGATCCTGTTCGACGCGGGCGACATCGGGCAGGCGAATGGCACGGCGCAGGTCTGGATCGACGGGCAGCGCGTGCTCGCCGCGACCAACCTCGCCTTCCGGTCGGCGCAGGCGGCCAACGGCGGCACCCTCGTCCGCGGCTTCCTCGGCCGGCACTGGAATCCGGTGCAGGGCGGGGGCTGCGGGAGCCAGCCGACCTGCGGGCGCGCGAGCGCGGGCGTGCTCGACATCGACGACGTGTACATTTCCGTGGCGCAGCCGGTCGACTGACGTGGAGCCGACGGGGTCCGACAACCCCCTGATTCCCTTCCTCCTCCGCTACGGCCGGCGCCACGCGGGGGAGGAGGGGCCGGTCCGCTTCGTCCGGGAGGTGCTCCGGGCGGAGCCGGACCCGTGGCAGGAGCAGCTGCTGCGCGCCTACGGGCGCGGGGAGCGCCGGCTCTCGGTCGTCTCGGGCCACGGCGTGGGCAAGTCCGCGGTGCTGGGCTGGATCGCGGTGCACCATCTCGTCACCGAGCACCCGCAGAAGACGGCCGCGACGGCCCCGACGGCCAACCAGCTGTTCGACGTCTTCTATTCCGAGGTCCAGAAGTGGCTCAAGCGCTGCCCGGACTGGCTGCAGTCGCTGTTCGAGGTGAAGAGCGACCGCATCGAGCTGAAGGCGGCGCCGGCAGAGAACTTCCTCACCTGCCGAACCTCCCGGGCGGAGACGCCCGAGGCGTTGGCGGGGTTGCACAGTGACGACGGCAGCGTGCTGCTGATCGGCGACGAGGCCAGCGGTATCCCGGAGCAGATCTTCGAGGCGGCCTCCGGTTCGATGTCCGGCAAGAACTGCATGACCCTGCTCGCCGGGAACCCGGTGCGGGTCACCGGGCTCTTCTACGAGACACACCACCGGCTCAAGCCGATGTGGTACACGCAGCAGGTCTCCTGCGAGGACTCCTCGCGGGTGGACCCGGACTTCGTGCGCGACATGGAGCAGCGGTACGGCCGGGAATCGAACGCCTTCCGGGTCCGCGTGCTCGGCCTGTTCCCGCGGTCGGACGACGACGTCGTCATCCCGTACGACCTGATGAAGGCGGCCACCATGCGCGACATCGTCGTGGCGCCGTCCGTGCCGATCGTCTGGGGGCTCGACGTCGCCCGCCGCGGTGGGGCGCGCACCGCGCTCGCCAAGCGACAGGGCGGCCTGCAGCGCGAGAAGGTGCAGTGGTGGCGCGACAAGGACCTGATGGAGACCGCGGCCCGGGTCAAGATGGAGTGGGACCTCACCCCGCCCTCGGAGCGGCCGGTGGCGATCAACGTCGACGTGATCGGCATGGGCTCGGGCGTGGTGGACCGGCTGCGGCAGTTCGGGCTTCCGGTCTACGGCATCAACGTGGGCGAGTTGCCGCCCATCGCGAGTGAGGTGTACCGGAACGTGCGCTGCGAGCTGTGGTTCAAGGTGCGCGAGTGGCTCATGACGCGCGCGGTGCGGCTCGTGCCGGAGGACGAGGAGTTGCAGGAACAGCTGGTGGTGCCGAAATTCAAGTACCTGCCGTCGGGGAAGCTCTGGGTCGAGAACAAGGACGAGGTCAACCGCCGCACGGGCCGGGAATCGCCGGACTTGGCGGACGCTTTCATCCTGACGTTCGCCTCGGATGTGGCCACGATGGCGTTCGGGTCCGCGGGGGTCAGTAACTGGAACACCGAGCTGCGTCGCGACATCAAGGGGGTGGTATGAAGCATCTGGTCAACCGGAAGCGCCTGTCCATCACGTGGTGGATCGGCGAGTGGGAGTGGGGCTTCATGACCGGCGCCTGCTGGGTGCTGGATCTCGGGCCCCTGTGCATCGTCTGGGACCGGCGCCCGAGGACCGCATGACGCGCGCCGAGGACCGCTGGCACACCTACGAGCTGATGCGCCGGGAGTGGGAGCAGATCCGGCGCTCGCTCCTGCGCGTGTGATCTACCTCGCGCTGGCCGCGCTCTGCTTCGCCTTCAACCTCGCGCACTACTACGTGGGCGGCAAGCTGGCGGACGCGGAGCGGGCGCTGCAGGATGTGACGGCGGCGCACTGGGCGGCGGTGGCCGAGGCGCTGGCCAACATCGACTCGGTGGTCTTCATCGCCGTCGCGCTGGACGACGGCGTCATCTACCGGGCCGCCGCGGTGAGCTTCCTGCCGGCCTGCGCGGGCGCGTGGCTCGGGGAACGCCGGAGCGTGCGCGAGAACCAGATCCAGCAGCGGCTGCGGAAGAAGCGCCGGCAGGAGCGGGAGGCGGCCCTTGCCGCCGGACCCCCTTCCGCGCTACCTTAAGCGTTCCATGGGCCGTCTCGGCCCGCTGCTCTGGCGCCTCGCGCCTGTCCTCGGCCGGTTCCGGCCGCTTCGCTCTGGCTGCGCGGCTCCGAGGATGCCCCTATGCCCCTGTCCACCGCCATCGCCTACGCCGTCGGCACGCTCACGGCGTCGGCCACCCCCGCCAACACCAACACCGTCACCATCGGCGGCAAGGTGTACACGTACCAGACCACCCTCACCAACGTCGACGGCAACGTGGCCATCGGGGCGGACCTCGCGACCTCGCTCGCCAACCTCGCCGCGGCCATCAACCTCGGGTCCGGGTCGGGCACGGCCTACGCGGCGGCCATGACCGAGAACGAGCACGTGAAGGCCGTCGCCACGGCGACGACCCTCGTCCTGACGGCCAAGGTCCCCGGCTCGGTCGGCAACTTCATCGCGACCACCGAGACCCACGCCAACGCGTCCTTCGGCGGCGCGACGCTCGCGGGCGGCTCCGGGTCGGTGTACATCGCCATCCGCGAGATCGTCGCCACGCAGCAGGTCAACGCGGGCGTGCTCGACGACCTCGACCGCATCAACGGCTCCTCCTTCAGCATCGGGTAAGCCGTGAACGCCACCCCGGGCAATACGTCGATCCCGGACCCGGACCGCTTCGAGGAAGATCCCGAAGCGGTGCCGGAGGCGCCGTCCGCGGGGCCGATGAGCCCCGAGGACGTCCAGTCCGTGGTCAAGGAGCTGGCGCAGCAGGCGGTGCAGTACATCGAGGAAGAGCTGGGCCCCCTCCGCGAGGAGGCGACCAAGTTCTACCTCGGCAAGCCGCTGGGCAACGAGGAGAAGGGTCGGTCGCAGGTCCTCTCGACGGACGTCCGGGACACCGTGCTCGGCGTGATGCCGTCGCTCATGCGCGTCTTCCACGGCCCGGAGCGGACCGTGGAGCTGATGCCGCGGACGGCGGAGGCGGTGCCGGCGGCCGAGCAGGGGACCGATTACCTGTTCTACATCTACAACGAGGACAACCCCGGTTTCCTCGAGACCTACCAGTGGCTGCTCGACGGCTTCGTCCGCAAGACGGGCGTCATGAAGTGGTGGTGGGAAGATGAGGAGCGCCTCGAGACCTACGCGCTCACCGGGTTGACGGCGGAGCAGCACGCGATGATCGCCAACGATCCGGCCGTCGTGTCGTTCCACGCGACGAGCCCGCCGGCCGCAGGCCCCGACGGGCAGCCGACGGTCGACCTCGAGGTCGTCCGCCGGGTGGCGGACGGGCGGGCGCGCTTCAAGTGCCTGCCGCCGGAAGAGGCCATCTGGAGCCGCAACGCGCGGACCGCAGACGAGGCGGCGCTCTTCGGCCACCGCCGCACCATGACGGTGGGGGAAGCGTACGCGCTCGGCATCGCCGACTGGGACGAGCTGCTCGAGCACGCGGGCGCCAACAGCGAGCTGGAGCTGAATCCGGAGAAGCTCGAGCGCGAGGCCGCCAGCACCACGCTGGACGGCGACGGGGAGACGGCGGACCCGTCGTCGCGGAGTATCACGATCTCCGAGCTGTGGGTCCGGATCGACCGCGACGGCGACGGCATCCCCGAGCGGCGGAAGTTCTGGGCCCTCGGCCCGGATTTCCACCTCACGGACACCGAGGGCGAGCCGGTCAACTGCCTGCCCTTCGCGGTCTTCTGCCCGTACCCGGAGCCGCACACCCTCGTCGGCCAGAGCATGGCCGACATGACGATGGACATCCAGCGCATCAAGACGGCGCTGCTGCGTAACAACCTCGACTCGCTCGGGCTGGCCCTGCACCCGCGCACGTGGATCGTGGAGGGGGCCGTCAACGCCAAGGACGCCCTCAACACCGAGATCGGCGCGCTGATGCGGGTCAAGGGCCCCGGCATGGTGGGCGAATTCGCCCACAGCTACGTGGGCAAGGAGTCCTTCCCGCTCCTGAGCTACATGGACGAGGTGAAGGAGCAGCGGACCGGCCAGACCAAGGCCAGCAACGGGCTCGATGCGGACGCGCTCCAGTCGAGCACCAAGGCCGCGGTGGCGGCGACCCTCTCCGCGGCGCAGGCGCGCACGGAGCTGCTGGCCCGTCTCTTCGCGGAGACGGCCTTCCGGCACCTCTTCAAGGGGCTCTACCAGCTGGTCAAGGAGCACCAGAACATCCCGCGGATGGTGCGGCTGCGCGGGAAGTTCGCCGAGGTCGACCCGCGGCCGTGGGACGCCCACATGGACGTCCGGGTGGTGGTGGCGCTCGGCGCCGGCCTGACGGAGGACAAGGTCAACCTCCTGTCGATGATTGCCGCCAAGCAGGAAGCCATTCTGCAGATGCTCGGCCCGGCCAACCCGCTGGTGCGCCTCGACCAGTACCGGTACACGCTGGCGCGCATCGTCGAGCTGGGCGGTTTCCGGGACGTCGACAACTACTTCCAGCCCATGACGCCCGAGCAGGGCCAGCAGCTGGCGCAGCAGGCGGCGTCGGCTCCGGCTCCGAAGGACCCGGCGACCATGCTGGCGGAGATCGAGTCGCAGAAGGCGCAGGCGCAGCTCGAGATGGAGCGCCAGAAGCTGCAGCTCGAGGTGCAGAAGGCCATCTGGGACCACGAGATGCGGATGCGGGAGCAGGAGCAGGCGATGCTCCTCAAGACGCGCGAGCTGGAGCTGAAGTTCCGGACCGACATCGACGAGGCGCAGATGCAGGCGGCCATCGAGGGCAACAAGGCAGCCCTCGAGGCCATGTCCCAGCGCCGGCAGGCCGAGACGAACGCGGCCCTGCGGCTGCATGAGATCGAAGTCAATGCCGAGATCAAGAAGCAGGAGGCCGCGGCGAAGGCCAAGGCGACCAAGTCTCTCAAGCTCGAGCGCGGCAAGGATGGGCGCGTCTCGCAGGTCATCACCGAATCAGGACCCGCGCAGTAAGGAGCGCACCTCATGGCCAACAACCCGCACCTGAGCACCGCCGCCCGCAACGCGATGCTCGACACGCTCAACACCACCATCGGCTCCGGCGGATTCCTCCGGATCTACAGCGGCACGCAGCCGGCCAACGCCAATGCGGCCCTGAGCGGCAACACGCAGCTGGCCGAGCTGGCGCTCTCGGCCTCGCCCTTTGCCGCGGCGTCGAGCGGATCGGTGTCGATCAACACCGTGACCAACGATTCGAGTGCGGACGCCACCGGCACGGCGTCGTTTGCCTCGCTCGTGACGAGCGGTGGGACACGTGTCCTCGACCTGTCGGTCGGGCTGTCCTCCGCGGACGTCATCATCGACAACACGAGCATCGTGGCCGGGCAGGTCGTCTCCTGCACCAGCCTCACCTTCTCGCTGCCGGCGTAAGGAGCCGACATGGCGCACATCACGGCTGACCGGGTTCTCGAGACGTCGACGACGACGGGTACGGGAGCCCTCACGCTGGCGGGAGCCGTCACGGGCTTCCGGACGTTCGGTGCGGTGTGCGCCAATGGCGACACCGTGCTCTACTACGCGGAGGACGTCGACGCCGACGGCAATCCCAGTGGCGACTGGGAAGTCGGGCTCGGCACGTGGGCCACGGGCGGCTCGCTCGCGCGGACCACGATCTACTCCAGCTCCAACGCCAACGCGGCCGTCAGCTGGGCCGCGGGGACGCGGCGGGTTGGTCTCGGCCAGCCGGCGGCGCGCGCGGCGTTTCCCGACGTCCAGATCTTCACGGCCAGCGGCACGTGGACACCGCCGAACGGGAATCCGCAGTGGGCGCGTGTCACGTGCGTGGGCGCTGGGGGCGGCGGTGGGGCGGGGCGCAAGGGCGCCGCGGCCTCCGTTCGCTGCGGAGGCGGTGGCGGTGGTGGCGCGGGGCTCAGCATCCATGACTTCCCGATTGCGCTGCTTGGGTCCTCGGTCTCGGTCACGGTCCCGGCCGGCGGGGCGGGCGCGGCGGCCCAGACGACCAATTCCACCAATGGCGCCAACGGAACGGCGGGCAGCAGCACCACGTTCGGAGCGTTCCTCAAGGGCGGGGGCGGCGGGGGCGGTGGGGGCGGCACGGCCGCGGCCGGCACGGCGGGCACGGCGGGCACGGGCTTCATGCCCGGCGGCGCGGGCGCTGCTGCGTCGGGCACGGGCGCTGCGGGCGCCGCGGCGGCAGCCGTCAACCTGATCGGCGCCTCCGGCGGCGGCTCGGGCGGTGGCCTGACCTCGGGCAACGCGCAGTCGGCCGGCGGCGCAGGCGGGACCGTGGGCCAGAACATGCTCGGGACCACGCTGACCGGCGGCACGGCCGGCACCACGGGCGGCGGCACGGGCGGCGCGGGCAACACGCTCGGGACGAACGCCACCTGCGGCGGTACGGGCGGCGGTGGCGGCGGGAGCAACCTGACGGGCAACGGCGGCGCGGGCGGGGTCGGCGGGGCCTACGGCGGGGGCGGTGGCGGTGGCGGCGCGGCCGTGGACTCGACGGGCAACAGCGGCGCGGGCGGCACGGGCGGCGCCGGTCTCTGCATCGTGGTGAGCTGGTAACCGAGAGAGGATAAGCCGTGCAGCTTGGACGCGGGCCGTTTGGCAGCACTCCGCTTAGCGCCGCGCTCCATCAGGGGGTAAGCGGCGCTGATCGGACATTGTCCGACGGCGGCGCCAGCTACAGCTACAGCGCGTCGGGCGCGGCAGCCGTCCGGATCACGCTGGTCGCGGGCGGCGCCAGCTACAGCTACAGCGCCTCCGGGGTCTCCAAGGTGCTGGTGCGCCTGACGGACGGTACGCCGAGCTACGGCTACAGCGCCTCGGGCACCGCCACGGTGGGCGGCGGCACGATTACCCTGTCCGACGGCGGCGCCAGCTACAGCTACAGCGCCTCGGGCGCAGCAGCCGTCCAGATCACGCTGGTCGCGGGCGGCGCCAGCTACAGCTACAGCGCCGCGGGCGTCTCTGCGGTCCGGATCACGCTCTCGGATGGCGCGCCGGCATATACCTACGTGGCGGCCGGTTCCGTGGTCGCCAGCAGCACCCGTACCCTCTCGGACGGCGCGCCGGCATATACCTACGTGGCCGCGGGCGAGCTGCGCGGGCCCGGGTCCACGGCGGTCGGTGGGAAGCCGCGCCGGGTGCTGCTGGCCGAGTGGTTGGCCCGGGAGGCGCTCGAGCGGAAGCTCCGCAAGCGCCGCGGGCAGGCGCCGCGCCGCCGGCCGGTTCCCGTCGAGCTGATCGAGGGCGAACCGCTCGAGCTGATCGTCTGGGACGATCCGACGGCCTTGCCGGCCGTGGCGGTCCCGCCGGCCCTGACCGCGCAGCTGGCCCGCGCGCTCGAGGCGCTGACGCCAGAGCAGCTCGTGTACCGGCGCTGTCGGGGCCGGGCGCAGTACGCCTACGTCGCCGAGGGCCGGGTGCGCGGGCCGCTGGGCCAGCGACTGGACGACATCGAGGAGATGGGTGAGATCGCACTGGTGCTCAGCCTCTTGGAGGACGCGTGAGCGACGAGCAGTTGCGGTACGAGCGTGGAGAGCGCGCGAGGCAAATTCTCTCCGATCCGCTGGTACAGGAGCTGCTGCTCGACATCGAGCGGGAGATCGTGACCGAATGGATCGCCGCGAAGGCCCCCGACAAGCGGGAACGGGCGCACGCGCAAATCACCGCTGTCCGGTCACTCCGAGAGAGGCTCGACTTGACTGTGCAGCAGGGGGAACACTCCGCTCTGCTCCTTCACAAGAATGAGGATGAGCAGGAAAGCTAGGACTCCCCCACACGCGAGAGGATCGCTACTATGGGCAATGGTCAGCAGGGCGACAGCACCATCTCGTCGATGACTGTCGAGCAGGCTGGTGAAGGCATCGCGTCGCTGTTCGGAGACTCCGAGATCTTCGAGGATACCTCCGAGGAGCAGACGCCGAAGGGCGAGGACGACGCTGCGGCGCCGTCCGGGGACGAAGGTGAGGTCCCCGCGAAGGAGGACGACGGGGAGGGCTCCGAGGGCGAAGGCGAGGGGGAACAGAAGCCCGCGGTCCGGGTGTTCAAGGACTCCCGCGGCAACGAGTACGAGTTGCCCGCCGAGCTGCACGAGGAGATCGAGAAGGGCACCCTCCGGCAGTCGGACTACACGCGCAAGACGCAGGAAGTCGCGGAGCGCCGCAAGGCGCTCGAGGCCGAGCAGGCGCAGGCCAAGCAGGAACGGGCCGAGCTGGCGGCGACGCTCACCAAGCTGCGGCAGGTCGTGGAGGCCCAGTTGCCCGCGGAGCCGGACTGGCAGAAGCTCGCCGCCGAGAACCCCGAGGCATTCCCCGAGGCGTTCGCCCGGTGGCAGGCCACGACGGCACGCCTCGCCAAGGTGAAGGCGGCGGAGGAGGAAGCGGCGGCGCGGGTGCACGCCGACCTCCAGCAGGAACTCGAGGTCCGCATGCGGGAGGAAGCCGAGAAGCTCGCGGCGGCCTTGCCGGAGTGGGCCGACCCGGCGAAGGGGCAGGTGGCGCGCCAGAAGCTGGTGTCGTACGCCGAGAAGATCGGCTACACGGCGCAGCAGCTCGGACAGGTGCGGGACCACCGGCTGATCGTGCTGCTGGACAAGGCGCGGCAGTTCGACGAGCTGAAGGCCACGGCGGGCAAGCCCGGCGCCGTGCCGACGGCCAAGACGCCGGCCCGGATCACGCTCCGCCCCGGGTCCTCGCAGGGAAGCAAGCCGAAGGTAACCGACGCCGCGCGTGCGAACATGCGGCTCGCGAAGACGGGCAGCGCGGAAGACGCTGCCGCTGCATTCCTCGCCAGTGGCATCCTGTAGGCGCCACCGGCTCACGTAAGAAAGGAGTCGCCTCATGGCGATTCTCACGAACACGGTCCAGACGTACGACCGCAAGGGTCTGCGCGAAGACCTCTCGAACATGATCTACAACATCTCCCCCACGGAGGTGCCGTTCATGTCGAACGCCGGGCGCGGCAAGGTCTCGGCGACGCTGGCCGAGTGGCAGACCGACACGCTGGCCGCGGTCGACACCGCGAACCGCAACATCGAAGGCGACGACATTACCTCGTTCCCGGCGGCCTCGGCCACCGTGCGCGTCGGCAACTACACGCAGATCAGCCGCAAGCTGGTCATCGTGTCCGACACCATCGAGGAGGTCGACAAGGCCGGCCGGAAGTCCGAGGAGGCCCTGCAGCTGGCCAAGCGCGCGAAGGAGCTGAAGCGCGATATGGAGGCCATCTGCCTCGACAACCAAGCGGGCTCGGCGGGCTCCAGCTCGACCGGCCGCCAGATCGCGACCCTCGGCGCGTGGGTGAAGACCAACGTCGACAAGGACGCGGGTGGCACCAACCCGACGTACACCACGGGCGTGCCGAACGCGCCGCGGACCGACGGCACCGTCCGGACCTTCACGGAGACCATCACGAAGGCCGTGATGCAGTCCTGCTTCAACGCCGGGGCGAACCCGGACACCCTGATGGTCGGCCCCTTCAACAAGGGCGTCGTGAGCGCCTTCGCCGGCATCGCGACCAAGACCATCCAGCAGACGGCCGTCAAGGCCGCGGCCATCATCGGGGCGGCGGACTTCTACGTCTCCGACTTCGGCACGCTGGCGGTGGTCCCGAACCGCTTCCAGCGCGAGCGGGACGCGTGGTTCCTCGACTTCTCGTACGTGAGCATCGCCTTCCTCCGGAAGTTCCGGACGACGAAGCTCGCGAAGACCGGCGACGCCGAGAAGCGGATGATCGTGGCCGAGTGGACGCTGAAGGTGGCCAACGAGGCCGCGCTGGGCCTCGCGGCGGACCTGCGGACCAGCTAAGCTGATCCGTAGCACCGGGGGCGGAGGGGACCAGTCCTCTCCGCCCCGCAGTTCCTCACCACCAGACCAAGGACATCTGATGCTCCGGAAACACTACCTCGGCCCCGCCCTTGTGGTGCTCCTGCTCCTGCTGATCTCCGCGGGCACGCGGCTGGTCGAGTCGTCGCGGCTCGACGAGTGGCTCGGCCGGCGGGGCGCCGTTCGGGCCGAGATCGCGCGCGTGCAGGCGGCCAACGACTCGCTGGTCGCGCAGGCGCGCGAGTGGCAGCTCGCCTACGAAGCCTTCCGGACCGAGCGCGCGAAGCGCGATACGGTCCTGCAGACCCGGATCATCCGGGTGCAGGCGGAGCCGGTGCCGGCGGACTGCGCGCCGGCCGTGGCGGGGCGCGACAGCATCATCAATGAGCTACAGCAGGACAACGGGCGGCTTGCGAGCCGCCTCGAGGAGGAGGTCCAGCACACGGCGGCGCTGGTGGCGGGTCTTGAGGACGCCGCGCCGGTACTGGACTCGGCGGACGTCGTCCTCCGGGACGCGCCGGTGCGACCGTCGCTCTGGCAGCGGCTCAAGCCGGAGATCCGGGCCGGCATGGGCTTCGGGGTGTCGTACGCGCTCGACGAGCCGGAGCGCCCGGTGCGCGAGCGCTTTCATGTCGGTCCGCAGCTGGGCGTGACGGCCACGTGGAGGGTCTGGTGACGATTCACAAGCGGGTGTTCCACCGTGATCCGGTCGCGCGGACCACCGAGTACCTGTACTACGACGATGACACCGACGAAATCCGGATGGAGACCGAGCAGGACATCGAGGCGACCGCCGAGCTGGCCCAGTACGTGCGCCACGGGTTCGACGAACGCGCGCGCTGGAAGGGCGACATGCACCACGTGGCCTCGGTCCCCATGACGGTGTACGAGGAGTTGCGGAAGAAGGGCATCCTGCAGGACAAGGTGGCACTGCGCGAATGGCTCAACAACCCGGACAACCGCGTCTTCCGGACGCGCCCGGGTCGCGTCTAGGAGGCGCGAGGCTCTCATGTCGAAGAAGCACTCGAAGACGCTGGTGTTCCCGCGCGCGCCCAAGGCCGCGCAGCGCGCGGCCGAGGACCCGATCCTCCACATCGCCGTCTGCATCCCCTCCCGCGATTACTGGGATTCCCGCTTCGGATACCGGCTGGCGCGCCTGATGGCCTTCACGGGGGCCTCGCTTTGCGCCGACGGGCTGGCCGACCTCCAGCTGCACATGGTGAACGGGTCGCTGGTCGACAGCTCCCGCTGCACGCTGGTCAAGGAGGCGCTCGAGGCGGGTGCGACCCACCTCTTCTGGCTGGACACGGACATGACCTTCCCGCACGACACCATCGTGCGGCTGCTCCGGCACAACAAGCCGATTGTGACGGTGAACGCCCCGACGCGGCGCTTCCCGATCCAGCCGACGGCGTTCAAGCGGATCGACTACCAGCACGGGCTGCACGCCCGGCTGTACACCGAGGAGGACAGCACCGGGCTCGAGGAAGTCGAGGCGTGTGGCTTCTCCGTGGCCCTGATGCAGGCCAAGATCTTCGAGAAGATCCCGGTGCCCGGCTTCCTTACCACGTACGATAAGGGGACTGGCCACTGGAAGGGCGAGGACGTTTATTTCTGCGAGCAGGCGCGGGCGGCCGGGTTCCCTATCCTCGTGGATCACGACCTCTCGAAGCTCATCGGCCATGTCGGGGTGATGGAGTACCGCCTCGACCACGCGCTGGCCATGCGGGAGCTGGACGCCGAGTCGGGCGTCCGAAGCGGAATCGTGGTGCCCGAGGGAGTGCTCGCGGATGGCGCTGTCAACCTACAGTGAGCTGCAGGCGTCCATCGCGGACTGGCTGAACCGCGCGGACCTGACAGCGGTCATCCCGGACTTCATCGTCCTTGCCGAGGCCGAGCTGCGGCGCTCGCTGCGGGCCAAGCAGGTCCGTGCGCGCTCGACCATCACGCTCGACACCACCGGGGAGTACACGCTGCCGGCCGGGGTCAAGGAGGTCACCTCCCTGTATCTCAACGGCGCGACCGTCAAGGGCGAGATCGAGATCACGACCCCGGAGCGGGTGAACCTCATCCGCTCCCAGTGGGGCCCGAGTGGCGTGCCGTTCGTCGCCGCGGTGGTCAACGGCACCCTGCTCTTCGGGCCGGTGCCGGACACCACGTACACGGCTGAGATCATCTGGGACGCGGAGATCACGCCGCTGAGCGCCTCCGCGCCCACCAACTGGCTGTTGACGGACTATCCCGACGTCTATCTCTACGGCAGCCTGATGCACGCGGCGCCGTACCTGAAGGACGACGAGCGCATTCCGGTCTGGCGCGACACCTTCGCGGGCGCGCTCGACCGACTGGAAAAGGCTCGCGATTCCGCGGAGTACGGGGCCAACACCCCGGTCATCCGCCGGAAGAGCGCTCTCGGGGAGTAACGCATGGCCGACGGAACGACAACCAACTACGGCTGGACGCTGCCCGAGGTGGGCGGCTCCAACGGCTCGTGGGGCACCAAGCTGAACGCGGACCTGACCGACATCGACACCGAGCTGAAGGCGGTGTCGGACGTCGCGGCGGCGGCGCTGCCGAAGGCCGGCGGCACGCTCACGGGCGTGGTCAAGGACACCATCGTCGCGGTGGCGTCGACGGGCAACGGGGCCGAAACCCTGACCCTCAACCTCGCCCTCGGGAACGTCTTCCTCGTGACCATCGGCCACACGGGGCTCAAGACCCTGCAGGTCTCCAACTTCCCCGGGACCGGACTGGCCGTCTCCTTCCGGGTGATGGTGGTCGCCACGGTCGGCAGCGTGCAGTTCGAGTACGGGGGCACCTCGTTCCGCAACGTGCGGGCGATGGAGGGGGCCGCGACCGACGACAAGACCAACAACACGTTGAACCTCTCCAACACCGAGACCCACTGGGGCTGGATGCACGCCATCAAGGGCGTCTACGGTGACCGCGCGTATGGCATGATCGCCAGCGACGCCTACTTCAACTAGGAGCCCGCGACTCAATGACCGACGAAGATCGGGAGCTGGGCCGCCTCGAGGGGGAAATGGCGGCCATGAAAGGGCAGATCACGGAGCTGGGGCAGGACCTCGAGGCGGTCAAGTCCGACGTCCACGAGATCAAGGTGATGATGGCCGAGATGCGGACGGAGCTGCGCCTGCAGGCGAAGCGCCAGTCGTCGCTCGAGCCGATCTTCGCCTTCATGCTGCTCGGCGCCTGCGGTGCGGGCATCTGGTTCGGCAAGATCGAGGCGTGGCACGCGGGGATCGGCGTGATCGTGGCGGCTCTCGTGCTGCAGCGCGCGTCGCTCGGCCGGGTGCTGGCCGGTTACTTCAACCGCGGCAAGCCCGAGGAGAGCAAGGCCGATGTCGCCTGAGCTGGTGGCGCATGTCAAGCAGGCGGAGGGGCTGCGGCTGCGGGCGTATCGCTGCCCCGCCGGCTACTGGACCGCGGGGTACGGGCATCGCGTGCCGTCGTCCAAGACGACGGTGACCGCGGGGCAGGCCGACGTCTGGCTGGTGGAGGATCTCCGGAAGGCCGAGCAGCAGGCACTCCAGCTGGTCCCGGGGCTGTCCGGGCGCCGGCTGGACGCCCTCACGGACCTCGTCTTCAACGTGGGGCTCGGGGCGCTCGACGGCGACAACCCGGACGATCCGATCGACGATGCGGGCGTGGTGCGCGCGCTGCGGGCCGGGGACTGGACCCTTGCCGCGACGCGCTTCCGCCAGTGGTGCCACGCGCGGGTGGATGGAGCGCTGGTCGCCCTTCCCGGGCTCGTGGCGCGTCGGGACGTCGGGGCGCGCTGGATTCTCGAGGGCTAGATGCTCAGCGCGCTCAAGATCCCGCCCGGCATCTACCGGAACGGCACGAAGTACCAGAGCAAGGGGCGCTGGTACGACGCCTCGCTCGTGCGCTGCTTCGAGGGCACGATCCGCCCGATCGGAGGGTGGCAGGAGCTGCAGGCCACGGGCCAGAACAGCGAGATCACGGCGTCGATCTTCGACGACACCTTCAACGGGGCGGTGGATACCGCCCTGACGGCGCACGCCCCGGACTTCCCGGCGGCCTACACGTGGACGGACGCGGACGCGGCCTTCGAGCTGAACGGATCGGGCGCGGTGCGCCCGGCGGTCACCGACGGGAACGTGCACAAGGCGTACGTGGCCGACGAGATCGGCACGCCGCAGGTGGGGCAGGACTTCTGGTTCGAGATGACGCTGCCGGCGGTCGCCTCGGGCTTCGCGAGCGCCAGTCAGGGCCTGATCTTCCTGCGCTCGACGGTGGACAGCGAAGAGTATTGGATGCGGCTCTTCCCCACGCCGCACGCGGGCAATACCGGGTGGGACTTCTTCAACGGCATCCTGATGAACAGCCGCAGCAGCGCGGGCGCCGACGAGGGCACGCGCTCCAATACGCTGTCGGCCACACCGAACCTGCCGGCCGGGGACTACCGCTTCGGGGTCAACATCGTGTCGGGCCTGCAGTACGACGTCTGGTGGGAGCCGGCCGGCGGGGGCGCGCGCACGATCCTCGCCTCGTGGACGGGCAACACGGCGCCGCTGGTGAGCCGGCTCGACGCGACGCACTCCAAGATGGGGCTGATCGCCGAGATGGAAGTCGGGTCGGACACCAAGATCAACTACACCCGGGTCCGGACGGAGATCGTCACGGCGACCAATGGCACGGAGATCACGCTCACGGGCGTGCCGCGGGCCATGGTCGGCTGGCGCGGGGACGACGGGAATCAGACGCTGGCGGTGGGGACCAACGAGAAGCTCTACGGGCACGTGACCGGCATCCTCTACGACCTCACGCCCTCGGGCTTCGTCCCCGGGTCCGTGGACTCGTCCCAGACGGCGCCCGGTGGCGGGTCGGCCGGCAACTACGGGGACGGGGACTACGGCGAGGGGCCCTACGGTTCCGGAGATCCGGCGCAGCAGGCGATCACGCCGGCCGCGGTCTGGCACCTCGACACCTTCGGCGAGTATCTCGTGGCGTGCTGCGCGCCGAACGACGGTGACCTCTATTACTGGACACGCAACGTCAACGAAGCCGCGCAGCAGATGCCCGGCGCCCCGACGGAGTGCAAGGGGATCGTGGTCACGCCCGAGCGGTTCGTCTTCGCGCTGGGCGCCAACGGGGCCTCGCGCCGCGTGGAGTGGGCCGATCAGGAGAGCCTGACGGCGTGGACACCGTCGTCGACCAATCAGGCGGGCGGCATCGACCTCGAGGGGGTCGGCACGCTGGTGGCCGGGCGCCGCTCCAAGGGTGAGACCCTGCTCTGGACGGACGACGACATGCACGCCGCCCGGTACATCGGCGGGGTGCTGATCTACAGCTTCGAGAAGGTCGGCTCGAAGTGCGGCCTGATCGCGCCCGGCGCGGTGGCGCTGATCGACACCAAGGCCGTCTGGATGGGGAACCGCCAGTTCCACCTCTACGACGGGTATGTGCGGAGCCTGCCCTGCGAGGTGAGCGACCTCGTGTTCTCCGACTTCAATTACGACCAGCGCCAGAAGGTGACGGCGATGACGCTGTCGCCCTTCGGCGAGATCGTGTGGTACTACCCGAGCCTCGCCTCGACCGAGAATGACCGGTACGTGGTGTGGAACTACCGGGAGAATCACTGGATGATCGGGGCCCTGCCTCGGACGGCGGGCTGCGACTCGGGCGCGCTGGCCTACCCGATGGCGGCCGGACCCAACGGCAAGATCTACGAGCACGAGCGGGGCTCGGACCACCTCGACTTCGACGCGGTGGTGCTGCGGCCGTACATCGAGAGCGGCCCGGTGGAGATCGCCGACGGAGACCGGGTGGCGCATGTCACGCAGCTGGTCCCGGACGAGAAGACGCACGGGGACGCCCAGTTCTACCTCTACGCCTCGATGTACCCGGGAGAGGCCGAGACGACGCACGGACCCTTCTCGATCCGGACCCTGACCGATAGCCGGATCTCCGGCCGGTGGGTGCGCGTCCGGGCGGAAGAGGTCAACGCGACGAGCTGGCGGCTGGGGGCGCTGCGGCTCGACCTCCGGGAAGCGGGGCGGCGCTAGTGGGCGTCCCGTACCGCCGGCTGCCGGCGCCCGAGCCCCAGTACAACCGCGAGAACGAGGCGCAGATGCGGACCGCGGTCGAGGGGACGCTCCGCGCGCTCGCTGAGCGCGCCTTGACGGCCGACGGCCTCGAGGTGCAGGAGGGCTCCAACCCGACGATGGGAGTCGCCACGCTCTCTGCGGGCGCGGCGACCGTCCTGACCAACCGGGTGACGGCCTCGAGCCGGATCTTCCTGACGGTCCAGACGCCGGGGGGCGCACAGGGCTTCCTCGACACGAGCACCCGGGTGGCCGGCACGAGCTTCACCATCGCCAGCTCGAGCGTGCTGGACACCTCGACGGTGGCGTGGCTGCTGGTGGAGCCCCAGTGACCCCCGAAGTGGACTTTGCGCGGGTCTCCGGCTACCTTCAGGACGCGCTGGGGTACACGGGGGGCACCCACACCCTTGACGACGTTCGGCGAGGCATCGCGGACGGGTCGCTCCAGCTCTGGCCCGCCTCGCATTCCGCCCTCGTCACCGAGCTGCTGCAGTACCCCACGGGGCTGAAGGTCGTCAACTTCTTCCTCGCTGGGGGCGATATGGCCGAGGTCCAGCGCCTCTACCACATCGTGATCGCGTGGGCCCGCACACAGGGCTGTACGCGCGCCACATTCACCGGCCGGCGGGGGTGGGAACGCACCTTCCTCACGGCGGACGAGGGGTGGAGCCCCGCGCTCACCTTCTACACCAAGGAGCTATGATGGGCAAGGGCCAGACGCAGACGCAGACGGTCTCGCCGGACGACCGGACGCAGGACTTCATCAACCAGTACCGCAACCGGCTCACCGGGCTCGACCCCGCGGCCGGTGACTACGGTTACGACGCGGCGCGCAAGGCGCTGGTGAGCAACTTCGACCGCCAGCGCGGCCTCGCGGGCGTGAACGCGAACCAGCAGGCCACGGCCGCGGGGGCGTTCGGCGGCGACCGCCACGCCATCCTGCAGGCGGAGCTGATGGGCGGAGTCAACCGCGACGAGACCAACGCACTCGCGAGCCTCGGTATGTCGGAAGCGGACGCGCTGTGGTCCCGGATCATGGGCCAGCTGCAGCTGATGGGCGACGCCTCGCGACTCGGCGGCATGAAGACCCGCAATCACCAGTCCGGCAACCTCTTCGGTGACCTCCTCGGGGCCGGCCTGACCATCGGCGGCATGGCGCTGGGCGGACCGGCCGGCGCCGCCGTCGCCGGAGGCGGCGACTTCAAGGGGTACGTCTAATGGGCGTCCCTTTCGCCACGCCCCCGGAGATCCCGGCAGCGCCGGTCCTGCCGGCGTGGGCCCAGACGTACCCGTTCCGTGCGCCGGTCCGCAAGCCGTCGGCCCCGCAGGGCCCGGGCCTGCTCGGGCGGCTCTTCGGCGGGGCGGACCCGCTGCGCGGGGGCCTGCTCGATCCGCTCGCGGCCAAGCAGCTCGGCGCGTCGGGCCTGACGCAGGCGGGGCTCGCGGTGCTCGACGCCAGCGGGCAGGGCGCGGGCATCGGCCAGCTGCTCGCGGCCGGCGTGCGTGGCGGCATGGGCGGCTACCAGCAGGGCTTCGAGAACCAGATGCAGACGCGCGAGCTGGCCCGCGGCACAGCGATGCAGCAGCGCCGGCGGGAGGTCATGGCCAAGTACGCGGGGAAGACGGACGTCGCCTCGCTGCAGGGCATGCTCGCGGACCTGATCGCCATCGGGGACATCGACGCGGCCAAGCCGCTGGCGGGGTACCTCAACGCGGCTGTCAACGCGCAGGCCGGGAGCCGGACCCAGCAGCGGCCCATCGAGGTCAAGACCAAGAACGCCGAGGGGAAGCCGGTCACGGCCCTGATCGACCCGGTGACGCACCAGATCCTCGCGGAGTTCCCGTCGGTCGACACGCGCAGCGCGCTCGACGAGCTGACCGAGTACCAGAAGGCGAGCCTGACGCGGCAGGACCGCCGGGATCTCGCGCAGCGCCGGGCCACGATCTACGACGACTTCCGGCAGGACACCAAGCAGCACACCGCGGCGGCGCAGGGCTTTGCGGTGCTGCAGGCGGCCATGACGGACCCCAAGAACGCGGCGTCGCCGATTGCGCTGCTCTACGCTTACGGCAAGCTGCTGGACCCGGGCTCCGTGGTGCGCGAGGGCGAGCTGGCCACGCTGCAGAAGATCGGCTCGTACGACCAGCGGATCGCGTCCGCCCTGCAGCAGGCGGCCACGGGGTCGATGTCGCCGGAGATCCGGCAGTACATCTTCAATCAGGCCAAGGCCATCGCGCAGGGCTGGGCCTCGAGCTTCGAGGACTACGTGGCCACGGCCCGGACGCGCGCGCAGGACGCGGGCGTCACGGACATCGAATCGCGCCTGACAAACCCCTTCAAGCGCTTCGGGCTGGGGGGCGCGGCGTTCGCCAACCCGCTGCTCGGGGGAGGGAAGTAACCGATGGACTTCGAGACGCTCTGGCAGGATCTGCTGGCCGCGGTGCGCCGCGCCAAGGCCGACGGGGCCGCGGTCACGCCGGACCACATGGACGAATTCGTCTACCAGCGGTCCGAAGGCAAGGTGCGCTCCGTCGACGAGCTGCGGGCGTCGCTGCGCCAGCGCGACATGGCCCCCGGCAAGGCGGAAGGCATCGCGCGCGCGGCGCATCAGGGCATGACCTTCGGCTGGGGCGACGAGCTGTCGGGCGCGCTGGACGCGCTCTTCGGCGGCAACTACGCGGAGACCCGGGATCAGGAGCGCGCGGCGGCGGACGCCTTCCGCGCGTCCAACCCCAAGACGGCGCTGGCCTCCGAAATCGCGGGGAGCCTGCTCCTGCCGCTCGGCTCCGCGGGAACCGCGGCGCGCGGGACCTCGCTCGGCCGGATGGCTGTGGCGGGCGGCCTCGTCGGGGCGGGCGCGGGCGCGCTCGCGGGCGCGGGCGCCAGCGAGGCCCCGACGGCGGCGGGCGTGTACGACGAGGCCAAGGACGCGGCGGGGCTCGGCTTCGGGCTGGGCGCCGGCATGGGCGCCGCCGCCCGGCCCGCCGCGGCGCTGCTCGGGGGCATCCCCCACGCGCTGCAGGACCTGCTGGCCCCGACGGCGGCGGCGGAGCGCCGGGCGGCCTCGGGGCTCGCCAAGCTCGTGCCCGCGGGGGCCGAGACCGCGGCCCTGCAGATGGAGCAGCTGCGCCCGGGGCAGGGCATGCTCGCGGACGTCTCGCCCGGGATGGGGACCGCCCTGCGCGCGGCGGCCAACAAGTCGCCGGCCGTGGCGGAAGCTGCCGGCCAGCGGCTGGCGGCGCGCGGCAGTGGCGCCGCGGACCGGCTGGCCACGGACCTGCTGGCGGAAGCCGGCGTGCCGGGGCTCAACGTCCCCGAGATCACGACCGCGGCGTCGCGGGTGGTCGGCCGGGGGCGCGCGCTCAACCAGAAGCTGTACGGGCCGCTCGAGCGGCTGTACCCGGCGCTGACGCCCTCGGACGAGACGGCGCCGCTGCTCGAGCTGCTGACGCACCCGGAGATCGAGAAGGTCTACGCGGGCGTGGCGGGGGCCGGCGGGCGCACGGGCGCCCCGTCGTTCACCCAGCTGCAGGCCGTGCTGCACAAGCTGCAGGACGCCACCAGCGCCGCCTACCGCCGAGGCGAGACCAACCTTGGCTCGGAGATGCAGACACTCAGCGAGCAGTTCTCGGGAGCGATGGAGCAGGCCATGCCGGGCTTCCGGGCCGCCAACCGCGGCTACGCGGTGGCCCAGCACACGATCCGGGCCTTCGACGACGGGGCCAAGGCGATGGGCGCGGACTCCCGCGACCTCGCCGCCATGCTGGCGCGGGCGCGCAAGAGTGGGGGCGAGGAGGCCGTGACGGCGTTCCGCATGGGCGCCCTCGACAAGATGGCGCAGGACCTGCGCGCGCTGGCCACCAACCGCGACGCCGCGTCGCGCTACACGACCATGGGCCCGGAGCTGGAGGCGCGGCTGGCGCAGCTGTTCCCGAGCACGGGCGCCATGAAGCGCTTCCTCGCGCGGGCCGACGTCGAGCGGATGTTCCGCACGACGCAGGAGCGCGTCGCCGGTAACTCCACGACGATGCAGCAGGGTGAGATGATCGGGCAGATCACGGGCACCCCGACCGGGCTGGCCCGGGGCGGCCGGGAAGGCATCCTCGACCGGGCGCTCACCTCGGTGGACCGCACGCTCTTCGGAGACCTGCCGGAGCAGGCGGCCACCGCGGCCGGTGATCGGCTCATGGCGACCGGCCCGCGGATGCGCGAAGTCCTCGCCGAGCTGGAGCGGGTCCGCGCCGGGCTGCTGGCCCGGGACCGGACGGTCACGGGGATCGGCGCCCGCGGGCTGCCGGCCGCCGTGGGGACGAACGCAGGGCTCTTCGGAGACCAGTAGATGACGGCGCCCTTCAGCTTCTTCGACCCGCGCCCGGCGCCGGGTCCCTTCCGGCGCGCGCCGGTGCTCCTGCCGGAGCTGTCGACGTCGGCGCCACAGCCGAGCGACATCGAGCGCGCGCTGGTCTCGGGTCAGCTGGACCCGGCGGCGCGGGCCCAGATGGCGGCCCGCGTGCAGGCCGAGAACGCGCAGGCGGCGCACAACGCGCCGCGGTCGCTGCTCGGCGGGGTCCTGCAGAACCTCACCATCCCCGCGGCGCTGGCCGGGGCTGCGTCGGGCAACCCGATGGCCCTGCGCGGCCTCTTCTCGGCCCGGGAGGCGACCAACGCGCTCGCCGGCGCGGACCCCACGGCGCCCGGCGCGGACCTGCTGGAGCTGCTGGGCAGCTTCGCGCCAATCGGTCCGGAGATGCTGGCGACGCGCGGCGTCACGGCCGCCGCGGAACCGGTCGCCGATCGCGCGGGGCTGCTGGCCAAGGCGCTGGGGCTCCCGGACCCGCGAGCCGCGGTTCGGCCGGATGTGGGGCCCCTCAAGAGCATGCTGGAGCGCATCGCGGCGCCGGAGGCGCTCCCGGAGGAGATGACCGCTGTGCAGCGCGAGCTGTCGGACGCCAAGGGCTACGCCACGCGGGTGCTGGGCGACCCGGAAGCGAGCCCGGAGCTGGTGCAGACGGCGCTGGCGCGCCTCGAGGACGCCCACCTGCAGCACGAGCTGGCGGCCCGCGAGGGTTTCACGTACGACCCGCGGACGCGCCAGCTGGTCCCCAAGGAAGGCTTCGTCGTCGCGAACCCGCCCGGCGCCCAGTCGGTCGACCGCCCGACGGGGACGGTGGGCTCGATCCGCGAGGCCCTGCAGCGGAACGCCGAGCTGCTGCGCCAGCCGGACATGATGCTCGGTGGCTGGACGGACCAGAAGGTCGGCCGGGACATGATCGAGGTCTCGCAGATTCGGCCGGATCTCGAGGACGCGCTGGCCATTGCGCGCCAGCG
This sequence comes from Myxococcaceae bacterium, assembly GCA_044230055.1. Lineage (GTDB taxonomy): Bacteria > Myxococcota > Myxococcia > Myxococcales > Myxococcaceae > JBGART01. The sequence continues at coordinate 12,371 of JBGART010000068.1, read as the reverse complement.
CGGCGAGAAGGCGGTCTGGGACCTTGCGCGCGGGGTGGAGATCCCGGTCGACTACACCAAGGCGGCGCCCAACAGCGCGGTCCAGACGGTCGTCAGCGACTACCTGCGCGCGCGCCCCGAGCTGGCCGGCGCGCGCCTGCCGGACGTGCCGCGCGTCGATGAGGCGCGCGCCGCGCAGATGGCGGGGGTGTACGAGCGCCTGAAGAGCGACCCGACCAATCCCGAAGTGCAGCGGGCCTACCGCGCGCTGGTGGACGAGACCAAGGCACAGTATCAGGCGCTGCAGGATGCAGGCTACCGCTTCGAGTTTGTCGACGAAGACCCGTACAAGTCGTCGGCAGAGATGACGCGCGACCTGCGGGAGAACCGCCGCCTGCGGGTCTTCAAGTCGAAGGAGGGAGACCACCCGCTGCTGACGCCCGAGGAGAACACGATCTTCCGCGCCGTCCACGACGCCATCGGGCACGGGGCCGGGGGCACGCAGTTCGGTCCGCATGGCGAGGAGCTGGCCTACCGCAAGCACGCGGCGATGTTCTCGCCGCTGGCGCGCCGAGCGATGGCGACCGAGACGCGCGGGCAGAATTCGTGGGTCAACTTCGGCCCGCATCGCGCCCTGCCGCCGGCGCAGCGGCCGTTCGCCGAGCAGAAGGCGGCCCTGTGGCCTGAGGAATTCCTCGGGGACTACGGCGACATGCCAACCGACGCCGCGGGCGGCGCGCGCACGGCCAAGCCGGCGAGCTGGATCGACCGCCTCGGGCAGGCGCTCTACCAGCCGGGCGTGCTGAACGCCGGGGTCAATCCGGGACGCCGTGTCCGAGGGGTCAAGCCGAAGACCGACCGCCCCTTCCGGGCGGCCGGCGTCGTCGCGGTCAACAAGAAGGGCGAGCGCCGGGTCTTCGAGGGCGCGATCCACCCGCAGGCGGCCTACAAGGCGGCGCGGGCGGGCTTCCGCGTGGACCCCGAGGCCGAAGCCCTCGGCCACAACGGCTTCGTGCTGCAGGACGGCACCTACGTGTCCCGGGCGGACGCGCCCAAGTACCTCAAGAAGGGCGAGGTGCCGAAGGCCGAGCGCCTGAAGATGGGCGAGGAGCCGGCGGACCCGCTGTCCGACTTCCAGCTCGACTCGATCCCGTCCGCGCCACGACGGCGCGCCGCGCCTGCCGCGGAGGGGCTGTCGTTGCTGCACCCGGACGGGAGTGAGACGCGCACCGTGCCCACGCCATTCGGTCCTATGACGGGACGCATCCCGCCGAAGCCGGGCAAGCTGCCGAACGGGCTGGCGCCAGATCGGTTCTTCCGGGACGACTACTTCTTTGGAACGCCGGAGGGGGTCCGGGAGCCCCGGCGGCGGTACGGGTATGAGACCCACGACGCCATCTATGACATCGTGGTCGATCAGGGGGGCGGCCGAACGTACATTCGCAACGGGAAGGTAGTGGAACCCCACCGCATCCATCGCGCCATCGAGCAGCAGTACGGGCTCCCGGCGGAGGGCCCCTTGGGGCCCGAGCACCGGCATAATGCGCCCGTCGAGGGGCACTTGCGGCTGATGACGGACTCGATCCCGACGCCCGCCCGCGCGTCCCAGACGGAGCTCAAGCTCGGCGACAACCTCTTCGATACGTCGCCCGAGGCGCTGCGCGAGGTGCCGACGTTCGGCGCCCACGCGCCTATGGAGCAGCCGCCGGGCCCCGGGACCGAGAAGACGGCAACCAACGTGGCCGGCCTGCGGCGCCGCGGGCAGTCGCCCGCCTACCGCCGCGCCGCGGAAGTGGGCCTCGGACTGGGCGGACTCGAGTGGTACAACACCCAGCAGCTCTACGACCGCTTCGTGGGCGAGCTGGGCGCCGAGGCCGGGGAGCGCGCCTTCCGCCGCTTCATGGACATGGTGGCCGCGACGTCGCCGGGCTCGAACGTGTCGACCAACATCAAGCTCGGGTCCAACTTCTTCACCATGGCGGAGCAGGGCGCGCTCACGCCCGAGATCCTGCGCGAGGGGCAGCTGGAGCTGGCGCCCGGCTATAAGCACCGCTTCCAGTCGACGCACAACGCCAAGGCCGCGCGCATCCTCGAGGAAGGCGGGCTCAACCCGGTCGCGGACCCGAAGACCGCGCGCTTCGGTGCGGCCTTGTCCGGCAACTATGCCAACGTCCCGGTGGACCTGCACATCTCCCGCGGGCTCAAGCTCACCAACACGGCGGGCAAGCCCATTGAGACCCCGGAAAGCTGGCAGTACGGCGCCATCGAAGACCTGCTGCGCGCGGAGGCCGCGCGCGTGGGCGTGACACCCGCGCAGTATCAGGCCGCGGCGTGGGTGGGACTGGCGGACAAGACGGGCGTCGGCGGCGCCTCGCGCCGGCGGAGCGTGCCGCCGTTCCTCGCGATCCTCGAGGAGCGACTGGGCCTCACGGCGAAGCGCCGGGGTACGACCAAGGAAAAGGCGCTCCGCGCCCTGATTCGGGGCGAAGCGCCGCTCGAGTAGCCTACCACCGCGCCCCGTCGGTCACCGTGCCGGCGGGGCGCGCGCCCTCCCTTTCCTCCTTCCCTCGCGGTGACCGCCCCCGCCGGCTCTGCCGGCGGACCTCGGGCGTTACAGGGTGCCCAGCACATCCTCCAGCGTGAGATCCTTGGGCGACGGCGGCTCGGGCGGCCGGTAGTTGGGGCAGCCGACGGCGCAGTACCAGTATCCGCACTTCGGGCACACCAGCGGCGGGCCCGGATCGAAGCCGTTGCTGTCGGGCACGGGGCTCATCGCATCACCTCCCGGATCTCGCGCGCCAGTTTCTCGTGGTACTCGGTGGTGCACGGAGGCGCTCCCTTCGCTTGGGACTCGTGGTGGAACCGCAGCTTCCACAGCAGCTGGCGCATGGCCGCCAGATCGTCGGACAGCTCCAGCAGTCGGCCGAGCCGCGTCATTCGCCCACCTCCGGGCGCAGCAGCCCGCACGTGGCAAACGGCAGCGACGGGTGCCCCGCCCGCCCGACGGCGACGTGCAACAGCTCGTGCGCCAGCGTCCACTCGCTGGCACGCCACGCCGGGTGCAGGTAGACCGTATCCGGGAGCGCCACCCGGGCGCGCGTGGCCACCGCGCTGTCCGGGAGCGCCACCCAGTGGACCGACTGCGTCCGGTCGAGCCTTGCGCCGAGGTAGCCCCGCGCGCAGTCCTCGAGTCGGGCGTGCGCCGCGGCGAGCGCCGGTCGATCCGGGCCGTAGCGCGACGCGCGGTCCACAGCGAAGGCCACCGTCCACAGGAACATGACGACCACGAGGCCGAACGCGAAGTTGTCGATCCGCCGGTCGACCCGGTCGTCAGTCCCCCACGTGTACGCCATGCATCCTCCCGATGGAGCGTGACAGCTGCGCCGCAAGGTCGGCGTAGCGGGTGAAGAAGAGGGCGTCCCTTGCCGCCGCGAGCGTGCCGTCGTCCCGGAAGACGGCCCACCGCACTACGTTGTTCCGGGTGAGGCGCAGGCGCTCGATCCGGAGACCGAGCGCGCGGGCCTGTTGCTCAACGGTCATGGTCGAACCGCAGCTCGGCCATGTCGTTCGGATGGATGCGGGGCTCGAGCGCCGAGCGGGCGATCGACGGCCGGACGCCGTCGGCTCCCGGCCGGCGGAGCAGCTCCCGGATCTCGTCGGGGGTCATCCCGCGGATGGAGGGGGTCACTGGCCTACCGTCCTTTCTTCCGGCGCTTGGCGCGCCGCTTCTCGTCCGCCCGGGCGACCAGCAGGCGCTGGTACAGTTGACCCGGGGTGACATCGACTTCCGCCGGCCCGCCGCGCTTGCAGCCCTTCGGCCGGATCACGATGCGGCGGGCGTACAGCTCCAGCACCAGCTCGGCCCCGAACCCGTCGACGACCAGCCGACGGGTGGGGGTCAGTTCCTGCGCGCGGGTCACGCGTCCTCCTCCGAAACGGGGTGACAGAATTCGCAGCTGTCGGCATCCGGGCAGTTCTCGAGCCCCATGCGAACCCGGGACAGGAGGTCCGCGTGCACCTGATGCTTCCACTTGGCCGGACCGGGCCACGCGGTCGTCTCCACGATCTCGTGGAGCCCGTCACTCCGCCAGACGGTGCCGTCGGGGGCGGTGGCGCTGGCGCGGTAGTACGCGCCACCCTCGGACAGCTCGAGCCGGGCGTCCGGGCTCTCCGCGGCCACCGCCCGCCGCAGCTGGGCCTCCGTCATCGGGTGCACGATCTCGGGGCGGCCGGGCACGCGGCGGGTCATCGGGCACCCGCCAGCGCCGGGTGCTCGCGGTACAGGTGCTGGGCCTTCGTCCAGAAGGCGCGGCTGGTCCGGGAGCGCCGCACGAACACGTTCGGGATCGGGTGCGGGCCGGCGCGCCGGCGGGGCGTTACATCTACGATCTCGACCAGCGAGAAGGACCCGTCCTCCTCGCAGTACCACACTGTGGCGCCGGGGTTGGGGCTGCGGATCATCGGGCCACCACCAGTCCGGCCTCGATCAGGCGCGCCGCGGTGCGGCCATAGTGGCCCTGCAGCCGCCACGCCATGCCGTTGTCCACCAGCCGCTGGAACAGCGCGATCACCTCGTCCTCGCTCAGCTCGCCGCTCTCGTAGGCGATGATCTGGTCTACCATGCTGCGCTCCCGTTGGGGTGTGCAAGAAGGATAACCCCCCTTGGCTCGGAAGTCAAGGGGGGTCTCCCGGGGAGGGGGTGGCGGAATCCGGTCAGGCGCAACCGCGGCAGGTCTGCACGAGGAGACAGAGGGCCACCACCCAAACCCCGCAACCAATCTGGCCCAGCTCGGCCACCACCGCGCGCTGGAAGTCCGCGTCACTGGCCATGCGAACGCTCCAGCGTGCCCCCGGGACCGAGCCGGTAGTTGGGGAGGTGGTACTGGGGGCCCGACGGCGGATCGACGATCCCCGCGGCGCGCAGGAGGCGCAGGGCCCGTTCCTCCGTCATCTCGAGGTCGTTGACGATCTCGAGGTCGAACCGCCCGCAGTGGTCGAGCGCTGTCTCCGAGATGTGGGACGCGGCTTCGGTGCCGGCCAGCGGGTAGGGGCGGGGCGTGGAGTAGCCCTCCCGGCCGTCCACGACGTCGGTCTCGCTGTGCCAGAGGCGCACGACCTTGCCCCCGTGCGCGTGGACCCAGTCGAGTTCGTTCGCGAAGCGGACATCCGGGAAGACGACGCGGTCGGCCATGCCCTGCGCCGCGAGGACGCCGAGGAAGTAGTCCGCGCACCGGAGCCAGAAATCCGGGCGGTACTTGTCTCGGTGCTCCTCGGTGCCGTAGCGCTGCAGCCACGCGCGCACGTGCGGCGGCTTGGTGACATCGACCTCCTCGAGGGAGAAGCCCGTGCCGTAGCCGGCCGCCTTCATCGGCAGGGAGAAGCTCCACTTCTTGTAGCCGGCCACGCGCCCCAGCAGCCCGGCCAGCCAGTCCTTCCCCGATCCGGCCTTGCCGGAGATCCCGATGATCTGCATGCGTGCTCCTAGAATGAGGGTGCGATGACACTCAACCCGCGGAACCCGCGCTTGCGCGTCTTCGGGTCGCGGTCCTTCGCGATCTTCTTGCCCAGCAGCGCCTGCGAGAAGCGCTTGGTGGTCCCGACGTACTCCCCGTTCCGGCCGCACCACTCGCGCCAGCTGTCGAACAGCTCCTCGGTGGTGTGGAAGGCGTCGGCCGCGACCGTGGCCTCCTCCAGCCAGCGGCCGAAGGCGTCCTGCTCGCTGAAGTAGTCTTCCGTGGCTCGCGCGATACTCTCGGGCGGCTGCAGCCCCTTCGCCATCCAGTCCTTGCAGCCCTCGACCATCCACGCGAGAATCGCAGGCCACTCCTGCCGCAGCTTGATCGGCAGCTCCGGGTCCACGACGGGCGGGGTCTTGTCGAAGGGCACGAGGTGGATGCGGCGCTTCATGGCCGGGTCGACGTCCCGGATCTCGGGCTTGTGGTTGCCGACGAAGACCAGCTTGAACTGGGGCAGGAAGGTGAAGAAGTCCTGCCGCATGTAGCGCGCGGTGATCGGGTCGCCGCCGGTGAGTGCCTTCATGCGCGCCTCGTCCCACCGCCGGCCGGCCTGCGTCTCGCTGGCCGTCACGAGCCGGGCCCCGGCCAGCATCGCCAGCTCCGTCGGGTGCCGGTCGCTGGGGCTCGAGGTGAAGGTGTCCATCGGGGCCGTGCTGGCATAGTCGCCGAGCAGGCCCGCGAGGACGTTGAGGAACACGCTCTTGCCGTTGCCGCCGGGGCCCCAGATCATCCAGAAGACCTGCGCGGCGGTCGAGCCGGTCAGGCAGTAGCCGGCGACGCGCTGCAGGTACCGGCCCATGAGGTAGTCGCCCCCGGTCGTCTCGGCAAGGAACTTCTTCCACGTGGGCGCCGCGGCCGAGAAGTCGGGCGTAGCCTTGGTCTGCCGGGAGCACAGGGCTGCCGCGTCGTGCGGGCGCAGCTGGCCGGTCCGCAGGTCCACCAGCCCGCCCGGGGTGTTCAGCACCCACGGGTCGCCGTCGAAGGCTTCCGGGCGCATGGCGATCCGCGGGTCGCTCTCGACCATGCGGCGCACGCAACCGCGCACGTAGTCGCTGGCGATGCGGCGCGCCTGCACGGTGTTGGCCGCGATCTCCTTCTCCGTGGCGCCCTGCCGGCAGAGCTTGGCGCCCACCTTGCTCAGCTCGTCACCCACGATGTGCTCGGCGAGCATCACCGCATCCGGCACCCAGCGCCCGTTGCTCCACACGTACCAGCGACCCTGACTCGGGACGAACCGCAGTCGGTCGCCCGCTTCGTGGATCACGTGGTCGGCGAGCCACTTGTCGGAGAGGTAGGGCGGGCCCTCGGCCGCGGCTTGCGCCTCGACGACGGCCTCGACCGTGGCGGTGGCGTCGGTCGTGAACTCGAGGGCGGCAGCATTGAAGCCAAAGCGCCGGGCCAGCTCCGCGATGAAATTCCATCCGATGCTGTAGGGCGCATGCATCTTCCGCCAGTCACTGTGCGCCGTCTCCGGGTTGCCGGCCACGCGCGCACTGGTCGAGCGCGCAGCCCACTCGGCGAAGATCTCGAAAGCCGCGTCTTCGTCGGCCTGACCCGCGGCCTTGACGGCGTACCCGAAGCGGATGTAGTCGTCCCGGGAGGGGAAGAACTCATCGCTGTTCGGCACCAGCGCCACGGCCTCCGCCAGCACCTCGAGCGAGGGCGCGCGGAGCCCGTCCTGCGCGGGGGCGTTCGCCTCGTCGCGCAGGACGCCGTCCCCGACGCGGACGACCTCGAGCCCCGGCAGGATCTCGAGCGTGGCCTGCAGCTCCTCGAAGAAGGCCAGCACCTGCTCCCGGCCGAGCGGCGTGAGGCTGGCGGGGTCGATGCTCTCCAGCGGCCGGTCCCACGCGTACGGGTTGCCGTTGGGGTGCGTCCCGTACACGAGGTACTGGCGCCCGGCCCCGAGCACCTCGACGAGGTGGCTCGGCTTCTGGGGGCCGCGGCCCTCGGGGAAGATCTGGACGGCCATGCGCGCGAACGGCGCTCCCTCGAGCCGGTACAGCAGGAGGCTCTTGGGCGCCCGCCCGACGCGCACCGGGGCCGGCCCGAGCACGCGCTGGGCCAGCGTTGCGACCTCGCGCGCCAGCCACGGGTCCGTGCAGTCGATGTCGACCGCGGGGAAGTGCGTGCCCATCAGGCCGATGTTGGCGCCGTCGTGGGTCCACTGGCGCACATCCGCGACGGTGGGCTGGTACTTCTGCCAGCCGTAGCCGCCCCACGTGCCGTAGCTGTTGCGCCGGCCCGGGCTCTTGCCCCGCTGGGACGGCTGGATCTTGGAGCCCGGCGTCAGGTTGGCGTCCGGGGGAATGACCGACACGAGCGGGCCGAAGCCGCGCTCGAAGAGCTGGACCGGGATCGGATTCAGGTTCACGAGTCGTCCCGGAAGGCGACCTCGAGCGCCAACGCCAGCCCACGTACGGTGGCCCGCAGCGCGTGCGCGTCCTCTTCGGTCCCGGACGGCAGGCCCCCGACCCGGATCTCCGTGACGGTCCGCAGGATCAGCTCCGGGCCGTCGCGGCCCTGCTGCAGGCGCAACGTGCGTTCACTTGCCATAGCGTTCTCCCTCCCAGACTTCAGCAGTGATGGGACAGGTCCGCGCCCATGCCGGGCGCTCCTCGAGGAGACAGCGAAACTCCTCGACGCTTCCGTGCGCCAAGGGGACATCCGCCACCACCTCGTCGTGTACGGTGAAGATAACCGGATAGCGGGCATTTTCAACCCGCAGCATGCCCCCTGCCATCAGGTCCCGGGCGACCGCCTGCACGATGTTCTCGCACAGGATGCCCCCGTAAAGGTCGTAGCGGGCCCACTGCCGGGTCTGGGAGTCCATCCCCTCGACCTCGACCGCTGGCCGGGTCTGGTCCGGGCTCCACGGCACCGGGCGCTCGCGGAGGCGCGGCCGGGGGTAGCACAGGAAGCGACCGCTCGGCAGCAGGCAGTAGAGGTAGCCGCCCCGGCACGTGAACTTGACGGGCGCCGTCGGCCCGACGGCGTGCACGCTGCCGGGCGTCTGCACTGCCGCCAGCGCGGCATCGTTCAGGTCGCGCCAGTAGTCCACCACGTACGGGTGCGTGTCGCGGTAGAAGTCGACGTATGCCTTGGCCGTCGGCAGGTCGATGGTCAGGAAGTAGGGGGCCTTGGCCGCCGTCGACTGGAACTTCTTGTGCCCCATGCCGAAGCCGCAGCCTAGCTCCACGGCCTTGCCGGCCTGTCGCTCCTGCGCGTGCGTGTGCTTGGTCGCCTCTGGGCCGAGGTGGAACATCTGCCGGGCGTTGTGCATGTAGATGTCCGCCCCCGAGCGGAACATCTCGACGATGTCCTGCTGCCCGGCCAGCCAGTTGGTCAGGCGCGCCTCGATGCCGCTGTAGTCCCCCGCGATCAGCCGGCGGCCGGGGCGGGCCCGCAGGCACCCGCGCAGCAGCGACGACACGATCTGGAAGGGCGACGCGAACAGGTTCAGGGCGTCATACCGGCCCGCGAGGATCTCGGGGATGAAGATCTCGGCGTCGAGCGTCGGCCGCGGGAAATTCTGGGGCTGGATCAGGCGCCCGCTCCAGCGACCGGTGCCGGCGCCCCAGTACAGCAGCGTGCCGCGAACGACGTCATCGGCCCCGGCGCAGGCGAGCAGGCTCTTGAGCTTGGTGACGGAGGACCGCCCGGCCTCGGCCCGGGTCTCGATCACCTCCCGGACCTGCGCGGTCAGGGCGGAGGCCAGCAGCTCCTTGGTGCTGTCCTTGTCGAGGCTCGGGGCCACGATGCCGTGCAGCAGCAGCCAGTCCTTGATCTGGGCGACCTTGGTCACGGCATCCACGGAGCCACTCGTCAGGCGCTTGATGTCCGCGTTGGCCCGCTCGAGCCCCTCCTCCATCAGCCCCTGCATCGCCTGCACCAGCGGGCGGTCGATCATGACTCCGCGGTCATTGATCGTCTGGTCGAGGAGGAAGATCTCGCGCTCCGCGGGGGGCAGGGGACGCAAGACGCGCATCACGGCGCGCTCGGTGCGGACGTCCTGCTGGCAGTAGGCGTACAGGCGCTCACGCTTCTCCGCGACATCCCACCACACCGGCTGGCCGGCCGCGTCGAGCCGCCGGGGCTTGCACATCTGCAGCATGAGGCGGTGGCCCTCGGTGTCCTTCTGCATGTCGAGCCGCAGGACCGAGGCCGCCGCGTCGAGGCTTCGGGGGAGCGCCATCGCGGCGGCCTGCGCCGCGGTGCACACCCACTGCTCCGCCGGCACCACCGGGAAGCCGTAGCGCGGCGTCCCGATCTCCCGCCAGACGATGCGTTCGAACTGAGCGTTCCACGCCCGCAGCTCGCCGCCGGACGCGATGTGGGCCGTCAGCCGGTCCGGGAAGGGGAGCCCCGGGTGCCACAGGCCGACCGCGTCCTCCTCGTCGAAGGCGAAGGCGAGGCACCACAGGTCGGTGGTCTCGTGGGCCGCGTAGGGGTAGACCCCCGTCCGCTTCAGGTCAATGGTCGACCGGGTCTCAAAGTCCACATTGGCAATGGTCGTCATACCACAGGAGGAGGGAGTCGAACCCCCAACCGCTCGCTTACGAAGCGAGTGCTCTGCCGATTGAGCTACTCCTGTCGGTCCTACCGGGGTGTCGTTACCTCAGCAGCCCTTCTTCTTGTCGCCCTTCTTGGTCGGCTTCGCCATGAATCCTCCCCTCCTTCCGTGAGGCAGGGGCCTCGGTCAGACGCCGAAGAGGTCGTCGAGCGCGGCCGGCGGCGCGGTCAGGTCGGCCTCGAACTCGTCCTTGGCCGCCGTGCGGCCGTCGAGCCGCGGGCCGTCGAGCCACTTCTGGAAGTTGTTGAGCGCGAACGCCACGCCCTTGTTGCCGCTGGTGTCGTAGGCGAAGGCGTTCACCGACAGCCGGCCGATCAGCCCGGGGTAGATCTGGTCCGCCGCGGACGCGGGGATGGGCTGGTTGGTGCGGTCCACCACCTGCGGCGCGTTGTTCGAGCGGCAGTTGATGAAGACGCAGCCCTCGGGGTACCCCTTGTCCTTCATCACGGTGCCGTAGGCGTCCCCGTCCTTGCGGAAGGGACTCTTCAGCTGGCCGGCGCGGATCATGGCCTCGGCCTTGTCGCCCCACTTGCCCTTGGCCGCGGCGAGCATGGCGGCCTTGAGCTTGGTGAGGTCCGCGTTCTGGACCGCGGCCACGATGGCGGCGTGCTCCTCGAAGCGGGAGAGGTCGGCGCCGGCCGGGAAGAGCACGAGGGAGGCGCTGTACTTGTCCTTCTTGGACGGGTCGTCCGCCTTCTGCGGCACGTAGAAGTGCGGGTAGCTCAGCATCCCGAAGGGGGTGACGACCTTGGTGGTCGACACATCGGTGGTGGTGCTCATGGTCTCGACTCGCTTTCGATGGTGGCGGTGATGGGACTACGCGGGGCCGAAGTCGGCCGTCGGGCCAGCCTGCAGGGCGGGCCGCTCGTCGTACTCGGGAGCGAGCGTGAACCCGCTCGACTCCTTGACGATCAGGTTGGCGGGGATCTCGGGCTTCTTCTCCCCGTGTGCCTTGAGCATCTTCTCGATCTGGGCCGGGCTCTTCAGCTCCGGCGTGGTCTGGTACTCCTCCGGCGGGAAGCCGCCGGTCGCGAGCCACAGCGCGGCCTCGTGCTCGTCCTTCCACTTCCGCACGGCGCGCTTGCCCACGAGCTTCCAGCCCTTCACCGGCCGGCCGGACTCCAGCTCGTGCATGACATGCTTCTCCACCGCCGCGAGCCACTTGACGAGGATGTCCTTGTGGGCCAGCACCTCGAGCAGCGTCGCCATTGGCAGCGTCTCGGGGGCGGGCGGCAGCGCCGAGGCATTCGCGAATTCGATCTGCGCGATGGCCTGCGCCTGCGCCTTCTTCTCCGGGCAGAGGGCCGCGGCCTTGCAGTAGCGGCACCAGCCGCCCGGCGTCCGTTTGGCCCCGGGGGCCATCGCCGTATGCGCCGCGTCCAGCAGCGCGAAGGCGAAGTCCACCAGCTCGGCGTGGGTCAGGAAGTCCCGGCGGATCGTCCCCTCCGCGTGTGCCGCGCGCGGCTGGACGATCACCAGCTCGGCCATCTCGATCTTGCCGGTGCCGATCTCCCGCTCGATGTCGAGCATCGCCCCGAGCCCGTAGTAGCGCAGCTGGGGGTTGCCCTTGGCCGAGACCGCGTACCCCTGCCCGTGCTTGTAGTCGAGCACGTACAGCCGGCGCTCGTGGCCGTCGAAGAGCACGACGTCCGAGGTACCGAACATCGGGGCCGGCGGCGCCAGCGCGCCGAGCGAGAACGCCCGCTCGATCCACAGGCGGGAGTCCGCGTGCGTGCTGGCCCGGGCCCAGAGGTCGCGCACGAGATCCACGAAGGTCCGGACCGCGATGACCATGTCCTCGGTCACCGTGATGCCCTCGACCGTCGTGTCGAGCCACACATCCGGGTCGACGTTCCGCTTGAGCGACATCTCGGCGACCGCGTGCGCCGCGGTGCCCTCCCGGGAGTGCTCGGTGCTGGTGTCGGGCAGCCCCGCGCTGAGTGCGATGCTGCCGGGGCAATTCATCCACCGGTCGGCGCTGGACGCCCCGAGCGCGGCGTGGAGCTTCGGCTCCGCCTGCACGACGGCCTTGCCGGGCGCGACGGGCGCGTCCGGCAATCCGAAGTCATCGGTGGGGGTCACTTGGCACCGTCGAGCATGCGCGCGTAGAAGACGCGCTTCTGCTCGTCGTTCAGCTGCGCGGTCTGGCGCACGCCGAACTCGGCGAGCACCACCACCACCGCGGGCAGGCCGCCGTTCTTGTCGGCGTACTTCAGGGTGGCGGCCTTCAGCTCCTCCGGCGAGGGGAGGGGCGCCGCCGCGGGGGCGGGGGCGGTGGGGGCCTCGGGGACCGCCGCGGCCGC
>JBGART010000067.1:0-41626 GCA_044230055.1 Myxococcaceae bacterium | reverse complement strand
CGCGTCGAGCGTTGCGCCGTCAGGCGCATAGTCGAGACGTCGGCAGTGCTTCCGGAGCTTGGCTCATGGGCCGCTTCGGTCTGCTCGAAACAACCCGGCAAAGTGGCGTGCGTGGGTTTGCGCCACCTCTCGACTACGCGCCTGACGGCGCAACGCTCGAGGCAATCGGGGAGGCGCCGGACTGAGAAGAGCTGTTCCTCCGACGAAATGGCCGGCCGGGGCCGGTCTTCCTCCTCGAGGCGAGCGGGGGCGGCGAGGGGTCTTCTGACGCCACTTACGCGGCGGACTGGGAGCGCTTCTCGTCCGTGGCGGCCTTCGGGAGGCGGATGGTGAACACGGACCCTTCGCCCACCACGGAGCGGACGCCAATCTCCCCGCCGTAGCGCTTGACGATGCCGTAGGCCGCGGTGAGCCCAAGGCCAATGCCTTTGCCCACTCCGCGGGTGGTGAAGAACGGCTCGAAGATGCGGTGCTGGATGTCCTTGGGAATCCCGCACCCGCTGTCCTCGACGTCTATCCGCACCTCGTCCGCGGTGTCGTAGGTGCGAACCCGGATCTGCCCCTTGGCCCCCAGCGCCTGGCGCGCGTTGCGCAGCAGGTGGCCCAGGACCTGATCCAGCTGCAGGGGCGGGACCTCCACCGGCGCCAGGCTCTCCAAGGACAGCTCCGCCTTCAGATCCGCCAGCTCCGCGCGGACGGCGCGGGTGATGGACGGGTTGACGGGGGTGGGCTCACAGCGGCCGATCTCCAGCTTGGCCAGTTCGCGCAGCCCGCGGACGATCTCCGCCACGCGCCGGGCGCCCTCCAGGGACTCGGCGATCATCTCCGCCCCGTCGGCAATCAGCGTCTTCACCTCCTCGCCCTGCCCGGTGAGCTCTGCCAATTCGCGGAGGTGACCGTCCAGACTGCGGAGGTTGGAGGTGAGGAAGCCCAGCGGGTTGTTGATCTCATGCGCCGCGCCCGACGCCAGCTGACCCAGCGCGGCCAACCGCTCCGTCTCCCGCAGCCGGCGCTCGAGCAGCTTCTGCCCGGTCACGTCCCGGTAGTGGACCACCACCCCGTCCTCGCCGGACTCCGAGCTCATCCCGAACCCCGCCAGCACATAGGCGTGGTCCTTGATGGTCACCTCGCCGGAGAGCTCCTTGTCCTTCTCCCGCGCCAACAGCGGGCAGCCCTCGCACGGCTCGGTACGCCCGGCGAGCAGCTCGAAGCAGCGCTTGCCCGGGACCTCGACGATGGTGACGCCCACCCGGCGCGCGTACGCCAGGTTCGCGCGCTTCACGGTGAAGCCCTCAAGGAGCGCGATGGGTTCGCTGATCGCGTCAAACGTGCGCTCCCACTCGCGCTTGCCGCGGGCGATCTGCTGTGTGCGCTCCTGCACCTTGCGTTCGAGGTCGGCGTTGGCGCGCAGCACCAGCGTCTGGCTCTCCATCAGCTGCGTGGTCATCCGCGCGTTGTGAACGGCGATGGTGACGTGCGGCGCGAGGTCCAGCAGGCGGCGCAGGTGGGCCTCCTCGAACGGTTCGCTCCCCTTGCCGCGGACGGCCTCCAGCACGCCAATCACGTCCCCGCTGAAGAGCATGGGGACGGCGATGAGCGAGGCGGTGTTGAAGCCGGCGTTGTCGCCCACCGAGTGTTCGACATCCGGGTGGGTGCGCGCGTCGCGGATGAGCATGGGCTCGGCGCGGGTGGCGACCTTGCCGGCGATGCCTTGACCGGGCCTGAGGCGGATTTCCTGAATGGTGCCGCCCGCGCCGCCGGAGACCGTGTCGAAGCAGAGCTCCCCGGTCTTCGCGTCAATGAGCAGGAGCGCCGCGCCGTCCGCTTCGCACAGCTCGCGGGTGCGCTGCATGGCCTCGCGGATGACGTGCGGCAGCTCTATCTGCGTGGCGATGGACTGGGCGAACCGGCTGACCAGCTCTGCGCTCTGCGCGCGCTCAAGCAGGCTGCGGTCCAGGTGGTGCGGATCTGCGCGGATGCGCAGGGCGTCCTCGGCGGACACCAGCGCGGCCAGCACCTCTTCAGGCGTCTGGGCTGAGATTAAGTCAGCGGGGAGCAGGTGCGGCAGCTCCTCCGCGCGGGGCGGCTCGCCGACCAGGACCGAGGCGCCCCCTGCGGCGTCCACCCTGACGACCAGCGCCTGCCACCCCGCAATCCGGTCACACAGCAGCAGCTGTCCGGCCCGGATCTCCTTCGCGGCTTCGTTGCCGCTGCGCCGCACGGCGGCGCGGCCGGCCTTGGCGAGCGCTTCGCACAGGTGCGCTGGCGGCTCCGACTTGAAGACCAAGAGGACCGGCAGCGCGCTCATGCGGGGACACCGCGATCAGGCTTGCAGCGTGTTGTCCAGCACGATGGCGCCGTCCGCGTCGCGGACAATCTCGCCGATGCCGGGGTAGTCGCGCTCCAATGACTTCAGGAGGTCGTTCTGGCGGCGGACCGTGGCCAGCAGGCGGCGGTTCTCGCGCTCGAGGTCCAGCTGCTCGAAGGCCAGATACAGCGTCACCTTGAGCTCGGTGTCGTCCCAGGGCTTGGTGAGGAAGCGGTAGATCTCGCCGTGGTTGATGGCGTCGATGGCGGTCTGCATGTCGGCGTGGCCGGTCAGCATCATCCGCATGGAGTCAGGATACCGGTCACGCACCAGCTTGAGGAACTCCAGGCCGGTCATGTTCGGCATCAGGTGGTCCGACAGCACCAGGTCGAAGCGGTTGGTCTTGAGGATCTCCAGCGCCTGCGCCGGCTCGTTGGCGAACTGCAGCTCGTAGCCTTCCTTGCGGAGGCTGCGGCGGAGCGCGTTGCACACGTTCTCTTCATCGTCGACGATCAGAATCTTGCGGGGGGCGGGGGGCGACATGTGGGTCCTCGTGTTGCAGGGGTACGGCAGCAGCTTCTTCAAGGGGCGCGCCAGGCTGTGGCGCTCAGAACGTCGCGGGCTTTGCGGGCGCCCGCCAGGGTCCGGCCTTACCGCTGGGTGCGGTTTGATTGGGGAAGTGGGAGCTCCGCCGACAGACCGGCGCGCGACAGGCCGGTGGCGAAGGCGGTGAAATCGCGCAGCTGATCCAGCCGGTAGACCGACGCTTCTTTCAGGCTGGGGGCGGTGGTGTTGGCGCCCTTGGGGAGGGTGATGCCCAGGACGGACCCGGTCTCCGGCACCGGCGCGCCTTCGACGTACTGCTCCAGGTCTCCCAGCTTGCCGCCCGGGACCAGCAGCAGCATGCGGGCGGGGCAGTCGCCTTTGACGCAGCGGCGAACGGCGACCTCCACCTCGGTGAAGAGCTGCTTGCCGTTCGGATGGACGCGGGTGTGGGTGGCCTTCACCTCAAGGGTGGCGACCAGGCCGGACCGCTCGGCGGCCGCGGGATCCCGGGTCGGCTCTGACGCCAGCGCCATCGCGGGGGCGAGCGACACGGCGACCGCGACGGCCAGGTTCGCGCGGCGAACGCGGCGGCGCATCAGCAGCGGCAGGAGGAAGAGCGCGAGGAACGCGGCGGAGCGGCCGGCGCCGGCGGAGCAGCCGACCTGCGGCTCCTCGGAGGTGACGGTGCTCACCGAGCCCACCGGGTACAGCACCGCGAGGCCCTCGCGGTCATCGCCGGAGAGGGTGCGCTTGATGACCTCGCCCTTGCGCGCGCCGGGGTACATCACCGCCATGGGCTCGCCGGCGTTGTGCGCCAGGCCGACCGCGTGACCCAGCTCGTGGGTGAGGGTGTTCTGCACGTCGTCGTGCTGGCCGTTGCTCTCGCCGCCGTCCGCGAGGACCTTGAACTTCCGGTGCACGGCGTTGAAGGCGATGTCCGCGTCCAGGATGCGGTGGCTCTTGGAGTCCACGGTGACCAGCGTCACCGCGATGGTGTTCTCGTCGTACGGCCACTCGGAGGGAACCACGATGTCGTTCTGGTTGGCGCCCGTCCGGTTGTACCCGGCCGTGGTGGTCTCACCTGCGCGCACCGAAACAGTCAGCCCGGGCGCCGCTTCGTCCAGCGCCTTCACCGCGGCGGTCACCGCCACGAACGCCTTCTCGTCGCCCAGCAGCGCTGCGGCGCGCGAGTCGATGACGAACTCCACGTTGCCGGTCCAGCGGACGATCTCGCCGGTGGAGTCCTTCTTGAGCTCGTAGCCGAAGGCGGTGGAGGAGACGAGGACCAGCAGGGCGGCGCGGTACATGGGGTTTCAGGCTCCAGCGAAGAACCACTCGCGGAACCGGGCCATCGCAACCGACGTGCCAGGATCGCCCGAAGGCGCTTTTCAGAGGGAGTTCTCTTCCCGTTGGACTTCTGAACCCCCGGGTCATCTTTGCGAACGGGTCTTCCAACACTCGCCGCCCCCTCCGTGGCGAGCAAACCGATTACATGATAAAACATGTAAAACCTGCAATAACGGCGAGTTTGACCTTCTCCGTCTGGGTCGCCGATAGTCCGGCCTGTCGCGGAGTGAACGGAAGACGCGTCCGACCGCCGATGTCGTCGGGGAGTTCGCACACAAGGGGATCCTCATGGCCGCACCGTTGCGTCACCTTCCCAACGCTGAACCCACCCAGGAGGTCCGTGTAGCGGATGTCGTGCTCGACACCCTCGCCAACCTGGGGATCGACACGTTCTACGGAATCCCCGGCGGCGCCATCGCCTCCGTCTACGACGGGCTGAACGACCGGCCGGATCTCCGGATGATCAACGCGCGCCAGGAGACGGGCGCCGTGTACATGGCGATGGGCCACTCGCGGGTGAGCGGAAACATCCCCTGCGTGCTGATGACGTCCGGTCCCGGCATCACCAATGGCCTCACCGGCCTGGCGGCGGCGCACGCGGACGGCATCCCGCTGATCGCGCTGGCTGGCGAAGTCCCGCGCAAGAACTTCGGCCGCGGCGCGCTCCAGGAAGGCAGCCGCTACCAACTCGATATTCTCGGGATGGTCCGCAGCGTGACCAAGTTCGCCGCGGAGATCTCCACGCCGAGGTCCGCGGCTTCGATGGTCCGCAAGGCGGTGGCCACGGCCCGGTCCGGGCGCCAGGGGCCGGTGTTCCTCTCCTTGCCGCTGGACGTCGCCAACTCCCGCGTGCTGCCGGTCTCCGCCAGCGGCCGCGTCTCCACCTCGTTCGAGATGGACGACGAGAGCCTGACCCTGGCGGCCACGGCGCTGCAGAACTGCAAGCGCGGCGTCCTGATGGTGGGCTCCGGCGCGCGCAGCCCGGACGCGGCGCGGCTGGTGGCCACGGTGGCGCGCACGCTTCAGATTCCCGTCTGCACCACGCCCAAGGCGAAGGGCGTCTTCCCGGAGAGCGACCCGCTGTCGCTGGGCGTCTTTGGCCACGGCGGACATTCGTCTGCCAACCGCTACCTCGAGGGCGGGGTGGACGTTTTGATGTGCATCGGCTGTGGGCTGGGGGAGACCGCCACCAACAGCTGGAGCGACCTGCTGCAGCCCTCGAACACGTTCATTCAAATCGACATCGACTCCGGGCAGATCGGCAAGAACTACCACGTGGACCTGGGCCTGGTGGGGCCGGCCAGCGTGGTGCTCCTGCGCCTGCTCGCCAAGCTCAACCGCCGCCAGCCGCGCGCGCTCTCCACCGGCGTGGAGCGCACGGACATGCCCGGGCGGGAGACGGACACCACGCCGCTCAAGCCGCCGCGCATCCTCCGCCTGCTGCAGGAGGTGATGCCGAAGGAGACCATCTTCACCAGCGACGTCGGCGAACACATGATCTTCGCCATCCACCACCTGCAGATAGACCTGCCGGACGCGTTCATCGTGAACTCGGGGCTGGGCGCCATGGGCTCCGGCATCGGCGCGGCGGTGGGCGCCAAGCTGGCGCTCCCGGGCCGCCCCGTCGTCTCCATCTGCGGGGACTTCGGTTTCCAGATGCAGGGGATGGAGCTGGCCACCTGCGTGCAGGAGGAGATTGGCGTGGTGTTCGCCATCTTCAACGACGGCCGGATGCGGATGGTGGAGTCTGGCTTGAACCGAATCTTCGGCCGCAGCAAGCGCATGGATGGGCCGCGGGTGGACTTCGCCGCGCTCGGACGGGCGCTCGGGGCGCGCGGCTACACCATCCGCACCGCGGATGACCTGCGCGCCTTGAATGGGACGCTGGGGCTTGACGGGGTGCCCACGGTGCTCGACATCGACGTTGACCCCAACACCAGCTTCGGGATGAATGCGCGCGTAGCGGAGCTCAAGAGCTTCCGCTCGGACCGCACGTGACCGACACCCGACGAACAGACGACGCGAACGGCGCCCGGCGCCTGGTTGAGTTGGTCAATGGCTACCGCTCCGCCAAGGTGGTCTTCGTGGCGCACGAGCTGGGTCTCTTCCGCGCCCTGGATTCCGGGCCGCTCCGGGACGTGGCGGTGGCTGAAGCGCTGAAGCTGGACCCGCGCGCCACCAGCCTCTTGCTCCGGTCGCTCGCGGCGCTGGAGCTGCTGCAGTGCTCAGAGGGCGTCTTCTCCAACGCGGCGGTGGCGTCTGCTCACCTGGTGCCCGGCAAGCCGGGCTACCTGGGGCACAACCTGACCTACCAGGACCTCCTCTGGGACGCCTGGTCGGAGCTGGCCTCCACCGTCCGCAGCGGCAAGCCCAAGGCGGACCTGCTGGAGCTCCTCTCGCGCGGCCCGGCCAACTTCTCCCGCGACTACCTCAAGGCGGTGGAGAGCGTGAGCCGGCCGGTGGCCGCGGAGGTGGCGCGCCTGCTCCTTCGCCCCGGGCTGCAGCGGTCGCTGGATGTCGGCGGTGGCCGCGGGACGTACTGCCGCGCCTTCGTGGAGGCCGTCCCCGGGCTCCAGGCCACGCTGCTGGATCTCCCCTCCACGCTGGAAGAGGCGCGCGCGGGGTTCGAAGGGTACGTCCATTCGGACCGCATCACGCTGCAGCCGGCGAACTACCTCGAGGATGACTTCGGCGGCCCGTTCGACGTGGTGCTGCTCTCGCACGTGACGCACGACGAGTCGCCCCAGGGCACCCTGTTGCTCCTGAAGAAGGGGTTTGGCGCGCTCAAGTCAGGCGGCGAGGTGGCCGTGCATGACTTCGTCGTCTCCGCGGACGGGTGTTCGCCCCCCTTCGCCACGCTCTTCTCCGTGAACATGCTCGTCTACACCAAGGGCGGGCAGGTCTACTCGGTGGAGGAGTACGAAGGGATGATGCGGGAGGCCGGCTTCACGGCGCTCCGGTCGGAGACGGTGCTCGCCGGGAAGATCGAACACCACACGACGCTGGTCATTGGCCGCAAGCCGTAGAAGCGGTTAGCGGGCCTCGAGCAGCGCGTTCTTCACCGTCGGGATGTGGCCGGGGGCGGGGAAGAGCGTCGTCGGCTTCTGCCGGATGTCGATGTAGAGCGTGAGCGCCGTACCGTCGTAGTCGAAGGCGGTGGCCGAGCTGCGCGGCGCGCCGAGGAACTTCCCGGACGTGTCGATGAGCCCCTTGTAGAAGTGGGGGATGGTGCCGACGTCGTTGAAGGTGGCGGTGAAGCAGTCGTGCTCCAGCTCCACGACGCTCACCTCCAGGTAGTTGCTCACGCTCTTGAAGTTCCTCCCCATGCGCGGGAGCGTCCGGCGCGGACCCAGCACCTTGAGCAGGCTGTAGAGCGCCTTGCCCACCAGCGTGGAGGCGAAGCCGGTGCTGAACTGCTGCCCCAGCCGGTACAGCCCGTCGGTCCGCGGCACGCCGTGGAAGAGGGTGTCCGCGCTGAAGCAGAGGCACTCCGTCCAGACCGCGGCGGGGTAGGCCGGCTCCAGCTGCTCATCCAGGTCGATGCCGCGCTTGCGCAGGCCGGCCTTCAGACCCGGGGTGAGCATCCCCGCCAGGGCCCTCCGGTAGAGGCCGTCCACGGCGTCGGGAAACCAGACCTTCTCTTCCGGGCGTTGGTGTTGTGTCAGGGGTGTCATCGCTGCGCCTCCGGGCGGCGCGGGGCTTGGAAGCGTGCGCCACTCGACAGATCGTCGCCCCCAGGCGGCGGTTGCGCAATGTGAGGACCCAGGCCAAGCGGTGAGTGGAGTAAGTCATGTAAAACGCGAAATAATGGACAAAAAAGCCAAAGCCATATTTGTCGACTAGTTGACATTCGCAGACATGCGCTGGAATCATGGGTGGAGGTGTTCACCCTGGAGTCCGCGTATGTCTTTCCTTCGTCCCGAGTCCCTGCACTACGCCCTGCTCAACCCGAACGCGCCAGGAGCCCAGGCGCCCTTGCTGGCCGCGGCTTTCCGCTGCTGGAAGCAGGTCTGGGCAGAGACCCTGAAGGAGTTGGATGGCATTGCCTACCTGCCCTCCGATGACTTTACACGGCAGGACGAAGTGGGCGCGCTGTTCAGCGGCGATCGCTGTGTCGGCCTCAGTTGCTACCGGTGGGTGGACCTGAGCCTGCCGTTCGCGCGTGAGGACTCCTACTTCACCGCCTGGCCCTCGGACGCGCTGGATGCGCTGGTGGCGCACGGCCCGCGCGTCTGCATTGGCAGTCAGATCTCCGTCCCGCGCGAGTTTCGCGGCCGCTTCGACGGCACGGCGGTGAAGGACCTGCTGCTCGCCTTCGCGGTGAAGCGCTTCCTCGCTTCGGACGCGGACGTGATGACCGGCACCATGCGGAACAACCGCAACATGAACACCCTCGGCTATCGGCTGGGCGGACAGCCGCTGGTGGAGGACGCGGAGCTGCACGGCGTGAAGGTGGACCTGCTCGCCTTCTACCGCAGCACGCTCACGCCGACCTGGACGGACGTGGAGACGTCGGTCTGGGCTGGAACCCAGCTGTCCGGAGGTCTCCCATGAAGAGCGCGCTGCAGAAGGGGCTCTCGCAGATCTCCACCGAGGTGGACGCCTATCCGTGGGAGGACGCGCGCGCGTACGGGGACTGGCTGGCGCAGACCTACTTCTACGTCCGACACTCGACGCGGCTCCTGGCGCTGGCGGCCTCCCGCTTCCCCTGCGACGAGCAGGGCGAAGCGCTGCACCAGCGGTTCGGGGCCCACATGGGCGAGGAGAAGCGGCACGACCTGTTGGCGCTGCACGACCTGAAGGCGGTGGGGGCCAGCCTCGCCACGCTCCCCGAGCGCCACTCCGCTCGAGCGCTCTACGAACCCCAGTACTTCAAGGTGGAGCACCAGGGTCCGTTCGTGCTGTTCGGTTACATCCTCGTGCTCGAGGGGTTGAGTATCGAGCGGGGGAAGCACATCCTTCAGCGGGTGGAGGCGGTTCACGGGAGGGCGGCCGGGACGTTCGTCCGGCTGCACGCGGAGGATGATCCGGATCACATCCAGAAGGCGTTCTCGGCGCTGGAGGGGGTGGATGAGGCAACGCGGGCGCTCATCACCCAGAACATCGAACAGAGCGCCTTTCAGTACTGTGCGCTGATGCGCGACCTCCGCAGCGGCGGCTGAGGTTCATTACGTCACCGCTGTACGACTTCGCCGTCTCCTGGCGCAGATCGGAATTGCAGGATAGAGCGGACAGAAGGAGACTTCGCTCGCTCTGGTTCGGGGGAGGCGTCCGTCGCGTATGCCTATGGAAGAACCGGCCGTTCTGTATGTCGATGATGAGCCGATCAACCTGCGCGTCTTCGAGGCGAATTTCCGCTCGCGCTTCCGGATGATCACCTGCCACTCGGGCACCGAGGCCATCGCCATTCTGGCGACGCGCGGTCACGAGGTGGGCGTGTTGATTTCCGATCAGCGGATGCCGGAGATGACGGGCGTTGAGCTGCTGCGCCGGGCCAAGGAGCTGGTGCCGGATGCCCAGCGCGTCATCATCACCGCCTATTCGGACATGCAGGCGGTGATGGAGGCGGTGAACCTGGGGCAGGTCTCCCGCTACTTCGTGAAGCCGTGGGTGAAGGAGGATCTCGCCAACGCGCTCGAAGATTCGCTGCGGATCTTCAAGCTCCAGGTCCGCTTGCGGGAGTTCCAGGCGCAGCTGCTTCAGTCCGTCCGCCTGGCCACCATCGGGCAGGTGAGCGCGGGCATCGCGCACGAGCTCATGAACCCGGTCAGCTACATGTCCCAGAACGTGGGGGCGCTGCGGTCAGAGCTCAACATCCTCGGCGAGTACCTGCAGAGGGCGCTGAAGGAGCGGCCCGACAAGGCGGTGGAGCAGACGCTGGCGGACCTCCCAAGCCTGCTGGATGACGTGGAGCTCGGCTCCAAGCACATCCGCCAGGTGGCGCTGGGCATCCGCGCCCAGGCCCGCGGCGACGACACCGAGAAGACCTGCGAGCTGGCGGAGACCGTGGGGTTCGCCGTCCGCCTGTCACGCGCGGAGGTGAGGGACCTGGCGCGCGTGGTGGTGGATGGGCCGAGCGTCCGGGTGAGCGGCGGGTCCGTGCGGCTGTGCCAGGTGCTCTTGAACCTCATCGTGAACGCCGCGCAGGCGATGGAGGGGCTGGGCCGGCAGGGGCTGATCGACGTCCGCTGGAAGGTGGAGGGTGAGAAGGTCATCCTGGCCGTGAAGGACAATGGCTGCGGGATTCCGGTGGACCTTCAGGAGAAGGTCTTCCAGCCGCTCTTCACCACCAAGCCCGTGGGCGTCGGCACCGGGCTGGGCCTGGGCATCAGCCGGGACTTCGTCCGCGAGGCGGGAGGGGAGCTCAAGCTGACCTCCGCTCCCAACGAGGGGACCACGGTGGAGATCACCCTCCCGGTGGCGCCGGTCTGAAAAAGGCTCAGGTCGCCGGGAGGCCGAAGGCCCCGCGCAGCAGGCGCCCCAGGGTTCTCAGGTGGGGCTCCTCCGCCGCCCGGGCGCCGGCGATGAGCAGGTAGCGCTCCGGGTGCTTGGCGTCCTGCGCACCCAGCTCCACCTCCAGCTGCAGCCGGCCCGCACGGTGCCGGACCAGGTAGAGCTCGCGCACCTCGTCGAAGGGCGCCACCCGCGTACGGGGCGGCCACAGCCAGCGGGCGGGCCGCTCCACGCGCAGCGTCTGGTCCGCGAAGTTGAGGACGAAGCGGCGCTGAGGGCGCTGCCTTGCGCGCACCCGCGAGGACGCGAAGAGCAGGGCGGCGAAGAGGCCGCTCAGCGTCAGCGGCACCAGCAGCCCGCTCCCGACGGTAACGGCCCCCAGCGCGAGGAGGGCCACGCCGCCGGCCGCCAGCCAGAGGGCATCCGGGAGCCAGGCGGGGGTGATGGAGGGGGCCACCTCGGCCACCAGGAGCGGGCCGTCGTAGCGCAGGCGCACCTCGCCGATGGCGGGGGCGGGGAGGTGCTCCTGGAGCGCGCGCTCGAAGCTCACTCGAGCCGGGAGATGAGCTCCGCCAGCCGCGGCGTGGCATCCGCGCGGGCCCTGGCGCCGTTCACGGCCTCTTGAAGCGCGGCCAACTGATCCGCGACGGACCGGGCGCCGGTGCCGCCGGGGACCTCTTTCGCCGCCGCGGCGCGGCCCGGGTCAAGCACCTCCAGGTCCGCCGGGAGCACCTTCCCTCCGGCAGCCTGGAGATCTGCTGGCGTCAGCGCGTCCATCGTGCGCGAGGAAGAAAGCGCGGTCTGCACCAGCGCGCCGACCGCCTGGTAGGCCTCGCGGAAGGGCATTCCCCGGGAGACCAGCCGCTCGGCGAGGTCCGTTGCGGAGGTGGAACCGCCGTCGAGCGCGGAGCGCAGGCGCTCCTGCCGGAAGCGGACGCCGGCCAGCCCGCGGCGGAAGGCGGAGAGGCAGCGCGGCGTCAGGCTGGCCGCTTCGAGGTAGGGACCCTTGTCCTCCTGCAAGTCCCGCATGTAGCCGACGGGCAAGCCCTTCACCGTGGCGAAGAGCGTGGTGAGCGCGCCCAGCGCGCGGGTGGACTTGCCGCGGATGAGCTCAAAAAGGTCCGGGTTCTTCTTCTGCGGCATCATCGACGAGCCGAAGCTGATGCTGTCGTCCAGCTCCAGGAAGCCGAATTCCTGGGAGGAGAAGTCCACGAAGTCCTGGCAGATCCTCGACAGGTGGGTGAGGCAGCGGGTGGCCGCGTAGACGAAGTCCAGGGCGAAGTCGCGGTCTCCCACTGTGTCCAGGCCGTTGGCGGTGATGCGGGAGAAGCCGAGCAGCGTGGCGGTCCGCTCGCGCCGGATGGGGAGCGACGTGCCGCTCACCGCGCCCACGCCGAGGGGGGATTCATCCAGCGCGTTGAGCACCTGGGAGAACTGGCCGAGATCCCGGGCCAGCATCTGGCCGTACGCGCACAGCACGTAGCCCACCGTCACAGGCTGGGCGCGCTGGCGGTGGGTGTAGGCCGGCATCAGCCAAGCGCCCTCCGGACTCTGCGCCCGCGCGACGAGGGCCGCGACGGTGGCCGCCAGCTCCCGGAGAATCTTCGCCGCGGCCTCACGGAGGTGGAGCCGGGCGTCCAGGGCGATCTGATCATTGCGCGAGCGCGCGGTGTGCAGCCGGCGGGCGGGTTCGCCCACGCGGCGAAGGAGCTCGCCCTCGATGGACATGTGGATGTCCTCCTCGAGCGGCCAGCTGAGCTTCCCCGCGCTGGCGTCCTTGAAGATGCCCGCCAGGCCTTCGCGGATCCGGGCGGCGTCCGCCTCGGGGATGATCCCCGCTTCGCCCAGCATCCGGACGTGCGCGAGGCTCCCGGCGAGATCCGCGGCGTAGAGCGCCTGGTCGACGGGGAGCGAGGTGGTGAACTCGAGGATCTCCGGGTCCAGCTCCTTCTTCCCGGTGGCCTGGGTGCGCGCGACGGTCATGGTGCGAAGACGCCTCCTTGCTGGGCGCTGTAGCACGATTGCCCGGGGTTCTCCGTCCCCTCAAACTGCGCTACACGCGAAGGGTCCCGGCGCTCACCCTTGAAAGGAAGGCAGTCCATGCAGATTGGCGTGCACGCAATCGGAACCTACCTCCCCGAAGAGGTTCGCAAGAACGACTGGTGGTCCCCTGAGGTCGTGGCCAAGTGGGGCCAGCGCAACGCCGTGCCGCTGGAAAAGAAGAACAAGCGGGAGCTGGACGACACGCCGGGCGTGAAGCTCGCCGCGCAGGCGATGCGGGAGATGGGAGCGGATCCCTTCCGCGGCTCCCGTGAGAGGCGGGTGGCGTCAGAAGGCGCCCGCTCCTCGGAGATGGAGGTCGCCGCGGCGAAGGCGGCGTTCGCGAAGGCGCGCGTCAAGCCAAGTGACATCGACTTCCTGCTCGTCCACAGCACGGTGCCGGACTACCTGAACGTGGCCAACGCCTGCAGGGTGCACCAGGTGCTCGAGCTGCCGCCCCGTTGCTTCTCGGTCTCCGTGGAGGGCATGTGCAACGCCTTCCTGCTCCAGCTCTCCATGGCGCAGGGGTTGATCGCCTCCAGGCAGGCCCGCTATGGGCTGCTCATCCAGTCCAGCCTCATGTCGCGGGTCAATGATCCCGGCGAGCCGCACTCGGCCTGGATGGGCGACGGCGCCGCCGCCGTCATCGTCGGCCCGGCGGAGGAGGGGGCGGGGGTACTGGGGATTGCCCACTGCACCGACGGGTCGATGTTCGGGTCCATCGTCACCGGAGTGCCCGGCAAGCTCTGGTGCGAACACGGCGACATCAAGGTGTACCTGGAGCAGCCGGACCTGGCGAGGCGGCAGTTCCTCACCGCACCCGACGTCGCGAATGGCCTCGTCGAGCGAGCGCTGGCCAGCGCGGGGCTCACGAAGGCGCAGGTGGGCTTCTGGGCCTGCCACCAGCCCACCCCCTGGTTCGGAAGGGTGATCCGCAACCACCTTGGGCTGGAGCATGCGCGGATGGCGGACACCTACGGGTGGACTTCAAATCTCTCCGGCGCAAACATTCCCTTCATCCTGGATCACGCCCAGAGTCAGAAGCTGGTGGCGGCGGGCGATGTGGTGGCGATGTTCTCAGGCGCGGCTGGGATGGCGGCGACCGGCGCAGTCCTGCGCTGGGGTGGTGCCTAGCGAGCGGAGGTTTTCGTGAAGGAGGTCTCGGTCGCGGCCCTCGATGTGGTGCTGCGCGCCGTCAAGGCGAAGGGCATCAGCCTTGAAAGCGCGCTGGAGGGGACCGGGGTGGCGTTGGCGCTCGCTCAGAAGAAGGGCGAGCGCGTCAGCTGGGACCAGTACGTCCGCATCATGGCGAACGCTCGCCGGATCTTCTCCTCCGAGGAGCTCGTCTCTCTGGGCGGCGCCGTGCTGCGCTCGCCCTTCATCCGGCCGTTCTCCGTGCTCGGGAAGCTGCTCTTCACCGCCCCGGAGTTCTACCGCTTCGCCCTGCAGAAGACCTCCGGAGCGGGCAACCAGCAGTTCTCCTGCGTGGAGCCCAGCTACACCGAGGCGGGTGACCACCAGATTCAGATCATGCTGAAGCTCGCTCCGGGTTACGCGGACTGCCCGGAGTTCTTCCTCATCTCCAAGGGCACCTTCGTGGATCTGCCCCGGGTTGTCGGCTTGCCGCCCTCTCAGGTGGAGATGACCCTGGTCCCCTACGGCGCGCAGTACCTGGTCCGGATGCCGCAAGGCGGAGGTGTGCTGGGGCGGGTAAAGCGCGCCATCGCCTACCCGTTCGCCGCGCGGGCAGTCGCGCTGGAGCTCAAGGATGCGAACGAGGCGCTGACCGCGAGGTTCCACGAGCTGGAACGCGCCAAGGAAGAAATCAGCCGCCGCGCCGAGCAGCTGGAGATCGTCAGCGCCCTGGGCCGCGAGCTGACTGCGTATACGGAGCTGGCGCCGCTGGCGCGCGCGCTGGCCCATCAGCTCACGGCGAGGTTGAGCTCCGAAGGGATGATCCTCTCCGTCGGCAGCGTGGGGGAGGCGCTGTCGACCGTGTACGCGGAGGGGCGGACGGACGGCCCCGGGAAGCGCGACCTCACGTTGGCGGCGGGAGGCGTCAGCATTGGCAGGCTGGAGCTCTGGCGGGCCCAGGCGCCGGAGTCCGACCAGTCAGATTTCCTGGATGATCTCGTGCCCTGGATCTCCATCGCCGTGAACAACGCCCGGTCCTTCGATCTCTTGAAGGACTACCAGTCGGGCCTGGAGAAGCGGGTCGCCGAGCGGACGGTTCAGTTGGAGCAGTCGCTTCAGAAGGTGGTGGAAGCGGACCGCCAGAAGACCCAGTTCTTCGCGAACGCGTCCCACGAACTGCGCACGCCGCTGACCCTGATCATCGGCCCGCTGGAGTCACTCACGACCGCAGAGGGCATCCCGGAGGCGGCGCGTGAGGAGCTGCGCGGGGCGGTCCGCAACAGCTACCGCCTGCTCAAGCTGGTGAACGACGTCCTGGATCTGTCGAAGATTGAAGCGGGGCGCCTGGAGCTGCAGTTCGGGGCCATGGACCTCTCCCGCATGCTCGCGGAGCTGATCGGCTCCTGGCGCTCCAAGCTTGAGAGTCGGCACATCAAGCTGACCCTGGACCTGCCTGACTCGCTCCCCCTGATTGGAGACCGGGAGCGGTTGGAGCAGGTGGCGCTCAACCTCATCTCCAACGCGGTGAAGCACACGCCGGATGGCGGGGCCTTGCGGATAGGCGCGTCGCTCGGCGAGCACGCGGAGTTCTACGTCCGGAACACCGGAGAGGGGATTGATCCTGAAGAGGCGCCGCGCCTGTTCGAGCGCTTCGCCCAGTCGCTCCACTCGAAGGCCCGCCGTTTCGGCTCCACAGGGTTGGGCCTGTCCGTGGTGCGGGAGCTGGTGGAGTTCCACGGGGGAACCATCTCCATCGACAACAAGCCAGGCGAAGAGGTCACCTTCCGCGTGCGCCTCCCCGTCCGGCCGACCGGCGAGGTGTCCGCAACCTCGCAGCAGGTCTCCGGCATCACGGGGACGGAGCGGCGCCAGTACGAAGTGGCAGGGGAAGGGCAGGACCGCGCCGCCCCCATCGTGCCCATCCGGAAGGTCACCGAAGGGCCCTGCATCCTCATCGCTGAAGACAACATCGAGCTGCGGAACATGGTCGCCGCCCAGCTGAGCGCCGAGTTCCAGGTGATGGAAGCGGGAGATGGCCAGGAGGCGCTGCGATTGGCGAGAGAGCGGCTGCCGGACCTCATCCTCTCCGACATGATGATGCCGCTGATTGACGGCGGGCAGCTGTGCAAGCTGATCCGGGAGGATCCCGCCACCCGCGGCATCCCCTTCATCCTCATCACCGCGCGCGGCGAGCTCCAGGACAAGGTGCTGTCCCTCGAGGGGGGCGCGGACGACTACATCATCAAGCCCTTCCACTTCTCCGAGGTGAGGGCGCGGGTCCGCTCTCAGCTGCGCGTCCGGGGGCTGGCCGCCCAGGTCGCCGAGTTTGATCGGCTGGCTTCGCTGGGGACGTTGGTGGCGGGGATTGCCCACGAGGTGCGCAATCCTCTGAACGGCATCCTCAACTCCCTGCTGCCCCTGAAGGAGATGATTGCGGATCCCAGCTCAGACATCCTGGAGCTGCTGGATCTGGCCATCGAGAGCTGCAGGCGGGTGGATGAGATCTCCATGTCGCTGCTGCAGCAGGCCCGCTCCGGCGAGGGAAACTTCGGGCCCATCGACCTGGCGACCAACGTCGGCTTTGCCGTGCGGCTGCTGTCTCACAAGATCTCCGACGGCCCGGAGCTGAAGGTGGACATTCCGCCTGACCTGGGCTTGAAAGTGGCGGGGGAGGCGGGCGCTCTGAATCAGATCTGGGTGAACCTCATCGACAACGCCATTCAGGCGACGGGCCGGAAGGGACACATCAAGGTCCACGCCGGCGTGGACCGGGGGAACGTGTTCGTGGAGGTGAAGGACGATGGTCCCGGCATCCCGGTGACTGCCCTCAAACGCATCTTT
This sequence comes from Myxococcaceae bacterium, assembly GCA_044230055.1. Lineage (GTDB taxonomy): Bacteria > Myxococcota > Myxococcia > Myxococcales > Myxococcaceae > JBGART01. The sequence goes on along the minus strand of JBGART010000067.1, from coordinate 24,957 downwards.
GATCCCTTCTTCACCACCAAGCCCGTGGGCCAGGGCACCGGCCTGGGGCTGTCGGTCGTGAAGACGATCGTGGAGCGGCACGGCGGGGAGATCAGTGTGACCTCGACGCCCGGCGAGGGCGCGTGCTTCCGGGTGGTGCTGCCCGCGGAGGGCACCGCGCCCCTGGGCGCTGTCGAAAAGAAGGCGACCCTGTCTCTGACTCGATGAGCGCGTCCTACCCGCCCGGCCCCTCCAGCCCGTCGCTCATTCAGGTCGCGCGTTACCTGACGCGTCCCCTGGCCTTCTTCGAGGAGTGCGCGCGCCGCTACGGCGACGTCTTCACGCTCAACCTCGGTGCCATGGGCCGCTGGGTGTTCGTCTGGTCACCGGCGCTGGTCAAGGAGGTCTTCCAGGCCGGGTCCGACGTGCTCACCGCCGGCGAGGCGAAGGCGAGAATCTTCGGAGAGATTGTGGGCACCGGGTCTTCGCTGGTGCTCGATGGCGAGGCCCATCTGCGCCGCCGCAAGCTCCTGCTCCCCGCGTTCCATGGGGACCGGATGCTGGTCTACACGGACGTCCTGCGAGACCTCACCTTGAGGGAGCTTTCGTCGTGGAAGCCTCACGAGGAGCGCTCGCTCCACAAGCCACTCCAGCGGATTGCCCTCTCGGCGATTTTGGAGGCCATCTTCGGCATCCCGGCCAGCGAGCAGGGCCCCATGCTGGCGCTCATGAATCGCCTGTCGGATGACGCCATCGGCTCTCCGGCGCTGATGTTCAAGTTCCTCCAGCATGACCTCGGTCCGCGAAGCCCTTGGGGCAAGCTGCGCCGCGTGGTGCGCGAGGTGGACGTGGAGCTGCGCGCGGAGATCGCCCGGCGCCGCGCGCAGGCCGCCGGTGAGCGGCCAGACATCCTTTCGATGTTGCTGGTCGCGCGGAACGAAGACGGGAGCGCGTTGTCGGATTCGGATCTCCGCGATGAGCTGGTGACGATGGTCGCCGCGGGGCACGAGATAACGGGCCTGTCGCTCTCGTGGGCCGTGGGCGCCATCATCAGCCGCCCCGAGGTGTACCAGCGCGTCCTGGACGAGCTCACGCAGGTGCTGGGAGGCGGGCTGCTGACCCGTGAGCACCTGCCCCGGCTGAAGGTGCTCGAGGCGACGATCAAAGAGTCGCTGCGGCTCTACTCGGCCGTCGCCAACGGGAGCGCGCGCTCGGTCATCGCGCCCTGGAAGCTGGGCAACTACACGCTGGAGCCGGGGACCACGGTGTCCGTCTGCATCCACGCGCTGCACCGCCGGCCAGAGCTGTACCCGGACCCTGAAGCGTTCGTTCCAGACCGGTTTCTGGGCAAGTCCGCCAACCCCTACGAGTGGGTTCCGTTCGGCGGGGGAATCCGGCGTTGCCTGGGGATGGCGTTCGCGCTGCACGAGATGAAGGTCGTCATCGCCACGCTCCTCAGCCGCGTCCGGTTGAAGCTCGCCCAGCCCCGCATCGAAGCCCGCCGCCGCGGCGCCTTCATGGCCCCCGGGGGCGGCCCGAAGGTCGGCGTGCTCGCGTCGCCTGCGCTGTAGTGCTCCGCCCGCGGCAAATTGAGCACACCGTCGGCTTCCCGTTCGCGTCGAGCGTAGTGCCGCGCAGCGGCGCGTAGTCGAGACGTGGCAGGGCCCACGTACGCTCTCTTCGCGCTCTCGGATCTCGCTGACAGGCGGGAGTGCACTGTGCCCTCCGCGTGCAGTGTCGTCGTCTCGACTACGCGCCGCTGCGCGGCGCTACGCTCGACGCGAACGGGGGGGCAGGTGGAACCAATTCGATCCGAGCGGAGCACTAGGAGATGTAGCTGCCCATGGCGTAGCGGCAGACGGCGTAGAGGAGCAACGCGCTGCTGCCGACAAGCCACGCCCAGGTCAGGCGCGGCCGTGGGGCCAGGGCGGTGCTCAATGCGAGGAATGAGGGGAAGGCGGCGAGGCCGTACCGCCCAAGGCCGATGAAGTCGCGGCTGGAGAGCAGCGGCATCCCCAGCGCGATGGCCACGTAGACGGCGTAGCCCCAGCCGAGGGTACGGCGCACGCGGGGGACCATGCCCAGCAGCGTGAAGGCGAGCGCGGCGTGGAGCAGCGGGATGAGCAAGTCCTGCGGTTTGTCCAGGTGGCGCAGCAGCTCCAGCTTGAACCAGGCGCGCGGCCCGGGCGTCTGCTGCCAGGCGCTCTGTGCGTGGAGGAAGGCGAGCGGGTCTCCGAAGGTGAGCCCGAGGTGCGTCATGTACGCCAGCAGCCCCGCGACGGAGAGCGCCGGGAGGAAGTCCAGCGGCCGCAGGGCCCGGTTCTCACGCCGGGCCAATTCCAGCGAACGGATGAGCAGCCCGAGGACGAGGGCGGGGGCGACCGGCCGCGTCGCGGTGGCGAGCGCGCCCAGGAGCGTGGCGCCCACCCGGTCCTCGCGCTCCAGCCGCCAGAAGGCCGTGACGGTCAACAGCAGGAAGAGCGCGTCGGAGTACATTGCGGCGACGAGGTAGTACGCGAAGGGCCAGACCAGCAGGAGCGCCACTGCGCGCCGCACGTCCGGCGCGGGCGCGAAGAGAGAGGCCCAGCGCGAGAAGGCGAGGACCGCCCCCAGGCCGCAGACGAACGTGACGGCCATCCCGGCGTAGTAGGGGTTCGCGCCCAGCGCCATCAGGCTGCGCAGGAGGAGCGGGTAGAGCGGGAAGAAGGCGGCGGAGCTCTGCTCCTGGTCGGAGAAGAAGTAGCCGTCCTTGGCGATGGCGTAGTACCAGCCCGCGTCCCAGCGGATCCACATCTGGAAAACGGGCCAGCCCTCGAAGGCGGGCACGCGCGCGGAGGGCCCGGTGGCGCCGATGAAGGTCAGCGCGAGCGCCCCGGCGGTGGCGCAGACCAGCGCGACCAGCGCGTAGCGGGCGGCGATGGACCGCAGGCTCGGGGTGGACGGCGTCGACAAGGGGGGGCTAGTTGCCCCGCTGGGATGCGGGGAAGGCAGGCTCGAACGTGACCGTCACCGTCGCCCCGTGGCCGACGGCGCCCTCCGCGCGGACCGTCCCGCCGTGCTTCTCCACGATGCGGTGGACCGTCGCCAGGCCGATGCCGGTCCCCGGGAACTCGCGGTCCGAGTGCAGCCGGTGGAAGGGGCGGAAGAGCGACCGGGAGAACTGCATGTCGAAGCCGGCGCCATTGTCGGCGACCACCAGGGAGCCCGGCTCTTCGCCCGTGCTGCGCACCTCAATCTGCGCGTCCTGGGTGCGGGCGGTGAACTTCCAGGCATTGCCCAGCAGGTTCTCCAGCGCGATGCGCGCAAGCCCAGGGTCGCAGCGGGAGCGGAGGTTGGGGGCGATCTGCCAGCGGACCTTGCGCTTGGGGTCGCGCTCCTCCAGCTCCTGGGCCACCGAGCGCGCCAGCGCGGAGAGATCCACGTCCGTCCGGGTGAGCGAAGCCTGGCCAATGCGTGACAGGCTGAGCAGCTCATCAATCAGGCGCGCCATCCGGTTGGCAGCGGAGCGGATGCGCGTGAGCAGCCCGTGGCCCTCCGGGTTGATCCGGTCGCCCTGGGTCTCCACCAGCACCGCGCTGAAGCCGTCGATCGCGCGCAGCGGGGCGCGCAGGTCATGCGACACCGAGTAGCAGAAGGACTCCAGCTCGCGGTTGGCGACCTCCAGCTGCCGCGTCCGCTCCGCCACGCGCTGCTCCAGCTGCAGGTTCAACCGGTGGAGCTCCTCCTCGGCGCGCTTGCGGTCGTCGATGTCCACCGAGTGCACGCAGACGCCCTCGGGCACCGGATGGATGCGCAGCTCAAACCAGCGCGAGCTTCCGTCCGGAAACTCGAAGTGGTTCTCCATGGTGAGCGCCACGCGCTCCTTCATGGCGCGCTCGAGGAGCGCGAACAGCGGCGTCTCCTCGATGCCCGGGTAGGCGTCCCAGATCTTCGTGCCCTGCAGCGCCTCCGGCGTGCTCCGGCCCTGCTCCGCCGCCGCCGGGTTGACGTAGAGGTACGTCCAGTCGGGCGCGAGCACCTGGAAGCCCTCGAGCAAATGCTCGAGGGTGCTCCTCGGAATATCGTCGGAGACGCTCATGCAGGCGATGGCAGGCCAGCGCCTGGCGCTTGTCAACGATATAGAGGCGCCCTCAGGTTGGACCGGGCGCGCTGAACAACTCCCCGCGGCGTGCGGCCAGCTAGCTCTTCAGGAGCTCCTGCACGCCCAGCAGGCTGAGGTTGGCCAGTGCAAGGGAGAGCTTCACGAAGTCCACCGGCTTGGTCATCAGCAGATTCCCGCCGGCCTGCTTCAGCGCCGCCTCGGAATAGCGGTTGCCGTACGCGGTAACGAAGATGATGGGCACGGCGGAGCGGCAGTGGGCGATGTCCGCCGGAGCAGTTCCGGCGCTGAGCGAGCCGCGCAGCAGCCGCGTGAGCGCAATGCCGTCCAGCTCGGAGCCCGACAGCTGGATGTCCATCAGGATGGCGTAGAGGTCCCGCGTCTGCTCCACGGCCCTACATGCCTCTCGCGCGTTCGCGGCGCGGATGAGCCGGAACTTCTTCTTGAGCAGCAGCTCCGCCACTACCCAGTTGTCGTCCTCGTCCTCGACGTACAGGACTGTCTTCAGGGGCGAGCTTGCGGAGCTGCCGCGGTGAGACAAAGGAATCATGTGCGCAGTCCGGAGGCTGATGTCTGATCAAAGTTGCAGTGCATGGAGGAGCGCTTCGGACTGCTTCGCAGCCGTGTTGACTCGTGCGAGGTTATGTCCTGCAGGGCAGGAGTGGAACCCGCGCGCCTCTCCCACAATTGCCTATGGAACCCACTCCCCGAAGGCCCCTGGCGTTTTTCATTTCTGCATTCGCAGACAGTCCGTGTGTCCAGGACGGAGAGAACATCGGCGTCCGATGAACTGGGCAAAACAGAAGCGAGCGCTCGTCTGGGTGGCGTCCTTCGTGCCCGTGATCCCCGTGCTCATGGTGCTGTATGCGAACCATGTCCCCGCGGAGGCGCGCCGGGATCTGCGTCCCCTTGCCGGCGAATGGAAGGTCCAGGCGGGAGATGACCCGGCGTGGGCACGGCCAGAACAAGAGGACGCGAGCTGGAAGGTGATCACGCTGCCGGGGCTCTTCCTCCCGCAGGGCGTCAGCGGCGGACGGGCCTGGGTCCGCAAATGGGTGGAGCTCTCGCCCGGGATGGAGCAGCAGGACCTCTTCCTCTGCATGGGGGACAGTCGCAGCGGCTTCGTGCGTGCCTTCGTGAATGGGCACTTCGTGGGGGAGCAGGGCGCCGCAGCCGGGGCGACAAAGGTCAACCTCAATGAGCTCTTCGGGTGGACCGTGCCCAAGCAGTTTCTGGTGCCGGGGAAAAACCTCATCGCGCTGCGCTTCGAATGGCTCGTCCCCGGCTACGACGGTACGACGGACGCACGGCTGTACCTGGGCGCGGATCGCACGCTCAAGCCCTTCTTCCTGAAGGCCACGATGGTGGAGAGCGTGCTGACGCTGGGCCCGCCCTTTCTGTTCGTGTTTGTCCTCGTCGTGCTGCTCGGCTTTCTGTTCACCGAAGACCTGGGGGAGCTTAGGCGGCGGTGGTTGGCAACGATTGTGTTGGCCGCAGGTTCGGGCTTCTACCTCTGCCTGCGAGCGGGGATCGTCACGCCGCTGTTCTTGACCATCCCCATGCGCGTGCGGCTGGTGCCGTTCGCCGGGATGTTCGTGGTGTGCTCCATGCTGGAGTTCTACGAGGACTGGTACCTCCGGCGAGTCACCTGGGTCTGCAAAGTCAACCGCGTCCTCTTCCTCGTCGGTGCGACGGCGGCGCTGGTCGTGCCGCTGGGTCCCAGGCTCTTCGCGCTCTATCGGATCATCGTCGTGTGGTGGCTGGTGATCTGCGCGGCCACGCTGCTGCTCTGCATTCACAGCCTGGTGACCAAGAAGCGCGTCCTCAGCCCCATCCTGTTGATCCACGCCCTGGTATTTGCGGTCTGCTTCTGCGCGGACGTGCTGACGGATGTCCGGGTCATCTCCGTTCAGCGGAGCCTCCCGTTTGTCTTGTCGGACATCGGGATTGTCGCGAGCATCGTGGTCCTCGGCGACTTCTTCCGGATCAGCGCCGATAACAAGCGCTTCGCCGCGTCCTTGACCGTCGCCAATCAGGAGCTGGCCCAGGCGCTGGTAGACGCCAAGGAGTCCGCGCGGCTCAAAGGCGAGTTCCTGGCGAATGTTTCACACGAATTGCGTACGCCGTTGAACGCCATCATCAATTTGCCGCGTGGCATGGTGGATGACTTCCTGCGGCCGCCGTGGATGAAGTGTGCGGGGTGCGGCACTCCGTTCCAGCTGGAGCCCGGCGAGGAGGTGGATCCCGGTGCTCCTTGCCCAATCTGTGCGAAGGTCGGGACGCTCTCCCCTCAAGCGGGGATCGAGTACGCGGGGGACGCAGCCGCTTCCTACGATCACCTGCAGACCATCCGGCGAAACGGCAGCCACCTGCTGGGCGTGGTGAATCAGATTCTCGACGCCAGCAAGCTGGAGTCCGGGAAGATGCAGCTGGAGCCTGAGGAGGTGTCGCTGGGGACGCTCCTTGAGGATGCCCATTTGACCGTTCAGCCGCTCGCGGCCAAGCGGGGGATCCGGGTCAGCATCCCCCGCGAGGGCACGGACTTCCTGGTCCGGCTGGACACCGTGAAGGTGGTCCAGGTTCTCATCAACCTGTTGAGCAACGCCGTGCGGTTCTCGCCCGACAACGGCGAGGTGGTGCTCCAGCTGGAGGACGAGGGGAAGACCTTCGTGCTGAAGGTGGTGGACACCGGCATCGGCATCGCCCCGGAGAACCACGCGGTCATCTTCGAGAGCTTCCGGCAGGTGGAGGGAGGCGCGACGCGGAAGTTCGGTGGGACGGGCCTCGGGCTGGCGATCACCCGTCAGCTCGTGGAGCTGCACGGTGGGAAGATCTGGCTCGAGAGCGCGCTGGGCAGCGGCAGCACCTTCTTCGTTCGGCTTCCTAAGGTGGTGGAGATTGCGCGCCGTCCCGCCGCAGTGCCGGTGGGCGCCGCCGACAGCGTCATCCTTGTCGTCGACGACGAACCCCTGGTGGCAGAGACCATCCGGCTGGCACTACGGGAGACGCCCTACAAGGTTGTCGGTGTTACCGACCCCCGGGCAACGCTTCAGGCCGTCAATCAGCTGAGCCCCCGTCTGGTCATTCTTGACGTGATGATGCCGCGCAAGAGCGGTATCACTGTACTGCAGGAGATTCAGGGGCTCGGGTTGCAGGCGCCCCTGCCGGTTCTGGTATTGAGCGCTCATCACGCGAACCAGGCGGTGGTGACGTCGATGGGCGCGAGTTGGATGGCGAAGCCCTGGAATCCCGCGGCGCTGATTGTAGAGATCAATCGGCTCGTGGGGGACAAGCAGAAGGTGGCCGAATGAAAGCAGTTGGAGCTCTCGGGGGGCCAGCGCACAAGCCGCTCCCGCCCGTGCTGTACGTCGAAGACGAGGATGACAACTGGGAGGTGGCGCAGCTGCTCCTTGGGAGGCAGTACGAGCTGACCCGCGCGAGGAACGCGCGCGAGGCGGTTGCGGCGCTGCAGGGGAGCGCTCAGTTCTCCGCCATCCTGATGGACATTCAGCTCTCGGGATCCTTTCTGGATGGTATCCAGATCACCAAGCTGCTCCGCGGCACGCTGCCGCAGGACCAGCGCCCGCCGTATGCCAATGACTTCCCCTCCAGCCACGTCCCGGTCATCTTCCTCACGGCGTACACGGCGCGTTACACCGAAGCCGCGCTGGTGGCGGTCGGCGGGAACGCGATGCTGACCAAGCCGATTGACCGCGACAAGCTCGTCACCGCGCTGGAGGCGGTCGGGGCGACCAGCGCCCCGCGAGCGTCCGGGAGCTGACGCGAGAGGGCGCCGCATCGCCTGGCTTTCGTTGACCCCCTCCGTCGAGGTATTTACGGCCCGGCATGGGTCGCAGCGCAGTCACGTTCCTGCTGACGCTGTCCCTCGCGGGGTGCACGAGGGTGGCGGCGCCTCCGGTCAAGGAGCCGCCGCCCGCTGCCTGCGTGCCGGACGTGCCGGAGAGCCCGCTGCGCCGGCTGCAGCCGGAGCAGTACCTGGCCTCCGCGCGGGACATCCTGCGCCAGCCGGCGCTGAGCCTGCCGCTGGCACCGGCGACCGGCGACGTCATCACGCTGCTGGAAGTGGACGCGCTGAACTCGGGCGTAGAGGCCGTGGTGCAGGCGGGCAGCGCCCTGCGCTTCGCCCCGTGCGACACGTCTGGTGCGCACGACGTGGCCTGCGCGAAGGCCTTCATCGAGGGCCTGGCGGGCCAGGCCTTCCGGCGGCCGCTCACCGAAGACGAGCGTGCGTGGCTCCTGGGCGTCTACACGCGCGCCAAGGACACGCCCGGGGTGACGCCGCCGCCCAGCTTCCGCGAGTCGCTGGACGTGGTGGCCCAGGTCATCCTCCAGAGCCCGCAGATGGTGTACCGGGTGGAGGAGGGCGTCGCGGACGACGCCCTGGCCAGCGGGCTGCGGCGGGCGACAGGCTATGAGCGCGGCGCGCGGCTCTCCTTCCTGCTCTGGAACACCACGCCCGATGACGGGCTGCTGCGGGCCGCCGCGGCGGGGGAGCTGGACACCGAAGAGGGGCTGAGGCTGCAGGCGCAACGGCTGCTCGACAGCCCGAGGGCGCGGCAGACGCTGCGCACCTTCGCCTCCAGCTGGCTGGCGCTGGACGCGTCCAGCCAGCGGCCGGCGCTGGAGGACCTGCCGAAGTCGGCGGACCGCTTTCCTCAGGACTCGCCTGAGCTGCGCGCGGCGATGCGGACGGAGAGCGAGGCCCTCTTCGAGCGGACATTCTTCGACGAGCAGAGCTCCTTCCAGGCGTGGCTCACCTCGACGGACGCCTATGTCGACGGGCCGCTGGCCGCGCTCTATGGCGTGGAGGGCCCCACGGCCCCGGGCGAGTTTCAGTGGGTGAAGCTTGCGCCCTCCCAGCGCGCGGGCGCGCTCACGCGGGCGGCGTTTCTCACGGCCCAGGCCAACCAGGACTACGCGTCGCCCATCCACCGCGGCGTCCACCTCTTCCGTCAGGTGTTGTGTCAGCAGCTGGGGCCTCCGCCGCCGGCGGTGGACAACACGCCGCCCTTGCCGGCGACAGGCGAATACCCCGCATCCCTGCGCGGCAGCGTGGACCTCAAGACCTCCGCGGCCGAGTGCCAGGCCTGTCACAGCCTGGTGAACCCGCTGGGCCATACGCTGGGCAACTACGACGCGCTGGGGGCGTGGCAGACGCAGGACACGGGGACGGCGGGAGATGGCACCCCGTTCAGCGCGCCCATCGACGCCGCGGCGCAAGTCAACGCGGGGGCGCTGGAGGGGTGGATTTCAGGTCCTATTGAGCTCTCTTCTCGCCTGGCGGCCAACCCCGCGGCGCAGGACTGCTTCGCCGAACGCTTCTTTGCCCGCGCGATGCAGAGGCCCAGCGCGGAGGCCGACCGCTGCGGGATGGCCTCCGCCCAGGCCCGGTTCCGCGAGAGCGGCGACATGCGAGAGCTCCTGCTGGACCTGGTGACCAGCCCCTCCCTTCAGCTCGTCCGGCCCGCGCCATGATCTCCCGACGACTCGTCCTCCGCGGTTTCGCTGGCACGGCCCTCTCCCTGCCGCTGCTGGAGCTCACCCACGGCGCGGCGTGGGCCCAGGGCCTGCCTGCACGGGCGCAGCGCTTCGCCCTCTTCTTCGAGCACGGCGGCACCCTCTGCAACATCGCCAAGGACGGCGAACGCTACAGCGGCGAGGGCAAGGAGAACGGCGTCGACGCCTGGAAACCGGCGAGCGAAGGGGAGGCGCTGCAGCTGGGGGCCATTCATGCGCCGCTGGCGGACCACGCGGACGCGCTGCTGCTGCTGCGCGGGATTGACAACATCGCGTGCAAGCACGACTCGGACTTCGACGGGGACCACGGCTTCGCGAACGTCTCCGCGCTGACGCAGGCGAAGACCCGCCGGTCCGGCCCGGAGACCTACGCCGTGGGCGGCCCGTCCATCGACTTCGTCTTGGCGCAGCGGCTGGCGCAGCGCACACCGGTGCCGTTCCCGCTGGTGAGCCTGTACATGCACGCGCACAACTACGGCACGCCGTTCTACGCGGGGCCGAACCAGGCCAACCCGGGTCAGTTTGATCCGCTCGTCGCCTTCAAGAAGCTGTTCGCGAACGTGCAGGAGCCGGGCATGCCGCCGGATCCCGCGTTGGAGCGCGCGCGTGCGTTGAAGAAGAGCGTGCTGGACGGGACGAGCGAGGGCTTAAGACAGCTTCGTCCGCGGCTGGGCGCCACCGACCGTCGCAGCATCGACGCGCACCTGGAGCACCTGCGCTCGCTGGAGCTGCGCGTGGCCCAGCTGCCTCCACCGCCCCGGGCGGAGTGCAAGAAGCCCAAGGGGGTGACCGGCCCGTGGGACCCGCAGGCGGTCGACCCGAAGATTGGCGAGCTGCACGTGGACCTCCTCATCGCCGCGTTCCGCTGCGGCATCACGAACGTGGCCACGCTGGAGATTGGCGACTTCCACGCGACGTGGCTCTCCCCGTCGTACCCGGCGAGCTACGACATCGGCCACTCGCTGGACCACGCCGCCACCGAGGTGGGCAAGGACGGGCCGGACGGGGCGCGGTTCCAGGCGTGGTACGACACCGTGCTCGCGAACCGGCGCTGGCGGATGACGTTGCTGGCGCGCTTCCTGGACGGGATGAAGGCCACCCCCGAGGGTGACGGCAGCATGCTGGACCAGAGCGCCATCCTCTGGACGAGCGAGTTCGCCATGGGCGGGGCGCACGGCGTCTCCGACGTGCCGGTGCTGCTGGCGGGGAGGGCAGGGGGGAAATGGAAGACCGGCCGGCACCTCAACTACAACCTCAAGGCCTCCACCGGCGAGTACCAGACCCACTCCGGGATGCACAACCTGCTCACTTCCGTCCTCCACGCGTTCGGGTATGACGACGCGAATTTCGGGGCGACGTACGGCGATTACACCAAGCCCACTGGGCAGGTCGTCGCAGCTTACAAGCAGGGGCCGCTGCAGCGGCTCGGCGGGTAGCTCGCCTGCCACCGCAAAGTCGGTCGACCCTGTCTTGCGACATCTGCTAGTCACGCGGAGCCTCCAGTCGACCTTGGAGCACAGCCAATGAGCTTCCCGCGGGCCGAGCCAGCCCACAGTTTCCAGAGCAGTCCTGCTGCCGCGGAGCTCCTCCCGCAGCTGGCGGAGATTGCAGCGGCGGCTCAGCGCGCCCGCACGGTCAAGGCGGTGCTGACCACGGCGGGTGAGGGGCTCTGGCAGATTGGCCTCCGGCTGGTGGTGACGCAGATGGAAGGCAACGTCGGCTCACTGCGCTACGCGTGTGACCCGAAGGGCGAGCTCGCCTGGCTGGAGACGGTGCTCGGGTACCCCTTGAGGAACGTGAAGGGGGCGGTTGATCCAGGGGGGCCCTCCGTCCGGTCCCTTGCTGAGGGGCGGACGCTCTTCATCGACAACCTCGCCCTGCGCTGGGCTGACTTCCTCCACCGGGAGGCCGGGCTCGACGAGGGCGTGACGCGCGCAGCGCTGCTGCGCGGCGGCTTCGAGCGGGCCGTCCTGGTCCCGGTGACGGTCAGAGGCGCTCCCTGGGGCACCATCCTCGTCTGTTCGAACGAGATCACCGGGGACCACGGCCGTGCCTTGTCCTTGTTCGGCGCGCAGCTCGGGTCGGCGATCGAGACGGCCGACACCATCGAGATGCTGGAGCGCCGGACGTTGGAGCAGGAGGCGCTGCGTGCAGTCGCCACGGCTGACTCCTCGAAGGGTTTGGACCGGCTGGCGAGCGAGCTGGTGGCCCTCGTCGCCAAGGTCACCCAGAGCGACTTCGGAATCATCTACCTGCTCGACGAAGTCGCGGGCCGGCTGACGATGCTCGGCACGCCGTTCGGGAGATCCGACCCTGGGCTGAGGGAGCGCTACCTCCGGATGCCGGCCAGCGCCACACACACAGGTCAGACCGCGCTGAGCCAGCAGGCGCGTGCGGTGTCCCTTTCCCAGCTGTCGGTGGAGATCGGCGAGGACCTCGGCCGCTACGGCTTTCAAGAGTTCTGCATGGCGCCGTTCAGCTCGGGCCGGTCCAAAGGGACGATCAACGTGGTGCGCACCCGGCCGGATCACTACACGCGTGAGGAAGCGCGCTTCACGGAGATTCTGGCCGCGCAGATCGGCGTGCAGCTGGAGAACGCGCGGCTGTACTCGGAGCAGCGGCTCCGGGTGGAGGAGCTCAAGGCCAGCTATGACCGCCTGGAGCGGACGCAGCAGGAGCTGGTCCGGCACGAGCGCCTGGCCGCCCTGGGCGAGCTGTCCGCGGCGATGGCCCACGAGTTGCGCAATGCGCTGGGCGCCATCTTCAATTCGCTGAGCTCGCTGCGGAGGGTGTCGCCGAAGGACTCCAAGGCCGTGCTCTTCGAGAAGATCATCGCGGAGGAGGCGGACCGGCTGAACCGGATTGTCGGGGACTTGCTGGACTTCGCCAGGCCGTACAACGCGGAGCTGGTCTCCGTTCAGCTGGACACCTTCATCGCCAGCGTCCTGGAGGCAGTGGCCCAGCCGGCCCGCGAGGTGGCCGTGGAGTTGGTGCTGGAGTTGGCCGCGGGGTTGCCGGAGGTGCGGCTGGATCCCCGGCTTCTGCGCCAGGCGCTGGTCAACCTCCTGGTCAACGCGGTGCAGGCGACCGCGAGGGCGGGGCGGGTGACGCTGAAGGCGGCCCTCGCGCGCGAGGGCGGGCAGGCGTCCCTGCACCTCGACGTGGTGGATGAGGGCATTGGGGTTGCGCCGGAGCTGAGGGAGCGGATCTTCCAGCCGTTCTTCACCACCAAGCCCACCGGCACCGGGCTGGGCCTCGCGGTGGTCAAGCGGATCCTGGAGGCCCACGGCGGCACGGTGGAGCTGCTCCCCACCGCAGTGCCCGGCGCCACGTTCCGGCTCTCCGTCCCCGTGGCGTCCAGCCAGAGGCCGGCTTAGTGCCGCGTCTCCTCCCCGTTCGCGGCGCGCAGTCGAGACGGTGCCAGTGCCCATGGAGGGCAGTGCGTGTCCTCGGTTGGAGATGACGCTGCACTGATTCAAGGGGGCTCCACGTGACTCATCCCTGGTGGGCGTACGCGTTGGCGTCGGCGGGGTTTGCGGGCGCGACGGCGATCCTCGGCAAGCTTGGGATTCAGGACGTGCCGTCCAACCTGGGCACGGCGATCCGGACGGTCGTCATCCTGGTGTTCGCCTGGGCGATCGCCCTCGCGAACGGCGAGCAGCGCGCCCTCTCGCAGCTGAGCACCCGGTCGCTGGTGTTTCTCGCGCTGTCCGGGGTGACGACGGCGCTCTCGTGGCTGGCCTACTTCCGGGCGCTCCAGCTGGGGCCCGCGTCCCGGGTGGCGCCGATCGACAAGCTGAGCGTCGCCATCGCGGTCCTCCTCGCGCGGCTGTTCCTGGGGGAGCAGGTGACGCCGCGAACCGCGCTGGGGGTGGCGCTGATCATCGGCGGCGCGCTCCTCTGCATCAAGTAGCCGTCACGGGAACTCGATGAACTCCGGAGGCACGTGCTCGGTGAGCCAGACCCCGTTGGTCGACAGGTAGAAAATCCGTCCCTGGCTGTGCATCCGCGCGGCGGAGACCTTCAGCAGGACCGGGCTGCCTCGTCGGCCGCCGACGAGCTGTGCCGTCGCTATGTCCGGGGACAGGTGGACGTGGTGGCGGCTCATCTTTCGAAGGCCCTCGATGCGGACGGCGTCGAGGCAGGCCGCGACGGTGCCGTGGAAGAGAAGCACGGGAGGGGCAGCGGGCGCGTAGCCGAGATCGACGTCGACCGAGTGTCCCTGGTTGGCGCGGATCCGGAGCTCGTCGAGGCTGAAGGCGAAGCGCTGCTTCGGGTTCGTCGTGACGACGTGCCGAAGCGTGTGCAGTGAGATCGGACGCCCGTGCGCCTGACACTGGGCGAGCAGCTGCGCCACGTCGACCCAGCCGTTCGCGTCCAGCGTGAGGCCGATGCTCTCCGGCTGGTGCCGAAGGACGAAGCTCAGGAACTTGCTGAGCGAAACGGTTGCCTGGGTGTCCATCGCAGGGGCGGACACTATCGGAGCCGGGCCGCGCTGGGCGTTGGTTTGCTTGCCGGTCGTGACGCGTGTTCAGTATGGAGGGCGCGGATGACGACAGAGCAAGTCCCGTGGGGCCCGTTCGTTCTCTTCGCGCTGGCGAGCGGTTTCACGCCGGGGCCGAACGTCATCATGCTGGCGGGCTCCGGCGGCGCGTGGGGACTCAAGCGAACCCTGCCGCATCTCTTTGGGATCTGCTTTGGCTTCCCGGTGCTCCTGCTCGCGGTGCAGCTGGGCTCAGCGCAGGTCTTCCGGCGACTCCCGTGGGCGTTTGCCGTGCTCACCGTTGCATCGCTGGCGTACGTCGCGTGGCTTGCGCTGCGCATCTTCAGAATGGGTTTTGGCAAGGAGCTGAACGTGACGGCCAGCGCGCGGCCCATGAGCTTCATTGAGGCCGCGCTCTTTCAGTGGATCAACGGCAAGGCCTGGCAGATTGCCCTCATGGTCTCCACGCTGTTCGCGGCCGGGTCCATCGAAGCAAAGCTTGGCGAGGTGGGGCTCCTCATTGTGATCACCCTGGTGTCCGGCCTGTTCTGGATTGAGCTCGGGAAGCGCCTCGCCCGCTACCTCCAGCACCCCACGGCGAGGCGCGTGTATTACGCGGCGCTGGCGATTGCCCTGCTGCTCTCCACCCTCCCGCGAGGCGTCGCCCAGCTCATGTCGGGCGCGCCGCCCTGATCCGCTGCGACAGATGCTTCTCCCGCTTGGGCCCTCGGCTTGTGACGCGGTTTACCTTCGTGTTGGGCGTCCGCGCCAGAGATGACGGTGACTGACGAGGAGCTTGAGGCTGCCCTGGACAGAGGGCAGCGAGCGTGGCCAGGCGTCTGCGTGGAGCCTCGCGAGTTCCAGCGGTTTCTGGCCAGCCGCTCCGCGGAGCCGCGCGGGGCAGCTGATCGCGGAGGACAACCCGGAGCTGGCGGCGATCAAGAGCCGGCACCTCGCGGAGTGCAATCGCGCGGTCGCCGCAGCGCTCGCGACGCTCGAGCAGCGCGAGCGGCTGTTGCTGCGCCTGTCGTGCGTGGAGCGGCTGTCCGTCGACGGAATTGGCGCGATGTTTCACGTCGGCCGGTCGACCGCCGCCCGGTGGGTGTCGCGCGCACGCGAGCGCTTGCATGAGGAGGTTCTGGCCAAGGTTCGAGCCGAGCTCGGCATTGGTTCGAACGAGGTCAGCAGCGTGATTCGACTGATGCGCAGC
Source organism: Myxococcaceae bacterium (assembly GCA_044230055.1). Taxonomy (GTDB): domain Bacteria; phylum Myxococcota; class Myxococcia; order Myxococcales; family Myxococcaceae; genus JBGART01. The sequence continues at coordinate 9,648 of JBGART010000067.1, read as the reverse complement.
CAGCTGGACATCAGCCTTCCCAGGTTGTTGAGCAGCTAGGGGGTTGGCGTTACGCTGCAGGCCCGCGTTCGGCTCCGGAGCCTGAGATCAAAACCCTGGCCTTCAAGGAGATGGGTCCCTACCTCATCGTTCTGAGCGCCGACGTGCCGATGTCGGACGCGGACTGGGACGGGGTCGTGGCGGCGGTGGCGGCTTCGCCAGCGCGCCGGAAGTCGCTGGTGATAGCGGGCAGGTTCGGGCCCAACGCCAAGCAGCGCAAGCGCCTGGCGGACTCGTTCGCCGGACACCCGACGACTGCGGCCGTGATGACCAGCTCCGCCATCGCGCTTGGCATCGTCACAGCGATGAGCCTGTTTGTGCCCTCCACGAAGGCCTTCAAGCCCACCGACTTCGAGGGGGCGTTCAGGCATCTGGACGTCCCGCCGCAAGACAGAGGGATGTTGCTCCGCGTGATCAGCAGCCTGAAGGCCGAGCTGGGTATCTCTGCCAGCGAGCCCACCGAGCGCAGGTAGGCGTCGCAGCGGACGTGGCCGCGCTGCCTCCGGCGAGGGTCGCACCTATTGTTCAGGTCAGAGGGCCTGCGAGTGGAGCCTCGCTTCAACCCAGCGCTGGTCGTGGTCTCGATCGTGATCGCGATCCTGCACTCCTACGTGGCCTTTGACGTCGCCAGCCGCATCTCCATCGCCAAGGGCCGTTCTCGCGTGCTCCTCACGCTCTTTGGCGGCCTCACCCTGGGCATTGGCATCTGGAGCATGCACTTCATCGGCATGTTCGCGATGGAGATGGCCGGGATGGACGTCACCTACGGACGGTCCCTGGTCCTCGCGTCGTTCGCGATCGCGGCGATCAACGCAGTGCTGGCGCTGTACCTCTATACGCGCCGTTCCTCCGTCGTCCGCTCGCGCCTTTGGGGTGCCGCCTGGCTGGCCATCGCCATCGCCGGGATGCACTACATGGCCATGTACTCGATGAGGATGGCCGCCACGCTGAAGTGGAACCTGGCGCTGGTCGCGGCCTCCATCCTCATTGCGCTGCTGGCCTCCTTCAAAGCCCTCGCGCTCTCCTCGGCGCTCAACCGGAGCTACGCCCAGGCCCTCGCGTTCCCCTCGCGCGACATCGACCATCGAGGGCCCCTGCTGCGAGGCAGCATCTACATGGGCCTGGCCATCGCGGGGATGCACTACACGGGGATGAGCGCGGCGACCTTCGTGCACTCTGACCACTTCCACGCCCGGGGCGCGGGGATCATGGGCACCACCACACTCTCCGTCACCGTGGTCGTGCTCTCCATGCTGACGCTGGGAATCTCCATCATCGTCGGGGACGTGGATCGCAGGCTGGCGATGTCGGCCGCGCGGCTGCGCAGGGAGCAGACGCTGCGCAACCTGTTCGTCTCCGCCATCGTCCACGATCTTCGAAATCCGCTCTCCACCGCCATGCTCAACCTCCAGCGCATCTCAAGGTCAGGGTGTCAGCGCGACCATCAGGCCATGGCAGAGACTTCGCTCACCCACCTGCGCCGGGTGGACGGGCTCATCCAATCCGTCCTGGACGCCCAGAGAATCAGCGTGGGCGAGGCGCTGCCCGTTCACCTGGAGCACGTTGAGCTGCGCGCATTCCTTCGCGGAACCCTGGACGGGCTGTGCGACCTCTACGGCAACCGGTTTCAGCTCGAGTGCCATCGGCCGCTCGAAGGAGATTGGGACCCAGGCTTCCTGCGCCGCGCCATCGAGAACCTGTGCACCAATGCTGTGAAGTACGGGGCGAAAGACGCCCCCATCAAGGTGAGCGCCGCTTCGACGGGAGCAGCGCATGAGCGCGTTGCGATCCAGATCCAGAACCAGGGCGAGCCGCTCTCCCCAGACGACCAGGAAGGCCTCTTCGAGTTGTTTAAGCGGGGGAGGAGGGCGGATCAGACCGGCGCCACGGGATGGGGACTCGGCCTGACCATTGTCAAAGGCGTGGCGGAAGCGCACGGCGGCACGGTGGACGTCGTCAGCAGCCGGGAGCGCGGAACGGTGTTCACGCTGGAGATGCCTCTGCACGCGTAGCGCTTGATGGAACTCGAAGCTCTACGTCACGTCGGTCACGAACCTGCTGAGGAGTGTCTTTGTGCCGGCCTCCTCGAATTCGTGGTGGTCTTCATTCCGCCTCTTCGTAGGCGCCTGGCCCGGCATGAAAAAGGCCCCCGAGTTGCCTCGGAGGCCTTCTTTCCCTCGGACGAGAGGTTGTGACCCTGCCGGGATTCGAACCCGAGTTTGTGCCGTGAGAGGGCACCGTCCTAACCACTAGACGACAGGGCCAGCTATTTGCCGGGCGCGCTTCCTACGTCGAACCCGTCGTGGAGTCAACTGACCTCCGCGAGCTGCGGTTTATGCCCGGTGGCGGCCGTGCTCGTCAAGAAGGACTCGAGCATTCGCTCTCCATTCGAACACGACGCTCAGCGGACTCGGTACATCCCGCGTTCATCGAACACGGTGGTGAATCTGCGGAGCGCCTGGTAGCCGCCGTAGCGCTGAAGCACGTGGTACATGCCGCTCCACGAGGTGGGTTGATCCGGGTAACCGTCACCGCCTCGAAGTCGCGCCGCGGCGACCGGTGGGGCGAGGACGGGGAGCAGCCCTCTGGACTTTGCGTTGCGGGTTGAGACGCGGTGAAGGTCTTCCGCCGTGGAGAAGGCCTTGATCGCCTCGCGAGATTTCACCGAGAAGGTCAGCCCGGAGTTGTAGACGAGAGACCCGACGACGAACTGATCGTCGAGGGAAAATTGTTCAAGCTGCGCGCCCTCCGCTTCCTTCAGCTTCCGAGCTGCGAGCTCCTTCTCGTAGATGTACATGAGCGCTGTGCCGAGGATGGCCTCCTTGAAGCGCATGTTGCGCTTCAGGTACGCGCTCCCGTCCGCTTCCAGGGAGACGACGTGCTGCAAGTCGGTGCCGAGCTCCTTGTCGAACTGGAGCGCAAGGTCCCTGTAGAGCCGCAGGCCGATGCCGATGTCGTCGAGACCCACGCCGTACACAGGATGCACGTCGTCGAGCTGGGCCTGCTTCTCTCGGAGGAGCAGCGCGCCACCCTCGGCGATGAACGTGACGGCGATCTCGATGTCGCTGACGCGGACCGCTGAACCCTTCTTCTGTTGCGCCTCGTTGATCAGCTTGACGGCGGCGTGGGTGACCTCACGCAGCACCCGCTCGTGCGCCGCGGTGTCCCACTTCTCATCGAAGTAGCCGAAGTAGCGTTTGGGGAAGACCCCGGAGGAGAGATAGGTCTTCAGCTTGAACAGCTCGTAGTCGATGACCGTGCGCCTCAGCTCTTCTGGCGTCAGCGTGAACTGCGTGCCGCCCGGCGGATGCAGCGTCAACTTGTCGGCGAGGTTCTGCGCGATGTTCTCAAGCGCGAGAGCGCGGAGCTTGGGGTCGTCCGGGAAGACCCGTCGCACCTCGCGCTTCAGGTACTGGACTGTCTGGTCTCGGTCCGCCTCGGTGGACAGGAACGCGCGGAGCTCAGGGACGGCTTCCTCAACCGCGTCGCCCGCCAGCGCCCGCGGCCAGGGCAGGAGCAGCGCGAGTCCCACGCCAACCACAAGGCATCGCATCGCTCAGGCTCCTTCCTCGGCACCGGCTCGCTTCGACGCGTGCGGTGGGGAGCGGGTTCCCTGAGGCCCAAAAGCAAACGGCCGCTGGAGTTTCCTCCGGCGGCCGTTCGGGACTGATGCTGGGGGACTAGGATTCGAACCTAGATAGCCAGATCCAGAATCTGGCGTCCTGCCGTTAGACGATCCCCCAAAGACCGTTTCCGTCTACTTCGACTTCTTCTTCCCGTCTGCCTTCTTCTTCACCGGCGGCGGTTGATTCGACAGCACGACGAAGATTCTCACTTCATCGTTTGCTTCGTAAATATTCAGCCCTTCGAAGTTCTTCCCCGAAGGATTCACGATGTGTACAGCCTTGATTCCCGGCTGGTTGATGACTGACTTCCGGGGGTACGTGGTCGGAGGGTAGACCGTCTTGTAGTACTTCAGAACCCCTTCAAAGTCCTCCGACGTCCGGTACCGATTTTCTCCAACCTTCTGGGCGCTCTCCGGCAGCTGCGCGCCGTTCACCACTTCCGCGTTGGCCACCGTCGAGACGAGCAGGACGGCCAGCCAGAGCGGGCGCGGTTTATAGAGACGGCTCCCAAGGGTGTCAAGCAACCGCAGGCTCATGGTTGAACACGATACGTCCATCACGGGGCGCGGGCCAAGGCCGCGTCGATGCGCTGCAGGGACTCTTCCCGGCCGATGATCTCCAGCGTCTCCCCGATGCCCGGGCTGGCGGTGTTGCCGGTCACGGCCACCCGCACCGGCTGGGCGACCTTGCCCATCCCCACGGCGGCCTTCTCGCTCACGGTCTTGATGACGGCGTCCAGGTCCGCCGTGGCCCACGCCGTGGACCCGCCCAGCACGTCCCGGACCTGGCGCAGCAGGCCCAGTCCTTCCGGCGACAGGTGCTTGGCAGCGGCCTTCTCGTCCAGGGTGACGCCGCGGGAGAAGAAGTACTTCGCCGTCTCCGCCATCTCCACCAGCGTCTTGGCGCGCGCCCGGAGCGCGAGGACGACCTTCTTCAGCCGGTCGTCGTTTGCCACCTGCAGCCCGCGCTCGTGCAGGAAGGGGAGCAGCCGCTCGGCCACCACGTCGACGGGGAGGGTCTTCATCCACTGCTCGTTCACCCAGAGCAGGCGGTCCGGGCTCCACACGCCCGACGTGGCGCCGACATGGTCGAAGTCGAACCACTCGGTCATCTGTTCGACGCTGAAGAACTCCTCGTTGCCGTGTGACCAGCCCAGCCGCGCCACTAAGTTGAGCAGCGCCTCCGGGTGGATGCCGTTCTTCCGGTGATTCATCACGTCGGCTTCCGGGTGCTTCCGCTTGGAGAGCTTCTCGCGGTCCGGCCCGAGGATGAGCGGCAGGTGCGCGAACTCGGGCGGCTTCCAGCCCAGCGCCTGGTAGAGCATCAGCTGCGGGAAGGTGGAGTTGATGTGCTCCTGCCCGCGGACCACCAGCGTGATGTCCATCAGGTGGTCATCCACCACGCAGCCGAAGTTGTAGAGCGGGATGCCGTCCGCGCGCAGCATCACCCAGTCGTCCAGGTCCGAGTGGAGCTTGCTGATGGGGCCCAGCACCTTGTCGGTGAACGCCACGGTGCCCTCGGCCTGCGGCATCTTGAAGCGCACCACGGACGGCTTGTCCTTCGGCGGGTCTTTCAGCTCGCGGCAGGTACCCGGGTACTTGTACGTGCCCTCCTTCTGCTGGGCGCGGGCGCGCTTAAGCTCTTCGGCGTCGCAGTAGCAGCGGTAGGCCTTGCCCTGCTCGATGAGCGTTCGCGCCGTGTCGCTGTAGGTGGTCAGCCGCTGGGTCTGGAGATACGGCCCGTACTTGCCTCCCACCTCCGGGCCCTCGTCCCAAGCCATCCCCAGCCACTTGAGGCCGTCGAGGATGGCCTGCTGGGACGCGGCGGTGGAGCGGACCTGGTCGGTGTCCTCAATCCGCAGGACGAACGTGCCCTTGAACCGCCGTGCGTACAGCCAGTTGAAGAGCGCAGTGCGCGCCCCGCCAATGTGGAGGAATCCCGTCGGGGACGGGGCGAAGCGAAGGCGCGGGGCGTCAGGCATGGGAGGGGCCGGATAGCAAACGGATCCAGAGGGGTCAACGAGCGGAGGGTCTCGAATTCAGGTACGTTTCTTCTTCGGAAGGCTATGGAGGACCCCATGAAGACCTACATCCTGCGCATGCTGGCGGTGGCGATGCTCACGGGGACCGGCGCCGCGTCGGCTTCGACGGTCCTGCGGGCGGATCTCCCCGCGCTCACCCACGTCGCCGACACGGTGGTTCGCGGCACCGTCTCCCGCCTCTCCACGCGCTGGTCCGGGGACCACATGCGCATCCTGACCGACGTGGAGATCCGCGTGCAGGAGGTCCTCAAGGGCGAGCCCCGCCGGACGCTCACCGTCGTGAACCCGGGCGGCGTGATTGGCGACCTCGGGCAGCGCGTGGCCGGGACGCCGGACTTCACGGAGGGCGAGGAGGTCATCCTCTTCCTCGAGCAGCGCGGTGACCGCTTCATCGTCTCCGGGATGGCCCAGGGCAAGTTCAAGGTGGAGCGCTCCAGCGATGGCACCGCCGCCTTCGCCGTGCCCGCCACAAACTTCGACGCGCTCGTGCTGGATCCGGCCACCCGCAAGCCCGTGCAGCCGAACGGGCAGCCGATGGCGCTCGACGCGTTCAAGCTCAAGGTGAAGGAAGCGATCAAGACGGTGCCCAACCTGCTGCCTCAGCGGAAGACCGGACCATGATCCCTGCTGCCCTCGTCGCCGCGGTGCTCGCGGTGAACGGCATCACGTTCCAGCGCAGCCGCGCCGTCGCCACCGGAGAGCCGGTGACGCCGACGACGCATTGCCTGTGGTGGAAGAACGGCACGACCATCAAGTACTCGCCGCAGCAAGACGGGGACCCGGTGACCAGCGGGACCAGCGAAATCGACGCCATCGACCGCTCGTTCGCCAGCTGGCAGTCGGTGTTTCAGGGCTGCGCCAGCCTCCGCTTCGAGCGCGGGCCGCTCATCGCCGACCGCACCATCGGCTTCGACGAGAAGGCCTCCGCCTCCAACACCAACTCCATCATCTTCCGCACCAAGGCGTGCCGGGTCGTCGTGGGGAACAGCGCGTCCTGCTGGAACCAGGGCACCTGCCAGAACGAGTACGACTGCTGGGAGTACTCGGACGGCGTCATCGGCCTGACCACCACGACGTTCGACCGCTACGGCGTCATCTACGACTCGGACATCGAGCTCAACTCGGCGCGCTTCTACTTCACGACCGTGGACTCGCCGAAGTGCATCCGCAACCCCGCGCTGCCCAACAATGGCTTCAACCAGAACTGCGTGGGCACGGACGTGCAGAACACCATGACCCATGAGATCGGCCACCTGCTGGGGCTGGATCACACCAACGCGCGGTTCTGCCGCACGCCGGGGGTGTCGGCGGACGCGTGTCTGCCGTCGGAGATCATCAATTCGACGATGAACAACAGCGCGGGCGACGGGGAGACGTACAAGCGCGAGGTGGACCCGGGCAGCCGGGAGTTCATCTGCAGCGCGTATCCCGACGCCGGCGTGTCGCGCGACTGCGTGGTGGAGCCGGTCTTCAGCGCCCGGCGCGCGCTCGACGGCGGGACGGTGGGCGAGTACGACTGCTGCGCACTGGGTACGTCGGGCGGCGGGTGCTCGACTGCAGAGGGGCTGGTCCCCGTCTCGGCCGCGCTGGCCCTGCTGGGGCTGCGCGCGAGACGGCGGGGCAGGGGGTTGCTCAGGTGAAGAGGCTGGCGGCCATGCTCGCCCTGTCGGTCGGGGCTACCGCGCTGGCCGCCGAGCCTTTCGTGCGCACGCGTTCGGACGAGTACCCGGAGGTGTGCATCGCCTGGATGACGCGCGACTTCGCCTATCAGGTGAACTCCGCGGGCAGCTCCGCCACGCCGGGAGACTCCGAGTTCGTGGCCATCGACGCCTCGTTCGCCAGCTGGCAGGCCGCGGCGTTCCGCTGCAACGAGTTCCGCTTCAGCCGGGGGGACCGCACGCCGCTGGTCTCTGTGGGCTACCTGGAGGACGGCGAGAACGAGAACCTGATCATCTTCCAGGAGAAGCTCTGCGACGACCTCAACATCCCGCCGGATGACCCGTGCGTGCTCTCCAAGCGACCCCATTCGGCGTGCGCCACCAAGTACAAGTGCTGGTACCGGGACGCGCGCCACAGCGACTTCACCCTGGCCGCCACGCTCACCACCTACCGGACGCGCAGCGGGACCATCGTGGACGCGGACATCGAGCTCAACGCCGCGCCTCGCGCCAGCGGCACGCCGTGGCTCTTCACCACCGTCGATGGGCCACCCTGCGGCGACACCCAGGCGCCCACCTGCGCGTCCATCGACGTGCAGAACACGCTGACCCATGAGATTGGCCACGCGCTGGGATTTGACCACTCCATCGACACGCCCAACTCGACGATGGACCCCAGCGCGGACATTGGCGACATCAACAAGCGCGTTCTCGACCCGGCGACCATCGCCGGTTTCTGCAACACGTACGTGAAGCAGTTCCCGCCGGTGCTCTGCAGCTCCACCTCGGGGACCGGTCAGAACGGCCAGAGCCTGGCGCAGCAGACCGTCGGCACCGGCGTGGGCAGCGGGTGCGGCACCACCGATGGCGCGCTCAGCCTGCTGGCGGCCGCGGCGCTGCTCGGGCTGACCCGGAGGCGCGGATGAGGCGCCTCGCGTTCCTGCTGGTGCTCGGTCTTTGTGGCGCGGCCTACGCCCAGGGCTACAAGCGCACGCAGGTGCAGGGCAAGTCGATGTGCCTGGCCTGGCAGACGCGCGAGTTCATCTACACGTACCACTCGGTGGGCAGCGCGCGGACCGCCGGCACCTCTGAGTTCGGGGCGATGGACCAGGCGTTCCTCACCTGGTCCGCGCTCGCCCGCGGCTGCACGGACTTCAAGTTCACCAAGGCGACGCCGCTCGCGGACGTGGTCGTCGGCTACAAGCAGGGCGCGGCCGAAGGTGAGAACACCAACGTGCTCACCTTCCGCGAGGTGCGGTGCGACGCGGTGGTGCCGTTCGGCGACGCGTGCCAGGACGACAACACCTGCGGGAACAAGTACCGCTGCTGGGATGGCTCCGACGGGACCATCGCGCTCACCACCACCACCTTCAGCTTCAAGACGGGCACCATCTTCGACGCGGACATCGAGTTCAACGCGTCTCCGCACAAGGACGAAGAGGGGTACCTCTTCACCACCATCTCCTCACCGCCGTGCGACCCGTTGCGGCCCCAGACGCCACAGTGCGTGTCCACGGATATTCAGAACACGCTCACGCATGAGCTGGGGCACGTGGTGGGGTTGGATCACGTGGACATCGAGAGCTCCACGATGGCGCCCTCCGCGCCGCTGGGCGAGACGTCCAAGCGCGCGCTGGACAATGGCACGGGGCAGGGGTTCTGCGACACGTACCCGGCGGGCCTGCCGCCCAGCCCGTGCGACGGCACCGCGCAGGTGAGCCATCGGATTGTCGCGGTTGGCGGAGGCAGCGGTCTGGCCGGATGCTCCACGGCGCTCGGCGGGCTGTCGCCGCTGCTGGCGCTGCTGGCGCTGCGGCTGCGCAGGCGACGCCGGGCATAGAGGCACCCACCGTTCGCGTTCAGCGTTGCGCCGTCAGGCGCTTGGTCGCGAGGTGGCAAGGCCCGAGGCCTGGACAGCCGCTTCCAGTGGCTGAGGTGCCTCGTGTTCGCGAAACTCGGTGGCGTTCGAGGCCGGCCGCCTGGATGGTTGCAGTGCAGTGGGCTCAGAGGGAGACGGGGGGGCGCGGTGGTGGACGCCCTGCCTCGTCGGAGCTGGCCCGAGCTCGGACCGCGGTGGAGGCTGCGCCAGGCACGCGGGCACGGGCCAGATGCAACCGTTCGTCGAGCAACTCGCTCGAAACCGGCAAGAAGTGCCCGTCACGGAATTAAGTGATCGGTTTCTGATCGACTGGCACGCCAAGACGTGATCTGTCGGCGCTGTGGACAGGGGCGCTCCGGTTGCGCAGAGATACTCGCTGCTGAAGCACTCTCTCGACGAGCGCGG